>JAFLDS010000038.1 GCA_017302295.1 Thauera sp. | reverse complement strand
CGCTCGAAACGCTCCCGCATTGCCCCGGCTTCACCGTATTCGGCGCGAAAGGCCATCCCCGCGGGCATGGGCCGGACCACCGGTTCGTCGCCGATGAACTGCGCGCCCAGCTCGATGCCTTCGAGGATGCCTGGGGCGCGCCGCCCGACTACGTCGATGGGCACCAGCATGTGCACCTGCTGCCCGGCGTGCGCGAGGCGCTGGTTGCCGAACTGCTGCGCCGCTATCCGAAAGGACGTGTGTGGGTCCGCGACTGCGTGGAGACGCCGGCCCGCTGCCTGCGGCGCGGGGAAGCCGCGGCCAAGGCGCTGTTCATCGGCGCGCTGGGCCTCGCGCTGCGCCGCCAGCTGCGCGCCGCAGCACTGCCCGCCAACGACGGCTTCAGCGGCCTGCACGACTTTTCCACCGCTCGCCCCTTCGGCGACAAGATGCGCCGCTTCCTGATCGGCACCGGTCCGCGGCCGCTTCTTCACGTTCACCCCGGGCGCGTGGATGCGGCCCTGCGCGCCTGCGACGCGCTGACCACGCCGCGCGAGGCAGAGCTCAACTACCTCGCATCCGACGAGTTCGGGTCCGATCTGGCGGCCGCGGGCCTGCGTCCGGCACGCTTCGCCGAACTGGGTCCGGCCGCCGCGGCCTGAGGCCACGCCCAAGCCGCCCGCTTCGGTCGTGCCGCGCTGCGGTGCTACCATCGCGCGCATGAGTTCCGACGCGCCTCTGACCGCGACACCTTACGTCGGCCGTTTCGCGCCTTCGCCCAGCGGGCCGCTGCATTTCGGATCGCTCGTCGCCGCACTGGGCAGCTACCTGGAGGCGCGCTTCCATGGCGGGCGCTGGCTGCTGCGCATTGAGGATGTAGACACGCCGCGCACCGTGCCCGGCGCCGCCGATGCGATCATCGCCACGCTGGCACGCTTCGGCTTCGAGTGGGACGGCGACATCGTGTGGCAGAGCCGGCGCATTGAAGCCTACTCGGCGGCACTCGAGCGCCTGAAGGGCTCAGGCCATGCCTTTCCGTGCGCGTGCACGCGGCGCGAGATGGCCGATTCGGCACTGACCCGCGACGGCTCGCGCCGTTATCCCGGTACCTGCCGCAACGGCCTGCCGCCGGGGCGCAGCGCGCGCGCCTGGCGGGTGCGCGCCGAAGGCGTCATCCATTTCAAAGACGCCATCCAGGGCGCCCAGCGGGAGGACATGGCGATCGACGTCGGTGACTATGTCGTGTTGCGCGCAGATGGCCTTTTCGCCTATCAGCTCGCCGTCGTCGTCGATGACGCCGAGGCCGGCGTGACCCACGTGGTACGCGGCGCCGACCTGCTGGACTCCACCGCCCGTCAACTCCATCTGCAGGCCTTGCTCGGCCTGCCGCGTCTCGCCTACGCCCACTTGCCGGTCGCGACCAATGCGGCTGGCGAGAAGTTGTCGAAGCAGACGCTGGCACGTGCGATCGACGATCATCCGCCCGCTGCGGCACTGCTTGCGGCACTGGATTTTCTCGGCCAGAAGCCGCCGGCCGAACTGGACCACGCAGCGCTGCCCGACATCTGGCGCTGGGCGCTGGCCCGCTGGGATCTTGCCGCTGTGCCGCGCCGGCGCCACGCTGTCGCCCCCGAATTCACCTGAGGAGTCCCCATGATCGAAGACGATGCTGGCCTGCGCAGCCTTCTTGAGAACACCCGTACGATCGCCGTGGTCGGCCTGTCAGCCAACCCGGAGCGCCCGAGCAACGAGGTCGCGCAGTATCTGCGCAGGGCGGGCTACACCATCATCCCGGTGAATCCGGCTTGCACGGAAATCCTGGGCGAGAAGTGCTACCCGAGCCTGCGCGAGGTGCCGGTGCAGATCGACATGGTGGACGTGTTTCGCAAGCCTGAGGAGGTGATGCCCATCGTCGACGACGCCATCGCCGTCGGTGCGAGAAGCCTGTGGCTGCAACTTGGCGTGATTGCGCCCGAGGCAGTGAAGCGCGCCGAGACTGCCGGACTCGCCGTGGTGATGGATCGCTGCACCAAGATCGAACATCGACGGCTCGTTTAGTATCCTCGGAAACCTGCATCGCCCGGCACCCCGTCGTTGCGGGGTGGGAATTTCTTCCAGGGCTGCGGAACTCGCTGCGCTCGGACAGTCCTCGCCCTTCCAGAAACACCCACCCCGCAACGACTAGCAGATCGCCATCACTACGCCTCTAAGAACCTCGGACGCTTCAGCCGCACCGCAAGGACGTCGTGTGGGCGGGGTGTCTGTGGAGGCGGGCGAGGACTGTCCGAGCACCGAGCGCAGCGAGGGCGAGTTCCGCAGCCCGCCGGAGCAGACACCCCGCCCGCACGACAAGCGCTGCACGATCGCGGAAATTCAGTGCTTGCCCCCGAACCCGGCAATGCCGATCGCAATGCGTACCACCTGATAGGCCAGCCAGTTCGCCATCCGCCGCAGCAGCGGCAGCCTTCGCCAGTCCTCCGGCAACTGCTCCTCGGCGCCGTCGCGCATTGCCGCATCCAGACTGGTGCGTAATTGCGCAGCGAAACCCTGGTCCTCGACCACCACGTTCGCCTCGCGCGCCAGCAGCAGACTGAAGGCATCGATGTTGCTCGAGCCGACGGTCGCCCAGCGCCCGTCGACCACCGCCACCTTCGCATGCAGATGGCTGCGGTGATACTCGAACAGGCGCACGCCGCGCTGCAGCAAGAAGGGATACAGCGCGCGCGTGGCATAGACCTGCAGCGGATGGTCGCCGCCCACGCCCTGCAGCAGCAGGGTCACCGCGACCCCGCGTTCGGCGGCCTCGATGAGGGCATGGCGGAAGCGCCGGCCAGGAAAAAAGTAGGCGTTGGCGATCACGATTTCGCTCCGAGCAGCCTCGATCGCGGCGAGGTAGGCGTCCTCGATCGCCCTGCGGTAGCGCAGATTGTCGCGCACGACGAAGGCAGCGCTGATGCTGCCCGCCACCTCCACCCGCGGCGGCGCGAGCAGCGGCTGATGCACGCGCCGCCGGAAGCTCGCCCAGGCGACCAGCCGCCACAGTCGCTGCGCCGAGTCGACCACCGCCTCCAGCACCGGCCCCTCGACCCGCACCGCGTAGTCGTAGCGAGGGAAAGACGACCCATCCGGCTCGAAATCATCGGTGATGTTAATGCCGCCGACGTAGGCCTCGCGCCCGTCGATCACCACTACCTTGCGATGCAGCCGCCGCAGGCGATGGCGGCGCAGCGATAGCGCGCGGACTTCGCGCCGGTAGATCAGCACCTCGACGCCGGCGTCGGCCAGACCGGGCATGACATCGCGGACGAAGTCTCGCCCGCCGAAGCCGTCGACCATGACGCGCACCGCGACGCCCCGTCGTGCGGCACGCCGCAACGCGGTCGCGATGCCCCGCCCGACTGCGTCACCGCTGAAGATGTAGCTCTGAAGGAAGATCTCTCGCTCGGCAGCATCGATCGATGCCTCGAGCGCAGGAAAGTACTGCTGCCCGTTCTCCAGCAAGACCACCGCATTGCCGGGAATCACAGCCGTCAAATCGCCGGCTCCAGGTCCGCGGTGAGCGCGGCGTGGTCCGATATCTGCGCCCAGGGCTGGCCGAAATGCACCTTCGCCTGGCGGACGCGAAAGCCCCGCACGTAGATACGGTCGAGCCGGAACACCGGCAGCGCACTCGGGAAACTGCGCGCGGGCCGGCCGCGACCGGCGCCGAAGGCCTCGGTCAGCGCGAGGCGGCGGCCGAGCAGATCGTCAGCCTGGTTGCGCCAGTCGTTGAAGTCGCCTGCGATGATCAGCGGCGTATTACCAGGCGCCAACCGTTCCATGCGATCGGCGAGCGCCTCCATCTGGCGCCGGCGGCCGCCGCCCGTGAGACCGAGGTGCACGCAGACGCAATGCACCGGCACGGCGAACTCCGGCAGCGACACTTCGCAATGCAGCAGGCCACGGCTCTCGAAGCGGTGGGCGGAGACGTCCTCGTTCGCGGTGGACAGAATGTCGTGCCGGCTCAGGATGGCATTGCCATGGTGGCCGTGGTCGTACACGGCGTTGCGGCCGTAGGCCGTCTGCCGCCAGGCGTCCTCGGCGAGAAACTCATGCTGCGGCTGCTCCGGCCAGTCGGCGTGACGGGCCGGGTGCTGCAGGTGCAGGCCCTGCACTTCCTGCAGGAAAACGAGATCGACATCCAGGCTGCGCAGGCGCTCGCGCAGTTCATGCACCACCATGCGGCGGTTGAACTGCGAGAAGCCCTTATGGATGTTGTAGGAGCAGATGCGCAACGAACTCATGGCCTCCCTCCGCCCGTCGCATCGATTGTCCGTCAGGAAACCGCGAGCATCCGGTCCAGCGCCACGCGCGCGAGTTCGGCCTCATGCGCCGGCACCTTGATCTGGTTCACCACGTTGCCCTCGGCGAGGTTCTCCAGCGTCCACGCGAGGTGCTGCGGGTCGATGCGCTGCATCGTCGAGCACATGCACACCGTCGGCGCCATGAACTGCACGATCTTGCCCTGCGGCTTCATCTCTTCGGCGAGGCGATTGACCAGATTGAGCTCGGTACCGACCAGCCAGCGCGAGCCGGGCGCGCCGGCCTCGATGGTCTTGATGATGTATTCGGTCGACCCGACATAGTCGGACTGGATGCACACGTCCAGGCTGCTCTCGGGGTGCGAGATCACCAGACCTTCGGGGTGCTGCTTGCGCCAGCGCTCGATGTGCCCAGGCTGGAACATCTGATGCACCGAACAATGCCCCTTCCACAGCAGGATCTTCGCGTTGCGGATCTGCTCCGGCGTGAGGCCGCCGTATTCGAGATCCGGATCCCACACCACCATCTGGTCGAGCGGGATGCCCTTCTTGTAGCCGGTCCAGCGCCCGAGGTGCTGGTCGGGGAAGAACAGCACTTTCTCGCGCCGCGAGAATGCCCAGTCGAGGATGGTCGGTGCATTGGTCGACGTGCACACGATGCCGCCGTGCTCGCCACAGAAGGCCTTCAGGTCGGCTGCGGAATTGATGTAGGTGACCGGCGTGATCAGCGTGTCGGGGGTGTCCAGCACCTCGGCCAGTTCGCGCCAGCAACGCTCGACCTTGGCGAGGCTGGCCATGTCGGCCATCGAGCAGCCGGCAGCGAGATCGGGCAGGATCGCGATCTGGCTGGGGTTGGACAAGATGTCGGCGACTTCGGCCATGAAATGCACGCCGCAGAACACGATGTACTGCGCATCGGTCTGGGAGGCGAGGCGCGCGAGCTTGAGCGAATCGCCGGTGAGGTCCGCGTGCTGATAGACGTCCGCGCGCTGGTAGTGGTGACACAGCAGGACCGCCTTGTCGCCGAGACGGGCACGCGCGGCGCGGATGCGTTCCTGCGCGTCGTTGTCGGCAAGGGCGTTGAAGCGGTCGAAGCTGATGGTGGCTACTTGCATGATGCGAATTCAGATTCCGTTGGAGAGAAGGTCTCGGAGCAGGTCTGGAGAGCAGGATTAGATCCGGCGATTTCGGCTCAGCCCTGCTGCCACGGCAGCCCGGCATGGCGCCAGCCGCCGATGCGGTTGCGCTGGCCGTTGGCATCCCTGTCGCCCTCGAAACCTTCGAGGACGTTATAGCAGTTGCTGTAGCCCGCGGCGCACGCCGCGCGCGCTGCCCCATCGGAGCGCCCGCCGGAACGGCACAGGAACAGCACCAGCGCCTCGGGGTCGACCTGATGCTTGAGCTGGGTGACGAAGCCCGGGTTGGGCTGGCCGCCTGGATAGGTGTTCCATTCGATCTCGACCGCGCCCGGCACCCGACCGACCCAGTCCCACTCGGCACGGGTGCGCACGTCCACCAGCTTGGCGCCGGGGGCGAGCTGCCACACCTGCCAGGCTTCGGCTGGCGTCAGCGCGCCCTGATAGGGCAAATCGAGCGTACTGGCTCGCTGATGGGCGAGCGTCAGCAGATCGGAGAGGGTTCCCATGCGTGTATCCGGCTAAAATCCTGAATGTTCGCAGTATAGCGTAGCGTTTCCGCAGCAGCCTCCGCCTTGCCCGCCCCAATGTCCACGCCCCCCCCCGCCACCGACGAGCTCCAGCCTGCCCGCCCCGCAGTGATGGCAGCCGACGATACGTCGCGCGCGCGCGGAATACAGCGCACCGCCCTGGTAGCCCTGACGACGAACACCATCCTGACGGTGGGACAGGTGCTCGTCGGCCTCTTCGCGGGCGCCTTCAGCCTGGTCGCCGATGCGGCGCACACCCTCTCCGACCTGATCACCGATGCCCTCGTGCTGTTCGCCGGGCGACACAGCGCTGATCCTGCAGACCTGCGCCACCCCTACGGTCACGGGCGCGTTGAAACGGTCACCTCCTTCCTGCTCGGACTGGTGCTGGGCGGCGTTGGCCTGGGCTTCCTGTGGAGTTCGGGCATCCGGCTGCAGCACATCGACCAGCTCCCACAGCTTCATCCAGCAGCGCTGGCGATGGCCTTGTTCACCCTCGCCGCGAAAGAAGGGCTGTTCCGCTTCACCCTGCGCGCGAGCCGCCGCCTCAAGGCGCCCGTGCTCGAGGCCAACGCCTGGCATGCGCGCTCGGATGCGGCCTCCTCACTCGTCGTGGCGGCGGGCATCGGCGGCAGCCTTGCCGGCTACCCCTTTCTCGAACCGCTCGCGGCAGCGGTGGTCGGTTTCCTGATCCTGCACATGGGCTATCACTTCGCGGCCAAGGCCGTGCGCGAGCTGATCGACACCGGACTTCCCGAGGACGAGCTCGCGAGGATCAGGAGGACGATCCTCGACACACCCGGCGTCGTCAATCTGCACGAGATGCGAACCCGACGGATGGCCCACCGGGTACTGTGCGACGCCCATGTGCAGGTGGAGCCCCGGCTGACGGTGTCCGAGGGACATCGCGTCTCCGACTCCGTGTATGCGCGCGTCCGCAGCACTCACCCTGAAGTGCAGGACGTCCTGGTTCATATCGACCCGGAAGACGACGCCGACCTGCAGATGGTGCCGCCGGGTCCGCCACCTGAACGCGCACAGGTGATCGCAACCGTGCGCGACTTGCTCGGCCCGGGCTGCCCGGCCCCCCGGCGCGTGCAGATCCATTACCTCGGCGATCGTGTGGATGTGGAGGTCCTGCTGCCGTCGAGCTTTCCCCCCGACGCGGCAGATGCACTCAATCGGCGCACTGCTGACTGGGTGCTCGACCACCCAGGCTATCGCTCATTGTCGTTTTTCCGCCAGATTGCACCATGATCGAGCACGCACGCCAAAAAACGCACCTCCATGGTGCATTTCAGCTGCCGCGAATGTGACGCCATGGCCACGGCCGCCTTGTGGCACAATGAATCGTTGACCGACAAGACATGGCACGAATACTGCTTAATTTTCTGCGCCGGAATCTGACCCCTTAGCCGATTCCCAAATTTCAATCGACATCGCCTCATCTCACCAGGAGTGAAAATGAACGCTCAAGACGTCATGAAGATGATCCAGGAAAACGAAGTGCGCTTCGTGGACCTGCGCTTTACCGACACACACGGCAAGGAACACCACGTCGGCCTGCCGATCTCGGCCTTCGAGGAGGAGCACTTCGAGCACGGCCATCCCTTCGACGGTTCATCGCTGGCCGGCTGGAAGGGCATCCAGGCTTCCGACATGATCCTGCTGCCGGAGGCCGGCACCGCCTACGTCGATCCCTTCTTCGACGAAACCACGCTGGTCCTGACCTGCGACGTCATCGAGCCGTCCGACGGCAAGGGCTACGACCGCGACCCGCGTTCGATCGCCAAGCGCGCCGAGGCCTACCTGAAGAGCACCGGCATCGGCGACACCGCCTTCTTCGGCCCCGAACCCGAGTTCTTCATCTTCGACTCGGTCGAATGGTCGGTCGACATGTCGGGCGTGTATAGCAAGATCATCTCTGAAGAGGCTGCCTGGTCCACCGCCGACAAGTTCGAAGGCGGCAACACCGGCCATCGTCCGCGCGTCAAGGGCGGCTACTTCCCCGTGCCGCCGGTCGACAGCCTGAACGACGTGCGCGCCGCCATGGTGCTCGCGCTCGAGGCCTGCGGCGTGCCGGTCGAAGTCCACCACCACGAAGTGGCCAACGCCGGCCAGTGCGAGATCGGCACCAAGTTCAGCACGCTGACGCAGCGCGCAGACTGGACGCAGGTGCTCAAGTACATCGTGCACAACGTCGCCCACCAGTACGGCAAGACGGCGACCTTCATGCCCAAGCCCATCGTCGGCGACAACGGTTCGGGTATGCACGTCCACCAGTCGATCTGGAAGAACGGCCAGAACCTGTTCGCGGGCAACGGCTACGCCGGCCTGTCGGAAATGGCGCTCTACTACATCGGCGGCATCATCAAGCACGCCCGCGCGCTGAACGCGATCACCAACCCGGGCACGAACTCGTACAAGCGCCTGGTGCCGCACTACGAAGCCCCGACCAAGCTGGCCTACTCCGCCCGCAACCGTTCGGCCTCGATCCGCATTCCGTACACCGCAAACCCGAAGGGCCGCCGCATCGAGGCGCGCTTCCCGGATCCTCTGGCCAACCCCTACCTCGCCTTCTCGGCGCTGATGATGGCGGGTCTGGACGGCATACAGAACAAGATCCACCCGGGCGACCCGGCCGACAAGAACCTGTACGACCTGCCGCCGGAAGAAGACGCGCTGATCCCGACCGTGTGCACCAGCCTCGACCAGGCGCTGGAGTACCTCGACAAGGATCGCGAGTTCCTGACGCGTGGCGGCGTGTTCTCCAACGACTTCATCGATGCCTACATCGCGCTGAAGTCCGAGGACGTCAATCGCCTGCGCATCACCACCCACCCGGTGGAGTTCGACATGTACTACAGCCTGTAATCTCCAGATTACCCAGGCATCAGGAAGGGACGGGCATTGCCCGTCCCTTTTTTATCGGGTTTAATCAGTGATCATTCCAGCCGCAGCCTGTTCGCTCCATGGTCACCCCGGGCGGCCGCGACTTCCGGACAAGGTCATGAGACTGCACCTCCCCCTCACGTTCCTGCTCGCCATGTGCGCGGCGCAACTCACGCACGCCGAAATCTACAAGTGCGTCGATGTTGAGGGGCGCACCACCTACACCAACGATCGCAGCATCGCGCGGGGCTGCAAGGCGATTCAGCAAGATCAGCCGATCAGCTCGATGCCCGCGCCGCCGCGCTCCTCGAACGCCGCCCCCGCCTCACCTTCCACCTTCCCCAAGGTCAGCCCCAACGACCAGCGCGCGCGCGACGACAGCCGCCGCCAGGTGCTGGACAAGGAGCTGGCCACCGAAGAAACCGCGCTCGCCGAGGCACAGAAGCAACTCAGCGAGCAGGAGTCGATCCGGCAAGGCGACGAACGCAATTACCAGAAAGTGCTCGATCGGCTGCAGCCTTTCAAGGACAAGGTCGAACTGCACAAGCGCAACATCGAGGCGCTACGCCGGGAGATCTCCAACCTGCGCTGACCGCCCCGGCTGGCGTGCATCTTGCGTGTGGATCGGATGCTAAAAGGAAGCGCTCATGCCCCCGACAATGCATCGATTCCATCACGCCGCCTCCGGCGCCTTCGCGGGCCTCGACCTGCTGTCGTCCGCCGTCGTGCTGGTCGACGAGCATCTGCTCATCCGCTACATCAACCCTGGCGCGGAGAACCTGTTCGCGATCAGCCAGCGCAAGCTCGTCGGCATGCCTCTCGCTCGCCTGCTGGGCGACCCCACTGGGCTGGCGGCCGCGCTCGAACGCGCACTGCACACGAACTGGAGCTACACCGGGCAGGACCTGACGATTGCACGCAGCGGTGGCGAGGCCATTCACCTCGACTGCACGGTGAGCCCGATCGAGGCCGAGGGCGTGCGCCTGCTGCTCGAGTTCCGCCCGATCGATGCGCAGCTGCGCGTCGCGCGCGAAGAGCAGTTGCTGCAGCAGCAGCAGGCCAACCGCGAGCTGATCCGCAACCTCGCCCACGAGATCAAGAATCCGCTCGGTGGCATCCGCGGGTCGGCGCAGCTGCTGGAGCGCGAGCTCGACGACCCGCAGTTGCGCGAATACACCGAGGTCATCATCGCCGAGGCAGACCGCCTGCAGGACCTCATGAACCGCCTGCTCAGCTCGCACTCGATGATGCGCCCGGCGCTGCTCAACATCCACGACGTGCTCGAGCGCGTACGCCGGCTCATCCTCGCCGAGTTTCCCGAGCTGCAGGTGCGCCGCGACTACGACACCAGCCTGCCCGAGCTGACGGCCGATCGCGAGCAGCTGATTCAGGCGATCCTGAACATCGCCCGCAACGCTGCGCAGGCGCTGAAGGGCGCGGGCGAGATCCGCCTGCGCACACGAATCGCCCGCCAGGTCACCCTCGCCAAGCGCCGCTACAAACTGGCACTGGAATTGCAAGTGATCGACAACGGCCCCGGGATCCCTGCGGAGATTCGCGACACGATCTTCTATCCGCTGGTCTCGGGGCGCGATGGCGGCAGCGGATTGGGCTTGTCCCTGGCACAGACTTTCGTCGAACAGCACCAGGGCATGATCGAGGTGGACAGCCGCCCCGGGCGGACCTGCTTCACCATCCTGCTGCCGATTTCAGAACGCGTGTGAGCCCTTCCCGGCCACACCGCACCGGAACAGTGCATTGCCAATGAATACCGTCTGGATCGTGGATGACGACCGCTCCATCCGCTGGGTGCTGGAAAAGGCGCTCAGCAGGGAGGACATTCCCCACCGCAGCTTCAGCTCGGCCAACGAAGCGCTCGACGAGCTGACCAACGGCTCCCCACCCGCGGTGCTGCTGTCGGACATCCGCATGCCCGGCGAATCGGGCCTGGTGCTGCTGCAACGCGTGAAGGCCGCGCATCCGCAGTTGCCGGTCATCATCATGACCGCCTATTCCGACCTCGACAGCGCGGTGGCAGCCTTCCAGGGCGGCGCATTCGAATACCTGCCCAAACCTTTCGACGTGGATCAGGCCGTCGCACTCGTTCGGCGCGCGCTCGAACAGCGCACGCACCAGAACAGTGCATCCGAGGACACCCCACTCGCGCCCGAAATCCTCGGCCATGCACCGGCGATGCAAGAGGTATTCCGCGCCATCGGCCGCCTGTCGCAGTCGCATGCGACGGTGCTGATCAACGGCGAATCCGGTTCCGGCAAGGAGCTCGTCGCGCGCGCCCTGCACCGCCACAGCCCGCGGCGCGATGCGCCTTTCATCGCCATCAACACCGCGGCGATCCCGCGCGACCTGCTCGAGTCGGAGCTGTTCGGCCACGAACGCGGCGCCTTCACCGGTGCAGCGGCGCAGCGCCGCGGGCGCTTCGAGCAGGCTGACGGCGGCACGCTGTTCCTCGACGAGATCGGCGACATGCCGGCCGAGCTGCAGACGCGCCTGCTGCGTGTGCTGTCCGACGGCAACTTCTACCGCGTTGGCGGCCAGCAGCCCATCCGCGCCAACGTGCGTGTCATTGCCGCGACCCATCAGGATCTCGAGGAGCGCGTCCGGCTCGGACTGTTCCGCGAAGATCTCTTCCATCGTCTGAACGTGATCCGGCTGCGCCTGCCGCCGCTGCGCGAACGTCCCGAGGACGTGCCGGTGCTGGTGCGCCACTTCCTGCAGCGCAGCGCGCAGGAACTGGGTGTCGAGCGCAAGCGCATTTCCGACGCGGCGGTGGGTTACCTGCAGGGTCTCGCGTTTCCAGGCAACGTGCGACAGCTCGAGAACCTTTGCCACTGGCTGACCGTGATGGCGCCGGGCCAGGTTGTCGAAATCGCCGACCTGCCCCCCGACCTGCGGGACCAGCCGGCGCGCGAGACACCGGTGCGCTGGACTGACGACCTGGCGCTGGAGGCCGACCGCATGATCGCTGCGGCCCCCGGCGAGGTGTTCGCCCGCCTCGAGCGTGAGTTCGAAGCCACCCTGATCCGCCGCGCCCTGCTCGCCACCGGCGGCCGGCGCATCGACGCCGCGCAACTGCTGGGGATCGGCCGCAACACGATCACACGCAAGATCCACGAACTGGGCCTGGAAGAGGACCGTGCACCGCGCACACCCGGCGAAGCGCCGCAGGGCGACGACGAGGCCGAGCACTGAGGCCCTGCCGCAGCAGGGCGTGCTCGTGCGGGCGCGCACGTTGACGGATAATGGCGGCGTGTACGTCCGCCGAGTATCCCCACCTTGCAGCCTCTGCCTGACCCCGCCACGTCGCTGCGCGCCCTCGAAGAGGCTCTGGGCGCGCACGCCGCAGCCTATGCACTGGACTGGATCGGCGACTGCGACTCGTCGAACACCGAACTGACCAACCGTCCGCTGCCCTCGGACGACCGGCTTCATGTGCTCGTTGCCGACCGGCAACATGCCGGGCGCGGGCGGCGTGGACGCCGCTGGCAGTCATGGGACGGCGGGAGCCTCACGTTCTCGCTACAGTGGCGCCTCCCCGCGGGAGGAACTGCGCCCGCCGGACTTTCCCTGGTGGTCGGACTGGCGGTGGCAAGGGCCCTTGAGGATTGCGGCGTGACCGGCGTGCAGCTCAAGTGGCCGAATGATGTGCTCGTTCATGGCCGCAAGCTCGCCGGCATCCTGATCGAGCTCGTCGCAGTGCAAGGTCGCCCTGCTGCTGCGGTGATCGGCATCGGCCTGAACCTGCACCTGCCCGACGACGCCCACATTCCCGATCAGCCCGCCGTCACCGATCTTTTCATCGAGCTGGGCGGGCGAGCACCGGACCGCGTGGCGGTGCTCGGTGCCATCCTGGGCCAGCTGCGCGCCCTGCTCGACACGTACGCCATGGCCGGCTTCGGCGCCCTGCAGGGTGCCTGGGAGCAGCGCAACGCCTTTGCCAATCTGCCCGTCAGCATCAGCGGCGAGTCCGGTTCGATCCACGGCACCTGCATCGGCGTGGGCGATGATGGCGCCTTGTGCCTGCGTACCGCCGAGGGGGTTCGCCGCATCGTGTCGGGCGATGTGTCGCTGCGCCCGGATACCGGAGGCCCGACGTGATCCTGCTGCTTGATGCCGGCAACACGCGCGTCAAATGGTGTGCGATGGACACCGGCGCGCGCGCTGCGCTGGACGAAGGCGCGTGCGCTCACGATGAGGTAGAGGCGCTCGCCGCCGTGTTGCGGCGTCATTCGGCAATCACCCGCATCGTCGGCACCAACGTCGCTGGCCTCGCGATGGCCAACCGCATCGACGCGATCGCGCGCGCTGTCGATCTGGTGCCGCAATGGCTCACGCCACTGCCGTATTGCTGCGGCGTGAGCAGCCGCTACGATAAGCCGGCCCAGCTCGGCGCCGACCGCTGGGCTGCGCTGATCGGCGCGCGCCAGCTTCACCAGGCCGACTGTCTGGTGGTCAGCGCGGGAACCGCGACCACTATCGACCTGCTCACGGCCGACGGCCACTTCGAAGGCGGGCTGATCCTGCCCGGTGTGGAGCTGATGCAGCGCGCGCTCGCCGATGGTACCGCGCAGCTACCGCTGGCCCACGGGCGCTTCGCGCTCACGCCGCGCTGCACGGCCGATGCGATCCACTCGGGATGCCTGCAGGCGCAGGCCGGTGCCGTGGAGCGCATGTTCCGCCAGATCGCCGACAGGCCGGGCGCCTTGTGCCTTCTGGCCGGCGGCGCCGCCGACCAGTTCGCGAACCTGCTCGACATCCCGGTTCGGCGCATCGATAACCTGGTGCTGATCGGCCTGCAGGCCATCGTCCGCACCGGCTGACGCCGCACCATCACGACACGCAAGGGAGAAAACAATATGGAAGCCACCCGCATTCAGCTCGACGCCGCCGACATTCCGACGCACTGGTATAACGTCGTCGCCGACCTGCCCACCCCGCCCGCACCTCCGCTGGGCGGTGACGGCAAGCCGGCCACGCCGGAGCAGATGGGCGCGATCTTCCCCGGTGCCATCCTCGAGCAGGAGATGAGCGCGCAACGCTGGATCGAGATCCCCCGGGAGGTTCGCGAGATCTACCGCCTGTGGCGTCCCAGCCCGCTGGTGCGGGCGGTGCGCCTGGAGCAAGCGCTGGGCACGCCGGCGAAGATCTTCTTCAAGTACGAAGGCGTGTCGCCAGCCGGCTCGCACAAGCCGAACTCCGCCGTACCGCAGGCCTTCTACAACAAGCAGGCGGGCATCAAGCGGCTTACCACCGAGACCGGCGCCGGTCAGTGGGGCTCGTCGATTTCCTTCGCCGGGCAGATGTTCGGGCTCGAGGTGCGCGTCTATATGGTCAAGGTCAGCTACGACCAGAAACCCTACCGACGCCTGATGATGCAGACCTGGGGCGCCGAGGTGTATCCGAGCCCGTCGCCACTCACCGAGACCGGTCGCCGCCTGCTGGCCGAGAATCCGGACAACGAGGGCTCGCTGGGCATCGCCATCTCGGAGGCCGTCGAGGAAGCAGCCGGCCGTGCCGACACCAACTACACCCTCGGGTCGGTGCTCAACCACGTCGCGATGCACCAGACCATCATCGGCCTCGAGGCGAAAAAGCAATTCGACAAGATCGGCCTCTATCCCGATATCGTCATCGGGCCCTGCGGCGGCGGCTCCAGCTTCGCCGGCATTGCCTTCCCCTTCCTCGCCGACAAGGCGGCGGGCGACAAGCGGGCGCAGGCCCTGCGCTGCATTGCGGTCGAACCGAGCTCCTGCCCGACCCTGACCAAGGGCAAGTACGCTTACGATTTCGGCGACGCCTCGGGCTTCACGCCGCTGATGCGCATGTACACGCTCGGCCACGATTTCATGCCACCGGGCATCCACGCCGGCGGCCTGCGCTATCACGGCGCCTCGCCGCTGGTGTCGCAACTGCTGCATGACGGCCTGATCGAAGCCGCGGCGGTACAGCAGCTCGGCACATTCGAGGCCGGTGTGCAGTTCGCGCGCACGGAAGGCATCATCCCGGCGCCCGAGTCCTGCCACGCGATCCGCCAGGCGATCGACGAAGCGCTCAAATGCAAGGCGACCGGCGAGGCGAGGACGATCCTCTTCAATCTCACCGGGCATGGTCACTTCGACATGAGTTCATACGAGCGCTATCTGAGCGGCAAGCTCGAAAACTACGATTACCCGGCAGAAGCGGTGGCTGCGTCGCTGGACCATCTGCCCAAGCTCGGCTGATCGCGGTTAAGCTTCGGTCATGACAACGTCGCGCTTCCTGCTCACCCTGCTGCTGGCGCTCAATGCACTCGCCTTCGCCGCCATCATGGGCTGGCTGGGCAGCGCCGCGCCGGGCGGCGAACCGGAGCGCATCACGAACCAGCTCAAGCCCGAGCAGATTCGTCTGGTCGGCGCAGAGCCGGTCGCATCCTCCGTCGTGACCGAACCAGCCCCCGCCACGGAGCCGCCCGCAGCCGAGGCGGTGACGGAAACCGCGGCCCAGGGCCAGGAGCTCCCGCCCTCTTCACCCACGGCGACGCCAGTCGATACGCCGCCAGCCCCGGAATCGGGCCCGCAGCCAGCTGCCGCGCCGGCAACGACCTGCGTGGCGTGGAGCGAGCTCGCGGCGGATCAGGCTGACCAGCTCTCCGCCCGACTGGGCGCCAACGGCATCAAGTTCACCCGCAGTCGCAAGGAGACCCCGGCCAACTGGTGGGTTCGCATCCCGCCGCAAGGGGGGCGTGTGCAGGCCGAGCAGAAAGTCAGGGAGTTGCGCGAGCAAGGGGTTGCCGACACCTTCATCGTGCAGGACAGCGGTCCGACTCAGTACGCTGTCTCGCTGGGGCTTTTCCGCACCGAGCGCGGGGCGCAGCAGCTGCTCGCGCAGTTGCGCGCAAAGGGTGTTCGTGACGCTGGGCTCGAGCCGCGCATGACAGCGACCTTCCGCATCCAGGCCACGATGCCGCCGGACAGGCTCGCCGCCGTGGAGGGTCGCCACTCCAGGCTCGGCAGCCTGCGCACGCGCTGCGCACCGTGAGCCCCGCGCCATGACGGCAAACGGACATACACCGCCTTCTCCATTGACAACGCGCAAGCGGCTCTTCGTCGTCGGCCTCACAGGCGGCATCGGCAGCGGCAAGAGCGCAGCGGCCGACCGCTTCGCCGCGCTCGGCGCCAGCGTTGTCGACACCGATGCCATTGCCCACGCCCTCACGGCGCCCGGTGGCGAAGCGATCGCCCCGATTCGTGCAGCCTTCGGCGGCGCGGTGATCGCAACGGACGGCAGCCTCGACCGCGCGGCGATGCGCGCGCTGGCGTTCGCCGAGCCACGGGCACGCAAGCGCCTCGAATCCATCCTGCACCCGATGATCCGCCTCGAAAGCGAACGCCAGTGCGCAGCCGCAGGTGGTCCCTACGTGATCCTCGCGGTGCCGCTACTGATCGAGTCAGGCACCTATCGCGAGCGTTGCGATCGCATCTGCGTCATCGACTGCCCGGAGCAGCTGCAGATTGAACGCGTGCAGGCGCGCAACGGTCTGGACGAGGCTCAGGTGCGCGCGATCATGGCCGCGCAGGCGAGCCGCGCAATGCGGCGTGACGCGGCCGACGACATCGTCGACAACAGCGGCACGCTCGACGAACTCTACGCTCAGGTCGATGCCCTGCACGAGCGCTATGCCCACTCAAGTTCAGACCGATCCTGAAGCGCACGGCACGGCGATCGCGCCCGAATGGCAGGGGGCCGGGACAGGCCCTGTGCTATCATCCGGGCAAAAATCCGGGACCGAAACTGGCGGACTGTGTGCGGTGATCAGCTACGAATATCCTCTCAACGAGCGTATCCGCACCCTGTTGCGCCTGGAGGATCTTTTCCTCAAGCTGGCGCATTTCACCGCCAACGACGGCTCGCAGGATCACCACATCGCTTTGCTGACGCTGTTCGAGACACTGGAAGTGGCGAGCCGCGCCGACCTCAAGGTCGACCTCGTGCAGGAACTCGAGCGCCAGCGCCAGATCCTCGTTTCCTTTCGCAACAACCCCGAGATCTCGGAGGAAGCGCTCGCCGGCGCGCTGTACGAGATCGAGCAGGCCTCGACCGGGCTCCTGGCGATGGCAGGCAAGATCGGCCAGTACCTGCGCGAGAACGAATGGCTGATGAGCATCCGCAGCCGCGCAGCGATTCCCGGCGGCGTATGTCAGTTCGACCTGCCTTCCTACCACTACTGGCTGAATCGCGAGCCGGAGTTCCGCCGTCGCGACATCGAAGGCTGGCTTGCGCCGATGGCACCGATCCGCGACGGGCTTGCGATCGTGCTGCGTCTGTTGCGCGCGAGCGGCCACCCGGAGAACCAGCTCGCGCGGGCTGGCGCCTATCAGCTGACCATGGCCGGACGCACTGCGCAGATGCTGCGCGTGCGCGTTTCCCGCAGCGAACCCGTCGTGCCTGAGATCAGCGCCAACAAATACGCGCTGAACATCCGTTTCCTGCTTCCGGAAACAGTGGCCCGGCCGCGCGTCGCCGAGCGCGACGTGATGTTCGAACTGACCTTCTGCAGTCTGTGAGCGCCTCAGTGCGAACGGTGAAATGCCCGTCCTGCGGCAAGGCTGTCGAATGGAAGCCGGAGAACCGCTTCCGCCCGTTCTGCTCGGAACGTTGCAAGCAGATCGACCTCGGCGCCTGGGCGTCCGAATCCTACCGGGTACCGAGCAGCCCGCCGGACTCCGCAAGCGCGGACGGTGGGGTGTCGCCGCCCGGCGCGAGTCCGGGCAAGGTCTGAGCAGCACGAGTGACGGGGCGGCTCAGGATTACGCAGTTGCTCCCCAGACGCCACGGATCCCCGCAATGCCATGCGCACCCGCATCGCGCGCGGTTTCCATGTCTTCGGGCAGCAGCCCGCCTAGCGCAAACACCGGCATAGGCAACCCGCGGCACAGCTCGGCAAACCTCGCCCAACCCAGCGCTGGCTGCCCCGGATGCGTCCTGGTTTCCGCCACCGGACCGAGCAGGGCGTAATCGAGCTGCAGCGCGGCCGCTTGCTCCAGTTCGGCGCGGTCGTGACACGACGCTCCCACCCAGGGCAAGCACGGACGAGCCTCGAGCGCGGCGAGCTGACGGGCGGCGAGATGGACGCCATCGGCCCCCACACGCTCGGCGAGCGCGACATCCGCATTGACGACGACCACCCCGCCCTGGGTATGAACGCGTCGTACGACTTCCTGCGCAAATTCCGTGCGCTGCGCCTCGCCGAGTTGCGACTCCCGCACTTGAACGAGACGCAGTCCGCCCGCCAGCGCCTCGTTCAGGGCGTCGAGCTGCGCCTCGATGCCACACTCGGCCGCGTGCGTGATCCCCATCAGCCTGGGCAGTCGCAGCGCCTTCAGAATCGGGCCGTTCGCCGGCAACATCGGCTCGGGCGCCGGCCCTCCGGGACTCACCCAGGCGAGCGCAGCGTGCACCCTGTCGCGAATCTCTCCACTCCACTGCGTCACCTCGAAGAAGTTCAGCCCGACGTGCGCGTGCTCGTAGTGATGCTCGCGTCGCACCCAGGGCCGCAGATGCTGCACGCGGATGCCAAGCTCCTCGTCGAGCTCGCGGCACAGGGCTTGCATAGCGGACTCGCCCGGCTCGACCTTCCCACCGGGAAACTCCCAGTAGCCCGCATACACCGTGTCTGCGGCGCGCTGGCCCAGCAGGTAACGACCATCGGGCAGGGTCAGCACGCCTGCCGCAACCTCCACGCGCTTGCGCGTCACGCCGAGCCGTCCTCGAGTTGTCCGGCGAAGTCGCGGGCGAACTGCCAGGCCACCCGTCCCGAGCGGGAGCCGCGCATCAGCGCCCACTGCAGCGCATCCTGGCGCGCACCGGCGATTGCTGTGTCGGGTACTCCGAAGCTGCGCAACCAGTGCGCGACGATGTCGAGATAATCGTCCTGACCGAAGGGATAGAAGGAAATCCACAGGCCGAAACGCTCCGATAGCGAGATCTTCTCCTCGACCGCTTCGCCGGGGTGAACTTCTCCATCGACATGACGCGCCTGCAGGTTCTCGTCGTGGTACTCGGGCATCAAATGGCGTCGGTTCGAGGTCGCATACACCAGGATGTTGTCCGAAACTGCGGCCACCGAGCCGTCCAGCACACTCTTGAGCGCCTTGTAGGCGTCCTCGCCCTCCTCGAATGACAGGTCGTCACAAAAGAGGATGAAGCGCTCGGGGCGACCGGCAACGAGCTCGACGATCTCGGGCAGATCAACGAGATCCGCCTTGTCGACCTCGATCAGCCGCAGCCCCTGTTCCGCATACTCGGTCAGCAAGGCCTTGATCAGCGAAGATTTCCCCGTGCCGCGGGCACCGGTCAGCAGCACATTGTTGGCGCGTCGACCGGCAAGGAACTGGCGCGTGTTGCGATCGATGCGCTGCTTCTGATCGTCGACATCCCGCAGGTCGTTGAGGCGGATCCGGTGCGGCGCGGCCACCGCCAACAGGGCGGCGCGACCGTGGCGTCGCCGCCAGCGGTAGGCCACCGCTGCGCTCCAGTCGGGCGCTACGGCCGGCCCCGGAAGGATGGCTTCGAGGCGTTCGAGCACACGCTCGGCACGTCCGAGGAGTTCGGCGAAATCGTTCATTTTTCGCGGTCTTTTTCTGAAGTCGGGATGGCGGGCCTCTGCCGGCGTGGCCAGCTGGCCCACACGATGATCAGCAGCAGGACCAGGGCGAGCCCGGCTTCAAGGAAGATCACCCACATGGCAAACCTCGGGGAAGCGTGATTAGTCCCGGTATACTCCGGGCCCACGCATCCGAGTTTAACCGATCCCCATGATTCAGAACCTTGCCCGGTTCAGCTTGCCGGGCGCCTTGCTTGCCGTCCTGGCGCTTACCGCTGGCTGCGCACATCGTGCCAGCGCCCCGGCCGCCTGCGCACCGCAGTCAGCCTGCCCCCCCTGCCAGCCTTGCCCCGCACCCAAGCCGGTAACGACAGCCCCGGTCGCCCCTGCGCCTGCCGCATCACAAGACGTGGCGGCAGGCGCCCCCCAGCCGACCGCCTGGAGCGCGGTGGAAGGCTGGCTCGACGACGACCCCGCAGCCGCCCTGCCCGCGCTGCGGGCTTCGTGCTCCGTCCTGGCGCGCCAATCGCAATGGAAGCCCGCCTGCGACGCCGCTTCTGCCCTCGGCAACACGCCGTCAAGCAGCGCTGCGCGCCAGTTCTTCGAACGCCATTTTGTCCCCTGGCGCCTGACCAACGCAGACGGCACCGGCGAGGGCCTCGTCACAGGCTATTACGAGCCCGTCATCAAGGGGAGTCGCAGCCGCAGCGATGACTTTACGTGGCCCATGCATGGCCGGCCCGATGACATGCTGACGATCGAACTCGGCGACGTGTATCCCGAACTGAAGCACCTGCGGCTCAGGGGGCGTCTCGTCGGCAACAAGATCCTGCCCTACTGGTCCCGCGAAGAACTGGGACAGCGTCAGGACAAGCTGGCGAGCAAGGTACTGCTGTGGGCGAAAGATCCGATCGAGCTGTTCTTCCTGCAGGTTCAAGGCTCGGGACGCGTTGAACTACCCGACGGCAAGACCGTGCGCGTGGGCTATGCCGACCAGAACGGATATCCTTATCAGTCGATCGGTCGCTGGCTGGTGGCGCAGGGTCAGTTGCCGCTGGAAAAAGCCTCGATGGAGGGCATCAAGCGCTGGGCCCAAGACAACCCCTCACGCCTGTCCGAACTGCTGAATGCCAACCCGAGCTATGTGTTCTTCCGCGAACTTCCCGCCTCAGATGACGGACCGATTGGCGCGCTCGGCGTGGCACTGCATGCCGGGCGCAGCATTGCCGTCGATCCCCGGTACGTTCCGCTCGGCGCCCCGGTCTTTCTGTCCACGACCCGTCCATCGAGCAGCACTGCACTGCAGCGCCTCATGCTCGCACAAGACACAGGCAGTGCCATCAAGGGGGCAGTGCGGGCAGATTTCTTCTGGGGGCCGGGCGCCCAGGCGGGCCAGGAAGCGGGCCGCATGCGCCAGCAGGGGCGCATGTGGGTTCTGCTTCCGCACGGCTACAGCCCGCCGGGCACGCGCTGAGCGATTCACTGCCCAGCAACTCGAGGGCGCGCCAACAGGCGCGCCTCTCGCCTGAAGCGCTTATTTCGCGGCGACTGCGCTCATTGCCTTCTCTAGCTCGGCGGCCGGCAGATAGCCGCCGATACGCGAACCGTCGGCAAGGAAGATCGTCGGAGTACCGCTGATGCGCAGCTTCTGCCCGAGCGCGACGTTCTTCTCGACCGCGGACGTATCGCAGCTGGCCGCAGCTGGCAGTTTGGCGTTCACGATCCATTCGCTCCAGACCTTCGACTTGTCCTTCGCGCACCAGATGTTGTTCGACTTCGCTGTCGAATCAGGGCTCAGAATCGGGTAGAGGAAAGTGTAGATGGTGACATCTTCCATCTGCGCAAGCTCCTTGCCCAGGCGCTTGCAATAGCCGCAGTTCGGATCCTCGAAGGTGGCGATGACGCGCTTTCCGTTCCCTTTGACCTGCTTGATCGCCTGAGCGAGCGGGAGCGAGGAAAAATCGATCGCCGAGAGCTGGTTCATGCGCGCCTGCGTGACGTCCTTTCGAGCGCGCGTATCGATGATGCGCCCGTCGATCACGAAGCTTGCCTTGTCGTCGGTGTACACGAGCTCGCCGCTCTTCAGCACGACCTCGTACAGCCCGCCGTAGGGCGTACGTGCCACTGACTCGACCGCAGCCGCGCCGACGAACGCCTCCAAGCCCTTCTTCACCGCCTCGTCATTTGCATGGACTGCGGCAGCCATGGTTACCGCAAGGGTCGCAAGCAGGCCCTTGACGGCACCACTAGTAGGCGAAAACTTCATCAAGCTCTCCAGAAAATCAAAATTTACCGTTGATTGCATAGCGAATCAGCGCATTGCTTACGACTGGCAGACGCGCCGTAAGGTTCAAACCGAGATTCCTCAGTCCCGACGCCAGCGGGAGGCTGCTCGCGAAGAGCCGATTCAAGC
Source organism: Thauera sp. (assembly GCA_017302295.1). GTDB lineage: Bacteria > Pseudomonadota > Gammaproteobacteria > Burkholderiales > Rhodocyclaceae > Thauera. The sequence continues at coordinate 1,283 of JAFLDS010000038.1, read as the reverse complement.
CATGCGTCGCGTACTGCAGCAGGAAGGGCTCCTCCGCCCGTTTGCGGGCATAACTGCGCAGCACGTTCAGATCCCCCGGATCCTTCCAAGGCGGCAGGGCCTCGAGCGTCTCGGCAAGCACCTTTACATCCTGGAAGCCGAGGTTGACGCCATGCCCCGACAGCGGATGAATCGCATGAGCCGCGTCGCCAACAAGGGCAACGCGGGGCTTGACTACCTCTGCTACGCGCATGAGCCGTAACGGAAAGGATGCGCGCGGCGTCCGCATTGAAAGAGCACCAAGCCGATACCCGCCCGCAGACGCCACGCGGTCAGCGAACGCCTCGTCACCAAGTTTCGAGAGCTCATCCGCAAGCCCGCGTTTCGCCGACCACACGATGGAAATGATGTTCCCCGGCAACGGAAGCCAAGCCAGGATACCGTCGTCGGCCATGAACCACTGAAACGCGGTACCTCGATGCGGACGCTCGCAGCCGAAGTTCGCGACGACTGCGAGTTCGTCGTACGGGGTCTCCGCCACGGCGATACCGGCGTGCTCCCGCACCCAGGAGTCGCGGCCGTCTGCGCCGACGATCAACGAGGCCTCGACCAGGCGTCCGTCGTCCAGCCTGACGCCGACGGCATCGTCGTCCCGCAGGTAGGCGACAGGCCTGGCCGGACAGAACAGGGTGACGTTGTGTTGTCGCTTGAGGTTCTCCCACAACTCCAGGAGGACCAGGCTGGACTCGCCGATGCAGGCCAGTTCGTCGACGCCGCTGTCGTACGCGGAGAAATGAACCACGCCGCCGGCATCGCCAAAGACCTGCATGTCGCGCACTGCGCTCACTCGCGAGCGATCGAGATGCCGCCACACCGACAGATCGTCCAGAAACTGGACCGTGGCCGGACTGTATGCATACACGCGCGCATCCCAGCCATCAGAGCGCCGCGGCGGCTGCGAATCAATGAGCGCGATGCGCAACCTGCTTTTGCGCAGCGCCACCGCCAGGGCCGCGCCCGCCAGACCGCCACCAACAACGACCAGATCGAATCTCATGCCAACTCCGCCAATTGGGCTCGGCATTCATTTTGCCCAATTACGTGCGCCTTGGGTCCTGGCTGCCATCGAGGTGAACGTAAAAACACCCGCCGTCCTCGAAGGGCGGCGGGTGTTTGCGTAGTTAGTCTGACGATGACCTACTTTCACGAGGGCGGACCTCACTATCATCGGCGCGGTCTTGTTTCACGGTCCTGTTCGGGATGGGAAGGGGTGGTACCAAGACGCTATGGTCGTCAGACTGTGA
>JAFLDS010000037.1 GCA_017302295.1 Thauera sp. | reverse complement strand
AGCCTGGCCGCGGCGCGGATTGCCGGCGCCGGGCCGATGCCCATGATCTCGGGCGCCACCGCGGCCGCCGCCCCGGCGACGATGCGTGCGATCGGGGTCAGGCCATGGGCGCGCACCCAGTCGCCGCGGGCGACGATGACCGCCGCCGCGCCATCGACGATGGCCGAACTGTTGCCGCCGGTCTGCACGCCACCGAAGGCCGGCTTGAGCTTTTGCAGCGTCTCGAGCGGCGTCGGGCGCACATGGCCGTCACGCTCGAACGAGGTCGCGCGGTCGGCCAGCCGGAGGCCGCGCGGCTTGTAGCCGTCGAGTTCCCAGCTGGCGTTGCTCACGGCGCTGACCTCGTCGGCGAACCAGCCGGCCTCCCAGGCCGCCACGCCCCGCGCGAAGCTCTGCGCGGCGAACTGGTCGACCGCCTCGCGGCTGATGCCGTAGCGCAGCGCGAGGTTTTCCGCGGTGCCGCCCATGCCCACCATGGGCGCGGTGTCGAGCGTGGCTTCCCACAGGAAGTCCTTGAACTCGACCTGGCCCATGCGAAAGCCCGAGCGGTGGGTGTAGGCCGCCACCGGATTGCGCGACATCGACTCGGTGCCGACGCACAGCACCACGTTCGCCTTGCCCAGCGTGATCTGGTCGGCCGCGGTCAGGATGGTCTCGAAGCCGGTGCAGCACAGCCGCTGCACCAGCAGCGCCGGCACATTCGGATTGACGCCCGCATAGAGGCCGATATGCCGCGGCAGGAAGTAGGCGTCGAAGCTCGCCTGCGCCATGTTGCCGGCGACGATGGCATCCACCTCGGCGGCCGGAATGCCGCTGGTGGCGAACAGCGCGCGCGCCGCGGCGATGCCCAGATCGGTGGGCGACACGTCGCGCAGCACGGTGTTGTAGTCGGCGAACGGCGTGCGCTGTCCGGCCACCAGCCAGATGTCGTCGTAGGCGGTGCCGCGCGCCGCGGCTTCGGACGCGGCGAAGTTGCCCATGCCCTGTCCGCTCATTGGCGCGCCCCCTGCCCCTTGCGCTGCAGGAATTCACCGATGCGCTCGGCGATCTCGGGGTTGGTCTGCACCACCGCGGCGGTCAAGGACTCGACGAAGAAGCCGTCGTCGCTCGCCATGTTGTCGATGCGGGCGATGGCGGTAACCATCGCCCAGTTGGCCATCGGTGCGTTCTCGGCGACGCGGCGCGCGAGTTCCTGCGCCTTCGCCAGGGCCTCGCCCGCGCCCACCAGGTAGTGCGACAAGCCAAGACGCTGGCCCTCTTCCGCGTCGAGGATGCGGCCGGTGAGCATCATCTCGCACATGCGGCCGGCGCCGATGATCTTGGCCACCCGCACCGAAGCGCCGCCGCCGACATAGATGCCGTGGCGCCCCTCGGGCAGCTGGTAGATGGTGCTCGGTTCGGCGACGCGGATGTGGGTCGCGGTCGCCAGCTCCAGCCCGCCTCCGATCACCGCGCCCTGCATGGCGGCGATCACCGGGATGCCGCCGTTCTGGATGCGGGCGAAGATGCGGTGCCAGGACTGCGAGTGCAGCATGGTGCCGAAGGCGTCGCGGTGCTGGTGCTCGGACAGGTCGAGCCCGGCGCAGAAATGCTTGCCCTCGCCCGCCAGGATGATGGCGCGGGTGCCCTGCGGCGTCGCCACCAGGGCCGCCTCGAGCGCCGCCAGCAGGCGGTCGCTGATCGCGTTGCGCTTGTCCGGACGTGCCAGCGTGATGGTGTAGATGCTGTCCTCGAACGAGGTGCTGACCAGTTGTTCACTCATGAGGATTTCCTTTCTGTGATGCTCACGCCGCGGCATGGACGGTGATGACAGTCTTGTCGAGCACGTCGGCGTGCAGGAACTCGACCAGGTCGGCGCGGCGCGTCAGCACCGCGCGCTGGTTGATGTAGCCCTTGTCGGTGATCTCGCCGGCCTCGGCCGACGGCGGCTCGGCCATCAGGATGGCGCGCGTCGGGTAGGTCGACGATCCGCCGCCCTTCTTCACCATCGCCGCGATGCCCTGCGCCACGCGGCTGCGGATCGCCGGATTGAGCAGCAAGTCGACGATGTCGGTGTCGGGCGGCAGGTGCGGGCAGATACGGCGGCATTCCTCGATGTTGGGGAACACCAGGAAGCCGATCTCGTCGCGGTTGTGGCCGGTGACGACGATGTCCTGCGCCACCGGCGACATGGCGTCGATGCCGGCGACCCGCACCGAGCCGACATGCACCCAGGTGCCGGTGAGCAGCTTGAAGTCCTCGCCCACGCGGCCGTCGTACAGCAGGCCGCGCTCGGGGCGCGTCGGATCGACGAACTCCACCGCGTCGCCGATCATGTAGTAGCCCTCGTCATCGAAGGACTTTGCCGTCAGCTCGGGCTGCTTCCAGTAGCCGGGGAACACGTTCGGGCCCTTCAGCCGCACTTCGAGCTTGTCGTGCGAGGGAACCAGCTTCAATTCGGTGCCGGGGATGGGCACGCCGATGACGCCGGCCTTGATCGCCTGGAAGTGGCAGTCGGTCGCCAGCGGCGCGGTCTCGGTCGCGCCCCACGACGACACCATCGGGATGCGCGCACCGACCGTGGCTTCGGACATCGACTCCACAGGTGCTGCGGCAGCGCGGCGGCGGCGTACATGATGACCTGCAGGCGGCTGAAGAAGGCCTCGCGCAGCTCCGTGTCCGCGCGCAGGCGCGGCACGATCATGTCGTAGGCGCGCGGCACGCTGAGGTAGATGGTGGGCGAGACTTCGCGCAGGTTGCGCAGCGTCTTCTCGATCAGCGCCGGGGTCGGCTTGCCGTCGTCGATGTAAAGCGTGCCACCCCAGCGCAGCACCATGTTGAAGTCGTGGTTACCGCCGAAGGTGTGGCTCCACGGCAGCCAGTCGCAGATGATCGGCCGGCTCTTGCGCAGGAAGGGCCACACCAGTTCCTTGGCCATCTGGTTGGAGCACATCATCAGCTGGGTGTTGATCACCGCCTTCGGCATGCCCACCGAACCCGAGGTGAACAGGAACTTGGCGATCGTCTGGTGGCCGACGCGCTCGAAGGCCTTCATCACCGCCGGTTCGTCGCTGCGCAGTTCCATGCGGGCGAAAGGCAGCGTGCCGACCTGCGGCTGGCTGCGGCTGCCGGCGACGACCACGCCGTCGTGCAGGTCGGCGACCGCGTTGATCGCCGGCATGAACTTCTCGACCGGATCGGCGAAGACCAGGCCCGGGCGCAGCAGCTCGAAGTTGCCGCGCAGCTTGCCGAAGTCCTTCGACATCAGCGAGTTGCCCGGCGAGATCGGCGCCACCGGCACGCCGATGTGCATCGCCGCCAGGCTCAGCAGCGCGTGCTCGATCGAGTTGTCCGACAGGATCACCACTGGCCGCTCGGGCGACAGGTTCTGCCGGATGAGCCAGGAGGCGATCGCCACCACTCGCCGGCGGGCTTCGCCATAGGTGAGCTTGTCCCACTCGCCGGCGGCATTGCGCTCGGCGAGGAAGATCTCGTCGGGCTGCAGCACCGCCCAGTGTTCCAGCCAGTCGCCCACGCAGCGCGTGATCGAATCCGGCAGGTTGATTCCGGACCGCAGGATGCGGTCGCCGTTCGGCTTGTGCCGGATGATCAGGTCCGGGTCTGCGAACAGGCGCGCAGCGTCGCGAATGATCTCACCCATGGCGTCTCCTCCTAGATGTGTTGTTGTCGCCGGGACGATCTTACTGACTGACGAGCTTGTAGACGCCACCTTCGATGCGCACCAGCACGCGCGAACGGGCGTCGAGGCCGAAGTGATCGGTCGGGCTCATGTTGAACACGCCATGCACGCCCACCACTTCCTTGCTCGATTCGATCGCGTTGCGCAGCGCGGCGCGGAACTCGGGCGTGCCCGGCTTGCCCTTGGCTTTCGCCGCCGGCACCGCGGCCTCGATCAGGCGGTAGGCGTCGTGGGCGTAACCGGCGAAGGCGGAGAAGCTGCCGGCGCCGAACTGGGCTTCGTACTGCTTGACGAACTCGACGCCAGACTTCTTCGACGGATGGCTGTCGGGCAGCTGGCTGACGACCGAAACCGGCCCGACCGGCATGATCACGCCTTCGGCCGCCTTGCCGGCGACGCTGAGGAAAGCCTGGTTGGCCGCGGCGTGCGTCTGGTAGATCTGCCCCTTGTAGCCGCGCTCGACGAGGGCCGACTGCGGCAGCGCCGCCGGGCTGCCCGAGCCGACGATGAGGACGGCGTCGGGCTTGGCCGAGACCAGCTTCAGCACCTGGCCGGTCACCGAGGTATCGGCACGGTTGTAGCGCTCGACGGCGGCGAGCTTGATGCCGGCGGCTTCGGCCTGCTTGGTCACCGCGTTCAGCCAGTCCTCGCCGTAGGCGTCGGAGAAACCGATGAAACCGAGCGTCTTCACGCCCTTGGCCTTCATGTGCTCGACCAGCGCGCTGGACATCACCGAGTTCTGCTGCGGCGCGCGGAACACCCATTCGTTGCGCTCGGCCGCCAGCGCCGCCGGGCTCATCGTCACCATCGGCGTCTTGGTTTCATGAGCCACCTCGGCCATGGCGACGGTAGCCGGCGTGCTCGACGAGCCGATGATCGCGTCGACCTTGTCTTCCGACGCCAGGCGGCGTGCATTCTTGGTTGCGATGGTCGGGTCGGTCGCGTCGTCGAGGACCACCAGCTTCACCTTCTCACCGGCGATCTCGGTCGGCAGCAGCGTGAAGGCGTTCTTTTCCGGGATGCCCAGCGAGGCCGCCGGGCCGGTCGCGGACAGCGACACGCCGATGGTGATGTCGGCCAGCGCGGCGCTGCAGGCGAGTGCGGTGGTGATGGCAACGGCGAGCTTGGTGAATTTCATGTTTCCTCCTGATCTTCCGGCTTTCGGACGGGCCGGCGCGGTGGCCGGATCATTGGCCGTGTCGCGACATTGCGCACGGCTCTATTGGTGCGTCCTGCTGCGACCCTCGGCTGCGTGATCGAGGCTGCAGGATGGCTTGCACAATAGCCCTGATGTAACTACCTTGTCAAACACTTGTTCAATTAAGTTATTTTATCGAGCGCCGAGCGGGAAAACCTTATCCTCGAACCTGTCCTCGACCCCGGAAGCCCGGCCTGTCTCCAGCAAGGCCGCGGACACGCGGTATCATCCCGCCCCGGATCCCATGTGCTTCAAGGTAGCGAACAACAATCGTGAGCAATGCTGACTCGAGGGTGCCAGGCAAGGTCGCCCAGGAAGACACCGAGGCCGCCATCCTGCGCCTCGCCCGCGAAGAGCCCCAACTGGGCCAGATGGCGGTTGCCGACCGCCTGCGCCAGTCCGGGCTGCGGATATCGCCCTCGGGTGTGCGCTACATCTGGCAGAAACACGGGCTCGAAACCACCGTCAAGCGCCTCCAGGCCCTCGTCGAAGCCGACGAACAGGGCGAGGACGCACTGACCGAGACACAGCGGCGACATCTGGCACGCGGCGAATTGAGCGCCCGCCTCGCGCGCAGCGCATCTTCCGACCTTCATGCGGGCGGTGACGACGAGCCCCTCGAACGGCGCCGGATCATCCTGAATGCCGCCGCGGAGCTATTCGCCGACCACGGCTACGACCGCACCTCGATCCGCGACATCGCGCGCCGGGTCGGCCTGCTGCCGGGCTCGGTGTATCACTACTTTCCGTCGAAGGACGAACTCTTCCTGTCGGTGCACCGGGAGGGCTTCGAGCGCACGCTGGAGCGGGTGAAGAACGCGGCGGCGAGCGGCGCCGACCCCTGGGACTGTCTGCGGCGGGCGTGCGAGGTGCATGTCGAGGGCATCGTCATGGGCTCGCCGGTGGACCGCATCGCCGGCCACAACCTGGCCCTCACCGGCCACACCGACCTGCTCGGCGAGATCCGGCCGCAACGCGAAGCCTACGAGAAGGTATTCAAGGAGCTGATCGACGCCCTGCCGCTGGCCCCCGACGCAGACCGCACCCTCCTGCGCCTGTTCCTGCTAGGCGGCATGAACTGGGTCTACCTGTGGTATCGCGAGGGCAAGCGCACACCGCGCGAGATTGCCGACCGCATGGTCGACATGCTGCGTACCGGCGTCGGCCTGCCGGTCGGCGCGACGCGAACGATTCAGTAAAGTCTGAAGCAGTCTCGGATCGCCGCCACATCGCGCGTCACGCACAAGACCAGCATCAGCAGGATGCGCGCCTTCTGCGGATTGAGCGAGTTGGCGGCGACGGTGTCGAGCACGGCATCGTCGGCCGAGTCGGTCACCACGCCCTGACCCACGCGGCTCGAACGCACGAAGACGACACCGCGCTCTCGCGCCAGCGCCGCCCCCTGGCGCGCAGAGGGCGACAAGCTGCCGTTGCCGGTGGCGGCGAGGACGATGCCGCACGCGCCCGCCTCGATCGCCGCCCGATAGAGATGGGCGCCCGCGCCGAGGTGATCGAAAATGATGTCTACCTGCGGCAAGGCATCGATGTCGGCGAGCGAGAACTCGCAGTGCGTGGTATGCCGGCGCGTCGGCGCAGAAAAGAAATGCACCACGCCGCCGGCGATCTCGCCCAGGCTGCCCTGCTCGGCAGAATAGAACGCGTCGGTCGCGGTGGTGTGCATCTTGGTCACGTGGCGCGCCGCGCCGATGCGGTCGTTCAGCATCACCAGCACGCCCTTGCCACCGGCTTCGGCACAGGCCGCCAGCCGCACGGCGTTGAGGAGGTTCAGCGGACCATCGGCACTGAGCGCAGTGGCCGGACGCATCGCCCCGACCACCACCACCGGTTTGGCGGTATCCAGCACAAGGTTGAGGAAATAGGCGCTCTCTTCAAGAGTGTCGGTGCCATGCGTGATCACCACGCCATCGACATCGTCTTCGTCGAGCAGCGCCTGGATGCGGCGCGCCATGCCGAGCAGCATGGCGTTGTCGATCTCGTGGCTCTCGACGTTCATCAGCTGTTCGCAGCGCACGTCGGCCAGCTGGCGGACCTGCGGCACCGCCGCCAGGATCGCGTCGACGCCCACCGTCACCTGGTAATCATGCAGCTGCGCCGCGTCGGCCGCCGACGAGGCGATCGTGCCGCCGGTGCCGAGCAGCACGATGCGCGCCAAGCGCCCTGCGCCGCCGCGCGAAACTGCAGGCATCGAACCCTGCCCCGGATCATCGACCATCGATCACCTTGTTTTGAAACCAGTCACTGGGAATGCCACTCTTGTGGCTGAACGGCATTTTTCCAGCAGCAAGGACACAACGCCAGCCGGGCGGAGAAATTATAGTGGCCGTGCCCGACGACAAGCCCACAGGATGCCCGCATGACGACGAACGCCACCTCCCGCGCCCGCCTCCCTGCCGGCATCTGGATCCTGGGCTTCGTCAGCATGCTCATGGACATCTCCTCGGAGATGATCCATAGCCTGCTGCCGCTGTTCCTGGTCGGCGCCCTGGGGGCGAGCGCGTTCACGGTCGGCCTGATCGAGGGCCTGGCCGAAGCCACCGCACTGATCGTCAAGATCTTCTCCGGCGCGCTCAGCGACTATCTGGGCCGGCGCAAGGGCCTGGCCGTCTTCGGCTATGCGCTCGGGGCGCTGACCAAGCCGCTGTTCGCTTTGGCGCCGACGGTCGGCGTCGTGCTCGGCGCGCGGCTGCTGGACCGCATCGGAAAGGGTGTGCGTGGCGCACCGCGCGACGCGCTGGTGGCCGACATCGCGCCGGCAGCGATGCGCGGCGCGGCGTTCGGCCTGCGTCAGTCGCTCGACACCGTCGGCGCCTTCCTCGGGCCACTGCTGGCGGTCGGCTTGATGCTGCTGTGGGCGAACGATTTTCGCGCGGTGTTCTGGGTCGCCGTCATCCCGGGCGCACTCGCCGTGGTCTTGCTGCTGGTCGGCGTGCGCGAACCGGCGCGTCACACCGGCGCGCCGCGCACCAACCCGATTCGCCGCGACAACCTCGCGCGACTCAGCCCGTCCTACTGGTGGGTCGTCGGCATCGGCGCGGTGTTCACGCTCGCCCGCTTCAGCGAAGCCTTCCTCGTGCTGCGGGCCGAACAATCAGGCATTGCACTGGCCCTGGTGCCGCTGGTGATGGTCGCGATGAACCTCGTCTACGCCGCGTCGGCGTATCCATTCGGCAAGCTGTCCGACCGGGGGAACCGCAAGGGGCTGCTCGCAATTGGCCTCGTCGTGCTGATCGCCGCCGACCTCGTGCTGGCCGTCGATGCGCACTGGGCCACGGTGCTGGCCGGCGTCGCCCTGTGGGGTGTTCATATGGGTATGACGCAGGGGCTGCTCGCGACCCTGGTCGCCGACAACGCCCCCGACGATCTTCGCGGCACCGCCTTCGGCTTCTTCAACCTTGTGAGCGGCATTGCCATGCTGGTCGCCAGTGCGCTTGCGGGCCTGCTGTGGGACCAACTCGGCGCCGCGTCCACCTTTCTTGCCGGCGCGGCGTTCTGCGTGCTGGCCCTGCTCGGGCTGCTCAGGCGGTTCTGACCCTGCTCGGCCCGGGTACCCGTGAAATCAGCGGCGGTGAAATCAGCGGCGAAGCATGCCAAGTGGTCACTCTGCCAGTGGCCAGGTACAAACGAAAAACCCGCAAAGCAAGCAGCCATGCGGGTTTCAGCGTTTTTTGGCGGAGACGGAGGGATTCGAACCCTCGATGCGAGTTTTAGCCCGCATGCTCCCTTAGCAGGGGAGTGCCTTCGACCTCTCGGCCACGTCTCCGTAAAGAAGGCGCGATGATAGCGAGTCGTCGCGCCCCGGTCAAACGCGATATGCGTTTCAGGCAGCCTGCTCGAGGCCGAAGGCCTTGTGCAGCACACGCACGGCCAGCTCGAGGTACTTTTCCTCGATCGCGACCGAGATCTTGATCTCGGAAGTCGAGATCATCTGGATGTTGATGCCTTCCTCGGCCAGCGTGCGGAACATCTTCGAGGCCACACCCGGGTGCGAGCGCATGCCGACACCGACGATAGAGACCTTGCACATGGTCTTGTCCGCCTCCACCGCGCGCGCGCCGATGTGCGCCTTCACGCCGTCGAGCACCTTGACCGCCTTGTCGAGATCGCCGCGACCGACGGTGAACGAGAAATCGGTGGTGCCGTCGTGGCCCACGTTCTGGATGATCATGTCCACGTCGATGTTGGCATCGGCCACCGGCCCGAGGATCTGGTAGGCGATGCCGGGCTTGTCGGGCACGCCGAGGACGGTGAGCTTGGCTTCGTCGCGGTTGAAGGCGATGCCGGAGATGACGGGTTGTTCCATGTTGTTGTCTTCCTCAACGGTGATGAGCGTGCCCTCTCCCGGGCGATCTTCGAAGCTGGAGAGGACGCGCAGCTTGACCTTGTACTTGCCGGCGAATTCCACTGAACGGATCTGCAGGACCTTGGAGCCGAGGCTGGCCATTTCCAGCATTTCCTCGAAGGTGATGCGGTCGAGCTTGCGGGCTTCGGGAACGATGCGCGGGTCGGTCGTGTAGACGCCGTCGACATCGGTGTAAATCTGGCATTCATCCGCACTCAGGGCCGCCGCGAGCGCAACGCCGGTGGTATCCGACCCACCACGGCCCAGCGTGGTGATGTTGCCGTGCTCATCCACGCCCTGGAACCCGGCGACGACGACGACCTTGCCCTCGTCCAGATCCTTGCGCATCGGTGCTTCGTCGATATCCAGGATGCGGGCCTTGGTGTGCATCGAGTCGGTGAGGATCCTGACCTGCGCACCGGTGTAGCTCCTCGCCGGCACGCCGATGTCCTCCAGCGCCATGCACAGCAGGCCGATCGTGACCTGCTCGCCGGTGGAGATCACGACGTCGAGCTCGCGCGGGCTCGGGTTGGCCGCGACATCCTTCGCGAGCGCGATCAGGCGGTTGGTCTCGCCGCTCATCGCGGACACGACGACGACGACCTGGTGCCCCTCGGCACGGAACTTCGCCACCTTGCGGGCGACGTTCTTGATGCGGTCGGGGCTGCCTACCGAGGTGCCGCCGTACTTCTGAACTATCAGTGCCATCGTTGTATCCAAGTGCTTGTGGATAAAGGACGAGATTCTAGCGAAAGAAGGCTTTCTTTGCAGGCATCCGGTGCTGGCGCGCACTGCCGCTCACTGAATCCGCCGGAGCAGGACCAACGAGGTGCTTCCGCCACGCATTCCCGGTGATATTTCACGTTTTCCAGCAAACACCGCCACGGTTAACCCGAATCCCCGTAAATGCACATTGAATTTATGCGAACCGGTGGTCTATACTGCGTTTGTAATACAACTTTAGTAGTAGAAGTCATTTTTTTACTCCGCATGCCGCAAGACATGATCGACACGGCACAACGAATGAACCTTACAGGACAGGATCATGAAGAGCACCGACAATCTCGACGTACGTGAAATCCGCCGCAAGCTGGGCCTGAACCAATCCCAGTTCTGGTCCAAGATCGGCGTGACTCAAAGTGGCGGCTCCCGCTACGAGAGCGGTCGCAACATCCCCCGCCCGGTTCAGGCCTTGCTGCGTCTGGTGCACATCGAGCAGATCGACATCGAGAAGGTGAAGAAGGACGACGTCGACGTGGCCGAGTACCTCAAGGCGACGAACCCCGAACTGTTCAAGTCGCTCAAAAAGGAAGCCCGCGCGAAGCGCAAGGAACGTTGATCCTCGCGCTTCGGGAAACCCTCAAGGGCTGACGCGAACGGTCAGCCCTTTTTCCTTGATGCGCTCGCCGATGCCCTCGAGCTCGTCGGCGGTCAGCGGTGTGATGCGTGCCGCCTCGGGCTGCATCGACTGCCGCGCAACACCATAGAGCAACACTCCCGCCAGCCCCGCGCTGCGGCCCCGCGCCAGGACATCGAGATAGGCGTCGATGTCGGCCGCCGACGGTGCTTCGCCATCCCAGCGGAACATGCAGGTCTGCACCCATGTAGTGCACAGCGCCGTACAGCAGGCCAGATGGCGCACGACCGCCTCCGGATCGAGATGCACGCCGTTGATGCGTTCGATCGCCGCCGCAGTGCCACCGTCGATCTTGAACCACACTTCCCCGCCTGCCTCGCCCAGCCGGCGTATGCCGTCCTGCACGCGCGCCTGCGTCATCAGGCTGCCATTGGTGATCAGCCGCAGCGGGACCGCCGCGGCGGCCTTGCCCGCTCCGGCGAGGCCGAACTCCTCGCGCAGTCGCAGCACGAGACCCACCGCTTGCGGGAACTCCACCGCGCTCGTGGGCTCGCCGTTGCCCGAAAAGGCAATGTCGCGGATCGCGCGCGCGCCCTCGGGCACGAAGCGCTGCATCCAGTCGCCATGCACCAGATCGTCGAGAAAGCCGCGCAACTCGGTCTCGAGCCGGGCGAGATCGATCGCCGGCGCCTTGCCGCGGACCAGATCCGGCACCTGGCAATACACGCAGTGCCAGTTGCAGGCGTTGTTCGGATTCAGGTTGATGCCGACGGATACGCCGCCCGCGCGCCGCGACAGCACCGGATAGACGTAGGTCAGTCCGGCCAGGTCGCGGTCGTGATTGCGCACCGACAAGGTTCTCGCCCCGCCCGAGGAAACAGAAACCATCGATTGCTCAATCACTTGCAAAATCTCCCAGGCGGTCGCCGCGCGCGTGGATGCTATAATCCGCGGCCATTCAGTCGAGGTTCACCATGCGCATCACCCGCCGTCTCGAGTTCGATGCCGGACACCGGATTCCCGATCATGCCAGCCAGTGCCGGCATCTGCACGGCCACCGCTATGCGATCGAGGTGACGCTGTCGGGCGAGATCATCAAGGCCGATGGCTTGCCGGTCAACGGCATGGTGATGGATTTCGCCGACGTCAAACGTATCGCCAACGAGCTCGTGGTCGGCCAATGGGATCACGCCTTCCTCGTTTACCAGGACGACACGCTGGTGACCGACTTTCTCGCCACGGTGCCGGGCCACAAGACGGTCGTGCTCGATGTCGTGCCCACCGCCGAGAACCTCGCCGCCGAGGCCTTCCGCATTCTCGACCCGGCCTACCGCGACACCTACGGCAACCATCTGCGGCTCGAGCGTGTCCGTCTGTTCGAAACGCCCAACTGTTGGGCGGACGCGGTGCGCGCCTGAGCGCGCCGCCCACCCTCCTGCGGATGCGGGCGCCAGCTAGTCCTGGTTGTACTTGACCGCCGGCCAGGCGGGCAGCTTCAAGCCCAGGGCCACCGCCAGCAGGCGCGACCCGGTGACCGTGCAGATGCCTGCGGTGGTCGACCAGTGCGGCGCAAGATCGAGCGCATCCAGCCCGAGAAAGACCGCGCAGCCGACCACGGCGCATAGGGTATAGGGTGAATGGTCGTGGTAGACCTTCGGTATCTGGTTGCACAGCACATCACGCGACACCCCGCCGAACACGGCCGTGATCGCCCCCATCAGCACCGACACCAGCGGCGGCATGCCGGCCGACGAGGCTATGGTGGCGCCGGAAATGGCGAACAAGCCGAGGCCGCAGGCGTCCGCGAACTCCATCGCCTTCCCCGTCATCTGGTGTCGCGAGGTCTTCAGCCACAAGGGGGCGGTGAGCGCCAGGACGATGACCAGCCAAACGTACTCCTGATGCTGGATCCAGAACAGCGGCCGCCGATCCAGCAGTACGTCGCGCACGGTACCCCCACCAAAGGCGCTGACGAAAGCCACCGAAAACACGCCGATGATGTCCATGCGCTTGCGGATCGCCTCGAGCAAGCCCGACATGGCAAAGGCGATGGTCCCGCCCACTTCGATCACCACGAGAATCGTTGCAAACTTCATTTTTTAGGAACCGGGAGTTGGGTCGCCCCGGCTCAAGGCAGAGGCGAAGGACAGTAGGGCCAGTGAAATTAGCGCGCATCGATGCCACTGCGCAAAGAAAAGTGGCATGCTTCGCACCGCGAAGCGTGCCACCTGCCCGAAAACAGGACTTTACTTCAGGTAATGCTGGGTGATCGCCACCCAGTACGCCGCCCCCACCGGCAGGTTGCGATCGTCGAAGTCATACATCGGATGATGGACCATCGGCGTGTCGCCATTGCCGATGAAGCAGTAGGTACCGGGTTTCTGCTGCGCAAAGTATGCGAAATCCTCGCTGCCCATGAAGGTCGGACCGGGCATCACGACCTGGTCCTCGCCGAGCAAGGCTTTGGCGACCTCGGCGGACTCGGCCGTCTGCGCGGGATCATTGACCAGCACCGCTCCGGGCGCACCCTCGCGAATCTCGAAGGTGACGTCGAACGCCGCGGCCTGCGCCGCCGTGATGGCCTTGACCTTGTCGAGCACCAGCTTGCGCGTTGCGGGCGCGCTGCTGCGAATGCTCAGGCGCAGCATCGCCGTCTGCGGGATCACGTTGCCGGCATCGCCGGCGAGGAAGGCGCCCACCGAGACGACGGCGGAGTCCTTCGGCGCCACATTGCGCGACACGATGGTCTGCAGCGCCATCACCAGCGAGGCGCCCGCCACCACCGGGTCGATGCTCTTCTCGGGCATCGAGCCATGGCTGCCTTTGCCGGTGAGGACGATTTCCCAGTTATCCACCGCGGCCATGACCGGCCCCCCGGTGAAATAGAGCTTGCCGCGCTCCAGCGTCGGCATGTTGTGCATGCCGAACACCGCATCCATCGGGAAACGCTCGAACAGGCCGTCCTTGATCATCGCCACCGCGCCGCCCATGATCTCTTCGGCCGGCTGGAAGATCAGGTTGACCGTGCCGTTGAAGGCACGCGTACGGGCCAGGTACTGCGCGGCACCGAGCAACATCGCGCTGTGGCCGTCATGGCCGCAGGTGTGCGATTTGCCTTCGACGGTGCTCTTGTGCTCGCCTTCGATCATTTCCTGCACGGCCAGCGCGTCGGTGTCGGCACGCAGGCCGATCGACTTCGTGCCGTCGCCGCACTTCATTCTGGCGACCAGCCCCGTCTTGCCGATGCCCTCGGTGACTTCATAACCCCAGCCGCGCAGAAGTTCTGCAATGTAGCCGGCGGTGTTGTGTTCGTCGAAGGCGATCTCGGGGTGGCGGTGCATGTGATGCCGCCAGGACTTCATCTGCTCCTGATCGGCCGAAAGCGCACTCAAAAGGGTATCCATGATGACTCCTTGTCGAAATCTGAATCGAGGTGATGAGATGCCCGGGCTTGACGGACTGAGCGCGCTCGGCCCGGGCTCGCGCTGCACTTGGAGGCCCGCAGGGGCGGGCTCGCAGCGCTGTGACGTTCTGAGCCGTCGGCTTACTGGGCCTTCTTCGGGCCGGCCTTCGGCACGGTGAGCATGATCGACATGATCGCCACCGCCACCATGAAGACGTTGAACATCAGGGCGATGATCGCGGCCTCACGCACGGCTAGGTTGTCCTGGCGACCGACGAAGGTGATCACGCCTTCGAGCCAGGCGACGCTCGCGGGGCTGGCGCTGAGCGCGGTGAAGATCGCCGCCGAGATCGCCACGCCGAAGGCAGCGCCGAGCGAGGAAGCCATCTTGTAGATGCCGGCACCCGAACCCGCCTGAGCGGCCGGCAGACTGGACAGCGCAGCGTCGGTGGAGGGCGTGGCGTAGAAGGCGAGGCCGACACCGAAGAGCGTGTAACCGATCATGGCGAGGATCTTGTAGTCGGCGAGCAACAGGTTGGCGGGAGACAGCAGCACGATGGCCAGACCGGTGATGAGGCAGCCCCAGATCATCGGCCTGCGCGCACCGAAGCGCTGCAGCAGTTTTTCACCGACGCGGATGAAGGCGATGATCGCAACCGCGTAGCCGAGGGTCAGCGTGCCCGCCTGCTGGGCCGTCATGTCGCCACCGAGCTGGACCAGTTGGAGCGACACCAGCAGGGTGCCGGCGACGCCATTGAGCAGGAAATTCGAGATCGTGGCGCCGGTATAGGTCGGGTTCTGGAACAGCTTGAAGTCGACGAAAGGCTGGCCGGACTTGTTCTCGATGCGGAAGAAGAGCGAACCGAACACGATCACCACCGCGATCAGGCTCAGGATCAGCGGGCTGGTCCAGCCCATCTTGTTGCCCTGGGTGACGACGATCTGCAGGGCGACCATGGTGATCATGAAGGTCAGCACGCCGGCCAGGTCGAACTTGTAAGCGCCCTTGGTCTCCGCCTTGCTTTCCGGGGTCCCCTTCATCATCAGCAGGCCGATGATGGCGACGACGATCGAGGCGAAGAAGATGTAGCGCCAGCCGATGTTGTCGGCCACCAGGCCCCCGAACAGCGAGCACACGCCCGAACCGCCCCAGGAGCCGATCGACCACAGGCTCACGGCACGCTGGCGCGCCGGACCGTCCCAGTAGGTCTTAACGAGCGCCAGGCTTGCCGGCATGATGCACGCCGCCGACACGCCCTGCAGCGCACGCCCGACCAGCAGGAAAGCCGTCGCCAGGCTGCCGGTGGGGGCGATGGCGATCAGCAGGGAGCCGATCATGCTGAGGAAGAAACCGATCTGGACCGTCTTGACCCGGCCGATACGGTCAGCGAGACCGCCGATGACGACGATGAAGATGCCCGAGAACAGGGCGGTAATCGCAACGGCGATGTTCATCATGCTGGCGTCGAGACCGAGGTCCGTCTGCATCGCGGGCGCAATGTTCAGGGTGGTCTGGGCAAAGAGCCAGAACGTGATGACCCCTAATATGATCCCGTAAAGAAGCTTGTCATTACCTTGGTAACTGGTGGGCGTACCCGCAACGGCTGTCATCGCGATCTCCTAAAGGAAGCGGGTTGAACGAAGGCTACGTCGCGCATCTTAGGCATTCCCCTACGGCATGTAAGGCATTCCATTTTCTGGGGTGACCTCCTTTTGGAATCACCCCGATCAGCCCTCCGTTGCGCTATTCCCCGCGCCTCCGGGAGTCACCTCCAGCGCGCAAACATGTGCCGTTTCCGCAGAACGTCCCTGGGACGCGGAAATCGCTTGAAGCACTCCGCAGAAGGCGATAGGTTTCCGGGAGGCAACCCAAGGTGATCACCCGGCGATCTCATGAAAGAGCATCAACTCAGAGCGCTGATTCAAGTTGCGGCATGCAGCTCGATCCGGGCTGCAGCCCGCTCGATGCACCTGAGCCAGAGCGCCCTCACCAAGGCGCTGCGCGAGTTGGAGGAGGATGTCGGAGCACCGCTGATGACCCGCAGCTACAAGGGCATCGAGTTCACCCCTGCCGGAACGGTGCTGCTCGCCCGCGCCCGGCTGGCGCTGTCCATCCTGGACAAGGCGGCTGAAGAAATCCGCCTGCTGCGTGGCGGCGCAGGCGCGCATGTCGTGATCGCGGTCACGCCCATGGCCGGCGCGCTGGTGCTGCCGAGGGTGTTGCGCGAATTCGAACGCCTGCAGCCCGACGCCGAGGTCCACCTGACCGAAGGCCTGCTGACCCAGGTGCTGCCAGACCTGATCGAGGGCCGGCTCGATTTCGCCATTGCCGTCGCCGACCCTGCAGACCTGCCCTATGAGATCGTCTTCGAACCGATGGGGCCGGCCGAGGCCGTGCTCGCCGGACGCACCGGCCACCCGCTTGCCACCGCGACGACGTGGGCCGAACTGAAGGACGCGAAGTGGGTCATGAACCTGAGCCCCGGCAGCCTCGGCCGCAGCTTGCTGGCATGGCTGGGGGAACAGGGGCTCGAGCCGCCGAAGCACATGATTCGATGCTCGTCGACGATGCTGATGCTGGAGTTGATGCAGCGCACGGATTGCATCGGCATCGGCCCCGCCCGCCTGTTCGAGGACCGGCTGGTCGGGCACGGAATCCAGTGCATCCCCGTCAGGCCGCTTCCGCCGCCGATGCAGTTCGGTTTGCTGCGCCTGCGCGCGATGCCGCTATCGAGCGCGGCGAAACCCATGGCGGCGCTGTTCGCGCGCTATCTCAGCGCCTAGACGGAAACATGAAAGCCCCGGCCGGCATCGCGCTGACCGGGGTCGTGGCCCACTGCTCAGGCGGCGTAGCGTCGCAGACGCTGCGAGAAGTCCTGCAACTGCTGGATGCCGCTCTGCTCGGCGCGCTCGATCCAGTCATGCAGCTGAGCCAGCAACTGCTCGCGCGTCGCGTTCGAACGCGCCCACAGCGCGCTCAGCTCCTCGCGCATCGTCACCACGGTGGCAAGTGCCGGGCTGGCCTTCAGCAGGCCCTGCAGGTGCGCCTTCTCCTCCGACTTCAGGTGACGTTCCTCACCCGACAGCACCCAACGTTTGAGCGCAGTCACGTCGACACGGCCGGCGTGGCTGACCTTCAGGCGCTCGACCTCTTCGCTGCATACACGCTTCAGCGACGCCATGTAACGCGTCATCACGTCGTAGCGATGGGTGACGATGGCCTGCAGCATGTCGAAATCGGGTGTCACCTTGAGCTCGCCGAACTTTGGCGTGGGGATCACCTTTTTCGCCTTGGCCAGGCCGAGCATCTCGAGCAGGCGGATGTACATCCAGCCGATGTCGAACTCGTACCACTTGGCGGACAGCTTGGCCGAAGTGGCGAAGCTGTGGTGGTTGTTGTGCAGTTCCTCGCCGCCGATCAGGATGCCCCAGGGCACCAGGTTGCGCGACGCATCGACGCAGTCGAAATTGCGATAGCCCCAGAAGTGTCCGATGCCATTGACGACGCCCGCAGCCCAGAACGGAATCCACGCCATCTGCACGGCCCAGATCGTCAGCCCGAGCGGCCCGAAGGCGACAAGGTCGATGATCATCATGATCGACACGCCGAGCACGGAATGGCGGTAAACATTGCGCTCCAGCCAGTCGTCGGGCGTACCGTGGCCGTACCGCTGCAGCGTGTCGGCATTCTTCGCCTCGGCGCGATAGAGCTCCGCGCCCTGCCACAGCACCATGCGCAAGCCGCGCGTCTGCGGGCTGTGAGGATCCTCTTCGGTCTCGCACTTGGCGTGGTGCTTGCGGTGGATCGCCGCCCACTCCTTGGTGACCATGCCGGTGGTCAGCCACAGCCAGAGGCGGAAGAAATGGCTGGGGATCGGATGCAGATCCAGCGCGCGGTGCGCCTGGTGGCGATGCAGGAAGATGGTGACCGCAGCAATGGTGACGTGGGTGAGAGCGAGGGCGACGACAACGTAGCCCCACCAGGGAAGGTCGAACAACCCGGTATACATTCGTGGATATTTCCTTTTGATTTAAACGCTTGCAGATTGTACGCGAAGCGCCGAAGACGCAGGCGCCCTGTGCCCGTCGCGATCCGGCACTCGCAACACCGCCACCGGGTCACACCGCCGATGAAGCATCATGCGCAAGTTTGGGCAACTCGCCGGCGCTCGCCGCATTGAGCACCCTGACTTCACGCTGCGGGTATGGAATGCTGATCCCCTCGCGCTTGAAACGCCGCCACACTTCCAGATTGATGGCCGAGGTGATGCCCAGCGTCCCCTCTTCCGGGTCGGCGATCCAGCACAGCAGGCGCAGATCGATGCCGCTCTCGCCGAAGCCGACGAGAAAGCCCTTCGGCGCTGGTTCGTCGAGCACGCGAGGATGCGCAGAAGCTACTTCGACCAAAATCTCGATGGCGCGTTCCACATCGACCTCGTAACCGACCTGGATCGACACCGGGAGCAGGACCTTGGTGTCGCTGAAAGTCTCGTTCTGCACCACCGATCCGACCAGCGTCTCGTTGGGGATGATGGACTCGACGCCATTACCCGCCTTCACCACCGTATAGCGCGTGGTGATCTCGCGCACGATGCCGCGCTCGCCGCCGACGGTGATCAGATTGCCGATGCGGATCGAGCGGTCGAGCAGGATGATGAAGCCCGACACATAGTTCGCCGCGATCTTCTGCAGGCCGAAGCCCAGGCCCACGCCCAGCGCGCCGCCGAACACCGACAGGGTGGTGAGGTTGATGCCCACCATCGGCAGCGCGATCAGCACCGCCACGACGATGAGCAGCGCCTTCGTGATGCGGGTCAGCACGGCGCGCATGTTGGCGTCCAGCCCGGCCGCCTTGCTGATGCGCCGCTCGAGCGTGCCCGCCACCCACAGCGCCAGCAGCACCGTCACCATCACCATCGCCGCGCCCTGCAGCACGGTCCACACCGAAAGCTTCTGGCTACCCATCGAGAATGAAATCGCCTCCAGCGCATCGATGACTTCGGGCAGCCAGCCGACGATGTGAAGGGCCACGACCGACCAGACCAGGGCAGCGAACGTCTTCTCGAACCCGCCCAGCCAGTTCGACGCCCCTGCCGCCTGGCGAACCGTGTAGACGACGAAGCGGATCGCCGCCATCGACGCCAGTAGCGGCATCGCCAGATCGAGCAGATGCACCTTGTGATAGCGCGCCAGCACCGCACGCGCGACGATCACCAGGATCAGCGCCGAAAGCGGAAACACCACCCGGCGCAGGCCGCTGCGACCGAAGCGCATCGCCGCGCTGAGCTCGTCACCGGCAGCAAGCGCGGTGCGTTGACGGACCAGACGCTGGATCAGCCAGGCACCGAACAGGCACAGCAGCAGCGCACCGACCTGCCAGAGCACGAAAGGGTCATGCAGGTCGCTCCAGATGTTCTTCAGCAACGAGGCGAATTCGGCTTTCACCGCCTCGGTGGCGGGGTTGATCAGGGGTTCTGCCATCGTCAGGGATTCCAGGGCAAGCGGGAGATCGAAGTGGCTTCGGCGCGGTGCCGCAGCCAGTTGTCGCGATAGGCGCGCGTCAGCGCACAGTGCTGGCGCAGCACGAGTACATTTTCCGCATTGCGGTTCTGCGCCGACCAGGTGAAATTGTAAGAGCCGGTCACCACCGCGCAGCCGGGCCCGTCGGCATCGACGATCAGCAGCTTGTTGTGCGCGGCGCTGTACTCGGTCTCCAGCGCCACCGGGATGCCGGCCTCCAGCAGGCGCGGCAGGGCATTGCCCTGAGCGCGGCGGTTCATGCGCGCATCTGCGAGCACCTCGACCTTCACCCCGCGCCGGCGGGCAGCCACCAGTGCATCGGCAATGCGCTTGCTGGTGAATACGTAGGCCTGCACCAGCACCACCTTGCGCGCCTCGCGGATGACGTCGATCAGCACGCCCTCGGCATCATCGCGCGGCGAAAACGCGACCTCGACTTCGCCCTGTGCGGAAAAGCGCTGGCTCGCCTGCGCCTGCGCCATCGCGGCGAGCGCAAGCACCAGGCCCGCACCCGCCGCGCGCCATCGTCGATCAGGCATCGGCCACCCGCTCCAGGACGGCCGCGAAGAAGCCGTCGGTGTCGTGCGTCGCCGGGGACAGGCGCAGGCGCTCGCCGGTGGCAAGCTTCACGCCCTGCTTGTCGAGCACCGCCTCGGCCGAGACCTGACGGAACTGCGGATGGGCGGCGAGGAAGGCATCGACGATGCCGTCGTTCTCCTCCCCGAGCAGGCTGCAGGTGGCGTATACCAGCCGTCCGCCCGGTCGGACCAGGCGCGCCGCCGCCGCCAGAATGGCACCCTGCTTGACCACCATCTCGTCGACCGCCGCCGCGCTCTGGCGCCATTTGAGGTCGGGATTGCGGCGCAGCGTCCCCAGGCCGCTGCAAGGCGCATCGACCAGCACGCGATCGGCCTTGCCCGCGAGGCGCTTCACCTTGGCGTCGTTCTCGTGGGCGATCAGCACCGGATGCACGTTGCTCAACCCGGCGCGCGCCATGCGCGGCTTGAGCTTGGCGAGACGCTTCTCCGACACATCGAAGGCATACAGCCGGCCGGTCGAGCGCATCATCGCGCCCAGTTGCAGCGTCTTGCCGCCGGCGCCGGCGCAGAAATCCACCACCAGCTCGCCACGCCGCGGCTGCACCAGCAGGCCGAGCAACTGGCTACCTTCGTCCTGCACCTCGAAGCTGCCGTCGAGGAACAGCGGGTGCTTCTGCAGCGCGGGCTTGGCGCCAAGGCGGATGCCCTGCGGCGACAGGGCGCCCGGTTCGGCGGCGATGCGATCCTCGCGCAGCCGCGCCAGCACCGCGTCGCGGTCGGCCTTCAGCAGGTTCACCCGCAGATCGAGCGGCGCAGGCCGGTTCAGGCTGTGCGCAAGCGCGAGCAGCGAGGTTTCGTCGTGCGTCGCGAGCAGGCGTTCGGCAAGCCAGTCGGGCAGATCGGCGCGCTCGGCCACACTGCCCTCGCCCAGCTCGACCGCCTTGATGCCGGCCACCCAGTCGCGCTCGGTGGCCGAAGCCAGCCCTTCAAATGCGCGCATCGGCCAGCCCTCGCCACGCGCAAACCAGGCCAGCAGCAGCTCGCGCGGGGTCGCACGGTCGCCGGCAAGCCGTCGCAGCCAGCGCAGTCGGCGCAGCACGCCATACACCGCTTCGGCGATGAAGGCGCGGTCGCGATGACCGAGCTCGCGGTTCTCGCGGAAGTGGCGCGACAGCACCGCGTCGGCCGGGTGCTCAAAGCTCAGCACGGCGCCCAGCGCCTGCGTTGCCTGGATGAAGAGGATCCGCGACACCGCCCCCTCCTCGCTCTTCACCGCGCTTTCGGTCTTGTGCGCCGGACGCCCGGCCTTCTTCGTCTTTTCCATTTCGTTCCGTTAATTCCGGTAAATGTCTTCCTGCAGCCCATGTACGGGCTGGGGTTCTTCCTTCAGCTCGATCATGCCCGCCGCGCTGCCGGCTGCCGCAACGCTTTCCGCGCTGGCGGCCTCCTCGCCCGGCGGTGTCAGACGCAGCTGGATCGCCTGCTGGTCGAGCGCCTCGCCCTGATCGTCAGCCACGCGGATGCGCACCGGCAACATGCCGTAGTTCGCCGCCAGCCAGATGTCTATCGTCAGCGTGCCGTCGGCCGCCTGCACCCGCAGCCGCAGCGTATCCAGCCGTCCGATGGGCAGTCGCGCACTCTCGCGGCCGACCACTTCCAGCGTCGCCGGCTTGGCGCCCTTGTTGCTGACCACCGTCATCGAGCTTGGCAGCCCCGCCGCGCCCACGATGCCGATCTGGTGCCACAGGCTCAACACGTCCTGATCGCCGGCGCGGATATCAGCCGAGCGCCGCTCGCGCCCGTCGCGGCGGATGATGACGCGTCCGCTGCTCCAGTCGAACTCGGCGCTCTCCGGTTTCTTGCCGCTCTGCTCGGCCGTGAAATGCAAGGGCTTCAACCCGCGCGGTCCCAGCTCGCCCTCACTGCGCTGCACATAGTGCAGGCTGCGCATCAGGCCGACCAGGCCGGTCGTCTGCACCACGGTTTCCATGCGGTAGCGCGTATCGTCGTGCGACCATCGGTGCTGCGACTGGCCCACCTCGAAGCCCTTGTCGCCCATGAACACGCGAAACACGATGCTGCCCTGGTCGGGCCAGCCGGTGAGATCCAGGCCATCGGGCATGGCGCTCTCCGCCACCGGCGTCAGCGCAGGCGCTGCGGCTGGCTCGGGCGCTGCGGCCGGCAGGCTGTCAGCCACGTCGGACAGGGCATCCGTTTGCGTCGCCTGCGGCGCGACCATGGCCACCGGTTCCGTCACACGCGCCTCCACCTTGCGCTGCGGCGCTGGCGGGCTCTTGGGCACGGCCTTGGTCTCGACAGGCCTGGGCGTCGCAGCGGGTGGCGGCGGTGCCACTTGCGGGGGTGGCTCGATCAGTGCGGCCTGCATGAAGGGCTCGGGCAGTTCGGGCGCCACCGCTGGAGCGAAGGCGAACTCGCCCCCCCAGAATAAGGCGCCGTGCAGCAGCACCGACACGCCCAGAGCCACGATCGCAGCACGTCGCATCATCTCAGCCCCGCACTCAGCACTCGAGCGGCGGCACCGTCCAGCCCGACGGCGCGGGCGACTCGCCGCTCACCTGGACACGACCGTCCGCCCCCAGCGCGAGCCGGCCTTCGGCGAACCAGCGCACCGCCTGGGGATAGATGCGGTGCTCGTGATCGAGCACGCGCGCGGCAAGGCTGGCCTCGTCGTCACCGGGCTGCACCGGAACCACCGCCTGCACGACGATCGGCCCGCAATCGAGCGTCGGTGTGACGAAATGCACCGTCGCGCCATGCACCCGCACGCCCGCCTCGAGCGCGCGCCGATGGGTGTGCAGGCCGGGGAAGGCAGGCAGCAGCGACGGATGAATGTTGATCAGCCGCCCTGCGTAATGACGTACGAAATCGTCGGTCAGCACCCGCATGAAACCGGCCAGCACGACGAGGTCGGGCCGATGCGCGTCGATGGCCTCGGCCAGCGCGGCATCGAAGGCGGCGCGCTCACCGAATTGCTTGTGATCGACCACCGCGCAGGCGATGCCGTGCGCGGCGGCAAAGTTCAACCCCGCCGCGTCGGGCCGGTTGCTGATCACCGCGGCGATGCGCACACCCGGGAGGGCCGCGCGCACGATGGCTTCCATATTGCTGCCGCGGCCGGAAATGAGGATGACGATGGACTTCATTGAATGAATCGAATGGATGTAGGCCGGCGCACTCAGTGCACCGGCAGAAAAACTGCCGTGGCCAGGTTCTGGACCACGCGCGTCACCGCACGTTCCGTCTGTTCCTCG
This sequence comes from Thauera sp., assembly GCA_017302295.1. Lineage (GTDB taxonomy): Bacteria > Pseudomonadota > Gammaproteobacteria > Burkholderiales > Rhodocyclaceae > Thauera. The sequence goes on along the minus strand of JAFLDS010000037.1, from coordinate 2,833 downwards.
ACGACGTCGGCCAGCGTGTCGAGCGAGCCGATGATGCGGCCGAACTCGCGCTCGAAGCTCAGGTTGGCGCCGGGGTTGCCGACATCGCCTGCCTGGTTGGACAGCAGCAGCAGCTCGCCACGCTCATCGCGCGCGACCGACAGCTTCCATGCTGCGATCTCCACATTGCGGGCCGCATTGTAGAGATGCTGCCCGGCCAGGGCATCGAGCATGTAGAACTCCTCGCGATCGCCGAACGCCGTCTGCACCATGCTGCCCAGGCCGACGATCAGCGCCTGGACGCGGTCGCCGCGGAACTCCGGGTGCAGCGCCACCCGCAACGCCTCGAGGTCGCGCCGGTTGCCCAGCGCCTCGAAACGCCAATGGTGCTGCTGGTCGAAGATGCGCGACACCGCGGTCTCAAGGCTGTCCGCCCCCGACTTGCGCCATTCGCGCGGGTTGCGCTTGTACAGCTTCACCGCCAGCCGTCGCAGACTGGCGAAGATGTGCTGCTGGTGCGCTTCCGCCACACGGTTCAGATCGGTCTTGAGCAGATGCTGCGGTGCGTAAGTGGGCAAGCGGCTGTTCTTCGGCGCCGAGCCCGGCGCGGTGCAGCCCGGCAACACGCCCGCCAGGGCGCCGGCGAGCAGCAACATGGCAAACCGGCGGGTGCAGGGAGCGGCTGCGCTGCTTGCAGAACGGGACATCGACTGGCGTCCTACGCGCGGTATTGACAGCATGATACCGGAGCTTGCGCGGCCGGTCTGCGCAATCCGAGCCCGTATAATCGCGCGTCCGCCCCGCAAACCGGGGGCAAACCCGCCTCAGACCCACCCAACGATGACCGTCATCCGCCGCCTGCCCGACCTCCTGATCAACCAGATCGCCGCCGGCGAGGTCGTCGAACGGCCTGCCTCGGTGCTCAAGGAAGTGCTGGAAAACGCGGTCGATGCCGGTTCGCGCGCGATCGAGGTGCAGCTCGAACAGGGCGGCGTGCGCCGCATCCGCGTCACCGACGACGGCTGCGGCATCGACCGCGAAGACCTCGCGCTGGCGCTCGAGCGTCACGCCACGAGCAAGATCGCCAGCCTCGACGACCTCGAGCGCGTGGGCACGATGGGTTTTCGCGGCGAGGCGCTGGCGGCGATCGCCGCGGTGGCGCGCACCACCATCACCAGCCGCGCCGACGGCGAGGCCCATGCCTGGCGCATCGACGGCAGCGACCGCAGCCTGACACCAGCGGCGCTCAACCAGGGCACCGTCGTCGATGTCGCCGATCTTTATTACAACACCCCGGCCCGGCGCAAATTCCTCAAGTCCGAAGGCACCGAATACGCGCACTGCGACGACATGTTCCGCCGCGTCGCGCTGGCCCGGCCGGACATCGGCCTGCAGCTGTCGCACAACGGCCGCGTGATCCATCGCCTGCCGCCGGCCGCGCCGTTCGCGCGCGTCGGCGCCCTGATGGGCGACGACTTCCTGCTCAACGCGCGCGAGGTCGCGGCCGAAGGCGGCATCCTGCGCCTGAGCGGCTTCGCCTCCCTGCCCGCCTACTCGCGCGCCAGCCGCGACGCGCAATACTTCTTCGTCAACGGCCGCTTCGTGCGCGACAAGCTGCTTGCCCACGCGGTGCGCGAGGCCTACACCGACATCCTGCACGGCAGCCGCCACCCGGCCTACGTGCTGTTCCTCGAACTCGACCCGGCCGGCGTCGACGTCAATGTGCACCCGGCCAAGATCGAAGTACGTTTTCGCGAATCGCGCGCGGTGCACCAGTTCGTGTATCACGCGCTGAAGCGGGTGCTCGCCGAATCGGGCGCCGGGCTGGCCGGCGGCGAAGACGGGCCGCCCTCCGGCCTGTCGGCCGACCGTCCCGGTGCGAACGACGCGTCAGCGGCCCCTTTCGCCGCGCAAGGCTCAACCGCCGCAGGCGGTGCCCAGACCTACCCTGCCGGCGCTGCGCGCAGCTGGCCGCAGCAGGCGCCCGAGCAGGGCCGCCTCGCCATGGACTCGGCAAGCCGTTCCTACTTCGACTTCGCCGCCAGCGCCCGACCCGCTGCCGCAACGACCTACGCGTCGCCAACCGGCGCGACGACGAGCGCCCGGCCGCTGCCGGCCGGCGATGGCGCGCCGCCGCTCGGCTATGCGCTCGGCCAGTTGCACGGCATCTACATCCTGGCGCAGAACGCCGCCGGCCTCATCCTGGTGGACATGCACGCCGCGCACGAGCGCATCCTCTACGAAAAGCTCAAGACGGTGCTCGACGGCTGCCCCTCGGTGCAGCGCCTGCTGATTCCGGCGGTGTTCTCGGCCGGGGCGAAGGACATGGCGGCCGCCGAGGAATGCGCCGACGTGCTCGCCGGTATGGGCTTCGAAGTCTCCGCTGCCGGCCCGCAGGAGCTCGCGGTACGCAGCGTGCCGGCGCTGCTCGCCAATGCGCCGGTGGCCGAGCTGATGCGCAAGCTGCTGGAAGAACTGCGCGAGTTCCCGGCCTCGGACGTGGTCACCGCGCGGCGCAACGAACTGCTCGCAACGATGGCCTGCCACGGCGCAGTGCGCGCCAACCGCCAGCTGACCCTGCCCGAGATGAATGCGCTGCTGCGCGACATGGAAGCCACCGAGCGCGCCGACCAGTGCAACCACGGCCGCCCGACCTGGACCCAGCTGACGATGGCCGACCTCGACCGCTTCTTCATGCGCGGCCAGTAAGCCCAGCGCGAGGTACGGAACGAAGCCCTCCGGGCAGTCCCGCCTATTCCGGAATCACCGGCTGCCCGCGCACCGGGCGCGCCGGCGCACGCGCCGGTCGCTCGGGCGCGATCGGCAGCACCGGCTTCGGCATGCCGTCCGGCTG
>JAFLDS010000036.1 GCA_017302295.1 Thauera sp. | reverse complement strand
CGCGCACCACGGCCACCGCCGTGCCCTCGCCGCCACCGCTCAGCGCCGCCAGCGCATCGGCCAGCGTGACCGGCAGGTCGCCCGCCGCCAGCGCCCACAGGAAGGCGGCCCCTGCGAGCAGCAGCAGTCCCAGAACGAACAGGGGCGGCTTGCGAGGACCGGACATGCCGATCAAGTCTGCGCGAACGACGGCCGGCATCGACGCTCAATGCATCGCATAGCGCAGCGCAACGAAGAAGTCGGCGCCCTGTGTGCCGTAAGGACGAAGAACCGACCCGTAGGTGTAGCGAGCGAGCTCATAGCGCTTGTCCAGCAGGTTGTTGGCACGCAGCTCCACGCTCCAGTCGCGGGCCAGCGCATAGTGCGCATAGGCGTTCAGCAGGCCGTAGCCCCCCATGCGGCCGGCGTCCGTGTTCGGCAAGCGGTCGTAACGCGTGCCGCGACCGTTCCACTCCACTCCCCAGTCCCACGGCCCCACCGAACGCTCGATGGCGAGCGTGGCGGTCTCGTGCGCGCGCCGCGCGAGGTCATCGCCGCTGTCCTGGTCGCGCGCCTTGAGGAAATCGACGCTGGCGCGCAGCCTGTAACCCCACAGCATCGTCGAGGCAGCGAGCTCCACGCCCTCGGTCCTGGCGCTCGCAACGTTGTCGGCGATCCCGCTGCTCCAGTCGATCAGGTTCCTGATGCGGTTGTTGAAGTAGGTCGCACTGAAGCGGGCATCCTTGCGTTCCCAGACCACACCGACTTCGCGGTTGAGCGCCTCTTCGGGCTTCAGGTCGGGATTGCCGCCGAAGCAGCCCCACAAGTCGTAGCACTGGAGCGGATAGTACAGGTCATTGAAGGTGGGCGCCTTGAAGGCCGTTCCCACGCTGCCGCGCACCCGCCATTCGGGCGCGAATTGGTAGCCATAGGCCGCGGTGCCCGTCGTCTTCCCGCCAAAGTCGGAATTGTCGTCATGGCGCGCGTTCAGCTGGACCTGGTGCGCACCGAACTCACCGCCCCAGCCGAGCAGCAGCGAATTGACGCGGCGCCCGGTGCGCGAATACTCGGTGCTCGTGTCTACCCGCTGGTGCAGGAACTCGTATCCGGCCAGCAGCAGACCGCCCGCCAGCGCGACGTCGTTCTGCCAGGAGAACTGGGTCTGGTAGCTGTTGAACTCCGACTGGCTGCGGAAGTCGTCGTGATCGCGCGAAATGTCCGAGCTGTAGCCCAGGCGCAGCGTGCTGGTCCAATCCTGGCTCGGCCGGTTGCGCAGGTAGATGCCGGCCGACTCGGTGCGCTTGTCGAGGTAGGCATCGAAGGCATTGCCGGAGTCGTACCAGTTGCGCACGCCAGAATGGAAGACGTTGACGCCCAGTTCGTCGTTTTCGCGCAGGCGCAGGGAGAGCGAACCACTGAAATAGAGATTGCGGAAACCGTCCTCGTCACGGTCTCGCCCCTCGCGGGAATCCGGCTTCGAGTTGATGCCATCGGCGCTGTCCTGACCCACCGCGAGGCTATAGCGCAGACGATCCTCGCCGCCCGCCAGCGTGGCCGCCACCGACTGCGCGCCCTCGCTGCCCGCGCCGATGCGGAGCGAGGGCTGGAAGCCTTCGCGCCCCTGGCGCGTGAACACCTGGATCACGCCGCCGATGGCATCGGCGCCATAGAGCGCACTGGCAGGGCCACGCAGGATCTCGATGCGCTCTACGAGCTCGAGCGGGATGTTCTCGAGCACCGGCGAGCCGTTGGTCACCGACCCGACGCGCATGCCGTCGATCAGCAGCAGCGTGTGGCCCGAGTCCGCACCGCGCAGAAAGACGCTGCTGCTCGAGCCTGCGCCACCGTTGCTCACTATCTGGATCCCGGAGCGCGCCGCCAGCAACTGCACCAGGCTGGACTGACCCGCGCGCCGTATTTCGTCGCGGTCGATCACATCGACGTTGGCGAGCACATCGGATGCGCTGAGCGGTTGACGTGTGGCGGTGACCACGACGTGGCCGAGTTGGGCCTGGTCAGCCCGGGCGAGACCGATGGAACATGAAACGAGCGCGCAAGCCGAAGCGAGCGCCGAAAGACGGATCGTCATTGAAGTGGATACTCCCTGTGCCCTGGTGTGCGTCCCCGCAAACCCGAGCAAACCGCGAAAAGATGCACCGCAGCCGGGAGAAAATCGAAGAGAGCAGACAAACCGCGCCCGTCGCCGCCGCCCCGCAGCACATCCGTCAACGCGTCGGGCCGGTATCCGGGCTCGCGAGTTGTAGCGGGAGGGCCTCCTTGCGGAGCCGTCCGCACGCAGCGCGCCGCCTTCCCGGGCATGAAGCCCAGTGGCTGTATGACGCGCCTTGCACTCGCTTACCGTTGCGGGGGCAGCACAGGCATTGCGGGGAGAGCCCTCTGGCTCGTCCAGCCGCGCACCTGTTTCCCGTTTACCCCTCGGGCGTGGACCGCCGTCGGGCACCTCGAACGCAGCGCCCCTTTCGGGGCAGCGGCGCGGATGATACCTTCTCCGGTCCTCTTTTGCAGCGCAATAGATTTCGTTTTCCGATGAAGCTCGAACTGATTCTCGGTGGCGCTCGCTCCGGCAAAAGCCGCCTCGCGGAGCAGACCGCACTCGATTCCGGCCTTGTCGTCACCGTCATCGCCACCGCGGAGGCGGGCGACGCCGAGATGGCCGAGCGCATCCGCCGCCACCAGGCCGACCGCCCCGCAGCATGGAAGACGTTCGAGGCCCCCGTCGCGCTAGCGGCGGCACTGCGCCTCGAAGCCGCGCCCGAGCGCTGCGTGATCGTCGATTGCCTGACGCTGTGGCTCGCCAACCTGCTGGCCGGCGCGGAGACGCTGCCCCCAGCCGCCAGCGCCGACGCCCTGCCGCGCTTCCGGCAGGAGCGCGAAGATCTGCTCGCCACCCTGCCCACCCTGCCCGGGCACGTGATCCTCGTCGCCAATGAAGTCGGCCTCGGCCTCGTGCCAGAAACCCCGCTCGGCCGTCTGTTCCGCGACGAGGCCGGGCGGCTGAACCAGGCGGTGGCGGCGCTGTGCCCGCACGTGACCTTTGTCGCCGCGGGGCTGCCGCTGGTGATGAAGGAGTCGCGGACGGAGCCGTAGAAGCGAGCTTGACCGCGATTTGGAGGCGGGTCGCGCTCGAGCGCGCTCCTACAACGACTCGCCGCTTCCGCGTAGGAGCGGGTTTGACCGCGATTCGGGGCCCGGTCGCGCTCTAGAGCGCTCCTACGCGGGGCGGCGACGGACGGAGTGGTGCTACCATCCGCCGCGATCAAGACTGCCCCACTCGCCATGAAGCCGAATCTTTCCGCCCCCGACACCGCCCTCGCCACCGCCCTGCAGCAGAAGATCGACCGCAAGACCAAGCCGCTCGGCGCCCTCGGCCGGCTGGAATCCCTGGCGCTGCAGATCGGCCTGATCCAGCAGACGCTCACGCCCGCACTGCAGCGGCCGCACATCCTGGTGTTCGCCGGCGACCACGGCGCGGCGCGGGCCGGCGTTTCGGCCTACCCGCAGGACGTGACCTGGCAGATGGTCGAGAATTTCCTTGCCGGCGGCGCGGCGATCAACGTCTTCACCCGGCAGATGGGCATGGACCTCACCGTGGTCGACGCGGGCGTGAACCACGACTTCGGCAAGCGTCCCGGCCTCGTCAACGCCAAGCTCGGCCCCGGTACGGAAAATTACCTCGAACAGCCAGCAATGAGCGCCGAAGTGCGCGATGCGGCGCTCGCACGCGGCCGCGCGCTGGCCCACAACCTGGCCGCCAACGGTTGCAACTGCGTCGGCTTCGGCGAGATGGGCATCGGCAACACCGCCGCGGCCTCGCTGCTGACGCACTGTCTCGTCGGCGAAGCCGGCGGTGCCGACCTCGCCACTATCACCGGCCGCGGCACCGGCCTGGACGACGCCGGCCTCGCGCGCAAGCGCGCCCTGCTGGAACAGGCGCTGAAGCGTGGCGGGCGCCTGTCCGACCCGCTCGCCGCGCTGGCGGAATACGGCGGTTTCGAGATCGCGATGATGGCCGGCGCCATGCTGGGCGCGGCCGAGCAAGGCATGGTGCTGCTGATCGACGGCTTCATCGTCACCTCGGCCCTGCTCGTCGCCCACGCCATCGAACCGGCCGTCCTGCCCTACTGCGTGTTCGCCCACCGCTCGCAGGAGCCCGGCCACCGCGTGCAGCTCGCCCACCTCGGCGTCGAGCCGCTGATGGAGCTCGACCTGCGCCTGGGCGAAGGCACCGGCGCCGCGCTGGCCTATCCGCTGGTGCAGGCGGCGGTGAATTTCCTCAACGACATGGCGAGCTTCGAATCGGCCGGCGTCAGCGACAAGGGTTGAGACTCAATAGCCCTGAAACAGGAAATCCAGCGCACCGGTGACCTGCGCCCGATGCTCGACGAGCGAGCAGACGCGGGTTTTCAGCAAGCGGAGCGGCACCGCGGCCAGTTTCGGCGTCTCCAGCACACAGGCGACGCCCTCGATGTCGAACGTGGGCATCAGATCCGGCGGCACGCTGGCGGCCGCCAGCCGATCGCGCCGACGCAGCGGGACGACCACCCGGGTGTCCAGCCCGTCGAGCAGATCAGCCTGCACGTCCATGAGATAGGGAGTGTCGGCCGAGCCCGGTCCCGCATGGCGATAAACGTCGAACCGGGCCATGTCAGAAACTTCTCCACTCGGCCAGCGGCAGACCCTCCGCCTCGACGTTGCGGTTGTACGCGGCGATGAACGCAGCATTGTCGGCCTTCCATCGCCGCGCACGCTCGGTCCGCACCAGTTCGCGCAGGAATTCGTCACACGCCTGCGAAACGTTGATGCCCAGGCGCTTCGCTTCGGCCAGCACGTCGGCGGAAAGGCTAAGATTCGTGGCCTTCTTGAGCGATACGGTATGAGCGACCATCTGGAACCCCCTGCATTCATGCGCACGTTTCATGCGCAGTATAGCTCGCGATGTGGCCCGAAGTGGCCAATAGCCGGCCCGCTCCGGCGACCCACCTGACGTCAACGCAATGCGCTACCAGCTCGAACTCTTCTTCACCGCGCTCGGCTTCTTCACCCGGCTGCCGGTGCCGGCCTGGGTGCCGTGGTCAACCGAGCGCCTGAACCACTCGGCGCGCTACTTTCCGCTGGTGGGCTGGGTGGTGGGCGCGATCGGCGCCGCCACCTACCTCGCCTGCGTGATGGTGCTGCCGCCGATGCTGGCGGTGCTGCTGTCGATGGCGGTGACGATCCGCGCCACCGGCGCCTTCCACGAGGACGGCTGGGCGGATGCCTGCGACGGGCTGGGCGGCGGCTGGGACAAGGCGCAGGTGCTCACCATCATGAAGGACTCGCGCATCGGCAGCTACGGCACAGTCGGCATGGTGCTGATGCTGATGGCAAAGGCTGCGGCACTGTACGAGCTGGGTGCCGACGACGAGCTCGACGTGGCGATCGCGCTGCTCGTCGCCCACCCGCTGTCGCGCCTGGCCTCGACCAGCCTGATCCACCTGCTGCCCTACGTGCGCGAGGACGAAACCTCCAAGGCCAAGCCCCTCGCCCGCCGCCTCACCGGCCCCGAAATGGCCATCGCGATGCTGTGCGGCCTGCTGCCGCTGGCGCTGCTGTCGCCCGCCGAAGCGCTCGGCGCCACCCTCGCCGCATTGCTGGTCACGGCCTGGGCCGCGCGCATATTCCTGCGCCGGCTCGGCGGCTACACCGGCGACCTGCTGGGCGCCACCCAACAGGCGTCGGAGTTGGCGTGCTACCTCGGGATCCTGGCGGCATGGAACTCCATCTGATCCGCCACCCCCGCCCCGATGTCGCGCATGGCGTGTGCTACGGGCAGCACGACGTCGGCCTTGCCGAATCGGCCGAGGACTGTGCCACCCGGCTGCGTCCGCTGTTGCCCGGCGAGTTCGAGCTGCATGCCAGCCCGCTGCAGCGCGCGCGCCTGCTTGCCGAGGCGCTGGGCGAGCCGCGGCTGGACGAGCGGCTGAAAGAGATCCACTTCGGCGAGTGGGAAGGCCGGCTGTTCGACGACATCGGGACCGCGATCGACGACTGGGCGGCCGATCCGCTCGGCTTTCGCGCACCGGGTGGCGAATCCGCGCGCGAGATGGCGGGCCGCGCGCTCGCCTGGCTCAACGCCCTGATGCTGAACCGGCCCGAGCGCCCGGTGGTGGTGGTCGCCCACGGCGGCCCGCTGCGCGCCATCGCCGGCCACCTGCTCGGCCTGCCAGCCGAGCGCTGGCTGGGGCTGGACTTCGCCTGTGCGCACGTGACGCGCATCGACGTCGAGAACTGGGGCGTGGTGTTGAAGTGGTTCAACCGCTGAACCGAGTCGAGTGGATGCAGAACGAATTATCGGGATCATTGCGTCGAATCCGGACTGACAGTGGGGGATGCGCTCCGTCGGCTGCGGAACTCGACCTCGCTACGCTCGGGACTCGAACAGTCCTCGCCCGCTCCGCACATCCCCCGCCGCCAGCCCTGCTACGTTGCGGACTTCCAACAACCTCGCCAGCACGCCCGTAATCGGCTTGACCATACGGAGAGCCCGCGATACCGCTCGCAGTGATCCGCTAAACTCCCGCCCATGACGCCCATCCCGAATGCTTCACGCGCACCGCGGCTGCAAACGCCAGCCTCCATCCCCGCCTGGCTGCTGCCCGCCATCGCAGTCGCCTTCACGCTGTACCGCGCCTGGGTGATCCTGCACCTCGACATCGACCCCTATGTGGACGAGGCCTACTACTGGGGCTGGGCCCAGGCGCTGGACTGGGGCTACTACTCGAAGCCGCCGCTGATCGCCGGGCTGATCGCACTGTCGATCTCGCTGTTCGGCGACAACCTGCTGGCGCTGAAGGCGCCCTCGCTGATCCTGTATCCAGCCGCCGCGCTCGTCATCCAGCAGCTCGGCCGGCGGCTGTTCGACGCCCGCATCGGCTTCTGGGCCGGGCTCGCCTTCCTGAGCATGCCCATCGTGTCCGCGCTCGGCCTGTTCGTCAGCACCGATGCGCCGCTGCTGTTCTTGTGGGCGCTGGGCATGCTGCTGCTGTGGCGCACGCTGCAGACCGGCTCCACCAGCGGCTGGATGGCGATCGGGCTGGTCGCCGGGCTGGGCATGATGGCCAAATACACCATGGCGGCCTTCATCGGCTCCGCCTTCCTCGCGCTGCTTGCGCACCCGGGCGGTTGGCGGCAGCTGGCGCGTCCGGGGCCCTGGCTGGCGCTGCTCGTCGCCTTCGCGGTGTTCGCCCCCAACCTGTGGTGGAACTTGCAGAACGGCTTCCCCACCTTCCAGCACACGGCGGAAATCACCCGTGTCGCGGAAGGCTCGGATCGCGGCTGGAACCCGGGCGAGTTCTTCGAGTTCCTCGGCGCGCAGTGGCTCTCCTTCGGTCCGCTGCTGTCGGTGGGGCTGGCCTGGGCGCTGCTGCGCGGGCCTCGGCTGTGGGCCGATACGCGCTTCCGCTTCCTGTTGATGCTCGTGCTGCCGCTGCTGTTCGTGGTCGGCGCGCAAGCGCTGACCGGGCGTGCCAATGGCAACTGGGCGGCGCCGATCTTCGTCGGCGGCACCGTGCTTACGATCGCGTTTCTGGCCGGCGCAGGCCGGGCGCGCTGGAACCTGGCCGTCGCCGCGGTTGCGCTGAACCTGCTGCTGGCGCCGATCGCCTATCACTGGCCCGATCTGCTGCGCCTGGCCGGCAAGGAGCTCACTTCGCGCAACGATCCGTTCAAGCGTGCGCGCGGCTGGCAGGAACTGGCCGAGGCGCTGCGACCGCAGGTCGAGGCCCAGTTCAGCGCGCATCCCGATGCGGTGCTGTTGTCGGACGATCGCGAACTGCTCGCGCAACTGATCTACCACCTGCATCCCGCGCGCCACGCCCGGTGGCAGCCGCAAGCCCACATCACCGACCATTACGGCCTCACCGCGCCGCTGACGACGGCGACCGGCCGGGTGTTCGTGCTGGTCAGCGACCGTGCGGACGTTTCCGCGATCACCGCGCGTTTCGCCACCGCGGAAAAGCTCGGCGAGGCCGACATCGCCGTCTATCCGAAGCTGCACCGGCGCGCGGCGGTGTGGCTGTTGCGCGACTTCAAGGGCTACTGAGCAGCGGCAGGCGCGCCGCGCCAAGCAGATCGGGCGCCGATCCATGGGATAATCCGCGCGTTTTCCCGCCACAGGCTCAACCGCCCCATGCTGCTTCCCCTTCCGGACTTTTCCGGCAGCCGCGTGCTCGTCGTCGGTGACGTCATGCTCGACCGCTACTGGCACGGCGCCACCTCGCGCATCTCGCCCGAGGCGCCGGTGCCCGTGGTGCGCGTCGGCGAGGATGAAGTGCGCGCAGGCGGTGCCGGCAACGTGGCGCTCAACGCCACCGCGCTCGGCGCCCGCACCACGGTCGTCGGCCTGGTGGGCGAGGACGAAGCCGGCCGGCTGCTCGCCGCGCAGCTGGAAGGACGCGGCGTGCGCTGCGCGCTGCAGACGGTGTCCGACGCGCCGACCATCACCAAGCTGCGCGTCATCAGCCGCCACCAGCAGCTGATCCGCCTCGACTTCGAGCAGGCTTTCGCCGCGCAGCACGCACGGCTGATGGAATCCGCCGTCGCCGAACTGATCGGCGGCGCCGACGTGCTGATCCTGTCCGATTACTCCAAGGGCACGCTCGCCGGCGTGCAGGCGCTGATCGCGCTGGCACGGGAGCAAGGCGTGCCGGTGGTGGTCGACCCCAAGGGCACCGATTTTTCCCGCTACCGCGGCGCCACGCTGGTGAAGCCCAACCTCGCCGAGTTCGAAGCCATCGTCGGCCCCTGTGCCGACGACGCGACGCTGATCGCGCGCGGCGAAGCCCTGCGCGCCGAGCTGGAGCTCGAGGCGCTGCTGATCACCCGCGGCGAGCGTGGCGTCACGCTGCTGCGGCGCGATTCCGCCCCCTTCCAGCTGCCGACGCGCGCGCGCGAAGTGTTCGACGTCACCGGCGCCGGCGACACCGTGTCGGCGGCGCTCGGCTGCGGCATCGCGGCCGGCCTGTCACTGGCTGATGCGACCGCGCTCGCCAACCTCGCCGCCGGCATCGTCGTTGGCAAGCTCGGCACCGCCACCGCGACGGTGGACGAACTGCGCGCCGAGATGGATCGCCACGCGCCGCTGCCGCAAGGCCTCGTCACCGCGAGCGGGATCGGCAGCGTACGCGAACGTGCCCGCGCCGCCGGCGAACGCGTGGTCGCGATCATCGCCGCCGACGCCCCTATCGACGCGGCCGCGCTCGACTTCATCGACGCCGCGCGCGCGCTCGGCGACCGCCTGCTGCTGATCGCGCCCGCCGCCGAATCAAGGCCGCATGCGCAAGTCCCGCTGCTGGCGGCGCTGCGCGCGGTGGACTGGGTGGTGCCCGCCCCCGCCAGCGAGGTCGATGCCCTGGTCGATGCGGTCGCCCCGGATGCTTTCGCCTGCCGCGCCGGCGAACCTGCGGGCATCACCGAGGCGACGCTCGGGCGCCTGCCCGCGGTGCATGTCGTCCCTGCCGCGGGGCGCGGAGCACGGCCGGCATGAGGCCGCGCATCCTCAAGAGCCGCGGCGGCCGCTTCAAGGCCTGGCTCAACATGCATCTGGTCGACCACGGCTTCATCCGCTCGATCTACAACAACTTCTACCACCTGGGCGGCGGCATGTACCGCTCCAGCCAGCCCAGCCCGGCGCAGATCCGGCGCTACCACCGCCGCTTCGGCCTCAAGACCATCCTCAACCTGCGCGGCGAGAGCCCCTACGGCTCCTACCCGCTCGAGCAGGACGTGTGCGCCGAGCTCGGCATCCAGCTCGTCGATGCGACCCTGTTCTCGCGCTCGCCGCCCAGCCGCGCGCGCATCCACGCGCTGAAGGACGCCTTCGATCGCATCGAATACCCGGCGCTGATGCACTGCAAGTCGGGCGCCGACCGCGCCGGCATGGCCGCCGCGCTCTACCGCATCCTGCGCCTGGGCCATCCGGTGGCCGAGGCGCAGGAAGAGCTGCACTGGAAATACGGCCACTTCAAGCAGGCCGCGACCGGCGTGCAGGACTTCTTCCTCGCCAGCTACCTCGCCTACGCCGAAACGACGCCGATCGGCTTCATGGAGTGGGTCGACACCGTCTATGACGAGCGAGCCATGAAGAAGCAGTTCCGCACCAGCGGCTGGTCCAGCCTGATCGTCGACAAGGTGCTGCACCGCGAATGAAGGCCTCGATCCAGCTCTACCGCCGCCTGCTCGGCTCGCTGAAGCCCTACCGCAAGGTGGTGGCGCTGTCGCTGGTGGCGATGGTCGCCGCCGCGTCGCTGGAGCCGGTGCTGCCCGCGCTGCTCAAACCCCTGGTCGACGACAGCCTGATCGGCAAGAGCGCCACCGCGCAGTGGCAGGTGCCGCTGTTCCTGATGCTGGCCTTCCTCGGCAAGGGCATCGCCGAATACGTGTCCAGCGTGTCGAGCCAGTGGATCGCGCACAAGGCGATCACCGACCTGCGCCAGCAGGTCTTCCGCCACCAGATGCACCTGCCGATGTCGGTTCATCAGACGGAATCCGGCGGGCGCATGCTGTCGCGCATCCTGTACGACATCCCGCAGGTCGGCTCGGCGCTGTCCAACGCCTGGATCATCGTCATCCGCGATTCGCTGGTGATCGTCGGCCTCACCGCCTACCTGGTGTGGACCGCGTGGCAGCTCACGCTGCTCATTCTCGCCATCGCGCCGGCGGTGGCCTGGCTGATCAAGGTCGCCAGCCGCAAGCTGCGCGGCTCCAACCGCGCCATGCAGGAAACCACCGGGCACATGACCGGCGCGGTGGAGGAGTCGCTCACCGGCATCCGCGAGATCAAGCTCTTCGGCGCGCACGCGCACGAAGACCGCAACTTCGCCACACTCTCCGAGCGCCTGCGCCAGCAGACCATGCGCACCGTGCGCGTGTCGGCGGCCAACGTGCCACTGGTGCAGATCCTCGCCGCCGCCGCGGTATCGGCGGTGATCTGGACGGCCTCCGCGCTGTCTGCGCAAGACAAGCTGACGCCGGGCGAGTTCGTGTCCTTCGTCACCGCGATGTCGATGCTGTTCGAGCCGATCCGCCGGCTGACCAACATCAATTCGGTCATCCAGCGCGGCCTGGCCGGCGCGCAGAGCATCTTCGAGCTGCTCGACACCGCGCCCGAACCGGACACCGCTTCCGCCGACCGCCCCGCCGCGCGCGGCGAGCTGCGCTTCGAGCAATTGAGCTTCAGCTATCCGGGCCAGGAAGGCCGCGCGCTCGACGGCTTCGAGCTGGCGATCCGCCCGGGCGAGACGGTGGCACTGGTCGGCGCCTCGGGCAGCGGCAAGACCACGCTGGTGAACCTGATCACGCGCTTCTTCGAACCGACGCAAGGCCGCATCCTGCTCGACAGCGAACCGCTCGGCAGCCTGCCGCTGGGCTGGCTGCGCGGCCAGATCGGCTGGGTCGGCCAGCAGGTGGTCCTGTTCGACGACACGCTGGCGGCCAACATCGCCTACGGCCGCGACGACGTGCCCGACGCCGACATCGAGCGCGCAGCCCGCGCCGCGCACGCCTGGGAATTCATCCGGAACCTGCCTGAGGGCCTGCAGACCCGCGTCGGCCCCAACGGCAGCCAGCTCTCAGGCGGCCAGCGCCAGCGCATCGCCATCGCCCGCGCCTTCCTGAAGAACGCCCCGATCCTGCTGCTGGACGAAGCCACCTCGGCGCTGGACAACGAATCCGAGCGCGCGGTGAAGGACGCGCTCGACACCCTGCGCCAGAACCGCACCGTGATCGTCATCGCCCACCGCCTATCGACCATCCGCGACGCCGACCGCATCGTGGTGATGGAGCGAGGCCGCATCTTGGAGGTCGGCACGCATGCGGAGCTGGCAGCGGCCGATGGGGCGTATGCGCGATTGCTGGCGAGCGGCAGCGAGATTGCGGTGGATACGCCGGACGCCTGATCTGAGGATCACTGTGGATCGAAGGTATATCCGAAGATCCGGATATCCGGCTCGAAGTGCTTGGCCACCATTTCTGCCAGCTCGTCGGTGTAGTAGCTGCGGTAATCCTTCTTACGGTCCGTCGCCTGGCGCTTGTGCAGCAGTTCGGGCGGCTTGACGCCGATGCGGCGGCAGGCTTCGTCGAAATCCTCGGCGAGGTTCTCGTAGCGCCCCATGAAATCCACCAGCACCTTGCCGTGCAGGTCGATCACATAGTCGCTCTGCAGCTCGATGCTGGTATCGACATGAAACTGGTAGGGCCGCTCCGGATCGAGTTTCCAGCGCATGAACTGGTCGAAGGTCTCGATGTGGCTCATCAGGTGCGGACGCTCGCGGCGGATGTGGTGGAACGAGCTCACCTGCAAGTCCCACGGATTGCGCACGAAGACGAACTTGAACAGGTTGTCGAAGGTCTCCGCCGGCAGCATCTCCTTGGCGGCGATGATCTTCGAATGGCGCGGAAATTTGATCCCCAGCCTGTGGCCGGACAGCGCCGACAGCCGCGAGCACAGAAACTGCACCGGATACCACGGGTCACGCAGGCGCAGCGGGCGCAGCGAGTCGCGCACCGAGGTGCCGCCGGTCTTCGCGATGTGGACGAAGAGGAAGTTGTACTTCAGGGACAACAGCATTCAGCAATCTCCGCGCGCCGGTGTTGTAGGGCACGCACACAAAATTCGCTCGGCGCTCAGGGGGCGGCGCCTTCGCTACCCAAGCGGGCGTGGCCGCGACCTGAGCGCCAGCGATCGCGGTCAAGCCCGCTCCTACAAGGACAGGCTGCGACCGTGCCGTAGGAGCGGGCTTGACCGCGACCCACGTTCCGCACCCCACCAGCTCGCCGCAATGTTAACCGCCCGCCCCCGCCAGCCCCAAGGCCGCCAGATAGGCCTGCGCCGACGCGTCGCGATTGTAGGCCGCCACCGCACTCTTCAACTCCTCCGCCGGCAGCGGCGCGGCGAGCGTGTGCAGCATGGCGTCGCCCAGCGCGTCGGCATCGCCAACCGGCACCAGCGGGCCGTAGCGCCCGCCGTCCAGCACTTCGCGCGGGCCGCTCGGGCAGTCGGTCGCCACGCTGGGCGTGCCCAGCGCCAGCGCTTCGGTCAGCACGTTGGGCGAACC
Source organism: Thauera sp. (assembly GCA_017302295.1). Lineage (GTDB taxonomy): Bacteria > Pseudomonadota > Gammaproteobacteria > Burkholderiales > Rhodocyclaceae > Thauera. Next base: position 14,060 of record JAFLDS010000036.1, on the reverse strand, counting down.
CTCCCAGGCGGAGCTGAGCACGAACAGCTCGGCGCGCGCCATCCAGGCGTAGGGGTTCGGGGTAAATCCGGGCAGTGCCACGTCGTCGGCAACACCGAGCTCGGTCGCAAGCGCCTCCAGCCGCGCGCGGTGGCGCCCGTCGCCAAGAATCACGAGGCGTGCAGGCCGCTGCTTGCGCAGCCGGGCAAAGGCACGCACCAGGGTCGGGAAATCCTTCTGCTCGGTCAGCCGGCCGGCGCCCAGGATCAAGGGCACCGAACGGTCGGCAAACCAGGGATGGTCGACCGGCTGCACCGCCAGGTCAGCCAGCCGCGGCGTGACCACCGGGTTGCGGATGACCTGCAGCCGCTCGCGCGGCAAGCCGGTAAGCTGGGCGGTGTCTTCCAGCACCCCTTCGGACACGCACACCACGCGATCCACCGGCGGGTAGAACAACCGCATCGGCGCCACCCGCAGCCAGCGCGCGAGCCCCGATCGGCCTTCCAGTGCAGCCGACAAGTTGGTGCCCAGCCGGCCGACGATGCGCAGCCTGCTGCCTGCCAGCCAGCGCGCCAGCACCGCGGCACGAATCGCGCGATCCTTCGCAGCGAGCAGCGCATCGGGCTTTGCCTTGCGCAGGTAGCGCGCCAGCGGCCAGACTGCCATGCCGCTATGGCGTACGCCGAGGTCGATCAGCCTGACGCCTTCCGGCAGCGTGCCGAGATGCGCACTGTCGGCGCGGATCGCCAGCAGGTCCACCTGCACCCCGAGTGCGGCAAACCCCTCGGCGAGGTTGAGCACCATGCGCTCGACACCGCCTTCGCCGGAGAAGGAAATGAGTACCGCAAGTCTGGAGGGCGCGCTCACTGGAACTCCCGGAAGCCGAGTGCGGCAAGATAGGCGCGGGCGCTGCCTTCGTCCGTGTAGCCCTGTACCGCCGCGCGCGACTGCTCGGGCGGCGTCGGCACATCGAACTGGCGGCGCAGCCCCTGCGCCAGAGCATCGACATCGCCCACCGGCACGAGCGGCCCGTGGCGCCCGCCATCGAGCACTTCGCGCGGGCCGCTCGGGCAGTCGCAGGCGACGCTGGGCGTGCCCAGCGCGAGCGCCTCGATCAGCACCACCGGCATGCCCTCCCAGCGCGAGGCAAGCGCGAACACTGCAGCATGCGCCATGTACGGATACGGATTCGGGCAGAAGCCGGGCAGCGCGAAGTCATCCTCGACCCCCAGTTCGTTGGCAAGCCTCTCGAGTTCGCCACGACGTCGCCCTTCGCCGAGGATCAGCAGCCGGCAGGGCGTCGCCGCACGAAGCCTGGCGAACGCGCGCAACAGCGTGGCGAAGTCCTTGCGCTCGGACAGTTCGCCGACACCTAGCACGACGGGCGGCTGGCCCTCGGCAAACCACGGGTGATCGAGCGGCTCCTGCGCCTTGACCCGCATCTGACCGGTCACGATCGGGCTGGGCACGACGTGGATGCGATCGCGCGGCAGGCCGGCATACGCGGCCAGATCGTCGGCCGCCCCCGCAGACGGCACCAGCACCGCCTCCGCTGCCGGATAGATCCAGCGCATCGACGCCCGCTGCACGAAGCGCTCGAACACGCCGCGGCTCGCCAGATTGACCGACACCGTAGTACCCAGGCGCACACCGACGCGCGTCTTCACGCGGGCCACGCTACGCGCGATCAACGCGGCGCGATTGACCCGGTCCTTGTCGCACAGCAGCGCCTGCGGCTGCTCGCGGCGCAGGTAGCGGATCAGGGCGGGGATGGCCGAATTCACATGGCTTGCGCCGAGCGGCAGGTGGCGCACGCCCTCGGGCAGCAGGTCGAACTTCGGTCCATGCCCTTCGACGCCAAGCACATCGACCCGCAGTCCGAGCCGAGCGATCGCCGGCACCAGGTTGCGCAGCACGCGATCGACCCCGCTGTGGCCGGAAGTGGCGGCGAAGACGGCGAGATCGGTGCTCAACGGCGTGCCTCTGCGTCGTCGTCAAGCAGGCGCTGGAACAGGGCGTGATAGCGGGCCGCGCAGGTCTCGACGGTGTACTCCTGGACTGCCGCCTGTCGCGCCGCAACCTCGCCCGGCTGATCGAGGACCTGCCCGATCGCCACGGCCATCGCGTCGACATCGTCGACTGGCACCAGCGGCGCGACCGCGCCACCGGCCAGCACCTCGCGCGGCCCGGAGCGACAGTCGGTGGCAACCACCGGCACGCCGACGGCAAGCGCCTCGGTCAGCGCGTTCGGAGACCCCTCCCAGCGCGACGACAGCACGAACGCCGCCGCACGCGCGAGGTAGCGGTAAGGGTTGGGGTCGAACCCGGGCAAGGCGAAATCGTCCTCGACCCCCAGCTCTCCGGCGAGCCGGATCAGGCTGTCGCGCAGATGCCCGTCGCCGAGGATCATCAGGCGGCACGGCCGACTGCCGCGCACCTTGGCGAACGCGCGCAGCAGGGTGTCGAAGCCCTTCTGCCGGCGCAACCCGCCGACACCGAGGATCAGAGGTGGCTCGCCAGCGGCAAACCACGGGTGGTCGACCGCCTTGGCGGCCTGCACGGCGAGATCGCCGGTCACTACCGGATTACGGATCAGATGCATGCGCTCGGCCGGCAGTCCCGCGATCTGCGCGATGTCGTCGACCACGCCTTCGGAGTTGCCCACCACCGCCGCAGCGGCGCCATAGGTGTTGCGGATCAGGCGGAACGCACGCCAGCGCTTCAAGGCGTTGCGCCCTGCAACCCGCTCGGACACGGTCGTGCCCGGCCGCATCACCAGGCGGAAGGGCACGCCCGAGATGCGGCGCGCAAGCAACGCGGCGCGCGCGGCGCGATCCTTGCCGCACAGCACGAAATCGGGGCGCTCGGTCCGCAGGTAGCGGCACAATGCCGGCTGCACCCGCAACACGCCCGAATGACGTGTCTCGACGAGGCGCACCGCCGGATCGAGCCGATCAAGGTAAGGCGCCCGGCAATCGCGGGTGAGGAAATCGACCTTCACGCCACGCCGGACGAGCCCACCCGCGAGGTTCACCAGCATGCGCTCGACCCCGCCATCGCCGAACGACGGCATGAAGATTGCAAGACGCATTGGCTCTCAATAAGTTGATATCGCCGCGCATGCTACCATGTCAGCCGGTTTTACCTTGCGCGCCCGGTCCCCGCTCCAGGCGCAGCCCAAGCCGGCCACTCCGCTGCTCTGGCCAGGCGAGTTCAGCAGAGCGCAAACCGGAATCAAGTCATGAGTCCCACACGCTGACGCCCGCAACTACCGATCGCCGCAGTGCCTCATACCGTTCAGCCCCCCTCCAATGACGTAACGGCGTCGAACCTCGCGGCAACGCTGGGCGCAGCAGGACTTTATGTCTACGCGTTCGGCGCGCTGACCAGCATCGCCGCGGCCAACGCCAGCCTGCTCCTGATGCTGCTGGGCGCAGCCCTGAACTGGCGCTCGTTCTGGTCGACCGTCCGCACGGTGCGAGTTTTCTGGCTGCTGGTGGCCTTCGTGCTTTACCTTCTGGCGCGCACCTATGCGGCCGGCGCCGAGTTCCCTGCCTCCGCCAAGGCACAGAAAGGAGCCCTTTTCGATCTGCTCGCTGCAAGCGGACCGGCAATCCTGCTCGGCGCGTACTGGCTGAAGCAGGGTGTCGCCCGCATACAGAGGGTGCAGGCCATTGCCGTGGCAGGCCTGCTTGCCCACCTCGTCTATACGGCGACCCAAGGGCTGCTGAGCGAGAGCGGTTCGGGACGCTTTGCAATGGCCATGAGTCCTAACGCCGCGGGCCTGATCGCTGCCGTACTTACGTGGGGCGCCGCACTGCGTTTGCTCGAATGCCTCGCGACCAAGACCCGTCAGCCGCTAGATTGGGCGGTGGCCGCATCGCTCGTGTGTCTGCTCGGGCTGGGCTGCCTGATGCTCGTGCTGTCGGGGTCGAAATCGGCCTGGATCGCCGCATTGCTCGTCCTACCGATGGGCGGCATCCTTTATGCCCGACGCCGACTGCTTCACGCCCAGCGCCGCACGGCGCTGGGCATGCTTGTCTTGAGCCTCGCCATCACAGGCATCGCGATCGCGACGGCGGGCGGCGGCAGCGTACTCGAGCGCCTGTCGGGTGCGCTGGATGCATCGCGGCAGGTCATCGAGGAAGGCGCGGGAGCATCGTATGACAGTTCGATTGCGCCTCGTCTGCTGATCTGGGCCAATTCCAAGGAGCACATTCTCGCGCGGCCACTGACCGGATGGGGGCCGGGGAGCGCTGCGATGCTGCTCGATCGCTCGCCTGACGAACGCCTGCATGCGTTCTCGCATTACCACAACCTGCCGCTGATGTTGCTCGTCACCCTGGGCGCAATCGGCACCCTGCTTTTCTACGCCATACAGGCGGGATTGGTCGCCTCCGCTTGGCAGGCCCTGCGCGCATGCCGCGCTCCGCCGGATACCGTCTGGTTCGCCCTGGGCGGCCTGGCCATGTTCCACATTGCCCACTTGTTCCAGTATCGTCTGAACAATACCCCGGGCCAGTTCCTGCTGAGCCTTCTGGGCATGATCGCGCTGAGCGGCGCCCTCCGACTTCGCGCAGCGCGCGAGACGGTCACTGCCCGCCACTGAAGGGTTTCCCCGATGCCTCAACCGACCTTTGTGCATATCGGCTATCACAAGACGGCCACGAACTGGTTCCAGCGCCTGTTCTATCCTGCCGTGCGCAATTTCAAGTACGTGCATCGCAAGCGCGCGCGCCTGGCATTCACCGAGGACCATGCGTTCCAGTTCGATCCGGCGGTGGCGTTTGCGCGACTCGAGACGCCCGCGCCAGAGGGGCTGATCCTGTGCGAGGAGGAACTGTCGGGTAACCTGCACAATGGCGGGCTGCACGGCTACCTTTCGAAGGAAGTCGCGCATCGCATCAAGCAGACGCTCCCAGGCGCGGAGGTCATCATCTTCATCCGCAGCCAGACCGAGATGATCGGCTCGGTCTACAAGCAATATGTCAAGGAAGGCGGCACGCATTCGCCGCGTCGCTACCTGTTTCCCTATGATTACCTCGATCCGCACGGCTTCTCGCCCAAGAAATCGCCGCTGTTCGCCTTCCAGCATTACGACTACCGGCTGCTGATCGACCATTACCGCACAGTGTTCGGTCCCGAGAAGGTCCATGTCTTCCTGTACGAAGAGTTCAGCCGCAATCACACCGACTTCATGGCTCGCTACATCGAACGCTTCGGCTTCGACGTGGACCTTGCCGCGGCCCCGAACACCCGCCTGAACGTGTCGAACAAAAAGTTCAGCCTGTGGGTAGCGCGGATGATGAACCGCTTCGCCTACCGCAACGTGATCGACAAGCACTACTTCCTCAACGTGCCCGGCATGTACCGCCTGCGCGGACGCGTGGTCGCGCCGCTGCTCGACCGCATCGCCTTCTTCAGCGGCCCCGCGCGCCCGCGCGACATCCTCGGACCCGATATCGTGCGCCACATCGAGGACTACTACCGCGCGTCCAACCGCCTGCTCGCCGAGCAGCTCGACCTCCCGCTCGCGCAGCATGGCTACCCGGTCTGACGCGACCTTGAAGCGCGTGCTGATCGTGCGCGCCTCGGCGATAGGCGACGTCGTCTTCGCGTCGCCCTTCGCCGCCGCCCTCAAGCGCACCCACCCACAGGCGCATGTGGCCTGGCTGGTCGAACCCGGCATCCATGAGCTGCTCCTCGCCGACCCCTGCATCGACGAGCTGATTCTGTGGCCCAAGGCGGAGTGGAAATCACTCTGGCAGCAGAAGCGCTACCTCGAGCTCTTCAGCCGCATCCGCGCCTTCCGCACGCTGTTGCGCGAAAAGCAGTTCGACACCGCGATCGACATGCAGAGCCTGCTCAAGAGCGGACTGCTGACCTGGCTTTCCGGCGCCCCCCGCCGCATCGGGCTCGGCTCGCGCGAGGGCAGCCAGTGGCTGATGACGGAGGTCGTGCCCAAGGGCGGCATCGAGCGTCGTATCAGCTCGGAATACCTCCACCTTGCCGAGCAACTCGGCCTCGACACGAGCGACTTCCTGCCGCGCCTGTGCGTTAGCGACGACACCGAGGCCCGGGCGCGGTCCCTGCTCGAGGCGCACGGGCTCGAGGCTGGACGTTACGCGGTGCTCGCGCCATTCACGACGCGGCCGCAGAAGCACTGGTTCGAGGACGCCTGGCAGGCGCTGGCCCCTCGCTTGCAGTCTGAACTCGGCCTGACGCCGGTGATCCTGGGCGGGCCGTCCGACCGCGAAGCGGCGCAGCGCATCGTGGCGGCAGCCCCGGGCACGGTCTCGCTCGCCGGCTCCACCCGCTTGCCGGAGGCTGCGGCACTGATCCGCCGTGCCGGGCTGCTGGTGGGTGTCGACACCGGGCTCACCCACATGGGCACGGCCTTCGCCACGCCCACGGTGGCCCTGTTCGGCTCGACGCGCCCCTACCTCGACACCGGCCGCCCGAACGGCAAGGTGATCTGGCTGAGTCTGCCCTGCTCGCCCTGCCGTCGTCGCCCGACCTGCAACGGCGCCTTCACCTGCCTGCGCGACATTCGCCCCGAGAGGGTGCTCAGCGAGGCACGCGCCGCGCTTGCCGCCACGCCAGCCCACCCTTCCTGACCCGACCTCCGACCGGAACCCAGAACATGTTGTGCCACCCGTACCGCGCGCTGTTTGTCCACATCCCGAAAACAGCCGGACAGAGCATCGAGGCCTATTTCCTGCAGCAACTCGGCCTGCCGCCGGACGAACGCGAAACATTGCTGCTGACCAAGAACAAGGATCCTCAGAAGGGCCCGCCGCAGCTTTCTCACCTCAAGGCGAGCGAGTACCTGTCCGGCGGTCATGTCTCGCCGGAGCAGTTCGCCGCGTACTACAAGTTCGGCTTCGTGCGGAATCCCTGGGATCGGCTCGTCTCGTTCTACAAGTATCGCGGCTACGCCTACAAGCACGACTTCAAGACCTTTCTGTTCAAGCACATGCCCAAACCGGGCTGGACGAACGACTACTGCCACGTCACGCCCCAGTACGACTTCCTGTACCAGGATGGCCGCTGCCTGGTGGACTTCGTGGGCCGCTTCGAACACCTGCAGCGCGACTTTGAAACCGTCTGCCAGGCACTTGGACTGCCCGTCGCCCCGCTGCCCCATCTCAACAAGGCGATCAAGCCCTACACGGTGATGTCGGTGCTGAAGGGTAACCCGAGCAAGATCGTTCGCAACCTGAAGCGCATCGCGCGTCGAGGGCGGCTGGCGAAGAACACCTTTGGCCACTACTCGGAGTACTACGACGACGAGGCGCGCGAATTCGTCGCCGAACGCTATCGCAACGACATCGTCACCTTCGACTACACGTTCGGCGGGCCCAAGCCCAAGCCCGGCCGATGAAGGTCCTGCATGTCGAATCCGGCCGTCACCTCTACGGCGGCGCGAAGCAGGTCCTCTACATCATGGAAGGGCTCGCCCGCCGCGGCGTGAGCAACCTGCTCGCCTGCCCGCCGAGCGCACACATCGCTGCGCCGGCGCGCGCATGTGCCCAGGTGTTCGAGCTGCCGATGAAAGGCGACGCCGACCTGGGCCTGGCGCTGCGGCTGAAGCGACTGATCCGGGCCGAGCGTCCCGACGTGGTGCATCTGCACAGCCGGCGCGGCGCCGATCTGTGGGGCGGGGTCGCGGCGAAGCTGGCGGGGGCGCCCTGCGTGCTGTCCCGCCGCGTCGACAACCCCGAGGTGCGCTGGGTCGTCGGGCTGAAGTACCGCCTGTACGACCATGTGATCACGATTTCCGAAGGCATCCGCCAGGTGCTGCTGGCCGAAGGGCTGGCACCGACGCACGTGACGACGGTGCGCAGCGCAGTCGACGCCACGCCCTATCTGGTCGATTACGACAAGGCGGCCTTTCGCTCCGCCCTCGGTCTTCCGGCCGACACGCCGGTGGCCGGGATGGTGGCCCAACTGATCCCGCGCAAAGGCCACCGCTACCTGCTCGCCGCGCTGAAGGATGTGCTGCCGCGCCACCCCGCTCTGCAGGTACTGATCTTCGGCCGCGGCCCGCTGGAAACCGAGTTGCGCCAGGCGATCGCCGATCAGGGCCTGGGCAGCACGGTGCGCCTGATGGGCTTCGTCGACAACCTGCCGGAGATCCTCGGCTGCCTGGATCTGCTGGTGCATCCAGCCGACATGGAAGGCCTGGGCGTCTCGTTGCTGCAGGCTTCCGCGGCGCGAGTCCCCATCGTCGCCAGCCGCGCCGGCGGCATGCCGGAGGCGGTGGGCGACGACGTCAATGGCCTGCTGATCGAACCGGGTGACGTGGCGGCGCTGGCCGCGGCGATGAACCGGCTGCTCGACGATGCCGCCCTGCGCATGCGCATGGGTGAAGCCGGCCGCGCGCTGGTGCTGGACGAGTTCTCGGTCGATGCGATGTGCGAGGGCAACCTCGCCATCTATCGCAAGGTGCTGCAAGGACGCGGAAAGTCATGAACCACCTGAAATCCCTGCACCTGATCGGCAGCGCCCATATGGGCGGCGCCGAACGCTGGTTCACCCGCTTCCTGTCGGCGATGGTGCGGCATGGCGAGCCGGTGGAGGCCGTCGTGCGCCGCGGCTCGGAGCTCGCCCGCCACCACCTGCAGGACGTGCCGCACCGCGAACTGGGTTTCCGCACGGTGTGGGATCCGTTGTCACGCTTCGAGGTGTCGCGCCTCGTCGCGAAAAGCGACGCGCCCATCGTGCAGACCTACATGGGCCGCGCCACCCGCCTCACCCACCTCAAGCCGGGGCGCGGCAAGGTGCATCTGTCGCGGCTGGGCGGCTATTACAAGCTCACGCCTTTCCGCCACGCCCACGCCTGGATCGGCAACACGCAGGGCCTGTGCGACTGGATGATCCAGGGCGGCCTGCCAGCCAGCCGCGTGTTCCACATCACCAACTTCGCCGACCCGGCCAAGCCGGTGCCCGAGGCCGAATTGGCAGCGCTGCGACAGCAGATCAACGTCCGGCCAGAGGACTGGCTGATGGTCACCGCCGGCCGGCTGATCGACGTGAAGGGCCATCGCTTCCTGGTCGATGCGATGGGCCGACTGCCCGCCGAGATCGACGGCAAGCGCCTGCGCCTGGTCGTGCTCGGCGACGGCGGCCTGCGTGACGCACTCGAGACGCAGGCGAAGCAGGCGGGAGTGGCCGACCGAATCCTGTGGGCCGGCTGGCAGCAGGATCCAGCGCCGTGGTTCCACATTGCCGACATGGTGGTGTTCCCGTCGCGCGATGCGGAAACGCTCGGCAACGTGATCCTCGAAGCCTGGGCCTACGGCAAGCCGCTGGTCGCCACCGCCTTTCGCGGCGCCCGTGAGATCGCGCGCCATGGCGAGGATGCCTGGGTCGTGCCCTGCGACGAGGGTGCCGCGCTGGCAGCCGGCATGGAGCACGTCATCCGCGAGCCCGACCTGCAGCGGCAGATGGTGGCCAAGGGCCTCGCCCGCATCGAGCACGACTTTTCGGAATCGGCGATCATCGGCCAGTACCGTGCGCTCTACGCGCAATTGCTGGACAATCGCTGAACCCCGCGATCAGGCTTCGAAGGCGCACGATGAGCCAAGGCATCAACATCCTGATGTACCACCAGGTCGGTCCCTTCGACCGGCTCGAGGGCGCCATGGCATCACACCGGTCGACCTACTGCCGCGTCGACCGCTTCGCCGCGCAGATGGCCTTCCTGAAGCGCTTCGGCTACACGGTGCTGTCGATGGACCAGGTGGCGGCCTGCGTGCGCGGCGAGGCAGCGATTCCGCCGCGCGCGGTGGCGCTGACCTTCGACGACGGCTACGAGAACTTCGCCGAACACGCCTGGCCCATCCTCAGGAAGCACGGCTTTCCGGCCATGGTGTATCTGATCGCCGGCCTCGTCGGCCGACCGTCGAGCTGGTTCGAGCGCGACAAGCGCCCCACCCCGCCGCTGATGACCGCCGACCGCATCCGCCAGTTGCGCGCCGAAGGCTGCGATTTCGGCGGCCACTCGGTCAATCATGTCAAGCTCGCCGAACAGGACGACGCCACCATCCGACGCGAAGTCACCGACTGCAAGGCCATGCTGGAAGACCTGCTCGGCGAACCCGTGCGCCACTTCTGCTACCCCTTCGGTAGCCACGACCTGCGCGCGGTGGAAGCCTGCGCCGAAGCCGGCTGGGCCACCGCCACCACCTGCGAGCGCTCCCCGGCGACGATCGCCGACGACCCGCTGACGATCCCGCGCAAGGCCATCGCCTGGGGCGATTCGCTGTTCGGCGTGTGGTGGAAGATACACATCAAGAACACGCCGAAGCGGCCGCCGCTCCGGCGTGCGGCGTGGTGAGCCGCCGGGTCAAGCCCCACAGATCCGTACCTCACGTGTAGGAGCGGGCTCGACCGCGATTCGGTGCCTGGTGGTCGCGGTCGAGCCCGCTCCTACACGGGGCGATTGAGCCCGCCATGGCGACTGGCTATGCTCATGAAAAATCCGGAGCACGCATCATGGCCCTGCCCAAAATCAAACCCGAATTCGACGTCGACGCCTACATGGCCTGGGAAGAAACCCAGCCCGAGCGCCACGAGTATCTCGGTGGCGAGGTTTTCGCCATGTCCGGCGGCACGGACGCGCATTACACGATCCTGCTCAACACTGCAGCACGCCTCAAGTCCGCACTTGGCGGCAAGCCCTGCCGCGCCTTCGTCTCCGGCATGAAGCTCCGCATCGAACGTGCAGACGCCGTGTTCTACCCCGACGTCTTCGTCACCTGCGATGCGCGCGACCGCCAGCCCGAGGCCAGCCTCGCCAAGCAATGGCCCAGCCTCATCGTCGAAGTGCTGTCGGACTCCACCGCCGCCTTAGACCGCGGGCGCAAGTTCGAGCTCTACCAGCAGATCGACACGCTGCAGGAATACCTGCTGATCGAGCAGGATCGCACGCACGCCGACCTCTTCCGCAAGAACAGCGAGGGGCTGTGGGTACTGCACCCGGCCACACCGGGAAGTGTTATCCGGCTGGAAAGCGTCGGCGCCGAACTCGAGCTGGAGGGGCTTTACGAGGACGTCGAGCTTTGAGCCGTTGAATCGCGTCGCCCCACGTCCTCGAACACCTCATCCAGCCCGATCTCCAGCTCCAGCGCCTTCAGCACCAGGCCGCGCGCGCTGTCGCCGGTGGCAAGCAGCCAGTCGTTGGAGGGCAGGCGGCGGAAGATCTCCAGGCTGCGGCGATCGGGGTCGACGAGAACGTAGTCCTGCAGGCTTTCGAGCAGGCGATAGGCGGCGAACTTGGCGCCGCGATCGTACGCGGCGGTGCTGTCGCTGAGCACCTCGATGATCACGCGCGGGTGGTGCAGCACACGTTCGGCGGCAAGATCTTCCGGGTGGCAGCTCACCATCACGTCGGGGTAGAACACCGCATCAGCCTGCACCACCTCGAGCTGCATGTCGGAGATGTACGCGCGGCAGGGCGTGCCGCGCAGCTTCTGGCGCAGTGAGGTCGCGATGTTCAATGCGACGACGACGTGATCCTGCCTTGCGCCAGCCTGCGCGAACACCTCGCCGGCGACGTAGTCATGCTTGACGGGTTGTTCCGCTTCCCAGGCGAAGAAATCCTGGCGTTCGAAGCGCGGTGCGGGTTGAGGTAGGGCCATGCTGGGTGAGCTCCCGATGCTGGATGCGCTTGAAGTCTAGCAGAGCGGCTCGGAATGGCTCGGCCAGCGCCGAACACAACGAGTCCGCTCATCAGAAATGCAGGGATTGAAGCGCCACGAGGCTCAGTAGTGGTACCGCCCCTGCAAGAACTCCACTCGCCCGGCCTTCACCAGATACACGCAACGATGCTCCTGGGTGATGCGGCGCGACCATACATCGGGTCCCAGATATTTCAGCGGCTCCGGTTTGCCGATGCCGTCGAAAGGATCGCGAAGGATGGCGCGGACGAGTTCGAGCAGGCGTTTCGCTGTCCGTCGGTCGGTCTCGACCCAGTACTGAAGATCCTCGAGAAACTCAGGGTGGCATACGGCGACCCGTTCGGCCTCACGCATCGAAGCCCACGCTGCGCTGCAAGTCTGCGAGGGGAGTGTCCGGCAAGGTCTCGGACCGCGATCGCGCCAAGGCCGAGAGCAGCCGCTCGGCGTTCTTGGGCGACCGCAGCAGGTGTGCGGTTTCGACCAAGCTTTCCAGCTCATCCGCGGCGATCATGGCCACATCTCCGCCGGATCGACGCCGCACCAGGATCACCTCGCGGTCGTCGACCGCGCGATCCATCAGCGACTTGAGCTGCTCGCGGGCCTGGCTGTAAGTGGTTTCGATAGTCATGACGGCCTCGGTGAGTTGTACAGAATAATTGTACATAACATCCGACCTCAATGCCGCGCTGGCTCATACTCCGGCACCCGCCGCTTCAGACCCATCCGCACCCCATCTTTACCTTCGAGTCACGGTATGGCACCAGCGAGTTTCGCCACAGCGAGCTCCTGCAGCCGAAAGGCTTGCTCGATGCACTCCGCCAGGGCCTGCTCGGTGATCGATTCACCATCGTAGTCGCTGAGGCTCCGCTGCTTTCTGAGCGCGTCGAGAACCCGCACGACGCCGGCACTCACGCCGAGCGTGTGCGTCAAGCACTGAATCGTCGTCTGATGATGTCCAGGCTTGCTGGTCGATGTCCGGTAACCGTGCGCGAGCAACGCGCCGTCAGAGGACATCGATGTCTCCGATCAGCATGATCTTGGGCTTGCTCAGCACATCCTGGAGGAAGGCGTTGCGCTCCACCGTCTTTGTCTGCCACTCGCTCGCGCTCATCACCTTGGGGTTGATCTCGCGTCCGAGCGCGAACTGCGCCTCGTAGGTCGCATCGACGATCTCGGCGAAACCGGCATCGCCGACCACCATGAGGTCGATGTCGCTGCTGGCGTTCTCGGTTCCACTGGCCATGGAGCCGAAGATGAAGGCCGCGTCGATCCGGTCGGCGAGCGGCGCCAGGCTCAGCCTCAGGGTGTCGGCAAGGCCGATCGTCTTTCTGATCAAGGCCTGCAGCTCGGGGAAGACAGGATGTTCGGTGTTTGCACAGAAGCGCATCTGGTTGCCGATGCGCTCGCCGCGCAGCAAACCCGCTTCGCAAAGCGCATCCAGCTCCTTCTTGAGCGTTCCCGGTGCGGCGCCGATCATCCTGGCGAGTTCGCGCAGGTGAATCTGCTGGTCGGGGCGCATCAGCAACAGTCCCAACACCTTGCGCCGGTATTGGTTGGGGAAGAGCAAATCGGAGGCGGAGTGAAGTGCTCTCAAAAAAGAAACGAATGTTGCCTAATGAAAAACAGTTGCATTGTAGGGCAAGTCGGGTCGAGCGGCTCGGTACCTGCCGTCAAGGGCGTCAGCTCAATGCCGAGCCGGCTCATACTTCGGCAGCCAGCTGCTCTAGCCTCATCCGCACATCCTCGTCCGCTGAGAAATCGGGGTCAGACCCCGATTTCTCGATCGGTCAGTTCCGCCGCTTCCAACTTTCCGGGTTGCGTGAAGTGTGGAACACCGCCAGCACTACAACGGTGTCGCCGCGCAATCTGAAATAGATGCAGTAGGGAAAGCGTTTCAGCGCTGCCTTGCGAACGTCGCGATAAACGGCTGGATAGAGCAGCGGATTAGTTGCTATGCGTGAAAGCTGTGCTTCTACAGCATCAAGAAACGCCTCGCCCAAACCCCGAAGCTCTGCCTCATACCAATCGCCTGCGGCATCGAACTCCGCACGCGCTTGCGGCCGAAACAGGATTCGCCGCATTCAGTCGGCCGCCCACCTGTGGCGCGCAGCAGATCGGATCTCCTGCCAGTCGATTGCGGTTTCGGGCTCGAGATCGTCCTCCGCGCGGCGACGCTCAAGCTCGGCAACTGCTGCGTCGCCTGGTGGTGTTTGCTGAACCGACTCCGCGACAGAGTCCCAGATCTCCTGCGCAAGCGCGATCCTTTCTGTGACGCTGAGGCGGTCGATGCCGAGGTCCCGTATGGAGCGGTGCATTGGCTTTCCCCTTTCTGGTGCTGACTGCGTTGGGTTCTAAAACGTAGCCTACTAGCCTGGTAGAGATCGCTACGACTACTGC
>JAFLDS010000035.1 GCA_017302295.1 Thauera sp. | reverse complement strand
GCGGGCGACGAGGGAGTGCAGATCCGCGCGCCACGCCGGATCCCGCGGCCAGCTCGCCACCGCGAGCGGCGGCATGTGGTGCTCTCGCGCGCGCGCCAGCGCCGCCGCATCGGGCAGAGGCACTGCGGGGTGCGCTTGCAGGATGTCGTGCTGCAGCCGGGTGAGGCGCCCGAGGAAGTCCAGCCAGTCGCCCAGCGCATGACCGGCAGCGAGCGATTGGAAACGATCGGCACGGTCGGCGAAAACGAAGCGCGTCTGCGGTGCGATGACATCGGGCGGGGTGCCGATCGTCGGCAGCACGGCGGCGGAGGGCAGGGAGTTCGGGTTCGGCGTCATCGATACGGGATTCGGCTGTCAGGAGTTCGGCAGCACGGCGTCGGGCAGGATGCCGGCTGTTCAGACCCCGGGGCCCGCCGCGTGCTTGCTGCGACGGGCCCCGGTCGGCGCGGTTTCAAGTCGGATTCAATTCTTGTCGCCCGTCATGCTGCGATACCAGTCGCGGTGGTGCTGCTTGGCCCAGGCGCGCGTCACGGTGCCGTAGAGCATCGCGCGGATGGTGCCGCGCGTCCAGATCGCCGCATACACGTGCACGAAGATCAGGCCGATCATGAACGCGGCCGCCGCGGCATGCACGACGACCGCGGTGCGCACCATGCCGACGGAGAAGCTGAACCAGCTGCGCCACATCACCACGCCCGACAGCGTGATCAGCAGCATGCTCAGCACCAGGCCCCAGAACAGCAGCTTCTGCCCGCCGTTGTACTTGCCCTGCACCGGCATGTTGTGGTCGTCGCCATTCACCATTTCGCCGACGCGTTTCACCCACTCCCAGTCGCGCTCGGCCATGGTGTTCAGGCTGGCGAAGCGGACCACCATCACCAGGAAGAACAGCGCCATGACCACGCCGATGTAGGGATGCAGGATGCGCGCCCAGGTGCCGCCACCGAACAGGTTCACCAGCGGGAAGAAGGCCGGATGGAAGAACGCCAGCCCCGACAGCGCGAGCAGGATGAAGCAGATGCCCACGACCCAGTGGTTGGCACGTTCGGACGCGGTGTAGCGCTGCAGGTCACGCGGATTGCGGATCATCTTGCGTTCTCCCTTTCGCCTTCGGTTTCAGCTTCGGCTTGCCGCTCCATTTCGTCCTCGAGCTCCTTCGACACCTCGTTGGGGCCCTTCATGACGTAGTGGAACAGGCTGCCGAGGGCGGTGAGCCCGAGCGCGGCCATCGCCAGCGGCTTGGCCACGCCCTTCCACAACGCCACCGTCGGCGAAATCGACGGATCGGCCGGCAGGTTGTTGTAGAGCTGCGGACGGTCGGCGTGGTGCAGCACGTACATCACATGCGTGCCGCCCACGCCCTGCGGGTCGTACAAGCCGGCCTGCTGGTAGCCGCGCGACTTGAGGTCGGTGATGCGCTTGTCGGCGTAGTCCTTCATGTCCGCCTTGGAGCCGAACTGGATCGCGCCGGTGGGACAGACCTTGGCGCACGCCGGCGCCTGGCCGACCGCGACGCGATCGGAGCACAGCGTGCACTTGTAGGCCTTGTTGTCCTTCTTCGAGATGCGCGGCACGTTGAACGGGCAGCCGGTGACGCAGTAGCCGCAGCCGATGCAGTTCTCCTGGTGGAAATCGACGATGCCGTTGCTGTACTGGATGATCGCGCCCGGCGAGGGGCAGGCCTTGAGGCAGCCCGGATCCTCGCAGTGCATGCAGCCGTCCTTGCGGATGAGCCATTCCAGCTTGCCGTTTTCCTCCACCTCGGCGAAGCGCATCACCGTCCACGAGTTCTCGGTGAGATCCACCGGGTTGTCGTAGACGCCGGTGCAGTTGCCCACCTCGTCGCGCACGTCGTTCCATTCCATGCACGCGGCCTGGCAAGCCTTGCAGCCGATGCAGGCGGAGACGTCGATGAGCTTGGCGATCTCGGTCGTCTCGCGCGCCTGCGGGGCCGGCGTGGTGGTGGCGGAGCGACGCTGGATGTCGAGCGATTGCAATGCCATGGCGGTCTCCTCAGGCCTTCTCGATGTTGACGAGGAACGCCTTGAACTCCGGCGTCTGCGAGTTGGCGTCACCCACGAACGGCGTCAGCGTGTTCGCGAGGTAGCCTGGCTTGGTCACCCCCTTGAAGCCCCAGTGGATCGGGATGCCGACGGTGTGCACCGTCTTGCCCGCCACCTGCAGCGCCTTGATGCGCTTGGTCACCACCGCCACCGCCTTGATCACGCCGCGGTTGGACTGCACCTTGACGCGGTCGCCGTTGCGGATGCCCTTCTCCCTGGCCAGCTCCTCGCCGATCTCGACGAACTGCTCGGGCTGCAGGATGGCGTTGATCTTGGCCTGCTTGGTCCAGTAGTGGAAATGCTCCACCAGCCGGTAGGTGGTGGCTACGTAGGGGAACTCGCTGGCCTTGCCGAAGACCTCCATGTCGCCCTTGTACACCCGTGCCGCCGGGTTGCTGACGGCCTTCGGGTTGTCCGGGTGCATCGGGTTGTTGTCGAGCGGCGTCTCGAAGGGCTCGTAGTGTTCCGGGAACGGCCCCTCGACCATCGCCGGCGCGAACAGCCGCGCCACGCCTTCGCCGGTCATGATGAAGGGCATGACCCCTTCCTCCGGCTTGGCATCCAGGCGCATGTCGGGCACGTCGTTGCCGCCCCACGCCGTGCCGCTCCACTTGATCACCGCACGCTTCGGATCCCAGGGCTTGCCCGAGGGGTCGCAGGAGGCGCGGTTGTAGAGGATGCGGCGGTTGGCCGGCCAGGCGAAGCCCCAGTTCAGCGACTGGCCCAGCCCGGTGGGGTCGGACGGGTCGCGCCGCGCGGTGAGGTTGCCGGCCTGGGACCACATGCCGCAGTAGATCCAGTTGCCCGAGGCGGTGGAGCCATCGTCGCGCAGCAGCGCGAAGCCCGGCAGCTGGTCGCCGCCCTTGGCCAGCACCTTGGTGGCGTCCTTCGGATCGAAGACATCGGAAATCGCCTTGCCGGAGATCTCCATCGCCAGTTCCTCGGCGCTGGGCTCGGTCGGGATGCGGTAGGGCCACGACAGGTTGAGCACCGGCTCGGGCAGCTTGCCGCCTTCCTTCGCGTAGAGCTCACGGACCTTCACGAACAGGCGGCCCAGGATCTGGCGATCCATCAGGCTCTGGCCCGGGCCGTCGGCCGCCTTCCAGTGCCACTGGATGACGCGGCTGGAGTTGGTGAAGGTGCCGACGTCCTCGGCGAAGCAGTTGGCCGGCAGGCGGAACACCTCGGTCTGGATCTGTGCCGGGTCGGCTTCGTGGAACTCGCCGTGGCCCTTCCAGAACTCGGACGTGTCGGTGTCGAGCGGATCGATCACCACCAGGTACTTCAGCTTGCCCAGCGCCGCGGTGACCTTGGCCTTGTGCGACACCGAGGCGAGCGGGTTGAAGCCCTGGCAGAAGAAGCCGTTCATCTTGCCCTGGTGCATGCGCTCGAACATCGCCAGCACGTCGTAGGCAGCATCCTTCTTCGGCAGCCACTCGTAGCGGTAGTCGTTGTCGGCGCTCGCCGCGTTGCCGTACCAGGACTTCATCAGACTGGTATGCCACTTCGGGAAGTTCTGGCCGAAGTTCATCTGGTTGGGGCGCAGCGCCTTGGGCGTGCGCTTCTCCAGATAGGTGGCGCGGTCGACGTCGGCATCGGTCGGCGCCGACAGGTAGCCCGGCAGCACTTCCGAATACAGGCACTGGTCGGTGATGCCCTGCACGTTGGCATGCCCGCGTAGCGCGTTGATGCCGCCGCCAGCCATGCCCATGTTGCCGAGCAGCAGCTGGATCATCGCCATCGTGCGGATGTTCTGCGAGCCCACCGAGTGCTGCGTCCAGCCCAGCGCGTAGCAGATCGTCATCGTGCGGTCGGGTGCCGCGGTCGAGGCGATCATCTCGCACACCTTGAGGAAGGCGTCCTGCGGCGTGCCGGTGACGCTGCTGACGACATCCGGCGTATAGCGCGCGTAGTGCTTCTTCATCAGCTGGAACACGCAGTTCGGGTCCTGCAGCGTGTCATCGACCCTGGCGTAGCCGTCCTCGCCCATCTGGTATTTCCAGGTGGCCTTGTCGTAGCTGCGCTTGTCCTCGTTGTAGCCGGCGAACAGGCCGTCGGCGAAGCCGTAGCCCGGATCGATCAGGAAGGCGGCGTTGGTGTAGGCCTTCACGTAATCGTGATGGATCTTGTCGTTCGCCAGCAGGTAGTTGATCACCCCGCCGAGGAAGGCGATGTCGGCACCGGCCCGGATCGGCGCATAGAAGTCGGACACCGCAGCCGAACGGGTGAAGCGCGGATCGACGACGACCAGCTTGGCGCCGCGTTCCTTCTTCGCCTCGATCACCCACTTGAAGCCGCAGGGGTGCGCCTCGGCCGCATTGCCACCCATCACCAGCACGAGGTCGGCGTTCTTGATGTCGACCCAGTGGTTGGTCATCGAACCACGCCCGAACGTCGGGGCCAGACTGGCCACCGTGGGAGCGTGTCAGATGCGCGCCTGGGTATCGAGCGTGACGACGCCCAGACCGCGCAGGATCTTGTGCGTCAGGTAGCCGGTTTCGTTGCTGGCCGCGGAGCTGGCGAGGAAGCCGGTGGTGTTCCAGCGATTCACCGTCACGCCGTCGGCGTTCTTCTCGATGAAGTTGGCGTCGCGGTCGGCCTTCATGTGCTTGGCGATGCGGTCGAAGGCCTCGTCCCACGAGATGCGCTTCCACTCCTTCGCGCCCGGCTCGCGCACCTCGGGGTGCTTGAGGCGATTCGGGCTGTGCACCATGTCGAGCAGGCCGGCACCCTTCGGGCACAGCGTGCCGCGATTCACCGGGTTATCCGGGTCGCCTTCGATGTGGATGATGGTCGACCTGGCGTTCTTGGACTTGTCGCCGAGCGAGTAGATCAGCACGCCGCAACTGACCGAGCAGTACGGACAGGTGTTGCGCGTTTCGGTCGTGTGCGCGAGCTTGAACTGCCTGACCTCGGCCAGCGCCGCGTTGGGAGCGAACCCCATCGCGACCAGGCTGGAGCCCGACATTCCGGCAGCGCAGACCTTGAAGAATCCGCGTCTGGAGACTTGCATGGCCTCGTTTCCCCCTGCGTATGGATGGAACAGCAGGGCTCACGGTGCAAATTCCGTACCGGCACAAAAAAACCGCCATTCAGCGGGTTTTTGTGCCGAATCGACGTGAAACGGCGGAACACAAGTGCTCAATAATCGAACACTCATGTTCCGCCGCGATCAACGATCAGTGCAGATGCAAGAAGCGCACCGATCCACCTTTTCGGCTTCAGCGCATCGAACGCAGGCGCGCGATCCGCTCCTCGGTGGAGGGGTGGGTGGAGAACAGGCTGCGCAGGCCGCCGCCGGAAAGCGGGTTCATGATCATCATCTGCGCCGTTTCGGGATGCTGCTCGGCGGTGTGCATCGGAATGCCGCGGGCGTAGGCGTCGATCTTGCCCAGCGCGCTGGCGAGCGCATCCGGGTCGCCGGAGATCTCCGCGCCGCCGCGGTCGGCGCCGAACTCTCGGGTGCGGCTGATCGCCATCTGGATGATCATGCCGGCGATCGGCGCGAGGATCATGATCGCGATCGACACGATCGGGTTCGGGCGGTCCTCGCCGTCGCGGTTGCCGAAGAACATGCCGAAGTTGGCCAGCATCGAGATCGCGCCAGCCACGGTGGCGGAGATCGTCGAGATCAGGATGTCGCGGTTCTTCACGTGGGCCAGCTCGTGCGCCATCACGCCGCGCAGCTCGCGCTCGGACAGCATGCGCATGATGCCGCTGGTGGCCGCGACCGCGGCGTGCTCCGGATTGCGGCCGGTGGCGAAGGCGTTGGGCTGGTCCTCGTCGATGATGTAGACCTTGGGCATCGGCAACTGGGCGCGCTGCGCCAGTTCGCGGACCATGTTGTACAGGTAGGGCGAAGTCGTGGCGTCGACTTCGCGCGCGTTGTACATCTTCAGCACCATCTTGTCCGAGAACCAGTAGGCCCAGACGTTCATCGCACCGCCCATCAGCAGCGCGATCAGCATGCCCTGCTGGCCACCGATCGCCGCGCCCATCGCGCCGAACAGGGCGACGATGCCGGCCATCAGTATCGAGGTCTTGATCCAGTTTCCGAACATTGCTGCCTTCCTTGTGAATTGGGTTCAGTCAGCATCCCATGTGGGGGCGCCGCGCCGCCATCTCAAGCGGCCTGCGCCGCACCGCTGGAGAAGCGCTCGCCGACACAGACCGCGAAGCCGCGCAGGAATTCCCCCGCCGGCAGGCGCCGGCTGCCCGGACGCTGTAACAGGGTGCAACGCAGCGCCCCCTGGCCGCAGGCCACGACGACGCCATCTTCATCGGCCGCGAGCACCGTGCCCGGCTCCCCTGCGGCCACCACCACCTGCGCCGACCAGAACTTGATCACCGTGTCGCGCAGCGTCGACGCGAGCCCGGGGAAAGGGTCGAAGGCCCGCATCGCGCGCTCGAGGTCCACCGCCGGGCGCGTCCAGTCGATGGTGGCCTCGGCACGGCCGATCTTGGCCGCATAGGTGACGCCGGCTTTCGGCTGCGGCGTGGCGACGAGGCCGCCCGCGGGCAGCGCGGCGAGCGCCTCGACGATGCACTCGCCGCCCAGCGCCGCGAGGCGATCGTGCAACGTGGCGGTCGTGTCGGACGGCAGAATGGGAAGCGCGCGCTTGAGCAGCATCGGCCCGGTATCGAGGCCGGCATCCATCTGCATGATGGTGATGCCGGTCTCGGCGTCGCCCGCCTCGATCGCGCGATGGATGGGCGCCGCGCCGCGCCAGCGCGGCAGCAGCGAGGCGTGGATGTTGAGACAGCCCAGCCGCGGCAGGTCGAGTACCGCCTGCGGCAGGATCAGCCCGTAGGCGGCGACCACCAGCACGTCGGGCGCGCAGGTGGCAAGGCGCGCGCGCTGCTCGTCGGTGCGCAGCTTCTCCGGCTGGTCGACCTCGATGCCGCGCGCCAGCGCGAGCTGCTTGACGGGGCTGGCGGTGAGCTTCATGCCGCGGCCGGCGGGGCGGTCGGGCTGGGTGAGGACGAGCGGCACCGCGTGACCGGCGTCGAGGATGGATTCGAGCGCGCGCGCGGCGAACTCGGGCGTGCCGGCGAAGGCGACGCGGAGCGGAGGATTCATCGGCAGGAATCGAAAAAGAAGATTTTCAGGCGGTGATGCGCGCCTTCTTCGCCAGCTTGGACTTGATGCGCGTCTGCTTCAGCGAAGACAGGTACTCGACGAAGACCTTGCCGTCGAGGTGGTCGAGTTCGTGCTGGATGCAGACCGCCAGCAGCCCTTCGGCCTCGAGCTCGAAGGACTCGCCCTTTTCGTTGAGCGCCTTCACGCGGACGCGTTCGGCGCGCTTCACGCTCTCGTAGATGCCGGGCACCGACAGGCAGCCTTCCTCGCACACCTGTTCGCCCGAGCGTTCGACGATCTCGGCGTTGATGAAGGCCATCAGGCCGGACTTGTCTTCGGAAACGTCGATCACGACCACGCGCTTGTGCACGTTCACCTGGGTCGCGGCGAGGCCGATGCCCGGCGCTTCGTACATGGTTTCGGCCATGTCTTTGACCAGTTGTCGGATTTCATCGTCCACGACGGCGACGGGCGCAGCCCGGGTATGCAGACGGGGATCGGGATAGCGGAGGATGGGTAGGAGAGCCATGAATGCTTGCCGCGTTAAGCCTTTAAGTGCAGAATTTGAAGCGATTTGATACACATGCGCATGTAATGCGCCGGATCGTGGCCGAAGCCTGTTTACGGGGTTTCGAACCGCGTATCGGAGCCGGTTTTCACGATTGGGGGCCGATTCACACGCTTCGACTCGTGCCGGCAGACGGCGTTCCGGAGCGATCCGCCACCTGTCGGGTCGCCCAAATCCAACCGGAAATCCAAGCGGAAACGAGCAATGGCCCGAATTATATTCCCTCTCCTCGTCGGCATCGCGACCCTCTTCACCGGCACGGCGGTGGCGCAAAGCGGCGCAACGTTGAGGAGCGACGCGCCCGACAGCCACACCGTGGTGAAGGGCGACACCTTGTGGGACATCTCGGGCCGTTTCCTGAAGGAGCCCTGGCGCTGGCCCGAAGTCTGGCGCATGAACCGCGACCAGATCCGCAATCCGCACCTGATCTACCCCGGCCAGGTCATCTTCCTCGACCGCAGCGGCCCCTGGCTCAGCGTCGGGCGCCGCATCGGCGGCACGCGTTCCGACAAGCTCCAGCCCCAGGTCTACACGGAATCGCTCGAAAACGCGATCCCGAGCATCCCGCTGCAGGTCATCGAACCTTTCCTGACCCAGCCGCTGGTGGTCGACCAGGCACGCATCGAAGGCGCCGCCACCATCGTCGCCACCGAGACCAGCCGCGTGCTGATGGGGTCGGGCGACACCGTGTTCGCCAAGAACGTGCGCGAAGGCACCGAGGTGTGGCAGATTCTGCGCCCGGCCCGCCCGTTGCGTGATCCTGTCACCCAGGAAGTCGTCGCCTTCGAGGCCAACCACCTCGGCACCGCGCGCGTCACCGAGCACGGCACGCCGGCCACGCTGGAGATCGTCTCGGCGGTGGAAGAGATCGAGGTCGGCGACCTCATGGTCCCGAGCGAGCGCCCGTCGGTGTTCGCCTACGCGCCGCACGCGCCCGAGCGGGAAGTCGACGGCCGGGTGATGTCGATCTATCGCGGCGTGACCGAAACCGGACGCCTGCACGTGGTTGCCCTCAGCATCGGCGAGCGCGACGGGCTGGAGCGCGGGCATGTGCTCGCCCTGCACCGCAACCGCGGCGTAGCGGTCTACAAGGACGACGAAGGCAAGGAGAGCTTCGCGCTGCCGGACAAGCGCTACGGCGTGGGGATCGTGTTTCGCGTGTTCGACCGCGTGGCCTATGCCCTGGTGATGGAGACCGACGGCCCGGTCGCGGTCGGCGACATGGTGCGCAAGCCCTGAACGACATCTCGTCCGCCGCATTGGCGCCTGCCAACGACCTGGCCGACTGGCTGCGGCTGACCTCGATTCCCGGCGTGGGGGGTGAGACTCAGCGCCGGCTGCTCGCCGCCTTCGGTCTGCCACATCACATCTTCGCCGCCGGTCGCAGCGCGCTGTCCGCGGTAGTGGGCGGCGAAGCGGCCGATCAGCTGCTCGGCGCGCCGCCACTCGAAACGATCGACAAGGCGCTCGCCTGGACGGCGGAACCCGGCAATCACATCCTGACCCTGGCCGATGCCGACTATCCGCGGACGCTGCTCGACACCGCCGACCCCCCGGTGCTGCTGTATGTAAAAGGTGATCCGGCGATGCTGCAGCGGCCGGCGATCGCCATCGTCGGCGCACGCTCGGCAACCCCGCAAGGCGAAGCCAACGCCGAGGCCTTTGCCCGCGCGCTCAGCGAGCATGGCCTCACCGTCATCAGCGGTCTGGCGCTGGGCATCGATGCCGCCGCACATCGCGGCGCGCTGGCCGGCGGCGAAGGCGGCACGGTGGCGGTGATCGGGACCGGCGCCGACCGCATCTACCCGGCACGCAACGCCGCGATCGCGCGTGACATCGCCGCGCACGGCGCCATCATCAGCGAGTTGCCGCTCGGCACCAATGCGCTGCGCCACAACTTCCCGCGCCGCAACCGCATCATCGCGGGGCTCGCGCAGGGCGTGCTGGTGGTCGAAGCCGCGCTCAACAGCGGATCGCTGATCAGCGCAAGGCTGGCCACCGAGAGCGGGCGCGAAGTGTTCGCCATTCC
Organism: Thauera sp.; assembly: GCA_017302295.1. GTDB lineage: Bacteria > Pseudomonadota > Gammaproteobacteria > Burkholderiales > Rhodocyclaceae > Thauera. The sequence goes on along the minus strand of JAFLDS010000035.1, from coordinate 18,192 downwards.
CGGCTCCATCCATTCGCCGATGTCGCGCGGCTGCCATCGCCTGATCCGCGAGGGCGCCAAGCTGGTCGAGACGGCCGAGGACATCCTCGAGGAATTGCGCGGCCGTCTCGGCTGGCCGGCGAGCAAGCCCGCCCGGCGGCCGGGTGCCGCAGCCACCGCCCACCGCGGCCAGGCTGCACCCGCGGAAGCCCAGCCCGCCCTGCCACTGGCCGACGCCGCCGCCCAGGTGCTGCAGGCGATCGGCCACGACCCGGTGGACATCGACACCCTCGCCCCACGCTGTGGCTTGACGGTCGACGCCCTGTACGCCATTCTGCTGCCCTTGGAACTGGAGGGACACATCGCCCGCCTTCCGGGCGGCCGCTTCCAGCGCGTCTGAACTGCGCGGCAATCGCCCGCTCTGCCAAGGGCACGAACGGGCCCCGCCACACGTACATCGTGGCGGAATTTCAGGAGGCTCTCTTGTTCGACATCCTCGTCTTTCTGTTCGAAAGCTACATCCACGCCGACGCCTGCCCCGAATCCGACCAGCTCGCACGCAAGCTTTCTGCCGCCGGTTTCGAGGACGAGGAAATCTCCGAGGCGCTCGAATGGCTCGCCGGGCTGCGCCGCGTCGCGCAAGACATCCAGCCCGGCATCGCGCCGGCGGAAAGCTCGGTGCGCATCTACGCCGATGACGAGTGCGTGCGCCTCAGCGCCGAATGCCGCGGCTTCCTCACTTTCCTCGGCAGCTCGGGCGTGCTCGATGGCGCCAGCCGGGAGCTGATCATCGAACGCGCGATGGCGCTCGAAGGCTTCACGATCACGCTGGAGCGCCTCAAAGTCATCGTGCTGATGGTGCTATGGCAGCGCGAACAGCCGATGGACACGCTGGTCGTGGATGAACTCCTCAACGACGCGCAGGACGGCGAGTTCGAGCCCGTGCTGCACTGAGGCGGTCCTTCCTGTCCGCGCCCCCTTGCCTCGCCGAGCAGCCGCTCCGTATCATCCGCCGCTTCTGAACCCCTTTGAGGGATGCTCCCGGGCGTCTCTCCGCTGGCCCCAAGCATGAGCAAGCAACTGATCATCGCGGAAAAGCCCTCGGTCGCGCAGGACATCGCCCGTGCCCTTGGCGGCTTCACCAAGGAAAAGGACTACTACGAGTCCGAGCACTACGTGCTGTCCTCAGCCGTGGGCCACCTGCTCGAACTCGCCGTTCCCGAGGAATTCGAAGTCAAGCGCGGCAAATGGACCTTCGCCCATCTGCCGGTGATTCCGCCGCACTTCGCCCTGAAGCCCATCGAGAAGACCGACGACCGCCTGAAGCTGCTGACGCGGCTGATCAAGCGCAAGGACGTCACCGGCCTGATCAACGCCTGTGACGCGGGCCGCGAGGGCGAGCTGATCTTCAACTTCATCGCCGAGCACGCCGGCACCAAGAAGCCGATGCAGCGGCTGTGGCTGCAGTCGATGACCGCTCAGTCGATCCGCGACGGCTTCGCCAACCTGCGCACCGCCCAGGACGTCGAGGGCCTGCGCAACGCCGCCGTGTGCCGCGCCGAATCCGACTGGCTGATCGGCATCAACGGCACGCGGGCGATGACCGCGTTCAACTCCAAGACCGGCGGTTTCCATCTCACCACCGTCGGCCGCGTGCAGACGCCGACGCTGGCGCTGGTGGTCGAGCGCGAGGACAAGATCCGCAAGTTCAAGCCGCGCGATTACTGGGAGCTCGAAGCCAGCTTCGCAGCGGCCGCCGGCACCTACGCCGGCCGCTGGTTCGACGAGAAGTTCAAGAAACCTGAGGGCGACGAACACGCCACCGCCTTCCGTCTGTGGGACAAGGCGCAGGCCGAGGCGATCCGCGCCAAATGCGACGGCAAACCGGGCGTGGTCACCGAGGAAGCCAAGCCGTCGACGCAGCTGTCGCCGCTGCTGTTCGACCTCACCAGCCTGCAGCGCGAAGCCAACGGCCGCTTCGGCTTCTCCGCCCGCGTCACGCTGCAGCTCGCGCAGGCGCTGTACGAGAAACACAAGGTGCTGACCTATCCGCGTACCGACGCGCGCGCCCTGCCCGAGGACTACATCGGCACGGTAAATGAGGTCCTGCGCACCCTGCCCGACCAATACGCGCCCTTCGCCAACGAGATCGCCAAGCAGGGCTGGGTCAAACCCAACAAGCGCATCTTCAACAACGCCAAGATCTCCGACCACTTCGCCATCATCCCCACCGGCACGCTGCCCAAGAGCCTGTCGGACGCCGAGCACAAGATCTACGACCTGGTCACCAAGCGCTTCCTGTCGGTGTTCTACCCGGCCGCCGAATACCAGATCACCACCCGCATCACCCGCGTCGAGGGCGAAGCCTTCAAGACCGAGGGCAAGGTGCTGGTCAATCCCGGCTGGCTGGCGGTATATGGCAAGGAAGCGGCCAACGACGAGAAGGATGCGAAGGAAGGCGGCGGCCCGCAACTGGTGCCGGTGAAGCAGGGCGAGACGGTATCGACCGAGGACATCCTGCTCAAGTCGCTGCAGACCAAGCCGCCGGCGCGCTTCAACGAAGCCACGCTGCTGTCGGCGATGGAAGGCGCCGGCAAGATGGTCGACGACGAGGAACTGCGCGCGGCGATGGCCGAGCGCGGCCTGGGCACCCCGGCCACGCGCGCGCAGATCATCGAAGGCCTGATCAGCGAGCAGTACATCCACCGCGAAGGTCGCGAGCTGATCCCCAGCGCCAAGGCCTTCTCGCTGATCACCCTGCTCAAGGGCCTGGGCGTCACCGCCCTGACCTCGCCCGAACTGACCGGCGGATGGGAATACAAGCTCGCGCAGATGGAGCACGGCAAGCTCAGCCGCGCTGCCTTCATGCAGGAGATCGCCGAAATGGCGCGCGAGGTCGTCGAGCGCGCCAAGCGCTTCGAGTCCGACACCGTACCGGGCGACTTCGCCACCCTGCAGACCCCCTGCCCCAAGTGCGGCGGCACGGTGAAGGAGAACTACAAGAAGTTCGCCTGCCAGAGCTGTGAGTGGAGCACCTGGAAGATCGTCGCCGGCCGCCAGTTCGAGATCGCGGAAATCGAGACCCTGCTGCGCGAAGGCAAGGTCGGCCCCTTGCTCGGCTTCCGCAACAAGATGGGCCGCCTGTTCAATGCCGACATCGTGCTCAACGACGAAAAGCAGCCCGCCTTCGACTTCGGCCAGCCGAAGGAAGGCGAGGAAGCCGAAGCGGTGGATTTCTCCGATCAGGAAACCGTCGGCGCCTGCCCGAAATGCCAGAGCCGCGTGTTCGAGCACGGCATGGCCTATGTCTGCGAAAAGTCCGTCGGCCCGGCCAAGAGCTGCGATTTCCGCTCCGGCAAGATCATCCTGCAGCAGCCGATCGAACGCGAGCAGATGGCGAAGCTGCTGACCGAAGGCAAGACCGAGTTGCTGAAGGGCTTCGTCTCGGCCCGCACGCGACGCAAGTTCTCGGCCTTCCTGGTCCGCGGCAAGGACGGCAAGGTCGGCTTCGAGTTCGAAGCAAAGGCGCCGAAGGCCGCGGCGGCGAAGACGAGCACCGCGAAGAAGGTCGCGGGCGCGGACGACGCGGCAGAAGCGACCCCCGCAGAAGAGAAGAAGCCAGCGACGCGCAAACGCGCAAGCAAGGCTTCGTAACTCCTGGCCTTACGCGGCCCAGCATCCGCACAGGCCGCGTTGCGGGCGTGGGGTTACCCCCGGAGGGGCGAGGACTGTCCGAGCCGAGCGCAGCGAAGGCGAGTTCCGCAGCCCAGGAGGGGGTAAGCCCGCCCCCGCAACGCCGATCAAGCACCAGCCCAAAAGCCCCGCCCGAAGACAGCACCCACGTCCCAGGGCGGAGCCGAAAGCTCACTCCTCCAGCAAGCTGCGCAGCATCCAGGCGTTCTTCTCGTGGATCTGCATTCGCTGGGTCAGCAAGTCCAGCGTCGGCTCGTCGCCCACCTTGTCGGCCAGCGGCACCACGCTACGGGCCGTCTTCACCACCGCCTCCTGGCCCAGCACCAGCTGGCGGATCATCTCCTGCGCGTTCGGCACCCCATCCGGCTCGGACATGCTGGTGAGCTTCTGGAACTCCTTGTACGTACCCGGCGCCGGGAAGCCCAGCGCGCGGATGCGCTCCGCGATCAGATCCACCGCCAGCGCCAGCTCGTTGTACTGCCCCTCGAACATCAGGTGCAGCGTGTTGAACATCGGACCGGTCACGTTCCAGTGGAAGTTGTGCGTCGTCAGGTACAGCGTGTAGCTGTCGGCCAGCAGGCGCGACAGCCCGTCCGCGATCTTGGCGCGATCCTTCTTGTTGATGCCGATGTCGATTTCCATCTTCACACTCCTTTGCGGGTCGTTTCGTCCGAGGACAGACGCTGGCTGATGCAAGGATGCTAAGTTGCCCAGCCGGCAGGTTCCAATCGAATATCAGAATCCCTTACATGAGTAAGGGCTATTGGCGCACAGCACTCAAGCCACTTCCCTAGCCGGCGCACGGCCGATCGGGCGCACGCCCGGCAACGCGCTCTCCAGGATGGCCGAACGCAGGATGTCGATCGCGCCGCTGCGCGGATAGGTCACGCGCCAGGCGAGCGCGACGCGGCGCGCCGGCTCGGGCTCGGAAAACGGACGCACCGCGACGAGCGCGTTCTGCGTCGTCGGATCGTCGGCAGCCGAACTGGGCAGCACCGTCACACCGAGACCGGTCGCCACCATGTGGCGGATCGTCTCCAGCGAGCTGCCCTCGAGCGTGCGCTGCAGCCCGCCGACATTGCGGCAGCTCGGACAGACCTCGAGCACCTGCTCGCGAAAACAGTTGCCCGCGCCAAGCAGCAGCAGCTGATCGTCGGCCAGGTGCACCGGGTCGATCTGCCTTTCGGCCGTCCACGGATGGCTGGCCGGCAGCAGCACGCGGAAAGGCTCGTCGTACACCGGCTGGGCGACGATGCCCGGCTCCTCGAACGGCAGGCTGATGATGATCACATCGAGCTCGCCGCGCTTGAGCGCCTCGGCCAGGCGGGCGGTGTAGTTTTCCTGGATGATCAGCGGCATGCGCGGCGCCAGCTGGTGCACCCGCGGGATCAGGCGCGGCAGCAGATAAGGCCCGATCGTGTAGATGACGCCGAGGCGCAACGGACCGGCGAGCGGATCCTTGCCGGCGGCGGCGATCTCCTGGATCTGGCCCGCTTCCATCAGCACCTTCTCGGCCTGCAGCACGATGCGCCGCCCGGTCTCGGTGATCTTCACCTCGGACGCGCTGCGCTCGAAAAGCTGGATGCCGAGCTCATCCTCCACCTTCTTCACCGCCACCGACAGCGTGGGCTGCGACACGTGGCACTTTTCCGCCGCACGGCCGAAATGACGCTCGTGGGCGAGCGCGACGAGATAGCGCAGATCGGTCAGCGTCATGGCGATGCTCCGTATGTCGAACTGCCAAGGACAACGGCAATGGATCCGAATGTTACCCCGTCGGGGCGGTCCTGCCCATGAGGAGCGCCCGCGCGCCGGCACCGCGACGGTGTTGACGTCAGCAAATTCGCCCTCATCTTCACGCGCAAAACCCTGTTCGGGAACGGCGCGGCACGATCCGCGTCCACCGCCAGTGTCCATCCATTCGACCAGACCGGGACTTCCATGCGTAAAGCGCTCGCCACTCGTGCCCTGACCCTCGCTCTCGCCGCCTGCCTGCCGCTGGCGGCCGGCCTCGACACCGTACACGCCGCCGACCCGCAGGCCGCCGCCTCGATGGTCACGCCGAACCGCTACGGCCTGCCCGACTTCGGCGACCTCGTCGAACAGGTCGGTCCCGCGGTGGTGAACATCAATGTGGTGCAGCGCCAGGCGCAGCCCCAGATGAACGGCGACAACCCCTTCGCCAACGACCCGTTCTACGACTTCCTGCGCCGCTTCGGCGTGCCGGTGCCGGGCATGCCCGGCCAGCAGGGCGGCGGCCCGCGAGTGAATCGCGGCATCGGCTCGGGCTTCATCGTCAGCGCCGACGGCTATGTGCTGACCAACGCCCACGTCGTCGCCGGCGAGCCCAACGGCAACAACACTGCGGCAGCGACGGAGGTGACCGTCACGCTCACCGACAAGCGCGAGTTCAAGGCCAAGGTGGTGGGCATCGACCGCCGCACCGATGTCGCCGTGCTGAAGATCGACGCACGCAACCTGCCATCCGTGAAGATCGGCAACGCCGATCGCAGCCGCGTCGGCGAGTGGGTGGTGGCGATGGGCTCGCCCTTCGGTTTCGACAACACCGTCACCGCCGGCATCATCTCGGCCAAGGCTCGCCGCCTGCCGGACGAGAACTACGTGCCTTTCATCCAGACCGACGTCGCGATCAACCCCGGCAACTCGGGCGGGCCGCTGTTCAACCTCGCCGGCGAGGTGATCGGCATCAACTCGCAGATCTACTCGCGTTCGGGCGGCTTCATGGGCATCTCGTTCGCCATCCCGATCGACGTCGCCATGCACATCAAGGACCAGCTCATCGCCCACGGCCGGGTACAGCGCGGGCGGCTGGGCATCGCCATCCAGGGGCTGGACAAGGACCTCGCCCAGTCCTTCGGCCTGCCCGACGAACGCGGCGCGCTGGTGGCGAGCGTCGATCCGGGTGGTCCGGCGGACAAAGCCGGCCTCAAACCGGGCGACGTGGTGCTGAGCCTGGACGGCACGCGCATCGGCGAATCGGCCGACCTGCCGCGCATCGTCGGTGAGCGCCGGCCCGGCACGCGGGTGCGCATGGACGTGTGGCGCGACGGACGCAGCCGCGAACTGGTCGCAACGCTGGAGGAACTGAAGGCCGAAGGCACGCCGAGCGCCGCAGCCAGCCCCGAACAGGGCGAGAGCATCGGCGCCAAGCTCGGCCTCAGCGCGCGGCCGCTGACCGCGCAGGAAGCGAGCCAGCTCAGCGTGCGCGGTGGCCTGGTGGTCGAAGGCAGCGCCGGCGCGGTGGCGCGTTCCGGCGTGCAGCGCGGCGACGTGATCCTGGCGCTCAACAATCAGCCGGTCACCAGCGTCGCGCAATTCCGCAGCCTGCTCGAGGCCGCCGGCAACCGCTTCGCGCTGCTGATCCAGCGCGGCGGCTCGCGCATCTTCGTGCCGGTGCGGATCGAGTAAGCGAGGCCGGCGCGCCGCTCACACGCGGAAGCGCGACACCGACTCCTGCAGCCGCGCCGCGAGCGCCTCGAGCTCGCGCGCGGAGCCTACCGTCTGCTCGATCGCACGGTCGTTGTCGGCCGCCATCTCGGCGATCTCATCGATGCTGGCGGTGACCGCTTCGCTTGCCTGGCGCTGCTCGCGTGTCGCCGAGGCAATGCGGTCCAGCCCCTCGCCGACCTCGACCACCGCCGCGTTGGCCGCGCCCAGCACGGTAGACACGCTGTTCGCGACCTCACGGCTCGACTGCAGATGTGACAGGCCGCTGGCGATGGCCTCCTGCACCGAGTCCGAACGGCGGCCGATCTCGCGGGTGATCGCGTCGATTTCGCCCGCCGAACGGGCGGACTTTTCCGCCAGCTTGCGCACTTCGTCGGCGACGACGGCAAAGCCGCGGCCCTGTTCGCCGGCGCGGGCGGCCTCGATCGCCGCGTTGAGCGCCAGCAGGTTGGTCTGCTCGGCGATCTCGCGCACTTCCCGCGTCATGCGGGTGATCGCGTTCGTCGACTCGACGAAGTCGTTCACCGCAGACGCCATCTGACGCACCGCCCCTTCCACTTCCTCGACCTCACCGATCAGCTGCTGCAGGCTGTGAGCACCTTCCTGCGAGCGCGCCAGGCTGTCGTGCGAGCGCTCGCGCACCGCTTCCGCGCTGGTGGCGATATGGGTGGTGTTGACGAGCAGTGCGTCAACAGCGCTCGCGGCGCTCACCGAACTCTCGTTCTGGCGATGCGAGCGCGCCGCCAGGGCCCCGGCGCTGCCGCTCAGCCCTCGGGCGGACGCGGTGACGGCTGCCGCCGAATCGCCCACCTGGCGGATGAGGGCGGCGATCGTGCTCAGCATGTCGTTGAAGGTGCCGGCGGTGCGGCCGATTTCATCCTCACCGGTGCCGCCCAGACGCCGCGTCAGGTCGCCGCCGCCCTGCGCGATCTCCGACAGGCTGCCGGTGAGTTGAGCCAGCGGCCGGGTGACGAAACGGCGGATGAAGAGATAAACGAACACGAGCAACGGTAGCGACACCAGCAGCGCGAACAGGACGCTCTGGTCGCGGAAGCTCTTCACCGCGGCATTGGCGCGCTCGAGCGAGATGCGCATGCTCACCGCGCCCAGCGGCGTGCCTTCGGCGACCTGATGGCAGCTCAGGCAGTTCTTGCCGAGGTAGTTCTGCGAGGCCCGCGCCGGGTTGATCACCCGCAGGTGCTCGCCGCGTTCGGCGTCCTGCTCCACCTGCAGGTAGGCCGGGCCGCCGGCCAGCACCTGGCGTTCGATCGCGTCCGGCACATGCTCGGTCGCGGCACCGGGCCCATACACGCTGCTCACGGCGTCGCCGCGCAGCACCTTCAGGTCGCGCACCACCGACAGTTCCTTGATCTGGTCGAGGAACACGTCGCGCTGCGCCACCGTGCCGGTGATCATCATGCCGGTCAGCCCGGCCATGGTCATCTCGTTGACGGTGCCGGCGAAATCCTTCGCCTGCTCGATCGCGGTGTCGCGATTGACGCGCGTCTCCCACACGATCATGCCGCCCCAGGCGAGCACGAGCATCAGCCAGATCGCTCCGGTCAGCCGAACCCAGATCGGCGTGTCAGCCAGACGGCGCATGGTCGCTCCCCTGACCCGCGGGCGGGTCGCAATATCACCAAGATGCAGCCAGTCTAGGCCGTTTCCGGCTACGGCCATCGATGGAATAGAGCCACTTAGCCCGCGCTGATTCGTCACAGGCGTCGCAACTGCGATGACTGTTACATGGGCAAACCGCTACACTGCGCCTGCTGTCACAGGCGATCCCGGATGCCTTGCCGCCGGGACTTCCATCCATCGTCACCATGAGGCAAACATGAATAAATCCATGGTTCGCGCCGCGTTCGGCATACTCGCACTGTCGCTGACCACCCTGGCTTCCGCCCAGGTCAAGCCGGAAGACCAGATCCGCTACCGCCAGGCCGGCTATTCGTTCATGAGCTGGAACATGGGCAAGATCAAGGCCAACCTGGAAGGCACCTACAACAAGGACCAGGTCGCCGCCGCCGCCAACGCCATCGCCGGCATCGCCAACTCCGGCATGGGCGCGCTCTACGGCCCGGGCACCGACAAGGCGATCGGCAACGTCAAGACCCGCGTCAAGCCGGAATTCTTCAAGGAAGGCGACAACGTCGGCAAGATCGCGCGCGAATTCAACGCCGCCGCCAACGATCTGGCCAAGGTCGCTGCCAGCGGCGACGCGGCCGCGGTGAAGACCGCCTTCGGCAAGGTCGGCGAGACCTGCAAGTCCTGTCACGACAAGTACCGCATGGAAGACTGAGCGCTTTCGGTCAGTTCCCGAACGACAAAGCCGCCCGCGGGCGGCTTTGTCGTCTTCGGCTCAGGCACCGCGCCCCGGCGGGGCGCAGATCGTCATCACCAGGCGGGCGTGGCCTCGGCCGGAGCGGGTGGCGGTGGCGGAGGCAGCAGGCCACCCTGCGCCGCCCACACCGCGAACCCGGCAATCGCCAGCGCCAGCACGAACGCAATCGGACCGCCACCCTGCGCCGGCTTCGCCTCGGCGTCAGTCACTTCCTTGGTGCCGGTGATCATCGGCTTCACCAAGTTGTCCTTCTTCGCATGCACGTAATACAGGATGGCGGTCACGTGCAGCACCACCAGCACGATCAGCACCCAGAAGTTCAGCCGGTGCAAGCCGGTCAACCAGTCGCTCGTCGCCTTGCTCACCAGCGCGTAAAGCGGCCCGTTGAAGGCGATGTCGTCGTTCGACACCAGCCCGCTGCCCACCTGGAAGGCCAGCACGAGCAACAGCGCCAGCACCGACAGCGCGCCGAAGGGGTTGTGGCCGAGGCCGTTCCATTCGCCGCGGATATGCGCCCAGATGTGGGCCGGGCCTGGCACGAAGTCGGCAAAACGGGCATAGGTCGAGCCGACGAAGCCCCACACCAGGCGGAAGGCGAGCAGGCCGGTGATGGCGATGCCGGCGCGGCCATGCCACTCGATCAGGTTGCCGCCCAGCCAGCCGGTGACGAAGGCGGCGACGACGAGGACGAGCAAGGTCCAGTGGAAGATGCGGGTGGGAAGATCCCACACACGGATTAGGCGGGCATTCATCGGCAGAGTTCGGTTGCGATCCAGGCCCGTATTATTCGCGCATCCTGTCTTCGTATGCCACCCCGCAGCACCGACCGACCCATGAAAATTTCAAGACTCATCCAGCCACGCAACCCGCAGTTCTGGCTGCTCATCGCACTCAATGTCCTCTCCTCGGGGATCTCCTGGATCCTGCGCAGCCGCGATCTGCCCGCAACGCTCACTTGGGTACTGGCCGGCTTCGCCGCATGCAATCTCGTCCTCGGCCTCTGGATCGCGTTCCGGCTGATGAATGACGAGGTCGGAAAATCGAGTTCGGGCGAAGCCTGAGTCTTCATACCTCCGGCGAAGCTGTGCGCGCCGCCAGGAACTCGCGCAGATGGCGCCCGGTGTGCGAGGCCGGCGTCGCCATCGCCACCTCCGGCGGACCTTCGGCCACCACGCGGCCGCCGCCGTCGCCGCCTTCCGGGCCGAGGTCGATCAGCCAGTCGGCCTCGGCCATGACGTCGAGGTCGTGCTCGATCACCAGCACGGTGTGGCCGGCGTCGGTGAGGCGATGGAGCACGCGGATCAGCTTGTCGACGTCGGCCATGTGCAGGCCGACGGTGGGTTCGTCGAGCACGTAGAGGCTGTGCTTGTCGGCCGGCAGCGGCACGCCGCCGGTGTCCTCCGCTTCGCCCGGGCGGCGGCGCACCTTGGCGAGCTCGGTGACCAGCTTGATGCGTTGCGCCTCGCCGCCGGACAGCGTCGGGCTGGGCTGGCCCAGGGTCAGGTAGCCGAGGCCCACGTCCTGCAGCAGTTGCAGCGGGTGGGCGATCGCGGGATGGGCGGAAAAGAAATCCACCGCCTCGTCCACCGGCATCGACAGCACCTCGGCCACCGTCTTGTCCTTCCAGCGCACTGACAGCGTCTCGGGGTTGAAGCGCGCGCCGCCGCAGGCCTCGCAGGGCGTCTTCACGTCGGGCAGGAAGCTCATCTCGACAGTGGTCTGGCCGGCGCCGTCGCACACCGGGCAGCGCCCGGCGCCGGTGTTGAAGGAGAAGCGCGAGGCGTTCCAGCCGCGGGTGCGGGCATCGAAAGTGTCGGCGAAGAGCTTGCGGATCGCATCCCAGAAGCCGACGTAGGTCGCCGGGCAGGAGCGCGGCGTCTTGCCGATCGGGGTCTGGTCGACCTCCAGCACGCGGCCGACCTGCTGCCAGCCGTGGAGGCCCTTGCAGCCGACCAGGGCCTGGTCGACCTCGTCCGGCTGCGCCTGGCCGCGGCGGCGGGCGCGGGTGGCCTCGGGGTCGCCGAGGCGCGCGCGCAGGTTGGCGTGGATCACGTCGCGCGCCAGGCTGGACTTGCCCGAGCCGGACACGCCGGTCACCACCGTGAGGCGCGCGAGCGGGATGCGCACGGCGATGTCGCGCAGGTTGTGCAGGGTCGCGCCTTCGATGCGGATCGCCGCGTGGTCGTCCGCCACCGCGCGGCGCGGGCGCAAGGGGTGCTGCAGCGGGTGGCGGAAGCATTCGCCGGTGGCGGATTCGGGCGCGGCGAGCAGGTCGTCGATGCGGCCTTCGGCCACCACCCGGCCACCACGCACCCCGGCGCCGGGGCCGAGGTCGATGACGTGGTCGGCGCGGCGGATGGTGTCCTCGTCATGCTCGACCACCAGCAGCGTGTTGCCGCGGTCACGCAGCGCCTCCAGGGTGTCGAGCAGCAGGCGGTTGTCGCGCGGGTGCAGGCCGATCGTCGGTTCGTCAAGGATGTAGCACACGCCGCGCAGGTTGGAGCCGAGCTGCGCCGCCAGCCGGATGCGCTGCGCCTCGCCGCCCGACAGCGTGGGCGCGGCGCGGTCCAGCGCCAGGTAGCCGAGGCCGACATGCTGCAGAAAGGCCAGCCGGCCGCGGATCTCGCTGACGAGGTCGCGCGCGATGTCGGTTTCGCGCTCGTTCAGCGCCAGATCGGCGAAGAAGCCTGCTGCCTTGTCCACCGGCTGCGCCGCGAGCTGGTGCAGGCCGAGCTCGCGGAAGCGCACCGCGCGCGCCACCGGGTTCAGGCGCGCGCCGTCGCAGGCCGGGCAGGGCTCGTCGCTGACGATGACTTCCTCCGCATCGCCGAGGTCGAGCGCGTCCGGGTCCTCGATGCGCGCCGCGGTCTTCAGGCCGGTGCCGTAGCACTTGGGGCACCAGCCGTGCTTGGCGTTGTACGAGAACAGGCGCGGATCGGGCTCGGGGAAGCCGGTGCCGCAACTCGGGCAGGCGCGCAGCGTCGAGAAGGTGATCGGCTGGGCGCCGAGCTTGCCGATCTCCAGCACCTTGATCACGCCCTTGCCGATGTCCAGCGCCTGGCGCACGAACTCGCGCAGCGTGGCCTCGTGCTCCGGCTGCACCACCACCATGCCGGTGGGCAGCTCGATGTTGTGTTCCTTGTAGCGGTCGAGCCGCGGCCATTTATTGGTGGGCAGGTATTCGCCATCGACGCGCAACTGCGCGTGGCCCTTGCCGCGCGCCCACTTGGCGAGGTCGGTGTACAGGCCCTTGCGGTTGACCACCAGCGGCGCCAGCACCTCGACCGAAGCGCCGCGCAGCTCGCGCTGGATCTGCGCGACGATGGCCTCGAAGCTCTGCGGCGTCACCGGCACGTCGCAGTCGGGGCAGAACTGCGTGCCCAGCTTCACGTACATCAGGCGCAGGAAGGGGTGGATCTCGGTCAGCGTCGCCACCGTGCTCTTGCGCCCGCCGCGGCTGGTGCGCTGCTCGATCGCCACCGTGGGCGGGATGCCGAACAGGCCGTCTACATCGGGCCGGCTGGCGGGCTGTACGAACTGGCGCGCGTAGGCGTTGAGCGATTCCAGATAGCGGCGCTGGCCCTCGCCAAAGACGATGTCGAAGGCCAGCGTGGATTTGCCCGAGCCGGACAGGCCGGTGATCACGGTGAACTGGTCGCGCGGGATCTGCAGGCTGACGTTCTTGAGGTTGTGCTCTCGCGCGTGGCGGATTTCGATCGCCGGGGCGGCAACGGCGCGGTACTGCGCTCGCGCTTCGCCCGCGACCACCCCCCCTGTGGGAGCGGCGACAGCCGCGATGGAAGTTCGATCGCGGTCAAGCCCGCTCCCACGGGTCCGTGCCAGGGCTTCGGCGTATTCACGCAGCGCGGCGCCGGTATGCGAGCTTTCGTGGGCACGCACCGCCTCCGGCGGACCTTCCACCACCACCGCGCCCCCCCTTTCGCCGCCCTCCGGCCCGAGGTCGATGATCCAGTCCGACGCGGCGATCACGTCCAGGTTGTGCTCGATGACGATCAGCGAATGCCCGGCCTGCAGCAGCTTGTCGAAGGCGCCGAGCAGCTTGGCCACGTCCTCGAAGTGCAGGCCGGTGGTGGGCTCGTCGAACAGGAAGAGCAGGCCGGGCTCGGCCGGCGCGGTCAGCCAGGAAACCCCGCCCGGGGTGCCCCTGCCAGCCCGCACGGCAAGGCCGCTCGTCTTGTCCCCAGCTTTACTCCCAAACTTATCCACAGCACTGGCTTTGCGTACAGTCTTTTTCTGAGCCGCCTCGGCCAGGTGCCCGGCAAGCTTCAGGCGCTGCGCCTCGCCGCCCGACAGCGTCGGCACCGGCTGGCCGAGGCGCAGGTAGTCGAGGCCGACGTCGGCCAGCGGCGCGAGCGCGGCGAGCACCTTGGGATGCTCGCGGAACACGTCCAGCGCCTCGTGCACGGTGAGCTCCAGCACGTCGGCCACCGAGCGTCCATCCCATTGAAGTTCAAGGATTTCCGGGCGATAACGCTTGCCGCCGCAGTCGGGGCAGCGCAGCCACACGTCGGACAGGAACTGCATCTCGACATGCTCGAAACCCGAGCCGGTGCAGGTCGGGCAGCGGCCGGTGCCGGCGTTGAAGCTGAAGGTGCCGGGCGTGTAGCCGCGCGCCTGCGCCTCCGGCAGGGCGGCGAACAGGTTGCGGATCGGGTCCCACGCGCCGACGTAGCTCACCGGGTTGGAGCGCGAGCTCTTGCCGATCGGCGACTGGTCCACCATCACCACGCCACGCAAGTTATCCACATTCTCGAGACTATCGAAAATCCCGGGGGATTCGGTCGCCTCGCCGAAATGCTTGGCCAGCGCCGGGTACAGCACGTCCTGGATCAGCGTCGATTTGCCCGAGCCGGACACGCCGGTCAGGCAGGTCAGGCGCTGGAGCGGAAAGCCGACGCTGAGATCGCGCAGGTTGTGCTGGCGCGCGCCGACCAGCTTCAGCCGCGGCGTGGCGGCATCGACCGGGCGCGGCGGACGATCGACATCGATGCGCTTCCTGCCCGCCAGCCAGGGGCCGGTGACCGAGTCCGGGTTGGCGGCGATCTCGGCCGGCGTGCCGCGCGCGACGATGTTGCCGCCGCGCTCGCCCGGGCCGGGGCCGATCTCCAGCAGCTCGTCGGCGGCCACCATCACCTGCGGGTCGTGCTCCACCACCACCAGCGTGTTGCCGGCATCGCGCAGCCGCGTCATCACCCCGAGGATGCGGCCGATGTCACGCGGGTGCAGGCCGATCGAGGGCTCGTCGAGCACGAACAGCGTATTCACCAGCGAGGTGCCGAGCGCGGTGGTCAGGTTGATGCGCTGCACCTCGCCGCCCGACAGCGTGCGCGACTGGCGGTCCAGCGTCAGGTAGCCGAGGCCGACGTCGGCGAGGTAGGTAAGCCGGCTGCGGATCTCGCCCAGCACCAGCTCGGTGGCCTCGTCCGGCACGCCGGGAATGTGCAGCGCCGCCACCGCCTCGCGGATGCGCTCGACCGGCATCGCCATCAGTTCGTGGATCGCAAGCCCGACAGACGCCCCGGTAGGAGCGGGCTCGACCGCGATTCGCTCTTCACCTTGTGCGGCGGGCTGGTCGCGGTCGAGCCCGCTCCTACAGGGGGATTCGGCTGCGATGGGCAGGCGCCACAGCAAAGCATCCGGCTTCAGCCGCGCGCCATGGCAGGCCGGGCATTCCGTGTAGCTGCGATAACGCGACAGCAGCACGCGGATGTGCATTTTGTAGGCCTTGGTCTCCAGCCAGTCGAAGAAGTGGCGCACGCCGTACCAGTAGCGCGGCCACGAGCTGTCCCAGTTCTTCCACTTCGGGTCGCCCTCGAACAGCCACTGGCGATGCTCCGGCGGCAGGTCGCGCACCGGGATGTCCATCGCCACGCCGACCTTCTTCGCCATCTTCTCGAGGTCGGCCTGGCACTCGCGATAGCTCTCGGTCTGCCAGGGCTTCACCGCGCCTTCGGCCAGCGTCTTCGATTCGTCCGGCACCACGAGGCCGAAATCCACCCCGATCACCCGCCCGAAGCCGCGACAGGTCTCACAGGCGCCGATCGGCGAGTTGAACGAGAACAGCCCGGGCGTGGCCTCGGAATAGTGGATGTCGCAGTCCGCGCAATGCAGCCCGGACGAATAGCGCCACACCGCCTCGCCCGGCGTACCCTCCGTCGCCCCCGACTTCACCCCCTCGCCCGACGCATACACGGCGAGCCGCCCATGGCCGCGCTGCAGCGCCGCCTCCAGCGCCTCGGCCAGGCGCGCATCCTCGGCGTTCGACGCGCGGAAGCGGTCCTGCACCACCTGCAGCACATCGTTGCCCTCGGCGCCGCCCGCAGCGATGCGTTCCTGAATGCGGGTGTAGCCCTGCGCATTGAGCAGGCCGGTCACTTCCGCTTCGCTGAAGTTGGACGGCACCGTCACCGGAAAGCACACCACCAGCCGCGGATCGCCCTCGGCCGCCGCACGCGCACGCAGGTCGGCGGCAATGCTGACCGCCGAATCCCGCCGCACCGGCTTGCCACAGCAACGGCAGTGCAGGTGCGCGGCGCGCGCGTACAGCAGCTTGAAGTGGTCGGCGAGCTCGGTCATCGTGCCCACCGTCGAGCGCGAGGTGCGCACCGGGTTGGTCTGGTCGATCGCGATCGCCGGCGGCACGCCCTCGATCCGATCCACCTGCGGCTTGTCCATGCGGTCGAGGAACTGGCGTGCGTAGGGCGAGAAAGTCTCGACGTAGCGCCGCTGGCCCTCCGCGTACAGCGTGTCGAACACCAGCGAGGACTTGCCTGAGCCCGACACGCCGGTCACCACCGTCAGGCGGTTCAGCGGCAGGTCGAGCGACAGGTTGCGCAGATTGTTCTGGCGCGCACCGCGGATGCGGATGGCGTCGGCGATCGAGGCGGGGGCGTCGATCGGGGTGTAGCGGGTGTCGGAAACGGACATGGGGCGGGACGCGGAGACGTGAGCCGCCATTTTAGTCGGCGGGGGTGCGTCTCGGACTCATCGAGCGGGGGGAAAGGTTCCCGTAGGGATGCGGCCGACCGGGCAGCCACAGTGCAACGGTGCCTTTCCGCCCGGCGCGCACCCCATGTCCCGAGCCACACGTGGCAACATGGCTCTTGCTTGAATGTATCATTATTGGTACATTTCAGGAACCATGACGAGCCCGATCCTGGATGTGCGTTTTTTCGCTACCGGAAGCGGTAACGAGCCTGTACGAGATTGGCTGAAAGCGCTGCCCGCACCAGAGCGCCGCACGATCGGCGAAGACATCAAGACCGTCTAGTTCGGATGGCCGCTCGGGATGCCTTTGGTGCGCAAGTTGGCAAAAGATCTGTGGGAAATCCGCATTCACCTCACCGACAGGATTGCTCGGGTGTTGTTCACCGTGGTCGGCCACACGATGATCTTGCTTCATGCCTTCATCAAGAAATCACAGGCCACCCCAGCCGATGAACTGGATGTGGCCAAGCGTCGTTTGCAACAACTCGGGAGTGGCGCATGAATACCCACATCCGCAGCAGTCTTGACGATTTCCTCGCTGAAGAGGCCATGCTCGAGGAAACCACCGCGGTGGCCATCAAGCGTGTCGTGGCCTGGCAGATCGCGCAGGAGATGAAGGCGCAGAATCTGACCAAGACCGCCCTCGCCGCGAAGATGCACACAAGCCGGGCAGCACTCAATCGATTGCTGGATGAGACCGACACCAGCCTCACGCTCACAACGCTCACCAGTGCAGCGAAGGCGCTCGGTAGAAATCTCCGTATCGAGTTGGCCTGACCTGATTCTTTCAACGGCGTCACCGGTCCGATTACCATGCCGGGCTGCGGCGCGCGGCACGACCTGGACCTACCCGATGAGGTAAGCGGATAGCATGAGTAACGAGATCCGACTCTGACCAAGATGATGATGTTCGCAAGGTCGACATCGACTTTCTGACTCTTGTGGCGCGACATCTGCCGCCACTGCGCGATCAGCCTGCGCAGGCCTCCCGTCGACCTGCGCCAACTGGCCGACGCGACTCCCCAACAGCCACACGTCGAGGATCCGGCTCACGGCTGATCTCCGTTTGCTGCACCGGCATCGTCCAGCCCCTCGACCATCAGCGTTCCGCCAAGCGCCTGGAGAACCCGCAAGATGTTCTCGAGCAGCACAGTGGGCTTGCCCACCTCCAGCTCGACGATGAAGCGCACCCCGAAACCGGCCGCCATCGCGAGTTGCGGCTGCGTCAGACCCAGCGCCCTGCGTGCGCTTCGGATGGCCTTACCCAGGTTTTCAGAGGTGTTGATCAGCGTAGTCATGAATATTTCCCGTTCGGGAAATCGGCGAGGTGGCCTAACTGCCTTATCGCCACCCTCCGTGGCGATCCCAGCGTAAGTGACACAGAGGCTGCCGCTTCATGCTCCACGCAGGCCGGGCAAGGTGCGCGAATCACGACTTTCGCGAGTCGCGACATGACCAGCGGTCTCGCCCGTGAATATGTGAGCGTCAGGTTGTCGGCCAGTTCCGTCCATCGATTCTGCTCGGTTGCATGCGGATGGGATGGCCGCTTGCCGAAATCTCTAATTCACCCTAACGACCCCTATGCATAGCTCTCAACTATGCGTAGCGGCACCCCCCAGCATGGCTGTTCGCTCGGTCGACGGCCGTACTGGGGCGTGGTGTGCTTTGCATAGTTACAGGGTCTGCAGGAACCTCATCAG
>JAFLDS010000034.1 GCA_017302295.1 Thauera sp. | reverse complement strand
GCAAGGCGTCCGCGCTGACTGCCGGCCAGCTCGCAGCCAGGATGTCGGGGCCGAAGCCGCAGTCCAGCCACAGCGCATGGCAGATGTGCGGGGTGATCGGCGACAGCAGGCGCAGCAGGATGGAGAAGCCTTCCTCCGCCACTTCGGCATGCGCGGCCACTTCACTGTCGGCGAGATCCTTGTGCGCCTTCTCGAGCGCGTTGAGGATCTTCATCGCCGCCGACACCACGGTGTTGAACTGGTGCTTGCCAAAGTCGTAGCTGGCCTGCTTGAGGTGGGTGTGGATCTCGCGGCGCACGTCGGCTGCCACCGCCGGCAGCGCGTTGGCGGCGAGCCTGCGCTCGGCCGGCAGCGCCGGGCGCGTCTCGCTGACGAACGCGTGGCCGTAGTTCCACACCCGGCGCAGGAAGCGCGAGGCGCCCTCGACGCCCGAGTCGGACCATTCGAGCTGCTGGTCGGGCGGCGCGGCGAAGATGATGAACAGGCGCGCGGTGTCGGCGCCGTACTGGTCCACCAGCGACTGCGGGTCGACGCCGTTGTTCTTCGACTTCGACATTTTCTCGGTGCCGCCGATGACCACCGGCAGGCCGTCGGACTCGAGCTTGGCCGCCACGATGCGGCCGCGCTCGTCACGCTCGACGACCACGTCCGCCGGATTGATCCATTGCTTCCTGCCGCCTTCGAGTTCGCGGTAATACGTTTCGGCCACCACCATGCCTTGGGTGAGCAGCGCGCTGAAGGGCTCGGACACAGTCACCAGGCCGCAGTCGCGCATCGCGCGGGTGAAGAAGCGTGAATACAGCAGGTGCAGGATGGCGTGCTCGATGCCGCCGATGTACTGGTCGACCGGTGCCCAGTAGTTGACGCGCTCGTCCACCATCGCTGTCGTGCTGTCGGCGCAGGCGTAGCGCAGGAAGTACCAGGACGACTCGACGAAGGTGTCCATCGTGTCGGTCTCGCGCTTCGCGGGCTGGCCGCATTTCGGGCACGAGCATGCGTAGAAAGAGGCCATCTTGGCCAGGGGCGAGCCGCGGCCGGTGATCTCGACGTTCTCCGGCAGCACCACCGGCAATTGTTCGTCCGGCACTGGCACGTCGCCGCAGTCGGCGCAGTGGATCATGGGGATCGGGCAGCCCCAGTAGCGCTGGCGCGAGATGCCCCAATCGCGCAGGCGGTACTGCACGCGCTTGGCCCCCAGGCCCTGGGCGGCGAGGTCGGCGGCGATCGCATCGACGGCGCCCTGGAAATCCAGACCGTCGTACTTGCCCGAATTCACCAGGCGACCGTAGTCGGCATAGGCGTCCTGCCAGGGGGCGACGGTGTCGGCGTAGGCGTCGGAACCCACCACCATGCGGATCGGCAGCTGGTATTTCGTGGCGAAGGCGAAGTCGCGCTCGTCGTGCGCGGGCACCGCCATCACCGCGCCCTCGCCATAGCCCATCAGTACGTAGTTGGCGACCCACACCTCGAGCGGCTCGCCGCTGAGCGGGTGGCGCACCTTGAGGCCGGTGGGCATGCCTTTCTTTTCCATCGTCGCGAGGTCGGCCTCGGCGACGCCGCCGTGCTTGCACTCCTCGATGAATGCGGCGAGCGCCGGGTTGCCGGCCGCCGCCTGGGTGGCGAGCGGATGCTCGGCAGCCACCGCGACATAGGTCGCGCCCATCAGGGTGTCGGCGCGAGTGGTGAACACCTTCAGCACGCCCTCATGGCCGATGCTGGAGACGTCGTAGGGGAAGCTGATCTCCACGCCTTCCGAGCGGCCGATCCAGTTCTTCTGCATCAGCTTGACCTGCTCGGGCCAGTTCGGCAGGCCATCGAGCGCGGACAGCAACTCGTCCGCGTAGGCGGTGATCTTCATGTAGTACATGGGGATCTCGCGCTTCTCGACGAGCGCGCCTGAACGCCAGCCGCGGCCGTCGATGACCTGCTCGTTGGCGAGCACGGTCTCGTCGACCGGGTCCCAGTTCACCGTGCCGAGTCGCTTGTAGATCAGGCCCTTCTCGAACAGGCGGGTGAACAGCCACTGCTCCCATCGGTAGTACTCCGGGGTGCAGGTCGCCAGCTCGCGCGACCAGTCGATGGCGAATCCCAGGCGCTTAAGCTGTGCCTTCATGTACTCGATGTTGGCGTAGGTCCACTTCGCCGGCGCCACGTTGTTCTGAATCGCGGCGTTCTCGGCCGGCATGCCGAAGGCGTCCCAGCCCATGGGCTGCAGCACGTTGAAGCCCTTCATGCGATGGAAGCGCGCAAGCACGTCACCGATGGTGTAGTTGCGCACATGCCCCATGTGCAGTTTGCCCGAGGGATAGGGGAACATCGACAGACAGTAGTACTTGGGCTTGCTCGCGTCTTCCGTCACGCGGAAGGCGTCGGTGGAGTCCCAGTGCTGCTGGGCGGCCGTTTCGACGGCGGCGGGCTGATATTTGTCCTGCATGGGCGGGGTGCGCGGCTTCAAGGCGTTGAAAACGCGAAAGTATATCGCGAAGCAGGGGGGCAGGCTCGATGCGGGGGCGCCGCGGGCGTGAAAGCCAGGCAAAAAAATGGCACCCCACCGTGAGGTGGGATGCCGAATCTCCATTGAAGGAGAGGGAGGGAGCTGGTGTGTCCCCGTCGTCGGGACGGGAACGGATGTCTTGAGTCTGCTTGAGTCCGACGCCGACGCCGGTACTCGGGGTAAGTCTTCAGATCGCTTTGCGAACCGCGCCGTTCGCGCGCTGCCAGTTCGAGTGCATCGCGGTGACGAAATCTTCCAGCGCGATCAGCGGCAGGCGCAGCAGTCGGCGCTGGCTGCGCATCAGCGGCGCCACGCGGGGCGCGCACAGCGTGGCCTTCTCTTCGTCGAGCAGGCGCTGGAAGTGGCTCATTGATGCGCCCCAGTATTCCGAGTTTCCGACCCAGCCGGTTTCCTCGGTGGCTTCGCGCACGGCCTTGCGCCAGATTGCCTCGGCACGCTCGATCGATACCCCCGCCTTGTGGGCGTACCAGGGAAGCAGTTTCGGTGTCTTCATCATCAGTATTCCTCGGGTCGGATGTCGCAAGCCGCGGGTTCATGAAAGCCTTTTGGGCCCGCTCCGCAATAGCAGAGCCACGAAGTTGTTCTCGCGGAAAGTCTGTGTTGCTGATTCTACTCAGCGTTCCTCGGCTCGCCTGTGACTTGTTTCACCCTTCAACTATATACGATGCTGCAATGCACAAAACGAACCTTAGCTCAGAAAATCTCGAAATTCAACAAGGGATTTCCGCAATGCAGCATTAGTGCAACATTTCTACTATATCGCTGCTCTCGGGTCTTCTCCGCGGGCGGCTTACAATGGCGGCTAACAAGGAATGCCGATGTCCAACCTGCTCGCCAACCTGAATCCCGAACAACTCCAGGCGGTCACGCTGCCGCCCCAGCACGCGCTGATCCTGGCTGGAGCCGGGTCGGGAAAGACTCGCGTGCTGACCACCCGCATTGCCTGGCTGATCCAGTCCGGCCAGGTTGACCCGTCGGGCATCCTGGCGGTGACCTTCACCAACAAGGCGGCCAAGGAGATGCTGGCCCGCCTGGCGGCGATGCTGCCGGTCAGCACCCGCGGCATGTGGATCGGCACGTTCCATGGCCTGGCCAACCGCCTGCTGCGCGCGCATCACCGCGACGCCGGACTGCCGCAGCTGTTCCAGATCCTCGATTCCGGTGACCAGCTGGCCGCAATCAAGCGCCTGCTGAAGACGCTCAACGTCGACGACGAGAAATTCCCGCCGCGCGAACTGCAGCACTTCATCAACGGCCAGAAGGAGGCCGGCAACCGGCCGCAGGCGGTCGAGGCCTGGGACGACTACACCCGACAGCGCGTTCAGCTTTACCAGGAATACGAAGCGCAGTGCCAGCGCGAGTCGGTGGTCGATTTTGCCGAACTGCTGCTGCGCAGCTACGAGCTGCTCGAGCGCAACGAACCGATCCGGCGCCACTATCAGCGCCGCTTCCGGCACATCCTGGTCGACGAGTTCCAGGACACCAACCGCCTGCAGTACCGCTGGCTGCGGATGTTCGCCGACGAGGGGCGCGAGGGCGGTGCGGCGATGTTCTGCGTCGGCGACGACGACCAGAGCATCTACCGCTTCCGCGGCGCCGAGGTCGGCAACATGCGCGACTTCGAGCGCGAGTTCCGCGTTGCCAACGTGATCCGGCTGGAGCAGAACTACCGTTCGCGCAGCAACATCCTCGATGCCGCCAACGCGATCATCCGCCACAACACCAACCGGCTGGGCAAGAATCTTTGGACCGACCAGGGCGCGGGCGAACCGATACGCGTGTTCGAGGCGTTCTCCGATGCCGACGAGGCGCGCTGGATCGTCGACGAGGTGCAGTCGCTGGTGCGCGAGGGTGGCCTGCGCGCGGAGATCGCGCTGCTGTACCGCTCCAACGCGCAGTCGCGCGTGCTGGAGCACCAGCTCTTTTCGGCGGGCATTCCCTACCGCGTGTATGGCGGGCTGCGCTTCTTCGAGCGCCAGGAGATCAAGCACGCGCTCGCCTATCTACGCCTCATCGCCAATCCGGACGACGACACCGCGTTTTCGCGCGTGGTGAATTTCCCGACGCGCGGCATCGGTGCGCGCTCGCTCGAGGTGCTGGGAGATGCGGCACGGCTCTACAACACCAGCCTGTATGCGACCGTTCCCCACCTGACCGGCAAGGCGGGTACGGCGCTTGGCCAGTTCGTGCGGCTGGTGGAAGACCTGCGGCACGACACGGAAAAGCTTCCCCTGCCCGAACTGGTCGACCATGTGCTCGATCTGAGCAACCTGCGTGCGCATTACAAGGCGGAGAAGGAGGGGCGCGAGCGGCTCGAGAACCTGGACGAGCTGATCAACGCCGCGGCGAACTTCCTCGCCGAGTCGCAGGCGCAGGCGCAGCGCCAGGCTGGCGACGAGGTGGCGGTGCAGACCCATGCCCTGCTCGCCGACTTTCTCGCCCATGCCTCGCTCGAGGCGGGCGACCATCAGGCCGACCAGGGCGCCGATGCGGTGCAGCTGATGACGGTGCACTCGGCCAAGGGCCTGGAGTTCAATGTGGTGTTCCTGTCCGGCCTGGAGGAGGGGCTGTTCCCGCACGAGAACAGCATCCTCGAAAGCGACGGGCTGGAAGAGGAGCGCCGGCTGATGTACGTGGCGGTGACGCGGGCGCGGGACCGGCTTTACCTGTCATTCGCGCAGAGCCGCATGCTGCATGGGCAGACGCGCTACAACCTGCGCTCGCGCTTCCTTGAGGAGGTTCCGGCGGAACTCACCAAGTGGCTCACGCCGCCGAACCCGCGCTCGGCGGCTGGCGGGGCGACGGGCGGCATGGGGGGGGGCTACTTCAAGCCTTCACCTGCGCCGGCGGTGCAGCGTGCGCCCCGACCGGTCTTCGCCCAATTGCCCAATGGACTGCGCATCGGGCAGTCGGTGAGTCATGCGAAGTTCGGCCAGGGGGTGATCGTTGCCGCCGAGGGTAGCGGGGCGGATGGCAAGGTGCAGATCAACTTCGGCCCGGCTGGGGTGAAGTGGCTGCTGCTGGCAGTGGCGAAGCTCGAAGCGGCTTGATGCGCTCAGGCGCCGTACTTGCGCGCCAGCGTGTCATGCAGCGCGACGAATTCCTGCGACAACTTGTGCTTGGGATCGAGGTGGATCATCGGCTTGGCCTGCTCGTGTGATTCCTTCACCTTCACCGAGGCCGAAAGATACGGCTCCAGCACCGGCAGCCCTTCGGCGACCAGTTCCTGCACGACCTTTTGCGGCAGGCTGGCGCGGGGCTGGAACTGGTTGACCACGATGCCTTCCACCTCCAGGTCGCGGTTGTGGTCGGACTTGATCTCCTGCACGTTGTCCAACAGCGAATACAGCGCGCGGCGGGAAAACTCGTCGCAGTCGAACGGAATCAGGCAGGCGTCGGCGGCGATCAGGGCCGAGCGGGTGTAAAAGTTCAGCGCCGGCGGCGTGTCGATGAAGACCACGTCATAGTCGTCGGCGATCTCGTTCAGCGCATCGCGCAGCTTGTAGATCTTGTAGCGCGACTCGAGCTTGCCTTGCAGTTCCTCGAGCTTGGGATGCGAGGGCATCACATGCAGGCGTTCGAACGGCGTCGCAACGATGAATTCGGTTGTGTCGCGCGCGTTCAGGCGGAAGTTCAGCGTCTGGTCGAAAAAGTCGGCCAGCGTCGCGTCCAGATCATCGCTGGCGGCGCCCAGCAGGTATTGCGTCGAGTTCCCCTGCGGATCGAGGTCGATCACCAGCGTGCGCTTGCCCTGGTGCGCGCTGATCGCGGCCAGGTTGCAGGTGATGGTGGATTTGCCGACTCCGCCCTTCTGATTGAATACCACGCGCCGCATTCGTCTTCCTCCCGTGATCGTGTCCGCATTCTGCCAAAAAGACGTGCACCTGTCGGGGTTTTCCCGACTTTGCAGCTTGAAGTTATTCCTTTGCGCGAACACAGGCCGCCTCTGACAAATGCACAGGCGCTGCGCTAAACTCCGACGTCGTCAGTTGTCCGGGACGTTTTGCTCATATTGGGTTTTCCCGTTTCCGGCCGCGACTCCCGACGACGCGTAGCACATGGAAAGACGGGCGATGCGCTCTGTTGCGCCTGCTGCACACCGAACAACAATCAAGAGACCTCACCGTTCCGAGAGGGGAGAACATGGATCAAGACTTCATTGCCGCAGCGTTGGACTATCACCGTTCGCCCACGCGCGGCAAGATTTCGGTCGTCCCGACCAAGAGCCTGACCAACCAGCGCGACCTGGCCCTGGCCTATTCGCCGGGCGTGGCCGCGGCCTGCGACGCGATCGTCGAGGACGAAACGCAGGCGCGCGAATTCACCAGCCGCGGCAACCTCGTTGCGGTGGTCACCAACGGCACCGCGGTGCTCGGCTTGGGCAACATCGGCCCGCTGGCCGCCAAGCCGGTGATGGAAGGCAAGGGCTGCCTTTTCAAGAAGTTCGCCAACATCGACGTCTTCGACATCGAGATCGCCGAGAACGACCCCGACAAGCTGATCGAGATCATCGCCTCGCTCGAGCCCACGCTGGGTGGGATCAACCTCGAGGACATCAAGGCGCCGGAATGCTTCTACATCGAGAAGAAGCTGCGCGAGCGCATGAAGATCCCGGTCTTCCACGACGACCAGCACGGCACCGCGATCATCTCGGCTGCCGGACTGATCAACGGCCTCAAGGTGGTCGGCAAGGACATCGACAAGGTCAGGCTGGTGTGTTCCGGCGCCGGCGCGGCGGCGATCGCCTGCCTCGACATGATGGTGAGCGTCGGCCTCAAGCGCGAGAACGTCTTCGTGTGCGACTCCAAGGGCGTGATCTATGAAGGCCGCGATGCCAACATGGAGCCGACCAAGGCACGCTACGCCCAGCGCACCGCCGGTCGCACGCTGGCCGACGTGATCGAGGGCGCCGACGTCTTCCTCGGCCTGTCGACCGCCGGCGTGCTCAAGCCCGAGATGGTGGCGAAGATGGCCGACAAGCCCCTGATCTTCGCGCTCGCCAATCCGAACCCGGAGATCCTGCCGGCCGACGCCAAGGCGGTGCGCCCGGACTGCATCATCGCTACCGGCCGTTCGGACTTTCCGAACCAGGTCAACAACGTGCTGTGCTTCCCGTTCATCTTCCGCGGCGCGCTCGACGTCGGCGCGACGACGATCAACGAGGAGATGAAGCTCGCCTGCGTGAAGGCGATCGCTGAGCTGGCGCAGGCCGAGCAGAGCGACATCGTTGCCTCCGCCTATGGCGGCGCCGATCTCAGCTTCGGCCCGGACTACATCATCCCCAAGCCCTTCGACCCGCGCCTGATCGTCAAGATCGCGCCGGCGGTGGCGAAGGCGGCGATGGATTCGGGCGTGGCCACCGAGCCCATCCAGGATTTCGACGCCTACGTCAGCAGCCTGACGAACTTCGTCTACCAGTCCGGCATCGTCATGAAGCCGGTGTTCGCCGCCGCCAAGCGCGTGCCGGACGGCCAGAAGCGTGTGATCTACGCCGAGGGTGAGGACGAGCGCGTGCTGCACGCGGCGCGCGTGGTCATCGACGAAGGCCTTGCGCGTCCCATCCTGATCGGCCGTCCCGGCGTGATCGAGATGCGCATCAAGAAGATCGGCCTGACGCTCGTTCCCGAGCGCGACTTCGACATCGTCAATCCCGAGTCCGACCCGCGCTACCGCGAGCTGTGGGGTGAGTATCACCGCATGATGTGCCGCGACGGTGTCACGCCCGAGCTCGCCAAGGCGAAGATGCGTCGCGACACCACGCTGATCGGCGCCATGCTGCTGCGTCGCGGCGACGCCGACGCGCTGGTGTGCGGCACCTTCGGCACCTACGAGTACCACCTGCGCCAGGTGCGCAATGTGATCGGTCTGAAGCCGGGCGCAAAGCTGTTTGCGGCGATGAACATGCTGCTGCTCTCCAAGCGCATGCTGGTCGTCACCGACACCTATGTGAACGAGAATCCGACTGCGGAGGAGGTCGCCGAGATCGCGCGCATGGCAGCCGAGGAATTGCGCCGCTTCGGCATCGAGCCTCACGTCGCGCTGCTGTCGCATTCCAATTTCGGCAGTTCGAACTCCGCCTCCGCACGCAAGATGCGCGAGGCCAACGCGATCCTGCGTCGCATTGCGCCCGATCTCGACGCCGATGGCGAGATGCATGGCGACGCTGCGCTGTCGGCCGAGCTGCGTTCGGTCGTCAATCCGGATACCACGCTCAGTGGTGAGGCCAACCTGCTCGTCATGCCCAACCTTGACGCCGCGAACATTTCCTTCAACCTCATGAAGATGGCCAACGGCGATGGCGTGACGATCGGGCCGATGCTGCTTGGCGCAGCCAAGCCAGTACACATCCTGACGCCATCGGCGACAGTGCGCCGCCTGGTGAACATCACTGCGCTCGCGGTCGTGGACGCCAGCGAGGGGCGCGGCGCAGCCGCACGCTGATTGCGGGTACGGCAATCGGCGCGGCGCGGGCCGGCGTGGGGCGCGCGAGAGGATTGCTCACCTTTGTCGTGAAGAACAGCCGCTAACATTGCGGCTGTTCTCTTTTTGGGGGTGGGGCGGATGAAGTTCCTCGACCAATCGACCCGGTTGTTCATGTTCGCGGCCGGATTGGCGATCGCGATGCCGGCACAGGCTGCGGGCTGGCTGCTGGCCTCGCCCGATCCCAGGGTTGCGCCGGGTCAGGCGTTTTCGGTGATCGTCGTCGGGCTGCCCGGTGGCGCGCCGCCGCCCGAGCGCCTGGACGCGCAGATCGAGCTGCCCGACAACGGACCGCGCATCGCCGTCGAACTGGTCGCGGCAGCGCCGGCCGAGGCGGGCCAGCGGCGCTATGTCGGGCAGTGGCCGCCCGAGGTAATCGGGGTGGCGACGCTGGCGCTGCGAGACGCGCCCTCCGCCCGCATGCTGGTGGACGCCGCTGCGGCCAGCCGCACGCCGGTGGCCACGGCGCAGGCTGCGGCCGTCGACCCGATGGCCCCGATGGCTCGTCAGTCGGCCTCGTCCGCACCGGCGCAGCCCAGCGCCCTGGGATTCCATGAGCCGATGTACTTCCTCGTCGGTGGCCATGACCCCCGCTCGGCGCGTTTCCAGTTCAGTTTCCGCTACCGCCTGTTCGACGATCAGGGCGTGGTGGCGGAGAGCTTTCCGGTGGCGCGCGGGCTGTATTTCGGCTTCACGCAGACCTCGCTGTGGGACCTGGCCTCCGACTCCAAGCCTTTTCGAGATTCGAGCTTCCGACCGTCCCTGTTCTACCGCTGGATGCTGTCCGACCCCGACGACGGCGGCTGGGTGGCCCTGTCCGGCGGCTACGAGCACGAGTCGAACGGTAAGAGCGGGGTGGATTCGCGCAGCATCGATACGCTCTTCCTGCGTGCCGAGGCGCGCTACTACTTCGACGACGGGCGCACGTATTTCGGCGTTGCACCCAAGCTGTGGACCTACCTCGACAAGGAGGACAACCCGGACATCGCCAGCTACCGCGGTTATGGGGAGCTCGGCCTGCGTCTCGGTCGCGATGACGGCCTGATGCTGACGACCTTGCTGCGCCGCGGCACGGACGACAAGAACGGCGCCCAGATCGATCTTTCGTATCCGCTGCGCGAAAGCGTTTTCTCAGGTGTCGGCGCCTTCCTGCATCTGCAATACTTCACCGGCTATGGCGAAACGCTGATCGACTACAGGGCGTCCCGCTCCTCGCAGTTCCGTGTCGGTTTTTCGCTCGTCAGGTGATGCCTTGTCCGCCACGGGCGGACACGGTAAAGATAAGGAGAAAGTCATGCCCCAAGCCATCCGTTTTCATCAGACCGGCGGCCCCGAAGTACTGCAATGGGAATCCGTCGAGCTTCCCGCTCCGGCGCCCGGCGAGGCGCGCGTTCGCCATTACGCGATCGGGCTGAACTACATCGACACCTATCATCGCAGCGGCCTTTACCCGGTTCCGCTGCCCTCCGGCATCGGGCAAGAGGCGGCCGGCGTGGTCGAGGCCGTCGGAGCCGGAGTGACGCAGGTGGAGGTCGGCGATCGCGTCGCCTACACAGGCGGACCTCTCGGCGCGTATGCGGAGGCGCGCAACATCGACGCCGACCAGTTGATTCCGCTGCCCGAGTCGATTTCCTTCGAGCAGGCCGCGGCCATGATGATGCAGGGGCTGACCGCGCAGTATCTGCTGCGCCAGACCTATCGCGTGAAGCCGGGTGACACCATCCTCATCCACGCTGCCGCGGGCGGGGTGGGAACCATCGTCTGCCAGTGGGCGAAGGCGCTCGGCGCGACCGTGATCGGCACGGTCAGCTCGGAGCAGAAAGCGGAGGTCGCGCGTCGGCACGGTTGCGACCACCCGATCATCTATACCCGCGAGAACTTCGCGGCGCGCGTACGCGAGATCACCGGCGGGGAGGGGGTGCCTGTGGTGTACGACTCGATCGGCAAGGATACCTTCATGGACTCGCTTTCCTGCCTGCGCCCGCTTGGCCTGATGGTGCTGTTCGGTGCGTCGTCGGGGCCGGTGCCGCCCTTCGACTGCACGCTGCTGGCGCGCATGGGCTCGCTGTTCCTGACGCGGCCGACCTTGTTCACCTATGCGGCGAAGCGCGCCGACCTGCTGGCAATGGCGGCCGAACTCTGCGAGGTCGTCATCGCCGGCAAGGTCCGCATCGAGATCAATCAGCGCTATCGCCTCAGCGAGGCCGCCCAGGCCCATCGCGACCTGGAGGCGCGGCGCACGACGGGTTCGACGGTGCTGCTGCCCTGAGCGTTCAGTCAACCAGCAGATAGGGGCCGTGGCGGATCTGGGTCAAATACACCGTCCGCGGCGTGTCGCCGTTGCGATCGAAGGCGATCGGCTGTTAAGGGGCTTGTAAGAGGGCGTTCCTCTTCAATGCAGCCATCGGTAGGTGTGAAGGCGGTAGCGAAAAAACAAACGGCGCTCAAGGGCGCCGTTTGTTTTTGTCGGAGATGGGGTCATCGAGCCAGGTGTGTCGGGCCCTTCAGGCTGGCCTTGAAGGCTTCAGCCGAAATTGCCGGGATCGTCACGCGGGTTGAGGTGCCGCGCGAGCTGAGGTCGACCGACATGTGGGCGACGGTTTCATTATCGGGTGCCTCGATGATGGTGAGGAAATCGTACTCGCCAAGCAGCGCGTACTGGGCAATGACCTTGCACCCGAGCTTTTCAATCTCCGTCTGAACGGCGTCCAGCCGGTCCGGGTTCTGATGCAGCGTTTCGAAACCAGCGGGGGTGAGCTTGTTCAGCAAGACGAACGTGGGCATATCTACTCTCCTGTGGGTAGGTGCTGCTTTCTCGATAGAATATACTTATATCGAGGTTATAATTTTAAATTATTCATGAGAAGTTCGGCGAACGCAAGCTGTATGCCGAGGCTGATGCCCTGTCAGGACAGTCCGCCAAATTGATAGATGGCCTGGCGCTGCCCGTCACCCAATAGCCCGGTGTCGCGCGTGCCGGGTCGGCCCGCAGATCGTTGGTCGCGTCGGGGCGGACGACGTCGGGTAAAATCTCGGCGATGACCGCCGCCCAGAATCTACCCAGCACGCCGCGCTTCGTTCACTTGCGCCTGCATTCCGAGTACTCGATCACCGACGGCATCGTCCAGATCGACCAGGCAATCGCCACTGCCGCGGCCGACAGCATGCCGGCGCTCGGCATCTCGGACCTCGCCAACCTGTTCGGCATGGTGAAGTTCTACAAGGGCGCGCGCGGCGCCGGCGTGAAGCCCGTCGTTGGCGTCGACGCGTGGATCCAGAACGATGTCGAGCGTGACAAGCCCTATCGTGTGCTGCTGATCTGCCGCAACCGCGTCGGTTATGGGCAATTGTGCGAGTTGCTGACGCGCGCCTACCTTGACAACAAGTATCGCGGCCGTGCCGAAATGCAGCGGGCCTGGTTCGAGGGTGAGGCAGCGAGCGAGTTGCTGTGTCTGTCCGGCGCGATGCAGGGCGACGTCGGTATCGCGCTCACCAACGGCAACGTCGAACTCGCCGAGCAGCTGGCAGCTGACTGGGCGCGGCTTTTCCCCGATCGCTTCTACATCGAGCTTCAGCGTGCCGGCCATCCGGGCACGGAGAACTATATCCGCCATGCACTGCACATCGCCGGAAAGCTCGGTCTGCCGGTCGTGGCCACGCACCCGGTGCAGTTCCTCAAGCGCGAGGATTTCAAGGCGCACGAGGCGCGGGTGTGCATCGCCCAGGGCTACGTGCTGGCCGACAAGCGCCGGCCGCGCGATTTCACCGAGGAGCAGTACCTCAAGACCCAGGACGAGATGTGCGCGCTGTTCGCCGAAATCCCCGAGGCGCTCGAGAACGCGGTCGAGATCGCTCGCCGCTGTTCCCTGACGGTGCAGCTGGGCAAGAACTTCCTGCCGCTGTTCCCGACGCCCGAAGGCATGACGCTGGACGACTTCCTGGTGCAGGAAGCCAAGGCCGGCCTGGAGCGACGCCTCGCCCAACTCTACCCCCACCCTGAGGAGCGCGAGAAGCAGCGCCCGCGCTATGAGGATCGGCTCAAGTTCGAGACCGACACCATCATCCAGATGGGTTTCCCGGGCTACTTCCTGATCGTTGCGGACTTCATCCGCTGGGGGAAACGCAACGGCGTGCCGGTGGGACCGGGCCGCGGTTCGGGCGCGGGGTCGCTGGTGGCGTACTCGCTCGAGATCACCGACCTCGATCCGCTCGAGTACGCGCTGCTGTTCGAGCGCTTCCTGAACCCGGAGCGGGTGTCGATGCCCGACTTCGACATCGACTTCTGCCAGGACAACCGCTACCGCGTGATCGAGTACGTGCGCGAGCGTTACGGCAGCGACGCGGTTAGCCAGATCGCCACCTTCGGCACCATGGCGTCGAAGGCGGTGGTGCGCGACGTCGGCCGCGTGCTCGACCTGCCTTACGGCCTGTGCGACCGGCTGTCCAAGCTCATCCCGATCGAAGGCGCCAAGCCTGTCTCGTTGAACAAAGCCTACGAGATGGAGCCGCAGATCGGCGAGATGATGGCCGACGGCAACGACGGCGAGTCGGTGCGCGACCTGTGGAGCCTCGCCCAGCCGCTCGAAGGCTTGAGCCGCAACGTCGGCATGCACGCCGGCGGCGTGCTGATCGCGCCGGGCAAGCTCACCGACTTCTGTCCGCTCTACATCGCCGACGGCGACGACGCCACGCCGGTGTCGCAGTTCGACAAGGACGACGTGGAGGCGGTCGGCCTGGTGAAGTTCGACTTCCTGGGCCTGCGCAACCTCACCATCATCGAGCTGGCGCTGGAATACATCGAGCGCATGACGGGCAGCCGGCCCGACCTGATGAGCCTGGGCTTCGAAGACCCCGCCGCTTACCAGATCCTGAAGGACGCCAACACCACGGCGATCTTCCAGGTCGAATCGGACGGCATGAAGAAGCTGCTGAAGAAGCTCGCGCCCGACCGTTTCGAGGACATCATCGCGGTGCTCGCGCTCTACCGGCCAGGGCCGTTGGGCTCGGGCATGGTGGACGACTTCATCCTGCGCAAGAAGGGCCAGCAGGAGATCGACTACTTCCACCCCGACCTCAAGGCCTGTCTGGAGCCGACCTACGGCGTCATCGTGTACCAGGAACAGGTGATGCAGATCTCCCAGATCATCGGGGGCTACACGCTGGGCGGTGCCGACATGCTGCGCCGCGCGATGGGCAAGAAGAAGGCCGAGGAGATGGCCAAGCACCGCGCCACCATCGCCGAGGGCGCCAAGCAGAAGGGCTACGACCCGGCGCTGGCCGAGCAGCTCTTCGACCTGATGACCAAGTTCGCGGAGTACGGCTTCAACAAGTCGCACACCGCGGCCTACGCCGTCGTCACTTACCACACCGCCTGGCTGAAAGCGCACCACTGCGCGGCCTTCATGGCGGCGACGATGTCGTCCGATCTGGACAACACCGACACGGTCAAGATCTTCTACGAGGACACGGTCGCCAACGGTATCGCGGTGCTGCCGCCGGACGTGAACGAATCCGACTACCGCTTCGTGGCGGTGGACCGCAAGACGATCCGCTACGGCCTGGGTGCAGTCAAAGGCGTGGGCGAGCCCGCGGTGCGGGCGATCCTGGCCGCGCGCGGCATCGACGGAAAGAGCGGCGGCAAGCCCTTCCGCGACCTGTTCGATTTCTGCGAGCGTGTCGACCGCCGCATGGTGAACCGCCGCGTCATCGAGGCGCTGATCCGCGCTGGGGCAATGGACACGCTGGCTGGCCACAAGGGGCTGGATCGCGCGCAACTGATGGCCACCGTCGCACTGGCGATGGAGGCGGCCGAGCAGGCTGCGGCCAACGCGATGCAGGGCGGCCTGTTCGACATGATTCCCGAGGCGGCCGGTGCGGCCCCCGAGTTCGCGAAGATTCGTCCGTGGTCAGAGCGCGAGCGGCTGAAGGAGGAAAAACTCGCCATCGGCTTCTTCCTCTCCGGTCATCCGTTCAACGCCTTCAAGGGCGAAGTGCGCCGCTTCGTGAGGCGCACGCTGGCGCAGCTCGAACCCTCGCGCGACCTCACGATGCTCGCCGGGGTGGTGATGGAGGCGCGGACCAAGATGGGCAACCGCGGAAAGATGACTTTCGTGCTGCTTGACGATGGCACCCAGCCGCGCGAGGTGATGGTGTATTCCGAGATGCTGGACGCCAACCGCGGCAAGATCGTCACCGACGAGGTACTGGTCGTCGAAGGCAAGGTCAGCAACGACGAGTTTTCCGGCGGCCTGCGCATCATCGCCGACAAGCTGCTTACCCTGGGCGAGGCGCGGGGCCGTTTCGCGCGCGCTTTGTCGCTGCGCATCAATGGCGAGGTCGCCGCCTCCGGCGGCGCGGCGGCAGCGGCGAACCGCCTGCAGACCCTGCTCGAACCCTTCCGCGAGGGTGGCTGTCCGATTCGCGTGACCTACCGCAATGCGGCAGCGGAGGCGGAATTGCCGTTCGGCGACGGTTGGCGGGTGACGCTGGACGACACCTTGCTCGAAAGTCTGCGCGAGTGGCTGCCGCCGGAGGCGGTCGAAGTAATATATCCGGCCTGACGCAGCGGTGACTGACCGGCTTTGGCCTGCAGGACACACCCGCAGCCCTCTCGCCCCGCTCTCGCGCACCGCGTTCACGCCGTGGGGCGCTGTTCGAACGCGTCGCAGGCTTCGGCCTCGACCTCGCTGACGTCGATCCGGGTGACCTGCGCCTTCGGGGGCCCCTCGTGAGCCCAGCCGATGAAAGCGTCGACACGTGTGGTAGGCCCGATCACCAGCGCCTCGACGGTGCCGTCGAGGCGGTTGCGCACCCAGCCGCGCAAGCCCAGCCGGGCCGCTTCTGCCTGCGCGCTGGCGCGATACCACACGCCCTGCACGCGGCCGTGGATGCGCAGCAGGCGGGCAAGGTCCGCGGCGTCAGGCATAGGACACCTCCGCCCCCGTTCCGCTGAGCCACTGCGCGCGCAGCAGCGCATCGGTAAGGCTGGCGGTCACGTTGCCGTCGCCCAGCCGTTCGAGAAAGCCGGAGCGCGCCACCAGCGATTCCGGCTGCGCGTTCAGCCCGCACAGGATGAGGTGGGCGCCCCGTTTCTGCAGGTTGCGGTGCAGGGTCTGCAGGATGTCCAGCCCGGTGGTGTCGATGTTGATCACCTTGGCCATGTCGAGGATCACCACGTCCGGATGGCCGTGCTGCATCAGCAGCAGGTTTTCGAGCTTGTTCGCCGCGCCGAAAAACAGGCTGCCGAACATCTGGTAGGCCAGGATGCGCGGCGTGCCATCCGTGCGCGACAATGCGTCGACGCCGTAGTGGTCCTCGAGCGGAATGCGCTCGATGCGCGTCAGGTCCGACATGCGGTAGATGAAGAACAGGCTGGCGAGCACCATGCCGAGTTCCACCGCGAGGGTCAGATCGAACACCACGGTGACGAAGAAGGTGCCGAGAAGGATGGTGCGGTAGTTGAGCGAGTAGCGCTTCAGTTCGGACGGAGCGAAGGCGTGCCATTCGCCCATGTTGACCGACACGATGACGACGATGGCTGCCAGCGTGGCGAGCGGAATGCTGCTCGCCAGCGGGGCCAGCGCCAGCACCACCGCCAGCAGGATCAGCGCGTGGATCATGCCGGCCACCGGCGTCCGTCCGCCGGTGCGGATGTTGGTCGCGGTGCGCGCGATCGCGCCGGTGGCGGCAAAGCCGCCGAACAGCGGCGCGGCCACGTTGGCAATGCCTTGCGCCATCAGTTCCTGGTTGGGATCGTGGCGATCGTCGATCTGGCTGTCGGCCACGCGTGCCGACAGCAACGACTCGATCGCGCCGAGCAGCGCGATGGTGATGGCAGGGGTGATCAGCTTGCCCAGCGTGCCGAGGCTGAGCGCAGGCAGGCCGAACGCCGGCAGTTCCTGTGGGATGCCGCCGAAGCGACTGCCGATGGTATCGACTGGGAGCGCGAACAGCGCATTGACCGCGGTCATCAGAATCAGCACCGCGAGCGGGCCGGGCAGGCGGCTCATCCACTGGAAGCGCTTCGCCTGGCGGTTCCAGCCCAGCAGGACGACTAGGGAAATCACCGCGACGGCAACGGTCGGCAGATGAATGGTCGGCAGCGCGGCAGCCAGCGCGCTGACCTTGCCGAAGAATTCGCCCGGCAGGTGCTCGATCTTCAGGCCGAGGAAGTCCTTGATCTGCGAGATGAAGATCACCACCGCAATGCCGTTGGTGAAGCCGATCACCACCGACAGCGGGATGAAGCGGATCATGTTGCCCAGCCGCAGCGCACCCATCGCAAACAGCAGCACCCCCGACATCATCGTGGCGATGAGCAGGTTCTGCACGCCGTAATCGGCGACGATGGCGTAGATGATGGGGATGAAGGCGCCGGTCGGGCCGCCGATCTGCACCCGCGATCCGCCCAGCGCGGAAATCAGGAAGCCGGCGACGATGGCCGTCCAGATGCCGGCGGTGGGCGACATGCCCGAGGCGATCGCGAAGGCCATCGCCAGCGGCAGCGCGAGCACGCCGACGGTGATGCCGGAAGAGAGGTCGTGGGTGAAGGTTGCGCGGCCGTAGCCGGGCAGGGTGTCGAGCAGCTTGGGTCGAAACTGGATGTTCATGGTGTCTCCGCGCGATCCTGGTAGAAAGGTTCGTTGCCGCCGTGCGGCAGCTTACGGAAACACGCGCCCTCGACCCGCGTGGTGCAGGACGATCCAGCGTTTCGAGGGCGTCAGCGGCATGGTCTTACTTCACGCGCATGCCCGGCGCGGCGCCATCGTCGGGCGACAGGATGTAGAGGCCTGCGTTCTTGCCATCGGCGTCGGAGGCGGCAAGCACCATGCCTTCACTCATGCCGAACTTCATCTTGCGCGGCGCGAGGTTGGCCACCATGACGGTGAGGCGGCCGACCAGCGCCGCCGGATCGTAGGCCGACTTGATGCCGGCGAACACCTGGCGCGGCTTCGGATTGCCGGCTTCGTCGGTCTCGCCGATGTCGAGTTGCAGGCGGATGAGCTTGTCGGCGCCCTCGACGTGCTGCGCATCGACGATCCTCGCGATGCGCAGGTCTACCTTGGTGAAATCGTCGATCGAGATGTGCGCTGAGGCGGTCTCGGCGGCCTGCGCGGCGTGTTGCTGTTTTTCGGCATGGCGCTGCTGCGAGGAAGCGGCCTTGGCGTTCTTCGCGTCCTGGGCTGCGGCGGCCGCGGCTGGCGCCAGCGACTCGCGGTTGGCTTCGAGCAGCGCGTCGATCTGCTTGCGCTCAATGCGCGTCATCAGATGCTGGTAGGCGTTGATTGCGTGGCCTGCGGGCAGCGGCGCCCATTCGTCCTGCCACGCCAACGCATCGAGTGACAGGAAGTTCTCGACTTGCCCGGCCAGTGCGGGGAGCACCGGCTTCAGGTAGGTGGTGAGGTCGCGGAACATCGTCAGCGCCGTGCTGCACACCTCATGTAGATGCGCTTCCTGGCCCTCCTGCTTGGCCAGCTCCCAGGGCTTGTGATCGTTCACGTACTGATTGGCGACGTCGGCCAGACGCATGATCTCGCGCAGCGCACGGCTGTAGTCGCGTTCGTCGTAGGCCCTCGCGACGACGCCGGCGCGATGGGCCGACTCGAACTCAAGCATCGCTGCGATATCGCTGGCGGCGAGCCTGCCGTCAAAGCGCTTGGCGATGAAGCCGGCGCAGCGGCTGGCGATATTGACGAACTTGCCGACGAGGTCGGAATTGACCTTGGCGATCATGTCATCGAGGTTGAGGTCGACGTCTTCCATCGTGCCGTTCGACTTGCCGGCGAAGTAGTAGCGCAGCCACTCCGGATTGAGCTTCTGTTCGATGTAGGAGCGCGCCGTGATGAAGGTGCCGCGGCTCTTGCTCATCTTGGCGCCATCCACGGTCAGGAACCCGTTCACGCACAGCTGACTCGGCGCACGATAGCCAGCGAACTCCAGCATCGCCGGCCAGAACAGGGCGTGGAAGTAGAGGATGTCCTTGCCGATGAAATGCACCATCTCGGTGCCGGCGGCCGCGGCGCGAGCGGCGTCGGTGTAGTCCTCGACGGCGATCGTCTCGCCGGCGGCGGCGCGCTTTCCAGCGAGGTTGCGGAAACTGGCGAGGTAGCCGATCGGCGCATCCAGCCAGACGTAGAAATATTTGCCCGGCGCGCCGGGAATCTCGAAGCCAAAGTAGGGCGCGTCGCGCGAGATGTCCCAGTCGGACAGCTTGTTCTCGCCTTCTTCGCCCAGCCACTCCTTCATCTTGTTCGCGGCTTCGGCCTGCAGGCGGCGCTCGCCGGCAGTGTTGGTGCCACGCGTCCAGTCACGCAGGAAGGCGACGGCGCGCTCATCGGACAGGCGGAAGAAGTAGTGCTCGGAAGTCCTCAGCACCGGCTTGGCGCCGGAGACGGCCGAGTAGGGGTTCTTCAGTTCGGTCGGCGCATAGGCTGCGCCGCAGACCTCGCAGTTGTCACCGTACTGGTCGGCGGCACCGCATTTCGGGCACTCGCCCTTGATGAAGCGGTCGGGCAGGAACATCTCCTTGACCGGATCGTAGTACTGCTCGATGGCGCGGGTGTCGATCAGGCTCGCCGCCTTCAACTTCGCGTAGATGTCCTCGGCGTAGGCGCGGTTCTCGGCGCTGTGCGTGGAGTGGTAGTTGTCGAAGGCGACGCCGAAGTCGGTGAAGTCGCGCAGGTGCTCGCCGTGCACCCGGGCGATGAGCTGCTCGGGCGTCAGGCCCTCCTTCTCGGCGCGCAACATGACCGGCGTGCCGTGGGTGTCGTCCGCACAAACGTAATGCACCGCATGCCCGCGCATGCGCTGATAGCGCACCCAGATGTCGGCCTGGATGTAGCCGACCAGGTGGCCGAGGTGGATGTCGCCGTTGGCGTAGGGCAGGGCGTTGGTGACGAGGATCTTGCGGGACATGGGCTGGCTGCGCGATTCGAAAACCGCAGTTTATCAAAGCAGGGCGCGATGCCGCGCCGGAAGTGGGGCGGTGTCGGTCCGCCGGAGCTCAAGGCATGGGCTTGAGGATCAGCTCGATGCGGCGATTGCGCATGCGGCCGGACTCCTGCGCGTTGCTCGTCAGCGGGTCGGCCTCGCCGCGACCGTCGGCGCTCAGGCGGTCGAGCGCAATGCCACGGCCGCGCAGGTATTCCGCCACGGCTTCGGCACGTGCGATCGACAACTGCAGGTTGTGCATCTCGCTGCCCTGGCTGTCGGTGTGGCCGACGATGTGGATGGCGGCTTCGGCCTCCGGCGCCAGCGCCGGCACGAGTGCGTCCAGCGTGCGTGCGAGCGAGCTGCGGAGTTCGGTCCGCCCCGGCGCAAAACCGTCGGCGACCGGGATCTGCAGCTTCAGACCGTCAGCACGCATGTCGCCGATCTCCACGCCGGGCGTGCCGGAGAGGGCGCGTGACAGGCTGCTGCGCAGATTTGCCCAATCCACGGGTCTGACGTCAGTACGCAGGCGGGCCGAGTTGCCGACCTGGGCACCGTTGGCGCCTCGCGGTTGTGGGGTTGCGCACGCTGCGAGCGTTGCGGCAAGACAGGAACAGAGGAAAAGCTTGGCAAGTTTCATCTTTGCAGAGAGAAGACGGGGTGTTCGAAAGGCGCGTCCCGGGGGTAGGGCGAAGGTCGGGGTGCGCGTGGCCGGCGCACGCAGGGAAACCCTGCTCCCGGCGCGGGTGAGTCAAATCGAGGTGTCCGGTATGATCAGCGTGTTCGCCGCCAGTGGGCGTGCGGTGCGATTATCAAGGAAAACGCGATGAGTCTTACCCAGGAATCCGTAACCGAAGCGCTCAAGTCGGTGATCGACCCCAATACCGGCAAGGACCTCGTCTCCACACGCTGCATCCGCAACCTTGTCGTCAAGGACGGCGACATCAGCTTCGACGTCGAGCTCGGCTATCCGGCCCGCAGCCAGCACGAACCGATGCGCGCCCTGCTCGCCGGGGCGCTGTCGAAGCTGTCCGGGATCCGCAAAGTAGACATCAGCGTCTCGAGCAAGGTTGTGGCGCATTCCGTGCAGCACGGGGTGAAGCTGCTGCCGGGCGTGCGCAACATCATCGCGGTGGCGTCCGGCAAGGGCGGCGTCGGCAAGAGCACGACTGCGGCGAACCTGGCGCTGGCGCTGGCGGCCGAGGGCGCGCGCGTCGGGCTGCTGGATGCGGACATCTACGGACCGTCGCAGCCGCAAATGCTGGGCATCGCCGACCAGCGTCCCGTGTCGGAAGACGGCAAGACGATGACGCCGCTCGAGGCCTACGGCATACAGGCGATGTCGATCGGCTTCCTGATCGAGCCGGAGACGCCGATGGTGTGGCGCGGGCCGATGGCGACCCAGGCACTGAACCAGCTGCTGAAGGATACCGCCTGGACCGATCTCGACTACCTGGTGATCGACATGCCGCCGGGAACGGGCGACATTCAGCTGACGCTGTCGCAGAGCGTGCCGGTGACCGGCGCGGTGATCGTCACCACGCCGCAGGACATCGCCCTGCTCGACGCGCGCAAGGGCCTGAAAATGTTCGAGAAGGTTGGCGTTCCCATCCTCGGCGTGGTGGAAAACATGAGCATTCACATCTGCTCGAAGTGCGGCCACGAGGAGCACATTTTCGGTCACGGTGGCGGCGAGAAGATGTGCTCGGATTATAAGATCCCCTTCCTCGGCGCGCTGCCGCTCGACATTCAGATCCGTGAGCAGGCCGACGGTGGCGCGCCGACCGTCGTCTCCGACCCGGACGGTCGCATCGCCGGCATGTACAAGCAGATCGCGCGCAAGGTGGCGGTGCGCATCGCCGAGAAGCAGAAGGACATGACGCACAAGTTCCCAAACATCGTCATCCAGAACACCTGATCGGCGGCGGCGTGGCGGCGAAGCGCTCGTCACGCCCCGCAGTCTTTGCGCACGGCGACGCTTGTCCTACACTAGCGCGTTTTTCGCATCCGGCCGGCTGGCCGCACAGGAATCCGCGCACATGTCCATCAAGTCCGACAAGTGGATCCGCCGCATGGCGGAGCAGGCAGGGATGATCGAGCCTTTCGCGCCGGAACTGGTGCGCAGCAACGACAGCGGGCGCATCGTGTCCTACGGTACGTCGAGCTATGGCTACGACGTGCGCGTGGCGAATGAATTCAAGATCTTCACCAACATCAACTCGACGATCGTCGATCCGAAGGACTTCGACGCGCGCAACTTCGTGGATTTCACCGGCGATGTCTGCATCATCCCGCCGAACTCCTTCGCGCTGGCGCGCACGGTCGAATATTTCCGCATCCCGCGCAGCGTGCTCACCGTGTGCCTGGGCAAGAGCACCTATGCGCGTTGCGGCATCATCGTGAACGTCACG
Organism: Thauera sp.; assembly: GCA_017302295.1. GTDB lineage: Bacteria > Pseudomonadota > Gammaproteobacteria > Burkholderiales > Rhodocyclaceae > Thauera. The sequence continues at coordinate 6,123 of JAFLDS010000034.1, read as the reverse complement.
CCGCTCGAGCCCGAGTGGGAAGGGCATGTGACGCTGGAGTTCTCCAACACCACACCGCTGCCGGCAAAGATCTATGCCAACGAAGGCGTGGCGCAGATGCTGTTCTTCGAGTCGGACGAGATCTGTGAAACATCCTACCGCGATCGCGGTGGCAAGTACCTCGGTCAGACCGGCGTGACGCTGCCGAAGATCTGACGTCGGTCGACGACGCCAGAGCCGATCGACGCAAGGGGCCGGATCAACGGCCCCTTGCCGCTCTATTTTTCATCTTGGTTTGGTAACACGCAGGCAAACTCTGCAGGGGTAAGATTTCGGCTTTACACCCCCGCTGCCGCGCTGGAGAAATGAAGGATGCGATTCCACTTTCCGATCATCATCATCGATGAGGACTTCCGTTCCGAGAACACGTCGGGACTGGGCATCCGCGCGCTCGCCAAGGCGATCGAGGATGAGGGTATCGAAGTTTTGGGGGTGACCAGCTACGGCGACCTGACGTCCTTCGCGCAGCAGCAGAGCCGCGGCTCGGCGTTCATCCTGTCGATCGACGACGAGGAGTTCTCGTCCCCCGAGGCCGCCAACAAGGCGATCGCGGATCTGCGCGCCTTTGTCGAGGAGATCCGCTTCCGCAACGCCGACATCCCGATCTTCCTGCATGGCGAGACGCGCACGACGCGTCATATCCCGAACGACGTGCTGCGCGAGATGCACGGCTTCATCCACATGTTCGAGGACACGCCGGAGTTCATCGCGCGCTACGTGGTGCGCGAGGCCAAGAACTACCTTGAGTCCCTCCCGCCGCCGTTCTTCAGGGCGCTGGTGCACTATGCGGCCGACGGTTCGTATTCCTGGCACTGCCCGGGGCACTCGGGCGGCGTCGCATTCCTGAAGAGTCCGGTGGGCCAGATGTTCCACCAGTTCTTCGGTGAGAACATGCTGCGCGCCGACGTGTGCAATGCGGTGGACGAACTCGGGCAGTTGCTCGACCACACCGGACCGGTGGCGGCGTCCGAGCGCAATGCGGCGCGTATCTTCAACTGCGATCATCTGTATTTCGTCACCAACGGCACCTCGACCTCGAACAAGATGGTCTGGCACACGACAGTGGCGCCCGGCGACATCGTGGTCGTGGATCGCAACTGCCACAAGTCCATTCTCCACTCGATCATCATGACCGGCGCCATCCCGGTGTTCCTGACGCCGACGCGCAACCATTACGGCATCATCGGGCCGATCCCACTCGCGGAGTTCTCGATGGAGAACATCCGCAAGAAGATCGAGGCCAACCCCTTTGCGCGCGAGGTGAAGAACAGGAAGCCGCGCATCCTGACGATTACGCAGTCGACCTACGATGGCGTGGTGTACAACGTCGAGACCATCAAGGAGATGCTCGACGGCGAGATCGATACGCTGCATTTCGATGAAGCCTGGCTGCCGCATGCAGCCTTTCACGACTTCTATGGCGACTACCATGCCATCGGCGAGGATCGTCCGCGCTGTCGCGAATCCATGGTGTTCTCCACCCAGTCGACGCACAAGCTGCTGGCAGGTCTGAGTCAGGCCTCGCAGATCCTGGTGCAGGATTCGCAGACGCGAAAACTTGACCGCGACATCTTCAACGAGGCCTACCTGATGCACACCTCGACCTCGCCGCAGTACGCGATCATCGCGTCGTGCGACGTGGCCGCGGCAATGATGGAGGCGCCCGGCGGCACCGCGCTGGTGAACGAGTCGCTCTCCGAGGCGGTCGAGTTTCGCCGCGCGATGCGCAAGGTCGATGCCGATTTCGGCGAGGCCGATTGGTGGTTCCAGGTCTGGGGGCCGGAGTTCCTGGCCGAGGAGGGAATCGGCGAGCGCGAGGACTGGACGCTGAAGGCCGGCGAGCGCTGGCACGGCTTCGGCGATCTGGCGGACGGCTTCAACATCCTCGACCCGATCAAGGCGACCATCATCACCCCGGGTCTCAACATGGACGGCGATTTCGCCGAGCACACCGGCATTCCGGCGGCGATCGTCACCAAGTACCTCGCCGAGCACGGCGTGATCGTCGAGAAGACCGGCCTGTACTCCTTCTTCATCATGTTCACGATCGGCATCACCAAAGGCCGCTGGAACACGATGGTCACCGAGCTGCAGCAGTTCAAGGACGACTACGACCGCAACCAGCCCTTGTGGCGTGTGATGCCCGAGTTCATCGCCAAGCACCCGCGTTATGAAAAAGTGGGCTTGAAGGATCTGTGCAACCAGATCCACAGCTTCTACAAGGCGCATGACATCGCGCGGCTGACGACCGAGATGTACCTGTCCGACATGATCCCGGCGATGAAGCCCGCCGATGCGTTTGCCCGCATGGCGCACCGCGAGATCGAGCGCGTGGCGATTGACGAGCTCGAGGGGCGGGTCACGGCCATGCTGGTGACGCCCTACCCGCCGGGCATTCCCTTGCTGATTCCGGGGGAGCGCTTCAATGCCACGATCGTGCGCTATCTGCGTTTCGCGCGCGACTTCAATGCGCGCTTCCCGGGTTTCGAGACCGATATCCATGGTCTGGTGAAGGGCGAGGATGGACGCTATCACGTCGATTGCGTGGTCGACGCCTGAACGCCGATTCTGCTTGGGACCCCATGGGATCCCAAGCACCCAGGAAAAAGGGGCCGCAAAGCGCGGCCCCTTTTTCCTGGTCGATGTGGTGCCTGGGCGACCTCAGCTTCGGCGGCAATACTCTACGAAATCGAAGGCGTGCTCGTTATCGGCATCCGCTTCATGCGTCTCGCGGCGAGTCTCCACGAATCGCGCGGCGTCTATCGGCGGAAAATGTGCGTCACCTTCCACGTCGGCCCAGACCTCGGTGAGCAGGAGTCGGTGCGCCGAGTTCATCAGCTGCCGGTAAACGTCCGCCCCGCCGATGACGAAAACCTGTTCGTGGTCGGCGACCACGGCCAGCGCGGCCTCCGTGCTGGGAAACACTTCCGCCCCTTCCGCGCGAAACTGAGGGTCGCGGCTGATCACAAGGTTGCGCCGACCCGGCAGCGGCCGGCCGAGCGAATCCCAGGTCTTGCGGCCCATCAGCAGCGGATGGCCGAGCGTAGTCGCGCGAAAGCGCTGCAGATCGGCCTTCAGGCGCCAGGGCAGCGTGTTGTCCCGGCCGATGACGCGATTGCGCGCCACCGCAGCGATGACGACGATTTCCGGGTGCCCGCTCATACCGCCACCGGTGCTTTGATGTGGGGATGGGGGTCGTAACCTTCGAGGGTGAAATCCTCGTAGCGGAAGTCGAAGATGTCCTTAACCTCAGGGTTCAAGCGCATCGTTGGCAGCGCGCGCGGTTCGCGCGCAAGCTGGGTGCGGGCCTGCTCGAGGTGGTTCAGGTAGAGATGGCAGTCGCCTCCCGTCCAGATGAAATCCCCGGGCTGCAGCTCGCAGACTTGGGCAATCATGAGGGTCAGTAGCGCGTAGGAAGCAATGTTGAAGGGCACGCCGAGGAAGATGTCGGCGCTGCGTTGGTACAACTGGCAGGACAGTCGCCCGTTGGCCACGTAGAACTGGAACAAGGCATGACAGGGCGGCAGGGCCATCCGTTCGACCTCCGACGGGTTCCAGGCCGACACGATGTGGCGGCGCGAGTCGGGATTCTTTCGGATGCCTTCGATCAGGCGCGAAATCTGGTCAACGCTGACGCCATCCGCGCCCTCCCACCGTCGCCACTGCTTTCCGTACACTGGTCCGAGGTCGCCGTTCTCGTCGGCCCACTCATCCCAGATCGACACCTGGTTCTCCTTCAAGTAGGCGATATTGGTGTCGCCCTGCAGAAACCACAGCAGTTCATGCACGATGGACCGCATGTGCAGCTTCTTGGTGGTCAGCAGCGGAAAACCTTGGTCAAGCCGGAAACGCATCTGCCAACCGAAGACGGAGCGCGTCCCTGTGCCTGTCCGATCGGTTTTCGCATCCCCATGGTCGAGCACGTAACGCATCAAGTCCAGGTACTGTCTCATCTCTGCAGCCGGCGTAAAAGTGCGAATTCTACATGTGCAACCGTCAGGTTCTGCTGAGTCGAGCCGGCACCGCAACAGCGTCGAACTTCAGCCAGGGAAACCGTTTTGGCGCGGGGATGACGAGGGCGTATGGGGTCGGGAGCCTGACGACAGCGGTTTCGCGTAAAGTGTCGCCAAATGTTTCGCGCTATGAGCATGGGTCTGACGCTTGGGGAAGTGGTGCAGGGAAAGATCGACACGGTGGGCTTCACCCTTCAGGGAATCCTCGCGGCAGCGCCTGGCATCCCGGAGGGACTTGAGGAGGCTGCGGCCGCGCTCCGCGTTCTAACGGCCGGGGAAAAGGGCGGCGCGGTTGCCTTGTGCTCGGCATTCGTGCGTTCCTTTGACGACGAACTGCATGAACTCGTGAGCCGGAGCGCCCCCAGTCTGGCCGACCCGCTCGAAAGCGCCCCTCTTCTGTCCCGAGGGGCTGGCTGGAGGCGATGGGTTTCAGCCGTCCGTGGCGCCAGCGTGGCAGTGAGCGAGGCATACCGCTGTCTGCTCCCCGAGGCAGAGGGCGCGCCGGCAGGCGAATTGCGCCTCAAGGCGGCCACGAGGCTGCGTGAATCGTTGAAGTGGAGCCTTATCGATCGACGCAAGCCGGATGGCGGGCTTTGGGGGGATTGGGCGGCGCTGCGGATGGTTTCGGTTGCGACTGCGAGCACCGATGCGGCGAGGCAGGTCGAAAGCGAGCATCTCGTGGCGCTGGCCCACCATGCATCCGCCTTGGACCAGCTTTCATTGCCTTGTGCCTTGGCGGCGTGTCACCTGATCCGTCTCGCTCTGCCCTTCCTGTCAATCTCGCGCAAGTGGGTGAGCGGGGCGCAGTATCGTTTGGGGCGTGTTCATGCACCCATTCCGGTTCGCGTCATCGAATGTCCAGTCGACGCTATGGGCGAGGAATATTTCATCACCGCACCGGCGGTCGAGTTTCTCGAAACCTTTGCGGTAAGACTGCGCGAAGGCTTAGTCCCGGGAGCGTTGGCGGGCATCGCTCCGGAGTTGTCGCTTGCCGCAATTGCGCATCTGCGCAGCCTCTGGGCGGTGGGCTCGAGGCAGCGGCGCAATCGACGGCACGAGGTGGACGAGCGGATCGAGGTCCTGACGGGTTGGCGCGATAGCCTCGCCGCCTTGTCTGGGGCCATACCGGTGCGTTTCGAAGAGTGGAAGGTACTCGACATCAGCAGGTCAGGCGTGCGCGCTGCGGCGCGTGTAAGGCGCGATGGCGGCATTCCCGAATTAGGGCGCCTCGTATCTTCACATTTCCCGGACGGAACTGCGCGGCAGGTCGGGATCGTTCGTCGGGTACGAACCGCCGAGGCCGGGTTCACGGACGTGGGCATAGAGATACTCTCGCTTGCGCCCGCGTACGTGCAGGCCGACGATGGCCGCGAGGCGATCGATGTCATCCTCTGCGACCCGCTGAGCAATGGCGAGGCCGTTCGTGCGATCGGCACGCAGCGTTCATTGAGCAGAGGGCGCTCCTTGTATGTCGTCCAGGCGGGCAAAGTCTGGAAACTTCGCCCGATGGAGTTTTCCTTGCAGGGCGATGACTTCGAGTTGCGTGTCTATCAGGTGCTCTGAAAGCGCCGAACGGCGCCGGAGTACGCAGACTGTCGCCGTGCCGGCCCTCTTGTCGAGCGGCCGCCGCCCGAATTGCCCTTGCCTTCGTTTTTGGAGTTGACCGCGTTGTTTTGGTGTTTATAATGCGCCCCTCTTTCAGCGCGGCGGCGGTTTGAGTGGGTGCGGAGCTGGGGGGAGAGGGGCGGAAAGGCCTGTGTCGTTTTGATCGCTGGGTTTGAGCGGTCGGGAATAAAAAGCGGCGCGGGGGGGGTTGACGGGTTGTTCTGAGTTGATCATAATTTCGTTTCTCTGCTGCAGCGATGCAGTGGTTCTTTAAAAAGTTGAACAACCGATAAGTGTGGGTGCTTGGTTGTTGCGGCGAAGTCGTTTCGGCGGCTTTTGGTTTCGCAATGATTGGTGCTCATGCTGATTAAGTCAGTATTTTGAGTACTTTGTAGGATTGAACTTAAGAGTTTGATCCTGGCTCAGATTGAACGCTGGCGGCATGCTTTACACATGCAAGTCGAAC
>JAFLDS010000033.1 GCA_017302295.1 Thauera sp. | reverse complement strand
CGGCCAGCAGCAGGCGAACGGTGTCCGCGTAGGTCTTATCCATGAGGTCTCAGGCTCAGCAAGGTGCCGTCATCGAGCCGGCTCATCCAGCGCGTGTTGCTGCCGGTGCGAACCGGGTACTGCTCCAACAGGGCATCGACATCCACGAGGCTGGTCTCGCGCGCCCAGGTCAGGAACAGGCGCACGGCCTTCACGCTGGTGCAGCAGGACAGCAGTTGTCCGAGCAAGTCCTTGCGGGGGGAACGCAGTCCATCAAAGAGGTTGCGGGCCTCTTCGAGGCTCTGCTTGACGCCGGCTTCGTACAGCAGTTCCAGAACGGCACGCTCGGAGGCAGCCACCCGCAGATCCTCGGGCAGGCCAGGCGGCGTGGTTAGGGTCTTGCTGGCCAGCGCCGTGTCCGGCCAGTCGAACAGGCGGGCGTGGACGTAGCGGGCCGGAAAGCGCGAGGTGAACCAGGCCGGCAACGCGAAGCGACCGTCGCCCCACAGCACCAGCGTCTCCCGGCTGCCCAGGTTGTGCCGCACGCCCTGCAGGGCCAGGGCGCTCTTGCCGCCGACGTGCAGGCCGGGCACGCGCTGTTGCAGGAACTTCAGCGCACCGTAGACCCCGAATTCATCGTTCGGGAAGGCATAGATGCCATGGGCCAGGCGCACGAGCCACCCGCCGTCGGCATAGTGGGCGGCGAGCTGGGGCGACACCCCGAACTGGCTCAGGGTGGCAAGGTCGAACGGCGCCCCGCGGGGAAGTCCCGCCTGCAGCCGCTTGATTATCTGGTGCCTAGAATTTCCATCCATGCTATAAAAATAGCACGGAATCCAATCAGCCCCTAGAGCTATCGCAGGAACGTGCATGGAAAGTAGCATAAGGTTTGATTTATAGTGCAGAATCTAATCGACCTGCGACCCAGGCCGACCCGGCCCTGCCAGCCGCAACCCGCCCTCCTGATCGCGGTCTATGCTGGAGGGCAAGCCACAACCGGCCGCTCCATGAGGTGAGGCACCACTGAAGCCGAGGCACATGAGCATGACCACCAACACGCACAACGGGCGCTGGAGCCACCGGCTGGGCCGGGGGGCTGGCCGTGCCTGGCGTGGATACCTGCGCCGCGAGCAGCGTGTCGCCGGCTGGCTGGTGACGCGCGGGCTGCCCGCAGGCGCGGCGACGGCGGTGCTCTGGATCGTCAAGCTCGCCGTGCTCGGTGCGCTGCTCTACTCCGCGTTCTGGCTGGCCCTGCTGCTTGCCTTTGCGGTGACTGCTGCATGGTTCGTGCAGCACGACGACCCTGATCAAGAGGAACCGCAACCCGAGTGGAGGGAAGGCCCCAACGGCTTCGGGCTTTATGACAAGAGCGACTGGCGCATCGACCCGCATGTGACCGACGACGACTGAACGGCGGTCACTTCTTCGATACGGCGCTCATTGCCATGCCAGCGCCACGCCCCCCAGCGCCCTTGGCGTCCGACGTGGCGGTGGACAACCCCTGCACGATATTTCCCGTGCGCACGCCTGCCCAAGCCAATGCCATCACCCAAAACGTCGGCAGCACGATGAACATCATCGCCATGACGAAGTTCAGCAGCATATCGCCGAAAGCGTTGTTCAAGCCGATCAGCGGATCGAAGTTGGCGTGCGGCCTGTCCGCGCCAAACCCCCAGCCGTAGAGCGCGTCCAGGATCGTGCTGTCGATCCAGCGCGCGAGCTGGAACCAGAAGTCCACGAAGAACAGCGCGAACTGGACGCAGCTCACCGTCATCACCGTCTTCAGGTCGTAGGTGCCGATCAGCAGCACTAGCGGGATGCAGATGACGAGCGCCATCTTGAGCATCGTCAGCACCATCGGCAGCGCTTGGCGCACCACGTCCATCGCCGGAAAGAAGCCCAGCGAGCCGACGGTCAGCCCCAGGTCGCTCGCGCCGCGCGTGACGATGTTCGGCAGCGTCTTGTCGATCTGGCCGCCGTAGTCGGTGTAGACGGCGCCCTGGTTCATCTTCTGCTGCCGCGGTGAGACGACGGCGCGGATCACCGAGTCATTGACCTCGCTCTGCGACAGGAAGCCCACCCAGCGCCCGATGCGGGTCAGCAGGTCCGGGTCGACCTGTGCCAGCAGCCGGCTGCGCAACCCTTGACCGCCATCGGCCCACCACTGTCGGCAGGACGGATAGCCGCCGCCGCTGTCCACCTGTGCCAGCCCCGCATCGCGGGTCGCGTCGTAGGGCCAGGCCGTGCGCGGCGTGCGGGAGTGGTAGGTGTCGTAGAAGCCGGCCGTGTCGAGGAAGTAGCTCGACCCAATCCAAGTCACGTCGTTCACCTGCTCGTCGGAGAGCGTCGGCCGATTCATGAACAGCTTGGCGCGCGACGGCCCGTAGCAGTCGTGCGTAAAGTCGGCGACCTCCTGTGCCAGCACCGGATCGTCGATGCGCGTGGCATCGACTTCCATGCGAATCTGACGCAGGTCCGTGCCGCAGGGAATCGCCGCCACCGCGGCGCCGGTGACCGCCTTTGAGATGGCGTGCATGAAGAACCACCACACCGGCACCAGCGCACTCTGGTTGTCGAGCGTGGTGTAGACGTTGGCCCAGCCCGTGTCGTTGGGCAGCGGGACGCTGACCTGACATTGCGCGGAGCGCGTGGTGTCGAACTTGATCGTGGCGAGATCTACCGGGATCAACGGGATGCCGGCGAACATGATGACCACGATCGCCACCCACACCCGGTTCTCGATGCGCATCGACGACAGCACGCCCTTGTTGCCCTCGTCCGCACCTTCGCTGCGGGCCTTGAGCCATTCCTGGATCACGATGGCCACGAACGGCAGCGCGAACACGCCGCTGGCCACGAGGATGCTCCAGATGCCGTTGTTGACCACCCAAGCCACCAGGGTCAGGTAATACTCCAGGTAGTCCGTGGTGTAGAGCGTCATGCCTGCCTCCCGGTCTCAGCCGTGCCGCAACAGTTGGCTGGCTTCCAGCGCGACCACGGCGATCACGGCCGCGATCTCCGTGCGCAGCAGGCGCTGATGCGTCTCGCGGGACGGCTCCCGCCGCAACAGGCGCCGACGCATCCACCACCAGCCGTAAGCCGTCGCTCCGTAGAGGCACAGCCGCCACACGAAGAAGTGGCCGGCGTGCGCCTGCAGCCAGTGCTGCCAGCCCTCGACGCCGCCGACCACGTGGATGCCGGCGATGTTCACCGCCACCGCCGCGGCGACCACCAGCAAGGTCCACAGCAGCGCCACGCCGACGCGGCGGTTGAACAGCCATGGCAGCCGCAGCCAGGCCAGCCGGCTCATGGCGTACCGCTCCGCGGCTTCTGGACTTCCCGCAGACGGTCGCGCGTGGTGTCGCCCTCGAAGATGCCGCGCGAACCGGCAGCGCGGGTGCTGTGGCGCTGGATGATCGCCATCGCCGAGTTGCCGGCCAGCGTGCGGCGCAGCTCCAGCTCGGTCTTGAGGTTGTTGATCTCCTGCTCCAGCGCGCTGTTCTCCTGGTCGACCGCACGCACGGCCAACTCGTTGGCGGCCACGTTCGGCTCCTTCTTGCCGGTCAGCAACGTGCGTTGCAGCAGCAGGGCCTTCTCCAGCACGCTGGACAGCGCCGCCTCCGACGCCAGGCGCTTGCCCAGCACGTCCTGGTCGGGTTCGTCCCGCAGGGCCTCGATCACGCCGCGGGTGATCGGCAGCGAGCTGCTGCCGGCCGCGTCGAGATTGGCCGGCGTCGTCGGCCGGGCGCCCGTCACCAGCTCCTGCAGCACCTGCAGCTTGGTCTCGTACTCTTCCTGGATCACTGGCGTGAGCCCGACGCCAGGCGTGGTCTGGGTCTTCGTGCAGTTTTCGCAGGTGCGTTGCTCGCGTTCGCCCAGCACGCGGTTCGCAAAGGCTGCGGCCGCACCAGGCGACGACCAGGTCTGGCAGGTCAGGCGGTTGCCGCAGGCGCTGCGCGCGATCGACGAGGTATCGGTGACGCTGCGCCCGTTGAGCAGGTTGTAGCCCGCGCGTGTCACGTCGCCGACCACCTTGATCGAACTCTGGCCGGAGCCGCCCGCGTTGCCGCCGCCGACCCAGGGCACGCCGTTGTTCCCTTTGTTGGACTCGGCCTGCTCGATGGCGGAGACGGCATCGGTGCTGCTGACCGCATCCCGCAGCGCCATCCCCTCGGCGAGTTGGTCCCAGCCGGCTTGGCCGCCGGCCATGTCCGCCATCCGGTTTGCGATGGCCCGGCAGGTCATCTTCGAGCGGTCGAAGTCCAGGCGCGCCTGGAGGATGCCGTTGGTCAGCAGGTTGTAGAGCCCCGGGTCGGCGCGCTGGATGATCAGGGCCGGCAGCGAGGCCACGGCGCTGGTGGCGTTCTGGATCACGTTGCTCATGATCGTCTGGAAGCCGTTGGTGATTCCGTTGAGCTGGTTCTGCAGCGTCGTGGTGATGCTCATGTCGCCGCAGATCAGGTTGCTGTTCCAGCCGACCCCCACACCGATGCCCTGCATGTTGCCGGCCCCACCCATCGACACGGCACGGCCGCCGCCGATGCTGTAGAGGACGTCATCGCCGATCACGCTGCCACTGACGTTCACGCCGTTGGGGTCGATGCGGGTCTGCGCCCAGGCGACGCCCGCCCCCAGCGTGATGGCTGCCACGAGCAGCGTGGCCCGCAGGAGCGGCATCGCGCAGCGCAGGAAGTCAGGGAGGGATGCGTTCATCGTGGGTTCCTCACATGAAATCGACGCTGCCGAGGAAGACCTGGCCACGGCGCCGGCAGCAGGAGTACGGCCGCCACAAGGCCCAGGCGTAGTCGCCTTGCTGGGCTTGCACGCGGGTGCGGTTGTGCGGGAAGACCACGCAAGTGTTCGAGAGCGTGGGCGTCAGCTCCTGCCACTTGCCCGTCGAGGCGTCGGTCTCCATCAACGCGCCGGCCGGCCAGTACCCGTCGCGGGCGTTGGCCAGCAGGGGCTGGTACACGTGGATCTGGTTGCGGCGCGTCACGATGTCGCCCGCGCGCTGCGCGACCACGGCGCCGCTCTTGTGGTCGTCGGTCTGGTGCAGGAAGCCGCCGCGGGGATACACGTTGCCCCAGAGGTTCAGGCCGGTGCGCGTACCGATTTCTCGCCGGCCGGGGATGAGCGCTTCGGGGTAGAACGCTTCCGGGATGTTGTAGCGCCAGGCGATCGTGTCGAGCGTGCTCAGCAGATACGGCATGAAGGCCATGCCCGCGCCTTCGCAGGTGTAGCCGGAGGCGCTGGCGAACTGGCTGAACACCATCCCGGCCGGATGACCGATGACATCGGCGTTCTTGAACTTGGCGAGGTTGTTCTCGTTGTCGTGATTGGTCGTGCCGTCACCGCCCGCCTTGGCGCTCGGGTTGGGCATGCTCATCGCCCTGACTTCCAGCCACGGGTTTTCGCCGGTGTTCGAGTAGCTCGACACCACCGCATCGGGGACGTAGTGGCGCACCTTGACGGAGGTGCGCACCGAACAGCCGGATCGCCCGCAGTTCAGCCAGTAGCAAACGCCCACGACGCGGTATTCCAGGCAGTCGCGCGACAGCGCCGACGCGACGATGGTGGCCGTATCCAGGGCGAACGTCGCCGTGGCCGCGCTCAGCAGCAGCGAGGCGACGGTGGCATGCAGGCGCGAGGACGCCAACGGGAGGCTCACGGCTGCGTGGTCCGGTATGCGTCGATGCGCGCAATGGCACGGGGGACGTTGGGCTCGCCGTAGACCACGTAGCGCCGATCGACCACCACCGCGGGAATCCTGGCGACCCCCAGCCCCCAGGCTTCCGCGACACCCTGATAGGCGTGGCCGATTCGGCGCTGCAGCGCCTCACCGCCGGCATGCAATCGTTGCCGCACCAGGGCCGCGGCCTGTCGCGGGTCGGTCGGCAGGTGCGCCGCGAGTTCGAACTCGATGCGCGCAGCCTGGTCCAGTTCGATGACCCGCGCGCCAGCCGGAGCCTGCACCGAATGATGGCTGTCGGTGACGACGAGCACATCGGCGGCGGTTGCGATGGGGCCGAGCAGCGCGGCGCACAGTCCGGCGGTCAGTCTGGCCGCCAGGGGACGCCGCGAGGCAGCAGGAAGGTTGGGGGAATGAACCGGCACGGCGCGCCTCAGCGGAGTCGATGCAGGCTCGTAGTCGAACGCAATGCCGATCAGGGAACGACAAGGAAACCGAAACCGGTCAGGCCCGATTGCCTGCGGAAGAACCAAAGGGAAGCGGGAGCCAATGGCTCCCGTGGTGATGAAACAGATGCGTCCGGGATGCTGCTACAGCAAGCCGGCTTCGGCGAACGAGTACGGGCTGCCCTTGCCGACGATGAAGTGATCCAGTACCCGGACATCGACGGTGGCCAGGGCGCTCTTCAGCCGCTCGGTGATCGCACGATCGGCGGCCGATGGCTCGGTGGTCCCCGAGGGGTGCTGATGCGCCAGGATCAGCGCCGAAGCGTTGAGCGCCAGCGCACGCTGGACCACCACCCTCGGATACACCGAAGTCTGGTCGACCGTGCCCTGGAACAGCGGCTCGAAGGCGATCACCTGGTGCTGGTTGTCGAGAAACACGACGGCGAAGATTTCGTTCGGCTCCGCGACCAGTTTCAGGCGCAGGTAGTCGCGCACGGCGGCGGGACTGCCCAGCGCCGGACCGGCCTTGAACACGCGGTTCTCCAGCAGGGTGATGGCCTGCCGGATGATCCAGTCTTCGTGTTGGGCGGCGATCAGGGTGAGCGACTCCGGGCGGGAGTCGGCGATGACAAGAGACATGGCGAACCTCCAATGGATGAGATCGGAGGGCGCCTGCCCCTGGAGGGCAAACCCTCCTGGGGACGATGGGGATGGAACGGGTGACGAGCGGGCATCCACCACCGCGGATGCGGTGGCTGTTCGCGTCAAGGGATGCGATGCGAACGGGTTTCGATCAACGCGGACGAGCCGCGCCGCAGCCTTGAAGATCGATGGCTACCTGGGCATGTCACCGGCGACGCCGGCGGGCATGTCTGGGGAATGGGCGGGTTCGGCTACGGTCGTGCTGCCGGCGGCGAGCAGGTCGATGGCCGACAGCAAGGCATCGCCTTCGACGGGACCGTGCAGCAGGAGGGTCTTGCCGGACTCGCGGTCGCGCAGTTGCAGGGCCGGCGTGGCCGCGATGCCCTGTTGTGCTGCTTCCACCGCCTGGGCACGGATGACGGCATCGGGGCGCTCGCTGTCGAGACAACCCTGCATGGCTGGTGTGAGGTCGGGATAGCGCAGGCCTTCCGGCGGGCCCTGGCCGTCGCCACGGGTGTTCGAGTAGAGCCACGCCACGGCCTGCCAGAACGTGGCATGTCCGCCCGTCTCGCCCGCGCACTCGGCCAGGCGTGCCCCGGCAGTCGCGGCCGGCTCGTGCATGGACAGCGGCAAGTGATGCCACTGCCAGTTCACCTCGGGATGGGCGTCGATCCAGCGCTTGAGCGCGGGGAAGTAGGCCCGGCAGTACGGACACTCCAGGTCGGCGTACCCGACCACCGTGAAGCGCGCATCGGCACGGCCATACAGCCAGGGCGGGCCGGCCGGTTTCGGCGCTTCGGACCCGGCGGCGGCCAGGGGCATGGACTCGGTTGCCGGTTGCGGCGCGCGCAGCAGCATCCACGAGGCCACCGCAATCGTCACCACGATCAGCAGACCGATCCGAGGATGACGGCGGGCGAATGAAGGCAGGCGCATCGTGTCGCTCCCGTCAGGCCAACGTGTCCAGCGCCAGCGGTTCGATGCCCCGCGCGCGGTCGATCTTCTCGGCCACGCGGAAGGCGGCATCCAGCTCGCTGATGCCGTGCTGCTGCATCAACTGGAAGCGTTCGGCCTTCTCCTCGGGCTCGGTCATCGCCATCGCCAGGTAGAGGCTGGGCGGCACAGCGCGGAACAGCACTTCCATCGACTTGGACAGGATGACGCCCTCGCTGAACTTGCCGGCCTCCTTGCGTGCCGAGAGCATCAGCGCCTTCTGCGAAGCGTTGAGTTCGCGGAAGCGCGCGATCTTCTCGACTTCATCGGGCGGCATCGACAGGCAGATCCACCACTCGATCATGTTGAGCATGGGCTCGGCCGCTTTCGGCAGGTCGTCCAGGTTCTGCGTGGCGAGCCAGAACCAGGCGCCGAGCTTGCGCCACATCTTGGTGATCTTGACCACGTAGGGCGCAAGCAGCAGGTTCTTCGTGATGATGTGGCCTTCGTCCGTCACGTTGATGATCGGGCGGCCCAGGAACTGGTCGCGCTCGGCGATGTTGTTGACGGTGTTGATGAGCGAGATGTAGGCAATCGAGAGTTGGGCGTTGTAGCCCTCGCGCGCGAAGGTGGCGAGATCCACGATGGTGATGTCCGCCTCGGGCCACGGCGTGCCGGACCGGTCGAACATCTCGCCGTCCACGCCCTGGCAGAACATATCCATGGCGTCGGCCATCTCCAGCAGCCGTGCGCGCCGCATCTCCGGCAGCGTCGCATCGCGGGCGCGCTCGCGCAGCGCGTCGCGCACATCGCGGGTCAGTACCGTGCGCTTCTCCGCTACGCAGCGCTGTGCCGCATCGAGAATGCACTGGCGGATCAGGCTGCGGTCGGCGCGCGTCATGCGCGCTTCTTCCTTGTCCTCGCCGCCGGTGATCATCAGTCGTGCAGTGATCTCCAGCTCGCCGAGCACGTCGCGCTGCTCGTCGCCCTCCACGGCCATGCCGGCATCGGTCTGGTCTTCGTCGAGCGCATCGGCGTCCAGCGTCTGTACCTGGCTCGGCGTATCGACCAGGCGCCAGGCGTCGGCGAACGGAGCCAGACTGACGCCCGCGCCGGGTGCAAGTTTCACCCGATGCACGGTGAGACCCAGCCGTGCCGCGAAGTCGCCAAACAGGCCGAAGCTGTTGCCCGCCTCGACGATGAACAGGCGCGGCCGATAGATCGCCGTGACCTGGTTCAGGATGTTGTTGAGCGTCGCGCTCTTGCCCGAACCCGTGGGGCCGAACAGGAACAGGTGCGCGTTCATCTGCCGGTCGAGGCGGTTCAACGGATCGAAGGTGATCGGACCGCCGCCGCCGCGGTTGAAGAACGTGATGCCCGGATGCCCCGTGCCCTGGCTGCGGCCCCAGACCGGCGCCAGGTTCGCCGCGTGTTGCGCGAACATGAGCTGGGTGTACCACTGGCGCTTGTCGGCCGCCGGATCGAACACACACGGCAGCCAGCGCAGATAGCTGTTCAGCGGCGCCACCTCGTCCTCTTCGCGTACCGGTTGCAGACCGGCGTTGAGCATCACGTTGACGAGCTGCAGGCCGCGCGCATCGAGCTGGGCCAGGTCGCGGCCGCGCAGGTAGAACGCCAGCGCGCCGCGGTAGAGCTTGTGCGCGCTGCCGATCAGGCCGCGCGCCTGCTGCACGTCCTGCCGGGTCTGCTCCGAGGCCAGGGTCTCGCCGGCGGCCTTCCTGGCGAGGTGGTTTAGGTGCGCCTCCAGCACGTCCTGGGGCGTGGCGACCAGCGTCAGGCACATCATCGTGTCCTCGGGCATCTGGTCGAACAGCGCGTTCATGGCATCGCCGCCCTTGCGCGTCTCGCCCGTCAGATGGCCCGTCACGGGTGGCGTGCGCAGGCGATCCATCACGATCACCCGATGCGGCATGCCGTCGAAGAACCACAGGCCGTTTGGCACGTCCGAGCGGGGCTGGCCGAAGAACAGGCGCTGCGCGAAGTCGGTGCCGCTGGCGAGTTCGATCTCGCCCTCCTCCCGCTCTTCCGGGTAGCGGGTCAGCGCGTAGAAGCGTTCCCGGTCTTCGGCAGTGGCGCCGAGCAAGGTCGGATTCGGGTTGAACCACCGCAGCAGCCAGGCGTGGATGTCCGCCGCGCCGAGCCGTCGCGCTTTCACGCCGGCATTCGCCAGCCCGCCGGCGAGGCGGTCGCAGATCGTGGTCAGCGCCTGCTCGGGCGACTGGCTGCGCCGCGGGGTTGAGGCCGCGGACGTGCGGCGGTAGACCACCATGCGCACGCGCCGGACCTGGCCGCGCCACGGCAGGCGCGTCACCGTGGTGTCCTCGAACAGGCCACCCGGCTTGGCGATGGCCCGCAGGTGATGGGCGAAGAAGCGCAGGTAGAAGTCGCTGAACGCACTGCCCTGCGCACGCGGCTGCAGATAGTTCGCCAGGGAGCGCCGATAGTTGTCCCAGTCGGCCTCGTCCTGGGCGTAGAGCTGCACCACCCAGGGGTTGTCGTCCAACTCGTCGAAGGAGTCCTGCAGGGCGTTCTCCAGCGCATCGCGCGCCTGCCATAGCCAGGCCATCTCGCGGCCCTCGGTGCCGACCGGCGCCAGTTCGAAGAAGGCCGCCACCGACTGGCCGTCTTCCAGCAACATGCACTTGCTGCCGGGCAGGTACTCGACCCAGGGCAGCAAGTCCGCGAACGACGGCGCGACGCCATAGAGCGCATCGTGGTCGGCCTGGGTGGCCGGCCTGCGCCGGCCCCGGCCGAGCGCGCTGCCCGGCTCGGCGACACCCTGTGCCGCCAGCGCCGTTACGTGCCGTGCCCAGGCATCATCGGCCGCATCCGCGGCGTCAACAGGCGATGCGTCGGGCTTGCGTGACCACGGCAGCGACCAGGCCATCAGTAGTCCTCCACGCGCTCGCCCGGCATCGCGTACTGCACGCGCTGGTAGAGCGGGAACACCGTGCTGTAGCCGGGCACCGGCACAGGGTCGGTGCCCGCCAGGTGCGGGAACACGTACATCACCAGGTCGGGGTTCGGCAGGCGGTGGAACTGGCGGTAGATCTCGTTCTGCGCGGTGCGGGTGTAGCGCGCCTGCACGCCGGGCGCCGCCTGTACATCGGCATCGGCCAGCGGCCGGCGCAGGCCCTGGCGCGCATCGAGCAGTTGCCGCGCGGCCTGGCCGCCGCCCGCGCTGCCGCCGGTTTCCTGATGCCAGATGTCGAGCATGGTGCTGTCGCCGTGTGGCAGCAGCTTCTCCTTGCTGGTGGCGCAGCCGCCGAGCAGGGTGGCCGCCAGCAGGACGGCGGCCGCGTCAATCCAGATCCGAGGCATGGGCTTCTCCGGTGCGGTGGTGGACCCGACGCCCTTTGGCGTCGTAGTCGATGTCGAGCGGCTGCTCCAGATGCACGGCCACTTTGGCGCCCGGCTGCACGTAGACCGCCGCGAAGGCCTGGCCGTAGAGCTTGTTGACCCAATCGGCCATGTCGCGCACGCCGCCCGCGAGGATGCGGCCCATCGCTTCATTGCCGCTGATGCCGACGGTGCCCAGCGAGCCGTTGCTGTTGGCGACCACGGCCACGCTGCCGTTGTCGGACTTGATGAGCGAGGCCGCGCCAGCGCCGGCTGCGGTGATGAGCGCCTGGCTGCCCAGGTACTGCTGGGCGTTGCTGCGCCGCTCGCCGCTGACGCAGGGAATGCCGTAGGGGTCGCTGATCCAGCCCAGGCCGCCCTGGATGCTGGCGCCGTTGTGCCCCGAGTTGCCGCTGTTGCTGCCGCCCTTGCTGCTGTCCTCCGGCACCGTGCGGATGGTGCCGTCCTGGAACACGAACGTGACCGAGCGGATTTGCCCGCGCACGCACGAGAGCGTCCAGTCGCCCGAGGCCGTGCCGCTGACCACGGCGCCGGCCACGTCGGGGATGTCGATGCCGTTGGCCGTGAGGTTGTCCAGGCCGATCAACACCTTGAACGGGTACGGGTCGTTGACGGTTCCGTCGATCGGCACGCGCCCGATCAGCGCCGTCATGGCAATCGACCCCATGAGCGTCGAGTTCGACGGCACGGTGTAGACCGCCTTCGTGGATGCGCCCACCGCGCGGCTGCCGACGTCGGCGACGGATTCCACTGCGGCCGACAGGCTTTTCTGGGCCGGCCCGAAGCTCAGGGGAAAGCTCGGCTCCTTGCTGCCGTTCTTGGCGTCGACCTTGGCATCGTCGGGCTCGACCCACTGCGTGCCACTGGTGCCGCGGTTGAAGCGCTTGCCGTCACCTTCTTCCAGCCCCAGCCCGACGGGCAGGTCGGACGGGCCGCCCTTGCCGGAAAGGCCGTCCAGTTGCCGCTGCAGATCCTGCAGCAGCCCCTGGGTCTGCTGCCTGTCGCTGGCCACCTGATTGCGTTCCTGCTCCAGGCGGTTGCGTTCGCCTTCCAGCGCGCTCTGGATGCGTTGGTCGATCGCGCTTTCCCGCGCACGCAGGCGCTCGTTCTCGGCCTTGTGCTGCTTGTTGTCGCCGAGTGCGCTCTGCAGCTCGGTGCGCAACTGCTTCACCTGGGCCACCAGCGTGGCGACGGTATCGCGCGGCGTGTCGCCAGCGATGCCCAGGGCTTTCATCTCCTCGGGCGTGAGCGTACCGGCCGCGCCCTTGGGGGCGGGCTGGCCGCCGGGGGCGCCGGAGAACAGCTTGATGCCGACGAACACCAGCAGCAGCGCCATCGGGATCAGCAGCCACTTGAGCAGCGGATTACTCTTCATCGCGCGCTCCTCCGGTCGAGCCGGCCGCGGCGGCCGGCGGCAGGTTCACGCTGGCGTCGATCGGGCTCAGCGCCGGCAGCAGCGACTCGGCCAGGCCGTGGCCGCGCGTGACCAGATAGAGCACCGTGGTGTCGGACGGGGTACCGGCCGGCCCCAGGTTCGGATGCTGGAAGGTCGCCGCCACGAAGTTCCCCTGCAGGGCGCGCGGGTCGAGGTCGAGCCAGCGCGCCGAGGTGTTGGTGAGTCGCACGGCCGTCACCCACTGGTCTTCCAGGCGCCACGCGACCAGTGCCCGCGCGTGCACCGGCAGCGTCGGCAGCAAGGTGTCCAGCGCGAGGCCGCGGCGCAGGTTCACGCGCCCGATGCCGGCGACCGGCTCGACGGTGCGCAGCGGCGCGTACAGGCTCTGCGCGGCATGGCGCGTCAGCACGACCGGTACCGGCGTTTCGCGCCGGAGAAGGGGTTTGTCCGCGGGCGCATCGGCCTGCTCGTCCGCGCCGCTTGCTGCACCGCCGCCGTAGCGCTTCGCGGGGGCTTCCGCTTCCACGATGCGCACCGGCTCCAGCGGCGCCTGGCCGTCCTTCGCCGGCTCGGCGGCGATGTCGAGCAGGATCAGCGCGCCGGATTCCACGTCCTGCAGTTGCAGCCGCGTGGGCGGAATCGGCTCGCTCGCCCGCAGGTAGATCGCGCCGCCCGCACTCTGCACACGTAGATGGTCGCCGACGCTTGCCGGCACGCCGACGCGCACATTGCGGTCGATGAAGACCACGCGCTCCTGACCGACCACCAGCGGCACCGGCAGGGGCAGACGCTCCCAGCGCAGGATTTCCACGGCCTGGCTGGCCGGCACGAAACCGAGGATCAGCAGGACGCCGGCCAGGGCCGACAAGGCAATGGGCTTCATGGGGAGTCTCCCTGCAGGTGGCCGGAGGCGTTGGCGGGCGCGCCGGCCTGGGTCGGCGTCGGCGGCGGTTCGATGCGCTGGGGTGCGCTGGCGTAGCAGTCCAGCGCCAGGCCGAAGGGGTTGCGCTCGGGGTCGATGTCCAGCCGGACGACCTTGATGGGGTAGCGCACCAGAGCGCGCTTGACCTGCTCGGAGCCGTAGTATTCGTCCGCGCTCACGTCGAGCGTGACAATCCAGTCCCGGGAGGAAACCACCTTGACGCGCACGGCCGGGTCTTCGCCGTAGCCGCGCCCGGGAATCTCGTAGATGCCGCGCACGCGCTGACGCAGCTCACCGCTGGTGCGCCGGTACTCATAGTCCTGTTGCAGAAAGGTCCGGCAGCCTGGCGTCAGGTAGGACGACAGCGCGCGCAGGTTGCGTGCATAGTCCTCCTCGCCGTTCGTGGGCCAGCGCTGCACCTGCTGCCAGATGTAGAACGTGAAGGCATACACACTCTCGGGCGGCACGTCCCACCACTTGCGCGTGCTGCCCGAGCGCAGATCCGGCGGCACATGGATGGTGAGATCCTTCGGCGCGCTCCACCAACCGAAGCCGAGCAACAGCGCCACCACGAACAACGCGCCGGCCCCCAGGCGCAGCGTCTTCACGTGGGCCTGCAGGTGCGCCACCTCGTTCCTGAAGCGGCTCATGGTGCCCCTCGATCGGCACTGCGCCCGGTCGTCCAGTAGCCCGAGCGGGTGATGAGGCCCTGCCCGCCCAGGTGCGCCGCCAGCGCCGGGTACCGCAGGGCCAGCCGCCACTCGAGCTGGCGGTACAGCCAGGTGTCGGGCCGGCCGCGCTTTTGCGCGCTCAGGAAGCCGCCGCCGACAAACACGCCCAGCGCAATGCCGGCGACGATCACCGTGGGCACCATGGCGACGCTGAGCGTGAGCCAGGCCAGCGGCAGACCGAGCACAAACCCGGCTGCACCGGACAGGCCAGCGCAAATCCACAACTCGTCGGCAGTCAGGCCGCGCACGACCACGGGCTGGCGATTCAGCCGGTGCGGCAGGAAGGTCACCAGCGTGTCTCGCGGCGTCTCCGGAGGGAGGGCCATCGCTTGCCGCCCTTACAACACGCCGGTGGCCTTGGTGAGCAGCCAGATGCCCACCACCAGCAGGAGCGCGCCCACTGCGACCGACAGACCAAACTGACCCCAGGTGGCGCGGCCGGTGTGGATCTCCGAGTAGCGTGTGTAGGCGTGATAGGAGACACCGACGAACATCGAGGCAACCACGAGCAGCGCGACCAGCAGCACGATGTCGTAGCCGTAGTTCTGGATCGTCTGCATGATGCCGCTGCCGGCACCGCGTGAAGGGTCCTCCATGGTGGGCAGGGCTGCCCAGGCGGCCGGCGGCGTGGCCGCGATGCCCAGAGGGACTAGCCCGGCGGCGATGCGCAGGGTCCGGTGCGCCGTGGTGCGCCCATCAGCGCGGTGCGTAATTGAAGCGTTCATGGCGATATACCCCTTTTTTGGTGGTCAGGACAGGAGGAAGAAGCTCAGCACCAGGTACATCGCGAGAAAACGCACGATGACGCCGAGGAACTGACGGTGGGTCAGGCGCTGTTCCGCCCAGCCGACGTAGGCGGTACGCATCGCCCACACGCCCCACAGCAGCAACACGGCGAACACGAAAGCGAGCACCACGCCAGAGGCGGCCGAAGGCGCAAAGCCACCGTTGGCCTGGAAGGCGGCGACCTGATCGGCAGAGGGCGTCATGGCGACGGCTCCTCATCGGCGCGGTCGCGGCGGACGTAATCGCCGGCCAGCGGGACGGGATCGCGCGGCTGGGCGCGCTGGGGCACGAGGTAGTCCTGCAGGCCGGCGCGAACGCGCTTCAGGTCGCCACGCAGTCGGGCGTAGTCGAAGTGGTAGCGCGCGCGTTCCTGCGGAGCGGACTTGGCGGCGTGCTCGGCGAGGCGGTCGATCAGGTCGAGCTGGCGGGCGAGCACGGCGAGCTGCTCACGCTCCGGGGTGTCGTCGGCAATGGCGGGTTGCATGGCCGAGAGCAACGCGGCCAACAGCACGGCCAGCGAAGGCCATGCCGATACGCGGCGGTTGGTATGTCCCATCGTGCCATTCCCCGTTGATGCGGATGGCCAGATGCTGTGGCGCGCACTCGCTCTGCGCCGCAGGGAATGGGAACTACGGCATGACCGGATTTGTTGGTCGTGCTGGTGATCAACCGTGCAATGCTGTCCGCATTGCGGAGTTGGCCGGCGCCTATCGCGGCTTGGTAGAATTGGCTAAACTTGGCAATCGAAATCTACGAAAGACCAGATCGGATGGTTTCCGGATGACTGAAGTCGAGAGCGAGATCCTCACGCTGGAGGAGGTCGCGGCCTACCTCAAAGCCGGGAAACGGACGGTCTATCGCCTTGCCCAGAAAGGAGATATCCCGGCGTTCAAGCTTGGAGGTACCTGGCGCTTTCGCCGCTCGGAGCTGGATCGCTGGATCGCCGAAAGCATCAGCAAGAAGAAGCCGGAGGCAGAGTGAGCGCGCACCACATCAGCAACCGAATCACATTCGGGAAAGAACGAAGGGGAGGATTGCTGGCGTGCCAGTTCCCATAATTGATCTTTTTGCTGGCCCAGGAGGGCTCGGGGAAGGGTTTGCGTCCCTGCAGGGCCACAAGCGGCAGCCATTCTTCGAGATCGCCCTTTCCATTGAAAAGGATGCTGTCGCACATCGCACGCTCACGCTCAGGGCAGTGTTCAGGCGTTTGCGTGGCACCAAGGACGTCAAGCACTATTACAGCTACATACGAGGCGAGATCGACGAGGCCGCTTTCCGCAGGATCCCTGCCGTGGCCAGCGCCTTCGAGCATGCTGCCACCGAGGCGAGGTGCCTGGAGCTTGGCAAGTCCGACGAAGTCAGTATCGATCGGGAAATTCGCGCTGCACTGAAGGGGCAGGAAACCTGGGTGCTGATTGGCGGCCCGCCCTGCCAGGCGTATTCGCTGGCGGGGCGCTCCAGACGCGCCAACGACAAGGACTTTCACAAGGATGAAAAGCACTTCCTCTACAGGGAGTACCTGAGAATCATCCAGGTGCACAAGCCCACCATCTTCGTGATGGAGAATGTCAAGGGTCTGCTTTCCTCGAAGCACTCCGGCGACCCGATGTTCGAGAAGATCATTGCGGATCTCTCGATGCCGACCGAGGGGCTCGAATATGAGATCCGCTCCTTCACCAAGAAGGGCGACGGCAGTTCGCTGGAACCCACCGACTACCTGATCCATTCGGAGCGCCATGGGATCCCGCAAAGCCGGCATCGCGTGATTCTGCTCGGAGTGAAAAAGGGGCTGGACATGCCTCAACACCAGTTGCTGGCACCGGTAGCAAGGCCTGTCACGGTCAAGCAGGCCATTGACGATCTTCCCCGAATCCGCAGCAAGCTGTCGCGTGGCGATTCAGTGGAGGCATGGCGCAAGGCTGTTCAGGCTTCACCCGCTTACCTCAGGGGGTGGCGGACCGAATGCGCGTCCACCATGATCGAGACCATGCGTGCCTTTGCCGCTGCGGCAACCAGCACCACGACCGGTGGGGCCTTCATTTCACGAGGCTACAGAAGGCCGAAGAAGCCGACCGAGCTTCAGCAATGGCTGCACGACCGAAGCCTGGGTGGCGTCTGTCAGCATGAAGCACGTGCGCACATGGCATCCGATCTTGCCCGCTATCTTTTCTCGGCCAGCTTCGCTCATTCATGGGGATATTGCCCACGGCTGGATGTGTTCCCTCCCAGGCTGTTGCCCGATCACCTCAATGTGCGATTCCGGAACGAGGCCGACGCCATTCCGTTCAAGGACCGGTTCCGCGTACAGTGCAGAAACGAGCCAGCGACCACGGTCGTGGCGCATATTGCCAAGGACGGCCACTACTACATTCACTACGACCCTTCCCAGTGCAGGAGTCTCACCGTCAGGGAGGCGGCACGCCTGCAGACGTTTCCCGACAACTATTTCTTCGCGGGCAATCGCACGGAGCAATACACCCAGGTCGGCAATGCGGTGCCTCCGTTGCTTGCCTACAAGCTGTCCAGGATCGTTCGCAGCCTTCTGAACGAGATGAGCAGGAGGAAGCGGCGGCGGGCTGGTGATGCCATACAGAACAGACCGGCGGGAAGCGTGTGGCGAAACCTGCCGGAACAGCTTCCAGTGCTTGCCGATGCGGGCTAGTCAATGATCTGACCAATCACCAGGACATCCTCATCGCCATGCAGCCACTCCTCAACCGCTTGCGCAGTCTCCTCGACCGAGTGCTTCAAGGCGCACTCCCAGACGACCGCCACGCGCCAGCCGAGAGCATGGAGCATCTCCGCATGGCGCCTGTCGCGAGCGACATTTCCCTGGAATTTCTGCCGCCAGAAATCTTCATTGGTCCTGGGAGTGGTTGTGTAGCGGCAGCCTTCATGTCGGTGCCAGAAGCAGCCATGGACGAACACCACTGCTCTGCGCTTCGGGAACACAAGGTCGGGGGAGCCGGGCAGCCCCCGCACATGAAGTCGATATCGAAAACCCCTGGCGAAAAGGAGGGAGCGAAGTATCCGTTCCGGCCGGGTGTTCTTTCCGCGAATGCTCGACATCATGCGGCTGCGCTGCGGAGTGGTAGGAACGCGCATGGTCTCGAGCATCTTCCGCCTGAATGTCTGCAGAAATGGCAGCTCCGCGCTTCCGCTTGGCAATGCGAACGGATGAAGACAACACCCGAAGCAGCAATTCGGAGCTTACCATGCACGTGACTCACGAGAAGACGCAAGAGGAAGCCGATGGCTCGTGATCGCAGTCATCCGCCGAGCGCGGCCTGCCTTTCCGAATCGATGCGGGACCTTGGGTACTCGCTCGAAACTGCGATTGCCGATCTGATCGACAACAGCATTTCCGCTGGCGCGGACACCATCGACATCATTTGCGATGTGTCCGGTGAGCATCCTGTGATGGTCATCCTCGACAACGGCAGGGGGATGACGGAAGACGAGCTGCTCGATGCGATGCGTCATGGGACCGGCAACCCCAGGCAGCATCGGTCGCCGCAGGATCTTGGGCGCTTCGGCCTTGGCCTGAAGACAGCCTCGTTTTCCCAATGTCGCTCGCTGACCGTTGTGAGCACGCGCGATGGAACTGTCTGCGGAGCCGAATGGAATCTGGATCGCATCGATGCTGCCGACGACTGGATTCTTTCCATCCTGGACGATGCGGACATCCATGGGTTGCCTTATGTCGAACGGCTCGGCGCCCGGGGCACGGCCGTTATCTGGCGAGAGCTCGACCGATTGATGGAGGACGAGGCCGGGGATCGTCGAGACGAGATCGTCAATGAGAAGCTTGAGGCGGTGGGCAGACATCTGTCACTTGTCTTCCACCGGTTTCTCTCGGGTGAGATCAAGGGACATGCCAGGATTTCTCTCACCGTCAATGGTCGTCCGATTCCGGCATTCGACCCCTTCTGCAGGAAGAATCCTGCCACCCAGGTGCTTCCGGAGGAGATCGTCCGCATCGGCGAGGCCGAGGTGCGCCTGCAGCCTTACGTGCTTCCACACCACAGTCGTCTGTCCGCGTCCGAGTACGACTACTACCAGGATCGCAGTGACTTCATCTCCAATCAGGGGGGCTACGTCTATCGAAACGGCCGCCTGATGGCCTGGGGCGACTGGTTCAGACTCGTGCCGAAGGGTGAGGCCACCAAGTTGGCGCGGGTACAGATCGACTTTCCCAACAGTCTGGACGAAGCCTGGACCATCGACATCAAGAAATCGCGTGCCCGCCCGCCGCATGCGGTGCGGGAGCGCCTGCGTCAGATCATCAACAGGATCACTGCCCGCAGCGTGACGGTGCATCGGGGACGCGGGCAGAGGCTTTTTCAGGAAAGCCAGGCCCCGTTCTGGGAGCGCTACGCCGATCACGGCGGCATCCGTTTCGCAATCAACGAGCAGCACCCGCTCATCGCATCCCTGGGCACAAGACTTTCGCCCGAGAATGCGGATCTGCTTCGTGTCCTGCTGGATTCGATTGCCGCCTCCCTGCCGGTGGAGATGATCTATTCCGATTACTCGACCCATCCGCGCGAGATCAACCAGAGGGGGGTGGATGAAAGTCAGACTCTGGAGCGCCTGAAGAGTCTCAGGAAGGTGCTCTACGGCGACGGGCCGGGCGACCCGAATGCCTTTCTCCAGATCGTGCGCTCGACGCACCTTTTCGATGGCCAGATCGAACTGGCCGAAAAATTCATCAGCGAGACCTTTGCATGAGCCTCACAGTCATCACGGAAGAACGGAACATCGCCAATGCGCTCATCTCGGGTCTTGCCAACATGGCCGAGACGCCGACGCGCGAGCAGGTGGAGGAGAAGGCGAGACAGATCGCCGCGATCTTCGGCTATACGGGTGATCTCCGCAATATCGTCACCGAGGCGATGATCTCGGTCGACACGCGCATGGGCGCCGGTGTTTCGCTGGTGGATGTCACTGCGAAGCATGATGATCAGTGGGTCCACAAGCGTGAGGATGTCGCCTGGACCTATGCGGAATCCTATGGAAACTTTCTTCTGAAGGAAGGTTGGCCACCGCAGATGGTCCAGTCGCTGAGCGATGTGACGACCCGCATTCTCGGCCACCTGCAGGACCCGTTGAGCGAGGGCACAACCTGGAACCGTCGCGGACTTGTCATCGGTCATGTGCAGTCGGGCAAGACGGCCAACTACACCGGCCTGATAGCACGCGCCGCCGACGCTGGCTACAAGTTCATCATCGTCGTCGCCGGCATTCACAACAATCTGCGCAAGCAGACGCAGCAGCGCATCGATGAGGCTTTCATCGGCCGATCCAGCGATCCCGAGGATCGTCGCAACATCGGTGTCGGCCTCGCGCCGGGCTATCCGCATCCGGCCACCCTCACCAACATCAACGAGGACTTCAACAAGAACACGGCGGAAAAGAGCGGCTGGAAGATCAACGACTTCAGCAAGCCGATCATTCTGGTCATCAAGAAGAACGTCACGACGCTCACGGCTCTTCACAAGTGGCTGAAGGAGCTGAACGCCGAGGGCGATGGCCGGATTTCCGACGTGCCGATGCTGCTGATTGACGACGAGGCCGACAACGCGTCGATCAACACGAACAAGGAGGATCTGGATCCGACCCGAACGAATGCGATGATCCGGCGCATCCTCGGGCTGTTCGCGAAATCGTGCTATGTCGGCTACACGGCGACACCGTTCGCCAACATCTTCATCAACCCCGACGCCTATGGCGATGATGTGCGTGAGGAGCTGTTCCCGCGCGACTTCATCTATTGCCTGGACGCGCCAACGACGTACTTCGGTGCCGAGAAGGTGTTCCTCGACGAGGCGACCAGTCAATCGATCGTGAGGCCGATCGACGATTGCGAGGATCTCATCCCGTACGCCCACAAGCGTGACGATCCCGTCCACGAGTTGCCCCCCAGCCTCTATCGCGCACTCGACGAATTCATCGTCGCCCGCGCCATCCGGAACCTGCGTGGGCAGACCGGCAAGCATTGCTCAATGATGGTCAATGTGTCGCGCTTCGTGCCCGTTCAGAAGGCCGTGCGTGACTTCCTGAGTCTCAGGGAGAAGAAGATCAGGGAAGCGGTTCTCGCCAACTACGCGATGCCGGAAGAGGTTTCCTCAAGAAACGCGTACATGCAGGGCCTGAAGCATGCCTTCGATGCCGAGTATGCCGATGCTGGGTTTACCTGGGCGGAAGTGAAGACTGCCCTCAGCGGCGTCTTCGAGCATCTCCACCTCTATGTCATCAACAGCAAGAGTGACGAAGTGCTCGACTACGCCCGCTACGCGAAGGAAGGAGTCGGGTTGACCGCGGTCGCGGTCGGTGGTCTGAGCCTCTCCCGAGGCCTGACCATCGAGGGGTTGACCGTCAGCTACATGTACCGCAACACGAAGATGTACGACACCCTCATGCAGATGGGCCGTTGGTTCGGCTACCGGCCGGGCTTCGAGGACCTCTGCCGCGTCCATCTCTCGCGCGACTCGATCAACTGGTACTCCCACATCGCCGATGCCGCCGAAGAGCTTGTACAGCAGGTCAAGCGCATGCGGCGCGATCGCCTCAGCCCGAAGGATTTTGGCCTGTACGTCCGCTCGCATCCGGACAGCCTGCTGATCACGGCGGCGAACAAGATGCGATCGGGCCAGGAGGTCACGGTCGAGCAGAGTTTCAGTGGGCGACTGCGGGAGAGCTACATTGTCTCCATCGACCCCGACGTGAATGCCAGGAACCTTGCGCTGATCGCCGATCACTGGCGGAGTGGATTCGGCGGACGACCGGAGGAGTCCACCGAAAAGGGCGTCATCTTCAGGGACGTGCCCGTCGAGGTGATCGACGACTTCCTCACCCGGTTCGAATGCCATTCGACCTTTGCCGGACAGAAGTCGGACGTGGCGAGCTATCTCGAACGGATTGCGACGAAGCGCCCGCTGGCCGATGTTCTGCTGATTTCCCCTTCAGGTGGCTCAGGCGGTGAAAACCCGTTCACCCTGAGGAATCAGGTGCGCGTCGTCGGGAAGGATCAGCCGAACGGCACTTCGTGGCGCCTGAACAAGGACAGGGTTGCCTCGCGTGGCGACGAGAAGCTTGGACTCAGCGACGCACAACGCAATGAGGCCAGGACGCTTGCTGGCGGCGAAGATGGCTCAGGAGCGGTATCCGACACGCATTACCGCATGGTCCGGAACAAGCCGCTCCTCATGATTCACAGCCTGGAGCCCAAGGGCGAGGCCGTGACGGGACCGATCGCAGCCTTCGGCGTCAGTTTTCCCTACGGGGACTATTCGACGACCATCAATGTCGTCGTGAACAAGGTCTGGCTCCAGCAGATGCAGGGTTACGCCGACGATCCTGACGAGGAGGATGACTACGATGCCTGAGTCCTCTCCGTGGGATGACATCGCCGTTCCGGGAGCGGACTTCAATGTCCGCCAGGTTGCGGTGGGAACGGCCGCGCCCTGTTTCTGGGGACGCGATGCCGGAGGCGCCTGCCTGTTCATCGTGGAGCTTCAGGGCGACCACGCAGCCCAGTACCGGAAGAACGCGGTCACGGTGAACGGCATCGATGTCGATCTTCGTGCCGGAGATCAGGGGCAGCAGCACTTGGTCCTCGCCCTTGAAAGGCAGGTCGACCGCGATCTCTTCGAAGGACTGTGCCGCACCCTTGCATCCTCGCTGGAGCACGCCACCGACTCGGCGAGTTCTCTCGCGGTCTCTCTGGCACACATCCGCCGTTGGAAGACCTTCCTGTCAGGCCGGAGTCAGCACCTGTCCATCGAGGAAGTGCGCGGTCTCTTCGCCGAAATCGTCTTCCTGACGGAACTGATCGATCGGCAGATGTCGAGCAGTGCCGCCGTCGAAGCCTGGCTCGGTCCGGAACGATCACATCAGGATTTCATATTCGGCAACACAGCCGTCGAGGTCAAATCGCTCTCGGGGGCAGAGCGGAGCAGCATCCGCATTTCGTCAGAAGACCAGCTTGAATCCCTGAACGATGCGCTGTTCCTGCGCGTGTACCGGCTGAGCAGCTTGGCCGACGCGGCAGGAGCCCGATCGCTCAACGAGATCGTCGCTGCAGTCCAGGCGCGTCTCGGCGAGGCGGACGCCGTCGAGGCCTTTGACAGGAAGCTGGTTGCGCACGGCTATGCCCCGCTCCCTGACTACGATGAGCCTCGCTTTGTCGTCAGCAACGTGCGCAGCTATCGTGTCGGTGACGGTTTTCCGCGTCTCATGCGGTCGCAACTGCCGACAGGGATTGCTAACGTGGCCTACGACATCAGGCTGGAAACGATTGCTCCCTACGAGTGTGACGAAGCAGCCATCTTCGGGGAGGATTGATGGAGCAGACCGACGAAGAGTTCTTCCACGACTTCCGACAGGAACTGTTGGCGGGCGCCGAAGCCAATGGCAGCTTCCAGCTCTCCGAATTCATGGAGGCCATCGCGAACGACCTAGTCGAGACAGGCTTCACGGAAGGTTTCGAACTCTGCCATTTCCGGGCGCAGCGTGGCATGCGCGTGGACGGCTACTGGTTCAATGACGAAGGAGTTCTGGACCTCTTCATCGCGGACTTCGACTCCCGAAACGAGCTGGCATCGCTCACCAGAACGGAAGTGGCCGCGGCATTCAAGCGTGTTGCCAAGTTCTTCGAGGCCAGTGCCAACAAGGGCCTAGCCGGCGAACTGGAGGTCACATCGCCGGAGTACGGCCTTGCCAGGCAGATTGCGGATCGCAAGGACGCCATTCGGCAGGTCAACCTGGTTCTCTTCTCCGAGCGCACGCTCAGCGAGAAGATTCAGGCCCTTCCCGATACGGAAGTGGCAGGTGTTCCGGCTGCTCACCACATCTGGGACATCTCACGACTTCATCGTCAGCGAAGCTCCCGCAGCCACAAGGAGCCACTCGACCTCGACTTCGAGCAGATGTTCGGCAAGGGTATCGCCTGCCTTCCCGCACACCTGGGGACCGATGCCTATCAATCCTATCTCATGGTCATGCCTGCCGAGATGCTGGCGACCCTGTACGAGAGATTCGGAGCGCGTTTGCTTGAGCAGAACGTCCGAACATTCCTGCAGGCCCGCGGCAATGTGAACCAGGGAATAAGGGCAACGATCCTGAACGAGCCGGGAATGTTCTTTGCCTACAACAACGGGATCACGGCTACTGCGCAGAGTGTCGAGACCGCGACGACGGATTTCGGTCTGGCGATCACAAGGGTTGTCGACCTTCAGATCGTCAATGGGGGCCAGACCACAGCATCGCTGTTCCATACACGGAAGCGGGACAAGGCAGATCTTTCCCAGATATTCGTCCAGTTGAAGCTGTCCGTCATCGACAGCCAACAGAGCGAAACGGTCGTTCCAAGGATATCGGAGTACGCGAACACCCAGAATCGGGTGAATGCCGCAGACTTCTTCTCGAACCACCCGTTCCATGTGCGGATGGAAGGGTTTTCCCGGCGGATCTGGGCGCCGGCGCAGAAGGGCGCCCCGCGCGAGACGCGGTGGTTCTATGAGCGCGCACGCGGCCAGTATGCCGATGCACAGTCGAAGCTCACACCTGCGGAACAGCGTCGCTTCAAGGCGGAGCATCCCAAGCCACAGATGTTCACGAAGACGGATCTTGCGAAGTTCGAGAATGTCTGGGATGACCACCCCAGGTGGGTGAATCTTGGCTCCCAGAAGAACTTTGCGCGCTACGCCGCCCGAATCGGCAGCGAGTGGGAGAAATCATCCGACGCGTTCAATGAGTTCTATTTCAAGAGGGCTGTCGCGCGCGGGCTGATCTTCCGCGCCACGGAGCGCATCGTTTCTGCACAGCCCTGGTACAACGGCGGGTACCGAGCAAACATCGTGGCCTACACGCTGGCGGTACTCGGTGACATCACGAAGCGCAGGAAGGAGAGCATCGACTTTCTGGGCATCTGGAATGCACAGAAGGTCGACCCAGTGCTCGAAAGTGCCATCGCTGTCGTGTCGGGGGTCGTGAACGACGACATCATCCGACCACCACAAGGCATTTCGAACATTTCCGAGTGGTGCAAAAAGGAGGCGTGCTGGACGAGGATACAGGCTCGTAGCGACGCTATTGCCAACCTCCTCCCGCCCGAGTTCTACGATCGACTTGTTTCGCTCGATGATCAGACTGCGACCGCGCGGTCCGCGAAGCAGACACAGAGGATCGACAACGGCATCGAGGCACAGCGAAAAGTGCTTGCTGTTCCCGCTGCTGAATGGGCTCGCATCCACCAGTCGCTGCTCGAAAGGGATCTGCTCACGCCAAAGGAAGACGGCGTGCTCAAGGTGGCCATGCAGATTCCCTCAAAGCTTCCGACAGAGAAACAGAGTGTGGTGCTGCTGGATATTCTCGACAAGGGGCGGATGGAGGGCGTGGTTGTGAGCGAATCCTGAGCGTACGCTCACGGCTATGGGCTGGACGATGAGCATCAGATAGTTCTCGGGGAAAGCTCGCATTTCCCCAGGAGGCGCCATGAATCAACAGACACAGCCATCACCAAGAGAGCATCATTTTTACGTTGCGATTGCCAAGTTCCTTTTCCACCACCCGGAGCATGGCGTTGTATCAGTGCAGGACCCGATCAAGGTCAAGGACGCAGAGCGGCACGGGCTCAGCCCCCTCATTCTCTATGGATTGACCGTTGCCGGGTTGCCCATTCGGTGGATGACCTTTACCCCGGTCGATCACCCCAAGGCCTTCCGGAATGTTCTTCTGGATGCGTGGTGTAACGCCAAGGGCTTGCGTGGCCGACCGGACATTCTGCGGATCAACCGCCACCTCGCGACAGCCAGCTCTGAACTGGCACGGGATATGGCAAAAATCGGAGTCCAGGTCGAGGTCGCCGATGCCAAGGAGAAATCCCTTCCGGCTTCCCTCCGCTCAGCCCAGGACTCCAGCCGGTGGCTGCTGAGGAAGCACGACGGAAAAGACCGGTCTCTTACCGGGTCCATCCAGGCCCTTTGCCGGGACGCTCAAAATGACCACGATTTTCGTATCAGAGGTGGTCACAGAGGCGTGAACAGCCGCGAGGTCGAGGACAGAATCCAGCAATGGCTGGCCTTACCGGCGCAAGTACCGGTACCAACAATTACTGTTGGGCTCGACTGGGAACCCGGGCCATGGATGTCGTCCTGGGAGACCTCTCTACCGCCCGATCAGCCCCGATATTTCAATCTCGACGGGTTCGATGGCAGGACTTGGCTGGTGACGGGTGAGAAGGCACCAGAGGACATCGTTGAGGATGATGATTTCTGGGTCGGCAGTGGCTATGACAACGCAGCCGAGATCGCCAAGAACCTCGTGGCGTGCTGGCCCAATTCACCTGCAGACGTTGCCAAGTGTGCAGGGATCACCCTGCGGGAACTTCAATGGTTCACCTCGGGAAAGGCTCCCCTGGGCCGACATGCACGCTTTGACGTGGAAGACTTGCTCGGCATCGAATACGACGAACGCATGGGCAGTTATGTAGGGGCCGGGCCTTATGTCTTGGTGGCCCACAAACCCCAGGCCATCAAGGATGTCTACGAAGCCATTTCCAAAGGCGGAGATGCACGCCCCTGTGAGATTGTCCCTCGCCAGGGAGCCGCAGACCCAAGCTGGCCATACGTGTTGATCAACACGTATGGCCAGCCCCCGAGCATTGTGATGGCTCCTCGCGGAGCCAATATCACGGAGCGTCTTCCGGATTTGCTTATGAATTATGACGGCATCAGGACTGTCGCCCCGGAGTTCTACCGGGACGTCGTTTCTACCTGCGCCCGGGCCTGCCGCGAACCCGCCGTCAACATCCGGGAGATGAAAGACTTTGTGAAACGCTACGAAGCGCATTGGGCAGATTGCGCTTGGCAGCCGGAGTGATCTACAGGTACTTCTTGAACGTCGCCGCCGCGATGCACACGGCGACGCCGAGCAGCACGGCGCTGGGCAGCAGGATCAGTAGCGGGTTCACGCTGACCGGCAGTGCTAGGTAAGTCACCCACGGCAGCACGGCCAGCGGCATCAGACTGGCCCTGGCGCGGTGATAGATGAACCCCGACTCGCGTCCCGCGCCGAAGCGGCGGATGTCCCGGCGCACCAGGCCGTCCACCAGCCCGACGAAGGCGGCCATCAGGAACAGCGGCAGGGTCAGGCACAGCACCAGCAGCCGCACGAGGAAGACCAGCGTCGTGTAGGCCGCCGCGATCAGGTAGCTCTCCACGTTCACGTAGAGCAAGCCGATGTAGTAGCGGAAATCCTTGGTCGGGCGATGGCTGCCGGCGCTGGCCTGCGCCGACGCATCGCGTATCCAGTCCAGCAGGCCGCTCTTCACGAACAGCCAGTCGTAGCCCTGCTCGACCAGTTGATGCGCGGTGCGCCCCGGCTCCTGCACCAGCGCGCTGCGCGTGAAATGCGTGGAGAGCTGGTCCAGCTCGTAGTGCACCATGCCCTGCGCGTGGCGCCAGCCCTGATCGGGCCAGAAGAAGTGCATGCCGACGCATTCGATCAGGATGCACAGCAGGAGCGCGCCGGACAGCACGCCGAAGAAGCGGAACGGCAGTGTGATCAGGCCGGCAATCAACCCCTGCTGTCGTTGCTGCTGGCGCTGGGCCGCGACGGCCGGATCGCTCATGCCTCGGCCTCGTCGGCCGCGGCCATCTGCTTGAAGTCGTCAACCAGGTCGTCGGGCAGCTCCTTGTCCTGCAGGCCGGGGACGATCTGGTTCTCCCACCAGTCTCCTGCCTCGACGTAGTGTTGCCGCATGTAGCCGGCCAGCTCCTGAAGGTCCCTCGGCATGGCTTCGTCGGGGTCGGGTGCCGGTAGCGGCATGCGGACTTTCCAGAGGTTGCCGCCCTCGATCAGCGCGAAGCACTGCCCCTTCGGTAGCGCCACCACATGCGCCGGCGCGATCAGCGGCACGCTGTTGCTGCTGATGCGGTCCTGGGTATTGGAGGTGAATGCGGTGTTGCCGTGCGGGTCGGAGCTGTCGGTGGCGCCGCTCATCAGTGCCGTGGCGTACACATCGACCTTGGGCAGTTGTCGCGTCAGCAGTTCGGCAGTGGCGGTCTCGCGCACGCGCAGCATGAACAGGTTGTTGAAGTTGCCGACCACCTGCCCCGCCTTGGCGCGGTTGCCGATGCGCGCCTCGATGTCGCTCAAGGTCTGCGTGTAGGCGGTAACCTGCACGCCGGCTCCGCCGCCCTTGTTGACCATCGGGATGAACTCGTCGCCCATGAGTTCATTGAATTCGTCGGCGTGGACGTTGATCGGGATCCTGGCGCCCACCGCTGCGCCAGGCAGCCCGTCGTCGATGCCGAACTTGTAGATGTGGCCGGCGACCGAGACCAGATCGCTGAACATCGAGTTGCCCACCGCCGCCGCCACTTCGGCGTCGGACAGCGCATCGAGCCCCACGTAGACCACCGCGCGTTTGCGGATGACCTGCATCCAGTCGAAGATCGGACGCGGGTCGGACAGGTCAGAATAGTTCGGCGCGAGCAGTTGCGCGATCTTGCCGGTGGTGAGCTTCTCCAGCAACGGCAGCAGCGAGGCGACGATCTTGTCGAAGTACGTCCGGTCGTAGCGCACAGCGCTGCGCAGGCCGTCGAGCACCGGGTCATAGATGCGCACTTGGGACAGGTACTGTTCGAGGGCCACCACGCGCTTCTCGCGCCCGATCATGTTGCGCGGGATGTTCTTGTCGTTCAGCCTCGCTTCGAGTTGGACGATGACCTCCCAGGCCTTGGGCTCGTTCCTGGCAAAGTAGTGCTGGGCGTACTCGATGAACAGCGCGTCGATGTTGATGACGTGGCGCTGGATCAGCAGGTAGTCCGGGCGCTGCCCCAGTTCGACCAGGGCGCGGGCGATGATGTTGACGAAGCGCCATGCGAATTCGCGGAACGCGGCGCTGTTGCCTTCGTCCGAGAGCTGTCCGGCGATGCGGGTGGCCACCTCGGAGATCCGCCCGAACCGGCCCACGGCGTTGTAGCGCGCCGAGATGTCCGGCCAGCCCAGATGGAACACGTAGAACTCGCCCTCGCGCCCTGCCCTCCGGGCCTCGACGTACATGCGCTTCAACAGGTCCGCATCGCCCTTGGGGTCGAAGACGATCACCACCTCGTGCTCACCGCGCACCTTGCGGCGGATGTCCTGGGTGATGAACAGCTCGGCCAGCCGCGTCTTGCCCACGCGCGTGGTGCCCAGCACCAGGGCATGCCCAACGCGCTCGCCCAGCGGCAGGGTGACGTCGACCTCGTGCGGCTCGATGCCATGCAGGCGCGGCATTCCGCCGACCGGCGGCAGCGGCCGCGCCGGGTTGAGCGGGCTGTCCCAGGCCAGCGCGCGCGCCAGCGTCGAGATGGGAAACGGCGCGAACTCGAGCCGCTCTTCCAGCCGCCGGGCGAGGCGGTAGATCGCCGTCGGCTCGACGTAGCGGCGAAACTCCGGCCGGTAGGTCTGCATCAGCCGGTGCGTGTGCCGCTGCTCCCAACGAAAGCCCCGGCCGACGAACAGCCTTAGCTGACTCACCGGCACGTCGCGGCTGGTCATCACGTAGCGCGGCAGGCGGCGGATGTTGCGGCGGTAGCGCAGAATCGCCCAGGCATCGCGCAGGCGAATCGCGCCGAAGATCAGGAAGGCCAGCGCCGCGCCGAGGCCGAGCAGCGGGTTCAGCGCGAGCGACCACGGTGCCACCAGGCACAGAATCGCGGCGCCGGTGCAGACCGCCACGGTATAGAGCTCCACCGCTGGCCGCAGCAGAACCTCGACCGCATGCGGTTGGGCCATGCTCGCACCTACTGCTCGACGCCGGTGGGCGTGATGAGCACCGGGTAGTGGCGCAGCCCGAGGCGCTGGGCCAGGTCGTCACCGGAGGCCGGAGACAGGGTGAGGCCGGCAGCCAGGCGGCGCAGTTCTGCGAGGGCCGCAGCCGATTCCACGTTGACCACCAGGCCCACGGCAGCCAGCTCGCGCAGCGCTGGCTGCCGCTGCTGCAGCCAGGCGCGCGAACGCTCGTCGTCGCCGATCAGGAACAGCGGGGTCAGGCCCGGCGCCCGGATGACGCGGTGCTGCACCTCGCCCAGCGACAGTTGCGTCGAGCGCACCGGCAGCATGGCGGCTTCTGCGTCGGCGGCGTTGCCCATGCGAGGGGCTGGCTTCGGGGCCGGAAGTGTGGCGATTTCCGGCTGGGGATCCAGGGATTGGTAGTACGGCAGCGCGGAGGCACCGCCACGGTCTTCGACGACGATCAGCGGCGCGGAGACGCTCTCGGCGAAGGCGGTACTCGTGGTGAGCAGCCCGATGGCCGCGATGGGGACGATGGGGTTCATGGCGTGGTGACCTGGACGATTGAAATGGGACCGCCGGGGTCGAGCACGCGAGTCAGGTGCCGATGCACACTGCGTCGGTATCGCGCCGCGGGTGCCCCGCCGGCGGGCCGGTGGTAGCGGCCGATGGCAAGCAGCCAGTCCTCGCCCGGCGTGTGCTGTTCGCGCAGGATCTCCGCAGCGATGGCAAGGTTTCGGTAGGGGTCCAGCAACTCGCAGGGCTTCGTGTAGCGATGCGTGTGGTAGCCGATATTGACCTGACCCAGGCCGGCGTCAATGCGCTTGGCCGGCGTATGGGCGAGCGCCCGGTGCAGCCCCGCGCAGGCGTCGGCGCGGTTGGCATAGCGCTGTGGCGCGCCGGCGACGTTGAGCGTCCACGGCCAGGGGATCAGACGCCCGCGCAGCATGGCGCCGCTCTCCTGCAAGGCCACCGCGTACAGCACCGCCGCCGGCACGTCTGCACGATGCGCCGCCAGTTGATAGGCCGGCGGCGGCACTTCCCGCGCCAGGGCGGCCAATGCCCAGCCGCCGGTGGTGAGCAGCAGC
>JAFLDS010000032.1 GCA_017302295.1 Thauera sp. | reverse complement strand
CCACCACCAGCGCCGGCTCCACCTGCGGCGCCTCGATCGCAGCGCTGGTGGCGGGCAGGGGCTCGCCGGCGGCGAGCGCGTCCATCATCAATTCGGCGCGGTCCAGTCCCGCAGCCAGCTCGTCGATCGGTGGCGCGCCGCGGGTTCTGCCTTCTTCGAGCTGCGACTCGAGCTGGTGCAGGTGTTCGCCCAGCGTCATCGCGCCGGCCATGCGCGCGCTGCCCTTCAGCGAGTGCAGCAGACGTGCGCAGTTCTTGGCGTGGTCGGCGTCCGCCGGCACCTCTTCCCACGCACGCAAGGTGGCGTGCAATTCGCCGAGCAGGTCCGCAGCCTCTTCGATGAAGAGCGGCAGCAGTTGCGGGTCGATGTCGTCCTTCAGCGCGCCGGCGGTCGCGGGGTGACCCGCCGATGGCTGTGCGGGCGGCGCGGCGGACGGCTGCGCAGCTTGGGCCGGCTCGCGTGTGAAGGTCTCGAGCGGGGTGGGTGCCTCCTCGCCTTCAAGCGCTTCGGTCTCGATCGCTTCGGCTTCGAATCCCTCCGCGTCGAATCCCTCTCCTTCGAGTGCCGCGGCTTCGAACGCTTCTGCTTCGAGCGATGCGGTTTGCGGGCTTGCGAACTCGGGCGCAGCTTCGACCACGGGTTCGGGCGCGGCTTCGGGCAGGAGGCGCCCGACCGCGTCGAGCGCCTGTTCCAGCGCCGGCGCGGGGTCGGGCATGCGCAGCTGCGCGACCTCCGCCAGCATCGACTGCAGCGTGTCGACGCAATCGCGCAGCTGCGCCAGCTCGGCCGCCACGGGTGGCCGGCCGGCGTCGCGCAGGCGATCGATGGCGTGCTCCAGCGCCCTGCCCAGGGTGTGCAGCGGGCCGAGGCGGGCCGTGCCGGAAATGCCGGCAAGGGTGTGGGCGGCACGCAGCGCATTTTCCGGCGGCAGCAAGGACGGGTTGGCGGCAAGTCGCGCGCATTCCTCGTGCAGTGTGGCGAGGTGGGTGGCGGCCTCGGAGCGGTAAAGCTCGTACAAGGCGGGCGACATCTCGGCCTCGCCGATGACGATCGCTTCGGGTTGCTCTGCCGGCGGCGGCTCGGCGGCCGCCAGCGGCGCGACCTCGAATGCCGCACCGGACGGGGGCTCTTGCGCATCCAGCGTGGCCAGCGCCGGCGCAATGGTCTCGAGCACCGGCCGGGGCGGGATCTCTTCGGCGGGTTCGATTTCCTCGCCGAGCGCCACGGCCGAAGGTTCGGCGGGTGCGGCTTCGAGGTCGGCTTCGGGCTCGGCTTCGGGCACAAATGGCTGTGCAGCGGATGCGAGTGCAGGCGAAACCTCGGCGGCGGCGACCATGTCCGCGACCGCAGGCAGGGGCAGGATCTCGCCATGCTCGCCCAGATTCAGCTCGACGAAACCTGCCTCTTCCCCTGCGTCCGGCAGGGGCGCAGGCCCTGTTGCGGCCGCGGGTGGCGGCGCGAAGGTGGCGGGCTCGACCTGCGGCGTCTCCGTATCGCGCAAGCGCTCCGCCTCGGCGAGGATCGCGCGCGCATCGCACCCCTGGGCGTCGCCGGCTTCGAGTCGCGCGATCCAGTCGATGAAGAGCTGTCGCGCCGCGTCGACCAGGTGATGCAGGGCCGGCGTCGGCGGCCATTCGAGCTGCAGCCAGCGATTCAGCGTCTGCTCGATGCCCCACGCGACCTCGCCCACGTCGCGCAGGCCGACCATGCGGCCGCTGCCCTTGAGGGTGTGGAAGCCGCGCCGGATCACGACGAGATGCTCGCCGTTGGCCGGTTCGGTGCGCGAGAGTTCGAGTTGTTCGCCGACTGTCGCGAGCACCTCGTGGGCCTCCTCGATGAAAATTCCC
Organism: Thauera sp.; assembly: GCA_017302295.1. Lineage (GTDB taxonomy): Bacteria > Pseudomonadota > Gammaproteobacteria > Burkholderiales > Rhodocyclaceae > Thauera. The sequence goes on along the minus strand of JAFLDS010000032.1, from coordinate 30,225 downwards.
AGCAACTCGGCGTCGATGCCGGCCTCGACCGGCACGGCCAGGGGCTGCGCCGGCGCAGCGGCGGGTGCGGGCTCGGCGGTGGCTGGCTCGGCAGGTGCGGCGGGTTCGAACTCGATCCCGGGCTCTGCGGCGGGCAACTCCGGCGCCTGCGCCTCGATCTGCTCCTGCAGCGCGGCCTCCAGGGCCTTTGGAGTCGCCTCGGCAATGGCCTCTGCCGCTGCCGGCGGCGCAAGCACTGTGGGTTCGGCCATGCCGGGTGCTGCCTCGGCCGGCGGCGGGGCGGCGAGGGCTGGCTCTTCGGCAGCCGCCTCGGGCGCCTCTTCCGTGCGCCGCGTGGCGCCGGGCTCGAGTAGCGCCTGCAGGTCGGCGCGACCGTGCTGCAGCGATTCGATGTAGAAGCCGAGGGCGGAAAGTTTGTGCGCGAGCGCCTCGAAGCCCGCCTGATCCGGCGGTGCATCGGGCGAGGCGAAGCGCGCGATGCTGGCACTGGCTTCGCGCAGCAGCGCGATGGCCTCGGTCTCGCCGAGCATGCTGAGGGCGCCGAGGATCTGCTGCAGCGGCCGCTGCAAGTCGCCAAGCGCCGCGCGCTTCTGCGGATTGCGGAAGTAGTCGTCCAGGGTCTGCTCGACCTGCGCGAGGCTGGACAGCATCTCCTTGCTCAGTTGCCCGAGTGCCTCGCGCTCCTGCGCGCGGCGCATCCCGTCGAATTCGGCGGCGGCCGAGGGCGGGGCGATGGCATCGCCGCGGCGCAGTGCAGCCAGGCGCGCGTGGGTCGCCTCGATACGCGCGTCCAGGCTTGCGTCGGCGACGCGCGGATCGAGCGCGGATTCGATCTGCAGCAGCAGCCCGGCGATCTCCAGCGCGATGGCGTCGGAGAACTTCAGTGGGTCGTGGCGCAGCCAGCGCGTGAAGTCGGCGAGTTCGCCGATCAGGCGAGTCACCGCCGGGCGGCCGAACGGGGCGGCGGCGGCGGCGAGTTCGCCAACGAGATCCTCGAACAGGGCAAGGGCAATCGCCGTGCCGCTGCAGAACGCGTCCCACTGCTCGCGCAGTGCGACCAGTTTCGCACGCAGTTGCTGCAGCAATGGACCGAGCGGGATGTCGCTGATGCCGGATCCGGCGGACGGGATCAGCGCATCCAGCCGCCAGCAGGCCCGGATATCGCGTTGCTGCGCGGTGGTGGCCGGTGCGGTGGCGATGCGGAACAGGACCTCCCGCAGCAGGCGTTCCGGGGTGGCGGTGGTGCCGCTCAGCAGGCGGCGGAACTGGGCGTCGATCTGCGCGCACAACTTCTTGGTCGCCGGGTCCGGCGTGATCGTGCCGGCGATCAAGGCATCGAACAGACCAAGGCTCGCCCACCACAGCGCGCGGGCAGGCGGGCTCGTCTGCAACGCGTCCACCTCGGCGATCGCGTCGCGCATGGTCTGTGCGCCATTGCCACTGGCCGCGTTGCGCAGCCAGTCGAGCAGTCCGCGCTCGAAGCGGCTGCGAGCGCCGCGCAGGCGCGCCTGCGCCTCGTCGGCGGAGATCGGCGGCTGGTCCGCGCGCCGTGGCGGTCGCAGGCTGAGGTCGGGGTGGAAGAGCTCCACCGGTCCGCCCGACGGCTGTCCGCGGGCGGCCGCGATCGCGTCGAGCAGCGCGCACAGGCGCAACGGCTGGTCGGGAACGCCTTGCGACAGCTCCTCGAGGTAGTTGCCGATCGCAGCCAGCGCGCGCTTGCCGACGCCGACCGAGGTGGCGTCGATGGCGACGGCGCCGCGTGCCATGTCGCCAAACAGCAGGTTGGCCGCTTCGGCGAACTGCGTCAGCCCGTCGAGGCCGACAATGGAAAGTGCGCCGCGGACCTGATTCAGGTGCGTCTGGGCGAACTGCACCCGGGCCAGCGGATCGCTGGCGCTGGCGGCCTGCTCCAGCGCCTCGCGCGCGCGACCCAGCGCCGCATCGATTTCGCCCTTCACCCAGGCGAGCGGCCCGAGGTCGGTTTCGATCGCAAGTGTCATGGATGCTCTCGCAAGTAGGCGCTGCGTCAGACCTTGAAGCCGGAAACCGAGCCCTTCAGCTCGACCGCGAGATCGGCGAGCTGATCAACGGAAACGGCGGTCTGCTTGGTGCCGAGCGTGGTCTGCTCGGTAATCGTCAGAATCTCGCGCATCGTCGCTGCCACCCGGCCGGCCGTTGCGGCCTGCTGCTGCGTGTCGGCCGAGATCTGTTCGATGAGGCGCGCGGTTTCCATCGACACCTGGCCGATCTCGGCCAGTGCCTGTCCTGCGGCATCGCTCAGCTGTGCGCCATCGACCACGTCGCGGGTGGCATTCTCCATCGCGCCCACCGCGTCCTGGGTGTCGGTCTGAATCGTCTTGACGATCGCGGCGATCTGCTTGGTCGCCTCGGCCGAGCGTTCGGCCAGGCGCTGCACTTCCTCGGCAACCACGGTGAATCCACGCCCGGCCTCCCCTGCGGAGGCGGCCTGGATGGCGGCATTGAGGGCGAGGACGTTGGTCTGCTCGGTGATGTCGGAGATGAGTTCGACGATCTCGCCGATCTCCTGCGAGGACTCGCCCAGGCGCTTGATGCGCTTGGACGTCTCCTGGATCTTGTCGCGGATGCCGTTCATGCCTTCGATGGTGTCTTCCACCGCACCGGCGCCCTTGCGTGCAGCATCCAGCGAACGGCGCGCCACCTGGGCGGACTCCAGGGCGCGCTCCGACGATGCGGTCATCGATTCGGCCATGCGCTGCACCGTGGAGCCGGCGTCCTCGATCTCGCGCGACTGGCGTTCGGTCGCGGCCAGCAGTTCGTTCGAGGTGCGCTTGGCCGATTCGGTCGCCGCCGTCACGCGCGAGGCCGCATCGTTGATGCGGCGCACCAGCACCGAGAGTTCCTCCACCGTGTAGTTGACCGAGTCGGCGATCGCGCCGGTGATGTCCTCGGTCACTGTCGCGCGTATCGTCAGGTCGCCGTCAGCGAGATCGCCCATCTCGTTCATCAGCCGCAGGATTGCCTGCTGCGTCAGGTTGCGCTCGCTCTCGGCTGTCTGGCGCTGCGCTTCGGTTTCGGCCCGGCGGGCGGCAACGTCGTCGTTATAGACGCGAGCCATGCGCACCAGCACCGCCAGGGCCAGCAGCGCGCTGGCCACGATCGCGAGGGTGAGCAGGTCGAAGCCGCGGTACGCGTCGGCCAGGCTTCCCGCCAGCTCCTTGCTGTGGGCGAGCAGCGGCCCCGCGTCGCGGAAGATGCGCGCGCCGGCCTGTTTCGCCTGTACCAGCAGCTGGATGTTGCCGAGGATTTCGGCCACGGCGTCGAAACTGCCCTTGGCAGCACCGCCGAGCTCGGTGATGCGGGCCTGCAGCTCCGCGTCGCCGCGCAGGTTCGCCAGGGCGGCGATCTGTTCGCGCAGCGCGTTGGTGTCCTTGCCGAGCAGAAAGGCGATCTCGGGATCGATCGCGTCACCGCCGCGCAGCGCGTTCGCGTTCTTGGCGATGCGCTGCGTGAGCAGCGCGACACGGCTCGTCGCGGCGACGTCGCGCGCTGTGGCCCCGCTCTGCAGGGCGAGCGCGGCGATCTGCTCGGACAGCGCGAGCAGCTGGACGTTGTCCGTGTTGATGGTGTCGACCGCGCTTTTCAGGGCGAGCAGGTTCTTCTGCTGTGCGAGCAGCTGTGCAGCGTCCTTCTCGGTCTTTTGCCACACGCCGGTCAGCGCGTCGAGCTGTGCGCGCGCCGCGGCAGGGATGGCCGGCACCGCGCTGTCGTCGATCGGACCGCCCTGGTCCAGCGCCTGGAGCAGGGCGGCGAAGCGGGTGCGTCCGCCCTGCAATTCGGCGAAGGCGTCCGCATTGCCATTCAGCGCAAGCTGCGCGGCCTTGGCGATCTGCTGCGACAGCATCTGCATCTCGGTGGCGGCGGCCACGTGTGCGGTCGCATCGGTGGAGCGCCGGACCTGGTAGATCCCGAGCGCGGCGGCGATCAGCGCCAGCGCAGCGAAGACGATACCCAGCCGGCGCAACTGCAGGGGGAGCGAGCGTGCCGCGGCGGCGGGGTGCGCATTCGCCGCCGGGGCCGGGCTGGGCGCGTCCAGGATGCGGGTGTGTTCCGCAGACATGTCCTGGGCTACGGCCTTGCTGTTGCCGAACGGAAGTTTCAAAGCCATGTTGCGTGCTCCACCGTAGGGTATGCGTGTCCTGTGCGTGGCGTCGCCACTTCAGGCTGGGCGTCTGGTATTGGAAAAGGCATGATCGAGGCTAGCCTGCATGCCCCCTCAGGCAGCACCGGCATCGAGGAATTCGGGGTAGGCGAGCAGTCGCGGCACGTCGAGCTGCAGCCACAGGCGGCCCTGGGTGTCGCGCAGCCGGCGCGACACCCAGGGGTGCGGATCGTGCGCGGCCTCAGCTTCGAAGTCTTCCTGGCTGCGCAGGCCGGTCGAGCGCGTCACCAGCAGCGCGCAATTGACGCCATGGCGCGCACCCACCAGCAGCAGACGTGCGGCACCGGCCGCCACGGTGGGCGGGTTCTGATGGAAGAGGGCGAAGTCGACCACGCCGTACAGCGTGCCGCGCACGTTCGCGAGGCCCGCATACCAGGGTTTGGTGAGCGGCACCGGCGACAAGGGCGGGGGCGGCAGGATCTCGCCCGTTTCGGCGAGATCGATCAGCCAGTTCATGTCGCCCGCCTGGAAACCGAGCAGACCCCGTCGCTCCCCGGTCCTGGCCTCGGCCAGGCGATGCGCAAGGTTCGCTTGGAATTCGCGCAGGCTGATACGTTTCGACATCGCCGCTCAGCCGATCGCCTTGATGCGGGCGAGCAATTCGGTGTGGTTCACCGGCTTCACCAGGTAGTCGTAGGCGCCCTGGCGCATTCCCCAGATCTTGTCGGTCTCCAGGCCCTTGCTCGTGCACATGATGATCGGGATCTTGCGCGTGGCGTCGTTGCGCGAGATCGTGCGCGTGGCCTGGTAGCCGTTCATGCCGGGCATCACCACGTCCATCAGGATCAGGTCCGGTTTTTCGCTCTGGCTCTTGGCGATCGCGTCCTCGCCGCTTTCGGCGGTGACGACGCGGTAGCCGTTCTTCGTCAGCACCTCGGTGAGGGCCAGGCGCTCGGTGGGCGAGTCGTCCACCACGAGAATCTTGCTGATCGTCATGTCGTTCGCTGCGTGCTCAGCCCTGCGCCGCACGGCCGGTGTGTGCCGCCACGGCGCGCAGCAGGCTGTCCTTGGTGAAGGGTTTGGTGAGGTATTCGTCCGAACCGACCATGCGTCCGCGAGCGCGGTCGAAGAGCCCGTCTTTCGATGACAGCATGATAACCGGGGTGGCCGACAGGCGCGGGTTCTTCTTGATCAGCGCACAGGTCTGGTAGCCATCCAGGCGCGGCATCATGATGTCGACGAAGATGAGGTCCGGGTGGTGGTCGGCGATCTTCGCGAGCGCGTCGAAGCCGTCCTCGGCAAGCAGGACCTGGCATCCCGCCTGGCCAAGGAAGATCTCCGCGCTGCGGCGTATGGTGTTGCTGTCGTCGATGACCATCACCTTGAGTCCGGCGAGATCCATGCTGTCAGTTCCTGGAAGGGCGCAGCGCCGAGGCCGCGGGGGCGACCGGCCGTGCGGTCGCAACGAGCGTGATCGGATCGAGGTTCAGATGTCGACGAGTTCGAAGTCTTCCTTGCGCGCGCCGCACTCGGGGCAGGTCCAGTTCGGCGGGACGTCCTCCCAACGGGTGCCGGGCGGTATGCCCTCGTCGGGCAGTCCTGCGGCTTCGTCGTAGATGAAGCCGCAGATCAGACACATGTAGGTCTTGTAAGACATATCGGTCTATGAGCTAAACAACTTTAGGAACGATGAACGCGAGGGGCGCTAGAATCTGCCGCATCTTACCGCATAGGCGCTGGCGTCCGGCAACGGCGCGCGCCCCTCTCCATGGCCATCGCCGTCCCTGATACGCCTCCTGTCGTGCTGTGCTTCGCCCCCGGTGACCCGACCGGCGGCGGCGGGCTGGTGTCCGACATCCTCACCCTCTCGAGCATGGGCTGTCATCCGCTCGCGGTGCAGACTGCGGCGGTGGTGCGCGACACCCGCAACGTCGACGACGTCCTGCCCGCCGACGGCGAGACGCTGGTCGAGCAGGCGCGCGCGGTGCTCGAGGACATTCCGGTCGCGGCGTTCAAGGTCGGCTTCTGCGGCAGCGTCGAGAACATCGCGCGCGTCGCCGAGGTCGTCTCCGATTATCCGGAGGTGCCGCTGGTGCTCGAGCCGGCACTCTATGCCGGCGTCGATGCCGAGGAGGACGAGGAAGCCGTCGCCGCGCTGGCCGAGCTGATCGTGCCGCAGACCACGCTGCTGGTGGCCGGCCGCCACGAGATCTGCCGGCTCGCCGGCATCGACGATGGCGACGACCAGGATGACGACGCGGACGGCGGGGAGGGTGCAGGGGCCGACGAGGCCGACGTGCAGGAGGCGGTGGCGCGGCTGCTCGAGTCGGGAACGGAATACGTGCTGCTCACCAGCGGCGGCGAGCAGGGCCCCCAGGTGGTGAACCGGCTCTACGGTCCCGAGGGGCTCGTTCGCACCGATGCCTGGGACCGCCTGCCGGGGCGCTATCTCGGCGCCGGCGCCACCCTCGCGGCGGCCGCGGCGTCGGCGCTCGCGCACGGCATGGCGATGCCCGAGGCGGTGCGCGAGGCCCAGGAGTTCGCCCAGCAGACCCTGCGCCACGCCTACCGGCCCGGCATGGGGCGCGCCGTCCCCGACCGCTTCTTCTGGGCGCGCGGCCGGGAGGCAGACGATGCCTGATGGCCTGCGGGCGAGCAGCCTGCGCGGGCTCTACGCGGTGACGCCGGACGAGGCCGACACCGCACGGCTCGTGGCGCTTGCCGATAAGGTGCTGCAGGGCCGGCCCGCGCTGCTGCAATACCGCAACAAGCTCGCCTCGGCCACATTGCGCCGCGAGCAGGCCACGGCGCTGCTGGCCTTGTGCCGGACAGCCGGCGTGCCGCTGCTGATCAACGACGATCTCGAACTGGCGCTTGCCATCGGCGTCGATGGCGTGCATCTGGGGCGCGACGATGGCGATCCGGCGGCGGCGCGCGATGCGCTGGGCTCCGGGCGCATCCTCGGCGTGACCTGCTACAGCGAGTTCGAGCGCGCCGCCCGCGGCGCGGCGGCCGGGGCCGACTACGTCGCCTTCGGCGCCATGTTCGCCTCGCCTTCAAAGCCGCAGGCGCCGCGCGCGCCGTTCGACCTGCTGACGCGCACACGGCGCGAGCTGGGCGTGCCGGTGGCGGCGATCGGCGGCATCACGCTCGACAATGCCGCCCAGCTCATCGAGGCTGGCGCCGATCTGCTGGCGGTGATCAACGACGTCTTCGCCGCGGGAGATCCAGCGGCGCGCGCGGCCGCGTATCGGCCGCTGTTCGGCGTGCGGGCTGCATCAGGCTAGGGCTTGCGGTGGGGGATGCGCGGAGCGGGCGAGGATTGTCCGAGCACCGAGCGCAGCGAGGGCGAGTTCCTCTGCCCGACGGAGCGCATCCCCCACCGCAAGTCCGGGTTCGGTGCACCCCGCGGCCCTTGAAGCTGGACCCTCGCTACGCCGCAGCGTCACAATGCGGGACTTCGCATCCCCGGATTCCAGGACGACCATGAGCAGCCGCAACGAAGCCCTTTTCCAGCGTGCCCAGCGCACCATTCCCGGTGGCGTGAATTCGCCCGTCCGTGCCTTCCGCTCGGTGGGCGGCACGCCGCGCTTCATCGACCGTGCCGAGGGCGCGCGTGTGTGGGACGCCGACGGCAAGGCCTACATCGACTACGTCGGCTCCTGGGGGCCGGCGATCACCGGTCATGCGCATCCGGCCATCGTCGAAGCAGTGCGCGAGGCGGCGCTGAAGGGCCTGTCCTTCGGCGCACCGACCGAAAGCGAGGTCGAGATGGCCGAGCTCATCTGCGCGCTGCTGCCGTCGGTGGAGATGGTGCGCCTGGTGAGCTCCGGCACCGAGGCGACGATGAGCGCGATCCGTCTCGCGCGCGGCTTCACCGGCCGCGACGCGATCCTGAAGTTCGAAGGCTGTTACCACGGCCATGCCGACAGCCTGCTGGTGAAGGCGGGGTCCGGCCTGCTGACCTTCGGCAATCCGTCCTCGGGCGGCGTGCCGGCCGACTTCGCCAAGCACACCATCGTCCTCGATTTCAATGATCTGGACCAAGTCGAGCAGGTGTTCAAGGCGCGCGGCGACGAGATCGCGGCCGTCATCGTCGAGCCGGTGGCCGGCAACATGAACCTGATCAAGCCCGCGGCCGGCTTCCTCGAGGGCTTGCGCCGGTTGTGCACGCAGTACGGCGCGGTGCTGATCTTCGACGAGGTCATGACCGGTTTTCGCGTCGGTCCGCAAGGCGTGCAGGGCCTGTACGGCATTACCCCCGACCTCACCACCCTGGGCAAGGTGATTGGCGGCGGTATGCCGGTGGGGGCCTTCGGCGGGCGCCGCGACATCATGGAGAAGATCGCGCCGCTCGGCCCGGTGTATCAGGCGGGCACGCTGTCGGGCAGCCCGGTGGCGGTGGCGGCGGGCATGGCTTCGCTGCGGCTGACGCGTGAAGCGGGTTTTTACGAAGCGCTCGCCGCGCGTACCGAACGGCTCGTCACCGGGCTCTGCGCCGCGGCGCGCGATGCCGGCGTCACATTCAGCGCGGATTCGATCGGTGGCATGTTCGGCCTGTATTTCAGCGCGACCGTGCCGGCGTCCTTCGCCGACGTCATGGCTTCCGATCGAGATGCCTTCAATCGCTTCTTCCATGCGATGCTCGACGCCGGCCACTACTTTGCCCCATCGGCCTTCGAAGCCGGCTTCGTGTCCGCGGCGCACGGCGACGCCGAGATCGACGCTACCGTGGCGGCGGCGCGCAAGGTCTTCGCGTCGCTGAGCGATTAACCCGCCGATCAGATAAATCGCGCTGGAGCGTGGTCTATATCCTTCCCCTTGAAGGGGAGGGAGCCACTGCGCGCGACGCGATGAGGTGCAGACGCAATCGATGGCCAGGTCAATAAGATCCGGCCGTGGGCTACCGGTGCCCTGAGCGCGGATGGCACGCCGTTTGCTGCGTCGTGCGTATGCTGCCCACCCGAAGCTTACCCATGGACCTGCGCTGGCGGCTTGCAAGCCGGCTTGTACTGATGGCGTTGGCCCTGTTTGCGAGCGCCTGCCTGCTTGTCACACTCTCCCTGACGCGCGACGTCGCTGAGGAAGTCGAGGCGTCCAGCCGGCTGGCCGAGTTGATGCTCGGTCTTGGTGAGGCGCAGCGCGGCGATTCGGCCGGCCTGCAGCGGCTGCTCGAAAGCGGAGAATTGCGCCATATCGACGTGTCGTTGCAGCGTTCCGGTTTGGAGCAATCGCGCCATTCCGGATCGTTCGACCCGCTCGGCTGGCTTGCCGCCTTTCTGCCCGGTGTCTCGGCGGAGGCGCAGCGCGTTGCAGTTGGCGACGACGTGCTGCTCATCCGGGCCGATCCGCGCGCCGAGATCCGCGAGGTGGTGCGTGATGGGCTGCGCATGCTGGGCGTGCTGGCCGTGTTCGCGGGCGTTGCCGTCTTTGCCACCTGGCGTGTGGTGCATCGTGCGCTCGTGCCGGTGCGCGAGCTCGAGCGCGGGCTGGAGCGTCTGGCGCGAGGCGAGGAGCGCGCCGGGCTGCCGCGCTTCGAACTCCAGGAGTTCCACCGCATCGCCGCAGCCATCGACCGCCTTGCGGCCGGTCTCGCCAGCGCGCGGGCCGCGGAGCGCACGCTGGCGCGGCGGCTCATCGACGTTCAGGAGGCTGAACGCCGGGAGCTGGCGCGCGAGCTGCATGACGAGTTCGGTCAGTCCATGGTGGCGATCGGCGCTGCCACTGCGTTCATCGAGCGCCACGCAGCGAGTGCTGAACTCGAGCAGATCATCGACTGCGCCCGCGACGCGCGTGCCGAGGCGGCGCGCATGTCCGCGCATGTTCGCAGCCGGTTGCGCCAATTGCGACCACACGGTCTCGATGGCCTCGGCATGCTCGACGCGCTCGCCGAGCTGGGGCAAAGCTGGCAGTCGCGTGCGTCCGATATTGCCCTTGAAATGACCCTGCCCGAGTGGCTGCCACGGCTGTCGCCTGCGGCGGGGCTGGCGCTGTATCGCAGCCTGCAGGAGGCACTGACCAATGTGCTGCGGCACAGCGGTGCGCGTCGTGTCGACGTCAGCCTGCAGGCGTTGGAGGACGGCGTGCAGCTCGTGGTCCGCGACGACGGCCGCGGGCGGGTCGAGACGCTGCGTCCCGGCGGCGGTCTGCTCGGTATGCGGGAGCGCGCCGAAATGGCGGGGGGGCGGCTGGAGTGGCAGCAGTCGGAGTCGGGGGGGCTGCAGATCGAGCTTCAGCTGCCCGCTTCACGTGAGGAGGAAGTGCATGATGATTCGCATCCTGTTGCTCGATGACCACGCGGTGGTGCGCACCGGCTACCGCCGCCTGCTCGACGCCGAACCCGGATTTCAGGTCGTGGCCGAGTCCTCGACCGCGGATGAAGCCTGCGCCTGCGTGGCCCGCGGCGGCATCGAGGTGGTGGTGGCAGATCTGAGCCTGCGTGGCAGCAGCGGCATCGAGGCGATCCGCCGCATGCTCGCGCGCGAGCCCGCCCTGAAGGTGCTGGTGCTGTCGATGCACGACCACGCCGGTTACGTGACGCAGGCGATGCGTGCCGGCGCCCTGGGCTACCTGACCAAGAGCAGCGAGCCGACGGAGCTGTTCGACGCGATCCGTGCCGTGGCGGCAGGGCGGCGAGCCTTCTCGGCCGACGTCCTGCAGGTGCTTGCGCGCTCCTCGCTCGACGCCGATCACGCCCTCGCGCGTCTCACCCCGCGCGAGTTCGAAGTCCTGCGCCTGGCGGTGAGCGGCGATTCGTCGGTCGAGATCGCCAACAGCATGCACCTCAGCCCGAAGACGGTGCATAACCATCTCTCCGCGATCCGCAGCAAGCTCGATGCCGACAATGACTTCAAGCTGATCCACGAAGCGGTGCGCCTCGGGCTGGTGTCGTTTCCCGTGCAGTCGGCCTGAGCTGCGCCGTAGCGCGTTCCCCGTAAAACCCGGGAAAAGTTCCCGATATCGCCGGGTCGTGCTCCCGGGCCTGCGCTGCAGCCTGTCCCTAGAATCGAAGCGCGACGCGGCCAAGCGGCGCGGTAACTTCGGCGTGATGATGGGCGCCAGCCTGCGCGATGCGACGACAAGAAAACCAAAGGGAGACTGGAATGAACATGGCAGACATGCGCCGCAAGGGCGTGCGCCCATGCCGCGCGCTTGCTCGTCCGCGGGCGGGCGCCCCGCACTGCGCCTATTCGACGATCGCTTTTGTCGCCGCGCTGACGGCCGCCGCCGCAGCCCAGGGCGCCGATCTGCCCACGCAGCTTGCACCCACCACGGTGGTGGTCGGGACGACGCCGCTGCCGGGCATCGACCTGCCGCGGGACCAGGTGCCGGCCAATCTGCAGACGATGGACAGCGGCCAGGTGCGCGCGGCGGGCGGGGTGTCGCTGGGCGAGGCGATGCAGCGCAGCCTGGGTGGGGTGACGGTCAACGAGATCCAGGGCAACCCCTACCAGGCCGACGTCAATTACCGTGGCTTCACCGTGTCGCCCCTGCTCGGCACGCCGCAGGGCCTGTCGGTGTATCTCGACGGTGTGCGCGTCAACGAAGGCTTCGGCGATGTCGTGAACTGGGACCTGATCCCCAAGGGCGCGATCGCGTCGGTCATGGTGGTGCCGGGCTCGAACCCGCTTTACGGTCTCAACACGCTGGGCGGTGCGCTGGCCTTGCAGAGCAAGCGCGGCGACACCCACCCCGGCACCGAGATCGAGGCCGAAGCCGGCTCCTTCCAGCGCCGCACGCTCGGCGTCCAGCACGGTGGGAGCAAGGATGCGCTGAACTGGTTCGTCTCCGCCGAAGGCATGAAGGAGGACGGCTGGCGCGACCGCTCGCCGTCCGAAGTCGGTCAGCTTTTTGCGCGCCTGGGGTGGAAGGCGGACGGGACAGATCTGTCGATGAGCGTGATCCACGCCAACACCGACCTCATCGGCAACGGCCTGGTGCCTGAAAGCCTGCGCCGCCAGCGCGACGAGGCGATCTTCACCCACCCGGACCAGACGCGTAACCGCATGAGCATGCTGACGCTGTCGGGCACGCACTGGCTCGGCGACACCGATCAGCTGTCGGCCTCGGCCTATGTGCGACGCACGCGCACGCGCACGCTGAATGGCGATGGCAACGACGACTTCGAGGACGAGGTCGAACTGGATCCGGCGTTCGATCTGAGCGGCGTGCTGAACCGCAGCGCGACCGACCAGCGCGCCTACGGTGCGGCGATCCAATGGACGCGCTATGCCGGCGCACACCAGTTCGCGATCGGCGCCTCGCACGACCGCACGCATGCGGGTTTCCGGCAGACGGCGCAGCAAGGGCGGCTCACCGCGAGTCGCGGCGTGGCGCCGGCCGAGGACGAGGAACTCGAGAACAGCCTGTCGGGCCGCACGCGGACCAGCTCGATCCACGTCACCGACAGCGTGGCGCTGAGTCCCACGGTGCAGCTTACCGGCGCGCTGCGCTACAACCGCACCCGCGTCATCAACCGCGACCGGCTCAATCCCGGCGTGCCGGACAACCTCGACGGCGACTACACCTACCACAAGCTCAACCCCGCGCTCGGCCTCACCTGGCAGGCTTCGCCGGCGCTCACCGTGTATGGCGGCTTCAGCCAGGGCAACCGCGCGCCGACGCCAATCGAGCTGGGCTGCGCCAACCCCGACAAACCCTGCACCCTGCCCAACGCGCTCGCCTCCGACCCCTTCCTCGAACAGGTGGTGGCGCGCACCTTCGAGTTGGGCGTGCGCGGGCGGATGGGCGGCGAGGTGCAGTGGAACGCCGGCCTGTTCCGCACCACCAACCGCGACGACATCCTGTTCGTCGGCACCTCGACCAGTGCCGGCTACTTCACCAATTTCGGCAAGACGCGGCGCGAAGGCGTGGAGCTGGGCCTCGGCGGCACGCGCGGCGCCTTCGACTGGCAGCTCAACTACAACTGGCTGCACGCCACCTTCCAGTCTTCGGCCTGCGTCGTCGCCGAGAACAACAGCACCGCGAACAGCGACGCCTCCTGTGGCGAGGACCAGATCCGTGTCGGCCGCGGCGACCGCATTCCCGGCCTGCCGCAGCATGGACTCAAGCTGTCGGTGAACTGGCGGGCGAGCGAGGCGCTGCGCGTGGGGGCAGGGCTGGTTGCGTATTCGAGCCAGTACGTGCGCGGCAACGAGAACAACCGCCACAAGGCGAACGACGAGTTTCGCGGCAAGGGCGAGCTCCCCGGCTATGCGGTGCTGAACCTGAGCGCCGACTATCGCCTGAGCGGCGGCTGGACGCTGTTCGGCCGAGTCGACAACGTTTTCGACCAGCGTTATGCGACGGGCGGGGCGCTTGCGGAGAACCCGTTCACCGGCCCGGGTAATGCCTTCGACCCGGATACCGACGCATGGCGCAGCGAGCAGTTCGTCGCGCCGGGTGCGCCGCGTGCGGCCTGGGTGGGGTTGCGTTATCGCTGGGGCGGTTGAGGCCGCAAGGCCTCAGAGCAGGAACAGCGTCGCCAGCCCGAGGAAAATGAAGAAGCCGCCGGAATCGGTGAGCGCGGTGATCATCACCGAGCCGCCGAGGGCCGGGTCGGCGCCGAGGCGCTGGCGCAGCATCGGGATCAGCACGCCGGCGCAGGCCGCCAGCAGCAGGTTGAGCGTCATCGCCGCGGTCATCACCGCGCCGAGCGAGGCGCTGTCGTAAAGCACCCACGACAGCACGCCGAGCAGCCCGCCCCAGATCAGGCCATTGAACAGGGCGACGCCCAGTTCCTTGCGCAGCAGGCGCTGCATCGCCGTCTGTTCGACCTGGCCCATCGCGATCGCGCGCACGATCATCGTCGTCGTCTGGTTGCCGGAGTTGCCGCCGATGCCGGCGACGATGGGCATCAGCGCGGCCAGCGCCACCAGCTTCTCGATGGAGCCCTCGAACATGCCGATCACGCGCGAGGCGACGAAGGCGGTGACGAGGTTCACCGCCAGCCAGGCCCAGCGGTTCTTCACCGAGTCCCACACCGAGGCGAAGATGTCTTCCTCCTCGCGCAGACCGGCGTGGCTCAGGATCTCGGCCTCGGACTCCTCGCGGATGTAATCCACCACCTCGGCCACCGTCACGCGGCCGATCAGGCGCTTGTCCTTGTCGATGACCGGCGCCGACACCAGGTCGTAACGCTCGAAGGCCTGCGCCGCCTCGCCGGCGTCGTCCTCCGGCGTGAAGCTGATCACCGGTTCCCGGCGCATCACGTCGGCAACGAGCGTCTCGGGGTCGTTGATGAGCAGCGACTCGAGCGACAGGATGCCTTTCAGATGGTCGTCGCGGTCGATGACGAAAAGCTTGTCGGTATGGTCGGGCAGTTCGTCGAACAGGCGCAGGTAGCGCAGCACGACTTCGAGGCTGACGTCCTCGCGCACCGTCACCATGTCGAAGTCCATCAGCGCGCCGACCGAATCCTCCGCGTAGGACATCGCTGTGCGCAGCTGCTCGCGGCCTTCGGTGTCGAGCGACTGGAAAACGTCCTGGATGACCTCGGGCGGCAGGTCGGGCGCGAGGTCGGCGAGCTCGTCGGCATCCAGCGTTTCCGCTGCCGCCTTCAGCTCCTCCGGCGCCATCGTCTCGATCAGTGACTCGCGGACTGCATCCGAGACTTCGAGCAGGATCTCGCCGTCGCGCTCGGCCTTGACCAGGTCCCAGACGTAGAGGCGCTCCTCGAGCGGCAGCGCCTCGAGGACATAGGCGATGTCGGCGGGGTGGAGTTCGTCGAGCTTGGCCCGCAGACCCGCCTCGTGTTGCTTGTGCACGAGGGTCTCGACCAGCTCGTGGCGCGGCATGTCCTGGCGGTGGACGAGGTCTTCCACGACCTTCTGACGCGCGAGCAGCCCCTGCACTTCACGCAGGTGCTGCTGGACGTCGTCGGCGTGGCGTTCCTCTTCCTGGGTCATCGCGCAGCAGGCTGGGTGATCGGCGAAGCCTGAATTCTACGGGCTTGATGCGCCGCATGCGACCCCGAAAACCAGCGCCGGTGCCATTTCGCCGCTGCACCGTGCTGCGCTGCCGCAGGAATGCGCTCAGGGCACCTGGGAATACGCCATGCGCCGCCGGATGCGCTCGGCATGCGCCGCCAGGCGCGGGCCGAAGCTGCGTTCGTAGCGGCGTGGGTTGGGCAGCATCACCGCCAGCCGCGCGGCCTCCGACGGCCCCAGCCGGCTCGCCGGAACGCCGTAGTAGCGGCGCGCCGCGGCTTCGGCGCCGAACACGCCTTCACCCCACTCGACGACGTTCAGATACACCTCGAGGATGCGGCGTTTGGTCCACAGCTGCTCGATCATGACGGTGATGACCGCCTCCTGGGCCTTGCGCAGATAGCTGCGCGAGGGAGACAGGAACAAATTCTTGGCCAGCTGCTGGCTGATCGTCGATCCGCCGGCGACGGCGCGTCCCTTCTTCTCGTTCTTTTCCAGTGCGCGCTCGATGCCTTCCCAGTCGAAGCCTTCGTGGTCGACGAAGCTGTCGTCCTCGGCGGCAATCACCGCGCGCTTCAGGTGCACCGAGATCTGCTCGTAGGGCACCCACTGGTGACGCAGCAGCGCGTCGGGCTTCTTGTCGCGCAGCTCATCCATTCGCAGGCGCATGAAGCTGGTGCTGTTCGGGTCGAAACGGCTCCACCAGATCACCTGGGTCAGCAGCACGATCTGCCACACCACGAGCAGCACGAGTGCGAGCGCGATGCCACGGCCCAGCCAGCGCAGCGCCTGTCTCATCGAAGGAAGACCTCGTCGCGGGCCCTATCCACGGGCTTCAATTCGCCCGCACCTCGTCGGCCTTGGTGAAGGTCCAGGTGCGGGTGATCTCGATCATGTCGGTGTCGCGGCGGATGTCGGGCGGGAAGGACGCATAGGGTGCGGCCATCTTCACGATGCGGACCGCGGCGTCGTCCAGCACCTTGTGGCCCGAGCTGCGATGCACGCCGATATGGTCGACCGACCCGTCGGCGCGGATCGTGACCGACAGCAGCAGACTGCCATAGACCCTGCCGCGTGCCGCTTCCGGGTAGTTCAGCGTGCCGACGCGTTCGACCTTCTGCCGCCAGTCCTCGACGTACTGGGCGAAGCGGTATTCCTTGGCACGAGCGCCGATGAACTGCGTGCGCGGGCGCTGCGCGAGGTCTTCCAGGCTGCGGTCGATCTGGGCTTCCAGGCGCGCTACCGCAGCGGCGCTGTCGAGCAGGTCGAGGCCGCTCGCCACCGGCGCCGGCGCCGGCTGCTCGGACTGTTGCGGGCGGCTCGCCACGCTGGCCCTGGCCTTCTCGCGTGTCAGCACCTGCTGGCGCGGCTGTTCTTCCTGGCGCTGCCGGCGCTTCTGCTCGAGCAAGGTATCACCTTCACGACGTGCATTTTGCGGCGGCAGAGGCGACTTGGCGCGCGCCTTCGGATTGTCACTGGTGCCGCCGCCGGCGAGGTTGGCCTGGGCGAGCACCTCGGGCTTGTCCGGTGCCTTGGCGTGGCGGGCATTCACCAGCACCACCTCCAGGCCCTTGTCACGCAGCGGCTTGCCCTCCGGCAGGCGGAAGTGCAGGCTCAGGATCAGCCCATGGAGCAGCATCGACAGCGCGACGGCGACGCCCAGCCGCCGGTCGCCGGGCCACCAGCGCCCCCGATCACGGCGGCTTGAGCCGGCCGACGCGATTCGCAGGGACGTTGTCGCCAGGCTCATCGATGCCTCAGCCCGCGAACTCGGCGTTCGCCATCGCGCCGGGATCGGGTTCAGCCAGGATCTGCACGAAGCGCGCCTCGACCTCGACGTCGAACAGGTCGCTGCGCTCCACATTCAGCCGCACCTTGCTGCCGGGCATCTGCAGCGGCATCGACGGCACCTTGAACACCAATGGAATCGGCTCCAGACGCACCAGGTTCTCGCGCAGCACCGTGGCGTCCACCGTGCCCAGGCCGTGCTGGCGCAGCCAGCGCACGCACCAGTAACGCTCCATCTGGCGCTGGAACTCGGCGTACTCCGCATAGGTGAGCTCGAAGTCGCGCAGTGCCGCCATCAGCTCGGCCGAGCGCGGCGCGAAGGCGGGCTCGGTGCCCTGCAGCACGGAAACGATCTGCCACTGGTTGACCAGATCGACATAGCGGCGCAGCGGCGAACTCGACCACGCATAGCAGTCCACGCCCAGCCCTTCATGCGGCGCGGCGACCGTGGTCATGCGCACCTTGCCGCCGCCCTGGGCGCGATACAGGCCCGGCACGCCGGCCTCGTCGAGCAGCTTGCCCCAGGTCATGTTGGCGTAGATCATCAGTTCGGCGACCAGCTTGTCCATCGGCGAGCCGCGCAGGCGCCGCCCGATGCTGACGTGGCCGGGTCCGTCGCCGGTCTGCTGCGTCCAGTCGACGCTGAAACTGTAGTCGATGCGGTCCTCGTTGCCCGCGGCCTTGCCGCGCCCCGCCTCCATCACGGTGGCGAGGTCCCACAGGACGGTGAGCTCCTGCTTCCAGCGGAAATCCGGTCCACCCTCGTGCACCGTGCGGTCGTTGAACACCGGCTCGATGTCGTGATGGCGCAGGTTGGCGACGATGGGCACCATCTCCACGCGTGAGTGCTCGCCGACGATGGCCAGCCCCGGGGTCACGTCGAGGTAGAGCGACACCGCCGGGCAGTCGCGGCCTTCGGACAGCGTGAAGCCGTAGACCACCTCGTCGGGCAGCATCGTGATCTTGTTGCCCGGCATGTAAACCGTCGACAGCCGGTGGCGCGCGATGGCGTCGAGCGACGAGCCGCGCTCGAAACCCAGTGCCGGTGCGGCGATGTGGATGCCGATACGCCAGCCGCCTTCGGGCCGCGGCGTCACCGAGAAGGCGTCGTCGATCTCGGTGGTCGAGGCATCGTCGATCGAGAAGGCGGCCACGTCGGCACGCGGCAGGCCGCTGGGCGCGCGCGGCGGCTCGAAGGCGGGGAAGCCGGGCCCGTCCGGGAACTGGTCGAACAGGAAGCGGTTGTAGTGGAAGTCGTAGCTCGAGGCCAGCGCGCCGCATTTGAGCAGCAGGCGTGGGGCGGACAGGCCGCTGTCCACGCAGGCCGCCTCCAGCGCCTTGATCTCCAGCCGGTTGCGGTCCGGGCGATACAGCGCCTGAGGCAGCAGCGCGGCCAGGGCCGGCGGCATCCGCCCGTCGACGAGCTCGGCGCGCATGTGCTCGATCTGCGCCGCCTGCTGCTTCTTCTTTTCCAGGCCGGCGAGCGCAGCCTGCAGGATGTCGGCTGGCGCCTTGCGAAAGCGCCCCTTTCCCTTGCGGTGGAACCAGATCGGCGCCGAGTGCAGGCGCAGCAGCACGGTGGCCGCCTCGACCGCCGAGGGCGCGTGGCCGTTGTAGTCGGCGGCGAACTCGACAAAGCCGAATTCATCGTCGCCGCATACCTCCCACAGAAACTCGAGGTCCAGTTCCTCGGCCGCCGCCTCGGCGCGCGTCAGCAGGTCGGCGGGCGAGGGCTCGCGGAAGTTCAGCAGCACGTTCGCGCGCTTGAGCTTGACCCGCTTGCCGTGAGTGGTCTCCACCTGCAGCGTGGCATCGTTATCAGCGAGGATCGTTCCGGCCTTGAAGGCCCCGTCCTCTTCGAACAGCACGAACATCGGCATCCGCCAGTAAGAACAAGGCCGACAGTTTACTGGATTAGTCGCCCTGCCGATGTTTCGGATTGCGCCTTCAGGGCGCTGCGCGGGCCGTCCGCAGCATGTCCACCGAGTAGATGGCCAGCGCGGTCCAGATCAGTGCGAAGCCGATCAGCTGGCCGCTGTCGAAGGGCTCGCGGAAAACCAGGACCGCGAGCAGGAAGTTGAGGCTGGGCGCGACGAACTGCAGGAAACCTACGGTGGCCAGCGGCAGGCGCCTGGCGCCGAAGGCGAAGAGTGCGAGCGGAATCGCGGTGATGACGCCGGCCAGCGGCAGCATGATGTCGATGTAGGTCGAGGTGCCGAAAGCCAGTGCGCCCTGATGCGAGAGCCACGCCAGCCAGGCGATGGCCAGCGGCGCGGTGATCGCTGTTTCGACGAACAGCCCGCCGATCGCGTCGATCGGTGCGCGCTTGCGCAGCAGGCCATACACGCCGAAGGTGGAGGCGAGGAACAGCGGGATCCATGGCAGGCTCCCTACCTGCCACACGCGCCACGCCACGCCCGCCACCGCGACCGCGAGCGCCACCCGCTGCAAGGGGCGCAGGCGTTCGCCGAGGAAGATCCAGCCAAGCAGCACGCTGACCAGCGGGTTGATGAAGTAGCCCAGGCTGGCCTCCAGCAGGCGGCCGGCGTCGATCGACCACACGAACACCAGCCAGTTGCTGCCGGTGAGCAGCGCGGTGATCGCGAGCAGGCCGAGCAGGCGCGGGCGCCGGCGGATCGACCAGATCGCGGCGAACCCCCCTGTGGCCGGCACGAAGGCAAGCAGCGCGCACAGGAACAGCAACGACCACAGGATGCGGTGGGCAACGATCTCGAACGGAGGCACGCTGCCGACGGCGCGGAAATACAGCGGCGCCAGTCCCCAGGTGATGAAGGCGGCCAGCGCGGCGAGCGTGCCGTGACGCAACGCGCGCGGGTTGTCGGTGCTCATTGATGCGAGGTGTCCCGGCAGTCCTTCGTGCCGTTCATGCCTGCGGAGCCAGGCCGGCGAAGGCGATCAGTTCGTCGAGGTAGTCGTCCCAGCGGGTGAAGCTGTGGTCGCCGCCTTCGAGCACCGTCTGGCGCGCACCGGCATAGCGGGCGACGGCGTGACGGTAATCGAGCACCTCGTCGCCGGTTTCGACCAGCAGCCAGTAGCGTTCCGGCCGGGTGAGGGCGGGGACCTCGAGGGCGCGCAGTTCCGCGATGTGTTCCTCGGTGAAGCGGAAGGTTTCACCGGTATACATATTGGTCTGCTCGCCGACATAGGCCCCGAGCTCGAGCGGGGCGACGATCGCCGGGTTCACCAGCGCGGCGCGCAGGCCATGGCGTTCGGCAAGATGTGTCGCGTAGAAGCCGCCGAGCGAGCTGCCGACCAGCGTCGGCTCGACGTCCTGCGCCTTGCAGCGCGCCAGCTGCTCTTCGATGACGGCGATGGCGGCGCGCGGCGACGCCGGCAGTTGCTCGCACCAGAAGGCGTGGCCGAGCCCGCGTTCCTCCATGTGCCGCTTCAGGGCGCGGGCCTTGATCGACGCCGGCGCGGAGCGGAAGCCGTGCAGATAGACGATCATGGCGTGCTCCAGTCCACCAGACCCAGCTTCCACGTCGCCAGCACAACGATGCCGAACACGATGCGGTACCAGGCGAAGGCGACGAAGGTGTGGTTGGAGATGAAGCGGATGAAACCCTTGACCGCCCACATCGCGGCGAAGAAGGAGGCGACGAAGCCGACCGCGAACACCGGCAGGTCCGCCGCGTGCAGCAGCGACCAGTTTTTGTACAGGTCGTAAGCGGTGGCCGCGAACATCGTCGGGATGGCGAGGAAGAACGAGAACTCGGCCGCCGTCTTGCGCGACAGGCCGAAGATCATGCCGCCGATGATGGTGGCGCCCGAACGCGAGGTGCCCGGGATCATCGCCAGCGCCTGGGCGAAACCCACCTTGACCGCGTCGCCCCAGCCCAGTGCGTCGACCGAGGTGATGCGCGGGTGATAGCTGCGCTTTTCGACGTACAGGATGATGAAGCCGCCGATGATCAGCGCGGTGGCGACGGTGATCGGGTTGAACAGCACGCCCTTGATGGTGGAGTGGAACATCAGCCCGAGCACGGCCGCCGGCAGGAAGCCGACCAGCAGCAGGCCGACGAAGCGCTGCGCGCTGCGCTCGCGCGGCAGGTCGGTCGCGACCTTGATCAGGCGCTCGCGGTAGTCCCAGCACACGGCGAGGATGGCGGCGAGCTGGATGACGATCTTGAATACCTTGCTGGCGTCGTCGTTGTAGCCGAGCAGGTCGCCGAGGATGATGAGGTGGCCGGTCGAGGAGATCGGCAGGAATTCGGTCAGGCCTTCGACGATGCCGAGGACGAGCGCGATCAGGAGGAGGGAGAGGTCCATGCGGCGAAGGCTTGGTTGGAAAAGATGACGATTATAGCGGTCGCGGTGTTGCGCTGCGGCGAAAGCGATTCAAGTCGCCATGTCAAATGGGTTCCTGCTTCGAATCCGGTCTGGCGGCGGGGGATGCGCTCCGCGTCCTGCGCAACTCGACCTCGCTTCGCTCGGGACTCGAGCAGTGCTCGTCCGCTCCACGCATCCCCCGCCGCCAGACCTGCCTTATCACGGTCAATCGCCCTTCGTCAGCCGCTCGAGCCGCGTCAGCCACATCATCGCCGCGTCGCGGCTGTCGCCGCACATCTCGGCCGAAGGCTGCAGGCTACCGCAAACGGCTGGCCGGCGCGGATCCCCGAACAGCGCGCAGCGGTCGTGTTCATCGAGCTGGATGCAGCGCACCCCCGCCGCCTTGCCCTGCGGCATGCCCGGAATGGGTGACGAGATCGAAGGCGCGATGCAGCAGGCGGCGCAGCCCGGGCGGCAGTCCATGCGCTTCAACGTCATCCTTCTGTCTGCAGCCGGTCCCACCAGGCCAGCACCGCGTCGAGCCGCGGGGGCAGCAGCGCGCAGTCGTCGCCGGCGAAGGCCATCCAGTCGGCGGCGAAGCGCTCGGCGACGGCGGTCAGCACCGGAACGCCGGCCGCGACCGCCTGCGCCATGTCGTCGCGCAGCCCGGCGCCGGCGGCCTCCTGTGCGCCGAACTTGTTGATGATCACCAGTTCCACCCGGTGCTCGACGGCTGCTCGCACGGCCATGGCGCCGCGCGCCAGTGCGTCGGCGTCGAGCCGGCAGGCGACCGAGCCGGCGCCGAGGTTCTGCGACAGGCCGAAACACTCGCCGGTCTCGAGGTTTTCGAGCTGCATGCCGCAGGCCTGGCCGCCGAGGGCTGGGAGGGCATGCTGGATCACGCCGCCCAGCCTCACGCCGCGCGCAGCGAGGCTGCGTGCCACGTTGGCGAGCAGGGCTTCGAGCGGGTCGTCGGGACGGTAGATGACAGCGGCGATGGGCAGCGTGGGCATCGATGCGGTGGGCATGCGGCAGCGGTCTGAACGGGTTTTCATTGTCGCACCTGCGCTGCAACAAAGGGATAATGCGCGGCTTGAACAGGCTGCGGACGACGATGAGGGTGGAACGGGAAGGAGCGCGACAGGGGCCGCGCGCAGAGCAATTCGATGACTGTATGAGCGCGGATCGTCCGCGCCTGCGGCGCATGGCGCGGGATCTGCGCCGGCCGGGCGGTAGCGCATCGGATACGCGCGCAGAGGAGCGGCGCGTCCGGTTGCAGGCGGAGTTCGATGCCCTGCGCGAGCGTTCGCGCGCGGCGCTGGCGCAACGCGTCGCCGCGCTGCCGAAGCCGGATTTCCCTGCCGAATTGCCAGTTTCGGGGCGCCGCGACGAGATCGCCACAGCGCTTTCGGCGCACCAGGTCATCATCGTCTGCGGCGAGACGGGCTCGGGCAAGACCACGCAACTGCCCAAGATCTGCATTGCGCTCGGTCGCGGCGCGGCCGGCTTGATCGGTCACACCCAGCCGCGCCGGCTGGCGGCACGCGCCACCGCCACCCGCATCGCGCAGGAGCTGAACAGCCCGCTCGGCCAGGCGGTGGGCTACAAGATCCGCTTCACCGACAAGCTGAGCGCGTCCAGCCACATCAAGCTGATGACCGACGGCATCCTGCTCGCCGAGACGCAGACCGATCCGCTGCTCGCCGCCTACGACACGATCATCATCGACGAGGCGCACGAGCGCAGCCTCAACATCGACTTCCTGCTCGGCTACCTGCGCACGCTGCTGCCCAAGCGACCCGACCTCAAGATCATCGTCACCTCGGCCACGCTCGACGCCGAGCGCTTCGCGAAGCACTTCGCCGATG
This sequence comes from Thauera sp., assembly GCA_017302295.1. Classification (GTDB taxonomy): domain Bacteria; phylum Pseudomonadota; class Gammaproteobacteria; order Burkholderiales; family Rhodocyclaceae; genus Thauera. Next base: position 7,210 of record JAFLDS010000032.1, on the reverse strand, counting down.
CGGCTGGGCGTCCGGCGCCGGTGATCGAGGTGTCCGGCCGCCTGTATCCGATCGAGATGCGGTGGCGCCCGGTCGAGAGCGATGAGGAGGTGGCGCCGCCGCGCGCCGACGAGCGAACGCAGCAGCGGAAGGAGCGTGAGCGCGGGCGCGACCTGCTCGACGCGCTGGTCGACGCGGTGGACGAGGCGCAGCGCTGCGGCCCGGGCGACGTGCTGGTGTTCCTGCCCGGCGAGCGCGAGATCCGCGAGGCCGCCGAGGCGCTGCGCAAGGCGCACCACCTGCCGGGTACCGAGATCCTGACGCTGTTCGCGCGCCAGTCGGCGCAGGAGCAGGCGCGGGTGTTCGCGCCGTCCGGCGGGCGGCGCGTGGTGCTGTCGACCAACGTCGCCGAAACCTCGCTGACCGTGCCGGGCATCCGTTACGTGGTCGACACCGGCCTGGCCCGGGTCAAGCGTTACTCGGCGCGCAACAAGGTCGAGCAGCTGCAGATCGAGAAAGTCGCACAGTCGGCCGCGCAGCAGCGCGCCGGGCGCTGCGGTCGGGTGATGGACGGCATCTGCTTCCGGCTGTACGACGAGGACGACTTCACGAGGCGGCCGGCGCATACCGATCCCGAGATCCTGCGCTCCTCGCTCGCCGGCGTGATCCTGCGCATGAAGTCGCTGAAGCTGGGCGCGGTGGAGGATTTTCCCTTCATCGATGCGCCCGGCTCGCGCCTGATCGGCGACGGCTACGCGCTGCTGACCGAGCTGGGCGCGGTCACCGACGACGAGGCGCGCGAGCTGACGCCCATCGGCCGCGAACTGGGCAAGCTGCCGCTCGACCCCAAGATCGGCCGCATGATCCTCGCTGCGCGCGACCGCAGCTGCCTCGCCGAACTGCTGGTGATCGCCGCCGCGCTGTCGGTGCAGGATCCGCGCGAGCGCCCGCAGGACAGCCCTGGCGCAGCCGACCAGGCGCACGCGAGGTTCCGCGGTGGCGAGCAGGACCAGCGCTCGGAGTTCCTCTGGTACCTGCACCTGTGGAAGGCGTGGGATGAAGTTCAGCGCCATGAATCAGGCAGCAAGCAGAAGGCTTGGTGCAAGAAACATTTCCTGTCTTACATGCGCATGCGCGAGTGGCGCGATGTGCACGCGCAACTGCATGTGCTTTGCGCCGAGCATGGCTGGAAGGAAAACCAGCAGGCGTCGAACTACGAAGCCATCCACAAGGCGCTGCTCGCCGGGCTGCTGGGGCACGTCGGCACGAAGGTGGAGGATGCGTCGGGTGCGCAGGCGGGTTCGTATCTGGGCGCGCGCGGCATCAAGTTCTGGCCGCATCCGGGCTCGGCCCTGGCGAAAAAGGCCGGCAAGTGGATCATGGCCGCCGAGCTGGTCGAGACGAGCCGGCTGTTCGGTCGCTGCATCGCGCGCATCGAGCCCGAATGGGTGGAGGAGGTCGGCGCTCACCTGCTCAAGCGCGCGGTGTTCGAGCCGCACTGGTCGAAGAGCGCCGGCAGCGTGCGCGCCTGGGAGCGGGGAACGGTGCATGGCCTGGTGCTGTACCCGCGGCGCGGTATCGCCTACCGCGACACCGATCCGAAGCTGTGCCGTGAGCTGTTCATCCGCGAAGGCCTGGTCGCTGGCGAAATCGCCGAGGGGACGGCGCGCGCGATGCCTTTCTTTGCCCACAACCAGCGCCTGGTGGCCGAGATCGAGCGCCTCGAGCACAAATCGCGCCGGCCCGACGTGCTGGTAGACGAGACGCTGATCGAGGCTTTCTACGACAGCAAGATCCCCGCCGATGTGCTCGATCTGGCGTCCTTCGAGGCCTGGCGCAAGGAGGCCGAGCAACACGAACCCAAGCTGCTGCACCTCACGCGTGAGCAGTTGATGCGCCACGACGCGGAGGGCGTCACCACCGAGCGCTTCCCGACGCGCTTCGAGGTCCTCGGTCAGAAGCTGGCGCTTGCTTACCTGCACCAACCGGGCGATGCCGACGACGGCGTCACGCTCACCATACCGCTCGCGATGCTCAACCAGGTTCCGGCCAGCCGCTGCGAATGGCTGGTGCCGGGGTTGCTGGAAGAGAAAGTCAACGCGCTGCTGAAGACGGTGCCGCAGAAACACCGCCACCGCCTGCAGCCGATGGCCGACAGCGCCACCGCGTTCATGGCCGCGTTCGAAACCGGCGAATTCGACACCGACGAGCCGCTGCTGAAAGCCTTGCAGCGCTTCGTCGAGGAGCGCGTGCAGCTCAAGCTGCCGCTCGAGAGCTTCCGTGCCGAGAACCTGAAACCGCACTGCTTCATGAACTTCCGCGTCATCGACGAGCACGGCCGCATGCTCGGTCAGTCGCGCAACCTGGCCGAGTTGTGCGCGCGCTTTCGCGATCAGGTGGCGGCGCGCTTCAGCGGCGCGAAGATCCGTGGTGCGCTGGCGGCCGCCTCGGATGGCGCGGAAGGCGCGGCCGACTTGGGCAGGGCGACATCAGGCCCGAAGCCGGCCGCCGCTGCAACGAAGCGCGACGCGGCGCGCAGCGACGTGCGTCAGCCTTCGGCGCCGGAGGCCGCGCCCGCCTCGGCGGCGGGATTCACCGCCTGGTCCTTCGGCCCGCTGCCCGAGTTGCTCGAGGTCAAGGTCGCGGGGCGCGAGGTGATCGGTTTTCCCGCCCTGCAGGATGAGGGCGACAGCGTGTCGCTGCGCCCCTGTGATACGCCGGAAGAGGCGGCGCGGATTCACCGCAAGGGCCTGGCCCGGCTGTTCGCGTTGAACCTGAAGGATCAGGTGCGCGCGATCGAGCGCCTGCCCGGGCTGCGCGAGCTGGCACTGCAATACATGAGCTTCGGCACCGAGGCGGAGCTGAAGGCCCGGCTGGTCGAAGCGACGCTCGCGCGCTGCTGCCTGCTCGAGCCCTTGCCGACCGATGCCGACGCCTTCGCCCGACGCTGCGCCGAAGCCAAGCCGCGGATCACCCTGGTGGCGCAGGAGTTCATGCGACTGGTGGGGCAACTCGTGACCGAGCACGCGAGCCTGCAGAAGCGTTTGACGGGGCTCAAGGCCGTTCCCGATCTCGTCGCTGACCTGCAGGCGCAGCTTGGCGCGCTGCTGCCGAAGGACTTCGTCACCGCGTTCCCGTGGGAGCGGCTGGCCCATTTCCCGCGTTACCTCAAGGCCGCCGCCGTTCGCGTCGACAAATTTCGAAACAACGCCGCGCGCGATGCGCAGTCGATGGCGGAGTGGAAGGCGCTCGCCCAGCAATGGGAGCGCGAGTTGACGGCGAAGCGTCGCGCCGGCGTGAGCGACCCTTTCCTCGACGATTTTCGCTGGCTGCTCGAGGAACTGCGCGTCGGCTTGTACGCGCAGGAATTGAAGACGCCGATGCCGGTGTCGGTGAAGCGCCTGCAGAAGATCTGGGAAAGCCGGCAGCGCTGAGCTTGGCGCAGGCGCTGCCGGCGGCGTTGATCAGCGCAGCGGGATCACCAGCGGCGGGATGTCGACGCCGACGACGACCGCGGGCGAGCGGCTGTAGCCGTAGGAGCGCACCGGAGCGTCGTAGTAGCGGTGCTCAACCACCGGCGGGGCGTAGTAGCGCGGATACTCGCGGACGATCACACGCTCGCGGATCACGGTGCGGCGGTCGTCGTAATCGCGGAAGTGGCGATGGTGGTGATGCTTGTAATGGTGTTTGTGGTTGTCCCATCCGCGACCGTGGTCGTCCCAGCGGTCACCCGCCTGGGCCGCTCCGCCGGCGGCGAGCAGGCTGCCGCACAGCAGCGTGGCGAAAAGCTTGCGTATGTGGTTCGTGTTCATGGTCTGCCTCGTTGTCGGTTGTCGTTGGCTCGGGACCGATCCCTGGTGAGGCGATCATAGGAGAAGCGCGCCAGCAAGGCGCCGCCAGAGTGTAAGCAGGCTTGTGCAGGCCGGGCGCTGCGTCGCTGCCCGCCGGGTCGATGCTTCGCTTTGATTTCGCAGCGATTCTTGCTACACTCCCGCCCCTTCCCTTGCCCCACCGGAATCGCATGCCGGGGGGCTGTTTCAATCAACCGCAAGGAGTTTGCATGCGACATTATGAAATCGTATTCATCGTCCATCCGGACCAGTCGGAACAGGTCCCGGCGATGATCGAGCGTTACAAGACGCTCGTGACCGGCCGCAACGGCCAGATCCATCGCCTGGAAGACTGGGGCCGCCGCCAGATGGCCTACCCGATCCAGAAGGTGCACAAGGCTCACTACGTGCTGATGAACATCGAGTGCGACGGCGAGACGCTGGCCGAGCTCGAGCACGCCTTCAAGTTCAACGACGCCGTGCTGCGCCACCTCACCATCAAGATGAAGAAGGCTGTTACCACGCCTTCGCCGATGATGAAGGAAGAGAAGTCGCGCTCGCTGAGCACCTCGTCGGACGAAGCCAAGCCGGCCGACAGCGAAGCCGCTGCCGCCTGAGTTGCCTGAACCGGGGCTGAACGAACTGCGCCTCGATGCGCGTGTGGCCGAAGTGCTGCCACTGCGTCGAACGCCTGCCGGAGTGCCGATCGCGAGCTGCGTGCTGGCACACGAATCGAAACAGATCGAAGCGGGGCTGACCCGCGATGTTTCGGTGGAACTGCAGGCGGTGGCGGTGGGTGATCTGGCTGGCGTGCTCGCCGCCGCATCTCCCGGAGTCTGGGTGAAGGTCACCGGATTCCTCGCCGCGAAAAGCTTGCGCAGTCGCAGCCCGGTCGTGCACCTGAACACAATCGAATTTCTGCAAGGAAACTGAAATGGCTTTCAAGCCCAAGTCCAAGTTCAAGAAGAAAGATGACCGCGGCGGTCGTGGTCTCTTCAAGCGTCGCAAGTTCTGCCGCTTCACCGCGGAGAAGATCGAGGAAGTCGACTACAAGGACGTCGAGATCCTGAAGGACTTCATCACCGAGAACGCCAAGATCATGCCGGCGCGCATCACCGGCACCAAGGCGGGCTACCAGCGTCAGCTGTCCGTCGCCGTCAAGCGCGCGCGTTTCCTGGCGCTGATGCCTTACACCGACCTGCACCAGTAAGAGAGGATAGACGTCATGCAAATCATTCTTCTCGACAAGGTCGTCAACCTCGGTGGCCTCGGCGACGTGGTCAAGGTCAAGGATGGCTACGCCCGTAACTACCTGATCCCGCAGGGCAAGGCCAAGCGTGCCACGCAAGCCAACCTCGCCGAGTTCGAAGCTCGCCGCGCCGAGCTCGAGCGCCAGCAGGGCGAGAAGCTCGCTGCCGCCCAAGAGCAGGCAGCCAAGCTCGAAGGCGCAACGGTGCAGATCTCCCGCAAGGCGGGCATGGACGGCCGCCTGTTCGGTTCTGTCACGAATGCCGACGTTGCCGAGGCGCTGGTCGCCCAAGGCTTCGCGATCGAGCGCTCCGCCATCCGCATGCCGGACGGCCCGCTCAAGACCGTCGGTGAAGTGCAACTCGAAGTTGGTCTGCACTCCGACGTGGTGGCCACGATCACCGTCGCGGTGCTCGGCGACCAGCAGTAAGCTGCGTTCATTCGCGCAAACGGAAAGGGCTGCTTCGTGCAGCCCTTTTTCTTTTGTCGTTGTCGTTGCTCCCCGCCGTAGAATTGCCTTTTCACGCACCATCGGTAGTGTCCATGAGTTCCCAGCCCCGTCGCTTCTCCGATATGGGGGGCGACCCCCAGCTTGCGTCGATCAAGCTTCCGCCTCACTCTCTCGAGGCCGAGCAGTCCCTGATCGGTGGCATCCTGCTCGACAATCAGGCGTGGGAGCGTGTGGCGGATCTCGCCAACGAGGCCGACTTCTATCGCGACGATCATCGCCGCATCTACCGGCACATCTCGAAGCTGATCGATCTCGGCAAGCCGGCCGACGTCGTAACCGTCTTCGAATCGCTCGAGAAGAGCGGCGAGGCCGAGCAGGCGGGCGGACTGGCCTACCTCGCCGAGATCGCCAACAACACGCCTTCGGCTGCCAACATCCGGCGTTACGCCGAGATCGTCCGCGAGCGCGCCATTCTGCGCAAGCTGGTGGCGGTGGGTGACGACATCGCTGCGAGTGCATTGAGCCCGTCCGGCAAGGACGCCAAGATGCTGCTCGACGAAGCCGAGGCCAAGGTCTTCGAGATCGCCGAGGCCGGGGCGCGTCATTCGAGCGGCTTCGTCTCCATTCAGCCCATCCTCAAGCAGGTCGTCGATCGTGTTCAGGAACTCTACGATCGCGACAATCCCTCCGAGGTCACCGGTGTGCCGACGGGGCTGGTGGATCTCGACGAGAAGACCTCCGGCCTGCAACCGTCCGACATGATCATCGTCGCCGGGCGCCCGGCGATGGGCAAGACGACTTTTGCGCTGAATCTGGCTGAGCACATCGCGGTGGAGCAGCGTCTGCCCGTCGCGATCTTCTCGATGGAAATGCCGGGGACCCAGCTTGCCACCCGCTTCATCTCCTCCGTCGGCCGCATCGACATGCAGAAGATCCGCAGTGGTCGTCTCACCGACGACGACTGGCAGCGACTGACGGTCGCGATGGGCAAGCTCTACGATGCGCCGCTCTTCATCGACGAGACCCCCGGCCTCAATCCGATCGATCTGCGCGCGCGGGCGCGGCGCCTGGCGCGCCAGTGCGGCAAACTGGGCCTGATCGTCATCGACTACCTGCAGCTGATGAGCGGGACGCGCGAAAGCGACAACCGCGCTTCGGAGCTTTCCGAGATTTCGCGTTCGGTGAAGTCGCTGGCGAAGGAATTGCACGTACCGATCATCGCCTTGTCCCAGCTCAACCGCAGCCTGGAGCAGAGGCCGAACAAGCGGCCGGTGATGTCGGACCTGCGGGAGTCGGGGGCGATCGAGCAAGATGCAGATATCATCATGTTCATCTATCGTGATGAGGTGTACAACCCGGATTCACCCGACAAGGGAACGGCTGAACTGATCATCGGCAAGCACCGTAACGGTCCTACGGGAATGGTGCGGATGACTTTCATTGGTGAAAATACCCGCTTCGAGAATTACGCGGGCGGCGGGAATTTTGGTGGCGGATCGGATTACTGATTAATTCGATTGGGACTGCGGAAGGCGTCGCGAAAATAATTCTCCGGAGTTGTTGACCATTTCCCTCTGGTGTTTATAATGCGCCCCTCTTTCAGCGCTGCGGTGGTTTTATCGGCTGCGGCGGTTGGGAGAGCGAGGCGGGAAGTCTGTGTTGCGGGTCTGGCGGTGTTTGAGTCGGATTGGAAAAAAGCGGC
>JAFLDS010000031.1 GCA_017302295.1 Thauera sp. | reverse complement strand
TCGCCGCGGCCAGGCTCGCCGGCCTCACCGTCGGCGACATCGGCCGGATCGAGATCAACGAAGCCTTCGGCGCCCAGTATCTCGCCTGTGAGCGCGAGCTGGGGCTGGATCGCGACAAGGTGAATGTGAACGGCGGCGCCATCGCCCTCGGCCACCCGCTGGGCGCCTCGGGTGTGCGCCTGACGCACACGGTGGCCCGCGCGGCGCGCGCGGCCGGCCTGCAGTACGGCGTGTCCTCGGCCTGCGCCGGCGGCGGCCAGGGCGTGGCGGTGATCGTCGAAAACGTGGCTTGAACGAACAGGATAACGAGGGGACTTCAATGAAATTCCAGGGCAATACCTTCATCGTCACCGGCGGCGCATCGGGCCTCGGCGAGGCGACCGTGCGCGCACTGCACGGCGCCGGCGCCAACGTGGTGATCGCGGACCTCAACGTGGAGCAGGGCGAGAAGCTCGCCGCCGAACTGGGCGCACGCGCGGCCTTCAACCGCACCAACGTCTCCGCCGAAGCCGACGCCAGGGCCGCGGTCGAACTGGCGGTCGGCCGCTTCGGCGGCCTGCAGGGGCTGGTGAATTGCGCCGGCATCGGCAACGCCGGCAAGGTGCTGGGCAAGGAAGGGCCGCTGCCGCTGGCCGATTTCGCGCGCTCGATCGAGATCAACCTGATCGGCACCTTCAACATGATCCGCGTCGCCGCCGATGCGATCAGCAAGGGCGGGGCGCAGGCTGACGGCGAGCGCGGCGTGATCATCAACACCGCATCGGTGGCGGCCTACGAAGGCCAGATCGGCCAGGCGGCGTATGCGGCGTCGAAGGGCGGCATCGTGTCGATGACGCTGCCGATCGCGCGCGAGCTGGCGCGTTTCGGCATCCGTGTGATGACGATCGCGCCGGGCCTGTTCATCACCCCGATGATGCGCGGCCTGCCGGCCGAGGTGCAGAAGTCGCTGGGCGAGAACACGCCTTTCCCGCAGCGCCTGGGCGAGCCGGAGGAATTCGCCAAGCTGGCGCTGAGCATCATCGACAACGTCATGCTCAACGGCGAGACCATCCGCCTCGACGGCGCGGTGCGCCTGGCGCCGCGCTGAGGCGGTCCGGCCATGCCGCGCAGTAACGTGTATCGCATGCGCATCGCGTTCAGCGATTGCGACCCGGCGCAGATCGTGTTCTTCGCCAACTACTTCAAGTGGTTCGACACCTCCAGCCGCGAGTTCTTCACCGCCTGCGGGGTGCCGAGCTGGCGCGAGACCACCGCCGAGCGCGGCATCATCGGCACCCCGCTGGTCGATGCGCAGGCGACGTTCCGCAACTCGGCGACCTACGGCGAGGACATCGAGATCGAGTCGTGGATCGAGAAGTGGGGCGGCAAGAGCTTCGTCATGCGCCACGTCGCGCGGCGCGGCGACACGGTGCTGTGCGAGGGACGCGAGGTGCGCGTGTTCGCCACTCAGGATCCGGGCAACCCGCTGCGCATCAAGGCGGTGGGCGTTCCGGAGGACATCCGCGCCGCCTGCCAATAGATCGGCACAGGCTGGGGCCGCTACAAGCAAGCGCCGGCACGACGCTGGGCCGGCACAACGAAGAGAACAAACGGGAGACCGCCGATGATCGACTACGTAGCCCCGCTCAGGGACATGCAATTCATCCTGTCCGAACTGGCCGGAATCGACGAGATCGCCGCGCTGCCCGGCTGCGAGGACGCCACGCCCGACCTGGTCGCGGCCATCCTGGAAGAAGCCGGCAAATTTGCCGCGGGCGTGCTCGCGCCGATCAACCGCCAGGGCGACGAACAGGGTTGCCGTCTGGAGGAGGACGGCCGGGTGACCACCCCCGATGGCTGGCAGCAGGCCTACGACCAGTTCCGCGAGTCGGGCTGGCTCGGTCTGGCGCTGCCGGCGGAATTCGGCGGGCAGGGCATGCCCAAGCTGGTGGCGACGCCGGTGTCGGAGATGTGGTGCGCCACCAACATGGCGTTCAACATGCTGCCCATCCTCAACCAGGGCCAGGCCGAGGCGCTGCTGATCGCTGCCAGCGATGAGCAGAAGGCGCTGTATCTGCCCAAGGTGGTGAGCGGCGAGTGGGGCGCGACGATGAACCTCACCGAGCCGCAGGCCGGCTCCGACCTCGCGGCCACGCGCACGCGTGCCGAGCCGCAGGCCGACGGCAGCTACAGGCTGTTCGGGCAGAAGATCTTCATCTCGTACGGCGAACATGAGCTGACGCCCAACATCGTGCATCTGGTGCTTGCGCGTCTGCCCGACGCGCCGGCCGGGGTGAAGGGGCTGTCGCTGTTCATCGTGCCGAAGTATCTGGTCGATGCCGACGGCAGCCTGGGCTCAAAGAACGACGTGCGCTGCATCTCCATCGAGCACAAGATGGGCATCCACGGCAGCCCTACCTGCACGCTGAGTTTCGGCGATGCCGGCGGCGCCATCGGTCATCTGGTGGGCCAGCCCAATCGCGGCCTCGAGACCATGTTCGTGATGATGAACGAGGCGCGCTTCGGCGTCGGTGTGCAGGGGCTTGGCCTGGCCGACCGCGCCTACCAGTTCGCGCTCGCCTATGCGCGCGACCGCGTGCAGGGCCGCGACGTGGTGAGCGGCGAATCCGGCAAGCCGATCATCCATCACCCCGATGTCAAGCGCATGGTGCTGTCGATGCGCGCGCGCGTCATGGCGATGCGTGCGCTGCTGTACACCGCCGCGGGCTGGTTCGATCTTGCGCACAGGCATCCGGACGCCGAGGTCGCGGGCAAGTACCGCCGCTACGTCGATCTGCTGATGCCGGTGGCCAAGGGCTGGTGCACCGAAGTCGGCAACGACGTCTGCGACGACGCGCTGCAGATCTTCGGCGGCATGGGCTTCGTCGAGGAGACCGGGATCGCCCAGTACTTTCGCGACGCCCGCATCATCACCATCTACGAGGGCACCACCGGGATCCAGGCGAACGACCTCATCGGACGCAAGATCCTGCGCGAAAACGGCGAGACGCTGCGCGAGCTGATCGTAGACCTGCGCGCAGTGGTCGCCACGCTGAAGCAGGACGGCGAACTCGGCGATGTCGGCGACGGCCTGGCCGATGCGATCGACGCCCTCGAGTCCGCCGCGGACTGGATGCTCGCCAATGGCAAGGAGCAACTGGCCGACGTGCTGGCGGGCGCCGTGCCCTTCCTTTATCTGCTCGGCACCGTGTGCGGCGGATGGCAGCTCGCGCGCATGGCGCTGGCGGCGCGGAGCAGGCTTGCCGCAGGGGAGGGCGATGAGGCCTATCTCGGCAGCCTGGTTGAGCTCGCGCGCTTCTACATGGCGACGATCGGGCCGCAGGCGTTGGCCCATGCCGAGACGGTGCGCGAGGCCGGGGGCGCGTTGACGCGCTTCGATCTCTCTCAACTCTGAGCGTCCGCGGAACGCAGCGGGGCGGCGCGATGCGGGTGATAATCGCGTCCGCCGTCCTTTCTGCCTCGCGGAGATCGAATGAAGACTGTCTGCATCAAGGGTGTCGAGCTCGAGTATGTCCGCCTGCGCTCGTCCCATGCGCGCGACGACGCGCCGGTGATCGTGTTCCTGCACGAAGGGTTGGGCTCGATCGCGATGTGGCGCGACTTTCCGCAGAAGGTCTCCGATGCGACCGGCTGCGAGGCGGTGGTGTATTCGCGTGCCGGCTACGGCCGCTCCGGTGCCGAATCGCAGCCGCGCGACGTGCGATACATGCATGAGCAGGGCCTGGAAGTATTGCCCGAGTTGTTGCGCAGGCTGAGCATCGAGCGCCCGGTGCTGTTCGGCCATTCCGATGGCGGTTCGATTGCGCTGATCTGTGCGGGTGGCACCGACGCCGAACTCGCCGGCATCATCGTGGCGGCGCCGCACGTGATCGTCGAGGACATCACCATCCGCGGCATCGAGGCCGCCCGCGATGCATACCGCAGCACGGACCTCTCCGCGCGCCTGGGCAAGTATCACAGCGACGTCGATTCCGTGTTCTGGGCATGGAACGACATCTGGCTCAGTCCGGCGTTCCGCTCCTGGAACATCGAGGCATACCTGCCGCGCATCGCCTGTCCGGTCCTCGCCATCCAGGGCGAGGACGACGAGTACGGCACCATGGATCAGCTCGATCGCATTGCGGCGCAGTGTGGCGACGTCGATCTTGTGAAGCTGGCCGACTGCCGTCATTCTCCGCACAAGGATCAGGAACGGGCGGTCATCGAGGCGGTCAGCGCCTTCGTTTGCCGCCTGCGCGGCGACTGAAGGGTGAGGGTCGCGGCCTGTCCGCGCGCTTTTGGCGTTAAATTGCGTATGGTGGCGTCCGCTGTGCGCACGTAAGCTGTTGTGCCACCGCCACTTTCGCACGTCGATGGCGCATTGCGCTGTTAGAATTCTCGAGATTCGCGCCCCGGTGGCGCTCCCCCTTTCGAAAGGTTTCCAATGAATACAAGCGCGAACAACGCTATGCATCGCATCGTGATCGTCGGCGGCGGTGCGGGCGGTCTCGAGCTGGCCACCCGTCTCGGTGACACGCTGGGCCGCCGCGGCAAGGCCGACGTCACGCTGATCGACCGCACACGCACCCATATCTGGAAACCCAAGCTGCACGAGATCGCCGCCGGCAGCATGGACATCGGTGACCACGAAGTCGGTTATCTGGCGCAGGCGCACTGGCACCATTTCCATTTCCGCATCGGCGAGATGACCGGGCTCGACCGCGCGCAGCGCCTGGTCCACGTCGCCCCCTTCGTCGATGACGAAGGCAACGAGGTGACGCCGGCGCGCTCCTTCCCCTACGACACGCTGATCATTTCCGTCGGTAGCCAGAGCAACGACTTCGGCACGCCGGGCGTACGCGAGCATGCGCTGAAGCTGGAGACGCCGGCCGATGCGCGCCGCTTCCATGTGCGCATGGTCAATGCCTGCGTGCGCGCGCACGCCCAGCGCACGCCGCTGCGCCCCGAACAGCTGCACGTTGCGATCATCGGCGCCGGCGCGACCGGCGTGGAGCTGGCCGCCGAGCTGCACCACACCACGCGCGAGGTGGTCGCCTACGGCCTCGACCGGGTAGACGCCGACAAGGACATCCAGCTCTCCGTCATCGAGGCCGCGCCACGCGTGCTGCCGGCCCTGCCCGAGCGCCTGTCGAATTCCACCGAGGCCCTGCTGCGCGGGCTCGGCGTCGATGTGCACACCAATGCCAAGGTGGCCGAGGTGCTGCCCAACGGCGTGCGCCTGGCCGATGGCCGCGTGCTGCCGGCCGAACTGGTGGTGTGGGCCGCGGGCGTCAAGGCGCCCGAGTTCCTCAGCCGCCTCGACGGACTCGAAACCAACCGCATCAACCAGCTCGTGGTGCGCCAGACCCTGCAGACCACGCTGGACGACAACATCTTCGCCCTGGGCGACTGTGCCGCCTGCCCCTGGCCGGAGAAGAACGCCTTCGTGCCGCCGCGCGCGCAGGCCGCGCACCAGCAGGCCTCGCACCTGTTGAAGCAGATCCGCCGCCGGCTTGCATCCAAGCCGCTGCAGGACTACCAGTACAAGGACTTCGGTTCGCTGGTGTCGCTGGGCGAGTTCAGCACCGTCGGCAACATGATGGGCGGGCTCGCCAAGGGCGACCTGTTCATCGAGGGTCGTTTCGCCAAGCTGATGTACACCTCGCTGTACAAGATGCACGAGCTCGCGCTGCATGGCTGGGTGAAGGTCGCCCTCGACACGCTGGCGCGCATGATCACGCGCCGCACCGAGCCGCACGTGAAGCTGCACTGATCCGAATTTCGCGGCGCGGGCGTCGCGGCGTCCCCACCCCCGACGCGTCGCGAGACGACGTGCCGGCTTCACCCAGGAGGCAGGCGTGCTCGCGAGTCTGTTCGACATTCTGGCCATCACCGGGCCGATCTACGTCCTCATCGCCATCGGTTTCGGCGCGGTGCGGCTGCGCATGCTGGCCGCACCGGAGCTTCGCGCGCTGGGGGTGTTCGTCATCAGCTTCGCGCTGCCGGCGCTGCTGTTCAAGGCCTTGTCGCAGCGCGCGCTGGGCGAGCTGATCGACGTCCATGCGCTGCTGGTCTATGTGCTCGCGTCCTTCGCCGTGGCCGGGCTTGGCATCGCCTTCACCGTCCTCGTTCAGCGTCGCAAGCTGCAGGCGGGGGCGATGACGGCGATGGGCATGGCGGTGTCGAACAGCGCATTCGTCGGTCTGCCGATCGCCCAGCCGCTGTTCGGCGCTGCAGCCAACACCAACCTGGCCATCTACCTAGTGGTGGAGAGCATGATCATGCTGCCGCTGCTGATGACGATCGCCGAGATCGGCAGCAGCGGCCATGGGCGCGTGGGTCAGGTGCTGCGCAATGTGGTTGGCAGCCTGGTGCGTAACCCGATGATTCTGGGCATCGTCGCCGGCGTGGCCTGCTCGCTGCTCGGGGTGAACATTCCGCTTCCCCTCGCACGTGCGGTGGATATGCTGGCGACGGCCTCGGCGCCGGTGGCGCTGTTCTACATTGGCGGCACGCTGGCCGGGTTGAGCATGCGCGGCATGGGGGCGAACATCGGGCTCATCATGGCGGGCAAGCTGGGCCTGCACGCGCTTGCCGTCGCCGCGCTGCTGCTGGTGCTGCCGGGTGTCGATCCGGCGATCAGGGCTGCCCTGATCCTCAACGCCTGCATGCCGATGACGAGCATCTACCCGATCGTGGCGCAGAAATACGGCGAGCAGGGCATTGCCGCCGCGGCACTGGTGGCGACCACGGTGTTGTCCTTCGTGACGATCAGCGCGGTGGTGTGGTTGATGAAGGCGAACGGCCTCATCGGCGCGGCTGCGTAGTGCTTGTGCGAGCGGTGCGCATGGCGCACACGCATGCGCGCACGCACGTGGTCTCGTCCCTGCGCTGAATTAAAGTGTCGGCATCGGGTCGCGCGATGCGTGGCCCGCAATCCACACAGGAGCACACATCGCATGAGCAAAGTCCTCGTCATCAACGGTCCCAATCTCAATCTGCTCGGCACGCGCGAGCCGCACATCTACGGCTCGACCACGCTGGCCGACGTGGAGGCCGGCTTGCGCGCGCAGGCGAAGGAGCTCGGCCTGGAACTGGACTGTTTCCAGAGCAACCATGAAGGAGCGATCGTCGATCGCATCCATCAGGCGCGGCTCGAGGGCGTGACGTTCGTGCTGATCAACCCGGGCGCCTATACGCACACCAGCGTGGCGATCCGCGACGCCTTCGGCGGCGTGGCGATCCCGTTCGTGGAAGTGCACATCTCCAATGTGCACAAGCGCGAAGCCTTCCGCCATCACTCCTACCTGTCCGACGTCGCCGAGGCGGTGATGGCCGGCTTCGGCACGCAGGGCTACAACCTCGCGCTGCAGTTCATCGCCGCGAAGCTGCGCTGAGGCACGGCCGGCGCAAGCCGGCTCGGGCAAGATGTTCGGCCGCCGGAGTGCGGCCGATTTTTTTGGGTCACGCGGTGGCGTCGGGCAAAAAAAGAGCGACCCGCAGGCCGCTCGAAAAGGAGAAACGCCAGAGAGTAAGAGTCTTCGACCCGGATCAGAACGCGTGCTTGATGCCCACCTGGAAGCCGCGCTGATAGCCAGTGCCCGAGTAGGAGGCATCACCGACAGCGGCCTTGAGGCCCTGGTCGACGCCCGCGACGGTCAGGCCGTCCTTGTTGGAGATGTCGGAGTACGCGGCGTAGAGGCCGGTGCGCTTGGACAGCGCATGGTTGTAGCCCACCGCCCACTGCGTGGCCGTGGCGTCGTTGGCACCATCCGCAGTGTTCTTCGAGTGGCCATAGGAGGCCAGGATGGCGCCGTTGGTGAATACCGGCACGGTGGCGCCGATGAAGTACTGGCGGATCTTGGCTTCGGCACCGGCGATCGCGTCGGCATCCTTGTCGCGGCCCTGGCCATACATCGCGGACAGCTTCGCGACACCGAAGTCGTACGATGCGCCCAGGTCCCAGGTCGTCCGCTTGTTGCGGTCGGTATTGGCGGCCAGCGGGTCGTGCGTCTTGCGCTGCTGGAAGCTGGCGCCGACCTTCAGCGGGCCGTTCTGGTACATCGGGCTGATGGCCCAGCCACGGATGTCGTTCTCGTTGCCCAGCCGTTCATTGACCTGATCGGTTGCCGGTGCGCTCGCGCCCGACTGGTTGGTGCCGATGCTCATCGAATAGGCAGCGGTGACGTTGAAGCCCGAGAAGCTCGGCGAGATGTACTTGATCGTGTTGTTGTAGCGGATTTCGCGCAGGCTCCAGATGTTGCCGACCTGGGCGACGGTACCGCCGGCGAAGGGATCGAAGCCGCTGATGAAGCTGTCCTGGGGTGCATAGACACGGCCGAGCTGCACCGTGCCGGCGGCATCGTGCGCCAGGTAGAGGTAGGACTGGCGCGAGAAATTGCCGTCGGCGCGACCCGCGCCGGTGTCGGCGAACAGGCCCTGCTCGAGCAGGAAGCCCGCCTTCAGGCCGTTGCCCAGATCCTCTACGCCGCGGAAGCCGAGGCGGCTGCCTGCGGCCTGGCCGGAATCGATGCCGCTGCGATTCTTTACTCCATCGACGATATTGTCGCCGCGGTAGGCGTATCCCATGTCCACCAGGCCGTACACGGTCACGTTCGACTGGGCGAGGGCCGGGCCGGAAATCAGGCCGGCGATTGCCAGGGCGATAAATCTTTTCTGCATGTTCACATCTCCTCACATTGATATCAGGCCGTCGTCAGGCGGGCCTCCCCCTTCGCGGTCCTGCACGGCGCTGCCTCGGTGGCAGTCCGCCGGTCTGCGATGAGCGGGGTACTTGATTCGGCGAGTGGATGATAGGGAGCTACGGATCGGGAAAACGGCACAAGGGGGCTGTTCTGTTCGCTATGCGCACAGAACAGCCCCGCTCATGACCGCTGAATGAGCGACGTTGCAGCGCTGCAACAATCGCCTTTCAGCCCTCCGTCCGGGCTGCGTCGGCGGCTTCGGTCAGCGCCGGCGTGACGACGGCCTCGAGTTCCGCGCGCAGCCAGCAATGCACCGGGTCGTGGCGATAGCGCAGGTGCCAGATCATGTACATGGGCAGGATCGGCGAGGCGACGGGCAGCGGACAGTCGGACAGGCCGGACATGGCTGTCCGGCGCAGCAGGCCGGGTACCGTGGCGAGCCGGGTCGTGCCGCGCAGGAAGGCGGGGATGCCGCTGAAGCTCGGCACCATCGCCACGAAACGACGGACGATGCCGTGCGCAGCGAACGTCTGGTCGATGTCGAGCGCGCGACGAGGCTCATAGACGACGGTGACGTGTTCGGCCGCGACGTATTCGTCCAGTGTCAGCGGTGGCGCGCGACGGGACGGATCGAAGAACACGCGGTAGTCGTCGCCGAACAGTCGCTTCTGCAGCACGTCGCTGGCGTCGGGAGGGCGCGGCGAAACGATCAGGTCGCAATGCCCGTCACGCAGCATCTCGGCGGTCGGTACGGCGGAGGGAATCACGCGCAGGCTCACCCCGGGCGCGCGTTCGCGCAGGCGCAGCAGCAGCGGCGGCAGCAGCAGGTCGCGCTGGAAGTCGTTGGCGGCAATCGTGAAGGTCGTGCGCAAGTGCGCTGGATCGAAATCCGCCGAGACGGCGAAGCGGCGCATTTCCTCGAGCAGCGTGCGCGCCTGCACCGCCAGCGCCTCTGCCCGCACGGTGGGCACGATGCCGCGCCCCGACTTGACCACGAGCGGGTCGCCGACGATCGCGCGCAGTTTCCCGAGCAGATGCGACACCGCCGATTGAGTGACGCCCAGGCGGTGTGCCGCGCGCGTGATCGAGCCCTCCTCGACGACGGCAACGAGCAGTTGCAGCAATTTGCCGTCCAGGTGCGAATGATCGACAGAACTCATGGGTGGACGGAATTTGCCCGCGCTCTCGAATTGAACGACACCGCGATGATAAGCCTTTGAAGGTCGGACGGCCGGTGCTGCGCCCGCACGCATGCGGGGGCTGCGGGTGAGTCCGGGAGACTGCGTTTTTTCGTGCGCCGGTGCTATTCTTGCCCCGCCCGCGCAGTCGCTCGACGCCTTGCATCGCGGTACGCTTTCATACCCAATCGGCCAGCTGGTCTCAAGGTTCTCCAAACATGAACGAACTCATTCCCGAACCGCGGAACGTTCTGGGCATCGATGGCGTCGAGTTCATCGAATTCGTCACGCCACAGCCCCAGGCGCTCGGCGGGGTGTTGCAGCTGCTCGGCTTTGCTCCGGTCGCGCGTCACCGTTCGCGCGAGGTCGTGCTGTACCGGCAGGGACCGATGAACCTGATCGTGAATGCGGAGCCGAGCGGCTCCGCGCCAGCCGCCACCTTTCTGTCGGCGATCGCGTTCCGTGTTCGCGACGCCGCCTTCGCGATGCGCCATGCGCTCGATGCCGGCGCCTGGGAAGTTCCGCGCCGTGCAGCGGCGATGGAGCTGAACATCCCCGGCATTCTCGGCAGCGGCGACAGCTCGATCTACTTCGTCGACCGTTTCCGCGATTTCTCGATCTACGACGTGGACTTCGTGCCCTTGCCGGGCATGAATCCTCATCCGGCTGGCATCGGCGGCCTGCACTACTTCGGCGTCGTGCAGGCGGTGGGCGCGTTCCGGACCGCCGAATGGGTGGATTTCTATTCGCAGATCCTGGGCTTCCGCGCACTGCCCGAAGGGCACTTCTTCGGCATCCTGCCCAAGGGAACGCTGCTCGAGAGCCCCTGTGGCCGTTTCTATCTGCAACTCATCGAGCCGCCCGACGGCGCCGAGGAGGTGCATTGGGAGGAGGGTCTGGTGCGCATCGGCTTTGGCGCAGCGGACGTGCCTGCGGCGACGCGAGAGCTGCGCCGGCGCGGGGTGGTGTTCATCGACGAGGGAAGTCTGCATCCGGGCGAGAAGGGCGCGCTCACCCAGGTCTATCTCGGCAGCGTGACCTTCGAGCTCGTGGCCAACCGAGCGCCGGAGTCCGCAGCGCCCTGAGCGCGGGCTGCTGCGCGCCGCACCCCTTTCCCCAGCACGTCACAGGAGTAGACCGTCGTGGATTTCGATTCCGTTGCGCTCGATGTCTGCAGCATGGCCGGCCCGCTCGAGGTGCGGCTGAAGGCGGCCGGCAGCCGCGGCTTTCGCCAGGTGGTGCTGTCTGCGGCGGACCTGGCCAGCCATCCGCAGGGTGTCGAGATGGCGGTGCGCATGGTGCGGGAGTCCGGCATCAAGGTGCTGGCGCTGAAGCAGCTCGAGGACTTCGAGGGCCATGCCGGACCGCTGCACGAGTACAAGGTCCACGTCGCCCAGGGCTTGCTGACGCTCTGCCATCGGGTCGGTGCGCAAATGCTGCTGGTGAAGGCGAGCGCTGCGCCGGATGCAGGTCTGGAACCCGGACGGGTCGCGCGCGACCTCGCGAAGCTATCGACGCTCGCCGTGCCCAAGGGTATCCGGGTGACTTACCAGGCGACGCCCGGCTCCACCGTGGCGGCAGATCTTTTCGGCGCGGAAGAGGTCGTGAATGCGGTGGAACGGGCCAATTTCGGCCTTGCGTTGGACACTGGGCACCTGTTCACCAGCGATGGCGGGCTCAATGCGCTCGATCGCTGCTACCTCGACCAGTTGTTCCTCGTCGAGTTGTGCGACCTGATCCGCCTCGAGCACGCGGCGGAGGAGCGCCACCTGCGCGTGCTGCCCGGTGATGGCGCGTGCGGTGACGAGATCGTCGAGCTGATCCGCCGCCTGCGCGTGGTCGGCTTTCACGGCGCCTTCTGCCTGAGCGCAAGCAATGACGACTATGCGCAGCTGCCCGCCGATTTCGTCGCCGAGCGTGCGATGGAATCACTGCGCTGGCTGCTTGCGCTGCTGCGCCATGTCGATCTGCCACGTCGGCGGGGCACGGTCGTCCGCGCCGCGCATGTCTAGCGCGGCGCCATTGGGTCCGGCGAGCTTTGCGCTCGCCTGCCGCCTTCAGCCCTTGAAGCGCATGTGCGACACCATGCGCGCCGGCGCATTGGGCGTACCGTAGCCGTCGTAGCCCTCCGCCCGCTGCACGATCTCGAAGAAGAAGCGTTCGGCGAACACGTTGGTGAATACATGGAAGTACTCGCCGTCGTCGCTGCGGTCGTAGAGGATGCCGAGTTCCTGCAGCCGCGCGACGAAGTCGTCCTCGAGCGGGAAGCGCGTCGGCAGGTCGAGGTAGTAGTTGGGTGAGATCGGAATGAACTTCACGCCCTGGCTGCGCATCCTGCGCACGGTCGCGAAGATGTCGGTGCAGGTGAAGGAAATGTGATGCACGCTCGCGCCGGCCAGCTGCGACATGGTGCGGGCGGTGTGCGTAGTGTCGCTTTCCGAGACGTTCAGCACGAAGCGCAGCTTGCGATCGGACGTGGCGACCCCGCGCGTGCTGATCAGGCCGTAGGGGTCGACCAGGTCGACACTCTCGCCGGGCTCCGCCCCCAGGATGGCGCGATAGAACAGCACCCAGGCGTCCTGGCGCAGCTGCGGCAGCCCCTGGGCGATATGGTCCACCGCGCGCAGGTCGGCATCGCCGGGGGCGACCGCGGTCTCGTCCTCGAGCAGGAAGTCGATCTCGAACAGGCGCTTCGAGCCCTGGCTCGCGGGCACGAAATAGATCAGGCTGCCGTCGGGGGCCCGCACCGCCGGAATCTTCAACTCATTGGGGCCGATGCGCCCCTCGAAGCGCGGGCAACCATAGGCCGTCGCGCGGTTCAGCGCGCGCACGCTGTCCTCGGTGGCGATGCCGAGCGCACAGATCGACGGCCCGTGCTGCAGGAAGTGGTTGCGCGCGAAGGAGCCCGGCTCCGCGTTCAGAATGATGTCGATGTCGCCCTGGCGGTAGAGCGTCACCGCCTTCGACCGGTGCTTGCCGGCACGGCGGAAACCGAGGGTGGCCAGCACCTGCGCGAGCGCGCGCTCGGCCTCGGTGTCGACCGCGAACTCGATGAAGGCCAGCCCCTCGAGCGCCGGCAGTTGCGGCGGGTTGAAGAGCTCGAGCCGCTCCGCCGCTGCCTTGCGCGCGGTCGTCAACGTCGCGTCGGCAGCGACGGTCGCAAGCCGGTTCTTCGCCGCCTCCTCGAGATAGAGCAGCGAACGGTAGGCGTCGATCGCAGTCGGGCGGGTGGGGGCGGCGCGGAAATGGTCGTTGAACACCTCCAGCGACAGTGGCCCGGTGTAGCCGGCCAGCAGCAGCTTCTCCATGAAGGTGGTCAGGTCGAAGTTGCCTTGGCCGGGGAAGCAGCGGTAATGGCGGCTCCACTGCAGCACATCCATTTCCTTGACCGGTGCGTCGGCCAGCTGCACGAAGGCGATGCGCTCCCCCGGGATGTCGGCGATGCCGTCGGGGCTGTCGCCGAGCGACAGCATGTGGAAGCTGTCGAGCACGATGCCCAGGTGCGGGTGGTCGGCTGTCCTGACGATCTTCCACGCCTGTTCGTAGTGGCGCACGTGGCGGCCCCAGGCGAGCGCCTCGAAGCCGATGGAGAGGTTGCGACGCGCGGCGCGCTCGGCCAGTTCGTGGAGCTGGGCGGCGGAGCGGGCGTCGTCGGCGATGGCGAGCGGCGACACGTTCGAGCACACCAGCAGCAGCGGCGCGCCGAGCTCCTCCATGATGTCGAACTTGCGCTCGGCGCGATCGAGATTGCGCCGGAACTGCTCGTCACCGACGCCCTCGAAGTCGCGGAACGGCTGGTAGAGATCGATACCCAGCCCGAGGTCATGGCACATGCGGCGCACATCGGCCGCCGAACCGTGGTAGTTGATGAAGTCGTTCTCGAAGATCTCGACGGCGTCGAAACGGGCCGAGGCGATGGCTTCCAGCTTTTCTTCGAGGGTGCCGCTCAGGCAGACGGTGGCGATGGATCGACGCATCGAGGCTTCCTTGGGTCGGGGCTTGGTACGGCGTGGTGGGAGTCAGGTGTTCGGGGTGTTGACCATCGACAGGAAGTGCGCGCGCATCCGCTCGGCATCCGGTTCGAGGCCGGTGAAGTGACGGAAGGCGCCGACCGCCTGGAATACCGCCATGCCGCCGCCGTCCAGCGTGGCGCAACCCTTGGCGCGGGCAACGCGCAGCAACTCGGTCTCGAGCGGGAAATAGACGATCTCCGCGACCCAGATGCGGCCGTCGATCAGCTCGGCCGGCAGCGGTAGCCCGGGCAGCTTGGCCATGCCGGTGGGCGTGCAGTGGATCAGGCCGTCGGTCTCGGCCATCGCCTGGGCGAGGTCGGTGCCGGCCACGCAGCGGCCTTCGCCGAACTGCGCATTCAGGCTGGTGGCGAGCTCGGCGGCGCGCGCCGGGTCGATGTCGAACACGGTGAGCTGTGTCGTGCCCAGCTTGAAGGCGGCGTGCGCCACCGCGGCACCGGCGCCGCCCGCGCCCAGCTGCACGACCTTGTCCATCTTCGCGCCCGGCAGGCCGCGGCGGAAACCTTCGGCGAAGCCGGAGCAGTCGGTGTTGTGGCCGATCAAGCGCCCGTCCTTGATGACCACGGTATTGACGGCATTGAGCGCCTTCGCCTCGTCGGAGAGCTCGTCCAGCAGCGGAATGATCGCCTGCTTGCAAGGGTAGGTGATGTTCAGACCCGCAAATCCCATGCGTCTGGCTGCCGTCAGAAGTTCAGGGAGGTCGGCGACGCCGAGGCCCAGCGGGTCGAGGTCGATCTTCTTGTAAACGTAGCGAAAGCCCTGTGCTTCGCCCTCCTGCTCGTGCATCGCCGGGGTCAGCGAGGCCTGGATGCCGGAGCCGATCAGGCCGCAGATGATGGAGGGATGTCGGGATTTGCTCATGTTCGGGGTTCCTTGGAAAGCGGATCAAGCGGATGTGCTGTTGCGCAGCATGTATTCCAGACTGTAGTCGCTGCCCCGTCGCCGAAGAAGGTGCCCGAGCCGCTAACGTGCGCACTGCGCACAGAACGCATGCGGTTCGGGAATGCCTTTCGGGGCCGGAGAGGGCCGCGATGGCGGCGGGCCATCATCGTCACACCAGCGCTTGCGAGCGCTGCAGCAACCACAGCACGCCGCTCAGGCTGAAGAACGAGGCGAAGGTCGTCACCAGCAGGGCCACGGCGCTGAAGTCCTCCTGCCCATAGGCCTGCGCCAGCGTCGGGTAGATGCCCATCATCGGCATCGCCGCCAGCAGCACCGCGGCCATCATCAGCGAGGGGTCGATCGCGCTGAGGCCGAGCAACGGCAAGGCGCTGAGCGCGAGAAAGACGAGCAGCGGATGCAGGATCAGCTTGCCGACGACGAGGGGCACGAGCCTCAGCCCAAGCCCTTCGTGGGAGACGCCGACCAGCGTGCCGCCGACGACGAAGAGGGCGAGACCGCTGCAGGCGGCGGCCAGCATGTCGACCGTGCGAACCGCGGGAGCGGGGAGGCTGAGTCCCAGCAGCGGAATCGACAGGCCGGCGATCATGCCCAGGATCAGCGGATTGCGCGCCAGTCGCGCAAGGGACCGCGTCAGCGAGCGCCACCGGTCCGGACCGCCGCGGGTGCAGTCGGCGAGGAACAGCAGGAAGGGGATGACGAAGAGGTTCTCGACCACCATGTTCAGGGCGAGCGACACGCCGGCGACCGGCGCGAGGGTGAGGAGCAGGATCGGATAGCCGACATAGCCGCTGTTCGAGCACGACACGCCCATGGCGCCCACCGCACTCGCCGTCGCAGACTGGCCCGCCACGCGGCGGAACCAGGCGTAGCCCAGGCCGATCATGGCCAGCGAGCCGAGCAGATAGCCGAGCAGGTAGGTGAGGTTCAGGATCTCGCCAAGCTGGCGCTGCGCCAGCGCCCGGAACAGCAGGGCCGGCAGGGCGAGGTTGATGACGAACTTGCCGAGGACGCGCATGTCCGCCCTGGCGAAGAGTCCAAGGCGGGTCAGCGTGTAGCCGAGCAGGATGAGTACGTAGATCGGCGTGGTGATGGCGAGGATATCGAGCATGGGTCTGTGCGCTGTCGGCGAGGGGGCGCGTGCCCGCGCCGTCGCGGCCAAAAAAATCCCCGCTTTGCAGATTTGCTGGGCGGGGATCGGGGCCGGGCGTTGCGCCGCGCCCGCCGACTGGGCGGGACGCGGATGCGCTCGGCGGTTCAGGTGCGGCGGCTTACTTGCGCTGCTTGGCGAGCTCGGCCTTCAGCGCGGCAAGCGTCTCCGGCGTCGCGGTGGCGTACTTGTCGATGACCGGGCCCATTTTCTCGCGCAGCTTGGTCACCTCGGCAGCGGGCAGTTCGGTCACTTCCATGCCGGCCTTCTTCAAGGCGTCAAGCGCCTGCGCTTCCTGCTCGCGGGTGATCTTGCGTTCGTACTGGATCGCCTCTGCGGCGGCATCGGCGAGGATCTTCTTCTCGTCGGCACTGAGCTTGTCCCACACCTTCTTGCTGACGATGATCGACTGCGGGTTGTACTGGTGACGGGTCAGCGTCAGGTACTTCTGCACTTCGTTGAACTTGTTGGCGTGGATCACGGTGACCGGGTTCTCCTGGCCGTCGATCGCTTTCGTCTCGAGCGCCGTGTAGACCTCAGGGAAGGCCAGCGGCACCGGGTTGGCGCCCAGCGCCTTCACCCAGTCGAGGTTGATCGGGTTCGGGATCACGCGCAGCTTGAGGCCGGCAATGTCCTCCACCTTCTGGATCGAACGGCGACCGTTGGTGAGGTTGCGGAAACCCAGCTCCCAGTAGCCCAGGCCGACGATGCCCTTGGCTTCCAGCTTCTGATGCAGGTTCTTGCCGAAGGCGCCATCGAGCACCGCATCGGCCTCGGCGGAGTTGGCGAACATGAAGGGGAAGTCGAAGACTTCGAAGTCCTTGACCTGGGCGCCGAGGATGCCCGAGTTCAGGATCGTCATCTCGACCGTGCCGCCCTGTAGCGCCGACACCGTCTGCGCGTCGCCGCCGAGTTGGCCGCCGGAGAAGACCTTCACCTTCATCTTGCCGCCGGACTTCGCGGCGACGACCTCGGCCAGCTTCTGCGCGCCGAGTTCGGCGGGGTGGCCCTTCGGGTTCTGGATGCCCAGCTTCAGGGTGCGTTCGTTAACCTGGGCGCTGGCGGCGCCCACGGCGAAAATCGTCAGGGCTGCAACGACCGATTTCAGGACAAGACGTCTCATGTTTCCATCTCCTCTGTGTGGTTCTGTGTTGTACGCAATTCGTTTGTTCGAGGGCGGTGCGTACGGACCGCCTCCGGTAATCGTGCCCCCGGGACGGGGGCGGAAGGCCGGGTGGTTCAGCGATAGACCAGAACCGGGATCCTGCATTCGTGCAGGATCCCGGTGAGGTCGCTGCCGAAGAAGAGCTTGCCGAGCTGCGAGCGGCCGTGGGTTGCCATGCAGATCAGGTCGCAACCGCGTTCTTCCGCCGCGGCGACGGCTGCGCTGTGTACCGATTCGGACGCCACCGTGAAGCACTCTGCAGCGACGCCGGCGTCGGCGGCTGCATGGACGATGTCTTTGAGGAATTCGTGGGCTGCGTCTTCGGCCACATGGCCGCCCAGCATGAGGGTGCCGGTGCCGTGGGGTTCGAGGGACGGCTGGACGACAGTCAGGCCGGTGATCTTCGCGCCGACTGACTTGGCCAGCAGCACCGCTTTTTCGATCGCCATCTTGGAGACTTCGGAACCGTCGGTAAGTACCAGGATGTTCTTGAACATGGTCATGACCTCTCAGGGAATTGCAAAGCTTTCCGGACTACCGGACCAGCGACACGACGGTCGCGACACGCGCGATCACGTCGCTGGCCACCGAGCCCAGCAGGATGTGGGTGAGGGCGCCGCGCCCATGCGTCCCCATGAACAACTGGTCCACATGGAGCTTGTCGGCGTAATGGGCGATGGTCTCGGCGACGTGCCCGACCGCGATGTGGCGCGTGTATCGCAGGCCGGCCGCATCGAGGGCGCCGCACGCGGCCTGCATGGCCTGCAGCCCTTCTTCGCGGTAGTAGTCCTCGATGAGTTCGGCCGCTACGAACATGCGGACGTGGCCGGATTCGACCGGGATCTGCACATTCAGCACGTGGATGTCCATCGCCAGTCCGGCGGCAGCCAGCTTGCACACTGACTGGACAGCCCGCAGGCTGTGCGCGGAACCATCGACGGCAATCAGGGTAGTGATCATGCTGGTCTCTCCTTACTTGTCCCGAGCCGCCGCCGCCGGCGTGGCGTCGAGCGCGATCTCGACGATCTCGGCCTTGCGTGCGTGGCGCGACGCCAGCCACTTTCCTACCACCACCACCATGAGGGCTCCCGTTGCGGCGGACGCATACTTGGACCAGGTCGGCAGCGCATCGCCGAAATGGCCGGTGACGATGACGTCGGACACCGCCATCTCGCCGGCGATCCAGCCGAGCAAGGCGCCGCCCAGGGTGATCACGACGGGGAAACGGTCCATCAGCTTGAGGACGAAGCGGCTGCCCCAGACGATGATCGGGATGCTGATCAGGATGCCGAACACCACCAGCCCCATGTCGCCCTTGGCTGCGCCCGCCACGGCAATGACGTTGTCCAGGCTCATGACGACGTCGGCGATGATCACCGTCCTGACAGCACCGAACAGGCTGTCGCTCGCCGCCACGCCCTCGTGGCCGCCGTCGTCCTCGGGCAGCAACAGCTTGATGCCGATCCACAGCAGCAGCGCGGCACCCACCAGCTTGAGGAACGGCAGGGCCAGCAACTGCAGGGCGAAGAAGATCAGCACGACGCGGATGCCGATCGCGCCGGCCACGCCCCAGAAGATGCCCTGGCGACGTTGTGCGGGCGGCAGGCGCCGGCAGGCCAGCGCAATGACCACTGCGTTGTCGCCGCCAAGCAGGATGTCGATCATGATGATCTGGGCGACGGCAAGCAGAAAGGCGGAGTCCAGTCCCCACATTTCCATGTTTGAGCTTCCTTGAAGTATCGGTTGAATGCGTTGGTGAAGCGCGGCAGTGTCCCCGCCCTCTCGAGCGGGGATCGGCCTGGCGAGGTGCTCAGTAGAACCAGCTGGCCGGCACGGTGACCAGGGCGGGGAAGGCGATCATCAGGCCGAGCAGCAGCAACTGCGCCCACAAGAAGGGCGACACGCCCCGCATCACGTCGTTCATGCTGACCTTGCTGACCCCGGCGACGACGTTCAGAACCGTGCCCACCGGTGGGGTGATGAGGCCGATCGCGTTGTTGATGATGAACAGCACGCCGAAATACACCGGGTCGATGCCGGCCTGCTTGACCAGCGGCATGAGCACCGGGGTCAGGATCAGGATGGTCGGCGTCATGTCCATCGCGGTGCCGACGATCACGACCAGGATCATCATCATCAGCATCAGCATGCGCGGGCTCTCGAGGAAGGGCTCGAGCAGCGAGATCACCTGGCTGGGAAGGTCGGCCACGGTGATCAGCCAGGCCGAAACCATCGCCGCGGCGACCAGGAACATGACGGTGGCGGTTGTCGTGGCGGCAGAAACGAAGACCTGATAGAGCATCTTCGGCTTCAGTTCGCGATACACGAACACCGCCACGAACAGCGAGTACACCGCGGCGACCACGGCGGCCTCGGTCGGCGTGAACACGCCCAGCTTGAGGCCGACGATGATGATCACCGGCAGGAACAGCGCCCAGAGGCCGTCGGCGATGGCAGCGAGAACCTCCTTCATCGACTTGCGCGGCGGCGGCTCGACGTCTTCGTTGCGCACCAACCACCACCAGGCCACGACCAGCGACAGACCCATCATGACGCCCGGGAAGATGCCGGCCATGAACAGCTTGGAGATCGACACGCCGCTGGCGACGCCGAAGATGATGAAACCGATGCTGGGCGGGATGATCGGCGCGATGATGCCGCCCGCGGCAATCAGGCCGGCCGAACGTTCGCGGTTGTGGCCGGCGCGCACCATCATCGGCACCAGCAGCGCGGCGAGCGCGGCCGCGTCGGCCACTGCAGAGCCCGACAGCGAGGCCAGGATGCAGGACGCCAGGATGGCAACGTAGCCGAGGCCGCCGCGCACATGGCCGACCATCGCCATGGCGATATTGACGATGCGCTTGGACAGGCCGCCGGCGTTCATGATCTCGCCGGCCAGCATGAAGAAGGGAACAGCCATCAGCGGGAAGCTGTCGGCGCCGTTGATGAGGTTCTGCGCCAGTATCTGGGCATCGAAAAGGTCCAGGTGGACCATCAGTGCGATGCCGCAGACCAGCAGCGCGAAGGCAATCGGCATGCCCAGCGCCATGGCGCCGAGCAGCGATCCGAGAAAGACGGCTACGGTCATTTTTGTCTCCTTGCTCAGTGCTTGGCGGCTGCGGTGTCTTGCGGGTCACCGTGCACGTTTTCTTCGGATTCCTTGACCATCACCAGTTCCGCGTCCGACAGCTTGCCGGAGACGGCCCGGTACAGATCGAAAACCAGGATGAGGATGGCGTTGGCGGCGAAGAAGACGCCAATTCCATAGACGTAGGCGACGGACATTCCCGAAGACGGCGCCTCGACTTCGATGTTGATGAGCGTCTGGTCCCAGCTGCCGCGCAGCAGCAGCCAGGAGCAATAGATCATCAGGCTCTGCGCCAGCACCAGGCAGGTGCGGCGGCCGCGCGGTGTCAGGCGATTGACGAAGGAGTCGACGCCGAGGTGGGAGTGCTCGCGCAGGCCGATGAGGGCGCCGATGAAGGTCATCCAGACGAAAAACCAGCGCGAGAGCTCTTCGGAAACCGTGATGCCGGTATTGAAGGCGTAGCGCAGGAACACGTTGCCGAACACGAGGATCACCATCGCCAGAAGACAGAAAGCGATCAGGAATTTGAGGAACTTGAAGTAGCCGTCGACCACGGTGTGGGTCATTCCGGTCTGGTTGCTGTTAGGCATGATGTCTGCTCCCGGGGTGAGGAGGCTGCGGCGGTCGCGCGGACCCGGCCGAACGGGGACGATGCTGCGGGGTATCGTCCAGCCGGGGTGCGCGGCCAACGCGGCTTTACTTGGTTGCGCTGGCCTTGGCGATCTCGGCCAGCATTTCCTTGGCCGTCTCTTCACCGTACTCCTTCGAGTACTTGTCGATCAGCGGCTTGGTTTTTTCCTTCATCCTGGCGATGTCGGCCGGCGGCATGACGCTGATGCAGATTCCATTCTTCATGATCAAGCAGTCCAACGACATGATCTCGCTGATTGATGGTCATGATCAGCGGCTTTGAGGGGTGCGCTTGGGTTCGCTGAGTTCTTGGCAAAATAGTCTGATCCCTGATGTGCGATGTGGTAACGCTGCGAAGGGCGTAGCCCGAAGCAGCGTTACCACATCGCACCCCCCTTGATGTGACTTGCTCGGCGACTGCTCCGGGGAATCGTGGGAACTCTTCTCGGGCATAGGCTGGAATCGACAGTCCGGTACCTCGGTATCGAGGTCGACGATGCCTTGGAGATCTCTGAGCAGATCGAAATCTGATCGTGTCCCGGCGGCTGCCCGAAGAAAGCCTTCGACGCGACGGGCGGCTGCTTTCCGGCGGGATGCTGGAAGGGTCGTATCGGCCACGACCCGCCGTTCGGCCTGCAGGTAGAGTTGCCGCTTGAACGGCCGCTCCAGTTGGGCTGCTGCCATTCGTTCAGCACCCTGTCCGTTTTGTCCAAAGTACGTCCGGAAGGACGGGCTCGAAGCCGCGCCATTGCGGGGGGTGATGTCCAGACATTGGACGAAATGGTTCATTTCGTCTATCCGCGCTTCTCCATGCCCCTCAACGAGCCGCCAGTCGCCTCCCGCTCCGGATAGCAGCCATCCGGGCAAGGCGGCATGCTCTCTGCCTATGTGCTACATGGGTTTTACCACTCCACGGTGCTGGCGGGTGCTTAAGTTATTGGCCTTGGCGGCGGCCAGCATGGGCCTTTGACTGACCGACAAAAGAACTAGGACAGAGCCCTCTCCAAGGCGCGTAGCGTAGGTGTGATAACTACAAGACGGTGTTGCCATCATGAAGCCGAACCTCTCGGCCGACCGGACCGGCAGCCCCTTACCTCATACGTTGGGCCTCAGATGCAAACCTCGCCTGCCTGTGAGAAACAACAGGCCGCCCGACTCACTCCCAGGTCAGTGCGCCGCCGGTCTGATACTCTGTGACCCGCGTCTCGAAGAAGTTCTTCTCCTTGCGCAGGTTGGCCTGCTCGTCCAGCCAAGGCAGCACGTTTTCCGCGCCGGGGTAGGGCTCGGCCAACCCGAGCTGGCGGGCGCGGCGGTTGGCGATGTAGCGGAACTGGCCCATGTGCTGCGCGGCCGAGTAGCCAAGGATGGGCTCGCGCAGCAGGTAGCCGGCGTAGGCGGTTTCGGCGGCCTCGGCTTCCTCCCACAGGCGGGCGAGCGTCGCGGGATCGAGCTGCAGGTTTTCCTCGGCGATGAGCGTGCGCACGGTGCGGATGCCGAAGGCGCAGTGCAGCACCTCGTCGCGCATGATGTACTGCAACTGCTCGGCCGTGCCCTTCATCAGCCCGCGCCGCTGCAGCGCGAAGATGGGGGTGAAGCCGTTGTAGAACCAGCAGCCCTCGAAGATGGCCGCGAAGAAGAGGTAGGAGAGTGCGAATTCGTGCAGGTTGTCGCGGTCGGTGAGGTCGAAGTCGGCCCGCATCACGCGCTCGAGCCGGCGGTTGGCGAGCGCGATCTTGCCGTGGATCTCGGGCACGACGCGGTAGCGGTTGTAGATCTCCTGTTGGTCCAGACCCAGGCT
Source organism: Thauera sp. (assembly GCA_017302295.1). Classification (GTDB taxonomy): domain Bacteria; phylum Pseudomonadota; class Gammaproteobacteria; order Burkholderiales; family Rhodocyclaceae; genus Thauera. The sequence continues at coordinate 11,441 of JAFLDS010000031.1, read as the reverse complement.
TTCGATGCAGTGCTGGTAGGTCCAGGTGTGCAGGGCTTCCTCATACACCTGGCGGGCCTGGTAGATCTGCAGTTCGGGCGCGGTCATCTTCTCCATCACCGCCAGGCCGATGTTGCGCATGGCGAGGATGTCCGAGGTGGTCAGATAGGACAGCACGTTCTCGAACACATGGCGCTCGGCCGGTGTCAGGCGGTGGTGGTAGTCGTGAACGTCCTGCGCCATGGAGATTTCCAGCGGCGTCCAGTGGTTCTTGTTGGCGTTGAGGAAGAACTCCCACGCCCAGGGGTACTTGAAGGGCGCGAGCTGGTTGATGTCACCCTGGCCGTTGACGATGCGCTTGTCGGCAGCACGCACCGGCGCCAGCGCGCCCGGCCGGGCATCGGTGGCGGACAGGGCCGCGTCGGGGCGGAATGCCGGTGCCGTGGGCGTCACCGTGGACGCCGGGGAGTCTGCCTGGCGGGAGGCTGGCGTAGTGGCTGGAGCAGTGGCTGCCCGAGGGCGAACCGGCGTGTCCCAGTCGTCGAAGAAGGCGGTCATTGGCAGGCCTCGCAGTCGGGGTCGAGAATGGAGCAAGCCTTGGGCGCCGGGTCGGCGCTGGCGGTGGCCGGCGTGGTGGTGCCGGTCTTCTCCATGGCGGTGGCGCCCAGCGTACGCAGGTAGTAGGTGGTCTTGAGCCCACGCAGCCAGGCCAGGCGATAGAGTTCGTCGAGCTTGCGGCCCGACGCGGCGGCGATGTAGAGATTCAGCGACTGCGCCTGGTCGATCCACTTCTGCCGGCGCGAGGCGGCTTCCACCAGCCAGTGCGGCTCGATCTCGAAGGCGGTCGCGTAACGCGCCTTGAGTTCGGCGGGAATGCGCTCGATCGGGGCGAGCGAGCCGTCGAAGTACTTGAGGTCGGCCACCATCACTTCGTCCCACAGGCCGAGTGCCTTCAGCTCGCGCACGAGATGCGCGTTAACCACGGTGAACTCGCCCGACAGGTTGGATTTGACGTACAGGTTCTGGTAGTCCGGCTCGATCGAGGCGGACACGCCGACGATGTTGGAGATGGTTGCGGTCGGCGCGATGGCGACGCAGTTCGAGTTGCGCATGCCATGGCGGGCGATGCGTTCGCGCAGCGGGCCCCAGTCGAGCGAGGAAGAGCGGTCTACTTCGAGCAGGGCGCCGCCGCCCGCGCTGCTGCGCCCGCGGCCCTCGGCCAGCAGCGCGAGGCTGTCCTGCGGCAGGATGCCCCGGTCCCACAGGCTGCCGCGGAAACTGGAATACGGCCCGCGTACCTCGGCCAGCTCGGTCGAGGCCCAGTAGGCGGCATGGCACACGGCCTCCATCGAACGGTCGGCGAACTCGATCGCGGCGTCCGATGCGTAGGCCAGGCCCATCAAATGCAAGGCGTCGGCAAAGCCCATGATGCCCAGGCCCACCGGGCGGTGACGCAGGTTGGCGGCGCGCGCCTTGGGCGTGGCGTAGTAGTTGAGGTCGATGACGTTGTCGAGCAGGCGCATCGCGATGCGCACGGTGCGCTGCAGCTTGTCGGGGTCGAGCGCCCAGCGCCCTTCGCCGTCGCGCACCAGATGGGCGGGCAGGTTCACCGAGCCGAGGTTGCACACCGCAGTCTCGTCGGCCGAGGTGTTGAGCGTGATCTCGGTGCACAGGTTGGAGCCATGCACCACGCCCACATGCTGCTGCGGCGAGCGCAGGTTGCAGGCGTCCTTGAAGGTGATCCACGGATGCCCGGTCTCGAACAGCATGGTCAGCATCTTGCGCCACAGCTGGATGGCGGGCAGGCGCTTGAAGAGGCGGATCTCGCCGCGCTCGGCCTTCTCCTCATAGGCGCGGTAGGCCGCCTCGAAGTCCTGGCCGCAGCGCTCGTGCAGGTCGGGCACGTCGGCCGGCGAGAACAGCGTCCATTCGGCGTTCTCCAGCACGCGCTTCATGAACAGGTCGGGAATCCAGTTCGCGGTGTTCATGTCGTGCGTTCGGCGGCGCTCGTCACCGGTGTTCTTGCGCAGTTCGAGGAACTCCTCGATGTCGAGGTGCCAGGTCTCGAGATAGGCGCACACCGCGCCCTTGCGCTTGCCGCCCTGGTTCACCGCCACCGCGGTGTCGTTGACCACCTTGAGGAAGGGGATCACGCCCTGGCTCTGGCCGTTGGTGCCCTTGATGCGGCTGCCGAGCGCACGCACCGGCGTCCAGTCGTTGCCGAGGCCGCCGGCGAACTTCTGCAGCAGGGCGTTCTCCTTGATCGACTGGTAGATGTCCTCGAGGCTGTCGGCCACCGTCGTCAGGTAGCAGGACGACAGCTGCGCATGCCGGGTGCCGCTGTTGAACAGCGTCGGCGTGCTGCTCATGAAGTCGAAGCTCGACAGCAGTTCATAGAACGCGATGGCCTGTGCCTCGCGGTCGATCTCGTTGATCGCGAGGCCCATCGCCACGCGCATGAAGAAGGTCTGCGGCAGCTCGATGCGGCGGCCGTCGATATGCAGGAAGTAGCGGTCGTACAGGGTCTGCAGGCCGAGGTAGTCGAACTGCAGGTCGCGCTCGGGCCGGATCGCCGCTGCCAGGCGGGCGAGGTCGAAGTCGGCCAGCCGGGGATCGAGCAGCTCGGCTGCGATGCCCGCGCGGATGAAGGCGGGCAGGCAGGCGGCATAGCCTCGATCGGGGTCGGCCATGTCGGCCAGCGAGGTCTCGTGCCCGATCACCTCGACGCGGATGGCCGACAGCAGCAGGCGCGCGGCGACGTGGCCGTAGTCTGGCTCGCGCTCGATCAGCGTGCGGGCGGCCAGCACCAATGCCTGGCGCACGGCGGCAATCGGCACGCCGTCGTAGAGGTTGTGGAGGGCGTGTTCGAGCACGGTGTCGGCGGACACGCCGTCCAGCCCTTCGCAGGCCTCGCGGCACACGGCGAGCAGGGCGGCGCGGTCGAGCGGGCGGCGCGCTTCGCCATCGACGACGTGCAGCACGGGGCCGGCGCCGCCCGCTTGCGCTTCCGCGTCCTTCTTCGCCGCGCGTTCGGCAGCGCGGCGTTCGCGGTAGAGCACGTAGGCGCGCGCGACGTCGTGCTCGCCCGAGCGCATCAGCGCCAGCTCGACGTGGTCCTGGATGTCCTCGATGTGCAGCATGCCCCCGTCGGGCAGGCGACGGGTGAGGGCGCCGACCACGGTATCGGTGAGTCGGGCCACGATGTCGCGTACGCGTGAGGACGCCGCGCCCTGGCGGCCCTCGACGGCGAGAAAGGCCTTGGTCATGGCGACGGCGATCTTGTTCGGATCGAAGGCAACGACGGCGCCATTGCGGCGGATGATCTGGAAAGCGGCGAGTTGCATGGCGCTATCAAGTGCTTCGGCGGGAAGTCGGTCCACGGGTGGTCCTCGTCTGGGTGAGTGCGGATGAAACGGGTTGCTGAGGGAAGGCGAGCTTCAGGCGGCCGCCAGGCTGACTGCGCTGGGGGCCGGGCAAGGCTGGGCGTCGTCGCCGGCGTGGGACTCGGCCCGCAGATCCAGCGTCAGGGGGGCGGTGTGGCTGCCGCCAGGCCGACGGAAGCCGCTGGCGGCAGCCATGTGCAGCACCGCGGGGCTGACGCTGTGGCAGACGACCCGGACCGCGTCGTGCAGGCGAGCCAGCGCGATGACGTGGCTGAAAAGTGCTCGTCCCAGTCCGCGCTGACGGTAGGTAGAGGTGACGCTGAGGCCGAAGTCGACCTCGCCATCGCGCACCCCGACATGGGCGAGGGCGACGATGTCGCCCTGCGCGGTGCACAGCCCATGCACGTGGTCTCGTGTGAAATCGAGGGTGGCGACGTAGGCGGCGATGCCTTCGTTGCGGATGCCGTGGCTGAAGCGCAGCAGGCGGTCATCGGCATCCAGCGCAAGAAGGTGTTCGAAGATGCGGGGAGCGTCAGCGGGGCCGAAGCGGCACATCGGTCCCAGAGCGACGCCCGTGGAATCGGTCGGCGGTGTCAGCGTTGCAACGGGGCGGTCGGCGGTGGGCATGGCGGAGATCCGGTGCGGGCAGGGCGGATCTCCGACGCACGGGCGTGATGCGTCACGCGCATGGAAATGCCATGCGGTGCTGCCGTGCCATCAGGAAAACGAGCAAGTGAAATGGTGTGAGCCATGCCTCTTGTCAGGGACACCCCGCCCCAAACTGTTGAAGGTGATGTACATGGCAGGTCTCCTGGCTCACGGGTCGTCGCCTTGCGCCAGCCTTCCCGGAAGATTTCCAGTGGCAGAGAGGGCGCAGGACTCGCCGATTACAGTTGCGGGGGCAGCTCCGGGATTCGCGCTGGGCGCGGCACCGAATTCCCTTTTAATCCCCCGCGAGGGGGAACCATAGACGGACTGAACTCTAACTGGACCGGGCGATGGGTGTCAATTTATCAAACTACAGATAGTGTATTGAGTATCCGCTGAGTCTATAGGTTGTGTGTTCCGATCAGGCTAAGCCCCACAGCCCGTGCCCAAGGGGGTATGTCCGCCCGCTAACCACACTCCGCCATGGCGAGAGCGGCAGCGCGGTCATGTCCCGGCCTTACTTCATGGCCATACGCAATCGACTCGCTGCGTATGGCCATGTATGATCCGCCCGCTCTCAGGTGCTGCCAGGGGAACCTCCCCTGGCAGTTAAACGGGAAAGCGGTGAGTCTCACCAACGAGACAATTCCGCTGCTGCCCCCGCAACGGTAAGCGAGTGCGGGCGCGCCAAAATGCCACTGGGTTGAACCTGGGAAGGCGGCGCGTCAAGACTTGCAAGCCCGGAGACCGGCCTGCGACAACACGCGAAAGTGCTACGGGGAGGTGGCACCGGCTGTCGTAGCCCGTCATTTCCCTTTGCACTGCTTCTTCATGCATGCCGATATGCGGGGACGCCTGTCGGCGGGGGGAAATCATGCAATTACGCCTCAAGCCCGTGGCGGCCTTGCTGCCGCTGTTGTTCGTCAGCCAGCTGCACGCGCAGCAGTCGCTCGAACCGGTTGTTGTTACTGCGACACGCGTCGAGACGCGGGTCTCAGAAGTCCTGTCCGACATCACCGTAATTGACCGTGCCGAAATCGAGCGCAGTGCCGGCGGTACGGTGATCGATCTGCTGAGCCGGCAGCCCGGCGTCCAGGTGGCGACCAGCGGCGGTCCAGGCACCTCAGCGAGTTTGTATCTGCGAGGCGCCAAGCCGGACCAGACCAAGGTGCTCATCGACGGTCTGCCGATCAACTCGATCGATGCAAGCGGTTCGCCGTTGCGCTTCATTCCGCTGGCCAATGTCGAGCGTATCGAGATTCTCCGTGGCCCGGGTTCCATGCTCTATGGGGCGGATGCTGTCGGCGGCGTGATCCAGATCTTCACCCGCAAGGGCACACCGGGTCTGAAGGCAGATGGCTTCGTGGGTTACGGCAGCGACGACACCTTCAAGACGAGCGCCGGCGTTTCTGCGGGCAATGAGCGGTGGCGCTTCCGCGTGGAGGGTAGCCACGACGATTTCCGCGGTATCTCCGCCATGCGCGACGCGACCAACAAGGACGGCGACAAGGATGGCTACCGCAACACGGGGGGCGCAATCTCCACCTCCTTCCTCCCCGCAGAGGGCCACGAGATCGGCCTGAGTTTCCGCCAGAATGAAGGCCGTGCACACTACGACAGCGGCGACGTGCCCGCCGCCAGCCTGTTCGATGCGTATCAGGATTTTCGTACCAAGCAGTGGCAAGTCTTTGCCAGGAACCGGCTGAGTGCCAACTGGAACAGCCAGCTTCAATACGGCCAGACCACCGACTGGCAAAAGAACGTCAGCACCTGGAGCCCGAGCGGGAGTGACTTCGAAACGGAGAGCAGGCTGCTGAGCTGGCAGAACGACGTCAGTCTGGCACTCGGAACGCTCGTCGCCGGCCTTGAGCGACTGGAACAGGAGGCCCGCGTCCAGGACGGGTTCGACGCCACGGAAATCAGCAACAACTCCGTCTATATCGGCTGGAATGCCGATATGGGGCCGCATCGCTGGCAGCTCAGCGGGCGACATGACGATCATTCGGAATTTGGCAGTGAGAATACCTATGGACTCGCCTACGGCTATCAGCTGACGTCCATGCTGCGTGCCCAGGCGAGTTACGGAACCTCGTTCAAGGCGCCGCGTCTCGATGAACTCTTTCATCCGACCTGGGGCGGAAACCCCGACCTGAAGCCCGAGAAGGGCGAGAACCGCGAACTGGCCCTGATCTGGGATAACGGCGTCCACTCCGTCAGCGCGACCTATTACCGCAACGACGTTGAAGACCTGATTACCTATGTATCGCTTCCGCCGCCCGTCTGGGGTCGGAACGAGAACGTTCAGGAAGCCAGGCTGGAGGGCTTGACGCTGGCCTACGCGGGCAATCTGGGTGGGGTCGATGTGCGTGCCACCTACGATTGGCTGGACGCGACCAACGAAACGACCGACAAGCGTCTCGGTCGCCGAGCAGAGCACAAGGCCCAGCTCGACCTCATGAAAACGTGGGGGGCATTCCAGGCCGGTATGGAACTCATTGCTGTCGGTAGCCGTTACAACGACAACAACGAAACCAACAAGCTTGGCGGTTATGGCCTGGTCAATCTCACCGGCCGCTACGCGATCAACCGCAATCTCGCGCTCGAGGCGCGTGTCGATAACCTGTTCGATCGCGAGTACGAGCTTGCCAGAGCTTACGGGTGGAGCGGTCCGGCCTATGTCGCGTATGACACGCCGGGCCTCAACGCCTTCGTTGGCATCCGCTACACGCCTTGACGGATAGCGCTGCCGCCACCACACCGAGGGCGGCAGCGAACAAGGCATGAGGCTCCCAAAAGTCACCAGCGTGCTGGTTGTCGCAGCGCTGCACTTCCTGCCAGCTGAGGCCTCAGGGGTGCAGCGCATCATTTCTCTCGACCTCTGCACCGACTGGATGCTGGCCCGCTACGCGGACCCTGGCGAGGTTGCTGCGCTCTCCCCGATGCACCGCCAGTTCCCGGTCGCGTGGCTGGAAACTAACTGGCCGACTCACGATGGAACCCTGGAGCGCATCGTCGCACTGAAGCCAGACTTGGTGATCACCGGGCAATACAACGCGCCGCTGCTGCGCAGCCGACTGAAGACGCTTGGATTCCGGGTGGAAATCCTGGCGTTGCCGACCAGTCTGCAGGCCGTCGGCGAATACGAACGGCATTTCCTGTCCTTGCTCGGCAAGCCGGCCACGCTTGCGAGTTCGCCGCCTAAGCCGATCCCGGCGGATAACCCACCCAAGCGCCTGTTACTCCTCGGTGCCAACGGCATCGGCACGGGCCGCGGCACCTTCGAGGACGGCATTCTGCAACGCGCCGGGTGGTCCAATTACCTGCGCGAGGACGGCTATCTGCGGCTCGACCTGGAGCAGATTGCAACCGATCCGCCCGATGCGATCCTGTGGGCAGCGCCGGCGAGCAGGGCGCTGGCCAACCGCTTTGCCGAGCATCCGGTGCTGCGCCGCGCAGTGCCCCGCGAGCGCTGGCTGAGCACAGACTACTGGCGCTGGCAGTGTCCCGGTCCGTGGACCTGGGAGCTCGTCGGCCAATTGCAGCAATGGCGCGACTGATTCTTCCGCTGGGTGTCGCGATCCTCGTTGGTGTGGCGGGCCTGTCGCTGGCCACCGGACCGACTGCGGTGCCCGTCCTCGCCGGCCTGTCCGACTGGCTGCTCGGCGTCACATCCCCGGCGGCGATGGTGATCGGCGAAATCCGCCTGCCGCGCACACTACTGTCGCTGGCGGTGGGGGCGGCGCTCGGCCTGGCCGGCGCGGCGCTGCAGGGCCTGCTACGCAACCCGCTGGCTGACCCCAGCCTGACGGGTGCCAGCCAGGGGGCCGCCCTTGGCGCGGCTGCGGTGTTCTATTTCGGCCTGTTCCCCGCGGCCGGGGAGGCGGCGCCGGCGCTCGCCGGCCTGCTCGGTGCGGGCGCCGCGCTGCTGCTGATGCTCGCGCTGGCCGGCTCGGCCCGATCGTCGCTGGTGATCATGGCCGGGCTGGCGATCTCGACGCTGGCTGGCGCGGCACTGGCCACGGTGCTGAACTTCGCCCCCAACCCCTTCGCCATGCAGGAGTTGGTTTTCTGGTTGCTGGGTTCGGTGTCCGAGCGGGGACTGAACCACCTGATCGTCCTGTTGCCGGCTCTGGTGATTGGTGGCCTGCTGGTCTGGCGTCAGCGCCATCTGCTTGCCGCGCTCAGTCTGGGCGAAGCGGTTGCGCAGAGCATGGGGCTCGCGCTCAGCCGTGGCAGCCGCCTGATCGTGCTCGGTACCGCGCTGCTGGTCGGCGCCTCGGTGGCGATTGCGGGCAGCATCGGTTTCGTCGGCCTGTTGGTCCCCCATCTCGTCCGTCCTCTGGTGAATCACCGTCCGGACCGCCTGCTGCTGCCGTCGGCCGCGGCCGGGGCGGCGCTGGTGTGCCTAGCCGACATCTGCGTGCGCCTGCTGCCGCCTGGGCGGGAAATCAAGCTCGGCGTGCTGACCTCACTGCTAGGGGCGCCGCTGTTTATCTGGCTCATCTGGAAGGACCGTCAGAGATGGCTCTGATCCAAGTCCGCCATTTGGCGCTGCCGCCGCGTCTTGATGGGGTTTCCTTCACGCTCGATGCAGGCGAGGTGCTCGGCGTCATCGGGCCGAACGGCTCGGGTAAGTCGAGCTTGCTGCAGTGCGTGGCGGGGCTGTTGCCCGGCCGGGGAGAGATTGCTTTCGACGACCAGCCGATCGAGTCGCTGCGGCCCCGCCAGCGCGCGCGCAACATCGGTCTGTTGCCGCAGACGTGCGAAAGCGCGTGGTCGCTGAGCGTCGATGATGTCGTTGCGCTGGGCCGGCTGCCATGGGGCGACCGCGACGACGGGGCGATTCGGTTGGCCATGCAGCAGAGCGGCGTCGAGGCGCTCCGCCAGCGGAAGGTCGACCACCTGTCCGGCGGCGAGCAGGCGCGGGTGTGGCTGGCCCGCGTGCTTGCCGGCCAGCCTCGGCTGTTGCTCGCCGACGAACCTATCGCCAGCCTCGATCTCTACTACCAGCGCAGCGTCATGGAGACCTTGCGACGGTATGCCAACGACGGCAATGGCGTAGTCCTGGCCATCCACGATTTCAGCCTTGCGGCGCGCTACTGCGACCGGCTTTGCCTGATGCACGACGGCCGTGTAGACGCCTTTGGCACGCCGGCCGAAGTGCTGACTGAAGCGCGTTTGTCGCGGGTCTTCCGCGTGCCGGTCCATGTCGACCTGGCCGCCGACCCGCCCGTGATCACCACCCGATGAGGATCCCACGCACATGAAACCCGGACGCAATCGCGACGAACTCTGCTATCCGTTCATCTACGAGACGTCGTACCTGTGCGATTTCGAAGTGGCCACCGATGAGTTGTGCGGCCACATCGGCGCGGTGCTGTCGCTGCTGTCGACGGACATGGCGGACATCGCTGCCGACCTCGACCGCTTGCAGCCGCTGGCCTTTCACGTCAACGGTTCGCTGCGGGGGCGGCTCGCCGTCGAGGAAGCCGACATCGCCTGGCTGCAGACGCGGCTTAACCACTACCGAGAGGAAGTGCGCGATCGCATCGACGGCTTCGTGCTGCCGCGCGGGCAGCAGCCGGTGCCGCATCTGCACCTGGCGCGATCGGCGGCCAAGAAGGCTGTGCGCCTGATGGTGCGCATCGAGCAGGAAGGGCGTGAGGTCCCTATGGTCCTGCCGCGGCTGTGCAACATGATGTGCAATTTCTTCTTTGTCCTGACCCTGGTCATCAACCAGCGGCGAGGTGCCGATGAAACCCCGTTCATCAGCAAGAGCTATGGCTGAGGAGCTGCGACCGTTCGATCCGGATGCGTTCGCCCGGTCAGTCAAGGCCGAGCTGATCTCCGGCGTCACCTCCAGGCTCGACCGGCTGCTGCGTCAAACGCTCGTCGCTCACCCGACGACCAATGTTCCCCACCTGGGTTTGATCATCGCCGAGACCTGCCTGGCACTGGGACGAACGAAACAGGCTCGCCATTGGCTCGAACAACTCGCGCGCGACGTCAATCCGGATGGCATTGCGCGGGCGATTTCGGTTGCGATCCGTGGCGGCCACGCAGATGTGGCGCTACGCCTTTTCGACCGATTGTCGGGACAAGCCGTTCCGGAGCCATGCGAATGCCTGGCGCTTGCCCAGGAAGCAATCACTCTGGCCGTGCGGCTGCGGCTTCCCCGCGGGCGTGACGGAGCGTGGACGAAGCATCTTAAACTCCTGAGGTCTGCGGAGTCGCTGCTCGTCACCTCAATGCAGCAACCGCTAACGGACGCACTTCATGAGCAGACCGCGTCCAGTCTTGAGAGCGCGCGCAAGCTGCTGAGGACGAACGCAGCGGGTACCCGCTGAACAACTCGTGGTCAGCACATCGGCCCCGAATCGATCAGGCGTCTGTCTGTCGGGCTTGGCTGACCAGCGGCATGCCGCTGAGTCCTACAACCCGCGAGACGCCGGCGCGCGATTGCGTAGTCCCGCCACACTCGCTCGGCCTCGTCTTGGTCCTGCCGGACAAAGGCCGCCGCCAGAGCGGGGGTGATGCGCTCGAACAATGTGTTCTCTGCTTGTCCGTAAGAGGGACCCAGCGCGAGCAGCAGCTTCTCGCGCAGACGACCGATGGCTTCACCGGCATGACGGTTCCCGCCCATTTCAAGCAGTAGACGAAGGTCCAGTGGGGCGCTGTGGGCGACGATCTCGTGCCGCGCGGCTTCACGCACCAGTTGGATCTCGAGAAGCTCGAGTACATCGAACAGCCGTGCAACACCCTCGACGCCGATCGCCGCGACGCAGCAGCCGCGGCGCGGTTCCATCACCAGCAGCCCTTCGCGCGCCAGCACCTTCAAGGCTTCGCGTACCGGCGTGCGGCTGACGCCGATACCCGTCGAGCAGTAGTCCGTTCAGCGCCCGCTGTGCTGCGACCATGCGCGCGCGCACCGTAGGCGTATCCACGTCGAGCGCCCACAACACGTAATGCCGACGCCCACGGTGTCATTCAGGAAAATCCCGACGTTCGTTACGCAGCGTCAGAGGGCCGGCCAGAAAGCGCTGGCGAAGGGACGTGAGCTCGGTCATCGGTCAGAAAACAGTCGGGGTGGAGTTTTCGGGCCTGAACTGTACCCTCCCAGACCAAGGTGGCTAACCCGCATTTTCACACCCTCGATGTTTACCCGCTCGTTGAGATTGTTTGTTTCACGTCCATCAGCTACCGGCTACTTGCCGCCGTTCGATGATTTCCGCAAACCGCCATCTGAACGACTGCTGTGCTCGGAAACCTGCCATTTGATTATCAGGACAACGATAGTCCGGTTTGGGTCGCTATGTAAAGGTTTACATAGCGACCCCTATGCATAGCTCTCAACTATGTTTAGTCGCAGCCGGCGGGATGGCATTTGATCAGCAATTACGCGGGGAAGCTGCGCGCTCGGGCGTGAGCAGC
>JAFLDS010000030.1 GCA_017302295.1 Thauera sp. | reverse complement strand
AACTTTGGGAGTTGAAATCCGAAGAGGTACCAGGATTTTAGAATTTGTTCCCAGTCGGTATAGCGGCGGAGCATCTGCGGGAGCGAACCTGGCCGAGGTGGCGGCCACTCGCAGCGAGGCGGCGCCGGCCACGCTGCGCCTGCAGCAGCCGACGGCGGGCCGGCGCTCGAGTTCGTTCGGCCTGCGCCGCATCTTCAACGACCAGCCGCGCAATCCGCACAGCGGCATGGACATCGCCGCGGCCAGAGGCGCACCGGTCGCTGCCGCGGCGGCCGGGCGGGTGATCGACAGCGGCGATTACTTCTTCAATGGCAACACGGTGTGGCTGGACCACGGCAGCGGCTTTCTGTCGATGTACTGCCACCTCGATACGATGACCGTGAAGCCTGGCGAGGCCGTTGCCGCCGGGCAGCGCATCGGCACGGTCGGCGCCACCGGAAGGGCCACCGGCCCGCATCTGCACTGGTCGGTGAGTCTCAACCGGGCGATGGTCGACCCGGCGCTCTTTCTGGCCGCCGACGATCCGGTTCGCAAGCCCTAGCGCGGCGCGCGGCTCAACGTCTCGCTCGGCAGCTCGCCGTAGCGCTTGCGGTAGTCGGCGGCGAATCGCCCGAGTTCGAGAAAACCCCAGCGCGTCGCCAGCACGGTGACGCTGCGAGCCTGCGCCGGGTCGAGCAGGGCTTGGCGCACCCGTTCCATGCGCAGGCTGCGCAGGTAGGCCATGGGCGTGACGCCGCGATGCTTGCGAAAGCCGCCGTACAGCGTGCGCACGCTGACGCCCGCCAACTGGGCCAGGCTCTCCACCGTGATCGGGGCGCCGGGGTTGGCCTGCATGTAGTCCTCGGCCAGCCGCACGGGGCGCGGCAGCGGTTCGGGCGCGGGGCGGCCGAGCAGTTCGCTCAAGGAGTTGGGCTGCCACACGAGCAGGCCCGACATGATGAGCTGTTCGAACTGCGCCTGGATGAGCGGCGAGTCGAGCAGGTCCAGGTCGCCCTGCAGGCAGCCCAGCACCTGATGCACGGTCCTCACCCAGGTGGACGCGCCGCCGCAGCGGGTATCCATGGCGGCCTCGAAACGCAGCGGCGGGCAGCGCGCGTCGCCCACCAGGCTGCGGGCATGGCGCTCGAGCGCTTCGCGCTCGATGCGCAGCGCCACTTTCGAGCAGTCCGCGCTCCACTGCATGCGGAATGGCTGGTCGGGGCAGATGACCGAGGCGCGCTCTTCGGTGCAGTGCAGCGCAAGGCCGCCCACTTCGAGGCGATCCGAGCCTGATAGCGAGAGCTGCACCAGATAGAAGGAACCGAGCTCCCGGGGTTCGATCCGGACCTCGGCGCCGTAGCGCATGATGCTGAAACTGATGTCGCCAAGCCGCGCGTGGCGGTGGGAATAGGCGAGCGCGCCGCTCGTCTGCAGCAACGCCAGGCGGTGCTCGCAGAACTTGGTGGCGACCAGGTGTCGCGTCTCGTCGAGATCGCTGGACTGCAGCAGTTCGAAGTTTTCGAGGCGTCGCCCCGACATGGTCCGGTCTCCTGAAGCCGGGCACGCGCAGGGCGCCGGCCGTCGTGATGATCGGCCGGACCTGCGCGCGCTGTCCAGGGTTTCGTCAGGCGGGTTTCGTCAGGCGGGTTTCGTCAGGCGGGTTTCGTCAGGCGGGGGCCATGCACGCCTCGATCGCCCGTTCCGCGTCGGCCGGATCGTAGAACCAGGTGGCCAGGCTCTTCGGATCGTTGAACGCATCGGCGAAGCGGTGCGCGAGGCCGACGTGCTGCTGGCAGGTGCCGAGCAGCTTGAGCACGTGCGGCGGCGGCGGAAGGAGCATGCAGTTGGTGAAGCGCGCCGACCACTGCGCATAGTCCCAGTAGGCCTCGGTGAGGTCGGTCATCCAGGCCTTGTCAAAGGCGGCGTCGCCGCGCGCCTCGATCGCGTGCAGGTAGAGGTTCGCGCCCTTGCTGGCGTTGTTCGAGCCCTGGCCGGTCATCGGGTCGTTGAGGATCATCACGTCGGCCATGCCCAGCACCGGACGGCCGGAGGGCAGGGCGCCCACGCCCTTGCGCACGGTGGGGGTGACGCGGCCGACGAGGATGCCGTTGTCGTCGGTGAGGCGGATGTCCCGGAAGCGCGGCGCATCCCAGGGGAAGTATTCCTCGATCAGCGCCTTCGTCATCGCCAGGTGCTCTGCCGGCGTCCTGACCTCGGCCCAGCGGTCCATCGGGCCGTCGCAGATCGCCTCCAGGTTGATGATGTCGCAGGCGCCGCTGTGGGTGATCGCGGGGAAGTGGACGAGCTCGCCGATGCCCGGATTGAGGTTGATGTTGAGCGCGGTGAAGTCTTCGCGCGGCTGCATGCCATGCACGTAGGTCAGCGCGATGGTGCGCTGCGGGCGGTCGAACTGGCAGCGCGCGTCGTCGCGGGCGAACATCTTGCCCAGCTCGCCCTTGCCGGTGGCGAGGATCACCAGGTCGCTGGTCTCGGCATAGGCCTCCACCTCCGCGATGCCGGCATCGGAGATCGCCAGCGTGCCGCCGCGCCGCTCGAACTCGTCCATCCAGCGCGGAATCTTCACGCGCTGGTCGACCGACTGGCCGTTGGCCGACATGCGCGAAAGGAAGTCGAGCATCACCCCGGCCTCGGGCTTACCGACGCGCACGTGCACGCCCTCGATCGGCGGGCAGCTGTCGTCCCAGAAGGACAGGCCGAGTTCGCGCTCGCAGCTCAACGCCATGTCGTACATCGACTGGCTGGACAGCACCTTCCCGGCGGCGATTTCCGCCCCGGTCCGGTTGGAGACGATGGTCACCCGTTGGCCCTTGGCGAGCAGGCCGATGCCCAGTTGCAGGCCCGCCTGGCCGGCGCCGACGATCGTGATCTTGCGCATGGTGGTGAAGCTCCTCTGTTGAAGGTCGAGTCGATTTGCCGCATCGACGGCGCATTCAATTTCAGGCAGCCGCAAGCGGACGACTATGCGGCGACTGCAAAAGCTATCCCGTCAGCGCGCGTTTCGACCGCGGGCGCGCTGCGCTTTCGCCCGCCGCGCGGTGCCGCGCAATCCCCTGCATCCACAGGACAGAGGGTGCGCTCGCCGGATAGCCGCACTTTCGTCCGGTCCGTAGCTTTGATCCATGTCAAGGCGACCCGTAGCAGCGGGTCTCCGTCACCCAACCGGACAGTCGAGATATGGATCGCATTTCCTCCGCCGCCGAGCAGGCGCTTGCGCCCCAGGTGGCCCTTGCCGCGGCGCCCGCGACGGGCCCGCTGCACAAGCTGATCAAGGTCGCCGTCTCCTGCGTGCCCTGGCTCATCATCGGCGGCCTGCTGTGGGCCGGCCTATTCATCAAGCCGCAGCCCGTCGGCGGCACCGTGCAGCCGCCGGTGATCGAGCGCCGCGATCACTTCTTCGGGCTGGCTGCGGCACCGGCGGGCGGCATCTGGGTGGCCGGCTCCAGCGGCAAGATCGTGTCGATCGGCGCCGACGGCCGCATCGAGCGCATGAGCACGCCGACCGATCAGACGCTGCAGGACATCGCGGTGTGGGATGCGCAGCGCGCGGTCGCCGTCGGCAATGACGGCGTCGTCCTCACCACCGCCGACGGCGGCAAGCGCTGGACGAAGGTCGACGGCATTCCGCGTTCGGAGGTGGCCAACAAGCTGACCCGGGTTCGCGTCGCCACTGGCGGCCGTGCGGTCGCCACCGGCGAGATGGGCGCGCTGCTGCAGAGCACTGACTTCGGCGCCACCTGGTCGCGCCTGCGCGACGAGGAAGACGTGGCCTGGAACGACGCGGCCCTGCTGGCGGAGGGACAGGTGGTGGCGGTGGGCGAGTTCGGCCGCATCCTGCGCAGCACCGATGGTGGCGCCAGCTGGCAGGAGCCTGCTTCAGGCGTCGAAAGCTCGCTGATGGCGGTGGCCTTCCGCAATGCGAACGAGGGCGTCGCCGTCGGCCTCGAGGGGGTGGTGCTGGTGTCGCGCGATGGCGGCGCGAGCTGGCAGCGCGCCGAGTCCGGCGCCCAGGCCCACCTCTTCGACATTGCCTGGGACGAGGCCAACCAGCGCTGGCTGGGTGCGGGCGCGCTCGGCAGCTGGGTCACGGCGGCGGCCGATGCCGCCGGCTGGCGTGCCGGCCGCGTCGATGAGCGCGACCTCGCCTGGCACACCCGCGTGCTGCCCGCCGGCAAGGACGCCTGGTTCGCCGGCGCCAACATCGGCCGCTGGGACGGCCAGCGCTGGGCCGCCCTGGCGGGCCACTGAGCCTCGGCGGGCCGCTGACCACGACCGCGCAAGCATCGGCAATCCATTCCCCTTCAGAGATTCCACACCATGATCGAAAGAATCGCCGCCTTCTGCATTCGCCGGCGCGGGCCGGTGGCGGGCGTCATCGCCCTGCTGACCGTGCTGCTGAGCTGGTTCGCGCTGCACATCGAGGTGCGCACCGTGTTCGAGGACATGCTGCCCTCGCGCCACGAGTACGTGAAAACCCACCAGAAGTTCAAGGACACCTTCGGCGGCTCGAACATGGTCACCATCATGCTCGAGGTCGACAAGGGCGACATCTTCGATCCCGTGGTGCTGGAGAAGGTCAGGACCCTCACCCTCGGGCTGCGTGAAGTTTCGGCGGTCAATCCCTTCCAGATCATCTCGCTCGCGTCGAAGAAGCTGAAGGAAGTGCGCGCCTCGACCGACGGCATCGAGACGCGGCCGCTGATGTGGCCCGACCTGCCCGCCAACGCCGAGGAGCTCGCCGAGCTCAAGCAGGCGGTGCTGCGCAACCCGCTGGTATATGGCCCCTATGTGTCGAAGGACCTGCAGGCGACGCTGATCACGGTCGACTTCATCGACCGCGAGGTGGACTACACCAAGGTGTTCGACGAGATCAACGCGCTGGTCGCCAAGGTCGAGGACGAGCGCGTGGGCGTGCGCGTGGTCGGTGCGCCCATTCTCTATGGCTGGGTCGAGCACTACCTGCCCGAGACGCTGAAGCTGGTGGCGATCGCGCTGGCGCTGACGTTGGTGATGCTGTTCATGCTCCTGCGCACCGCCCGCGGCGTCGTGTTGCCGCTGCTCGCCGGCGTCGTTAGCGCGATCTGGGCGCTGGGCATCTGCAACCTCCTCGGCATCCATTTCGAGCCGCTGGTGATCGTGGTGGCGATGCTGATCACTTCGCGGGCGGTGTCGCACTCGGTGCAGATCGTCAACCGCTTCGACGACGAGCTGGGCCATATCGCCGACGGCATGGAGACCTCGCGCCAGGCCGCGCGCATCGCGCTCGCCGACCTGTTCCGTCCCGGCATGGTGGGCGTTGTCGCCGACGCGGCGTGCATGGCGGTGGTCGCGCTGAGCCCGATCCCGATGCTGCAGAAGCTCACCCTGCTCGCGGTGGTGTGGGTGATGACGCTGACCATCAGCGCGGTGATCCTGACCCCGGTGATGCTGTCGTGGATCCGCAATCCGCATGGCTACGCGCACGGACTCGACTTCACGCCGCTCCTGCGCAAGGTGCTCGACTTCGGTCTGTGGATGGCGCTGTCGCGCTTCCGCTACGTCGTCATCGTGTGCAGCGTGCTGGTGCTGTCCGGTTCGGGCTGGTACGCCTTCAAGCTGAAGGTGGGCGACGCCAACCCGGGCTCGCCCATCCTGTGGCCGGAAGCGACCTACAACCGCGACTCCACCGCGATCAACAACCGCTTCGACGGCGTCGACCGCATGTTCGTGGTGGTGGGCGAGGACGGCAAGGAAGGCCTGGTCAAGAGCAACGACACGCTGCAGGCGATGAACCGCTTCCAGCGTTTCATGGAGGTGCAGCCCGAGATCGGCGGTTCGATGTCCATCGCCGACGTGGTGCCGGTGCTCAACCGTACGCTGCGCGAGGGCAATCCGCGCTACGAGGAGCTGGGCGCCACCGCCGCCGTCAATGGCAGCCTGATGGCGATCCTGGAATCGGTGTCCGAGCCGGGCGACATGGACCGCTTCGTCGACGGCCAGGCCGCCAATGGCTCGATCACGCTGATGTTCCGCGACCGCCAGGGCGAGACCATCCGCACCGCGATGTCGCGCGTCAAGGAGTTCATCGCCGCCAACCCGTTGGCCGAAGGCCAGTGGCAGCTCGCCGGCGGCCTGATCGGCATCACCGCGGCGATGAACGAGGTCATCCTCGCCAGCCAGATCGAGGGCGTGGCGCTCGCGCTGCTGGTGCTGATGATCATCTGCACCCTCGTCTATCGCTCCACCGTGGCCGGGATGCTGTTCATGGTGCCGGTGATCATCTCCAACACGCTCACCTTCGCCTTCATGGCGTGGAAAGGCATCGGCATGAGCATCAACACCGTGCCGGTGGCCGCGCTCGGCATCGGCCTCGGCGTCGACTACGCCTTCTACGTCGCCGACCGCATCAAGGAAGAGATCGCCATCGGCAACACGCCCGAAGGCGCGATCCGCACCGCCATGCACTCGGCCGGCATGGGCGTGCTCGTCACCGCCAGCGTGCTGATCCTCAGCACCCTGCTGTGGTGGGCGTCGTCGCTGCGCTTCCAGGCCGAAATGGGCCTGCTGATGTCGATCTGGCTCGGCGTCTCGGCGGCTTCGGCGCTGTTCGTGATGCCCTCGGTGATCTACGTGTTCCGGCCCGACTTCATCTTCGGTCGCAAGGATGCCGCCGTGCTCGGCGCCATCGCCCCCCGTCTGCAGCAAGCCTGACCGGTGTGGCGGGCGCGGGGGCGTCCGCCAGCCACCGATTCTTCAATCAGCCGGAAATCCGGCGCCATCCCCAGCAACCCAGGAGCAAACAATGACAAGCGGAAGAACGAAGGGTCTGCATCTCTCACCCCGGCTGACCCGGATCGCCGTCGCGGCGATGTGGGTGGCGGCTGGCCACAGCGTGCAGGCCGAGGGCGTCGGCGAGCTCAAGGTGGACGGCTTCCTGAAGCAGGAGCTGTCGTTCAACACCATGAACTGGCAGGACACGCCCGACTACAACGACCGCGGCAAGCTGTCGATGGCGCGCACCACCGCGCGTGTGAACCTCGACTGGGCACCTACCAGCGACGTCTCGGTGGTGGCCAAGCTGCGCCTGGTCGGCGAGCCCAAGACCGCCTTCCTGAAGCACCTCGAGAAGATGGGCGCGAACAACTACGGCGAGGCGGACGGCCGTGGCGACCTCATGGATCTCTACAACAAGAACGACATCAGCGACGTGATCCGCGAGCTGTACGTCGACTTCCCCGTCGGCGAGCGTGCCCGCCTGCGCCTGGGCAAGCAGCAGATCGTGTGGGGCGAGACCGACTTCTTCGCCGCCAACGACCTGGTGCACGGCTTCGACTACACCTGGCGCTCCTTCCTCGAGCCGGCGAACGAGGAACTGCGCAAGGCCAATATCATGGCCAAGTTGAACATCGACGTGCCCGAGCTCGACGGCGGCGTGGAAATGTTCGTGCGCCCGGGCTGGGATCGCAAGTCGGACATCGGCACCGAGTTCGACATCTACGGCAGCCGCTGGTCCACGCAATCGACCGCCGGCATCGACTTCCGCAACATCGACCCGTACAACTTCCGCAACAGCGAAGGCGACGCGCGCGACGTGACCGGCGGCATCCGCTGGACCGGCCTCGCCAAGGACATCAACTACTCGGTGTCCTACCTGAAGAGCTACTGGACCAGCCCGATGCTCAACGCCTCGAGCAACCTGAAGCTGTTCGGCCTGCCGGGCGTGCCGTCGGGCGTGAAGACGCTGGGCCGCGCGGACAGCATCGGCGCCGCGGGCGAACTGATCTACCCCACGGTGGACATCTTCGGTGCCACGGCGAGCGGTTATTCCGGCCTGGCCGACGCGGTGTTCAGCGCCGAGGTGGCCTACATCAAGGACGCGCCCTATCAGTTCATCCTTCCGGGTGGAGGCGGCCCGCTCAGCGCCGCGGTCGCGCCGGGCTTCGACGGCATCAAGAAGAAGGACATCCTGGCGTGGATGCTGCGCATGGACAAGAACATCGCCGCCACCCAGCAATGGCTGGGCACGGAAAAGCCGATGTTCTTCTCGGTGCAGCTGTTCGACAAATGGGTGCAGGACTACGACAAGGACGAGCGCCTGCTCAACGCCGTGGGCTCCGGCCAGCGCACCAACGAGCACTCCTTCCTGCTCACCGGCATCTTCGACCTGAGCTACGACAACGGCCGTATCAAGCCCAACCTGGTGGTGGGCGCCGACCTGAGCTACGGCGGCGGCTTCATCGTGCCGTCGGTGACCTTCGAGCTGGCCAAGAACTGGCGCTGGAAGGTCGAGTACGACAAGTTCTGGAACGACGACGTGCGCGAGAGCAAGAACTGCAACGGCATGATCGGCAAGGCTGCCTCCTGTGACAGCCAGAGCCTGTTCGGCTACTTCCACAAGCGTGACCAGCTGTACACCAGCCTGACCTACCTCTTCTGACCCCTCCGGAGTTCATGACATGGCAAAAATCCGCAAACCCCTGCTCGGCACCATCGCTGCCGCGCTCGCGCTGTCCGTCTTCGCCCCCTTCACCGCACACGCGGCCGAGCTGCCGGCCGGCACCGTGATCTCGGCTGAGAACATCGACAAGATCAAGGACGACACCTTCGAAGGTCACAAGATCAGCAGCCTGCTGACCGAGAAGATGGAATGGCGCATCCGCAACAACGGCTGGAAGCTGCCGCTCGCCAAATCGAAGGAAGTGCCGCTCGACCCGAGCTGGCTGAAGGCTTCGCAGGCCAACGCCGGCAAGACAAAGATCAACTCGGAAACCTGTCAGATCGACGGCTGGACGGCCGGGCAGCCCTTCCCCAACATCGACATGAAAGATCCGCAGGCCGCCGAGAAGATCGTGTGGAACTGGCACCTCGGCCAGCTGCTGGGCGATGTCGCCATCGTCCCCTTCTACACCCAGGTGCTGATCGACGGCGAGAAGGGCATCCACGCCGAGCCGATCGCCGAGTTCAGCCGCTACTCGATGAAGGGGCGTCTGAACGGCGAGCACACGCAGGGCGACGGCACCGAGCGCGGCCGCCAGCTGCTGTACTTCAAGTCGCCGTCGGACATGAAGGGGCTGGGCACCTTCACCATCCAGTACGACTCGGCCAAGGTGAATGACGTGTGGGCCTATGTGCCGGCGGTGCGCCGCGTGCGCCGTCTGTCGGGCGGCGCCTGGATGGACCCGGTGGGCTCGTCCGATCAGCTGCAGGACGATCTCGACATCTTCAATGCTCGTCCGTGCTGGTACACCGGCTACAAGCTGCTCGGCAAGCGCCATGTGCTCGCCGTCATGCACAGCAAGTACCCGCTGTGGAACAACAAGGGCAAGTCGGGTGACGAGAAGTATCCGGTGCTGGAGAACAAGCCCCCGTACTGGAACATGAACAACAACAACTTCGAGCCGCGCGAGGTGTATGTGGTCGAGGCGACCACGCCGTCCGAGCACCCGTACAGCAAGAAGATCATCTACGTGGATACCAAATTCCCGCGCATCCACTACGGCGAGGCTTACAACCGCAAGGGCGAGTTCTGGAAGTTCATGGAATGGCATTCCTACCCGGGCAAGGGTGAGGACGGCTTCCTCGACATCCGCACCGCAGGTGGCGCGGTGATCGACTTCCAGCGCAACCACGCCACGGTGTCGCTGATCGACACCTCGTCGTGGAAAACCAACCCGGCCGGCGTGAAGGAAACGGACGTCTCGCTGCAGACGCTGCAGGCCGGCGGTCGCTAACGACTCCTCCTCCATCTGCATTGGGGTTAGGGGGCGTCGCTCACGGGCATGCCCCCTTTTTTTGCGAGCGCGATGCGCCGCACGAGGGAAGACGCAATGAAACTGAACGAACCTGTCGCCCGGACCGACGCGGTGGCGCACCTGCAGCGCAACATCAGCCGCCACACCGCGCAACGCGTCGCCAGCGCCGCGCTGGACGAGGCCGAGCGCCTCGGCATCAGCGTGAATGCCGCCGTGGTCGACCGCGCCGGCACGCTGATGGCCTTTCTGCGCATGCCCGAGGCTTCGCTGCATTCGGCCGAAACCGCCATGGACAAGGCCTATACCGCGGCCAGCTTCCGCTTTCCCACCTCGCAGTGGGCCGATGCGCTCGCCAGCTTCCCGCCGGTGGTGCAGCAGAACATCCTGCAGCGCCCGCGCCTGGTGATCTTCGGCGGCGGCATTCCGCTCGAGGTCGAGGGCGAAGTGATCGGCGCCATCGGCGTGTCGGGCGGAAGCGTGGAGCAGGACGAGCACTGCGCGGCGGCAGGCGCCGCTGCTTTGCACGGCAGCGAATGACCCTGCTGTGGCACGTGCAGCAGACACACCCCGACCTCGCCGAGCGACGCACGACAGGCTGCTCGATTCTGCTACCGTAACGCGCTGCCGCGCGCCGATCGCGCGGCGGCAAGACGCTCCCCGATCGGCGGCCTTGCGCCGCTCAAGAATAGGAAACTGACCATGAGCTTCAATCTGTACGACGCCGTCGTTCCCAACTGGCAGCAAACCCTCGGCGCCGTGTCGGCCCTGCTGGACAAGGCCCAGGCCTACGCCGCCGACCGCAAGATGAGCGACACCGACCTGATCGAGGCCCGGCTGGCGCCCGACATGCTGCCGCTCGGCTTCCAGGTCAAGTCCTGCGTCACCCACTCCATGGGCGCGGTGCTGGGCGTGCGCAAGGGCGTGTTCTCGCCCGACCGTTCGCCCTGGCCCGACACCCTGGCCGGCCTGAAGGCGCTGGTGAGCGAAGCGCAGCAGGAGCTGGCCGAGGTCAAGGCCGACGAGATCAACGGCTTCATCGGTCAGGACATGTGTTTCCAGATCGGCGAGAAGCGGATCGACTTCACCGCGGAGAACTTCCTGATGTCGTTCTCGGTGCCCAACTTCTACTTCCACGCCGCCACCGCCTACGACGTGCTGCGCAACCAGGGTCTGCCGCTCGGCAAGCTCGACTTCCTCGGCGCGATGCGTAAGAAGGGCTGAACGGCCGAGCTTTGCTCCAGCGCGCGAGTCGGCGGGCAGCCCATCAGACTCGCGTGCTCCGCATCAATCCAGGGCGCGGTGCGTCGTCAGCGCGACCAGATCCTCCGGTGTATCGACATCGGTGACATATGCCCCCTCGTGCGTGCTCACCGGGCTGACGGTGTCAGCGTTGGCGGCCAGCCAGGCGCGGATGCCGTGGTGGCGTTCGGTGGCGGCGATTGCCTGCACCGCGTGCCACGACAGCAGCACCGGGTGCCCGCGCACGCCATCCACGACGGGCATCTGCGCATGGATGCCGTCCGCGCGCTGGCGCCAGGCCTGCAGCAGCGGCTGCACGTGGGCGGCGGTCAGCAGCGGCAGGTCGGCCACCGATAGCAGCAGATCGGCGCCGGGCCAGCGCGCCCGGTGCGCGTCCAGCGCGAGGCGCTGCGATTCGATCAGGTCCGCGTCCGCTTGGCCATGCTCCACGACATGCAGATTGCAGCGCGCCGCCAGCGGCAGCAGCTGGTCGCGGTAGGGGCCGATGACGATGCTGACCTCGGTGACGCCGGCGCCGCGCAGCGCGGCGGCGAGGCGTTCGAGCAGGCTGCGGCCGCCGAACTGAAGCGCCGCCTTCGCCACCCCGCCCATGCGCCGGCCCAGACCGGCGGCGAGGAGGGTGGCGGCAATCGGCGGATCAGCTCGCACAGCCGGAGGCTTCCGGGCGCGCGTCTTCGTCGTGCGATTTCGCCGCGCCGACCCGAACTTGCGGCGGCAGCTCGATGCCGTTCTTCGCCGCAACCACCTCGGCCATGATCGACAAGGCGATTTCGGCTGGCGTCTTGCTGCCGATGTACAGGCCCGCCGGGCTGCGCAGGAACTGCAGGGCGGATTCGGACAGGCCGAAGTGCGCGCCCAGCCGCTCGCGGCGCAGCGCGCTGTTCCGCCGCGAGCCGATGGCGCCGACGTAGAAGGCCTCGGACTGCAGCGCGTCGATCAGCGCGAGGTCGTCGAGCTTGGGGTCGTGGGTCAGCGCTACCACCGCGGTGCGCGCGTCGGGCGCGAGGCGCAGGATCAGGTCGTCGGGCATCTCGCGGCTGACCGTCACGCCCGGCAGGGACCAGCCGGCGTGGTATTCGACCCTCGGATCGCAGACGATGACCTCGAAGCCGAGGCCGAGCGCGATCTCGCACAGGAAACGGGACAGGTCGCCCGCGCCGATGACGATGATGCGGGCCTGCGGGCCGAACCAGGTGAGCAGCCGCTCGCCGTCGAGCTGGGGCACGCCGCCGCGCCGCCCGGGGCGAAGCTCCACCTCGCCGGTGCGCAGGTTCAGCACGCGCGCGATGCTGCGGCGCTGGCGGCAGGCCTCCAGCACTTCGTCCACCCGGCTGCGTGCCGACAGCGGCTCCAGCACCAGTTCCACCGTGCCGCCGCAGGGCAGGCCGAAGCGGCGCGCCTGGTCGGCGGTGATGCCGTAGCGCTCGACCACCGGCAGCAGCCCGGCGCAGGCGGCCGGCACGCCGCCCTTGCGGATGCGCTCGATCAGATCGTCTTCGATGCAGCCGCCCGACACCGAGCCCACGGTCTCGCCACGGCCGTTGATGGCCATCAGCGAGCCCGGCGGGCGCGGCGACGAACCCCAGGTGCGCGTCACCGTGACCAGCACCGCCGGCTGCCCGGCGGCCTGCCATGACTGGGCGGTGCGCAGCACGGCGGTGTCGAGGTCTTCCATGCAGCCTTCTGCCTTGTTGCCCGGTGCCGGCCTCAAGCCAGCTTAAACGGCATCTCGCGCAGCGGCTTGCCGGTCAGCCGCGCCAGCGCGTTGGCGAAGGCGGGCGCCAGCGGTGGCAGGCCGGGCTCGCCCATGCCGGTGGGCGGGTCGGCGCTGGGCACGATGTGAACCGCGACCTCCGGCATGTCGCCGATGCGGGGCAGGGCGAAGCCGTCGAAGTTGCGCTGCTCGACTTCGCCGTCCTTCAGCGTGATCGCTGCGCCCGGCAGGCACATCGACAGCCCCATCAGCGCACCCCCTTCCACCTGGGCTTCGATCGTGCGCGGATTCACCGCGAGGTTGCAGTGCACGCCGGCGGTCGCGCGGTGCAGCACCGGCTGGCCGTTCCGGATCGAGGCTTCCACGACATAGGCCACCACCGACTCGAAGGATTCATGCACCGCCACGCCCCAGGCTCGCCCGGCGGCGAGGGCTCGCTTGCCGTAGCCGCTCTTGTCCACCGCGAGCTGCAGCGCGGCGCGATGGCGCGGGGCCCGGTCGCCGAACAGCTGCAGGCGGTAGGCGACGGGATCCTGTCGGGTGTTGCGGGCGATGTCGTCGATCAGCGTCTCCATG
Source organism: Thauera sp. (assembly GCA_017302295.1). Lineage (GTDB taxonomy): Bacteria > Pseudomonadota > Gammaproteobacteria > Burkholderiales > Rhodocyclaceae > Thauera. The sequence continues at coordinate 21,000 of JAFLDS010000030.1, read as the reverse complement.
ACGAAGGCGGTGTGGGTCGAGCCCACGCTGCGCCACCACAGCACCGGCACGTTCAGTTTCGGGTGGTGCACGGTGAGGCGCATCGGCAGCGCATAAGGGTCGCGCATACCCTCCACTGCGGTCGTGTCGACGCCGTTCTTGATCATGCTGCCTTCGAACAGCGTGCCGGCGGTGATGGACTGGCCGACGATGACGTGGTCCCAGGCCAGCACCTTGCCCTTGCTGTCGAAGCCGATGCGCGCGCGGTGCAGGTGCATCGGCCGGTAGTAGCCGCCGCGCACGTCGTCCTCGCGGCTCCAGACGAGCTGCACCGGGGCGTCGAGCCCGGCGGCGCGCGCGGCTTTCGCCACTTCGCAGGCCTCCACCACATAGTCGCTGCTCGGCACCCCGCGGCGGCCGAAGCCGCCGCCGGCCATCTGGACATGGACCTTCACCTGTTCCGGCTTCAGCCCCAGCACGCGCGCGGCGGCGGCGCCGTCGAGGCCGGGCAGCTGCGAGCCGACCCACAGCTCGGCGCCGCCGGCCGCCATGCGCACCGTGCAGTTGAGCGGCTCCATCGGCGTGTGCGCGAGGTAAGGGAAGACGAACTCGGCGTCGATGTGCCGCGGCGCCTTCGCCAGCGGCGCCATGTCGGCGTCGAAGTGGCGCGCGCCCGGCTCGCCGGCGAGCTGGCGGTATTGCGCGAGTTGGCGCGCGCTGTCGACCTTGTCGACGGCCGTGGTGTCCCAGTCCAGCCGCAGCGCGTCGCGTCCCAGCTTGGCAGCCCAGTAGCCGTCGGCCAGCACCGCGACGCCTTCGCCGCCGCGGTCGACCGGCACGCGCAGCACCGTCTTCACGCCCTTGATGGCGCGCGCGGCGCCGTCATCGACCGAACGCAGCCTGGCGCCGAACACCGGCGGATGCGCCACCAGGGCGGTGAGCTGGCCGGGCAGGCGCACGTCGAGGCCGAAATCCTGCCGGCCGCTGCTCTTGGCCCGCGCATCGAGGCGCGAGGTGGGCTGGCCGATGAGGCGGAAATCCTTCGCATCCTTCAGCGCGACCTTGTCCGGCACCGGCACCGCCATCGCCGCCTCGGCGAGTTCGCCATAGCCCAGCGTGCGGCCGTCGGCGGCCACCACCTGGCCGGAGCGTGTCTGCAGCGTGGCCGCGTCCACGTTCCAGCGCGCGGCGGCGGCCGACAGCAGCATCTGGCGGGCGCGGGCGCCCAGCTCGCGGTACTGGGTGAAGCTGTTCTTGATCGAGTTCGAGCCGCCCGTCAGATGCACGCCGAACAGCGGGTCGGCATAGGCCGGGTCGTTGCTGCCATGGCGGCTGCGCACCTTGCTCCAGTCGGCGTCGAGCTCCTCCGCGAGGATCATCGGCAGCGCGGTGAGTATGCCCTGGCCGAACTCGAGGCGATTGACCGCCACGGTGACGACGCCGTCCGGCGCGATGTGGAGGAAGGCGCTCGGTTGTTGCGTGGGCTTGAGAGCGGCAGGCTTTGCCGCGCCGTCCTGTGCGATGGCGTTCAGTGGAAAGACGCCCAGCGCCAGGCCGCCGGCACCGGCCAGCTTGAGGAAGCTGCGGCGGGACATCAGCGTGGCGGGGGCCGGCGCGTCGCGCTCGATCAGGTGTTGCAGGGCGCGCGGAAGTTCGACGCTGAAGGCTTCAGGGAGCATGTCGGTCTCCTTCAGGCGAGGGCGCGGGCTGCGTCGGCCACCGCGGCGCGGATGCGCGCGTAGGTGCCGCAGCGGCACAGGTTGCCAGCCATGGCGGCGTCGATGTCGGCCACCGTTGGCTGCGCGCCGCGCGGCAGCGACTTCAGGAAGGCGGTGGCGCTCATGATCTGGCCGCTCTGGCAGTAGCCGCACTGCGCCACGTCATGCTTCACCCAGGCCGCATGCACCGCGCTGCCGACCGGGTCGCTGCCATCGGCGGTGGCCTCGATGGTGGTGATCCGCTTGCCTTCCGCCGCCGAGATCGGCGTCACGCACGAACGGATCGGCTGGCCGTCCATCAAGACGGTACAGGCGCCGCACAGCGCGGCACCGCAGCCGAACTTGGTGCCGGTCAGCCCGAGTGTGTCGCGCAGGGCCCACAGGATGGGGGTGCCAGGGTCGGCATCGACCGAGTGCGTACGGCCGTTCACTTGCAGGGTCGTCATGGCGTGTCGGAGCTCCGTGTGTCTCTCGGGGTCGGGGCGGCGTTTCTTCGCGCTGCACCGGGATCATAGACGCAGCCCGGCCGGCTTGCGCGATTGCCTTTCCCATCCAGTCACAGCGCCCGCCAGCGGCCATCGACATACCGGACCAGGCCCGAGCCATCGAAACGCCACAGGTGCAGCCAGCCGTTGTCGAGCAGCTGGCGCACGACGGCATGTTTCCCGATCACCCGCTCGATCGCGTGCTCGGGCGCATCGATGACGACGGTGAGGCGCAGCGGCTCGTGCATCCAGCGTGTGCCGTCATGCACCGACTGGCGGGCGAGCCCGATGCGCAGGTCACCGCCGTTGCCTTCGAAGACGCCGATGTGGCCGCCGACGACGTTGTGCAGCAGCTTGTTGCCGCTGCCCAGCCTTGCCGGGTCGCAGGTCGAGGCGTGGTATTGCCAGTTGATCCAGTGCGTCACCAGCATGGGCGCGGTCATCAGCTGTTCCAGCAGGCTGCCGTCCGCGTCCTGCCCGGGGTCGTAGTCATGCAGGAAGCAGCGTCCGTCGAGCGCCACACCCTGGCTGCGGCGGCGCGGTGCGATGAGGAAGGCGGCGTTGCCGGCCAGCCCCCACTCGGGGCGAGTCTGGGCGCCATCGTTGGCGCGGCGGCGAAGCTGGGCGAGGAGCGCGTCGTGTCCGGCGCGCGGATCGATGCCCAGGCGCGGTGCGCGCTCGCGACGTACCCGGTCGCCGGCCTCGGCGCAGACCTGCTGCAGCCGCGCCCATCTCGCACGAGCGGCGGGCGGCAGCAGGTCGAGGTCGAAGCCCTCGATCTCGTCGGTGGTGGTGTTGTGCAGGGCGGCGACGAACACCGTCTGCTCCGGGATGGCGATGCCCTGGAGCCGCAGGCTGGCGCGAACTTCCGCTTCATTCAGCATTTGCGCCAGCAGGCGGGCGTTGATTTCGCCCGTCTGGCCGCAGCAGGCGCCGCAGTCCAGCGCGGCGGCATGGGCGTTGTTGTTGGTCTGGCTGCCGTGCCCCACCAGCAGCACCAGCGGCGCAAGGGTGTGGTCGAGCCCCATCGCATGGAGAACGCGCGCCGCCAGCGCGACCTTGGCATCCGTGTCCAGGCCGCTGAAGGTCGGCCGGCACAGGGCGCGGTAGCGCGCGGGCAGGCCGGCGAGGTCGTCGCGCGCACGCGCAGCGGCGGACGGCTTCAGCCAGCGCGCGAGCTTGCCGAGGTAGCCCACGCCAGCCGCTTCCACATAGGAAAACGCCGCGCCCGGCCAGCGACTGGCGGCCTGTCCCTGCGCCGACCAGGCGAAGCGGCGTTGGCGGGCCTGGCGCGCGGCGTCGTCCAGTTTCTGCGCCTCTCCGCTGCCGTCATCGGCTGCGGGCGTGATGCGGTCGGTCGCTTCCAGCGCGGCGGCGAGCAGCCCCGGCAGCTGCGGCCGGCGCGCCGCGGTCGCGAGCGGCGTGTAGGCGACCGGAAGGCCGAAGAAGCCGGCAAAGCCGATCGTCTGCATGGCCGGGCACGCGGCTTCGAGCGCGCGGCGCATGGGTTCGCTGCGCACGTCGATGCAGAACGCGGCCTGGACTTCGATGCCGGTTTCCGCGCTCGTCGTCGCCTGCACGCTGGGCACCTCGGCGAGCTTGCGCGCCAGCTCGCGCTGGTAACCCGCTTCGAGCGCGAGCTGCCAGACTTCGTCGATCACGAGCCTGTCTTCTGCCTGCCGCAGCCGCTCGGGCGCATGGACCCACTCGGCCAGCAGCGCGGCAAAGGCCTTGCGGGTGACGACGTCGTCTTTGCATTCAAGCAGGATTGCGCCCCACGCCAGGCGGATGGCCAGCAGGTCGCGCAGGTGGGTGTCCGTGCGGCCGGCCAGTCGCGCCTCCCAGCCCAGCCAGGCGCACCAGGAAGCCCAGCCATTGACGGTGAGCAGTACCGCCTCCAGGTAGTCCGCCCACACCGCCTCGTGCAGGCCCAGGCGCTGCAGCACCCAGCGCTCCGCATCCGCGCGGGTGGGCGGCAGCGCCTTCAGTGCGCGGCCGAGGTCGGGCAGGCCCATCAGCACGGCGATGCCGTGGTCGTGGGTGAGGGTGTCGCGCCAGAAGGCATACAGCCCCTCGGCGCGCGACGGCTGCCAGTCGGCCTGGTGTTCGTCGAAGTAGGCGGCGCAGGTCTGGCTCACCTGGTGAGTGATCGCCTGCCGCCACGACAGGCGGGCGTGGCGTTGCGGATCGTCATCGAGCACGTCGATCAGCAGCGGCAGATGGGGCAGGCTCGCTGCCTTGTGCAAGGCGTCGATGCACTGCGTGTCGGTCAGGCCCGCTGCCTGCGCCGCCTGCAGGGTCATGAGCGCATGGGCGAGATCGGCGCGGGTGATGCGGCCGGCGTCCCACGCTGCTTTCAGATAATCGCGCGATGGGAACACGCGGATGTCGCCGAGCGCCGCCATGCGTGCCGCGACCTGGCGCAGCGGCCGGTCGATGCGACCCCAGTGCGGATTCACCGCAATCGCGCGGTCGAGCGGCCAGGCCGGCGCGATCGCCTGGCAGGCCTGTTCGCAGGCGGCATCGATACGTGTCATCAGCCGTTCCTCGACGTCTGGCGCCAAGGGTCTGGTGTGGCCGGGAAGCGTCGCGTCGAGGGTAGGGGCAAGGGTCGTGTCCATGTTGAGCTCCGGGGCAGGGGATTGCGCTCGATACTTACTTCGCGGCGGTTTGAGGCAGGGCGCCGACCATCGGCGTTAGAGGCGCGGACGGCGCAGTCGCAGTCCACCGCGTGGGCCACAGCCGCAAGGCGAGGCGGGTGTAGAACTCGTCGATGTAGAACCCGGCGTAACTCCAGCGCCGCCATGCGGCCAGGCCTTGCGGGCGCAGTTGCAGGGTGACGAGGAAGAGGTACATCGCCGCCATGCCGACCAGGGTGGCGATGCCCGCGAGGTGTTCCGGCGCGTCAGTGACGCCGAACGGCAGGGCGTGCGCCAGCGTTGCCGCAGCCGTGAGGCCCGCCACCATGGCCAGGCCTGCCATCGCGCCCGATGCGGCCGCGCGCAGCCCGCCACCTTGCGCAAGCGGCAGCCACAGCAAGGGCGCCCAGGCGAAGGCCAGCACACCCTGCCACCACCACGGCCAGCTCGTGCCCGTGGCGACAAGCTGGATCAGCGCGACGCAGGCGAAGGCTGCTGCCGGTGCGAGCAGCAGGCTGGCCGGCGAAGGCGCAACGTGGCCGCGCATCATCTGCAGCTTGTTGTGCTGCACCACCGTCGAGGCCGCGAGGAAAGTGTGCGCCTTGTACAGCGAATGGCCGATCAGGTGCAGCGCGGCCAGGGAGTAGAGCCCCAGCGCGCATTCGAGCGCCATGAAGCCCATCTGCGCCACGGTGGACCAGGCCAGCCGCACTTTGATGCTGATCCGCGTCAGCATCACCAGGCCGGCCAGCAGCGCGGTGGCCAGGCCGAAGGCGACCAGCAGCCAGCGCGCCGGGCTTGCCGCTTCGAGCAGCGGGGCGAAGCGGATCAGCACGTAGCCGCCGAGGTTGACCACGCCCGCGTGCAGCAGCGCAGAAACCGGCGTCGGCGCTTCCATCACCTGGATCAGCCAGCCGTGCGCCGGAAACAGGGCCGTGCGCAGGATTACCGCGAGGACGAGGCACACCGCGCTGAGCTGCAGCGGGAGCGTGGCGCCGACCTGGGCGAGGTGCTGCCACAGATCGGAAAGCGTGCCGCTGCCCACTTCCCGCCAGGCCAGGGCGGCGGCGACCAGCAGAAAGGCGTCCGCCAGCCGGTCGGCAAGGCGCTTCTTGTGCGCAGCGAGCAGGGCGAAGGGCCGATCCGCATAGAAGCACAGCAGATGCCGCAGCGCCGCGCCGATCGTCGCCCAGGCGGCGATCAGCACCAGCCAGTGGTTGGCGAGCAGCAGCAGATGAACCGACGCGAGCACGCCGGCAAAGGCGGCGACATAGCGCGCCTGTCCGCGCTCACCCTGCAAGTAGCGCGATGAGAAGCCGGCGATCACCGTCCCCAGCAGTTGTACCAGCGCAGCCATCCAGGCGCCGAAGGGGCTGACCGCCAGCCAGGCCGATAGCGGCGCGGCGTTCGCCGCCGGGTAGAACGCCGGCCACGCCAGCGTCGCGAGCGTGCAAATGAGCGCTCCCCATGAAAGAAGGCTGAACCGTTTCCACAACGACTCAGCGCGGGCACCGCCCGCGAGGGAAATCAGCAGGGCGATGGACATCAGGGCGACCGGCAGCAGGGCGCCGGCCAGGGGAAAGAGGGTGTGCAGATCCATGTCGGGACCCTTAAAAATCAAGTGCCTTTATGGTGCGCGTCCGTAGATGTTCTGTAAAATTCATTGAAATGAATAAATGGATATAAAAAACAGAACAATGAATCTCGAGCAACTCAACTTTCATCACCTGTTCTACTTCTGGCGTGTCGCCCGTACGGGGCACATGACGCGCGCTGCGCAGGAACTGCACACCTCGCAGTCGGCGCTGTCGGCTCAGATCAAGCAGCTGGAGGAACGGATCGGCGAGGCGCTGTTCGAGCGCGAGGGGCGGCGGTTGGTGATGACCGAGACCGGCCAGCTGGTGTTTTCCTACTCGGAGGACATCTTCGGGCTGGGGCAGGAAATGCTCGGGCGGCTGGACGGGCACAGCGAAGGCATGGTCCGGGTGCGAGTCGGCAGCGTGGCCACGCTGTCGCGCAACTACCAGGAGAACTGGATCCGCCCGCTGCTGCAGGACCCGGGCGTGACGCTGACGCTGGAATCCGGCCCGCTGGAAGGGTTGCTAGAACGCCTGCTGCAGCACAAGCTCGACGTCGTGCTGGCCAACGAGCCGGTGCCTGCCGACCCGGACCGCCCGCTGCTCAGCCGCTTCCTCGGCAGCCAGGCGATCTCGCTGGTCGGCCCGGCGGAGGTGTGGCGAGGTCGCACGCTGAGGATCCCCGAGGATCTCGACGGGGCTGACCTCGCACTGCCCGGGCCGCGCAATGTATTGCGCCCTCAATTCGATGCGCTGTGCATTACCGCCGGCGTGAAGCCGCGACTGCGCGCCGAAGTCGACGACATGGCGATGCTCCGCCTGATCGCACGCGACAGCGGCTGGCTGACGGTGCTGCCGGAGGTCGTGGTGCAGGACGAACTGCGGGCGGGCAGCCTCGTCAGGGTCGGGCAGTCCGCCCAGCTGCAGGAGCGCTTCTACGCCATCACCACGCCGCACCGTCATCGAGTCGAGCGGCTGGAACGCCTTCTGGCCGACTCGTCCGAAGCGGCCCGCTAGGCGCTCGCCGTCGGCTGCAGCAAGCCACGCTTGTGCAGCGCCGCGAAGGTCCATCCCCGTCCGGCGAGCAGCATCCGCGTGTCGAGCGCGTCGCGGGCTGCTGCGGGGATGTCGTCGCCGAGGTCTTGCATGCGCCGGGTGCGAAGCGCAACCCAGCGCAGCGGATGCCGGCGGGCCAGCGCGTGCCACAGGGCATGCGCGCCGTCGGACTGCCGCGCGCCGCTAACCAGGCAAAGGCCGCGGCCCAGCGCCCACTCATACACCGCGCTGGCGATGCCGCGCCCCTGGTAGGCGGGGGCGTACTTGGAGTGCGGTGAGCGCACATGGCGGTCGGTGCGGCGGTCGACTTCGATCAGGCGGTTGAACACGGTGTAGCCGGCGAGGCGGCCGCACGCCACGTCCTCGACGTAGATGTAGTGCTCGCCGTCCGCCTCGCGGTGATGGAAGGCCAGTCCGGGCTGCAGCGTCGGCAGCAGGGCGCAGGCGTGCATCGCGTCCGCCGGGGTGTGGAGCCGGCGATGGAGGGTATCGAGCTCGGTCTCGATGTCCTCTTCAGGGCGATTGACGTCGATGCGCAGTTCCAGCCGCGTGGCCTGCACCCGCTCGCGGATGCGATTGACGAGCGCGGCAGGCAGCAGGTCCAGGCGCGGCGGCTTGGGCAGGGACAGGTCGAAGGCAAGGGGAAGCGCAAAGGCGGCTGAGGGGTGAAGCAGGGTTGCGGTCACGTCCGTTTCCTCCTCAACACGGCTCGGGGCCGGCCCACCAGCCGCTCATCAGCCCATCCGGTGGCGCAGAGGCGCTGACGCGGGCGCTGTTCTCCCACGCTTCCATCGGTACGGCCAGACCGGCGAATACGCCGTAGCCGTTGCCCGCACGGATGGCTTCGCCGGCCGTCAGGCTTTCGCCGGCACGGATCGCGCCCCGTGCGCCGATCGTCCCTCCGGCCTTCGCCCCCCAGCCCGCTTCGAGATGCAGTCCGACTTCGATCGAGCCGGCGGCAAGGATGCCGTGTCTGGCGTGCAGGCTGGTTGCGACCTGGATGCTGCCGCCTGCCTGCAGGCCTTTCCCGCAGCGCACGCCTTCATCGGCCTGGACGTCGAGGCCGACGAAGGCATTGCCGGCGACACGCAGCGGGCCGACGCAGTGCAGCTCCCAGCCCACGCGCAACTCGCCCTCGCAGCGCAGTTCGTCCGCGCAGTCCACGCCCCAGCCCGCGCGCAGGTCGCCGCCGACCAGCAGCTTGCCCTCGGCGCGCACGCCACCCTCCACCCGCAGATCGGCGCCGATCCGCATCTCGCCGCTCGCGCGCACGCCCGCGCCGACATGCAGCGAACGCCCGACGCGCACGATGCCGTCGACGTCCACGCCGCCGCGCACTTCCAATGTGCCGGCGAACACGACCGCATCGGCCTCGATGGCGTCAACCACCCGCAACTCGTCGGTGGGGCCGAACTGTTCGAGCAGCCAGCAGGCATCGCCCACGCGGCCTGCCGCCACCATGGCGTCGAGCATGTCCTGGTAGTTGTCGCCTTCGCCGAACTGGCGGACGAACCAGCGATATCCATCGGTGCAGGGCCGCTTCGCCCTGACGAAACTTCTTGTGAGAACCATTGCATCACCCTCGTGCTTCGCATTGCCGCGCATGCAGCGCGGCGCCTGGAAGGCAGCCTTGCGGGAGATGACTTGGGACGCTCGCTCCGGTTGGACCGGTGCCGTGCCGCCGAAGCGGTCGATGAGCGGGCGTCTGGATGGAGCCCCGCGCGGCTGCACATTGAACGGGAGGCGCGGCGCGCGCGTCCCGGGCAAGGTGCCGTGCGGGGGTGGAGCTTTAGCTCCGGTGGTGGCCCCGCACGGCTTGGGAAAGCACGGCGGGAGACCCTGTGACCTTGAACGCGAGCTGGGTCGCGAGATCGCGCAGTGGCGAGATCATGCAGCGCGCACGCACGCAGCCACCGGCGCGCGAGGGAGCGCGAAGGTGGACAAAGCGGCGGCGGGCTGGCATGGGCATGAGCTAATCGAATCAGTCGGCGAATCAGACAGTTGGCCCGTATTGTAGGCCAGGATGCGAGGATCTGGCACGCGATCAGTCCGGAGCCTGCAGCTTGTCGGCGGTGCGCGTCGCGAAGTCGGTCGCATCGTGGCGCTCGTGCAACTGCTCCTCCAGCGGCCCGAACACGCGGTTCACCATGCGCCCGCGCTGCACCGCCGGGCGCGCGCCGATCTCGTCGGCCCAGCGGAGCACGTGCCGGTATTCGCCCACCTGCAGGAACTCGCCGGCGTCGTACAGCAGGCCTTTCGCCAGCGCGCCGTACCACGGCCAGATCGCCATGTCGGCGATCGTGTAGTCGTCGCCGGCAATGTAGCGGCTCTCGGCCAGCCGGCGGTCGAGCACATCCATCTGGCGCTTCGCTTCCATCGCGAAGCGGTCGATGGCGTATTCGATCTTCGTCGGCGCGTAGGCATAGAAGTGGCCGAAGCCGCCGCCCAGGTAGGGCGCGCTGCCCATCTGCCAGAACAGCCACGACAGGCATTCCGCGCGCCGCGCCGGCTCGGTCGGCACGAAGGCGCCGAACTTCTCCGCCAGGTACAGCAGGATCGCGCCCGACTCGAACACCCGCACCGGCGTCTCGCCGCTGCAGTCGAGCAGCGCGGGGATCTTGGAGTTGGGATTCACCGCGACGAAGCCGCTGCCGAACTGGTCGCCTTCGTTGATGCGGATCAGCCAGGCGTCGTACTCGGCGCCGGCATGGCCGAGCGCGAGCAGTTCTTCCAGCATCACGCCGACTTTCACGCCGTTGGGCGTCGCCAGCGAATACAGCTGCAGCGGATGTCGGCCGCGCGGCAGCGCCTTGTCGTGCGTGGCGCCGGCCACCGGACGGTTGATGGTGGCGAAACGTCCGCCGCTGGCCTTGTTCCAGGTCCAGGTGCGGGGCGGGATGTAGGGCGAGTTGCAGGACGTAAGGTCGGACATGCGAGGGCCTCGTTACAGGTGGGAGGGGGGAGGGGGGCTGCAAGAATGGAGCGAGACCATGGTTTCAGGCAATCGCTCTTGGCTCATGGAACACGCCACGCCGCTGCAGTTCCGCGACGCTCCATCCTTGGCCGAGCAGCACCGTGCGGGTGCCGAGGACGGCGCGCAGCAGGCCCAGCGGAGGCGGCTGCGGGAAGGAGACCGCGGCACGTGGGCAGAGGGTGGTCGCGGTCATGTCCGTTCCTCCTTCAGCACGCTGCAGCGCTGGCCCAGTGGCCGCTCATCAGGCCGTCGGGCTGCGCGCTGGCGCTCACCCGGGCGCTGCTCTCCCATGCCGCCACCGGCACGGAGAGGCCGGCAAACACGCCGTAGCCGTCGCCTGCCCGGATGGTCTCGCCGGCGATGAGGCTCTCACCCGCCCGAATGGCGCCTGCCGCCGTGATGTCGGTGCCCGCCTTGATCCCCCAGCCGGCCTCCAGGTGCAGGCCCGCCCGGATCGATCCGCCGGCAAGGATGCCGTGCCGGGCGTGCAGGCTGGTCGCGACCACGATGTCGCCGCCCGCGTGCAGGCCCTTGCCGCAGCGTATCCCTTCGTCGGCGTGCAGATCGAGGCCGACGAAGGCGTTGCCGGCGATGCGCAGCGGGCCTGCGCAATGCAGCTCCCAGCCGGTGCGCAACTCGCCGTCGCATCGCAGCTCACCCGCGCAATCGACACCCCAGCCGGCGCGCAGATCGCCGCCCACCTGCAGGCGTGATTCGGCGCGCACGCCGCCTTCCACGCGCAGATCGGCGTTGACATTCAGATCGCCACCCACGCGCAGGCCGCCGCCGACATGCAGCGAGCGGCCGACGCGAACGATGCCCTCCACGTCCACATTGCCGCGTACCTCCAGCGTGCCGGCGAAGACCATCGCATCGTCGTCGATGGCGTCGACCCTGCGCACCTCGTCGGTGGGGCCGAATTGATCGAGCAGCCAGCAGGCATCGCCGACCCGGCCCGCGGCCACCATCTCGTCGATCATGCGCTGGTAGTTGCCGCCTTCGCCGAACTGGCGGACGAACCAGCGGAATCCATCGGTACAGGGCCGCTTCGCCCTGACGAAACTTCTTGTGAGAACCATTGCATCTTCCTCGTGCGACACAGCGCCGGCGCATGCAGCGCGGCGTTCGTTAGGCAGCCTTGCGGGGAAATGCCGGGGGGCTCCGGATGGACTGGGGCCGTACCGCCGAAGGGGGCTATCAGCGGGAGTCGGAACGTGTCCCCGCGCAGCTGCACATTGAACCGGAGGCGCGCCGAGCGCGTCCGGGGCAAGGTGCCGTGCGGGGGTGGAGCGTCAGCTCCGGTGGTGGCCCCGCACGGCCTGGGAAAGCACGGCGGGAGACCCTGTGACCTTGAATGCGAGCTGGGTCGCGAGTTCGCGAATTGGCGAGATCATGCAGCGCGCGCACACCCGCCCGCCGGCACGCAGCGGGGCGCGGGAACGGGCGAAGCGACGGCGAAGCGGCATGAACACGTGGGGGCTCGGTTCGATGAGAGGGCGCCATTGTAGGCCAGAAGGACCGCGAGCAAGAACAGGCCCGCCTCGCCAAGCGCCCTCATCGGCCGTGGCGAGCAGCCCTTCGTCGATCCCGCAGCCGGGCTTCAGGCCGCGGGCGCCGCGGTCGTCGATGCCGGCGCCGGCCGATCCGCAGCGTCCAGCCCCAGCGTCTGCCAGCTGCCATCGCGGTAGCAGACCAGGCTCGCGCCCTCGAAGCGCCACAGGTGCAGCCAGCCATGGTCGAGCAGTTGCCGCACGACCGCATGCTGCCCAATCACGCGGTCGATCGCCTGTTGCGGCGCATCGACGACGACGGTCAGGCGCAGCGGCTCGTGCACCCAGCGCGCGCCGTCGTGCACGGACTGCCGGGCCAGCCCGATGCGCAGGTCGCCGCCGTTGCCTTCGAACACGCCGATGCGGCCGCCGACGACGTTGTGCAGCAGCTTGTTGCCGCTGCCCAGGCGTGCGGGGGCGCAGGTGGAGGCGTGGTACTGCCAGTTGATCCAGTGCGTGACGAGCATGGGCGCGGTCATCAGCAGCTCCAGCAGGCTGCCGTCGGCATCCTGGCCGGCGTCGTAGTCGTGCAGGAAGCAGCGGCCTTCGAGCGCCACGCCCTGGCTGCGGTGGCGCGGCGCGATGAGGAAGGCCGCATTGCCGGCCAGTCCCCATTCGGGACGCGTCTGCGCGCCGTCGTTGGCGCGGCGACGCAACTGCGCGAGCAGAGCGTCTTTCCCCGCGCGCGGGTCGAGGCCAAGACGCGGTGCGCGCTCGCGGCGGACCTGAGCGCCGGCGGCGGCGAACACGGTCTGCAGGCGCTCCCACCGCGCTCGCGCATCCGGCGGCAGCAGGTCGAGGTCGAATCCCTCGATCTCGTCGGTGGTGGTGTTGTGCAGGGCGGCGACGAATGCCGTCTGTTGCGGGATGACGACGCCCTTGGCCCGTAAGCCGGCGCGCACGTCCGGCTCGTTCAGCAGTTGCGCCAGCACGCGCGCGTTCACCTCGCCCGTCTGGCCGCAGCAGGCGCCGCAATCCAGCGCGGAGGCGTGAGCGTTGTTGCTGCTCTGGCTGCCGTGCCCAACCAGCAGCACCAGCGGCGCCAGGTCGCGATCGAGCCCCATTGCGTGCAGGACGCGCGCCGCCAGTGCGACCTTGGCATCCATGTCGAGACCGTTGAAGCTGGGGCGGCACACTGCGCGATAGCGCGCGGGCAGGCCGGCCAGGTTCTCGCGCGCGCGCCCCCCGGCGGACGGCTTCAGCCAGCGCGCGAGCTTGCCGAGGTAGGCCACCCCTGCAGCTTCGACGAAGGAGAAGGCTGCGCTGGGCCAGCGGCTGCCGGCCAGCGCCTGCCCCGAACGGGCGAAGTGGCGCTGCCGCGCCAGGCTGGCAGCGTCGTTCAGGCTCTGCAGGGACCCGCCGTGCGCGTCGGCAGGCAGCCCGATGTGGTCGGTCACCTCGAGCGCCGGGGCGAGCAGTCCCGGCAGCTGCGGCCGGCGTGCCGTGGTTGCGAGCGGCGTGTAGGCCAGCGGAAGGCCGAAGAAGCCGGCAAAGCCGATCGTCCGGAGGGCCGGCGAGGCGGCTTCGAGCGCCCGGCGCATCGGCTCGCTGCGCACGTCGATGCAGAACGCGGCCTGGACCTCGGCCCTGGGCGGCGAGTCGGGCGCCCGGGCGCCGGCTGCCTGGCCGAGCTTGTGCGCCAGCTGCCGCTGGTAGCCCGCCTCCAGCGCAAGCTGCCAGACCTCGTCGACCAGGAGCAGGTCTTCCGCCCGGCGCAGCACGGCCGGCGCGTGGATCCATTCGGCGAGCAGGGCGGCAAAGGCCAGGCGGGTGGCGGCGTCGTCCTTGCATTCGAGCAGGATCGCACCCCAGGCGAGGCGGATGGCCAGCAGGTCGCGCAGGTGCGTGTCGCTGCTGCCGGCGAGGCGGGCCTCCCAACCCAGGTAGGCGCACCACGAGGCCCAGCCATTGACGGTGAGGAGCACCGCTTCCAGGTAATCCGCCCACACCGCCTCGGGCAGGCCCAGGCGCTGCAGCACCCAGCGCTCGGTATCCGCGCGCGTGGGCGGCAGCGCCTGCAGTGCGCTGCCGAGCGCGGGCAGGCCCATCAGCGCTGCAATGCCGTGATCATGGGTGAGGGTGTCGCGCCAGAACGCATACAGCCCCTGGCTGCGCTCGGGCTGCCAGTCGGCCTGGTGTTCGTCGAAATAGGCCGCGCAGGTCTGGCTCACCTGATGGGTGATCGCCTGGCGCCACGACAGGCGGGCATGGCGTTGCGGATCATCGTCGAGCACGTCGATCAGCAGGGGCAGCCGCGGCAGTACGGGCGCCGCGCGCAGGGCATCGATGCACTGCGCTTCGCTCAGGGCCGCCGCCTGCGCCGCTGGCAGTTTCGCCAGGGCATGGGCGAGATCGGCCGGGCCGATGCGTCCGGCGTCCCACGCCTCTCTCAGGTCGTCGCGGGACGGGAACACGCGGATGTCGCCGAGCACCGCCATGCGCGCGGCGACCTCGCGCACCGGCCGGTCGATCCGTCCCCAGTGCGGATTGACCGCGATCGCGCGGTCGAGCGGCCAGGCCGGCGCGATCGCCTGGCAGGCCTGCTCGCAGGCGGCATCGATCAGCACCGTCAGTCGCCCGGCGGTATCGGGCGCGGCCGGCTTGGGGGCGTGGGCGGGGCCTGGGTCCTGGGTAGCGGCAAGAACTGTCGTCATTTGAGGCTCCGGAGTTTTCGATTCACTTGGCAGCGGTTTGAGCAATGGCGCCGACCATCGTCTGACGCTGCGGCGGCGCGTCAGCCGGGGTCCAGCGCGTCGGCCACAGCCGCAGCGTCAGCCGGGTGTAGAACTCATCGATGTAGAAACCTGCGTAACTCCAGCGCCGCCATGCGGCCAGGCCTTGCGGGCGTAGTTGCAGGGTGATCAGGAAGAGGTACATCGCGGCCATGCCGCACAGGCTGGCGATGCCCGCCATATGGTCCGGCGCGTCCTTCACCCCGAACGGCAGCCCATGCCCCAGGGAGGCCGCCAGCGTGAGCCCGGCGACCAGCGCCAAGCCCGTCGCCGCGCCCGACCACGCCCTGCGAGCATCGCCACCACGCGCAGCAGGCAGCCACAGCAGGGGCGCCCAGGCGAGCGCCAGCACGCCGTTCCACCACCCGGGCCAGGTCGCGCCGGTGGCGAAAGACTGAATCAGCGCGACGCAGGCGAGGGCCGCTGCCGGCGCCATCAGCAGGCTGGCGGGCGCGTACACGGCACCGCCGCGCATCATCTGCAGCTTGCTGTGCTGCACCACGGACGAGGCCGACAGGAAGGCGTGCGCCTTGTACAGCGAATGGCCGATCAGGTGCAGCGCGGCCAGGGTGTAGAGCCCCATCGCGCACTCGAGCGCCATGAAGCCCATTTGCGCCACGGTGGACCAGGCCAGCTGCACCTTGACGCTGACCCGCGTCAGCATTACCAGGCCGGCCAGCAGCGCGGTGGCCAGGCCGAACGCCACGAGCAGCCAGCGCGCCGCACTCGCCGCATCGAGCAACGGGGCGAAGCGGATCAGCACGTAGCCGCCGAGGTTGACCACGCCGGCGTGCAGCAGGGCGGAAACCGGGGTCGGTGCTTCCATCACCTGAATCAGCCAGCCATGTGCGGGGAACAGCGCAGTGCGCAGGATCACCGCGAGGACGAGGCACACCGCGCTGAGCTGCAGCGGGAGCGTGGCGCCAACCTGGGCGAGGTGCTGCCACAGATCGGAGAGCGTGCCGCTGCCCACTTCCCGCCACGCCAGGGCGGCGGCACACACGAGCAAGGCGTCCGCCAGCCGGTCGGCAAGACGCTTCTTGTGCGCGGCGAGCAGGGCGAAGGGGCGGTCCACATAGAAGCAGAGCAGGTGCCGCAGCGCCGCGCCGATCATCGCCCAGGCGGCGATCAGCGCCAGCCAGTGGTTGGCGAGCAACAGCACATGAACCGACACCAGCACTCCGGCGAAGGCGGCGACATAGCGCGCCTGCCCCTGCTCGCCCTGCAGGTAGCGTGACGAGAACACGCCGATCACCGTCCCCAGCAGTTGCACCAGGGCAGCCATCCAGGCGCCGAAGGGGCTGACGGAGATCCAGGCCGAGGGTTGAGCGGGGCTGGCCGCGGACGAGGTCGCCGTCAGGACGAGCGTTGCCAGCACACAACCGAGCGCGCTCCACGACAGCAGGCCGAAGCGCCTCCACAGCCGCGCCGCAGGGGGGCTTCCGGCCAGCGACGCGAGCGCGGCCAAAGTCAGCAGGGCGACCGGCGCCAGAGCGCCGGCCAGCATCAGGGAGTTGAGCGTATCCATGGTGAGCCGGTTCGAAATTGACTGCCCCTATGGTGCGGATCCTGATGCGTTCTGTAAAATTCATTGATAAGAAAGAATTAATACAGAAAACAGAACGATGAACCTGGAGCAGCTCAACTTCCATCACCTGTTCTACTTCTGGCGTGTCTCCAGGGCGGGCCACATGACGCGCGCCGCGCAGGAGCTGCACACCTCGCAGTCCGCGCTATCGGCGCAGATCAAGCAATTGGAGGAGCGTCTTGGCGAGGCACTGTTCGCGCGCGAAGGGCGGCGCCTGGTGATGACCGAAGCCGGCCAGCTGGTGTTCTCATACGCGGAGAACATCTTTGGCCTGAGCCAGGAGATGCTCGGACGGCTGGAAGGACGCAGCGAGGGCATGGTCCGGGTGCGCGTGGGCAGTGTCGCAACCCTGTCGCGCAACTACCAGGAAAACTGGATCCGCCCGCTGCTGTTGGACCCCGGCGTCACGCTGACCTTGGAGTCCGGTCCGCTCGAAGGTCTGCTGGAGCGCCTGGTGCAGCACAAGCTCGACGTCGTGCTGGCCAACGAACCGGCGCCCGCCGACCAGGATCGCCCCCTGCTCAGCCGCTTTCTCGGCAGTCAGGCGATCTCGCTGGTCGGCCCGGCGGACGTCTGGAAAGGGCGCACGCTCCGTATCCCCGAGGATCTCGATGGTGTGGACCTCGCTCTGCCAGGGCGGCGCAACGTGCTGCGTGCCCAGTTCGACGCCCTGTGCATGACCGCCGGCGTGAAGCCGCGCCTGCGCGCCGAAGTGGATGACATGGCAATGCTCCGGCTGATCGCGAGGGACAGCGGCTGGCTGACCGTGCTGCCCGAGGTCGTGGTCCAGGACGAGTTGCGCTCGGGGGGCCTCTGCAGGGTCGGTCAGACCGCCCAGTTGCAGGAGCGCTTCTACGCCATCACCACCCTGCACCACCATCGAATCGAGCGCTTGGAGCGCCTGCTGGCGGGGGCGACGGAGGCGGTACGCTAGTCGCTGCGCCTTAACGCTTGCGCCGCAGCGGCGCTGCCAGGCCGGCCAGGCCGAGGCCGAGAAGGGCGAGCGTGGCGGGTTCGGGGACGGGTGATGCCTGTTGCGACAGGTCGAAGGAAATGGAGCCGGCTCCGGTGAAGCTGACGAGCACATGGCTGAACAGGGAGAACTGGGCGCTGCTCGCGAAGTCCGCCGAATCGCTCGCCGAAAATGCGCCCGGCCCGAAGACGGCTCCGGCTCCGCTGAACGCGGCGATGCTGCCCGGGGGAAGTGGTGGCATGGCGGCAATCAGCCCCAGACCTTGATCGGGTCCGGGGTCAGGCAACAGGTTGTCGCCATTTGCGTAGCTCTGCAGCGTGATCGTCGAACCTGCAGGCGCCGAGAGAACGCCACCCAGACTGGCGACAAGGTTGAGACCACCGTTCGCGGAATAGTCATCCTGCAACAGCGTGATGCGGAGAAGTCCGCTGCCCGACGAGTTGATCGTGATGCTGCTCAGGTCGAGGGAGTTGGGAAGGGTGGTGACGAGTGGCGGGTCTGAGGTTCCCGTCGTCACGTTGACTGCGAAACTTCCGCCCAGGCTCCCCGAATAAGTGATGAGACCATCCAGGGGGCTGAGGTCATTCAGCCCGTTGTCGGTCAGTACCACGCCCTGCGAGGTGCTGATGTTGTCCAGCCGCAAGCGCAGCGGCGCCGCATGGGCCACGCTTCCAGAGTCCAGTGTCAGCAGACCGATGGCCAGGACTGCCGAGAGCACAGATCGTTTCATCGTCTTCTCCTGCGCTTGGGCGCCAATAGGGTGACGAGCGGATGAGGCGTCGAGCGAAGTGCAATTCTCAGATAAAGCAAGATTCACGCCTTCAGCTTACAAGTAATTGAAAAAAGGCGGATTTCCATGCCGTCTGCCCACTGCTGCGCATCGCACCTGTCAATTTTTCCGACACTGTAGGCCCAAGAAAGGGCGAAGAGGGAGCACGACAGCCATCCGGCGATGGGGCGTCGCTTCGGTGCTGGGGCTGCCGGCACCGTATTGCCCCGGATCAGGCTGCTCAGGGAAAGTGGGAGCGTGAATGGTAATGCGCCAGACGCTCCCACCCGATCTCGCCCCAGCCCCACGCCTGCACACCATTCAGTGCTTTCCGCATCGAATTTGATAGTGGGGCGTCAGCTTGCCGCGCTTTATGCGCGGCTTGGTTTCAGACCCCGAAAGCCGCGTCCTTCAGCGTTTCCGGCGACGGGTAGGCCTTCTTGCTGTGGCACAGGCCGAGGTCGAGGAACATCTCGCACAGCTTGTAGGCGATGACGCCGGGGTTGAGCACCGGCACCGGCAGCTTCGACGCCAGGTAGGCGTGCGACTGGTGCATGGTGGTGGAGCCGAGCACGATGACCTCGGCGCCGTCCTCCTTGATCGCCTTCAGCGCGGTTTCCTCGAGCTTGGCGAAGACGATGTCCTCCTTGCCGCTGAGCAGCTCCACCGTGTCGGGCCGCACCTCGATGGCGCGGATCGACGCGACGCGCGACTCCAGCCCGTATTCCTTGAGCGTCTTGCGGTAGAGCGGGAACCAGCGCTCCCACATGGTCAGGATGCTGAACTTGTGGCCCAGCATCGATGCCACGTGGAAGGCGCTCTGGCCCGGCGACAGCACCGGGATGCTGAGCCGCGAGCGCAGGGCGGCGAGGCCGGAGTCGCTGACGGTGTTGATGCACACCGCATCGAAGCCGTCCTCCTGCGCCTGGATGCCGGCCTGGATCACGGCCAGTTCCATGATCGCCATGTCGTAGTAGCTGTCGGCCAGCGTGATCGTGTTGCCGGCGCCGACGAAGCTGATGTCGATGTCGCTGCGCCGGAACTCCGGCGGCAGCTGCGACTCGACCATCGGACGGGTGGCCTCGCTCATCGGCACCGGGAAGATCATCTTGACGCGCTTGCCCATGGGGCTTCCTCCTTGTTGGGTGGTTGCGGGTTGCGCGTGGATCAGCCGGCGGACATGCCGCCGTCGGTCGAGATGAAGCCGCCGGTGACGTAGGACGACTGGTCGGACAGCAGCCACAGCACCGCGTTGCTCACTTCCTGGGGCTGACCAATGCGGTGCATGGGCACGCCATCGTCGTACATGTGGTCGTCGCCGCCGGTGACGCGGTCGTAGCTGGCGGTCTTGATCGGGCCGGGGCAGACGGCATTTACGCGGATGCCCTTCTGCGCGTAGTCGAGCGCGGCGGCGCGGGTGGCGCCGATGATGCCGTGCTTGGCGGCGACGTAGTAGGCCAGCCGCGGCATGGCCTTGAGGCCGAAGATCGAGCTGTTGTTGACGATGGCGCCGCCGCCGGTCTTGAGCATCGCCGCGGCCTCGTACTTCATCATGTACATCATGCCCTTGAGGTTGATGTCGATGACGTCGGAAATGTCGGCGTCGGGCGTCTCATGGATGTCGCAGAACTCGCGCTGCAGGCCGGCGTTGTTGAAGGCGCCGTCGAGACGGCCATAGACGTCGATCGCGCGCTGCACCAGGGCGGCGCAGTCGGACGCCTTCGACACGTCGGTGGGCTGGAACACCGCCTGGCCGCCGGCGGCGATGATTGCGCCGACGACCGCCTCGCCCTGGTCGCGGTTGCGGTTGCCGAGCACGACGCGCGCGCCTTCGGCAGCCAGCGCCATGCAGGCGTCGCGGCCCATGCCGCTGCCGCCGCCGGTGACGATGATGACCTTGTCCTTGAGTTCAGGGAATTTGCTCACGGTTTGACTCCTGTTGAGGGTGGATTGCGGCAATAAGGCCGTCTGTGGGAGGGTTCAGTGCGGTGCCGGGGCGATGCGCCCGAGCACGGATTCCAGCGCAATGCCGATCGCCAGCAGGCGGCGGTCGTCGCCGGCGTGGCCGTCGAGCTCGAAGCCCACCGGCAGGCCGGTCCTGGCGCCCAGGCCGACCGGCAGCTGGATGCCGGGCAGGCCGGCGCTGGCCGAGGGCTCGGTGTTCTGGATCAGCAGCGCGAAGTTCTGCGGCTCGCTGACGTCGGGCTTGGCCAGCGGCGCGACGATCGGCGTGGTCGGGAAAATGAAGGCATCCAGGCGGTGGCGCTCGAACAGCGCGCGGTAATGCGCGCGCAGCGCCGGGCGGCCGGTGTTCTGCGCCATGTCGTAGAGCGGCGCCGAATCGACGATGTTGCCGTTCGCATCCATCGCCTTGCGCGGCAGCACGAAGGTGTCGTAAATGCCGGCCACGTCCGGGCTGGCGATGGCGGCGCGCAGCTGCTCGATGCTGATGCCGGGGCCTTGGGTGGCGAGGTATTCCTCCATGTCGGGGCGGGCCTCGTGGAAAACCACCGGGAAGCCCACGGCGTTGTTCAGCGCCATCATCTCCTTGTCGTCCACCTCGACGAAGCTCACGCCGGCCGCTTCCAGTTTGCGGCGCACTTCGGCCGCGATGGGGGCGACCTCGTCGTCCATGTTGGCCCAGAAGTCCGGCACCACGCCCAGGCGCAGCGACTTCAGCTCCACCGGCGGCAGTGCGTGTTCGCCGGTGATGAGACCGTCGAGCAGGGCGACGTCGGCCATGCACAGCGCCATCGGTCCCGGGGTGTCGCGGCTGGACGAGATTGGTGCGACACCCTTGCCGGGATAGCGGTTGGCGCTGGGCCGCAGCGAGGCGCAGCCGTTGAGCGCAGGCGGGATGCGCATCGAGCCGCCGGTGTCGGTGCCCAGCGCGGCCGGTGCCATGCGCGCGCCCAGGGCGGCGGCGCTGCCCGAGGACGAGCCGCCGGCGATGCGCGTGG
>JAFLDS010000003.1 GCA_017302295.1 Thauera sp. | reverse complement strand
GAAGGGGGCGTGGGCGACGATGGTGGCGGGCACCGATGGCGGGTTCTTCGCCACGGGTCTGGCCGATGGCTTTGAGTTTGAGGCGGGCGGCCTGGCGCCGGGCGCTTCGGGCCTGGTGCAGGCGGTGCTCGACCGGCCGGTGTTCGCCTGTCATGGCGACCGCATCGTGATCCGCGACGCCGCCGGGCGCGAGACCCTGGGCGGCGGCATGGTGCTGGACCCGTTTCCGCCCGTCCGTCACCGGCGCCGGCCCGAGCGCCTCGCGCTGCTCGCCGCGCTCGAGCAGCCCGACCCGGTCGCGCGCCTGTCGGCTCTGCTCGAAGCGGCGCCGACCGGGCTCGACATCGATGAACTCGCCGCCGCTCACAACCTGCCCGACGAGCGCTGGCGCGCGCTGCTGCCACTCGCCGCAGTGGCGCTGGCGAAGCCGGCGGCGCGCCTGTTCGCGGCGTCGACCTGGGGCCGGCTGGGCGCCGCCATCGTCGAGCGGTTGGCCGCGCATCACGCCGAATTCGCCGACGAGCCGGGCGTCGAGCGCGAGCGCCTGCGCCGCATGTGCGCGCCGCAACTGCCCTCCGCCGCCTTCCTCGCCCGGCTCGAGGCCTTGCTCGCCGCCGGCGAAGTGGCCCGGGCCGGCGCCGCCTGGCATCTGCCGACGCACACCGTCGAGCTTTCGCCCACGGATCGCGCCCGCGCCGATGCGCTGCTCGCGCGGCTGGTCGATGGCGCTTTCGATCCGCCTTGGGTGCGCGACCTGGCGGGCGCGTGCGACCTGGCCGAGGCCGATGTGCGCAGCCTGCTGCGCCGGCTGGCGATGCGCGGCGAGGTTTTCCAGGTGGTGCGCGACCTGTTCTACCCACGCGCCTGCGTGGCGCGGATGGCCGAAATCGTCGCGAGGCTGGCAAGCGACGGCGATGGCCGCATCCGTGCCGCCGATTTCCGCGACCACATTGGCGGTGGGCGAAAGCGCGCGATCCAGATCCTCGAATTCTTCGACCGCGTCGGACATACGCGCCGGGTCGGCGAGGGTGCGCGGCGCGCGCACGTGATTCGCGGCGAGCCGCCGGTGCCGCTGGACGAGGTGGTGGGGTGAAGTCTGCGAGGTAGAAGGTCTGGCGGTGGGGGATGCGCGGAGCAGGCGAGGACTGTCCGAGCACCGAGCGCAGCGAGGGCGAGTTCCGCAGCCTGACGGAGCGCATCCCCCATCGCCAGACCGGATTCTGGGCACGAGCGATCGATCGCCCCAGATCCAGTCCAAGAGTCGCAGGATCTGTGGCGATCGCGCTAAGATCCCTCCCGACAGCGGAAGAGACGCGTTCCCCGGTGGGGCGACCGGTCTTCAAAACCGGGTGGGGCCGTCAGCCGGTCCCAGGTGGGTTCGACTCCCATTCTCTTCCGCCAGTCATCCCCCTCTGTTCCGCACCTGTCCGGACGACCATGGCTGAACTGCGCGGCTGCGACTTCCCCGACCACCTGCTGTACGACGCCGACACCCATCTGTGGTTCGAGCCTGAGGGCGACGGCGTCTATCGCGTGGGCGTGACCCCCTTCGGTGTCGCGATCGCGGGCGAGATCCTGCTTTTCACCGCGAAGCCGGCGGGCGTGCGGCTGGCGCCAGGGCGATCCTTCGGCCTGCTCGAAGCGGGCAAGACGGTGTTTCCGGTCAAGACGCCGCTCGCCATCGAGCTGCTCACGGCGAATCCGGCGCTGGAGGGGTCCGCGCGGGCGATGAACCACGACGCCTACGGCTGCTGGCTCGCGCGGGTGCGTGCCGATGCGGCGGAAGTGGCGGCCGTGCTGCAGGGCTGGCCGGTGGCGCGCGCGGCGATCGAGCGGCAGATGGTGCTGTGGCGGTTCGAGGACCGGGCCGGTTTCGTCGCGCCTGCTTTCGAAGGGCGCGCCGGTGTCTGAGGGCGCGAGCGCGAAGCTGGCGATCCTGGTGTGGGCGGCGGATCCGGAGTCGCCCCACCTGTGCGCGACGCCCTTCTACATGGCTGCCGCGGCGGCGGCGATGGATGCGAAGGTGGAGATGTATTTCACTGCGCGCTCGGTGCGGCTGCTCGAGACCGGCGTCGCCGAGCGGCTGACCGCGGCGCCCGGCGGGGCGCCGCTGGCCGATTTCCTGCTGCAGGCGCATCGGCTCGGCGTGCGTCTGTATGCCTGCCCGACCGCGCTGCAGGCGCATGGCGTACCCGAATCGCGCCTGCGGCTCGAAGTCGCGGGCCAGGCGGGCGCAGCGGCCTTCATCGGCCGCACGCTCGACACCGCGTGGCGCACGCTGAGTTTCTGACGGGCAGCGCTCGCATGCTGCACCGCGTTTGATCTATCGTTGAACACCACCGGAAAATGAACAGGAGACACACCATGCGCCGAGCTTCCATCCGTGCCCGTACCCGCGCCGTCGGTTTCGCCGTGTTGCTCGGCCTCGCCGGCGCTGCGCTCGTTCCCACGGCGGTGCTTGCTGCCGATCCGGCGGCCCTGTCGCTCCAGCGCGACGAACGGCGCGCCCTCGCATTGCTCGACCGCGCGGTGAAGCATGTCGAAACCAAGGGGGCAGACGGGCTCGCCGACTTCAGCCGCCAAGGACCCTTCGTCGACCGCGAACTCTACGTTTACGTCATGTCCTCGAAGGGCGAACTGCTCGCCAGCGGGGGCTCGTCGGCGGCCCTGATTGGCCGCAACGTCAGGGAGCAGCCCGACGCGGTGGGCAGGCGGTTCATGCACGAGGTGCTCGATACTGCCGCGGCAAAGGGGGCGGGGCGCGTCGAGTACCGCTGGCTCAATTCGGTCGACAACCGGGTGGAGACCAAGGTGACCTTGTTCCGCAAGGTCGGCGACCTCGTCGTCGCGGTCGGCTACTACTCGCCCCGCGCCACGCCGGCCCAGGCGCAAGCCCTGCTCACGCGCGCGATCGACGAACTGAAATCGCATCCGGCCACCGCGCTGGCCGATTTCCAGACCTTGGGCGGACGTTTCATGGAGGACGATCTGTATGTGTTCGTGATCGACCTCGCCGATGGCCGCTTCCTCGCCCATGGGGGCAATCCCGGGCTCGTGGGCCGCGACGGCACCGAGGTGCGCGATGCCAAGGGCAAGGCGATCACGCTCGACATGATCAACATTGCCAAGCGCAAAGGAGCGGGCGAGCTCGATTACGTGTGGCGCAACCCCACCACCGGCAAGGCCGAAAGCAAGCACAGCTACTTCCGCGCGGTTGACGGCCGCCTCGTCGGCGTGGGCTACTACGCCCGCTGAGCCGCGCCGACGCGAAGCGTGGCAGCATTCCCGACCCCTTACAGGAGATCTCAATGAGCACAGTAACCCTTGGTGGCAACCCGATCGAAGTGGCCGGCCGCTTTCCGCAGCCGGGCGATGCCGCGCCCGCCTTCAGCCTGACCGGCGCCGATCTGGCCGATGTGGGCCTGGCCGCCTTTGCCGGCAAGCGCAAGGTGCTGAACATCGTCCCCAGCCTGGACACGCCCACCTGCGCCACCTCGACGCGCAAGTTCAACGCCGAAGCCGGCAACCTGGCCGATACCGTCGTGCTGGTGGTGTCCGCCGACCTGCCCTTCGCGGCCAAGCGCTTCTGCGAGACCGAGGGCCTCGCCAACGTCAAGACGCTGTCGACCTTCCGCAGCCCCGGGTTTGCCGCCGACTACGGCGTGGCCATCGCCGGCGGCCCGCTGGCCGGCCTCACGGCGCGCGCGGTGGTGGTGGTCGATGCCAATGACAAGGTGATCCATGCGCAGCTCGTGCCGGAGATCAAGGACGAGCCCGACTACGCAGCTGCGCTGGCCGCACTGAAGTAAGCAGCAGAGGCAACCTGACAGCTTGCATGCTTTCGCCGCCGTCCGTGGCCCCGGACGGCGGCCTTCGCCTGCAAGGAGTCCACCGCGCTGCAGCGTGAAGACCTGCCGCTGCGGGCTATAGTGCGAGGCACTTCGACGGCAAAAGCCCTTCAGACCGTGACGACCCCCGACGCTCCACTTTCGTTTCTGCTTACGGGTGACTACAAGAGCAAGTACCCGCGCCAGCTCGTGGCCCGCTTTCCCCATGTCGCCCAGCGCATGCACGATATCTGGAACGACAAGGCCGCGATGGCTGATTATCTGACCGAGCTACTGGTGTCGCGCCGTCCCAATCGCAACGGGTTCCCGCCGGAGGTTGCGGCCGAGATCATCGCGCTCAGCCTCGCCTACGAAGGCATGGGCCACATCAAGCCGGAGCTCGACGCGGCCCCTGCGGGCCGCGGAGCCCTTCCGGACGCATGGAGCCAGGAGCGTGCCAGCCGCGAACTTGAGCAGCGCGGCGTGCAGATGACGGTCGCGAACTTCTCACGGGCCGCCGAGGCTGGCGATTCCGCGCTGTGCATGCTGTTGATTCATGCGGGTTTCGACGTCGAAGCGCGTGATTCGCGGCGCTGGACGCCGCTGATGATCGCGGCGTTCAATGGCAGCGAGTCGGTCGCGCTCGAATTGATTCGCTTCGGCGCGAACATCCACGCCAAGGATGCGGCTGGCTACACGCCGCTGCACTGGGCGGCGTACAACGGCTATTCGAAGGTGCTCGACCTGCTGCTGGTCAAGGGCGGAACGGCCGACGTCGCCAGCGATGCCGGCATCACCCCGATGCTGCAGGCCGCGGCCAGAGGGCATGTCGATTCGATCCAGGTCCTGCTGACGCATCGTGCGAATCCGAACCTCGCCGCCCGGGACGGCTCGACGGCGCTGCTCAAGGCGGTTGCCAATGGGCATGTGCAAGTCATCGAGCTGCTGCTGAAGGCGGGCGCTTCCATCGAGGTCACGATGAAGAATGGCGAGACCCTGCGCGACATCGTGCGCAAGGCCAAGGATCCCCGCGTCGCGACGCTGATCGCGCGTAAGGCAGCAGCAGGTTGGGCAGGGGATGCGCCGGCGCACTAGCCTTCGCGCCTGGCCCTTACAGACCCAGCCCTTCGCCGGCCCCCAGCAGCGTCGCCACGCCGAGCACGGCAAAGATCGCCGCCGCCACGGCATGGACCAGCTTCGTCGGCATGCGGTCGGCGATGCGGTCGCCGAGCAGCACCGCGGGGACGTTGGCGAGCATCATGCCCAGCGTGGTGCCGGCAACGACCGCCACCAGTGCCTGGTACTGCGCCGCCAGCGCGACAGTGGCGACCTGGGTCTTGTCGCCCATCTCGGCGAGGAAGAAGGCGATCAGCGTGGTGCCGAACACGCCCATGCGCGCCAGCTTGGCGTCGTCCTCGTCGAACTTGTCCGGGATCAGCGTCCAGATCGCCATCGCGATGAAGGACAGGCCCAGCAACCAGCGCAGCGTCTGGGGCCCCATCAGCGAGGTCAGCCAGGTACCGACGGCACCGGCGAAGGCATGGTTGGCGATGGTCGCGACGAGGATGCCGAGCACGATGGGCAGCGGCTTGCGAAACTTCGCGGCGAGGATGAAGGCGAGCAGCTGAGTCTTGTCGCCGATTTCGGCGAGGGCGACGATGCTCGTTGAGACGAGGAAGGCTTCCATGAATGATCCCTGGCCGGAGAATAACCCATGACCATGCGCCTCCCCGGCCAATCCGGAAGCGGCATGGTCAAAGGTCTTGCCAGGTCGGAACTGCCTGCGCCATGGCCGGTCGGCCAAGTGTGTTGACGCAGGCCCCTTCGCCGCGAGCGCAGCCCGATCGGCAAAGGGAGGCTACTCCCCAATGACGGCGCGCATTGTACAAACGCGAGCGGTTGCGGTCCAGCCTGACGTGCCGCTGCCCGCGCGTCGATGCGTTGCCCGGGACGGGCAGCCCAGACCCATCAATCGATCTCTTGCTCGAATTGCTCCAGCGGCACCGGACGGCCGAAATGGTAGCCCTGGTAGGCATTGCAGCCCATTGCGGCGAGCGCCTGCCGGTGTGCGTCGGTCTCGACGCCCTCGGCGATCACGTCGAGCCCCATGCTCTCACCCAGCGCGACGATGGTCCGGGCGATTGCGGCATCGTTGGGGTCGGACAGGATGTCGCGCACGAAACCCTGGTCGATCTTCAGTTGGTCCAGCGGCAGGCGCTTCAGGTACGACAGCGATGAGTAGCCGGTACCGAAGTCGTCCAGCGAGAAGCTCACACCTCGTTTCTTGAGTGCGGCCATCTTGGTGATGATGTCGTCGACGCTGGACGCCAACATGCTCTCGGTGAGCTCGAGCTTGAGGCGGCGCGGGTTGGCGCCGCATGCGTCGAGGGCCGACCGCACGCGTTCGACGAAATCGGGCAAGTGGAATTGCCGCACGCTGATGTTCACCGCCAGCGTCAGGCCGGCAGTACGTGCTTGGCCGGCCCAGCGGGCAAGCACGGCGCAGGCTTGCTGGAACACCCAGCGCCCGATCGGAACGATGAGGCCGGTCTCCTCGGCGAGCGGGATGAACTGCGCCGGCGAGACCATGCCACGACGCGGATGCTGCCAGCGCAGCAGCACCTCAGCGCCGGTGGTGTGACCATGGCGGTTCACCTGGCGCTGGAAATGCAGCAGGAACTGCTGCTCGGCGAGGGCCACGCGCAGGTCGGATTCCAGTTCGGCGCGTGCCATCAATTCGGTCTGGATCTGGGGGTCGAAGAAGCGGTAGGTGTTGCGCCCCGAACTCTTGGACTGGTACATGGCCAGGTCCGCTTGTTGCAGCAGGTCGTCCACGCCGTGTTCGCGGCCGCGGAACAAGGTGACGCCGATGCTGGGCGTCGTGCGATGGTCGCGCTCGCCGAGGCGATACGGCTGCATCAGGCCGTTGTGCAGGTTCTCGACCGCGACTTCGACGTGGTTCGCTGCCGCCTCGCGCCGCTCGCCCACCCCCTCGAGGATCACCACGAATTCGTCGCCGCCCAGCCGTGCGACGGTGTCGCCCTCACGCAGGCTGGTCGTCAGTCGCTGCGCCACCTGCTTGAGCAGTTCGTCACCCACGCCATGGCCGGCGGTGTCGTTGAGGTTCTTGAAATTGTCGAGGTCGATGAACAGCAGTGCGCCGAACTGCGCGTTGCGGCCACTGCGACCGAGCGCATGCTGCAGGCGGTCGATCAGCAGACGCCGATTGGGCAGGCCGGTGAGCGGGTCGTAGAACGCCAGACGCTCGATCTCGCGTTCGGCGGTCTTGCGCTGCGTGATGTCGCGCACCAGGCCCACGAACACTGGCCTTCCCTCGCGCAACACCTCCGAAACGGCGAGCTCCATCGGGAACAGGCTGCCGTCCTTGCGCAAGCCGCGCAGTTCGCGGCCGACGCCGATGATGCGGGATTCGCCGGTAGCTTGGTAGTTCTGCAGGTAGCCGTCGTGCGCCTCGCGGTGCGGCGAGGGCATCAGCATGTTGACGTTGTGGCCGACTATCTCGACCGCGCGGTAGCCGAAAATGCGCTCGGCCGAGGGGTTGAAGGACACCACGGTGCCCAGCCGGTCGATGGTGATGATGCCGTCGACGATGTTGTCGAGCACCGCCTGCGTGTAGCTGGCCTGTTCCTGCAGGCTGGCCTTGGTCGCCTCGTGGGCGCTGATGTCGATGTGCGTGCCCAGCACCAGCAGCGGTTCGCCGGCGGCGGTCCGGCTCGCCAGGCGTCCGCGCGCACCGATCCACACCCAGTAGCCGTCCCGGTGCCGCATGCGGAACTGCGTCTCGTAGCTGTCGCACTCGCCGCGGAAGTGCCGCTCGAGCTGTGCGGTCGCGGCCGCGAGATCATCGGGGTGCATCAGTCGCTGCCAGGTGCGCATGCTGATCGGTGTCAGTTCGGCGAGGGTATAGCCCAGCATCTGCGCCCAGCGTTCGTTGAACACGGCCTCGCCGGACTGCACATTCAACTCCCAGGTGCCGATGCGGCCGCCTTCGATCACTGCGGCCAGGCGCTGTTCGCTGCGGCGTATGCGGTCGGCGTCCTCGTGCGCCTGGGTGATGTCGGACGCGATGACGATGAATCCCTCCGGGCGGCCCTCGGCGTCGCGGAGCGGATTGCAGTGGAGGCGCACCCAAGAGGCGCGGCGCGACTTGTCGTAGAGCACGACGTCCACCGCGTAGCCGCTGCCGTTTGCCCGCGCCTCGCGCATCCGGCCTAGCGTGGCGGGATCCGAGTCTGGCCCGATCAGCACCTCGTCCGGTCGGCGGCCGCGCAGGTCGTCGAGCGCATAGCCGCTGATGCGGGTCAGGCCATCGTTGATCCATTCGATGCGGCCTTCGGCGTCCGTGATCAGGACGCCGTTGGTCGTCTCGCTCGCCACCCGTGACAGGCGCCGCAATTCCACGAGCGCCGCTTCGTGCTGCCGCCGCGTGCGCGCGGCGTCGACCAGTTGCCCTATCGTGGCCAGCAGCGGGCGCAGGAACTGGACGAGGTCCTCGTCGTAGCCGCCTTGCCGGTTCGCCAGGCCGAGCATCCCCACCATGCGATCGCCGTGATGGATGGGCACGCCGAGGAAGGCATCGAGCGGCGGGTGGCCGGGCGGCAGGCCGCCGCTGCGTGGGTCGCGGCGCGGGTCGTTGGCGATGACCGGCCTCTCGCTGCGGATCGCCGCGCCGAACAGGGTGTCGAGCTTGCTGAACTCGATCCCGCTTTTCGCGTGAGCCTCGACGAAGGCGCGGCTGGCCTCGTCCCAGGCGATGTTGGTGATGGCCCAGGTCTTGAGGTAAGGGGTGCCGTCCGGCCGCTGCAGGATCTCACCGATGAAACCGTAGCTGCTCGC
Organism: Thauera sp.; assembly: GCA_017302295.1. Lineage (GTDB taxonomy): Bacteria > Pseudomonadota > Gammaproteobacteria > Burkholderiales > Rhodocyclaceae > Thauera. Next base: position 224,781 of record JAFLDS010000003.1, on the reverse strand, counting down.
GGTGAGTTCGATGATGTCGGCGAGCAGGTCATCGAATGCCTTGCGCTGGTCCGGCTCGCGGATGAACTGCGACTGGGCGCGCACGATGACCTCGCCGGACTGCTGCGCCAGGCGTAGCGTCCTGCCGCTCTCGCGCAGTTCGAGGTGGTCGATCTCCTGTTCCACGCAGTCGGCCAGATCGCGCAGCGCGCGGCGCTCGTCCGGCGTGAGCTGGCGTGGCTCGCCGTCGATGATGCACAGGGTGCCGATGCGGTGGCCATCCGCCGTCGCCAGCGGCGCGCCGGCGTAGAAGCGGATGTGGGGCTCGCCGGTGACCAGCGGGTTGTCGGCGAAGCGCGGATCCTGTCGCGCGTCGCCGACTTCGAAGATGCGGCTACCGCGGATCGCATGGCTGCAGAACGAGACCTCACGCGGCGTTCCCGCGGCTTCCAGCCCCTGACGCGACTTGAACCACTGGCGCTCGGCGGCGACCAGCGATACCAGCGCGATGTCCACGCCGAACATGAAGCGGGCGAGGCGGGTCAGGCGGTCAAAGCGTTCTTCGGGGGGCGTGTCGAGCAGGCCGGTGGCCTCGAGGGCGGCCAGGCGCAGCGATTCGCTCTGCGGAATCTCAGTGGCGGGCATGGTCTTGTCGTGTGGCGCCCAGCGCCAGGAGCATGGGCGGGTTGTTCATCACGGTGTCGCATCCGGCGTGGCAGACCTCACGCACTGCCGCATTCATCATCCGTTACGGCATCCCACGCTCCAACTTGAGTGACGACGGGGCGCTGCTCAGCGCAGCTTGCCGAGCAGCTCGGCCATCCAGTCCACGAAGACGCGCACCCTGGGCGACAGGTGGCGGTGGTGCGGGTAAAGGGCCGACAGCGGCAGCGCGGGGGGCGGCAGGTCGGGCAGCAATTCCACGAGTTCGCTGCGGGCGATCTGTTCGGCGACACGGTAGCGGGGCACCTGGACGATGCCCAGGCCGGCCTCGCAGCCGGCGAGATAGGCATCGCCGTTGTTGACCGACACGATGGACGGGATGGCGCGGGTTTCGACCCGCCCGCCGACGACGAATTCCAGCGGGCTGGACTTGCCGCTCGACGCCGACACGTAGTCCACCACCCGGTGCGCGTCGAGCTCATCCAGCGTGGCCGGCGTGCCGAATCGCTCCACATAGGCGCGGCTGGCGCAGGTGACCTGCTCGAGCGTGTTCAGGCGCCGTGCGACGAGCGAGGAGTCGCGCAACTCGCCCAGGCGCAGCACGCAGTCCACGCTCTCGCGCACCAGGTCGATGTAGCGGTCGCCGATACCGATATCGAGCGTGATCAGCGGGTAGCGTTCGCAAAATTCCGGCAGGGCCGGAATCACGACGATGCGGCCGAGCGAGGCAGGCAGGTCGACCTTCAGCCGGCCCTGCGGATGACGCGCCGCCTGAGAGAACGAGGCCTCGGTCTCCTCGATGTCGGTGAGGATGTCGACGCAGCGCTGGTAGTAGGCACCGCCGTCCAGTGTCGGGCTGACGTGGCGGGTGGTCCGCTGCAGCAGGCGCACGCCCAGGTGCGCCTCGAGCTGCTTGATGATCTGGGTCGCTGACGCGCGCGGCAGCGAAAGCTGCTCCGCCGCGCGGCTGAAGCTGCCGAGATCGACGATGCGGGTGAAAAGTTGCATCGCCTGCAAACGATCCATGATTCCTGCGCTCCATCATTTGCGAAAGACGAACAGTGTTGCGACTTTCGGGCCGGCAGGCAATCCGCACGCGAGGGCCAGCCGTGCCGGCCGGCCCTGGCCGCCTTCAGTAGCGCACGCCGGGCGGCGGCGTGAACGAGTCGATCGCGTGCAGGTACGCGGCGCGGGCGAAGGCGGACGGATCGGGCAGGTTCTGCTGGCTCATCGAGCCCTTGAGTTGTTCCACCGATGCGTATTCATTGTCCTCGAGCCAGCGCTGCAGATCGGTCAGCACCGTTTTCAGGCGTTCGGGGCCGTGCAGCAGCAGGGCGCTGGCCATGTGCACCACGTCGGCGCCCGCAAGCAGCATCTTCAACGCGTCGTCGGCGGTGTGCACACCGCCGGTCGCGGCCAGGCTCAGATTGCAGCGGCCGCGCAGGATGGCGATCCAGCGCATGGTCAGCAGTAAGTCGGAGGATGACGAGAGTTGTGCGCGGTCGACCACGCTCAGCGTGGCGAGGTCGATGTCGGGCTGGAAGAACCGGTTGAACAGCGACACCCCCGCTGCCCCGGCCGCCTCGGCGTGACGTACGAAATGCGGCAGCGACGAGAAGAAGGGCGACAGCTTCATCGACACCGGAATCGTCACCACCGCCTTCAGGCTGCGCAGCAGCGCGAGGTAGTGCTCCTCGATGTCCTGGCCCGGCACTTCGGTGTCGCCCGGCATGTACCACGCGTTGAGCTCCAGCGCGTCGGCGCCGGCCTCTTGCATCTCGCGGCCGAGTTCGACCCAGCCCGACGGTGAGGCGCCGTTCAGGCTGGCGATCACCGGAATGGACAGGCGCGCCTTCATCACCGCGATCGTCTCGAGATAGGCGTCGAGCTTGCTCAGATAGTCGTCGCGCAGCGGCAGGTGGCCGGAGGCTTCGCCGAAGGCTTCGGGGTTGAGCAGGAAGCGGTCGAGCATGCGCTCCTCCGCACGCACGTCCTCCTCGAACAGCGAGTGCATGACGATGGCGGCGGCTCCGGCGTCCTCCAGGTGCAGCGCTGGTCCGATCTTGTGGGTCAGCGGCGTCGACGAGGGCACCAGCGGATTCTTCAGCGACAGGCCCAGATAGTTCGTGCGCAGATCAAGCATTGCTGTCTCCCTCCTTGTCTTCGGTGGCGGCGGCCTGCTCTGCGAGGCGTGCCTCTGGCAACGGCAGCGCGGCCAGTTCGACATATTCCTGGTGACGCAGGCGCGCGAACTCGCCCGCCCGCCTCATGAACTCCGCTGCCGCCTCCGGCTGCTGGCGCTCCAGCACGGTGAAGCGCGCCTCGCTGCCGGCGAAGTCGCGGAACGCAATGCTGGGCGCGGCGCTGTCCACCGACAAGGGGTTGCGGCCCTGCGTGCGCAGCCTCGGATCGTAGCGCAACAGCGGCCAGTGGCCCGACTTCACCGCCAGATCCTGCTGACGCAGGTTGTACGACATGTCCACGCCGTGGGCGATGCACGGGCTGTAGGCGATGATGATCGACACGCCGGGATAGCTCTCGGCATCGAGGAAGGCCTTCAGCGTGTGCGTGTCCTTGGCGCCGTAGGCCACCTTGGCGACAAACACGTTCTCGTAGTCCATCGCGATCTTCGCCAGGTCCTTCTTGTGCATCGGCTTGCCGCCGGCGGCGAACTTGGCCACGGCGCCCAGCGGCGTGGCCTTGGAGTTCTGGCCGCCGGTGTTGGAATAGACCTCGGTGTCGAGCACCAGGATGTTCACGTTTTCGCCCGAGGCCAGCACGTGGTCGAGGCCGCCGAAGCCGATGTCGTAGGCCCAGCCGTCGCCGCCGATGATCCACACGCTGCGCCGGATCAGGTATTCCGACAGCGCCGCGAGCGCGGCCGCGGCCGGCGTGCCGATCTGCGCCAGGCGGGCGTTGAGCGCGGCGACGCGCTCGCGCTGCTCGTGGAGGCCGGCTTCGTCGTGCTGGTCGGCCGTCAGCAACGCGTCGGCCAGGTCGGCGCCCACTTCGCTGGCCAACGCCTTCAGCTGCACGCGCGCGGCGTCGGCGAGCTGGTTGGTCGCCAGCCGCATCCCCAGGCCGAACTCGGCGTTGTCCTCGAACAGCGAGTTGTTCCATGCCGGGCCGCGGCCGTGGGCGTCGGTGGTGTAGGGCGTGGTGGGCAGGTTGCCGCCGTAGATCGAAGAGCAGCCGGTGGCGTTGGCGACCATCATGCGGTCGCCGAAGAGCTGCGTCGCCAGCCGGATGTAGGGTGTTTCGCCGCAGCCGACGCAGGCGCCGGAGAACTCGAAGTAGGGCGACAGCAGCATCGAGCCGGGAATCGTGCCGCGCTTGGCGTCGCGCGCGTCGCGGTCGGGCAGCTTGAGGAAGAATTCCCAGTTTTCCGCCTCGGGCGCGCGCAACGGCACCTGGTCGGCCATGTTCAGCGCCTTGCGCGACACGTTGGACTTGTCGCGGATCGGGCACACGTCCACGCACAGCGTGCAGCCGGTGCAGTCTTCGGGCGCCACCTGGTAGCTCATGTGCGAGCCGGCCGGGTAGTCCTTGCTGCGTGCGGGCACATGCTTGAACGTGGGCGGCGCATCGGCGGCCAGTTCGGCCGGGAAGACCTTGGCGCGGATCGCCGAGTGCGGGCACACGAACACGCACTTGCCGCACTGGGTGCACAGGTCTTCTTCCCACACCGGCAGTTGCAGCGCGAGGTTGCGCTTCTCGAATCGTGCGGTGCCGGTCGGCCAGGTGCCGTCGACCGGCAGCAGCGACACCGGCAGGGCGTCGCCCTGGCCGGCGATCAGCGGCAAGGTGACATTGCGGGTGAAGTCGTTGAGCGCCTTGATCTCGATGACGCGCTTGCCACCGGCCGCGCTCGTTTCCGGCGCGGCGGTATCGAGCGCGGCCGGCACATCGACCTTGTGCAGGCGGGCGACGGTGGTGTCGATCGCGCGGCAGTTGAGCTCGGCGATGCGGCGGCCCTTGCGGCCATAAGTCTTCTCCACCGCGCGCTTGATCGCGGCGATCGCCTGCTCCTGCGGCAGGATGCCGGAGATGGCGAAGAAGCAGGTCTGCATCACGGTGTTGATGCGCCGTCCCATGCCCGCCTCGTCGGCCACCGTGTAGGCGTCGATGGCGTGGAAGGCGATGCGTTTTTCCACCATCTGCCGCTTCATCGCCAGCGGCAGCGAATCCCACACGCGCTCGGGCGGCACGCTGGTGTTGAGCAGGAACACCGCGCCCGGCGCGGCATGCGACAGCAGATCGTGGCTTTCGAGGAACAGCGGCTGGTGGCAGGCGACAAAGCGCGCGTCGCCGTCGCCGGTGAGGTAGGCGGAGCGGATCGGCCGCGGGCCGAAGCGCAGGTGCGACACCGTCATCGCACCGGACTTCTTCGAGTCATAGACGAAGTAGCCCTGGGCGAAGAGCTCGGTTTCGTCGCCGATGATCTTGATCGAGTTCTTGTTGGCCGACACCGTGCCGTCCGAGCCCAGGCCGTAGAACACCGCGGCGAAGCCCTCGTGCGCGGCGTCAGTGCGGAAGCTCGCATCGAAAGGCAGCGACAGGCCGGTGACGTCGTCCTCGATGCCGACGGTGAAGCGGCGGCGCGGCGGCTTGCCGGCGAGCGTTGCGCTCAGCTCGTCGAACACGGCCTTTACCATCGCCGGGTTGAACTCCTTGGAGCCCAGACCGTAGCGGCCGCCGATCAGCTTCGGCATCGCGGCGAAGCGCGGGCTGTCGCCGGCCTGATCCTCGGCCAGCGCCACCATCACGTCCTTGAACAGCGGTTCGCCGTCGGCGCCCGGTTCCTTGCAGCGGTCGAGCGCCGCGATCGCACGCGCGCTGGCGGGCAGCGCGGCGAGCAGGGCCACCGGTGCGAAGGGGCGGAACAGGCGTACCTTGAGCAGGCCGACCTTCTCGCCGCGGCGCACGAGGTGCTCGATGGTTTCTTCCACCGTCTCCGCGCCCGAGCCCATCAGCACGATCACGCGCTCGGCATCGGGCGCACCGACGTAGTCGAACAGCCGGTACTGGCGGCCGGTCAGCGCGGCGAAGCGGTCCATCGCCTGCTGCACCACACCGGGGAAGGCGTCGAACAGCGGGTTCTGCGCCTCGCGCGCCTGGAAGAACACGTCCGGGTTCTGCGAGGTGCCGCGGATCACCGGATGTTCGGGCGACAGCGCGCGGGCGCGGTGCGCGGCGATCAGCGCGTCGGGCAGCAGCGCATGCAGCGTGTCGTCGGCGATGTGCTCGATCTTCGCCACTTCGTGCGAGGTGCGGAAGCCGTCGAAGAAATGCAGCACTGGGATGCGCCCCGCCAGGGTGGCGGCGGTGGCGATGGCAGCGAAGTCGTGCGCCTCCTGCACCGAGGCCGATGACAGCAGCGCGAAGCCGGTGCCGCGGGTGGACATCACGTCGGAGTGGTCGCCGAAGATCGACAGCGCATGGGTGGCGATCGCGCGTGCCGCGACATGGAAGACCGTCGGCGTCAGCTCGCCGGCGATCTTGTACATGTTGGGGATCATCAGCAGCAGGCCCTGCGACGCGGTGAAGGTGGTCGCCAGCGCGCCCGCCTGCAGCGCGCCGTGCACCGTGCCGGCGGCGCCGCCTTCGGACTGCAGCTCGACGACCTTGGGCACGCTGCCCCAGATGTTGGGCTTGCCCTGCGCCGCCCATTCGTCGGACAACTCGCCCATGTTGGAGGACGGTGTGATCGGATAGATCGCGATCACCTCGGAAACGCGAAAGGCGACCGAGGCAGCGGCCTCGTTGCCGTCTATGGTGAACATGTGCTTCATGACGATTTCCTCGCTGATTCCGTCCCCATGCTTCGTGGCAAGGGTTTGAGTGATCACCATAGTCGCCTCGTGCAGTGCAGCATTTGACCTATGTCACGGAACCCGAAATACTGAATTGCATCTTCCGGCCCTCACCACGCACGCCCTCAACCGCCATCATGGGCTCCACCGTCGCCGCCCGTAGCGCATCCCTGCAGTCCGCCCCGGTCGGGTCGGGCAGTGTCGGTCGTTTCGGGGCCCCGCGGTGAGCGCGCAAGAAGCGAATGGCCGTCAGCTGCGTTTCTTTCGGGCCTTCATGCGCCTCGCGGGACCGTACTGGACGGCACCCGGGCGCTGGCGGCCGCGGCTGCTCACCGTGCTGCTCGCCTTGCTGGTGGTGTGCCAGGTGGCGTTGGCGATCCGCCTCAACCTGTGGAATGCCGACCTGTTCGATGCGCTCGAGCGCCGTTCGACCGATCGCGCGATGGACCAGATCGTCATCTTCGTCCTCATCGTGCTGGGCTCGGTTGCGGTCAATACCGCGCACCTGGTGCTGCGGCGCTGGCTGCAGCTCGACTGGCGGCGCTGGCTCACGCAGCATGTCGTCAGCCATTGGATGGAGGAGGCGCGCCACTACCAGGCGGCGCTGATCCCCGGCGACCATGCCAACCCTGACGGGCGCATCGCCGAGGACATTCGCATCGCCACCGAGGCCGCCTTCGACCTCGCCAATTCGCTGTTTTACTGCGTGCTGCTGCTGGTCACCTTCGTCGACATACTGTGGTCGCTGTCCGGCCGTGTCGACGTTGCCGGCGTCGAGGTGCCGGGCCACCTGGTTTTCCTGGCGATCGCCTACGCAGGCATCGGCTCGGGCGTCGCCTTCATGCTCGGTCGCCCCTTGGTGCGCGCCACGGATACGCGGCAGACGCGCGAGGCGGATTTTCGCTTCGGCCTGGTGCGCGCGCGCGAACGCGGCGAGGCGATCGCCCTGGCGCGCGGCGAGTTCGCCGAGCGCGGCCGGCTCGGCAGGCTGTTCGAGACCATCGTGCAGTCCTGGCATGCGCAGTCCGCAGGGCTGGCGCGGCTGCTGGCCTTCTCGTCGGCCTACACGATCCTCGCGCCGGTGTTTCCCATCCTCGTCAGCACGCCGCGCTTTCTCGGCGGCCTGCTTACTCTCGGCGGGCTGATGCAGTCGGCGCAGGCTTTCCAGCAGGTGACGGGGGCGCTGTCGTGGCCGGTGGACAACCTGCCGCGCCTGGCCGAATGGCGCGCCTCGGTGGAGCGGGTGCTGGCGCTGGAGGAGGCGGTGCGCACTGCCGCTGCAGAGGCCGCGCGCACCGGCGACACCGCGATCAACCTCGACCGTGGCGCCGATGCGCTGCTGGGCGTCGCCGATCTGTGGATTGCCGCGCCAGACGGTACCGCGCTGCTCCCGGCGCTCAACGTCGAAGTCGGGCCCGGCGAGCATGTGCTGGTCGACGGCGACCCGGACGCGGCGGCGGCGCTGTTCCGCGTGCTGGCCGGCATCTGGCCGTGGGGGCGGGGCGAGGTGATGTTGCCAGCCGATCGCGACATGATCGCGGTGGGCACCCGCCCCTACATGCCCGACGGGACCCTGCGCGATGCGCTGGATTTCCCGCAAGCCACCGGCAACCACGTCGATGCCTTGCTGCGTGGCGCCCTCGGGCGGGTCGGGCTGCCGCATCTGGCCGAGCGCCTGGATGAACTCACCGATTGGTCGCGGGTGCTGGGCGGCGCCGAACTGCAGCGTCTGTCGGTGGCCCGCCTGCTGCTGCATGCGCCCGACTGGATCGTGCTCGGCGGCGCGCTCGACGCGCTCGACCCGGCCTCGGCCGACGACATGCTGCGTCTCCTGGCCGAGGCCCTGCCCAACACCGGCGTCATCGTCATCGGCCAGCATCCGGGTTCGGCCGACACCTTTGCCCGCCGCCTGACGCTGCAGCGCATCGCGGGTGGCGAAGTGCTGCTCAACGAGGTCTATGCACGCCGTCAGGCCGCCAGCCAACCGCGCCGCCGCGGGCTGCGCCTGGTGGACTGGCTGAGCCAGGGCTACGGCTCCTGAGCCCGGGCGGCGCGCCCGCGCTACTGGAACGCCACTTCGGCGAAGCTGCGCAGCTTGCGGCTGTGCAGGCGGTCGACGCCCTGTTCGCGCAGGCGCTCGATGGCGCGGATGCCGATGCGCAGGTGCTGGTCGACCCGTTCGCGGTAGAAGCGGTCGGCCATGCCGGGCAGCTTGATCTCGCCGTGCAACGGCTTGTCGCTGACGCACAGCAAGGTGCCGTAGGGCACGCGGAAGCGGAAACCGTTGGCGGCGATGGTGGCCGACTCCATGTCCAGCGCCACCGCGCGGCTCTGGCTGAAGCGCCGTTCCGGGCTGGTGGCCATGCCGTGCGAGGGCAGCAACTCCCAGTTGCGGTTGTCGGTGCTCGCGACCGTGCCGGTGCGCATCAGGCGCTTCAGCTCGTAGCCGCTCAGTCGCGTGACGTCGGCCACCGCCGCCTCGAGCGCGACCTGCACTTCGGCCAGCGGCGGGATCGGCACCCACAGCGGCAGTTCCTCGTCCAGCACGTGGTCCTCGCGCACATAGCCGTGGGCGAGCACGTAGTCGCCCAGCTGCTGGCTGTTGCGCAGGCCGGCGCAGTGGCCGAGCATGATCCACGCGTGCGGCCGCAGCACTGCGATGTGGTCGGTGATGGTCTTGGCATTGGCCGGACCGACGCCGATGTTCACCATCGTGATGCCGCCGCGGTCGCCCCGGATCAGGTGGTAGGCCGGCATCTGCGGCAGGCGCGGCGGCGGGGCCCCATGTTCGTCGCCCGCTTCGGGCCCCATCCCGGCGCGACGGGTGACGACGTTGCCGGGCTCGACGAAAGCGACGTAGTCGTGTGCGCCGCTGCCGTCGGCCATGTACTCGTGGCCGAGCGCGATGAATTCGTCGATGTAGAACTGGTAGTTGGTGAACAGCACGAAGTTCTGGAAGTGCTCGGGCAGCGTGCCGGTGTAGTGGCGCAGCCGGTGCAGCGAGTAGTCGACGCGCGGCGCGGTGAACAGCGCCAGCGGCTGCGGCTCGCCGGGGCGCGGCTCGTGGGTGCCGTTGGCGATGCCGTCGTCCATCGCCGCAAGGTCGGGCAGATCGAAGCAGTCTCGCAGCAGCCGGCGGCGGTCGGGCTCGAGGTGGCCTTCGAGGTGCTCCTGCTCGGCCAGCGAGAAATGCACCGGGATCGGCTGCGAGCTGGTGCCGATCTCCAGATCGACGTGGTGGTTCTGCAGCAGCAGGCGGAACTGCTCAAGGTAGTAGTCACCGAACAGGTCGGGGCGCGTCAGCGTGGTCTCGTACATGCCCGGCCCGGCAACGAAGCCGTACGACAGGCGCGAGTCGGCGCGCGCCACGGTGTCGGTGCGCACGCGCACGAAGGGGTAGCAGCCGCGCACGTGGCGCCCGACGTCGGCGCCGGCGACGTAGCGCTGCAGCGCGTCGCGCAGATGGGCGACGCTGGCGTCGTAGATCGTGCGCACGCGCTCGAACGCGGCCGCCGCATCCTGGAAGCGGGCGGGGGCGACGAAGGGCGCGTCGATCGAGCCGTGATGATGGTGCGGCATGGCGCTGCTCAACCCTTCGCCAGCATGCGGCCGAGCGCCTCGAGATGCTCGGGCTCGTTGTGGCACATGCCCTGGAAGCCGGCGCACAGGTCGAGGAAGTCCTTCAGCTCCATGCGCTGCGCCATCTTCATCAGGCGCTTGGTCAGCCGGGTCGCCTTGGGCGGCTGGGCGGCGATGCGGTGCGCCATTTCCATCGTGCGCGGCATCAGCTGCTCGGGCTCCACCACCTCCAGCACCAGGCCGATCGCCTGCGCTTCTTCCGCGTCGATGATGCGCCCGGTCAGCGTCAGCTCGAAGGCGCGCTGGTAGCCGATCAGGCGCTGCATGAACCAGGCGCCGCCGTCGCCGGGGATGATGCCCAGGTTGAGGAAGGTCTCGCCGAACTTCGCCCTGCGCGAGGCGATGCGCACGTCGGCCATGTTGGCCAGATCGCAGCCGGCGCCGATTGCCGCGCCGTTCACCGCCGCGATCACCGGCACCTCGATGGCCTGGATCGCCAGCGGGATGCGCTGGATGCCGCGCCGGTAGCGCTCGGCCACCTCGGCCACGCCGCCGGCGAAGTCGCCGCCGCGCGCGGCCATGTCCTTGACGTTGCCGCCGGCCGAGAAGGCCGATCCGTTGGCGGCGAGCACCAGCACCGACACCTCGTCGCAGCGGTTGACCCACTCGGCCACGGCGACGATGTCGTCGATCAGCCGCGTGCCGGTGAGCGCGTTGCGCACGTCATCGCGGTTCAGCGTCAGCGTGGCGATGCGCTGCTCGACGGTGAGCAGGGCGTCTTCGAGGCGGGGAAGGTGCATCGTCTGGTCTCCTTGTCGTGTTCCGCAACCGCGCCGCTCAGCGGGCGGGCGTGTTGCCGAGTGCGGGCAGGTCGAGCGTGCCCTTTTCGGTGAAGCGCTGGCCGCTGAACAGCGGCCCGCCGAGTTTGGCACGCAGCACGTAGGGTACGTCGTTCGCCGCCGTGCGCTCGTCCATCAGGCCCAGCGCCTGGCGCACGGCCGCGAAAGCCGAGACCGACACCGGCACGCTGAGGACGGTCTCACCAAAGCGCGGCACGCTGCCCTTCAGGTCGCTGACGCCGGTGGCGAAGGCGCGGTCGTTCAGGTCGAGCTCGAGCGCCACGCCGTCGAACTCGATCGCGCTTTCGTTCGGGTTCTGCACCCGCAGCTTCACGTTGAATCGCATCTCCATGCCTTGACCGGGGATGGGATCGAGCCCGACCACGTTGAGCCGGATCGGGTCACGGCCGCCCAGGCTGGCGCAGGCCGCAAGGCAGAGCAAGGCGAAGCCGCACAGTGCGGTGCGCAGCAGACGGACGAAAGCGCTGGAGTGGTCGGCACACATGGCGGCTCCTCTGCCGGGATGGGGGTGCGGATGATTGTATCGCCGCGTTCCGCAGCCTGTCCCGCCGGGGCGGGTGTCCGACGCTTCGGCCGGTCGTGCGCTTCAGCCTCCTGGTGAAGCGGAAAGGCCCGATTCAGAACGACGAACCCGGCTGCAGCAGGAATGCCGCTTCCTCCGCCGTCGTTTCCCGGCCGAGCGCGGCGTTGCGGTGCGGGAAGCGGCCGAAGCGCTCGATGATCTCGGAGTGGCGGCGGGCGTAATCGAGATAGCCGTCGAACGCCGCGCGCTGCGCGGCCGGCACCGTGCTGGCGAGGCGGTCGAACAGGCGCACCGCCTCGCGCTGATCGCCGAGATCCTCGGAATGCTCGAGCGGCAGATACAGGAACACGCGCTCGATCGGCCGCGCTTCTTCATCGATCCCGAGCCGGATCGCCTCCTTCGCCCAGCGCCGCGCCAGCGTGTCGAAGGCGAAGGCGGCGGCGCCGCCGCGCCAGATGTTGCGCGGAAACTGGTCGGTGAGCAGCACCAGCGCCAGCCGCCCGCGCAGGTCACCGAGCCAGGCGTCGAGCTGGCCGAAGGCCGCCTGCTCGACCATGGCCGAAAACCGCTGCCCGATCTCCGCATCCACCGCCGCCTGCTTGCGCCACCACAGCGCCGACTGCCGGGCGATGACTTCCGCATCGTCGGCATGCGGGCCGAACCAGAAGGTGTGGATCGTGTCGGGGGTTTCCATGAGCGACTCCCGAGGTTGGGTCGGTCGTTTTGCTGGATCGCTTGCTACGGGTCGGCCGTTAGGACGACGCCGGTGCGTGAATCGGACTTCAATTCAAGGCTGCAAGCGCTGCTTCGGGAGCCTTGTCCAGCACCTTGAGCAGCGCTTTGGCCGCACCCGTCGGGCTGCGCTTGCCCTGTTCCCAATTGCGGATGGTTTCCAGCGGAACGTCGATCCGTTCGGAAAGCTCTGCCTGGCTCAGACCCAGGCGCCGGCGGACACGCCGTGCGAATTTCGCTGTGCCCTGCATGGCCTCGGCCTGGTCGGCAGCGGCTTGCCTGGCCAGTTCCTCCTCGTCGGCCGCATCGACACGCGCAGCGTCGATGCGCCCGAGCGCCATGGAGGCGGCGTCGCTCGGATCAATTGTCACGCGTACTGTTTTCATAATGCCTGACTTCCCTGTCGTTGGCCTTGCGCGCAGAGATGATTCGAAGCGCGTCATGTCGAGTTGTGTAGATCACGGCGGAGTGTTGCCATAACGTGCCGTCTGCAATGCCCGAGCTTTGCCGGTCAGCCCGCAGCGGGCGCCGCCTGCTTCCGTGAGGAAGTGTGCGCACTGGCGGCACACGCCGAACGCTTGCTGGCCGTTGAGGTGGTGCATCTGTGCGAGCACAGGGCGCGCGTCGTCGAAGCGGAACGCCTCGGCGTGAAATCGATTCCCGCGCTGGTGATCGACGGCCAGCCCTTCCACATCAACTTCGGGGCGGGGCTCGACGCGCTCAAGTGACGCGGATGACGGCGCCTTGCCCCCGCGCCCGTTCCGCGCGGGGGCAACGGTTCAGGCTGCGGGCGGGCCCTGCATGAAGCTGGCGACGCCTTCCGGCTGCTTCACCCAGGCCTGGGCAGACTCGCACCAGATGCTGGCGCTGGGCTGCACCCATGAGGTGTCGTCGAGCGTGCCGGCTTTCAGCCAGTCCAGGTCGGGGCGCGCGACGACGTCGGAAAAGATGGGCGAGCCGCAGTTGGCGCAGAAATGCCTGTACACCGGCTTTCCGCTCGAACCGGTGTCCTCGTAGATGGCCGTCTTGCCGCGGGTGAATTGCAGCGAACCCTTGGGGACGGCGACGTTCACCGAATAGGCCGACCCCGACTGCTTCTGGCAGTGGTGGCAATTGCACAGCGCCACCATGATCGGCTCGGCAGCGCAGGTGTACTTCACGGCGCCGCACAGGCAGCCTCCCGCGATCTTGGGCATGAGTGTTCCCCTGGAATTGAGCGCTTTGATTCAAGCAGACGCCGCCTTGGCATGCAAGGTGAAGGACTGCATCAGCAGCTTCCAACGGGCTTGCAGTCAGCGCCGGCCGCTAGACGAAGTGGAAGCCAACCTGGAACAGCTTCTCGACCTTGGGCACGACGCGCTTGGTCATGCAGAACACGATGACGTGGTCGTCGGGCTCGATCACCGTGTCGTGGTGCGCGATCACCACCTCGCCGAAGCGCGTGATCGAGGTCCAGTCGTCGGTCTGGCCGACGACCACCGGCCGTTCCATATGCCGCACCAGCGCGGCGACGGTGACGCCGCGCGGCCAGCTGATCTCGTCGATGCGGCGGCCGACCACCTTCGACGTCCTGGCGTCGCCGTGAGCGACGATCTCCAGCGCTTCGGCGGCGCCGCGGCGCAGCGAATGCACCTCGGCGACGTCGCCCTGGCGCACGTAGGCGAGCAGCGAGCCGATCGACACCTGGGCCGGCGAGATGCCGATGTCGATCGGGCCGCCCTCGATCATGTCGGCGTAGGCGCGACGGTTGATCAGCGCCACCACGCGCTCGCAGCCCAGCCGCTTGGCGAGGCTGCCGGCCATGATGTTGTCCTCGTCGTCGTTGGTCAGGGCGAGGAACAGGTCCATCTCGGCGATGTTCTCCTGTTCGAGCAGTTCCTCGTCGGTGGCCACACCGTGCAGCACCAGCGCCTCGCCCAGTTCGGTGGCGAGGAAGTCGGCGCGCTCCGGGCGGCCCTCTACCACCTTCACCTCATAGCGTTTCTGCAGCGACTTTGCCAGGCGCAGGCCGATGTTGCCGCCGCCGGCGATCATGATGCGGCGCACCGGTGTCGTCATGCGTCGCAACTGGCGCATCACCGCGCGGATGTGCTCGGCCGCGGCGAGCACGAACACTTCGTCGCCGGCCTGCACGACGGTGTCGCCGTCCGGAAACGCCGACTGGTTGCCGCGAAAGATGGCGACGATGCGGGCGTCCGTCCCGGGCGGCAGCATGTCGCGCATCTCCTTGATCTGGCGGCCGACGAGCAGGCCGCCCTCGTAAGCCCGCAGCGCGACCAGGCTGACGCGGTCGCCGGCGAAGCTGAGCACCTGCAGCGCCTCGGGAAATTCGATCAGGCGGCGGATGTAGTCGGTGATCACCTGCTCCGGGCACAGCGCAAAGTCGACGGCGAAGTTGTCGCTGTGCAGCAGGCTCTCGTCCTCGAGGAAGTCGCGCGAACGCAGGCGCGCGATGCGTGTCGGAACGTTGAACACCGTCTTCGCCAGTTTGCAGGCGACGAGGTTGCTGGCGTCGCTCTGCGTCACCGCGATCAGCATGTCTGCATTGTCGATGCCGGCCGCGCGCAGCACCGAGGGCGTCGCCGCGTTGCCGGTGACGGTGCGCAGGTCGAGGTGGTCCTGCAGCCGTGCCAGGCGCGCGCCGTCCTGATCGATGACGGTGATGTCGTTCTCTTCGGAGACCAGCGCCTCCGCCAGGCTGGTGCCGACCTGGCCGGCGCCGAGGATCAGGATGTTCATGTGAATCGTCCTTGCAGTGCGGGGCGGGTGGCGGGCTACGGACGCCAGAAGTCGGGAGTGAAGATCACGAAGACGGTCATCACCTCGAGGCGGCCGATCAGCATCGCCGCCGAGCACACCCAGACCTGAAAGTCGGTGAGGGCCTGGTAGTTCTGCGCCGGGCCGACGACGTTGAGGCCCGGGCCGGCGTTGTTGATGCACGCGACGATCGCGGTGATCGCCGAGGTGAAGTCGAGGCCCGACGCGACCAGCAGGAAACTCAGCTCGCCCACGGCGAGGACGTACAGGAAGATGAAGCCGAGCACCGCGCCGGCGATCGAGTTCGACACGAAAGTGTCGCCGATGCGCACCTGCGAGGCCATGCGCGGGTGGATCAGGCGGCGCAGCTCGTTGAAGCCCTGCCGCGCCAGGATCAGCGCGCGTATGGTCTTGATGCCGCCGCCGGTGGAGCCCGAGCTGGCGCAGAAGCAGGACAGCAGCAGCATCCACAGCGGAACGAAGACCGGCCACTTGTCGTAGTCCTGGCTGACGAAGCCGCAATCGGTGGCGATCGACACCAGGTTGAAGGCGACGTGGCGCAGGCTGGTGAGGAAGCTCGGGTAGGTGTCGAAGGCTGCAAGGTAAGCCGCGCACACGAAGATCGAGACGCCGATCACGCCGAGCAGGGCCTTCGCCTCCGGGTCGTGCAGGTAGGCGGTCACCGACTTCTGCCGCCAGGCGAGGAAATGGCTGGCGAAATTGATCGCCGCGATCAGCATGAAGGCGATCAGCACCGCCTCGATCGCGGGCGAATCGAACTGCCCCACACTCGCGTCGTAGGTGGAAAACCCGCCCAGCGACAGCGCGGCGAAGGCATGGCAGATCGCATCGAGCCAGTTCATGCCGACCGCCTTGAGCGCCAGGATGCACGCGACGGTGATGGTGAAATACACCAGCCACAGTGCTTTCGCGGTGTCGGCCACGCGCGCGGTGAGCTTCGATTCCTTGTTTACTCCGGTCGCCTCTGCCTTGTACAGCTGCATCCCGCCCACGCCGAGCAGCGGCAGGATCGCCACCGCCAGCACGATGATGCCCATGCCGCCCAGCCAGTTGAGCTCGTGCCGCCACAGATTGATCGCTGGCGGCAGCTTGTCGATGCCGACGAGGACGGTGGCGCCGGTGGTGGTGAGGCCCGACATCGTCTCGAAGAAGGCATCGGTGAACGACAGTTCGTCGATGACCAGCATCAGCGGCACGGTGGCGATCGCCGCCATCAGGTTCCACGCCAGCGTCACCAGCAGGAAGCCGTCGCGCGGCTTGATCTCGCGCTTGTGCGGGCGGCCGAGCAGGAAGAGGAAGGTGCCGAGGGCGAAGGCCATGCCGCCGGCCAGCACGAAGTCGATCCAGGTGCCGTCTGCATAGATCAGCGACGCGACGATCGGCATCAGGTAGGTCAGGCTGAAGAAGATCAGCAGACCACCGAGCACGTGCACGAGCGGCATCAGGCGAGAAGACATGTCGGTTATTGCTTCCTGGCGGGGGCGGCGAGCGGGCGTCCATCCTGCTTCGCTAAGGTGCCGCATCCGGCAGGCGCGCGCAACCCGAAGCCCCCGCGCGCGGTCACTGCCGGCGGCGGCGTGCGCCCGCCAAGCCGGCAAGTCCCAGGCCGAGCAGCGCGAAGCTGCCCGGTTCCGGGATTGGCGCGGCGTAGTTGCCCAGTTCGGCTGAGGTTACGGTGTAGGCATGCAGCACGCCGGGCAGCAGCTGGTAGCTGCCGTCGCCGGGGACCGCGCTGCCGGCACCGGTGCAGCTGGTCGTCTCGCCTAGCGGGCACTGGATGGAGGTGAGATAGGGGTCGGCGTCGGTGAAACGGAAATACACGTCGAACTGCTCGCCGCCGGCGTTCTGGGTCACGCTGTAGTCGTTGTCGGTGCCGGCCAGCAGCAGGTAGTCGCCGTTGGCAAGTTGCGGGCCGATGGCAAGGCCTTCCCACTTCTCGGGCGACTTGTTGCCCAGCGCCGCGAGCGTGTTGGCGTCGAGGTCCAGCACTCGGGCCGATTTGGCCACCGGCGTGTAGGTGGCGCCAGGGGTGTCGAGGTCGATGTTGCTGACATCGGTCGCGCCGTTGAGGTCGATGCGGTAGACCTCCTTGTCGGCGGTGGCGAGGGTGGCACCAACGCCGATGCCGCGGTTGTTGCGCTCGAGCACGTAGAACTCGTGGTCGTTGATCGCCACCAGCGCCGAGATCCCCTGGCCCTGACCGCTGCGCTTCATCCTGTAGGCGTACTGGCCGACCGCCTCGCCGGTGGCAGTGTCGAACTTGACGATGCGGTTCACCGAGCCGTCGCCGCCGCCTTCGTCCAGCATCGCGCTCTGCAGCATCGCAAAAGCGAACTTGCCGTCCGGGCTGATCGCCAGGCCTTCGAAGCCGCGGTTGGTGCGTTTGCCTGCCACGTTGCCGGCGTCGCCGGCGAAGTTGGCGGTGCCGGTCGAATCCCGCGGGACGAGGTTGGCCGGCGTGGTGTAGGTGCGGATAAGCTCGCCGCTGCGGCTGAATTCGCGCACCGCCGGGCCGTATTCGTCGGACACGAGGAGAGTGCCGGTCTTCGGGTTGATCACCAGGCCCTCCGGATCGAAGGCGAGGCCGAGGTTGTTCGACGGCGTCGGCGCGAGTCCGTTGAGCGGGGTGCCGGCGCTCCTGAAGATCACCGTCTCCGCGATCCTGAAGTTGCTGATGGCGCCGGTCGCGGCGTTGATGTCCAGCGTGAAGCGCTGCACGCGGGTGTCGTAGCTCAGCGTGCCACCGCCGGGACCCCGGTCGGACAGGCCCCACCATTCGTTGCGGTTGGGGTCGTAGTAGATGTCAGAGAAGAAGCCGACCCGGCCGTTGTTGGCACCGGTTCCACCGGAGAGGTCGAGGGTGGCGCCGTCTACGGCGATTCCATTCACGAAGGAGGGAGCGGCGCCGGCTACGCCGGACAGCAGAATGCCGAGGGCGGCGGCAAGGGGTTTGATGTGCATGTCACGGTATCCATCTGGGTCGTCGCAGAAGATCCGGATGGACCTTCCGTTCCTCAGGGGCCTGTTGGGCTGAGGGGCGCCGAAATTAGATGGGAGGAATGTTGCCGGCGCGTGACTGCGGTGCCATTCCATGCAGGGCGGTGTGATGCAGGATCAGGACGCAGGCGGGCCCTGCATCAGGCTGGCGACGCCCTCGGGCCGCGCGGATAGGCGCCATAATCCCTCATGCTTCGCGAAACCCTGCCCCCCACGCCCAGGCGCCTGTCTGCGCTGCGCGGCCTGGCGCCTTTCCTGCGTCCCTACCGTGCCCGCATCGCGCTCGCCTTCCTGCTGCTGTGCCTGGGTTCGGCCACCATCCTGCTGGTGCCGCTGGCGTTTCGCGACCTGATCGATTCCGGCTTCGGCGCCGGCGTTGCGCCGGGTGGCGGGCTGCTCGGCACGCGCACGCTGGACGGGCATTTTGCGGCGCTGTCTGGGCTGGCGCTGTTCTGGGCGGCGATGGTGGCGGCGCGCTACTACACGGTGTCGTGGGTGGGCGAGCGGGTGACGGCGGATCTGCGCAGCGCGGTGTATGCGCGGGTGCTGGGCCAGTCGCCACAGTTCTTCGAGACGCTGCAGACGGGCGAAGTGCTGTCGCGGCTGACCGGCGACACCACGCTGATCCAGACGGTGGTCGGCAGCTCGGTGTCGATGGGGCTGCGCAGCCTGTTTCAGTTTGCGGGCGGCCTGGCGATGCTGGCGGTGACCAGCGTGCACCTCTTCGGCCTCATCCTCGGCCTGATGGCGCTGCTGACGGTGCCGATCGCGCTCATAGGCCGCCGCGTGCGCGCGCTGTCGCGTGAGTCGCAGGACCGCATCGCCGATGCCTCGGCGCTGGCGGGCGAGATCCTCAACGCCATGCCCACGGTGCAGGCCTACACCCAGGAGGCGAACGAGGCGCGGCGCTTCGCCGAGCGGACCGAGACCAGTTTCGTCACCGCGGTGCGCCGCACCGGGGTGCGCGCGCTGATGACGGCGCTGGTGATCGCCGCGGTGATGGGCACCATCGTGTTCGTGCTGTGGATCGGCGCGCGGCAGGTGCAGGCGGGCGCGCTCAGCGTCGGCGAGCTCGGCGCCTTCGTGCTGTATGCGGCGCTGGTGGCGGGCGGCGTGGGCACGCTGGCCGAGGTGTGGGGCGACGTCATGCGTGCCAGCGGTGCCACCGAACGGTTGCTGGAACTGCTGCGCGCCGAATCGGCGATCCGCGAGCCGGCCATGCCGAAGACCCCGGTTCGGGCAGAGAAGCTGTCGATCTGCTTCGATCATGTCGGTTTCTGCTACCCGGCGCGGCCGACGCAGCGCGCGCTGGACGACATCTGCCTCGACATCGCGCCGGGCGAGCGGGTGGCGCTGGTGGGACCCTCGGGCGCCGGCAAGACCACCCTGTTCCAGCTGCTGCTGCGCTACTACGAGGTGTCGGCCGGCGCCATCCGCATCGACGGCCAGGACATCCGCGAACTGTCGCTGCACGATCTGCGCCGCGACATCGCCATCGTGGCGCAGGAGCCGGTGATTTTCTCCGCCAGCGCGCTGGACAACATCCGTTACGGCCGTCCGGAGGCGAGCGACGACGAGGTGCGCCAGGCGGCGCGTGCGGCGGCAGCCGACGAATTCATCGCCCGTCTGCCGGAGGGTTACGACACCTTCCTCGGCGAGCGCGGCACCCGGCTGTCGGGCGGTCAGCGCCAGCGCATCGCCATCGCGCGCGCGATTCTGAAGGATGCGCGCCTGCTACTGCTCGACGAGGCCACCAGCGCGCTCGATGCCGAATCCGAAATCCTCGTCCAACAGGGCCTCGCCGCGGCGATGCATGGCCGCAGCACCCTGGTGATCGCGCACCGCCTGGCCACCGTGCAGCAGGTGGACCGCATCGTCGTGCTCGATGGCGGGTGCATCGTCGAGACCGGCACGCCGGCCGACCTGCGCCGCCAGGGCGGGCTGTACGCGCGGCTGGCGGCGCTGCAACTGGATCTGTAACGCCTCCGCGCGGAAGTCAGTCGGCGTCGTCCAGCACCCGCAGCTTCACCGTGCGCCCCTTCAGCTTGCCGGCGGCGAGCCGGCGCACGGCCTGGGGCGCGATGTCGCGGGCGACGGCGACATAGGTGGACTGGTCGGTCACGGTGATCTTGCCGACCTGCGCGCGCGTGAGTCCGGCCTCGCCGCCCAGCGCGCCCATCACGTCGCCGGGGCGGATCTTGTCCTTGCGTCCGCCGAGGATCTGCAGCGTCACCATCGGCGGCACCAGCGGCGCGTCGTCGCCGGCGGGCAGTTCGGCGAGGTCGTGCCATTCCGGCTCGATGCCGCTTTGCTGCGCGATCGCGGCCACACGGCGGCGGTCGGCGCTGCTGCACAGCGACAGCGCCCAGCCCGCCTCGTCGGCGCGACCGGTGCGGCCGATGCGGTGGATGTGCACTTCCGGGTCGGGTGTCATGTCGACGTTGATCACCGCCTCGAGCTGGGCGATGTCCAGGCCGCGCGCGGCGACGTCGGTCGCCACCAGCACCGAGCAACTGCGGTTGGCGAAGCGGATCAGCACCTGGTCGCGTTCGCGCTGTTCCATGTCGCCGTGCAGCGTCAGCGCGTGGATGCCCTGCGCGCGCAGCAGCTCGACGAGGTCGCGGCACTGCTGGCGGGTGTTGCAGAAAGCCAGTGTGCGCTCCGGCCGGTAATGGCGCAGCAGCGCGGCCACCGCCTGCAGCCGTTGTGCGTGCTCGATCTCGTAGAAGCGCTGGCGGATCTTGCTGTCGGCGTGCTGTTCGGCGAGCGTCATCTCTTCGGGGTCGTGCTGGAAGCGCTGCGCCAGATCGGCGATGCCTTCCGGATAGGTCGCGGAGAACAGCAGCGTCTGACGCTGCGCCGGGCAGTGCTCGGCGACGAACACGATGTCGTCGTGAAAGCCCATGTCGAGCATGCGGTCGGCTTCGTCAAGCACCAGCGTCGATAGCGCGTCCAGCTGCAGGCTGCGGCGTTGCAGGTGGTCCATGATGCGCCCCGGCGTGCCGACGACGACGTGCGCGCCATGTTCCAGGCTCGCCACCTGCGGGCGGATCGGCGTGCCGCCGCACAGCGACAGCACCTTGATGTTGTCGGCGAAGCGCGCCAGGCGGCGGATCTCCTGCGTCACCTGGTCGGCCAGCTCGCGTGTCGGACACAGCACCATCGCCTGCACCGCAAAGTTGCGCGTATCCAGCCGCGCCAGCAGCGGCAGCGCAAACGCCACCGTCTTGCCGCTGCCGGTCTTCGCGCGCGCGATCAGGTCGCGCCCGGCCAGCGCCACCGGCAGGCTCGCGGCCTGTATCGGCGTCATCGTCAGGTAGCCGAGCTGCTTCACGGCCGCCAGCATGGCGGCGCTCAGCGGCAGCTCGTCGAAGGGACGCGCATCAGCCGAAGGCTGCGCTGCGTCGGTCAGGGAAAGCGGGGGTGTCGTGGCGGTCATGCGCCATTATCGGGCCATAGGCCCTGGCGCGTTTACTCGAAGGTGATGTCGCGCGGCTTCGCGACCGGGTGATTGCCCGCCACCCAGGCGTCAAAGCCGCCGGCGACGGAGGTCACATTGCTGAACCCCATGCTGTGCAAGGCGAGCACCGAAAGTGCCGCCCGGCCGCTGGTCTTGCAGTACACGATGATCGGGCGCGCGACGTCCTGCAGCGTGGGTTCGCTGGAAACGCGGAACTCGAGCACGCCGCGCGGGATGTTCACCGCGCCGGCGATGTGGCCCTGGCGGTATTCGTCCGGTTCGCGCACGTCGATGAGCAGGGTGTCGTGCACGGTGAGCAGCGCGTGGAGCTGGTCCGGGTTGCATTCGCGGACGGATTTCTTGGCTTCCAGGACCAGTTCGTGGGCGGGTTTGAACATCGATTTCTCCGGCAGAAGGGCGGACGGCGGGGGCGCCGCGCCAAAATATAAGCGCATTCTAATTCATTCGCTGCGCTTGGCGGGCGCCGCCGTGGCGCTGCCTTCAGGTGAGTCGCACGGGCCGTGCCGCGACCGCCTCTTCCAGCGTGGCGAAGATCCTCTGCGGGTCGCTGGTGAGCCGGTAGAAACGGCGGTCATCCCCGCTCCGGCCGCAATAGCTGCGGATGGTCACGCGCTGGATGCCGGGAAAACCGGGGTTGGCTTCGATGATCTGGATGGCGCCGGTCCCGGTGTCGTAGATGCCGGGTTGCTCCCGCAGCCCGTAGGCCGCAGGGGTCCATGTCTTGTCCATGACTGCCTCTCCCCGAACCGATGATGCCCTGATGTCAGCGTAGCACCCACCCGGGGTGGCGGAAAAACGCCGCGAGCGCCGCCAGCGTCAAAACGCTGGGGCGCCCGCAAGGCTTGCAGCCGTCAGGCCGCGAGTGTCTGCGGTTCCTCGGTGCCGGCGACCCCGAGCCGGTTCACCCCGCTGACGATGGCGCGGATCGACGCGGTGACGATGTTGCCGTCGATGCCCACGCCGTAGCGGTCGCCCTGGCTGCCGTCTTCCGGCATCAGCTCGAGGAAGGCGCAGGCCTGGGCGTTGCCGCCATCCTCGCTCGGCGCGATCGAGCGTTCCTCGTAGCTGCGCACCTGCACATGGATGCCGGCGCTGCGAAGGGCGTGCACCGTGGCATCGATCGGGCCGTTGCCTTCGCCGACGAGCAGGTGGCGCATGCCGCCGATCTCCACCACCAGGCGGATGCCCTGCGCCTCGCCGTGCTCGAACAGATGGTGCTCGACGTAGCGCACCGGCGCGGCCGCTTCGAGATAGGTGCGGCTGAACAGCGCCCAGATGTCGGCCGCGCTCATCTCGCCGCCGCTGGCATCGGTCACCTGCTGCACCTCGCGCGAGAACTCCACCTGCAGGCGGCGCGGCATCACGATGCCGTACTCGGTCTCGAGCAGGTAGGCGATGCCGCCCTTGCCGGACTGGCTGTTCACCCGGATCACCGAGTCGTAGCTGCGGCCGACGTCTGCGGGGTCGATCGGGAGGTAGGGCACGTTCCACGGGGCGTCCGCTTTTTGGGCGGCGAATCCCTTCTTGATGGCGTCCTGGTGGGAGCCGGAGAAGGCCGTGAATACGAGATCCCCCACATACGGGTGGCGTGGGTGGATCGGCAATTGGTTGCAGTACTCGACGGTGCGCGCGACCGCGTTGATGTCGGAGAAATCGAGACCGGGCGACACGCCCTGCGTGTACATGTTGAGCGCGAGGGTGACGATGTCGACGTTGCCGGTGCGCTCGCCGTTGCCGAACAGACAGCCCTCGACGCGGTCGGCGCCGGCCATCATGCCGAGCTCGGCGGCGGCGATGCCGCTGCCGCGGTCGTTGTGCGGGTGCAGCGAGAGCACCACGCTGTCGCGGCGGGCGAGATTGCGGTGCATCCACTCGACCTGGTCGGCATACACGTTGGGCGTGGCGACTTCCACCGTGGCGGGGAGGTTGATGATCACCTTGTTGTCCGGCGTCGCACCCCATTCGGCGGTGACGGCGTCGCAGACTTCCCTGGCGAAGTCGAGCTCGGTGGCGGAGAAGGTCTCCGGGCTGTATTCGAGGCGGATCTCGGTGCCGCACTCATTCTTCATTTCGGCGCCGATCTGCTTGATCAAACGCACCGCCGACACCGCGAGTGCCACCACCTGCGGCTTCTCCATGCCGAACACCACTTCGCGGAAGGTCGGCGAGGTGGCGTTATAGACATGGATGATCGCCCGCGGCGCGCCGCGCACCGACTCCATCGTGCGGCGGATGAGGTCCTCGCGCGCCTGGGTGAGCACCTGGATGGTGACGTCGGCCGGGATGTGGCCGCCCTCGATGAGCTGGCGTACGAAATCGAAATCCGTCTGCGACGCGGACGGGAAGCCGACCTCGATCTCCTTGAAGCCGATGTCGCACACGGTGCGGAACATGCGCATCTTGCGCTCGGCGTTCATCGGCTCGAACAGCGCCTGGTTGCCGTCGCGCAGGTCGGTGCTCATCCAGATCGGGGCGCGGTCGATGACCTTGTTCGGCCACTGGCGGTCGGCGAGTGCGATCGGGGCGAAAGGGCGGTACTTGGCGGCGGGGTTCTGCAACATCATGGCGCGGTCCTCGTGGGCATGGCGTGATTCGATGGACGAAATCTTACGCGGAACGATGGCGCAGACGATTGCGAAATGAGCGGTGTTTGGGTTGCATTGCGCAAGAAAGTTGCAATTAAAACCTAAGGAGTGCATTTTTGTTGTTCCATGGCGTGTAGGAGCGGGCTTGACCGCGACAACGGGTGCGGGTCGCGGTCAAGCCCGCTCCTACATGCTCGGACTCCATCAGGAATTTCCCCATGCAACTCGACCGCTACGACCGCCAGATCCTCGATGTGTTGCAGCAGGACGGCCGCATCAGCAATCAGGATCTCGCCGACCGCATCGCGCTGTCACCCTCGTCATGCCTGCGCCGGCTGCGCGCGCTGGAAGAGTCCGGCCTCATCACTGGCTACCGTGCGCTGCTCGACGCCAAGAAGCTGGGCCTGTCGCTGATGGCGCTCATCCACATCTCGATGGACGCCCACACGCCCGAACGCTTCACCCACTTCGAAGCCGAGATCGCTGCCATCCCGGAAGTGCTCGAATGCCTGCTGATCACCGGCCAGGCCGCCGACTACCAGCTCAAGGTGGTGGTGGCCGACATGGACGCCTACCAGGAACTGCTGCTCAACCGCATCACCCGCATCCCCGGCGTCACCGGCGTGCATTCCAGCTTCGTGCTGCGGCGGGTGATCGTGAAGACGGCGTTGCCGCTGGCGGGCGGCTGATGGAAAGGCATGGGCGCCGAATCGGTTTCCGATTGTGCCCGTGACATAATCGGGTCGGTTTTCGGTGGTTCGGCACGCGATTCTTGCCGCAGTCCGGCACCGATGAACCGCCGTTTCCAGCCGGCCGGGCGAAAATCGACATCGACATGTGCGCATGAGCAACCCCTTCTTCGAACACCCGATCCTCAATTCGCCCTACGCCTACCCTCAGCGACATTGGGAACTTGACGAGCAGGGCCAGCCGACGCAGCGCATCGTCGATAGCCGCCGCCGCGCCGAATTCATCACCCCCATCCCGAAGCCGAAGAAGCGCAAAAGCGCCGGCCAGCAGGCCGCGCTGATCTTCGACGAGGGCGCCGGCCTGTCCTCCGAAGCCCAGCAGTACGACCACACCGCCACCATCAACGCAGTGCGGGCCGAGGTCGACAAGTGGCGCACACTGCCCGAGGCCCAGTGGCGGGTCACGCCGGAGACCGCACGTCTGCTGCGCCACTGGCGGCAGCACGAATTTGCCGGCATCCGGCCCTTTTTCTGCCAGATCGAGGCGGTCGAGACCGCGATCTGGCTCACCGAGGTCGCGCCGAGCGCGGGCAAGAACGGCCAGCGCTTCGTCGCGCACCTTGCCAACGCCAACGCCGAGGCCAACCCGGAGCTACTGCGCGTCGCGCTCAAGCTCGCCACCGGCGCCGGCAAGACCACCGTGATGGCGATGCTGATCGCCTGGCAGACGATCAACGCCGCGCGCTACCCGAACAGCAAGCGCTTCACCCGCGGCTTCCTCATCGTCGCGCCGGGCATCACCATTCGCGATCGCCTGCGCGTGCTGCAGCCGAACGACCCCGACAGCTACTACTCGAGCCGCGAACTGATCCCCGCCGATCTGATGCCGGAGCTCGGCCGTGCCCGCATCGTCATCACCAACTACCACGCCTTCAAGCTGCGCGAGCGCGTGCCCCTGTCCAAGGGCGGGCGTCTGCTGCTGCAGGGCCGCGATGGCGCACCGCTGCAGACGCTGGAAACCGAGGGCCAGATGCTGCAGCGGGTGATGCCCGAGCTGATGGGGATGAAAAACATCCTCGCCATCAACGACGAAGCCCATCACTGCTACCGCGAAAAGCCCGACGCGCTGGAAGACGAAGACCTCAAGGGCGACGAGCGCAAGGAGGCCGAACAGAACAACGAGGCCGCCCGCTTGTGGATCTCGGGTCTTGAGGCGGTGGGGCGCAAGCTCGGCCTCGCCCGCGTCGTCGACCTGTCGGCCACGCCCTTCTTCCTGCGTGGCTCGGGTTATGCCGAAGGCACGCTGTTCCCGTGGACGATGAGCGACTGCTCTCTGATGGACGCCATCGAGTGCGGCATCGTCAAGCTGCCGCGGGTGCCGGTCGCCGACAACATTCCCGGCGGCGAGATGCCCAAGTTCCGCAACCTTTGGGATCACATCCGTAGCCGCATGCCGAAGAACTTCCGCGACATGGCGGCAGACGAGATCGAGCGCTTCCGCCGCGAGATTGTCGAGCGCACCGGCGACCGCCAGCGCGCCGAGAAAATCACCGACCAGGGCCTGTTGCGCGAGGTCATGAACACCGTCGGCAAGCAAGGCCGGCTCGGCGAATCCATCCGCTGCGTGGTGTCGGTGTCCATGCTCACTGAAGGCTGGGACCCGAGGGGCGAAGCCATGATCCGGTGCGCGGGCTTGGTCGCTCGCGCTGCGAACTGCGGTCGCGCGCACCCCGACCATTTTCCTGGCGTCGGGAGAATGGTTGGTGATGCCCGATACGCCGGTCCGGTTGAGCTGTCGGGGCGCATGGGTGCCGACAAGGAGACCAAGTGATGGAGAACGCCCCAAAAACTTCAGGTTTGCCGGCGTCAAGCGGCCTGCTTGGAGAGATCAGACAGTTGATCCACGGTGCGCGTCAGCGCGCTGCCTCGGCGGTCAACAGCGAACTGACGCTGCTTTACTGGCGGGTCGGCCAGCGTATCCACAGTGAGATACTGGTCGGCGATCGCGCTGAGTACGGCAAGGAGGTCGTCGCCTCTCTCGCGGTATCTCTGGTGCGTGAATACGGTCGCGGATTCACCGAGAAGAACCTGCGCCGCATGATCCAGTTTGCCGAGACTTTCCCTGACGAGCAGATTGTCGTATCGCTGGTACGACAATTGAGCTGGACCCACTTCATTGCCCTGATTCCGTTAAAGAAGCCCCTGCAGCGCGAGTTCTATGCCCGGATGTGCGTTGCCGAAGGCTGGAGCGTTCGAACCCTGCGCGAGCGCATCGATTCGATGCTGTATGAGCGCACCGCGTTGTCGCGCAAGCCCGAGGAGATGATCGGCGAGGAACTGTCCGCCCTGCAAGAGACCGAGCGCATGTCGCCCGCCCTGCTGATGCGCGACCCTTACGTTCTGGACTTCCTCGGGCTCCATGACACCTGGCAGGAGAAAGACCTCGAAGCCGCGATCATTCGCGAAATGGAGTCCTTTCTCCTCGAACTCGGCGCCGGCTTCAGCTTCCTCGCCCGTCAGAAGCGCATCCAGCTCGACGATGAAGACTTCTACCTCGATCTCCTGTTTTACAACCGAAAGCTGCGGCGCCTCGTAGCGATCGAACTCAAGGTGGGCGAGTTCAAGGCAGCCTACAAGGGACAGATGGAGCTATATCTGCGCTGGCTCGACAAGTTCGAGCGCGAACCGGGCGAAGAACCGCCGCTCGGCATCATCCTGTGCACCGGAAAGAAAACCGAGCAGATCGAGCTACTCGAACTCGATCGCGCGGGCATCCATGTTGCCGAGTACCTCACGGAACTGCCGCCACGCGAACTGCTTGCCGAACGTCTGCATCTTGCTTCATCTCGTGCCCGGCAACAGGTCGCACAGTTCGACAGCAATTCCACTGAATAAGAACACCATGGCCAAGCAAACCGCCCCCGCCCTAGCCGTCGAAACCCTCGTCCACGAGGAGGCCACGCGCAAGAACATCCCCACCGCCGAATACCAGTCGGTGATGCAGAAGGACGAGCGTTCGCGGGTGCGCGTCGCTGGTGGTGGTCAATACTGTTACGCTGCACTCGAGCATGTGTTGCGGAGCATGGAGAGAGCGAGTTGAAATTCTGGCTTGGGGTTACGGACAACGCCTGGTTCGAGTTCCTCCGTCGTGAGCAACCGGATGAGGTCAACTTCTGGCAGCCCAGCGGCAAGGCACCGTTTGTTGGATTGACACCCGGAGCGCCCTTCCTTTTCAAGCTCAAGCGTCCCTACAACCACGTTGCGGGTGGCGGATTCTTCGTCAAATTCTCCGTCCTTCCGTTGTCCATGGCGTGGGATGCATTTGGCCGAAAGAACGGGGCGGCGTCGCGCGAAGCGTTTGAAGCCATGATCAAGCGGCTTGCGCCCGATCCTCGGGTTCGCGACCCGGAGATTGGTTGCACCATTCTCTCGATGCCGTTCTTCTGGCCCGATAACCAGTGGATCGATGCTCCCGCGGGCTGGCGTGGAAACATCGTCCGAGGCCGCTACTACGATTCGACGGTCGATGAGGGCGCGTTACTCTGGGATCGGGTCGAAGCGCGTGACGGGCCGTTTGAGTCGATGCGCGAGCAATCCGCCCAATACGGAAATCCTGTCCTCGTGAAGCCTCGCCTCGGCCAAGGTGCATTCCGCGTCGTCGTCATGGATGCCTATCAGCGCCGCTGTGCGATCACCGGAGAGCACACGCTACCCGTGCTGGAGGCTGCTCACATTCTTCCGTTCGCGGAACGCGGGCCGCACGACGTTCGGAATGGTCTCCTGCTGCGATCCGACTTTCACAAGCTATTCGACGTCGGGCTCGTCACTGTCACCCCTTCACTGCACGTCGAGGTGAGCCCAAGGATTCGCGAGGCGTGGTTCAACGGAAAGGCCTACTACCGTTTGCACGGGCAACGCCTTGCCAACCTGCCCGATGATCCGCGCGATTATCCAGACCTTGGCCTGCTTCGGTGGCACAACGAGAATCGCTTCCAAGGCTGAACTATTAACCCGGCAATCAATTACGTCTTGCCAAGTGACGTGCTTCGCAGTTACTCCCTCCCCTTCAAGGGGAAGGTCGCGCATGCGCGACGTTTGCGATTGGACGGGACGGGGTGGGGATGGGGTTTGCACTGGCGCGGCTGAACCCCATCCCCCTCCCCTTGAAGGGGGACGAATACGGAGCCCGCTCCAGCGTCGTCTATTTGATTGCCAAGTTAATAATTTCCGCATCGACTCGGATAAACCAGCGCAGCGACGGCCCCGAAGGCATCGCCTGCTGGTTCATCGACACCGACTACGACATGGAGTCCTTTTTCGTCCGCCACGCCTATCTCCTCGGCGCCAACGACCCCTACAAGGCGCTGAAGACCACGCTCAAGGCCGAGGTCGACGCCGACGCCTGGGCGACGCTCAACAGCGACGTGTCACGCCCGTTCGAGCGGCCGAAGTCGGGACGGATCGCGGTGAAGGTGATCAATCACCTGGGGGACGAGGTGTTGAAGGTGTTTCGGACGGCGTAACGCGAGGGCTGGGCGCGATCGCCAGCCCTCATTGCCCAACTCAGTACCCGACCGTGAACCGCTTTCGCGAGTGCGCCGGTTTTTCCAGCTCGTCGATCATCGCCACCGCGTAGTCCTGCAGCGAGATGCGGCTCTGGCCGTCGGCGGCGACCAGCAGCTGGTCGCCGCCGAGGCGGAACTGGCCGCTGCGCTCGCCCGGCTCGAGGTAGGCGGAGGGGCTGAGGAAGGTCCAGTCGAGAGCGGGTTCGGCGCGCAACAGGTTCAGCGCCTCGCGCGCGCCTGCGGCGGTTTCCTTCCACTGCGCGGGGAACTCGGGGGTGTCGAGCAGTTGCACGCCGGGCGCCACTTCGAGGCTGGCGGCGCCGCCGACCACCAGCAGGCGGGGCACGCCCGACGCCTTGGTGGCGTCGATGATGGAGCGGATGCCGCGCACGTAGTAGCCGTACACGTCCGATTGAGCATGACCGCTGAAGGCGCTGATCACCGCGTCGTGGCCGCGCAACTGGCCGGAGAGGGCGGCGGTGTCGAGTGCGTCCGCTTTCAGCGCGGTGAGTTTGGGGTGGGCGGTGAGCTTCTCGGGATGCCCGACCAGCGCGGTCACCTGATGGCCGCGGGCGAGGGCTTCCTCGAGCAGGGCGGAACCGATGTAGCCGCTGGCGCCGATGAGGACGATGTTCATGTGTGTGCTCCTGTGCATGGATGAGGTGTTCGGGTGAGGGCATCATCGCAAGCCGCATTGATGCGATAAACGGCGACAGAAACAACTCACTGTTATCTAAATCTTGACGGTAGACTGGCCCGAGCCCTGCGGCTTCCCTGCGCCGTCCAACACGCCACACCGCTTCGTCCGACCGGGAAATGCGATGACACCTGCCGACGAGCTCGACCTCAACAGCCTGCTGACCTTCGCCGCGGTGGCGGAGGCGGGCGGCTTCACTGCCGCGGCGGCGCGCCTCGGCACCAGCAAGGCGCGGGTGAGCCTGGCCGTCGCCCGTCTCGAAAGCCGGCTCGGGACCACGCTGTTCAGCCGCACCACCCGCCGTGTGACGCTGACCGAAGCGGGCGAGGCGCTGCAGGCGCGCTGAGTGCCGCTGCTGCGCGAGGCGCACGCCGTGGTGGCCGAAGTCGCTGCGGGCCAGGGAGCCGAACTGGCCGGCACGCTGCGCATCACCGCTTCGGTGGACTTGGCCACCCAGGCGCTGGCGGGTGTCGTCGCCGCTTTCAGCGCGCGCCATCCGCGCCTGCAGATCGAGTTGCGCACCAGCGATCGCGTGGTGGATCTGGTGCAGGAGGGGCTGGATCTGGGGCTGCGCATGGGGTGGCTGCGCGATTCCACGCTGCGTGCCACCCGACTCGGCGGTTTCGACCAATACGTGGTGAGCTCGCCCGCCTACCTCGAGCGCCATCCGCGGCCGGCGACACCGGAGGATCTGGCGCACCACGCCTGGGTGGCGCTTACGCTGCTGCCGACGCCGCTCACGTGGACCTTCGTGCGTGGCGGCGAGACGTGCAACGTGCGCATGCGCGCGTCGCTGCGCACGGATTCGGCCGCCACGCTGCGCGCCTTGCTGCGCCATGGGGCGGGCGTGTCGGTGCTGGACGAGTTGAGCGCCGCGGCCGGCATTGCAGATGGCGAATTGGTGTGCCTGCTGCCCGAGTGGCAACTGCCGCGCGGCGGCATCTACGCGGTGCACCCGCCGGGCCGCCACGTCCCGGCCAAGGTGCGCGCCTTCATCGATTTCTGCCGCGGCATGTTCCCGCCCGCGGCGTAGGGGCCGATGCGCGTCTGCCCTCAGCCTTCCGGCGGCAGGTACAGGCTTTCCTTCACTTCCTCGATCACCACGTAGCTGCGTGATTCGGCTGCCGCCGGCAGCTTGAGCAGGATGTTGCCGAGCAGGCGGCGGTAGTCGCCCATTTCGGCGATGCGCGCCTTGATCAGGTAGTCGAAGTCGCCCGACACGAGGTGGCATTCCATCACTTCGGGCACGTAGGCGAGTTCCTTCTTGACGCGGTCGAAGGCGTCGTTCGACTTCGCCGACAGCCGCAGCTCGACGAACACCAGCAGCGGGCGGCCGAGCGCGCGCGGATCGACCCGTGCGTGGTAGCCGGTGATCACGCCCTCGCGTTCCAGCCGGCGCACGCGCTCGGTGCACGGGGTGGGCGACAGGCCGACGCGCTGCGCCAGATCGGTCATCGACAGACGGCCGTCCTTCTGCAGCAGATCGAGGATCTTGCGGTCGATTCGGTCGAGTTCGCGCATTTCACTTTCCTGCGGGCCGGATGAAGCGGGTATTGGAGATTATCGCCATAAACCTGCAAGAGTTCGGTGAAAAAACCTGCCGATGCTTCCCTAAACTGCAGACATTCAACGAATACAAGGCAGGAGACTCGTCATGCACGTGATCGTACTCGGCAGCGGCGTCATCGGTACCACCACCGCCTGGTATCTCGCCCAGCGCGGCGCCCGCGTCACCGTCATCGACCGTCAGCCCGGCGCGGCGCTGGAGACGAGTTACGCCAACGCCGGCCAGGTGTCGCCGGGCTACTCCACGCCCTGGGCCGCGCCCGGCATTCCGCTGAAGGCGCTGAAGTGGCTGTTCCAGCGCCACTCGCCGCTCGCCATCCGCGCCGACGGCAGCCTGTACCAGCTGCGCTGGATGGCGCAGATGCTGGCCAACTGCAGCAGCGCGCGCTACGCGGTGAACAAGGAACGCATGATGCGGCTGTCCGAATACAGCCGCGACTGCCTGCGCGCGCTGCGCGCCGACACCGGCATCCGCTACGACGAGCGCAGCCGCGGCACGCTGCAACTGTTCCGCACCCAGGCCCAGTTCGACGCCGCCGCGCGCGACATCGCGGTGCTCGAAGAGTGCGGCGTGCCCTACGAACTGCTGAACCGCGATGAGCTCGCCCGCGCCGAACCGGCGCTGGCGCGCAGCGGCGGCAAGCTGGTCGGCGGGCTGCGCCTGCCCAACGACGAGACCGGCGACTGCCACCTGTTCACCACGCGGCTGGCCGACATGGCGCGCGCCGCCGGGGTCGAGTTCCGCTACGGCGTCGATGTGCGCGAG
The DNA here is from genome assembly GCA_017302295.1 of Thauera sp. GTDB lineage: Bacteria > Pseudomonadota > Gammaproteobacteria > Burkholderiales > Rhodocyclaceae > Thauera. The sequence goes on along the minus strand of JAFLDS010000003.1, from coordinate 192,508 downwards.
ATCCTGACCGGTGGCGGCGGCGTGATCGGTATCCGGGTGGGCGAGGGGGAACGCAGCGAAGTGCTGGCCGCCGACCGCTACGTGCTCGCGTTCGGCAGCTATTCCCGCCAGATGGCGGCCGGCCTCGGGCTGGATCTGCCGGTGTATCCGGTGAAGGGCTATTCGCTGACGGTGCCGCTGGTCGATGCCGACGCCGCGCCGGTGTCCACCGTGCTCGACGAAACCTACAAGGTCGCGGTGACGCGCTTCGACGATCGCATCCGTGTCGGCGGCATGGCCGAGCTCGGCGGATTCGACCTGCGCCTGAATCCGCGCCGGCGCGAGACGCTGGAACTCGTCGTCGGTGATCTCTTCCCCGGCAGTGGCGATCTCGCCCGTGCCGAGTTCTGGACCGGACTGCGGCCGATGACGCCGGATTCGACGCCGATCGTCGGCGCCACGCCCTATCCCGAGCTCTACATCAACACCGGCCACGGCACGCTCGGATGGACGATGTCCTGCGGCGCCGGCGCGCTGATGGCGGACCTCGTCACCGGCCGTCAGCCGGCGATCCGCCATCAGGATCTCGGCCTCGGCCGCTACGGCCGCGAGGCCACGCGCCGGGCCTCGGGGCTGGATCTGTCGCCGGCCTGAGGCAACCGCCAAGCGCTCCGTTCCCGACGCCGATCTCGAGGCGTTGGTCAAGCGGCGTCACTTGCGCCTCGAACCGGATCGTGGCGCCGACCGCATCGAGCTGATCCGCATCGAGCTGATCCATGACTTGCTCACCACGGTTGTCACGCAGTGTCGCGATCGGGAGCGTGCGCGACAGCGTCTGGAAAGCGACTTGAGGAGGGAGCGCAAGCGGCGGGTGCACTGTGCTGCTGCGAGCGCGGCCGTGCTTGTCACCATCGTGCTGGTTGTGATTGCCGGATTCGTCCTGGGCAATGAGGCTCTGAACACTGCGATTGCGACTCGACATCGTGCAGTTGCCCTGGCCATCGACCAGCACTATGACGAAGCTCTGAAGCTTCTTGCTGGAGCGCTGGCGACCTACCAGCGCTGGGGCGAACCTGTCGGGGCAGCCGGTACCTATGTCGAAATCGGAAAGGTCCATGTCCGTCAGGGCGCGCTCGACGAAGCGCGAGAAAACACTCGAGCGGGCGCTCGACCTCGCAAAACGGGCGGGGAGTGGCGCGTCGGAGGGCGACGCACTGGAAAGCCTCGCCTCGCTGGAAGAGAAGGCGGGCAACATCGACAAAGCGCTTGAGTTCTATGCACTGGCACTGAAGCAATACGCTGCGTCGGGTGAGGTTTACGCCAGCGCACGCATTCTGGAGCGATTGGCGGACGAAGCGTCGGAGCAGGGGCGTAAGGCTGATGCGGCCAAGCGTTACCGCGAGTCGCTCGACTACTACACCATTTCCGGCGACTGGTTGAGCATCAAAAGGGTAAAGCGCCTGCTCGAGCCCCTCAGCGACTGGGCGCCTGCCTGGGGATATCTGCTGGACATCATGAGCGGACTCCGCCACCCGATGCGCAGCGATTCAGTTTCGGTCTGTAGAGACTCCCCCGAAGGGGCAATCCGCAATAACGTCAGCTTCAGCAGCACATTTGTTTCCCGCCGGCATCTCAACATCAATCGTGAGGGGCTTCATGTCGACGACCTGCGCAGCCTGAACGGAACGACCATCAATGGAAAGCTGTTCAATATCTGACCGGCACCGAATATTCCCTGATCATGAAGAACGGGAAATTGAGGATCGTGGAAGGTGGGGGGAACCGTCTCTCCTCAAGCTGCGGCGCGTTGACAACAAGGATGAAATGTTCGACGCGAGGGATCAGTGGACGCTTTTCTATAGCGTCAAGGCGGATGACTACAAGTATGGCAGCTACCCGGTGCCGACAGGGAAATGGGTCGAATTGATCGATCTGCCATCCGTTTTCGCGCGACTGAGCGAGGACGGCATGACGATTATTGAGAATGGGCCCGCCTTTCAGATCATTCGCATGGCGCCGCGACGCTGACCGAGGTTGCGTCCCGCACTTGACGTTTATTGACCCTCCAGGATGGCGGCTGGGATCTTGTCGAGCGGCAGCACGCTGTCGACACCGCCGAGGCGGATCGCTTCCTTGGGCATGCCGAACACGATGCAGGTGGATTCGTCCTCTGCGATCGTCCTCGCGCCCGCGTCGTGCATTTCCTTCATGCCGCGGGCGCCGTCGTCACCCATGCCGGTCATGATCACGCCGAGGGCGTTGCGGCCGGCGAACTTGGCGCAGGATCGGAAGAGTACGTCCACCGATGGCCGGTGACGGTTGATCAGTGGGCCGTCGACCACTTCCACCGTGTATTGTGCGCCGCTGCGCGCGAGCAGCATGTGCTTGCCGCCAGGGGCGATCAGTGCGCGTCCGGCGACCACGCGGTCGCCATGCCGTGCCTCTCGCACCTCCAGGGCGCACAGGCTGTCGAGGCGCTCGGCGAACATCGCGGTGAAGCGCTCGGGCATGTGCTGGACGATGACGATGCCGGGGCAGACCGCAGGTAGCTGAGTCAGTACCGCTTCCAGCGCCTGAGTGCCGCCGGTGGACGTGCCGATGGCAATGAGGCGCTCGGTGGTGCGCACCATGTTCGAGCCGCTGCCCAGGCCGGAGGCGAGCATGGCGTCGGCGCTGAGCTTGGGGGGCGGCGGGCGCTGCGCAGTGGCGCGTGGCACCAGCCGGCTGGCATTGGCACGCGCCGCGGCCTTCACCGCCTGCACGACGTCGTTTGCGCTGTCCTCGAGAAACTGCTTCACGCCCATTCTGGGCTTGGTGATGATCGCGACGGCGCCGGCAGACAGTGCCTGCAGGGTGGCGGCGGCGCCGCTTTCGGCGAGCGAAGAGCAGATCACCACCGGCGTCGGGTGCTCGCTCATGATCTTCTTCAGGAAGGTCAGTCCGTCCATGCGCGGCATCTCGATGTCGAGCACGATCACGTCGGGCCACTCGCGCTGCATGTGGCTGATGGCGAACAGCGGGTCCGACGCTGCGGCGATGACTTCGATACCTCCATCGCGCTCGAGCATCTGGCGCACCGTCTGGCGCACCACGGCGGAGTCATCGACGATGATGACCTTGATCTTGTTGCTCATCGTCCGTGTTCGCTGCGCTTGGGATGGAGGCCGGGCTGCGCGCGATTGCCGCGATGGCGGTCGAACAGCGCATGAGCGCTCGGCCGGCAGTAGAGCGTGGGGCGCAAGGCGCTGAGCTCGCTGGTGATGCCGTTGAGTGTCTCGGAGTGGCCGACGATGAAGGTGCCGTCCTCGCGCAAGTGCGGGACCATGTTGCCGATGACCTTGCGCTTGGTGTCGTTGTCGAAGTAGATCATCACGTTGCGCAGGAAGATGACATCGAAGTGGCCCAGATCGCGCGTCTCGGGGGCGATCAGGTTGATGTGGCGGAAATCCACGCGTTCGCGCAGCTGTGGCGTGACGAGGAAGTTGCCTTCCTGGCTGCGAACGCCCTTGAGACAGTATTTTTTCAGCAACTCGGGCGGGATGCCGCTGCCGCGCTCCATTGGATAGAGGCCGGTCTGCGCCCGCTCGAGCACTGTCAGGCTGATGTCCGAGGCGACGACCTCCCAGTTCGATGACATGCCCAGCGTCTCGGCCAGCACCATGGCGATGGTATAGGGCTCCTCGCCGCTCGACGAGGCGCCGCTCCACACCCGGAACGGCTGGCCGCGCCGGCTGGCCGCGAAGTCCCGAAGAAAGTCGAAGTGCGCCGCCTCACGGAAGAAATAGGTTTCGTTGGTGGTGAGCAGATCGACCATCAACTGCTGTTCTTCCGGGTGTTCGCCGCTCATGATGAGCTTGTGGTAGGCCCCGAAACTGTCCAGGCCGTAATGGCGCAGCCGGCGCGACAGGCGTCCGGCAACCAGTGGCTTCTTGCTGTCGGCCATGTTGATGCCGGCCAGCCGGTAGATGAGCTTCTGGAAAAGGGAGAACTCCGCGTCGGTGAGGCCGTGGTTGTCCATGTCTTGCGCTGGCTCCTCGGTTAGAAGAGTTCTACGTTGGATTTCGGAGGCGGACGCTTCAAGGATTCGGCGTAGGCCTGTTCAGCCTTGTTGACCTCCTCGATGGTTGCCATGGTCGTGGACATGCGCCGGCAATAGGCATCGCCCGTCGCCGGCACGAACAGAACCTTGCGCGAACAGGCGCCAAGAAAGTCCGAGGCGACCAGCTCGATACCCTCGCGCTTGAGCCACTCACAGGCGAAGTCCGCGTTGCGCTTGCCGATGCCCGACGCGGCGATGCCGCTGATGATGGTGCCGCCGCCAAAGGCCTTCGCCTTGAGGCGGTGGCGGGCGCCGCCGCGCCCGAGGATGCCGTTCAGCAGCACCTCCATCGCATAGTCGCCCGACAGCAGGGAGTCGACATCCACCCCGCCTTCGCGCTTGCGCATGTTGGGCAGCATGAAGTGGTTCATGCCGCCGACCCCGACCGCGGGGTCGTACATGCACACGGCGACGCAGGAGCCGAGCAGGGTCGAAATCGGGCGCTGCATGTCGACCGCCCAATCACCGGGCGCAATGCTTTGCGCGCGGCGTTCGATCTCCTGCGGTGACATCTTGTGCCAGTCGATCATGGTTGTGCTCTGCGCCGTGTTTCAGCCTCAGGCGTACTTGCGCGCCATGGCTTGGTCGATGGTGAAGAAGCCCATCAGTTCCTGCAGCTGTCCGGCCTGTCCGCCTAGTTCCTCTGCGGTGGCGGCGAGCTCCTCGGAGGCGGAGGCGTTCTGCTGGGTAGCCTTGTTCAGCTGCCCCATGGCGTTGTTGATCTGGCCGACGCCGGCGGTCTGCTCCTGGCTGGCGGAGGCGATTTCCTGCACGAGGTCGGAGGTCTTGTTGATCGAGGGCACCATCTCGTCGAGCAGCTTGCCGGCGCGCTCGGCCAGGTGCACCGAGTTGCCGGCCAGCTCGCCGATCTCCTGGGCGGCGACCTGGCTGCGCTCGGCCAGCTTCCGGACCTCGGCGGCGACCACGGCGAAGCCCTTGCCATGCTCGCCTGCGCGGGCCGCTTCGATGGCGGCGTTCAAGGCCAGCAGGTTGGTCTGGTAGGCGATGTCGTCGATGATGCCGATCTTGCCGGCGATGTTCTTCATCGCCTGGACGGTGGATTTCACCGCCTCGCCGCCTTCACCGGCTTCGGTGGAGGACTTGCTGGCCATGGCGTCGGTGATCTTGGCGTTCTCCGAGTTCTGGTTGATGGAGGCGCTCATCTGCTCGATCGAAGCCGAGGTTTCCTCGACGCTGGCCGCTTGCTCGGACGAGGATTGCGACAGGCTCTGGGCCGTGGCCGAGACCTGGCCGGCGGCATTGGTCAGCGCATCGGCAGCGCCGCGCACCTGCTCGATGATCTCGGCGAGCTTGTCCATGGAGTCATTGACGGCGTTCTGCAGCACCTGGAAGTCGCCGGCGTAGTCGTCGGTGATCTTCTGGGTGAGGTCGCCACCGGACAGCGCGACCATGACACGCTTGACCTCGTTGATCGGGGCGATCACCGCGTCGAGGGTGGAATTGACGCCCTCGACGATGCGGCGGTAGTCGCCCTGATGCTTGGAGGCATCGGCGCGCGTCTCCAGGCGTCCCTCGACGGCAGCCTGGGCGAGCATGTTGGCATCCTCGATGAGTGCCTTGATGTTGGCGCGCACCTGCTCGATGGTGTCGTTGATGAAGCGCTTTTTGCCGGGGAAGCGCTCGATGGGCGCATCCATGTTGCCGCGGCCGAACTCGCCGATGCAGGCCATGGCCTTCTTCTTGACGGCAATGTGGCCGAAGACCATGTTGTTGACGCCTTCAGCCATGGTGGCGTATGCGCCCTGGAAACGGCTCTCGTCGATGCGCACGTCGATGTCGCCAAGGTCGTGCTGCTCGGACATGTGGCGCATATCCTCGATGAGGCCGGAGAGGGCGTCGATGCAGGTGTTGAGGTTGTTCTTGATGGTGTTGAAGTCACCGTTGTAGCTGTCGGTGATCTTTGCCGGGAGGGCGCCCTTGGCGATCTGTTCGACGTAGGTTGCGGCGACGTTGAGCGGCCCAATGACCGCATCGAGGGTGTCGTTTACCCCCTGCACGATCTTGCGGAAGTCGCCTTGGTGGCGGCTGGCGTCCGCCCGGGTGGCCAGCTTGCCTTCGATGGCGGACTTGGACAGCAGGGCGGCATCGTCGATCATGGCGTGCAGGTTGGCCTGAACCTCGGACAGCGCCTGCTCGATTTCGCCGAGTTCATTCTGGTTCCGGACCTCGATGCTTTCGTCCAGCTTGCCCAGGGCAATGCGATGCGCCGTTCTGGCGTTGCCGCGCAAGCCGCGCAGCAGCTTGGTGACCTGTAGGCCGAAGAAGATTGCGGCCAGCAGCACCAGCAGGGTCATTCCAAGTGCAAGGTAGAACTGCTTGGACGCGGCACCATGTCGTGCATCGGCATGTTTCATCAGCGCTGCGGCAATCCGGTCTTCTTCGGCCTTCAGCAGATCGATCTTGCGCGTGATGGTGTTGAACCAGGTGGCAGGCTCGATGCCGAACGCCCCTGTTTCGATCCGGTCCAGGGCAACCTGGCGCATGCGCGCTGTTTCGCGGCCATGTTCGCTATCGAGCACGGCCTGAAGCGAATCCGTCCAGGCCTTCGGCGCCATCGAGCGGAAGTTCGACAGATAGGTGTCCTGCGCGGTCAGGATGGTGATGATGCGGCGGTGCAAGGCGACGTCGGCGGCAACGTTGGCCGCAAACAAGCCGTTGATCGACGCACGTTCGCGCCCGGCTTGCTCCTTGGCCTGCGTGAACATCAGGTAGGCCGTCATGCCGCGGGAAAGATCGACATCTTCGGCGGCGTTCGCTGCGATCTCCACGACTGCAACGAGACGCTCGATCGTGCCGGTGTAATAGCCGAAAGAGTCCGCGCCGGTGAAGCTCAGGCCGGTGATCTTGCTGCGGTTATCCTGCAACTCGCTCATGCGTTGTTGGACTGTCGACATCACCCGCAGGATGGGCTCGCCCAGCACCGCCGGGGCTACCTGCGCGAGCCACGTGTCCAGCGCCTCACGGGCTTTGTCCGTGTCGGCATGTTGATTGGACAGTTCCGTCTTGAAGCGAGCACCTCGAGATCCGATGAAACCCGCCGACAGTCCGCGCTCCTTCTGCAACTCATGCACCACGGCATTGATGCGAACGGACAGGGCGCTGTACTGCGCGCCGCGTGCCATTGCCTCCCTTGCCTGCCACTGCGTCATCACATCGCGCACGGCGTAGAACAGCACCGCTGCGATGACCAGCGCAAAAAGGAGGAAAAGTCGCAGGCGGATCGATCGCCAGCCGTAGGTCTGTGTGCTCATGGGGTCGCTTCCGCTGATCGTGAACATCCTGCTCCGCCTGTCGGCGTGACAGGGTGGGGTCACTGTTCCTCGCTGCTGGTCTCGCTGCTCATGCCGGCGAGCAGGGTGATTTCTTCGGTCGACAGCACGCGTTCGACATTCAGGATGATGACGAAGGTGCCATTCACCTTACCCATGCCCTGGATGAAGTCGGCGCGGATCTTGGCACCAAAGGTCGGTGGCGGCTCGATGTCGGCGCGGGGAATTTCCAGCACCTCGTTGACCGCATCGACGATGACCCCGAGGTCCTGCCGATCCTCGCCATTACCCAGTTCGACGATCACGATGCAGGTGCGCCGCGAAACCGCCGAGGCGGCACCGCCAAAGCGTGCCGACAGGTCGATCACCGGCACGACTGCGCCGCGCAGGTTGATCACGCCGCGGATGAAGGCGGGCATCATCGGAATCTCGGTGATCTTGCCGAACTCGATGATCTCCTTGACGTTGAGAATGCCGAGCGCGAAGACTTCGCCGCCCAGGCTGAAGGTGAGGTATTGCTGCGGACTGTCGTCCGCAGCCCCGGCAACACGCTGCTTGTTTGTGGTGATGAGGCTCTGGCTCATGGCCTGGCTCCTGCTGTGCGGCACGTGCTCAGAATTTTTCGAAATCGCTTTCGTCGTAGCTGACCGGCTTGCCGGTCAGCATGCGCGAGTTGGTGCGAGCGGGCTTGGGTTTCGCGCGCGGGGATGCATCCAGGGCGGCCGCCGGAGTGCGTGCAAAGCGCCTGTCGCTGCGGATGCTCTCGAGCGAGAAGAAGCCCATCAGTTCCTGCAGCTGTCCGGCCTGTCCGCCTAGTTCCTCTGCGGTGGCGGCGAGCTCCTCGGAGGCGGAGGCGTTCTGCTGGGTAGCCTTGTTCAGCTGCCCCATGGCGTTGTTGATCTGGCCGACGCCGGCGGTCTGCTCCTGGCTGGCGGAGGCGATTTCCTGCACGAGGTCGGAGGTCTTGTTGATCGAGGGCACCATCTCGTCGAGCAGCTTGCCGGCGCGCTCGGCCAGGTGCACCGAGTTGCCGGCCAGCTCGCCGATCTCCTGGGCGGCGACCTGGCTGCGCTCGGCCAGCTTCCGGACCTCGGCGGCGACCACGGCGAAGCCCTTGCCATGCTCGCCTGCGCGGGCCGCTTCGATGGCGGCGTTCAAGGCCAGCAGGTTGGTCTGGTAGGCGATGTCGTCGATGATGCCGATCTTGCCGGCGATGTTCTTCATCGCCTGGACGGTGGATTTCACCGCCTCGCCGCCTTCACCGGCTTCGGTGGAGGACTTGCTGGCCATGGCGTCGGTGATCTTGGCGTTCTCCGAGTTCTGGTTGATGGAGGCGCTCATCTGCTCGATCGAAGCCGAGGTTTCCTCGACGCTGGCCGCTTGCTCGGACGAGGATTGCGACAGGCTCTGGGCCGTGGCCGAGACCTGGCCGGCGGCATTGGTCAGCGCATCGGCAGCGCCGCGCACCTGCTCGATGATCTCGGCGAGCTTGTCCATGGAGTCATTGACGGCGTTCTGCAGCACCTGGAAGTCGCCGGCGTAGTCGTCGGTGATCTTCTGGGTGAGGTCGCCACCGGACAGTGCGACCATGACACGCTTGACCTCGTTGATCGGGGCGATCACCGCGTCGAGCGTGGAATTGACGCCCTCGACGATGCGGCGGTAGTCGCCCTGGTGCTTCGAGGCGTCGGCACGGGTGTCGAGACGGCCTTGGACGGCGGCCTGGGCGAGCATGACGGCATCGGCGACCAGCTCATTGACCGCGTCGATGCAGGTGTTGAGGTTGTTCTTGATGGTGTTGAAGTCACCGTTGTAGCTGTCGGTGATCTTTGCCGGGAGGGCGCCCTTGGCGATCTGTTCGACGTAGGTTGCGGCGACGTTCAGCGGGCCGATCACCGCGTCGAGGGTGTCATTGACGCCCTGGACAATGCGGGCATAGTCGCCCTGGTGCTTGCTGGCGTCGGCCCGGGTGGCGAGCTTGCCATCGACGGCGGCCTTGGAGAGCAGAATGGCGTCGGCCACGAGCGCGTTGACGGCGTCGATGGCGGTGTTGAGGTTGTTCTTGATGGTGTTGAAGTCACCGTTGTAGGTGTCGGTGATCCTGGCCGGGATGGCGCCTTTGGCGATGCGATCGACGTAGTCCGCGGCCACGTTCAGCGGGCCGATCACCGCGTCGAGCGTGTCATTGACGCCCTGGACGATCTTGTGGAAGTCGCCCTGGTGCTTGGAAGCATCTGCGCGCGTGGCGAGCTTGCCGGCCACCGCCGCCTCGGAAAGCATGCCGGCGTCCGTGATCATGCGCTTGACGCTGGCCTGAACATCCGCAACCGCGCGGACCACCTCTCCGACCTCGTCCTTGGCATCGGATCTAAGGTCGAAGTTGAAGTCGCCGTTGGCCATCTTCTTCGCGGCGGTGCTCACCTCGCTCACCGGGCGGGTGATGGAGCGCGTGATGAAGATGGCGAAGCCAATGCCGATGACGAGTGCGGCGGCGAGCAGCTCCAGCAGCAGCATGACCGATTGCTCAGCCTGCGCTTCGGCTTGTTGCCCGGTTTCCATCACCAGATCGGTCTGGTAATCGATGAACTTGCTGACTGCCTCCCGATAGGGGACGTAGGCCGTCCGGTACTGAGGAAAGTACTCGCTCGCGCGGTCGAAGTTACGCTGTTGAATCAGTGATTCGTAGTTCTGCTGAACGCTAACGAAAGTCTGGCGCGCGCCTTTCATGCGCTCGAGGAGCTGTTTGCCTTCGCTGCCATACGCCATGCCCTCCAGCTTCTCCAGGTTCTTGACGATCGTCTGCCTTTCGTCGGCCGCCTTCTGCAGGAAGCCTTGCAGCGCGCTGTCGGACTGCAAGGCAGGGATCATCATGTTGCGGTGCTGGACGCCGAGTTCGTTGAGCGAATCGATGACGTTGTTCGCAAGCGCGACTTTCACGGTCTTGTCACCGACGAGGTCGGTGATGTTGCCTTGCAGCGCCTTCAGTCGCAGGCTGCCCATCGTTGCGGTAATCAGCAGAAGCATGAGGACGACGGCAAAGCCGATCCCAAGCCGGATACCGATTCTGAGGTTCTTCATGGTGATCTCCAGGGGAAATGCTGAACACCGCGCGAGCGGTGCGTTCAATTGCGTGTGGAAGACGGTAGTGCGCGTGGCGTCGTGGCGTTGCCCGCACGAGACTCCTCGAGGCTTGCGCAGCGCTGCACCAGGGCCTGGACATCCAGGATCAGCGCGACCTCACCGCTGCCGAGAATGGTTGAGCCGCCGATGCCCTTGATGTGGCGGAAGATGCTGCCCAAAGGCTTGATCACTGTCTGGAATTCGCCCATCAACTGATCGACGACGATGCCTGACTTGACGCCCGCGTACTGCACGACCACCACGTTCTGGCGTGCCGGGGCGGCGCCCGCAATGCCGAACATCTGGCGCAGCCGGACCAGCGGCAGCACTTCGCCGCGCAGATTCACGTAGTCGCGCTCGCTGGTGTCGGTGGCCAACTCGATGCACTCGACCACGCTGTCGAGCGGGATCACGTAGGCAGCGTCGCCCACGCCGACGAGGAAGCCGTCGATGATCGCCAGCGTCAGCGGCAGCCGGATCGCGAAGCGCGAGCCCTGTCCAGGCGTCGAACTGACATCGACGCTGCCGCGCAGGCCCTGGATATTGCGACGCACGACGTCCATGCCGACGCCGCGTCCGGAGATGTTCGTGACCTTTTCTGCGGTCGAGAACCCTGGCTCGAAGATCAGGTTGTAGATTTCCGGGTCGGACAAGCTCTGTCCAGGTTGAGCCAGTCCGCGTTCGATCGCCTTGGCGAGAATGCGCTCGCGGTTGAGACCGGCGCCGTCGTCTGCAACCTCGATCACGATGTTGCCCGAGTCGTGATACGCATTGAGTGCCAGCCGGCCGCGCGGCGACTTGCCACTCGCCTCCCGTACCGACGGCATTTCCAGTCCGTGGTCCATGGCGTTGCGCACGAGGTGCATCAAGGGGTCGCCGATCTTCTCGACCATGGATTTGTCCAGCTCGGTTTCGCCACCCGCGATCCGCAGGTCAATTTCCTTGCCCATTTCTCGCGAGGTGTCGCGCACCACGCGATTGAACCGGTTGAAGGTTTCGCCGATCTGCACCATGCGCAGCTGCAGGGCGGCATCCCGAATGCTCTCGACCAGGCGCCCGGTCAAGGAAGTGGCCTCGACCAGTTCGCTCATTCCGCTCTTGCCTGCCAGCAGGCTGACACTCGCGCCAGCGATGACCAATTCGCCGACCAGGTCGATGAGACGGTCGAGCTTGTCGGCCTGGATTCGAATCAGGCGGGACTCGGCGGCCTTCTTCTCGGTCACTTGCTTCTGTTTGGCGACCGCCGCTTCGACCAGCTCGGGCTGCACGACCTTGTGCTCGACCAGGATTTCCCCGATCGGCGCTCTTTCTCGTGTCTCTTCTTCGCCCTCGGTGCCGTCGACCGGTGATGCGGGTTGGCTCTGCGCCTTCAGCCCGTCCTCGAGTTCGGCCTGTGTCAGCACGCCCACCTTCACCAGAATTTCGCCGAGACGCATCGTGTCTTCAGGCAAGGCGGCGATCAGCTCGAGGTAGTCACTCACGCGGCTGTGTGGCGGCAGGATCTGCAGGCTGCACTCGTCGCGCACGAAGTCGAAGACGCGTTCGATGGCGGCCTTGTCGGCGTTCGACGAGAAGCTGATCTCGAAACCGAGATAACAGCTTTCGGGGTCCATCTCATCGGCGTTGGGCATCGCGTCGCCCAAGGTCTCCATACGCTCGATACGGCCGATGGAGCCCAGATAACGGAGGAAGCTGAGCGGGTCCATGCCGTTGCGCAGCACGTCCGGCCCGAAGCGCAGGGAGATATGCCAGCAGTCGGTCTCGACCACGGTTCCGCCGCTCGATTCGATCAGCGGAGGAGGGGCGGCTGGAGGTCCCGTTTGTGCGCTGGCGGCGGCCGAGGGATCAGATTGCAGCTTCTTCAGTAAGGCCTCACCCTCTGAGGCGAGGTCGTCATCAGGACCTGCGGCGCCGGACTCGAGCACGCCTAGCAGGTTCCCCATGTGGTCGCCACAGGCCAGCAGCAGCGCGATCAGGTCGGAATCGAGCGTGATCTCATGGTTGCGCAGCTTGTCCAGCACGTTCTCGACCACGTGCGTGAAGGCGACGATGTAGGAACACTCGATCACGCCTGCGCCGCCTTTGATGGTGTGCGCACTGCGGAAGATTGCGTTCAACGTGTCGCTGTCGCCCGGGTTGTCCTCCAGTTGCAGCAGAGCGGACTCGAGTGTGGCGAGCTGTTCGCGACTCTCGGTCACGAAGACCGAAGTGATTTCATCCATGGTTCAGACAATCCCTCGTCAAGCCTTTTGTGCGGGGATCAGCAAGGGATCGCCGAATTCCGCAGCCATGTGATAAAAATCAATCACGTCCCGTACCGCTTCGCTGTGGGCAACGATCTGCGCCTGTTTGTCCTGGCGGGACGCTTCGCGCTTGATCAGCATCAGCAGCTGGAAGCCGGCGGTGTCGATTTCGGTGACGGCCGAAAGGTCGATTTCCAGCCGTCCGGTGGCAGCCGCGAGAGCGCCGACAAGCTGTTCTTTTTGCGCCGCGGCGTTGTAGATGGTCATGTCCTCGCTGATCGTGATGCGATTGGCGGGCTTCTTCTTGCTGGCGGGCATCGTGTCTCTCAGAAGAGTTCGATTTTCGAGTTGGCGCCTGCGGCGCCAGATGACTTGCCGATCGCCTCGTCATGCGTCTGGCGTTGCTGCTCCATGACGTAACGGCCATAGATTTCGTCCAGGTGCTGGGCGAGTGGCGTATAGCTGAATGAAGGGTCATCGCGCTTCTGCAGGCGTTCGGCCAGCACGCACAGATGCTGGTCGAGTCTGCTCAGCGACTCGGCGGTGTGCTCGATCTGCTGCCGGGTGACGTCCTGGAACTGCACGCTGGCGAGTGCATCCATGAACATCTTTGCAAGCTCCTCGCTGCTCTCACGGATGGTGTCCATCGCGCTCGACTGGGTATGCAGGATGTCCTCGTAGCTGTGCCCCAGCTCGGCCAGTTGATCGGCGAACTGGCCCAGGGCGGCACGCTCCTGATCGAGGTCGGTCGATGCGAGCTTTTCCCGCAACTGGGTCTCGATGGTGTTGGCCACGCCCTCGATGCCGCTGTTGATCGACAGCACGGCTTTTTCGGTTTCGGTCGACAGCTTGCGCACTTCGTCGGCCACCACCGCGAAGCCTCGTCCGGCCTCCCCTGCGCGTGCGGCCTCGATCGCGGCATTGAGTGCGAGCAGGTTGGTCTGGGCGGCGATGTCCCTGATCAGCTTGGTGAGGGACTCGAGTGAGCGTGCCTCATTGACCACTTGTGCGACGCGTGCCTGATCCGCCTTCGCTTCCTCGATGCGGTGGTCGATGTACTGCTGCATGCGCGAGATCAGAGCCTGGTTGTTGGCAATGCGCGATTCCGAGTCATGCACGAGCTCGGTGGATTCGTCAGAGCGCTCGGTGACGAAGGCATTCAGGCGGCTGACCACGTTGTCGATTGTCTGCAGCCGCTCGCTAATTGCATAGGCAGCTTGCTCGGTCTGTTGCACGACGCTTTCGAGCTGGCTGCGCAGGACGTCGCTGTACGCAGGGACACCGTGTAGCTCAGTGGCGACCTCGTCGCATACCAGATCGGACTGCTCCTGTCGCTTTGCAAGCTCTCCGAGCTTGAGGTTCTGGCCAAAGGACTGATCGCGGAAGAAGGTGACCGACACCAGACGTACGCCGATGTACCCCGCGAAAACGATCAACACGGAGCCGACCGCATTGCCCAGCCGCGTGGGAATGCCCAAGGCCGGCAGGAAGCTGCTGTTGAACCAGTCGTTCAGCAGGAAGACGGTGAGGCCGGTTGCGAGCGCGATGCCGCTCAGCATGACCAGCGATCGGCGCAGGAAGATCGAGTTGTCCATGATCAACGCATGACAAGCTTGATGGTGTTGAGCAGTTCATCTGCTGAGGCAGGCTTCACGATCCACCCTGAGGCGCCGGCCGCCTTGGCCTCCGCCTTCTTTGACTGTTGCGACTCGGTGGTGAGGAAAAGGATCGGCATGAAGCGGTAGTTCGGCAGCTTGCGGACTTCCTTGATGAAGTCGATGCCATTCATGCCCGGCATGTTGAGGTCGGTGATCAACAAATCGACTTTGACGCCGGCCTGGAACTTCTTGAGGGCGTCGAGCGCGCTCGGCGCCTTTTCCACTGCGTAGCCGGCCTTGGTAAGAATGCCGGAGATGGATAGCAGAATCGTTGCGGAGTCATCGACGAGGAAGATGGTTTTCATGGGAGGTATTTGTCGCCGCGCAGTGTGGGTTTGTGAGCGTATCCGGTGTCGAATCAGACCATGCCGCAAGCCAGCGGAAATTGATCAATGTCTAGGGAAAACGAGTCGGACCGGCATGAACTGCGGAAAAGGTCACGATTTGCAACAATTGGTGCAACGGCGACGATCATCGGAACTTTAGCGAGCGTGATGGGCTGGCCAACTTGGAGTCGCTCGCGACGCCCTGTCGACTCGCTGGCATCCCCGAATGCCCTTGGAATTCGATAACTTCATGTTTAAAAGGAAAAATTTCGTGAAACGCTGGCGTCAAAGCTAGGCGTTCCGCGGCCAAGGGCGTAGAATCGCGGGCCTCCACCCAGTATTTCAGTGCAGCGCGCCCCATGCTCTATCCCGCACGTTTCGATGTCATCGTGGTCGGCGGCGGTCACGCCGGGACCGAGGCTGCGCTCGCCGCAGCGCGCATGGGCGCGAAGACCCTGCTGCTGACGCACAACATCGAGACCCTCGGCGCGATGAGCTGCAACCCGTCGATCGGCGGCATCGGCAAGGGCCACCTGGTGAAGGAGGTCGATGCGCTGGGCGGCGCGATGGCGGCGGCCACCGACGAGGGCGGCATCCAGTTCCGCATCCTCAACGCCTCCAAGGGCCCGGCGGTGCGCGCCACCCGCGCCCAGGCCGACCGCGTGCTGTACAAGGCGGCGATCCGCCGCCGGCTGGAAAACCAGCCCAACCTGTGGCTGTTCCAGCAGGCGGTGGACGACCTGCTCGTTTCCGGCGAGCGCGTCAGCGGCGTCGTCACCCAGATCGGCCTGCGCTTCGACGCGCCGACGGTGGTGCTGACCGCGGGCACCTTCCTCAATGGCTTGATCCACGTCGGCATGCAGCACTATTCGGCCGGCCGCGCCGGTGATCCGCCGGCGGTGTCGCTCGGCCGGCGCCTGAAGGAGCTGGCGCTGCCGCAGGGCCGGCTCAAGACAGGCACGCCGCCGCGGCTCGACGCGCGCAGCATCGATTTCTCGGTGATGACCGAGCAGCCCGGCGACGATCCGGTGCCGGTGTTCAGCTTCCTCGGCTCGGCTGCGCTGCATCCGCGCCAGCTGCCGTGCTGGATCACGCAGACCAACGCCGGCACGCACGACGTGATCCGCGCCAACCTCGACCGCTCGCCGATGTATTCCGGCGTGATCGAGGGCGTCGGGCCGCGCTACTGCCCGTCGATCGAGGACAAGATCCACCGCTTCGCCGACAAGGACAGCCACAACGTCTTCCTCGAGCCCGAGGGCCTGGAAACGCACGAGATCTACCCGAACGGCATCTCCACCTCGCTGCCCTTCGACGTGCAGCTGCAGCTGGTGCGCAGCATCCGCGGGCTGGAGAACGCCCACATCCTGCGTCCCGGCTATGCCATCGAGTACGACTTCTTCGACCCGCGCAACCTGAAGTCCAGCCTCGAGACCAAGTCGATTTCCGGCCTGTTCTTTGCCGGCCAGATCAACGGCACCACCGGCTACGAGGAAGCCGCCGCGCAGGGGCTGCTCGCCGGCGCCAACGCCGCGCTGCAGGTGCAGGGCCGCGAGCCCTGGTGCCCGCGCCGCGACGAAGCCTACCTTGGCGTGCTGGTCGACGACCTCATCACCCGCGGCGTGTCCGACCCCTACCGCATGTTCACCTCGCGTGCCGAATACCGCCTCAGCCTGCGCGAAGACAACGCCGACCTGCGCCTGACCGAGAAGGGCCGCGAGCTCGGCCTGGTCGCCGACGTGCGCTGGGCGGCGTTCTGCGCCAAGCGCGAGGCGATCGAGCGCGAAACCGCGCGCCTGAAGGCCACCTGGGCGCTGCCCGACCGCATTCCGGCCGACGAAGCCGAACGCGTGGTCGGCAAGGCGCTGGAGCGCGAATACCGCTACTTCGACCTGCTGCGCCGGCCGGAAACCACTTACGCCGCGCTGATGACCCTGCCCGGCGCGCCCGAAAACCCCGAGACCGATCCACAGGTCGTCGAGCAGCTCGAGATCGCCGCCAAGTACCAGGGTTATATCGACCGCCAGCAGGACGAAGTCGCCAAGCAGGCGCAGGCCGAATCCACCCGCCTGCCCGAAGGGCTCGACTACGCGGAAGTGCGCGGCCTGTCGCGTGAGGTGCAGCAGAAACTCAACCAGCACCAACCCGAGACCATCGGCCAGGCCAGCCGCATCCAGGGTGTGACGCCGGCGGCGATCTCGCTGCTGCTGGTGTGGCTCAAGCGCCGTGACATGGCGGCGCGCGCCGAGGCCCGCGCGGCGGCGGCCGACGAGAGGCGCTCGGCATGAGCGGCGCACTCGCCGCGCACGCGCGCCAGCTCGCCGACGGCATCGTCGCGCTCGGTCTCGCACTGCCGCAGGAAGCGGTCGACCGCCTGCTCGCTTTCGGCGAACTGCTGCTGAAGTGGAACAAGGTCTACAACCTCACCGCGATCCGCGACCCGCGCGAGCTGATCACCCACCACCTGCTCGACTCACTGGCGGTGCTGCCCTACCTCGATCGCGTCGAGCGCCTCGCCGACATCGGCTCCGGCGGGGGCTTGCCGGGCATTCCGCTGGCGATCGTGCACAGCGGCCTGATCGTCAATTCGATCGAGACGGTGAACAAGAAGGCGAGCTTCCAGCAGCAGGCCAAGATCGAACTGCAGCTGGGCAACTTCAGCGTGCTCAACGAACGCGTCGAGAAAGTTTCCGTGGACCGCCTGCCCGGCGGCGCGGCCGACGGCGTGATCTCGCGCGCCTTTTCCAGCCTGGCCGACTTCGTGAACCTGTCCGGCCATCTGCTCGGGGAGGGCGGTGCGCTGTACGCGATGAAGGGCGTGCATCCGGCCGATGAGGTCGAAGCGTTGCCGGCGGGCTGGGCGGTGACGGCAGTGCATGCGCTGAACGTGCCGGGGCTGGATGCAGAGCGTCATCTGCTGGTCATCGAAAGGGCATGACACTTCAACCGAAGGCTTTCTCGCGGCCGGGAGAGAGCAACCCAGCAGGTCTGGTGTCGGGCGAGGCGTGGAGCGGACGAGCACTGTCCGCGTCCCGAGCGCAGCGAGGTCGAGTTGCGCAGGACGCGGAGCGCCTCGCCCGACACCAGACCGGATTCCAGGCATGTCGCGCCGATCACCTTCGCGATCACCTTCGAATTCAGGCTCCCATCGGTCTGCTGCACCGCCGCATTGAAGTAAACTCCGGGTTCCCCGCCGCGCGCGGCCCCTTTGCAACTGGAACAAGCTGAAGCCACATGGCCCGAATCTTCTGCGTCGCCAACCAGAAAGGCGGGGTGGGCAAGACCACCACCTGCGTCAACCTCGCCGCCGCGCTGCACCTCGCCGGACAGCGCACGCTGCTGGTCGACCTCGACCCCCAGGGCAACGCCACGATGGGCAGCGGCGTCGACAAGCGCGCGCTGGAAAAATCCGTCTACCACCTGCTCGTCGGCCTCGCCACGCTCGACGAAGTGCGCGTCAAGTCCGAATCCGGCGGCTACGACATCCTGCCCGCCAACCGCGACCTCGCGGGTGCCGAAGTCGAACTCGTCAACCTCGACAACCGCGAGAAGCGCCTGCGCGACGCCTTGCGCGCCTTCGATGCCGACTACGACTTCGTCCTCATCGACTGCCCGCCCTCGCTCTCCATGCTCACGCTCAACGGCCTGTGCGGCGCCCACGGCGTCATCATCCCGATGCAGTGCGAGTACTACGCGCTGGAAGGGTTGTCCGACCTGGTCAACACCATCAAGAAGGTGCACGCCAACCTCAACCGCGAGCTCAAGATCATAGGCCTGCTGCGCGTCATGTTCGACCCGCGCGTGACGCTGCAGCAGCAGGTCTCGGCGCAGCTCGAATCGCACTTCGGCGACAAGGTGTTCCGCGCCATCGTGCCGCGCAACGTGCGCCTGGCCGAAGCGCCCAGCCACGGCCTTCCGGGCGTGGTGTTCGACAAGGCCGCGAAGGGCGCGCAGGCCTACATGGCCTTCGCCCATGAAATGATCGAGCGCATCAAGACGATCTGAGCGCAGGCAGCGAGACATGAACAAACCCAAACTCAAGGGCCTCGGTCGCGGGCTCGACGCGCTGCTGGCGGCCAACCACGACGAAGAAGCCGAGCAACGCGAGCTGCAGACGCTGGCCACCGGCGCGCTGCAGCCTGGCAAGTACCAGCCGCGCACGCGCATGGACCCGGGCTCGCTGGAAGAACTGGCGGCCTCGATCAAGGCCCAGGGCGTGATGCAGCCCATCCTGGTGCGGCCGGTCGGCGACGACGGCTATGAGATCATCGCCGGTGAGCGCCGCTGGCGCGCGGCGCAGATCGCAGGGCTCGACGAAGTGCCCTGTCTGGTGCGCGAGATCCCCGATGAAGCCGCGCTGGCGATGTCGCTGATCGAGAACATCCAGCGCGAGGACCTCAACCCGCTCGAAGAAGCCGGCGGCATCCAGCGCCTGATCGACGAGTTTGCGATGACGCACCAGCAGGCGGCGGACGCGGTCGGCCGCTCGCGCCCGGCGGCCTCCAACCTGCTGCGCCTGCTCAACCTCGCCCGGCCGGTGCAGGAACTGCTGATGGCGGGCGACATCGACATGGGGCATGCACGCGCCTTGCTGCCGCTCGACGGCGCGAGCCAGATCCAGCTCGCCAACGTGGTCGCGGCCAAGCAGCTGTCGGTGCGCGACACCGAGCGCCTGGTGCAGCAGCTGCTCAACCCGCGTCTGAAGAAGGCCGCGGCGCCGCCCGACCGCGACCTGCTGAGGCTGGAAGAGGAAATCGCCGACGCCATCGGCGCCACGGTGAAGATCAAGGCTAACAAGAAGGGTGCCGGCGAGGTCACGATCCGCTTCGGCAGCCTCGATCAGCTCGACGGCCTGCTCGGCCGGTTGCGCTGAACGAAGCGGGCGGGGCGCGCATCGCCAGCACGGCGCGCGCCGGCAGCGGCCGCCTCAGCCGGTCGCGGTTGCGTCCTCCCGCTTCGGCGGCAGCGGCGAGAAATAGCCCACCACCAGCAACAGCAGGCCGGCGCCGATGAAGGACACGATGCGCGCCAGCGCGCCGCTGGCTGCCATATCCACCAGGAACAGCTTGCCCACCACGGCCACCATCAGGCCGGCGCCGGTGAGCCACATCATGCGGCTCGCGCGACGGCTGGCGGCCAGCATCAGGCCCAGCCCCAGCAGCGCCCAGAACAGCGACAGCGCGGCCTGGGTCGTATCCAGTGCGAGCAGCGCGGAAAGATCCCAGCGCGTTCCGGTGTAATGGTGCACGGCGCGCAGCAGCGCGGCGTCGGCGGCAATGAAGGCGGCAAGGGCGAGAACGGCCTGCAGGCGGATCAGCGGCCCGCAATGGCGCACGAGCTCGCCGCCCGTGCGCTCGAGCCACAGCGCGACGGCGCCCAGCGCCAGCGCGAGTGACAGATCCATCGGGTTCAGCAGCGGCAGGTAGCCCAGCGGGTCGGGTGCGCCGGCGCCGAAGGGGTGGATCGCGGCGGCCCACAGCACGAGCGCAACAGCGACCGGCGCTGCGCCGCCGACAAGGTAGGACGCGTGCCAGTGCCGCAATGGCCACGCCGTGCTGCGTGCTCCCAGCGCCAGCGCGGCGAGCAGCAGGGCCGGCGGCAGCGCGAAGGCGCCGAGCTTCCAGCCCTCTCCCAGCGGCCAGGCGGCCAGCCGCAAGCCCAGTTCCTGCGACAGCGCGAGTGCCGCGACCCACACGCCGGCCGCATGCGCGATCGCGAACCGCCGCAGTGTGGCGAGGTCGCGCTCCGCGAAACGCAGGGCGAACAGATGCAGGGCCACCCCGGCGGGCCAGGCCAGCCAGCCGCCATTGGCCGATGGCGGCACGCCGTAGCCGACGCTCTGCGCCAGCGCCACCACGGCCCCGGCGAGCGGCAGCTGGGCGGCTTGCTGCAAAGCGCTCCAGCGCAGGCGTGCGCCGATCGCCGCCGCCAGCGCACCGCTCGCGGCGAAGCTCAGCAACAGGGCCGCTGGCTGCATTCCGGTGGTGAGCTGTGCCGCGATCTCGTCCCAGGCGCCACCCAGCCACCACAACCAGGCCCAGGCGAGCAGCGCGGGGCCGCTTCGGTTTCGCAATGAGCTCATGCGGCACGCGCTATCCGGGCGGGCGGCGAACCTTGCACTGGCAAAGCCCGCGGCCGCGATCATCGCGGTGCCGAGGAAGGCGCTGTTGAGCAGCGGCAGGGTGCGCGGGATGTCGTTCTGCATCAGATCGGCCGCGAAGAGCAGGCCGGCGCCCGCCTGCAGCAGCAAGCCGGCGCCCGCAGCCAGCCGGCGAGCCTGGCGCAAGCCCACCCACCACAGCGCGGCCCCTTCCAGCGCCCAGGCGGCGGCGCTCCAGCGCCCGTCGAAGGCGAGCGGCAGGGCCAGCGTAAGGAAGGCGATCCCCAGGGCGGCGAAGCTCGCGACGAGCAATTCCAGCCTGGGCTGGCGCAGGCGGCGCAGCAGGGCAGCGAGCGCCAGGTAGAAGGCGCCCGCCGCCGCGGCGCTCCACGCCAGCGCGTAAGGCATGCCCTGCACCAGCGCCGCCTGCAGGCCGAAGCCGACCACGGGCACGCCGAACACCAGCGTGCCGTCGACCGGATCGCGCAGCGCCGGGGCGCGTTTCCAGGCGTAGGCCACGGCAGCGGCGACGTACATCAGCGCGAACAGGATCAGGAAAGGCTCGGTGCTGGCGTAGTGCCAGGGGTGGTAGAAGCGCGCGCCCCAGGCCAGGCCGATCACGAAGGTGAACAGGAAGCCGGTCAGGTTGAGCCCGCGCCAGGCCTTGCGCCAGGCGAGCAGCAACACGCCGGCGTTGAGGATGGCGTAATAGGTGAAGAGCTGCACATGGTCGCCCGCGCCGGTGGACGCGAGGATGGGCGCAGCAAAGCCGCCCGCGGTGCCGATGATCGCCAGCACCGGCGCCTCCTGCCGCACTGCCAGCCAGGCGGCGACGCACACCAGCGCGAGCATGGCGGCGAACGCGGCTTCGGCCGACATCAGTCCGTAAAGGCGCAACGCGGCGAAGGCGGTGAGGTAGAGCACGGCGATGCCGCCGCCCTGCAGCGTCAGCGCGTAGCCGCGCCGTTGCAGCCGCAGCCGCCAGCCGAGGGCGCCGAGCGCGTAGCCCGTCAGTGCGAAGCCGGCCACGCGCAGCGCGGGTGGCAGCAAGGCATGCTCGACGGCGTAGCGCGCGAGGAAGGCGAGGCCGAAGAACAGCACCAGGATGCCGACGCGAACCAGCGTGTTGCCGCCGAACAGCCAGTCGCGCCAGCGTGCGTACAGCGCGTCGAGATCGATGGGGGAGCGGAGGTCGGAGGCGGCGGCTTCGGTGGCGATCCCGGCGTCGGTCGTCGTCGGCGCCGTGCTGCCGGCGAGATCGCGCGGTGCCGTGCGTGCGCGGCTGGTGCCGACGCTCTCGTCCAGTCTGGCCGGCTGCGCGGGTGTCGCCGCAGTGGAGGTCGCGACGGGAGCGGTGTCGGGCGCAAGCGCCATGCCTGCCGCGTTGTCCGCGACGGTTGCGGAGGCCGATGATGCGCCGTCGCCCCGCGTGGCGAGGCGTTGGCCCAGCGCCACCACCTGCTGCTCGAGCGCCGCGATGCGCGCATCGACGCGAGCCGCCGCTTCACCACGTTCGCGCAGCAGGCTGGCGACCATGCCGCCCAGCACCGCGCCGACGATGGCGCCGGCCGCCCCTTCCATCAGGCCGAGCGCGGCGCCGAGGATGATCCAGATCACCAGCTTCATGCGTAGGCTCCCTTCCGCTCAGCGCCAGTCGCCGCGCAGGGCGGTGACGCGCGCCTGCAGCGAGGCCGGGGTGGCTGCCTCGGGGGCGAGCGGTGCGCCGGCGACCAGTTCGATGCGGTTGAAGAGGCCGCGCCGCAGCGGCCGGGTCATTGCCGGCCCGTCCTTGCGCGAGAAGAAGCTGCCCCACAGACCGCGCAAGGCCAACGGCACCACCGGTACCGGCGTGCGTTCGACGATGCGCGCGATGCCGGGGCGGAAGGGCTGGATCTCGCCGTCCGCGGTGATGCGCCCTTCCGGAAACAGGCCGATCACTTCGCCCGCCTCGAGCGCCTCGGCGACCTGTTCGAAGGCGCGCTCCATCAGCCGCAGATCCTCCTTCGCCGGGGCGATCGGAATCGCGCGGCTCTCGCGGAAGACGAAGCGCAGCAGCGGCTTGTGGAAGATGCGGTGGTCCATGACGAAGCGGATCGGCCGCCGGCTCGCCGCCATGATGACCAGCGCGTCGACGAAGCTGACGTGGTTGCACACGATCACCGCGGGACCGGCTTCGGGGATGTTGTCGATGTCGCGCGTCCGTAGCCGGTATGCGCTGTGCACCAGCAGCCACACCAGGAAGCGCAGCAGGAACTCCGGCACCAGCGTGTAGATGTAGAGCGCCACCGCGGCGTTGAGCAGGCCGGTGACCAGGAACAGTTGCGGCACCGACAGCCCGGCGGCGAGCAGACCCGCGCCCATGCCGGCGGCGACCACCATGAACAGCGCGTTGAGGATGTTGTTGCCGGCGATGGTGCGCGAGCGGTGTGCCGGTTCGCTGCGGCTCTGGATCAGCGCGTACAGCGGGACGATGTAGAGGCCGCCGAAAATGCCGATCGCCACCAGGTCGAACAGGGCCCGCCAGGTGGCGGCCTGTGCGAGGACTTCGCCGATCGGCAGCGGTCCCGCGCCGCTTGCGGCGATCGCCGGACTGGCCCACCACAGGTCGAGCGCGAACAAGGACATGCCGATCGAGCCGAAGGGCACGAGGCCGATCTCGACGTGCCGTCCCGACAGGCGCTCGCACAGCAGCGAACCGATGCCGATGCCCACCGAAAACGTCGCCAGCAGCATCACCACCGCATGCTCGTCGCCGCCCAGCACATCCTTGGCATAAGCCGGAAACTGCGACAGGAACACGGCGCCGTAGAACCAGAACCAGGACACCCCGAGAATGGACAGGAAAACCGTGCGATTGCCGCGGGTAAAGGCCAGATTGCGCCAGGTTTCCGCGAGCGGATTCCAGTTGATGCGCAGCTCCGGCGCCGCAGCCTGGGCCTGCGGGATGCCGCGGCTTGCCAGGTAGCCGACCAAGGCCAGCGCCACCACCGCGACCGACGTCCACAAGGTGCCCCGGGGCAGACTGACGATGATGCCGCCCGCCAGCGTGCCGATCAGGATGGCGACGAAGGTGCCAGACTCGACGAGCGCATTGCCGCCGACCAGCTCGTCCTCACGCAGCTGCTGCGGCAGGATCGCGTACTTCACCGGCCCGAACAGCGAGGACTGCGCGCCCATCAGGAACAGGCTCACTAGCATCAGGCCCAGCGACTCCAGGGCGAAGGCGGCGCAGGCCAGCAGCATCACCACGACTTCCAGCAGCTTCGTGAAGCGGATCAGCCGGCTCTTCTCGTATTTGTCGGCGATCTGCCCGGCCGTGGCGGAAAAGAGAAAGAAGGGCAGGATGAACAGCCCCGCGCACAGGTTGACCAGGATGCCCGCGGGCAGGGTGGTGTAGCGTGTCGCCTGGAAGGTCAGCAGCACCACCAGCGCATTCTTGTAGACGTTGTCGTTGAAGGCGCCGAGGAACTGCGTCAGAAAGAAGGGAAGGAAGCGGCGCTGTCGCAGCAGGTTGAACTGTTGGCTCATGCCCGCATGTTCCGGAGCTATCGGGGGATATGTCAATCGACCTAGTCTTTGGTCTTATATATGAATAAAGACATTTTGGGTTGAAATAGCCCGTTGTGCCCCCTCTGAAGTTTGACTTCGCTGAGGTTAACCCCTAGTATTCGCGGGATTTTTGGCGGTCGCCAGCCTTGTGGGCGCGCCGGTGTGGGAGCCGATGCTTAAAGCAGTCCTGATGCAGCTGGCGGCAACGCTGCTCGCCGTGGTGATATCCGCCGTATTCTTCGGCGTCCGCGGAGCGATTTCGGCGGCCTGTGCCGGCCTGGCCTGTGTCGTGCCGAGCTGGATGTTCGCGCTGCGCCTGCAGGCGATCACGCGCAGGACGGGCACGGCGACGGTGACCGCTTTCGTCGCAGGCGAGTTCTTCAAGATCGCCTCGATAGTGGGATTGTTGGTGCTGGTCTGGGCGCTGTACCCGGATCTGCACTGGGGAGCGCTGATGATCGGTCTGATCCTGGCGCTCAAGGCGAATTTGTTTGCATTTTTGGTAAAGACCTGACCATGGCTACAGAAGGGCACGCTCCCACCGCTTCCGAATACGTCGTCCACCACCTGACGCACCTGAACAACACCGGCCATGCCCAGACGAGCATCGTCGATTTCAGCGTCATCAACCTGGACTCGATGTTCTACTCCATCACCATCGGCTTGCTGACCGTCTTCCTGCTTTGGGCGGCCGCGCGCAAGGCGACCTCCGGTGTTCCGGGCCGTTTCCAGGGGATCGTCGAGATTCTCGTGGAGATGGTCGCCGACCAGGCCAAGGGCATCATCCACAGCGCCGAGTCGCGCAAGTTCGTCGCTCCGCTGGCGCTCACCGTGTTCGTGTGGATCTTCCTGATGAACGCGATGGACCTGCTGCCGGTCGACCTGCTGCCGCGCATCTGGGAAGGCATCTATGCCTCCGCCGGTGGGGACCCTGCTCACGCCTACCAGCGCGTGGTGCCGACCGCCGACCTGTCGGCCACGCTGGGCATGTCGATCGGCGTGCTTCTGCTGTGCCTCTACTACAACATCAAGATCAAGGGCATGTCGGGCTGGGTGCATGAGCTCTTCACCGCACCGTTCGGCAGCCACCCGCTGCTGTATCCAATCAACTTCCTGATGCAGATGATCGAGTTCCTCGCCAAGACCGTGTCCCATGGCATGCGACTGTTCGGCAACATGTATGCCGGCGAGCTGATCTTCATCCTGATCGCGCTGCTCGGCAGTACCGCCACCGTGTTCGGCATGGTCGGCCACGTGGTTGCCGGCACCATCTGGGCGATCTTCCACATCCTGATCATCACCCTGCAGGCCTTCATCTTCATGATGCTGACCCTGGTGTACATCGGTCAGGCGCACGAAGGTCACTAATCGTTTTATCGCAGTACCTGGTTTTAAACTCACCTTCCCCACTAAGGAGTCGTCATGGAAAACGTTCTGGGTTTTGTTGCTCTCGCTGCTGGTCTGATCATCGGTCTGGGCGCCATCGGTGCTTGTATCGGTATCGGCATCATGGGTTCCAAGTACCTCGAAGCGTCTGCCCGTCAGCCCGAGCTGATGAACGCGCTGCAGACCAAGATGTTCCTGCTGGCCGGTCTGATCGACGCCGCCTTCCTGATCGGTGTCGGTATTGCCATGATGTTCGCGTTCGCCAACCCGTTCATCCTGAAGTAATCGTCTCCTTAATCCTCTAAGGAGCGAAAACCGTGAATCTGAACGCAACCCTGATAGCCCAGCTCGTTGTGTTCTTCATTCTGGCGTGGTTCACGATGAAATTCGTGTGGCCGCCCATCGTGAAGGCACTCGACGAGCGCGCGAAGAAGATCGCCGACGGGCTGGCAGCTGCGGACAAGGCCAAGGCCGATCTGGCACTCGCCGAGAAGAAGGTCGTCGAGGAACTGCGCAAGGCTCGCGAATCCGCGGGCGATGTCCGTTCCTCCGCTGAAAAGCAGGCGAGCCAGCTGATCGACGAAGCCCGCGCCGAAGCCACCCGCATCATCGCGCAGGCGCGCGAAGCTGCGGAAGCCGAAGCCGGCGCCGCCGCGCAGCGCGCCAAGGAAGCCTTGCGCGACCAGGTCGCCCATCTGGCTGTTGCCGGTGCAGAGAAGATCCTGCGCCGCGAGATCAACACCCAGGTGCATGCCGAACTGCTTGCCAACCTGAAACAGGAACTGCAATAAGTCATGGCCGAGAACGTCACCATCGCGCGCCCCTATGCGGATGCCGCCTTCGAGCTGGCTCGCGGGGCAGGTGCGCTGGGGCCTTGGTCGGATGCACTGGATCGGCTCGCCGCCGTGGCGGCCGATTCCACCATGCGGGCATGCATCAACGATCCCAAGCTTTCCGCCGACCAGCTCGTGAAGCTGGTGGTGGATGTGTCGGGAACGTTGTCCGCAGAACAGCAGAATTTCATCCGCGTCCTCGTGGATAACGAACGTCTGCAGGTGCTTCCGGAGATCCGTGACCTGTTCGTTGCACTCAAGAACGAACACGAGGGCGTCCTGGAGGCGGAAATCGCCTCTGCCTTCCCCCTCGACGATGCGACGCTGACCTCGCTCAAAGCCGACCTCGAAGCCCGCTTCAAGGCGAAACTGAACGTGCAGGTCCACATCGACCCCGAGCTCATCGGTGGGGTCCGCATCGCCGTCGGCGACGAAGTGATCGACGCCTCGGTCCGCGGCAAGCTCGCGAACATGGCCGCTGCGCTAAAGAACTAGGAGCATACATATATGCAACTCAACCCCTCTGAAATCAGTGACCTGATTAAGAGCCGGATCCAGAACCTCCAGCTCGCCGCCACGTCGCGCAACGAGGGCACGGTGGTCTCCGTCACCGACGGTATCTGCCGCATCCATGGCCTGACCGACGTCATGCAGGGCGAAATGCTGGAGTTCCCCGGCAACACCTTCGGCATGGCGCTGAACCTCGAGCGCGACTCCGTCGGCGCGGTGGTCCTCGGCGAATACGAACACATCACCGAAGGCGACACCGTCAAGGCCACCGGCCGCATCCTCGAAGTGCCCGTCGGCCCCGAGCTGATCGGTCGCGTAGTGAACGCGCTGGGTCAGCCGATCGACGGCAAGGGCCCGATCAACGCCAAGCTCACCGACAAGATCGAAAAGGTCGCGCCGGGCGTCATCGCCCGCCAGTCCGTCTCGCAGCCGGTGCAGACCGGCCTGAAGTCGGTCGACTCCATGGTGCCGATCGGCCGTGGCCAGCGCGAGCTGATCATCGGCGACCGCCAGACCGGCAAGACCGCCGTCGCGGTTGATGCGATCATCAACCAGAAAGGCCAGAACATGTTCTGCGTCTACGTTGCGATCGGCCAGAAGGCTTCGACCGTCGCCAACGTGGTGCGCAAGCTGGAAGAGAACGGCGCGATGGAATACACCATCGTCGTCGCCGCCACCGCTTCCGAATCGGCCGCCATGCAGTACCTGTCGGCTTACGCCGGCTGCACGATGGGCGAATACTTCCGCGACCGCGGCATGGACGCGCTGATCGTTTATGACGATCTCACCAAGCAGGCCTGGGCTTACCGCCAGGTCTCGCTGCTGCTGCGCCGTCCGCCGGGCCGTGAAGCCTACCCGGGCGACGTGTTCTACCTGCACTCCCGCCTGCTCGAGCGCGCCGCGCGCGTGAACGCCGACTACGTCGAGAAGTTCACCAACGGCGAGGTCAAGGGCAAGACCGGCTCGCTGACCGCCCTGCCGGTCATCGAAACCCAGGCCGGTGACGTGTCCGCCTTCGTTCCGACGAACGTGATCTCGATTACCGACGGTCAGATCTTCCTGGAAACCGACCTCTTCAACGCCGGCATCCGTCCCGCGATCAACGCCGGTATCTCGGTGTCCCGCGTCGGTGGCGCCGCCCAGACCAAGGTCATCAAGAAGCTCTCCGGTGGTATCCGTACCGACCTCGCGCAGTATCGCGAACTGGCTGCGTTCGCGCAGTTCGCTTCCGACCTCGACGATGCCACGCGCAAGCAGCTCGAGCGCGGTCGTCGCGTGACCGAGCTGATGAAGCAGCAGCAGTACGCGCCGATGTCGATCGCCGAGATGGCCGTCACGCTTTACGCGGTGAACAACGGCTACTTCGACGACGTCGAGGTGTCGCGCGTGCTGGCGTTCGAACATGGTCTGCAGCAGTACGTGAAGACTAAGAACGCCGCTCTCGTCTCCAAGATCATGGACTCCAAGGAGCTCGACGCCGACGGCGAGAAGGCTCTGGCCGCCGCGATCGCCGAGTTCAAGAAGAGCTGGGCCTAAGGCCGCGGACGGAGACGGAATATGGCTAGCGGTAAGGAAATCCGTACCAAGATCAAGAGCGTGCAAAACACGCGCAAGATCACCAAGGCCATGGAGATGGTGGCCGCATCCAAGATGCGCAAGGCGCAGG
Source organism: Thauera sp. (assembly GCA_017302295.1). Taxonomy (GTDB): domain Bacteria; phylum Pseudomonadota; class Gammaproteobacteria; order Burkholderiales; family Rhodocyclaceae; genus Thauera. The sequence goes on along the minus strand of JAFLDS010000003.1, from coordinate 163,749 downwards.
ACCGGATGCGTGCTGCCCGTCCCTTTGCCGACAAGATCCGCCGACTCGCCGCGAACCTGTCCCAGGCCAATGTGACCGATTACAAACACCCCTTCCTGGTCCGCAAGGATCAGGTGAAAAGGGTGGGGCTGATCCTGGTGACCACCGACAAGGGTCTTTGCGGTGGTCTCAACACCAACGTCCAGCGTATCGCGCTGACGGCCATGAAGGATTGGGACGCCGCCGGCGTTACCGAGATCCGCGCCTGCTGCATCGGCAACAAGGGCCTGGGCTTCATGCAGCGCATGGGGGCGAAGGTGGTGTCGAACGTCACGCAGCTCGGTGACACGCCGCACCTGGAAAAGCTGATCGGTCCGGTCAAGGTCATGCTCGACGCGTTCCAGAACGACGAGCTCGACGCGGTGTACATCGCCTACACCCGCTTCATCAACACGATGAAGCAGGAGCCGCAGCTCGAGCAGTTGCTGCCGCTGTCCGGCGACAAGCTGGGCACCCCCGACAGTTCGTGGGACTACCTCTACGAGCCGGATCCACAGGTCGTCATCGACGAGCTGCTGGTGCGCTACGTCGAGGCGCTGGTATATCAGGCGGTGGCCGAGAACATGGCATCCGAACAGAGCGCGCGCATGGTGGCAATGAAGGCCGCTTCCGACAACGCCAAGACCGTGATTGGCGACCTGCAGCTGGTCTACAACAAGACCCGCCAGGCTGCGATCACGAAAGAGTTGTCGGAAATCGTCAGCGGCGCCGCCGCCGTCTAACGGATTATTGATTTAAGGAAACGACGATGAGTCAAGGTACGATCGTTCAGTGCATCGGCGCGGTGGTGGACATTCAGTTCCCGCGCGACGCGATGCCCAAGGTGTATGACGCCCTGAAGCTCGAGGACGCCGCCGACTCCTTCGCCGAAGCGGGGCTGACCTTCGAGGTCCAGCAGCAGCTCGGCGACGGTGTGGTGCGTACGATTGCGATGGGTTCTTCCGACGGCCTGCGCCGCGGCATGAAGGTTGCCGGCACGGGCAAGCAGATCTCGGTGCCGGTCGGCCAGGGTACGCTGGGCCGCATCATGGACGTGCTGGGCCGCCCGATCGACGACGCGGGCCCGATCGACACCGACGAACTGCGCCCGATTCACCAGAAGGCGCCGAAGTTCGACGAGCTGTCCCCGTCGGTGGAACTGCTCGAAACCGGCATCAAGGTTATCGACCTGATCTGCCCGTTCGCCAAGGGCGGCAAGGTCGGTCTGTTCGGCGGCGCCGGTGTGGGCAAGACCGTGAACATGATGGAGCTGATCAACAACATCGCCAAGCAGCACTCCGGCCTGTCGGTGTTCGCTGGTGTGGGTGAGCGTACTCGTGAGGGTAACGACTTTTACCACGAGATGAAGGACTCCAACGTTCTCGACAAGGTCGCGATGGTGTTCGGTCAGATGAACGAACCCCCGGGCAACCGTCTGCGCGTCGCGCTGACCGGCCTGACGATGGCCGAGCGCTTCCGCGACGAAGGCCGCGACATCCTGTTCTTCGTGGATAACATCTACCGCTACACGCTGGCCGGTACCGAAGTGTCCGCGCTGCTGGGCCGGATGCCGTCCGCGGTGGGCTACCAGCCGACGCTGGCCGAAGAAATGGGCCGTCTGCAGGAGCGCATCACCTCGACCAAGGTCGGCTCGATCACCTCGATTCAGGCCGTGTATGTGCCCGCGGATGACTTGACCGACCCGTCGCCGGCCACCACCTTCCTGCACCTCGACTCCACCGTCGTGCTGTCGCGTGACATCGCCGCGCTGGGTATCTACCCCGCCGTCGATCCGCTCGACTCGACCTCGCGCCAGCTCGATCCGCTGGTCGTGGGCGAAGAGCACTACAACGTGGCGCGTCAGGTCCAGATGACGCTGCAGAAGTACAAGGAACTGCGCGACATCATCGCGATTCTGGGTATGGACGAACTGTCGCCGGACGACAAGCTCGCTGTTGCCCGCGCGCGCAAGATCCAGCGCTTCCTGTCGCAGCCCTTCCACGTCGCGGAAGTGTTCACCGGCTCGCCCGGCAAGTACGTCTCGCTGAAAGACACGATCGCCGGCTTCAAGATGATCGTGAGCGGCGAGTGCGATCACATGCCCGAGCAGGCTTTCTACATGGTCGGCGGTATCGAAGAGGCCATGGAGAAGGCGAAGAAGCTGTCGTAAGCGGCCGGCTTTGCATCAATTCCCGTGCGGTGCCGATGGTGCCGCACGGATCTGAAAAGGACACAATATGGCCATGACAGTTCACGTGGACATCGTCAGCGCGGAAGAGCAGATCTTCTCCGGCTTGGCGGAGTTCGTCGCCCTGCCGGGCGAAGCGGGCGAACTCGGCATCCTGCCCGGGCACATGCCGCTGATGACGCGGATCAAGCCGGGTGCGGTGCGGGTCAAGCTGCCGAATCAGACGGACGAGGAACTCGTGTTCGTCGCCGGAGGCCTGCTGGAAGTGCAGCCGGGTCTGGTCACCGTGCTGGCGGATACCGCCATCCGTGGCAAGGACCTGGACGAAGCGAAGGCGCTCGAGGCCAAGCAGAAGGCCGAAGAGGCGCTGCGCAACCAGACGGCCAAGCTTGATTACGCGAAGGCGCAGGCCGAGCTGATCGAAGCGATCGCCCAGCTGGAAGCGATCAACAAGCTGCGCAAGCGCGGCCACTGATCTATCCGATCGGGGTGGCAGAACTCGTAAAAGCAGCCTTCGGGCTGCTTTTTTTATGAGTGTCCATCGGATAGCGCTCAGGCGCGCCGGGCTGCCCGGTCGATGCGTTTCTCGAGCCGGCCGACGGCGTCGCGCAGCTCGGCAAGCTCGGCAGCGAAGGCCGGAAGGGCGTGCCGCCCTACCAGGAGGGGCTGCTCCTCGACGAGGTATTCGGCCAGCGTGCCGCCGGCGCCGGAAAGCGTGCGCCGCCCCTGTTCGGAGAGCTTGCGGCCGGTGTCGACGAGTCGATGCGCTGCGATGTCGCCGATCAGGCGCGACAGGTCTTCCTCTACGTCCCAGCGCAGGTGACGGAACACGAAGCCGAGCGCGTCGGCGAATTCCGCGTTACCTTCGATCCGCACCTTGCCCATCGCCCCTTCCACGCCCTCGGACAGCAGGCGGGGCAAATCGGCTACCGCCAGGCGCAGCACGACTTCGGGTTCCTCGTCCGACACCCACTGGGCAAGGTGTCCATCGCTTGAAATCGAAAAAGCGATCGTCGCCGCGGGCGACAGGTCAAGGCGGGCGGTGCGCCCGGAATGGGGCATCAGGCGCTTGCGCGCCCAGCCCGACTGGGCCAGCAGATGGTTCGTTGCGGACAGGAAGAGGCTGGAGATCATCGGGTGAGGGAGGGCGCAGCGGACTGCGCCCTGTTTCGGAGCGGGATAGGTCAGTGCGTCTGCTGGATGCCGGCCACGACCCAGCCGGCCTTGCCGCTGGTGGGCTTGGTCAGGTGCCAGATCTCGTCGAACGGGGCCGGCGCAGCGCCGGCCTCTTCACGCAGCAGGCCGCTGAAGCGCACGCTGACGATGTAGCGTCCGTCTTCCTCGGCGACCTCGATCACTTCGGCGTTCAGCTCGACCACATCGGTGCGCTGCGCCGCCGCGCCGCGCTCGCCGATCTGCAGGCGGATCTCTGCGTACATTTCCGGCGTGGTGAATTCGCGGATGTCGTCGAGATTGGCCGCATCGTGGGCGGCCTGCAGACGGATGAAGTTCACCTTGGCCTGGCGGACGAAGGCGTCCGCATCAAACCCGTCGGTGGCGGCGGTGGCTGCCGAGGCGGGGGAGGACCGCTCGACGGGGGGCGCCATCGGCGCCGCGCTACTGCTGCTGGTTGCCGCCCCTGCATACTGCATGGGCGGCGCGCTTTGCGCGCTGCCGCGGCGAAATAGCAGGCGGAACAGCACGATCGCGGCAAACGCCAGCAGGGCGAGCATCATGAAGGAGGCCAACTCTTCGCCGAAACCCAGGTGTGAGGCCAGCGCGGCGAGTCCAAGGCCCGCAGCCAGGCCGGCAACGGGACCGAGCCAGTTGCGCCGCGGCTGCTGGGTGGGCGCCGCCGCAGCCGGCGCGGCATTCGGCGGCGTCGCGGCGGGCGAGCGCGGTGCCTGTGCCGGCGTGGCCTGACGCTGCATGCCGAGGCTGCTGCCGCCGCCCAGGCGCTTGGCCTCTGCATCGGCTGAGGCAAAACCGAAGGAAAGAACGGCAACGAACAGCGCAAGGATGAATTGTTTCATCGAGGTGGCCTCCGAATCAGATCTTGTAGCCGCGGTGCAGGGCGACTACCCCCGCACTGAGGTTGAAGTAATCGACCCGCGCCAACCCGGCTTGTTCCATCAACTGCTTCAATTCCTCCTGCCCCGGGTGCATTCGGATGGACTCGGCGAGGTAGCGGTAGCTGTCGGCATCGCTGGCGACCTTGTCGCCCATCCACGGCAGGACCTTGAAAGAGTAGAAGTCGTAGAGCGGCGCGAGCGGCTTCCACACGCGCGAGAACTCGAGCACCAGCAGGCGGCCACCAGGGCGCAGCACGCGGCGCATTTCGGCGATGGCGACGTCCTTGTGCGTCATGTTGCGCAGGCCGAAGGCCACCGTCACGCAGTCGAACCAGTCGTCGGGAAAGGGCAGCTTCTCGGCATTGCACTGGGCGACCGGCAGCGCGTAGCCGGCGTCGACGACACGGTCGCGACCCCGCGACAGCATCGCGTGGTTGATGTCGGTGAGCCACACCTGGCCCCGGGCGCCAACTTTCTTCGCGAAGGCCAGTGACAGGTCGGCGGTGCCGCCGGCGACGTCGAGCACGCGGTCGCCCGCGCGCACGCCGGACACCTGGATGGTGAACGCCTTCCACAGGCGGTGCAGGCCCATGGACATCAGATCGTTCATGACGTCGTATTTCTGAGCCACCGAGGAAAAGACCTCGGCGACCTTTCTCTGCTTGGCTTCCTCGTCGACGGTCTGGAAGCCGAAGTGGGTGGTCTTGTCGCTCATCGTCAGCTCAATGGTGGTGTCCGCAACCCGCTTTCGGGGCGGGGGGCGGCAGCTCGGCGGGGTCGCGGGTGCCACCCTCGCGCTCGATGCGTTCGAGATATTCGCGCCACAGGCGCTCGTGCTCCACGCCGAGCAAGTAGAGGTAATCCCAGGAGTACAGGCCGCTGTCGTGGCCGTCGGAAAAGCCGGGTTTCACCGCATAGTTGCCGACCGGCTCGAGGGTGGCGATATCGACGTCGCGCTTGCCCTGCTGCAGGGTTTCCTGGCCCGGGCCGTGGCCGCGGACTTCCGCCGAGGGCGAATACACGCGCAGGTATTCGAAAGGCAGTTCGAAGCGCTGGCCGTTGTCGAAGGTGATCTCGAGGATGCGCGACTTGCGATGCAGCGTGATCCCGGTGGGAAGCGGGGTGTCCTGGTCCAGTCCGGCCATTGCAGCAGCCTCTGTTTCGGGGGAGCTCATCATACCCGAATCGACCGGGCTGTTTCCGGCGGCAGCCGTCGTGTTTCAAGTCGATGACGTGTCATCAAACGGTCAAGGAGCTGAAATACACTGCGCCTGAATCAACGTGGAGTGACGCCATGCCAGCGAACATCCTGCTCGTCGAAGACGAACCGGCCATCCAGGAACTTATCGCCGCCAATCTTGCGCGCGCAGGACACCATGTCGTGCGCGCGGCCGATGCCGAGGCGGCCACGCGGATCGTGCGCGAGGCCCTGCCCGATCTGGTGCTGCTCGACTGGATGCTGCCCGGGGCATCAGGCATCGAGTTCGCCCGCCGCTTGCGTACCGAGGAACGCACGCGGAACATTCCCATCATCATGCTCACCGCCCGTGGCGAGGAGCAGGACAAGGTGGTCGGCCTCGAGACCGGGGCCGACGACTACGTCACCAAGCCCTTCAGCCCGCGCGAGCTCGTCGCCCGAATCAAGGCGGTGCTGCGCCGGCGCGCGCCGCAGGCGACCGAGGATGCGGTGGAACTGGGCGGACTGCGGCTCGATCCGGTGACGCACCGTGTCAGCGCCGACGACCAGACGCTGGCGCTGGGGCCGACCGAGTTCCGCCTGCTGCACTTCCTGATGACCCACCCCGAGCGCGTGCATTCCCGTGCCCAGCTGCTCGACCAGGTGTGGGGCGACCACGTCTTCGTGGAGGAGCGCACGGTAGACGTGCATATCCGGCGCCTGCGCTGTGCGCTCGAGCCCGGCGGACACGACGCCCTCATCCAGACTGTGCGCGGCAGCGGCTATCGTTTGTCGACCCAGGCGCAGCTGGGGGCACCCGCGCGATAATCGCTCGCCACGTCCCCGTTCCCGTCCCCGTCCCGGTCCTCGCTCATGCTCGTCCGCTCCCTGCGCTTTCTATGGACCGCCGCGGCCCTCACCCTGGCCGCGTTGCTGTTCATGTCCCTGATCGTTGCCGCCTCGTTCGGCACGGGGTGGGGCGTGGGCGTCCTCGTCGTCGGCCTGATCGTGGTCGGTGCGCGCAATCTCTACCAGCTCGATTGCCTGCTGCGCTGGAGCCGGACGCCGATCGGCACGCCCGTCCCGCCGGCGCATGGCACCTGGGGCCGCATCTACGCCGAGTTCGAGCGCCGCTCGCGCCAGTCGCACGAGGTCCGCGACCGCCTCTCGGCCGCCCTGGCCCGCTTCCAGGACGCCAGCCAGGCGATGCGCGACGGCGTGCTGTACCTGTCGAGGTCGAACACCATCGAGTGGCTGAACCAGTGCGCCGAGCAGCATTTCGGCCTCGACCGCACGCGCGACCTGGGCGCTCCGGTCACACATCTGGTGCGCAACCCGGACTTCGTGCGCTACCTGCAGTCACGCCACTACGGCGAGCCGCTGGTGATGCATTCGGGGCGCGGCGCCGGCCTGACCCTGCAGGTGCAGGTGATCCCCTTCGGCGAGGACCAGTACCTCGTGCTGTCGCGCGACATCTCGCAGATCGAGAAGCTCGAGACCATGCGCCGCGACTTTGTCGCCAACGTGTCGCATGAACTGCGCACGCCGCTCACCGTCATCGACGGTTTTCTCGAGACCTTATCCGACGGCCTGGACGATTTCGGGCGCGACGAAGTGCACCGCTTCCTCGTCCTCGCCTACGAGCAATCGAGCCGCATGCGGCGCCTGATCGACGATTTGCTGACGCTCTCGGCGCTCGAGACTGGCGCGCCGGATCCGGTGGTGGAAGAGGTGGACGCCGCAGACCTGGTGCAAGAGGTGAACAAGGAAACCGAACTGCTGTCGGCCGGGCGACACACGGTGACGATGAAGGTCGACGGCAGCGGCGTGCTGCATGGCAGCTACAAGGAACTGCACAGCGCGGTGGCCAACCTGGCGAGCAATGCAGTGCGCTACACGCCCGACGGCGGTCATATCGAGATGGGGTGGCGCCGGCTGGACGACGGCGGTGGTGAATTCTGGGTGCAGGACGACGGCATCGGCATCGAGCCGGACCACATCCCGCGTCTCACCGAGCGCTTCTACCGGGTGGACCGCGGACGGTCACGCGAGACGGGCGGAACCGGTCTCGGCCTGGCGATCGTCAAGCACATCCTGACGCGGCATCAGGCCGAGCTCAGCATTCACAGCACGCTGGGCAAGGGCAGCCGCTTCGTCGTCCGCTTCCCGCCGGCGCGCTTCACTCCTGACTAGCCGGCATCGGCTCGAACGCGACTTGATCGAAGTTCGCGCCGCGCAGCAGCAGCTGGGTCATGCGCAGCGTGCGCGTGCCGCCGCTTTCGCGCATCTCGAGCGTGCGGTCGCGCTGATACCAGCTGCCGGGCAGGATCAGGGACGCGCTCACCCGCAGCGCCGGATTGGCCGGTAGCGCAAAGCCCTGCTGGTAGGCGGGCTGACGCCCCTCTGCCATCAGCGGGCGCACCGCGATCACGCGGGGCACGCCGCTCAGCAGGTGAATTCCGGCCTGCAGTCGGCCGTCAGTGCGGAACATCAACCAGCTGACCTGGCCCAGCACCATCGAGTCGCCGTCGCGGGGCTGCACGCCGACGAGCTGATGGTGCTCTAGACGTTCCGCGCGCGGTGCCTGTTCGATGCGAAAACCGCCCACCGACTGGTCGAGCAGTTTCCAGTTCTCGCAGCCAAGGCCCAGGCGCTCGGCCTCGTGGCGGTGGTTCTCCTTGCGTGTCGCGGCGTCATCGGACGGGCTCACCCGCTCGCCGAAGGTCAGCAGCGAGATGTCCTCGCGCACGTCCGCCCGCGCACCGGCGGTGCGCGGCGCCTCGAACACGCGACCGGAGATGCCGAAACCGATCGCCAGCCAGTCGCCGGTGAGGCCGATCGTGCCTTCCATCGCTCTTCGCGGAAAGCGCCGTCCCGATGAGGACTGGCCCCAGGGCCGATACAGCGAAAGCAACAGGCGCGCGCAGGCGTCGCGCGGACAATCCTCGCCCAGCCCCAGCGAACCGGGTTTCACGCCGTCCTTGAGTTGCTTGAGCACGGCGCGGATCTGCTCTCCCAGCGCGCTGCCGTCGAAGCGCATCAGCCCGGTCGTGCGTGGCAGCAGGCCGATCGGGCCAAGCCCGCGGTCGCCGCCGAGATCGACGCCGTAGACGTTCGCCCGTTGATCCACGACGTCGCCGCTCAGCTTGCTGTAGGGGGCGAAGCGCTGCGCCCAGCGCAGCAACCAGCCCAGCTCGCGCTGGTCACGGCCGTAGGGGTTGGCCAAATCCACCAGCAGCACCGTCACATAAGCCTCGTGCGGGCTCTGCGCCCGCCACACTTCGTTGAGCCGATCGGCGACGCGGATCCCCTGCAGGCCGGCCTGCACCGACGCTGCATAGCCGTCATGGACTTCGGTCCAGCAGCCCGCCGGAACCTCGCGGTGGGCGCGGAAGTACTCGGTCAGCACCATGCCGGCGCAATGGATGCGGCGCTGGGCAAGCAGCGCACGCTGGTCGTCGAGCGTGCCTTCCTCGGCGTCGCGGCGCGCGATCAGCGCATACGAGCGCGCGAGGTTGTCCCACAGCGCAATGACCCGCTGCAAGGTGCGGTTCTCCATGCCGTCGGGTGGCAGTGGCTGGGCGGCGTATCGCTTGCCCACCTCGGCCTGCACGAAGGCAAGGGTCTCGCGCGCTGTCTCGAGCACCTCGAGATGCTGGTTCGGCGGCGGCATCGACTCGAGCAGCTCGGCCACCATCGTGCTCAGCATCGCCTGGGTCGCGTCGACGTCGACCGGATGGATGCGTTGCAGCGCGTTCAGGCAATCGGCAGGGCTACGGAAGTTCATGGCGTGATCCTTGGCTTTGGCTCGGCGCGACCGTCATCGTCGCGTCAGCGCTGCATCGATTGCCTGCGCCAGCGCTGCGTCGGCTGGTGCCGCATGCGCCACGCCCTCCCGCTGCGGCGCGCCCCAGGTCGGCTCGGGAAAGTGCCGGTCGTCGCGAAAGCGCGGGATCACATGCCAGTGCAGGTGGGGAACCATGTTGCCGAAGCTCGCCAGGTTGACCTTGTCCGGCTGCATCAGCACGCGCAGCGCCTGCTCGGTCGCCAGCACGACGTCCATCAGGTGGCGGCGATCATCCGCCGTGAGGTCGGTCATCTCGGCGACATGGGTGCTCCAGATCACGCGGCAGAATCCCGGGTACGCCGGGTCTGCGACGCGGATGACGCGGCACCGCCCGTCCTCGCGGATCACGATCTCGCTGTGGGTGCCTGCGGGCGGGGAGCACAGGGGACAATCCATGGGCGTGCGCGAATGCGGTAGAAAATGATCAGACCATAACTCTAGCGCGCCCGTCCCTCGGGCTGGTGCGATATTTGCGCGCCCGCTCCGGCACCGTGCACCGTGGCTGCGACCGTCCCCGTTTCGCCCAGCGCCTCGGGCTCGCCATCGTGGAACGCGAGCAGGGTGCCGGGCGCAATCTGCTGCCAGGTCTCGTTGTCGGTGAGCGGCGTGGTGACGACGATGGCGACGCGGTCGGTCGGCGTGGTCACCTCGCTGAAATCCACCGACACGTCCTCGTCGGCCAGATGCGCGACCGGAAACGGCGCCTTGCGCACGACGTAGCACAGCCGCGACGAGCAGTGCGCGAACAGCCGCTTGCCGTCGGAGAGCAAAAAGTTGAATTCGCCGTGGCGGCCGATCTCGATCGCCAGTTGCCGCAGCGCCTGGTGCAGGGCTTCGGGGACCGGAGGACCGTCGGGGAAGCGCTGTGCCAGCGCGTCGAGGATGTGGCAGAAGGCGCGCTCGGAATCGGTGCTGCCCACCGGCAGGAAGCGGCCGGACAGCGCCGGCCGGTAGTCGAGCAGGTTGCCGTTGTGGGCGAAGATCCAGTAGCGGCCCCACAGCTCGCGCTGGAAGGGGTGGGTGTTCTCCAGCCTGACTTCGCCCTGGGTGGCTTTGCGGATGTGGGCGATGACGTTGAGCGAGCGGATCGGGTAGCTGCGCACCAGCTCGGCGACCGGCGAGGCCGCGCTGGCGCAGGGGTCGAGGAACACGCGCGCACCGGCGCCCTCGAAGAAGGCGATGCCCCAGCCGTCACGGTGGTGGTCGGTCAGCCCGCCGCGCGCGCGAAAGCCCGCGAACGAGAAGCAGATGTCGGTCGGCACGTTGCAGTTCATGCCGAGGAGCTGGCACATCGGTTCGTCTCCTGCCAAACGTTCAGCCGGTGAGCTTCTTCCTCAGCAGCTCATTCACCTGGGCAGGGTTGGCCTTGCCCTTGCTCGCCTTCATCGCCTGGCCGACCAGCGCGTTGAAAGCCTTTTCCTTGCCGGCGCGGAACTCTTCCACCGACTTCGGGTTGGCCGCCAGTACCTCGTCGATGATGGCCTCGATGGCGCCGCTGTCGGTGACCTGCTTCAGGCCGCGTTCTTCGATTAGGCGATCCACATCATGCTCAGTGCCGCCATGACTATCAAAGAATTTTGCTTCTGCCCGTTGCCAGAACTCGTCAAAGAGATCTTTGGCCGTCTTGTTGTTGATGACATTTTCACGGACCAGGCGAATCAAGTAACCGACGATGCTGCCATGGACGCCTTCCGGAATCGCAATGTCGGGGTGCCGTTCGGCGCTGGCATTCCAGCGAGGGAGGTATTCGTTTATGACCCAATTGGCGGCGACCTTTGCAACGTCAGTGACGGACTCTCCCTCTCTTGCTGCGGCGAGTGCTGCGTCCTCGAACACAATCGGGGCACGTGGGAATGGAGTTAGCGCGATTGCGTCCTGCCGGCTGAGGCCGTATTGATCGACAAACTTCTTCCGCCAGTCCTCGGGGAGAAGTCCAATTTGATCGAACATCTCCTCTTTGACGCGCGCCTTCCACTCGTCCGAAATCGCCAGCGGCAGCAGGTCGGGGTCGGGGAAGTAGCGGTAGTCGTGCGCGTCTTCCTTGCTGCGCATCATGCGCGTTTCGCCGCTGTCGGGGTCGAACAGCACGGTGGCCTGCTGGATGGTGCCGCCGTCCTCGAGGGTGTCGATCTGCCACTGCACTTCGTAGTCGATCGCCTGCTGCAGGAAGCGGAAGGAGTTCAGGTTCTTGATCTCGCGCCGGGTGCCGAATGCGGCGGCGCCCTTCTTGCGCACCGACACGTTGGCGTCGCAGCGGAACGAGCCTTCCTGCATGTTGCCGTCGCAGATGTCGATCCAGCGCACCAGGGCGTGCAGGGCGCGGGCATAGGCGACGGCTTCGGCAGAGGAGCGCATGTCGGGTTCGGACACGATCTCGAGCAGCGGCGTGCCGGCGCGGTTGAGGTCGATGCCGGTCATGCCGTGGAAGTCCTCGTGCAGGCTTTTTCCCGCGTCTTCTTCGAGGTGGGCGCGGGTCAGTCGCACCGTCTTTTCGTAGGCGGCCTCACCTTCGCCGACGCGGATCGTGATCTCGCCACCCACCACCACCGGCAGGTCCATCTGGCTGATCTGGTAGCCCTTGGGCAGGTCGGGGTAGAAGTAGTTCTTGCGCGCGAACACGCTGGTCGGCGCCACATGCGCGCCGATCGCGAGGCCGAAGCGGATCGCGCGCTCCACCGCGCCGCGGTTGAGCACCGGCAGCACGCCGGGCAGGGCGATGTCCACCGCGCTGGCCTGCACATTGGGCGCCGCGCCGAAGGCGGTGCTGGCGCCGGAGAAGATCTTGCTGGCGGTGTTGAGCTGGGCATGCACTTCCAGCCCGATGACGACTTCCCAATCGGTTCTGCTCATGGTCGTTTCCGTTCCTGCCTGCGGGCGCCCGGTGGCGTCCGCGCATCAAATTCCGGGTGGTGGTCAGTGGCCGCTTTCAGTGGCACTGGCCGTTGCGGCGATCGACGATGATCGGCCACACGTAGTCGAAGGCGCCGCGCGTGCAGCGGCTGGCGCAGTTGTTGAAGGCGACCGTCACCTGCTCGCCCTGTTCCCACAGGCTGACGGTGCAGCCGTCGCGCGCGCGCAACTCGACGTGCGGCGTGCGCTTGACCTGCGCGAACTCGCCGTCGAAGCGGCAGCTGCCGCGGTTCGGGATATTCACCGTGGCCGAGAAGTACTTCACCTCGGCGTAGCTGACATCGAACATCGTGCTCGCGCCGTAGCCGGCTTCGTCGGTGAAGTGGCAGTCCGTCTTCATGTTGAGCGGGCGGATCGGCATCGGCTTCAGCCTTCCGCCCGGACGCGAGGCCTCGGTGCCGCCGTCCGGGACAAGGGCGGGCGTGGCGCAGGCGCCGGCAAGCAGGGCTGCCGCGATCGCCGCCAGCCCGCCCGGCCAGCGCGCCGAGGTCCGCTTCATTGCGCGCACGCCGGCCGGCGCTGGTGCCAGTCGGTCGCTTGCTGGAAGCGGTGCGCGGTGTTCATCAGCCGGCTCTCGCTGAAATAGTCGCCCACCAGCTGCAGGCCGATTGGCAGCGAGCCGGCGCCAAAGCCGCAAGGATGCGACAGCCCAGGCAGGCCGGCGAGGTTGACCGCGATCGTGTAGATATCGGACAGGTACATCTGCACCGGATCGTCGGCCATCGCGCCCAGCGCCCAGGCGGTGGTGGGCGTGGTCGGGCCGGCGATCACGTCGCACTGCGCCAGCGCCGCCTGGAAATCCTGCGCGATCAGCCGGCGCAGGCGCTGCGCCTGCAGGTAGTAGGCATCGTAGTAGCCGTGCGACAGCACATAGGTGCCCACCAGGATGCGTCGCTTCACCTCGTCGCCGAAGCCTTCCGCCCGGCTCCTGCTGTACATGTCGGCGAGGTCGCCGTATTCGGCGGCGCGATGGCCGTAGCGCACGCCGTCGAAGCGGCTGAGGTTGCTCGAGCACTCGGCTGGCGCGATCACGTAGTAGGCGGGGATGGCCAGCTTCGCGTTCGGCAGGCTGACCTCGACCGTGGTGGCGCCGAGCGCGCGGTACTGCTCGAGCGCGGCCTCGACCGCGGCCCGCACCTCGTCGGCCATGCCTTCGCCGAAGAACTCGCGCGGCAGGCCGATGCGCAGGCCTTCGAGGGGCTTTGCGCTGGCGGGGGCGGCGAGCGCGGCAGCGTAGTCCTCGACCGGGCGCTCCAGGCTGGTGGAGTCGCGCTCGTCGAAGCCGGTCATGGCGCCCAGCAGCAGCGCGCAGTCCTCGGCCGAGGCGCCGAAGGCGCCGCCCTGGTCGAGCGAGGAGGCGAAAGCGACCATGCCGTAGCGGCTGACGAGGCCGTAGCTCGGCTTGATGCCGGTGATGCCGCAGAACGCGGCGGGCTGGCGTACCGAGCCGCCGGTGTCGGAGCCGGTGGCGATCGGCGTCAGACGCGCAGCCACTGCCGCGGCCGAGCCGCCGGACGAGCCGCCGGGCACGCGGCTGGGGTCCCACGGGTTCTTCGAGGGGCCGTAGAAGGAGCTTTCGTTCGACGAGCCCATCGCGAACTCGTCCATGTTGGTCTTGCCCAGGCTGACCGCGCCGGCCGCCTTGAGCAGGCTGACGACGTGGGCGTCGTAGGGGCTGACGAAGTTGGCGAGCATCTTCGAGGCGCAGGTGGTGAGCACGCCTTCGGTGCAGAACAGGTCCTTGTGCGCCAGCGGGATGCCGGTCAGGGCGCCGGCCTGGCCGGCGGCGATACGTGCGTCGGCGTCACGCGCGGCCGTGAGCGCGCCGTCGCGGTCGACGGTGATGAAGGCGTTGAGCTGAGGGTTCAGCGCGGCGATGCGGTCCAGGAACAGCGTGGCGAGTTCGACGCTGGAAATCTGCCTGGCGTCGAGCGCGCGGCGCAGTTCCACGAGGGAGGCATTGATCATGGTGTCGGCGGCAATGGGGGCGGCTTCGGAGGGCGTCGCGACTGAAGGCGCAGCGCCCGCAAGGCTTCATTCGATGACTTTGGGAACCAGGTAGAGCCCGGCCTCGGTCTGCGGGGCGATGCGCTGGAAGGCGTCGCGGCGGTCGGCTTCGGTGACGGCATCGGCGCGCAGGCGGGTGGCGAGCTCCTGCGGATGGCTCATCGGCTCCACGCCCTTCGTGTCTACCGCCTGCATCTGTTCGATGAGGCCGAAGATGTCGTCGAGCTTGGCGCGGGTTGCTTCGATTCCGGCGTCTGTGAGGGCGAGGCGGGCGAGGCGGGCGAGGTGCCCGACCTGTTCAGTGGACAGCGACATGAGGTAACAAAACCTGCTGAGTCTACAAAGGTTTGTAGGTTATCATAATCGCTTTGCCCCGTTCGGGGCCGCCTTGCATTCCCGCGCGCCAGGCTGCAGTTGCCGGCCCGGATGCGGCACATACTCCTCATCGGTTTCGGAAGGCTCATGTTCGGTTTCCTGCGCTCCTATTTCTCCAACGATCTCGCGATCGACCTCGGCACTGCCAACACCCTGATCTACGTGCGCAACAAGGGCATCGTGCTCGATGAACCCTCGGTGGTGGCGATCCGCACCGAAGGCGGGCCCAACGCCAAGCGCACCATCCAGGCAGTGGGCCGCGAGGCCAAGATGATGCTGGGCAAGACGCCGGGCAACATCACCGCCATCCGTCCGATGAAGGACGGCGTGATCGCCGACTTCGTCGTTACCGAGCAGATGATCAAGCAGTTCATCAAGAAGGTGCACGACTCGCGCCTGCTGTCGCCCAGCCCGCGCATCATCATCTGCGTGCCCTGCGGCTCCACTCAGGTCGAGCGCCGCGCGATCCGCGACGCCGCGCTGGCGGCGGGCGCCTCGCAGGTGTTCCTGATCGAGGAGCCGATGGCGGCAGCGATCGGTGCCGGCTTGCCGGTGTCCGACGCGGTCGGCTCGATGGTCGTCGATATCGGCGGCGGCACCACCGAGGTGGGCGTGATCGCGCTCGGCGGCATGGTCTATGCCGGCAGCGTGCGCGTCGGCGGCGACAAGTTCGACGACGCCATCGTCAATTACATCCGCCGCAACTACGGCATGCTGATCGGCGACACCACCGCCGAGAACATCAAGAAGGCAATCGGCTCCGCCTTCCCGGGCTCCGAAGTGCGCGAGATGGAAGTCAAGGGCCGCAACCTGGCCGAAGGCATTCCGCGCAGCTTCACGATTTCGTCCAACGAGATCCTCGAGGCGCTGTCCGAGCCGCTGAACCAGATCGTCTCCGCGGTCAAGATCGCGCTCGAGCAGACGCCGCCCGAACTCGGCGCCGACATTGCCGACCGCGGCATGGTGCTCACCGGCGGCGGCGCGCTGCTGCGCGATCTCGACCGCCTGCTGATGGAAGAGACCGGCCTGCCGGTGATCGTGGCCGAGCAGCCGCTGACCTGCGTTGCGCGTGGCTGCGGCATGGCGCTCGACAAGATGGACAAGCTCGCCTCCATCTTCACCTCGGACTGATCGCCCGTCGCCGGCCCAGACGGCGACGCTGATTCCGGATCCTTCCGATGTCCCTCGTCGGCCACAAGCCGCCCCCGATCTTCCGGCGCGGACCGGCGCCGCTGATGCGGCTGCTGATGTTCGTCTGCGTCTGCCTCGCGCTGCTGGTATCGGACCTGCGTTTCCGCTACCTGGAGATGTTCCGGCACGCCCTGTCGGTGGTGACCTATCCGCTGCAGATGGCCGCGGCGACGCCGGCCGACTTCGTGCGCAATGCCTCGGTGTATTTCGCCACGCTGGTCGAAGTGCAGCTCGACAACGCCGAGCTGCGCCGCCAGCAGCTTGGTTCGGGCGAACGGCTGCTGCGTTTCGAACTGCTCGAACAGGAGAACGCGCAGCTGCGCGGCCTGCTCGAGATGTCCAGGCGGGTGCATGCCCGCAGCATCGCCGCCGACATCCTGTACAACGCCCCCGATCCTTTCGCGCGCAAGGTCATCCTCGACCGCGGTGCGCAGCAGGGCATCGAGCCGGGCCTGGCGGTAGTCGATGCCAGTGGCGTGATCGGACAGGTCACCCGGGTGTATCCGGTGCAGTCCGAAGTCACGCTGCTGACCGACCGCAACCAGGCGATTCCGGTCCAGGTGGAGCGCAACGGCCTGCGCGGCGTGCTGTTCGGCGCCGGTCACGGCCGCCTCGAGCTGCGCTTCGTGATCGGGACGGCCGACATCCAGCCCGGCGACCGTCTCGTCACCTCGGGCCTCGACGGTGTGTTCGTGCCCGGCCTGCCGGTGGCCGAGGTGCGCACGGTCGATCGCGAGGCGGACGCCTTTGCCGCAATCGTGTGTGTGCCGCTCGCCGGTGTCGAGCGCAGCACGCAGGTGCTGGTGCTGGGCCGCGTCGAGGCGCCACTGCCCATGCCGCAGCCCGAGCCCGTGCCGGAACCGAAAGCGAAGAGGCGCTGAGCCATGCAGCCGACCAATCGATCCAGTCGCATCCTGCTGCCGGTCAAGCGCTGGTTCGTCTACTTCAGCCTGATCTTCGCCCTCGCGCTGGAATACATCCCGACCGGGCGCACGCCCGGAGTGCCCGATTGGGTGGCGCTGGTGCTCGCCTTCTGGTGCATCCGCGAGCCGCTGCGCATCGGCATGGGCGCGGGCTTCGTGTTTGGCCTGCTGGTCGACATCGGCCTGGGCGCGGCGCTCGGCCAGCACGCGCTGGCCTACGTCGTGCTCGCCTACCTGGCCAATGGACTTGCGCGCCGGCTGATGTGGTTCCCGCCGCTGGAGCAGGCGCTGCACGTGCTGCCGATGCTGCTGGTGTCGCAGGTGCTGATGGTGGTAGTGCGCATGATCGCGGGTGCCGAATTCCCCGGCTGGCTGTACTTCCTGTCGAGCTTCAGCGGCCTGCTGCTGTGGGTGCCGCTGACCTACCTGCTGCTGCTGCCGCAGTACCAGCCGGTAGACCGCGACGACAACCGGCCGATCTGAGCCCCGCAGGCGATGGCCGAGTTTCGCTCCCCCGATCAGGACAACGCGCGTTTTCGCCGCCGCGTGGTGGTGGCCGCGCTGTTCGCGCTGGTGTGCTTCGCCCTGCTCGCGTCGCGCTTCTACTACCTGCAGGTGAAGCGGCACGACTATTACCTGACCCGCGCCGAAGACAACCGCATCGCCCTGCTGCCCACGGTGCCCAAACGCGGCACCATCGTCGACCGCAACGGCGTGGTGCTGGCGCGCAACTACGCCGCCTACACGCTGGAGATCACCCCTTCGCGCGTCGACGACCTCGAGGCCACCATCAACGCCCTGTCCGAGATCGTCACCATCGAGCCGCGCGACCGCCGCCGCTTCCGCAAGATCCTCGACGAGAGCCGCAATTTCGACAGCGTGCCGATCCGCACCCGACTCACCGAGGACGAGGTGGCGCGCTTCATCGCCCAGCGCTACCGCTTCCGCGGCGTCGAAGTGCAGGCGCGGCTGTTCCGCGACTATCCGCTGGGCGCGACCGCGTCGCACATCATCGGCTACATCGGCCGCATCAACACCCGCGACGAGGAGCGCATCGAGGAGCGTGGCGACACCGCCAACTATCGCGGCTCGGAATACATCGGCAAGTCGGGACTGGAGCAGTCCTACGAGGTCGAACTGCACGGCCAGACCGGTTTCGAGCAGGTCGAGGTCAATGCCGGCGGGCGCGCAGTGCGTGCCCTGTCGCGCTCGCCCGCGGTGCCCGGCAATGATCTCGAGCTGACGCTGGACATCGAACTGCAGAAGGTGGCCGAGACGGCCTTCGGCAAGCGCCGCGGCGCGCTGGTGGCGATCGAGCCCGAGACGGGCGGCGTGCTGGCGCTGGTGTCCACGCCCACGTTCGACCCCAACCTGTTCGTCGACGGCATCTCGGCGCAGGACTGGAAGGAGCTCAACGACTCGCCCGACCACCCGTTGCTCAACCGCGCCATCTACTCGGCGTATCCGCCGGGCTCCACGTTCAAGCCCTTCATGGCGATGGCGGGGCTCACCACCGGCAAGCGCCACCTCGGCTACGCGATGGCCGATCCGGGCTACTTCAACTTCGGCGGCCACCGCTTCATGGACGACAAGATCGGCGGCCACGGCATGGTGGACATCCACAAGTCCATCGTGGTGTCGTGCAACACTTTCTACTACCAGCTCGCCAACGACCTTGGCATCGATGCCATCGCCGGCTTCATGGCGCCCTTCGGTTTCGGATCGCGCACCGGCATCGATCTGCCCGGCGAGGCCGAGGGCGTGCTGCCCTCGCCCGAATGGAAGAAGAAGCGCTTCCGCAAGCCCGAACTGCAACGGTGGTATGGCGGCGAGACGATCTCGGTCGGCATCGGCCAGGGCTACAACGCCTACACGCCGGTGCAACTGGCCAACGCGCTCGCCGCGCTGGTCAATGACGGCAAGCTGTTCCGCCCGCACATCGTGCGCAATGTGGTCGATGCGCGCGGTACGAAGAGGGTGGTCGAGCCTGAGCCGCTGCGGCAGATTGCCCTCAACCCCGCGCACATGGCCGCGGTGCGCGCGGCGATGGTGGATGTGAACAAGTCGGGTACCGGCGCGCGCGCGTTCCGCGGCGCGGCCTACGAAGTGGGCGGCAAGACCGGCACCGCGCAGGTGTTCTCGCTGAAGGGCGGGCGCTATGTGGAAGGCCGGGTGGCCGAGCGCTTGCGCGACCACTCCTGGTTCATCGCCTATGCTCCGGCCGACAAACCCAAGATCGCACTCGCCGTGCTGGTCGAGAACGGCGGTTTCGGCGCGCAGTCGGCGGCGCCGATCGCGCGCCAGGTGATCGACTACCACCTGCTCAAGAGCCTGCCGGCGCATCCGGCCGATGAGGACGCCGAGGCCGTGGAGAGCGAGGAATGAGCGATTACCGCGTCCAATTGCTCGACATCGTGCGCCGCCTGCTGCGTGCGCTCGATCCGGTCCTGCTCCTCGTGCTGCTGACGCTCATGGGTTACGCTGTGGTGATCATGGGCAGTGCATCGCCCGAGCGCATGGACTCTCAGCTCATGCACGGCGCGCTGGCGCTGATGGCAATGTGGGTGATCGCGGCCATCCCCAGCCAGCGCCTGCTCGGCCTCGCGCTGCCCTTGTACCTGCTCGGCACCGTCCTGCTCGTCGGGGTCGATCTGTTCGGCGAGATTTCGAAGGGCGCGCGCCGCTGGCTGGACATCGGCATTACCCGCATCCAGCCCTCGGAGCTGATGAAGATTGCGATGCCGATGATGCTCGCGTGGTACTTCCAGCAGCGCGAGGGGCATGTCGGCCTGCGCGAGTTTCTCATTGCCGGTCTGATGCTGGTGGTGCCGGTCGGGCTGATCCTTGTCCAGCCCGACCTCGGCACGTCGCTGCTGGTGACGGCGGCCGGTTTCTACGTGATCTTCTTCGCTGGGCTGAGCTGGAAGCTCATCGTGCCGGTGGCGTTGGTGGGCATCGTCGGCATCGGCTCCATCGTCGCTTTCGGCGACACCCTGTGCCAGCCGGATGTGGACTGGAAGGTGCTGCGCGAGTACCAGAAGCACCGCGTGTGCACGCTGCTCGACCCCACCCAGGATCCGCTCGGCAAGGGCTTCCACATCATCCAATCGACGATCGCGATCGGCTCTGGCGGTGTCATGGGCAAGGGGTGGCAGAACGGGACCCAGACGCATCTGTCCTTTCTCCCCGAGCGCCACACCGATTTCATCTTCGCCGTGCTGTCCGAGGAGTTCGGTCTCATCGGTACGCTGGTGCTGCTGGCCACCTATCTGCTGCTGCTGACGCGCGGCTTCACCATCGCCCTGTTCGCGCCCACCCTGGGCACCCGGCTGCTGGCCGGGGCCATCACGATGATCTTCTTCACCTATGCTTTCGTGAACATGGGCATGGTCAGCGGTATCCTGCCGGTGGTGGGGGTGCCCCTGCCTTTCATCAGCTACGGGGGAACTGCGCTCGTCACGCTCTGTCTCGGAGTCGGTATCCTGATGAGCATCCAGCGCAGCCGGCTGGACAAGAAAACCTGAGCGTCCGTCATCTCCATGAAACCGCCAGCGTCCCCCTCGTTCTCGCTGCCGCAGCGCTCCGGCCAGTCGCAGCCGTGGTGGGGCGCGTGGCGCTCAGGCGTCGTCGCAGTGGCGGTGGGCGGGGTGCTGTCGGCCTGCGGCACCACCGCGACCAGGCCCGAAGGCGGTGCCGATGCCCGCCTGCAGCTCCCGGGCCTGCCGACCACGCCCGCGACCCCTGCATCCGCGGCGCGGCGCGGTGGCGGCTACTACCAGAACGACGGCCCGGGCGACGACATCCCGGGCAACCTGGCTGACATCCCCGACCCCGAGCCGCGCCCCGAACCGCTGCACCGTTTCGCCAACCGGCCCTACAACGTGCTCGGCCAGAGCTACGTTCCGGCGACGCGCATCGCGCCGTGGCGCGAGCAGGGGCGGGCAAGCTGGTACGGCCGGCAGTTTCACGGCAAATCCACCTCGAGCGGCGAGCCCTACGACATGTATGCGATGACGGCGGCGCACCCGACGCTGCCGATTCCAAGCTACGCGCGCGTCACTCACCTGAGCAATGGCCGTTCGGTGGTGGTGCGCATCAACGACCGTGGTCCCTTCCACAAGGGCAGGGTCATCGACCTGTCGTACACGGCGGCGTACAAGCTGGGCTACGTCAACGCCGGCAGCGCCGAGGTGGAGGTGGAACAGATCCTCACCGACGAGGTGCCGCTCGTGGTCGCGGAAAGGCCGGTGCCACCGATCAGGGGCCGTGCCGGTCCGCCCGTGGCGGCGCAGCGCAAGCCCGAGGCGGTGGCCAATCTCGCGCCGCCGCTGCCCTCGGCGAGCGGCGGCGGCATTTATCTGCAGCTTGGCGCCTTCACCTCGCGGGTCAATGCCGAAAGCTTCCACGCCTCGGTGCATCAGGAGGCATCGGCCTTCGCCGATCGCATCGAACTCATCCCGAGCGGCGATCGCTTTCACCTGCACGCCGGACCCTACGACACGGTCGAGGAGGCCAAGGCCGCCGCCGCGAGCATGGGGACGAAGCTCAAGCTCAAGCCCTTCGTGGTCGTGCGTTGATCCATGTTGCTTGTTGCAATGCACCATCCCGTTGTTATCATGGCCGGGCGCGGGATGAAACAAAGCCTTTCATCCCGGCTTGCCCCTCCCGCGGGCGTCCTATAATCCGGCGCTTCCCTGCAGTGCCGCTCCTTGGCTGTGCCTCACCCTTCCCAGGTTTTCCCATGCGTCTCGTACTTGCCTTTCTGATCTCGCTGTTTTCCCTCGCCGCCTTCGCCCAGCAGGTGCCCGCGCCGGTTCTGGCCGCCAAGGCCTGGGTGCTCGTCGATAACGCCACCGGCCAGGTGCTGGCGCAGAAGGACGAAGACGCCCGCATCGAACCGGCGTCGCTGACCAAGCTGATGACCGCCTACCTGACCTTTTCCGCGCTGAAGGCGGGCACGATCACGCCGGAGCAGGTCGTGCCGGTGTCCGAGAAGGCCTGGCGCATGGAAGGCTCGCGCATGTTCATCGAGCCGCTCAAGCCGGTGACCGTGCAGGAACTGATTCGCGGCGTGATCGTGCAGTCGGGCAACGACGCCTGCGTCGCGCTCGCCGAAGTCATCGCCGGCAGCGAGGAAGCCTTCGCCGCGCTGATGAACAACGAGGCCAAGCGCCTTGGCCTGAAGAACACCAACTTCACCAACTCCACCGGTCTGCCCGACCCGCAGCTCTACACCACCGCGCGCGACCTCGCCACGCTGGCCTCGGCCATCATCCGCGACTTCCCGGAGTATTACGCCAACCTGTATTCCATGAAGGAATACACCTACAACGGCATCACCCAGCCCAACCGCAACCGCCTGCTGTATCTGGACGCCACCGTCGACGGCATGAAGACCGGCCACACCGCCGCGGCCGGCTATTGCCTGGTGTCGTCGGCGCTGCGCGGCCAGCGTCGCCTGATCTCGGTCGTGCTCGGCGCCGGTTCGGACACCGTGCGTGCGCAGGAATCGCTGAAGCTGCTGAACTACGGCTTCCAGTTCTACGACACGGTGAAGCTGTATGCCGCCGACGAGGCGCTGTCGCAGTTCCGCGTGTGGAAGGGGCAGGCCAATCAAGTCGGCGCCGGCTTCACGTCCGATTTCATGCTGTCGCTGCCCAAGGGCATGGGCGACAAGGTCCAGCCCACGCTCGAGAGCCAGCAGCCGCTCGTCGCGCCGCTGCAGAAGGGCCAGCAGATCGGCACCCTGAAGCTCAGCCTCGACGGCAAGCCGCTGGGCGAATATCCTGTCGTCGCCCTGCAGGACGTGCCGGTGGCCGGCTTCTTCGGCCGCCTGTGGGACGCCATCGTGATGTGGTTCAAGAGCCTTTGATCGCCCGCCCGGCTGCCGTGGCCTGAGGCGGCCAACCCCGGAGCGCGCCGCATGAGCATCTGCTACCTGAACGGAGACTACCTGCCGCTCGCCGAGGCGCGGGTGTCGCCGATGGACCGCAGCTTCCTGTTCGGCGACGGCGCCTACGAAGTGATCCCGGTGTACTCGCGCAAGCCTTTCCGGCTTGCCGAGCACCTGCGCCGGCTCGAACGCACGCTGGCGGCGATGCGCTTGCCCAATCCACATGCTGTCGATGAATGGTCGGCCAAGGTGGTCGAGGTTGTCGCCCGCAACGAGCCGGCCGACCAGGGCGTGTATCTGCACGTCAGCCGCGGCACCGACTCCCGCCGCAACCAGGCCTTCCCCAATCCCGCGGTGGCGCCCACCGTGTTCCTGATGAGCGAGCCGCTGGTGACGCCCTCGGCGCAGGAGCGCGAGACCGGTGTCGGCGCGGTCAGCTCGGCCGATTTCCGCTGGCTGCGCTGCGACCTCAAGACGGTGTCGCTGCTGGCCAACTGCCTGTTGCGCCAGCTCGCGGTGGACCAGGGCTGCACCGAGACCGTGCTGTTCCGCGACGGTTTTCTCACCGAGGGCGCCGCTTCCAGCATCTTCGTGGTCAAGGACGGCGTGCTGCGCGTGCCGCCCAACAGCCACCTGATGCTGCCCGGCATCACCTATGACGTGATACTCGAGCTCGCCGCCCGTCACGGCCTGCCCCACGAAGTGCGCGAGATCCTCGAGGCCGAGGTGCGAAGCGCCGACGAACTGCTGATGTGCTCCTCGCCCAAGGAGGTGCTGCCGATCACCGCGCTCGACGGCCGCCCGGTGGGCACCGGCCGGCCCGGGCCGGTGGGACGCCAGCTCTATGCCTGGTACCAGGAATTCAAAGATACGGTGATGCGAAGTGGCTGAATCCCCAACCCGCCAGACCCTGCTCGAGTTTCCCTGCGAGTTTCCGATCAAGATCATGGGCGCTCGCGCAGACGGCTTCGCCCAGGCGGTGCTGGATGTGGTGCTGCTGCATGCGCCCGACTTCGACGCCGCGACGATGGAGATGCGGCCTTCGAGCAAGGGCAACTACCTCGCCATCACCTGCACCTTCCGCGCGGTGTCGCAGGATCAGGTCGACAATCTGTATCGTGCGCTGACCTCGCATCCCATGGTGAAGGTGGTGCTGTGATCGTCAAGCGCCTCGGCCGAGTCGATTACGAACCGGCGCTCGAGGCGATGCGCGCCTTCACCGCGCAGCGGGATGCCTCCACTCCCGACGAGGTCTGGCTGCTCGAACATCCCCCGACCTACACGCTGGGCCAGGCCGGCCGCCCCGAACACCTGCTGCAGAACCCGGCCGCCATCCCGCTGGTGCACATCGACCGCGGCGGCCAGATCACCTACCACGGCCCCGGACAGCTCGTCGCCTATCTGCTGATCGACCTGCCGCGCCGCCGCCTGAAAGTGCGCGAGCTGGTGAACCTGATGGAGCAGGCGGTCATCGATACGCTGGCCGACTACGGCCTGTCGGCCGAGCGCAAGGACGGCGCGCCCGGCGTGTATATCGGCGGCGACAAGATCGCCGCGCTCGGGCTGCGGGTGAAGAACCACTGCAGCTATCACGGCCTGAGCCTCAACGTGGACATGGACCTCACCCCCTTCAACTGGATCAACCCCTGCGGCTACGAAGGCCTGCGCACGATACAGATGAAGGATTTCGGTGTCGCCGAGACGGTGGCCGGCGCCGGCGAACGCCTGTTGGGCCACCTGCAGCGGCTGCTGCCACCCTTGCAAACCTGCGCCGAGCAGGCGGATACGGCTGTAGGGGCTGTCGAATCCATCGAGCGCGGATCATAATCCGCCACCGCCTTCCCGTTTCCCGACCCGGAACCCATAGAGAACAGCGACCATGGAAACCCCAACTCGCAAGCAGCGCGGCGCCGACAAGACCGCCCGCATCCCGATCAAGATCGTCCCCGCCGAGCGCCTGCGCAAACCCGAGTGGATCCGCATCAAGCTCGGCGCAGGCCAGGAAGCCGAGCGCTTCAACGAGATCAAGGCCACGCTGCGCGAGCACAAGCTGCACACCGTGTGCGAGGAAGCCTCCTGCCCCAACATCCATGAGTGCTTCGGCAAGGGCACGGCCACCTTCATGATCATGGGCGACATCTGCACCCGGCGCTGTCCGTTCTGCGACGTCGGCCATGGCCGCCCCGAGCCGCTCAACGCCAACGAGCCGGCAGACCTCGCCAAGACCATCGCCGCGATGCGCCTCAACTACGTGGTGATCACCTCGGTCGACCGCGACGACCTGCGCGACGGCGGCGCCCAGCACTTCGTCGACTGCATCCGCGAGACGCGCGCCGCCTCGCCCAAGACCACCATCGAAGTGCTGGTGCCCGACTTCCGCGGCCGCATGGAGATCGCGCTCGACATCTTCGATGCCGCGCCGCCCGACGTCATGAACCACAACCTCGAGACGGTGCCGCGCCTCTACAAGCAGGCCCGCCCGGGTTCCGACTACGCCTATTCGCTGGAGCTGCTCAAGCAGTTCAAGGCCCGCCACCCCGAAGTGCCGACCAAGTCCGGCCTGATGGTCGGCCTCGGCGAGACAGACGAGGAAATTCTCGAAGTCATGCGCGACATGCGCGCGCACAACGTCGAGATGCTCACCATCGGCCAGTACCTGCAGCCCTCCGGTGGCCACCTGCCGGTGCTGCGCTACGTGCATCCCGACACCTTCAAGATGTTCGAGACCGAAGCGCTGAAGATGGGCTTCAAGAACGCCGCCTGCGGCCCGATGGTGCGCTCGAGCTACTGGGCCGACCAGCAGGCGCACGGCGCGGGCGTGGTCTGACCATGGCCGAGGGGCGCATCGGCCTCGTTCCAGCCCTCATCCTTGCCGCCGGCGTCGCCTATGCCGGCGTGCAGGTCGGCAAGGGCATCGAGCGCTTCCGCCTCGCCGATCGCACCGTAACCGTGAAGGGGCTGGCCGAGCGCGACGTGAAGAGCGATTTCGCGGTATGGACGCTGAGTTTCCGCCGCGCTGCGAACGAGTTCTCCGCCGTGCAGCAGGCGCTTACCGCCGACCGCGAGCGCATCGTCGCCTTCCTGCGCGGGCAGGGTTTCACCGACGCCGAAATCGAGCCGCGCCCGCTGCAGGTGCAGGACCTGCTTGCGCGCGAATACGGCTCCGAGCGCGTGGCGCTGCGCTTCAACGGCCTGGGCCAGGTCACGGTGAAGTCTGCCCGTGTCGACGCGGTGGCGCTGGCCTCGAACAAGGTCGACCCGCTGATCGAGGCTGGCATCCAGCTCGGCGGCGACGAAGGCGGCGGGCCGCGCTACCAGCTGCGCGGCTTCAACGACATCAAGCCAAAGCTGCTCGAGGAGGCGACGCTGAGCGCCCGCGAACAGGCGAAGAAGTTCGCCGCCGACGCCGGCACCACCCTCGGCCCGCTCAAGAGCGCCAACCAGGGCGCGATCCGCATCCTCGACGACGACGGCAGCGACGCCGACACTTCGCGCACCATCGGCAAGCGCCTGCGCGTGGTCAGCACCTTCGAGTTCACGCTGGAGTAGTTCTGCGCCCGTCGCGAACGTCCCGGGCGCAGTTCACTGCCGTCACGGGCAGCCTTTGCATCCCTGCGTCTGCGCATTCAGGAAGATCGCCTGATCGATGTCGGCGCCGGTGAGGTCGGCGTCGATCAGCGAGGCGCGGGTGAAGTTGGCGCCGTGCAGCTTGGCGCCGGCGAGCGACGCGCCCTTGAGCTTGGCGGCGCGCAGATTGGCGCGCTGCAGGTCGGCGCCCTGCAGGTTGGCACCTTCGAGACGGGCGTTGCTGAAATCGGCGTTGGCCAGCGTGGCGGCGGACAGATCGGCCGTGCTGAGGTCGGCGTTCTGCAGCGTGGCGTTGCTGAGGTTGGCACCTGCCAGCTTCGCATCATTGAGCCGCGCGCCGCGCAGGTTGATGCGCACCATCGAGGCCTTGCTGAAGTCGGTGCCGCGCAGCTCGGTGCTGGCGAAATTCGCTTCGTTGAGGGTGGCGCCGGACAGGTTCGCGCCCGATAAATCGGACTGGGTGAATTGCGAATTCGCCAGATTCACGCCGGCGAGGTCGGCGCCGTTGAGGTTCAGGTTGGTGCACAGGGTGCCGCGGCGGATGTCGCAGCCGCCGACGCTGCCGGCGCGCTGGGCTTGGGCAACGATGGGCGCGCACAGCGCGAGCGCGACGGCGAGAGCGACCAGGCTGGTGCGGCGCTTCATGCGATGGCCCGCGTCGGGTAGACAAACGCGCCGCGCACGCCGAGCATGACGGCTGCCGCCGCTGCAAATGTCGTTTCCTTCATGCCTCGTGTTCCAACCCTACGGGAGACTCCAATGCGCTCGATTCTGCGAGCTTTCGCCATCCTTGTCATCTGCGCGCCCGCCTGGGCCGTGGATCTTGCCAGCCTCAGCAATGCCGACGCCGCCGGCGGACTCAAGGAGGCACTCAGCCAGGGTGCCGGCCGCGCTGTCGAGGTGCTGGGGCGCGACGGGGGCTTTCTGAAGAACCCGAAGGTGAAGATTCCGCTCCCCGGTGTGCTCGAGCAGGCCGAGCCCTTGCTGCGCATGGCCGGGCGTGGCAAGGATCTGGACCAACTGGTGACGACGATGAACCACGCTGCCGAAGCCGCGGTGCCCGAGGCGAAGACATTGCTGATGGCGGCGGTAAAGGACATGTCGGTGCAGGATGCGAAGAACATCCTGACTGGTGGCGACGACTCGGTAACGCAGTACTTCCGCAGCAAGACGCAATCTCAGCTCACCAAGCGCTTCCTGCCGGTGGTGAAGCAGCAGACCGATCGCCTCGCCGTGTCCACCCAGTACAACTCGCTGGCCAGCAAGGCGGCAGGCGTCGGGCTGGTGAAGGGCGAGGATGCGCAGATCGAAGGCTATGTCACACGCAAGGCGCTCGACGGCCTCTACCTGATGATCGCCGAGGAAGAGAAGGCCATCCGCCGCAACCCGATGGAGGCCGCCGGCAGTCTGGCGAAGAAGGTGTTCGGCGCGCTGTAGGAGCGCGCTTGAGCGCGACCGGGAACGGGAACCGAGACGCGGCCTCGGAAGGTCTGGTCGCGTTCAGGCCCGCTCCTTCACGGTGCGGCAGCCCTGTGCGTTGCCCGATCGAGGCCGGAAGGCGCGCGGCGCATTCCGGCCTCGGGTACACTTGCCCCCCGCCTTCCCCGGAAGGCTGCAGCCAGTGTCCGAAACGATGTCCGCCCTCCTCAACGCGCCCCAGCGCGAAGCCATCCGCTATCTCGACGGCCCCTGCCTGGTGCTGGCCGGCGCCGGCAGCGGCAAGACGCGGGTCATCACGCACAAGATCGCGCACCTGATCAACGAGTGCGGCATCAGCCCCGCCAACATCGCCGCGATCACCTTCACCAACAAGGCGGCCAAGGAGATGCAGGAGCGTGTTGCCCACATCATGGGCGGGCGGGCGCCGGGCGGGCTCACCGTGTGCACCTTCCACGCGCTGGGGGTGCGCATCGTGCGCCAGGAGGCGGTGCATTGCGGGCTGAAGCCGCAGTTCTCCATCCTCGACGCCTCCGACACGGTGCAGATTGTGGCGGATGTGGCCGGTGACAACGACAAGGGCATCGCCAAGCAGATGCAGTGGCAGATCTCGTCGTGGAAGAACGCGATGATCACGCCCGAGGAGGCCGCGCAACTGGCCGACAACGAGATCGCCTCGGTCGCCGCCAAGCTCTACAAGGAATACGAGCGCACGTTGCGCGCCTACCAGGCGGTGGATTTCGACGACCTGATCGCGCTGCCGGTGCGGCTGTTCGAAGAGCATCCCGAGGTGCGCGAGCGCTGGCAGAACAAGCTGCGCTACCTGCTCGTCGATGAATATCAGGATACCAACCGCGCCCAGTACCGGCTGCTGAGGCAGCTCTCCGGCGTGCGCGGCGCCTTCACCGCGGTGGGCGACGACGACCAGGCGATCTACGCCTGGCGCGGCGCCGATGTCGAGAACCTGAAGCTGCTGCAGACCGACTACCCGAAGCTGAAGGTGATCAAGCTCGAGCAGAACTACCGCTCGTCGCGCCGCATCCTGGAGGCGGCCAACACCGTCATCGCCAACAACGAGAAGCTGTTCGACAAGCGCCTGTGGTCCGAGCACGGCGTGGGCGACCAGATCGTCGTCACCAACTGCCGCGACGCCGAACACGAGGCCGAGTGGGTGGCGACGAAAATCAACGCGCACAAGTTCGAGCATCGCACTCGCTTCAAGGACTACGCGGTGCTGTACCGCGGCAATCACCAGGCGCGCATCATCGAGCAGCAGCTGCGCAACCAGCGCATTCCCTATGTGATGTCGGGCGGCCAGAGCTTCTTCGACAAGGCCGAGATCCGCGACCTCATTTCCTATCTGCGCCTGCTCGCCAACGAGGACGACGATCTCGCCTTCATCCGCGCCATCACCACGCCGCGGCGTGGGGTCGGCCCGACCACGCTGGAAGCGCTTGGCGCCTACGCCGGGCGGCGCCACATCAGCCTGTTCGCGGCGGTGTTCGAGGAAGGCCTGACGCAGCACCTGAACGCCAAGCAGCTGCACGGCGTGCAGGAGTTCGCCGGCTTCATCAACCGCCTGCAGTACCGAGCGCCCCGCGAGCCGGCGGCGCAGCTGCTCGAAGACCTGCTTGCAGCGATCGGTTACGAAGCCTGGCTGTTCGAGCACTGCGACACGCGCGAGGCGGAATCGAAGTGGAGCAACGTGCGCGACTTCGTCGGCTGGCTGGGCCGCAAGGGCGAGGAGGACGGCAAGAACCTGCTCGAACTGACGCAGACGATTGCGCTGATGTCCATGCTCGACAAGGAAGACCCCGACTTCGACGGCGTGCAGCTCGCTACCTTGCATGCCTCAAAGGGCCTGGAGTTTCCGCACGTGTTCCTGATCGGCGTCGAGGAAGGCCTGCTGCCGCACCAGAGCAGCATCGACGAGGACAAGATCGAGGAAGAGCGCCGGCTGATGTACGTCGGCATCACCCGCGCCCAGCGCAGCCTGAACGTGACCTGGTGCGAGCGGCGCAAGTCGGGCAAGGAGTTCCGCCCCTGCGAGCCGAGCCGCTTCATCGCCGAGATGGGCGAGGACGTGAAGATGAACGACCGCCGCACCGCCGCGCCGGTGTCCAAGGAAGAGGGCAAGGCGCGCATCGCCAACCTGATGGCGATGTTCGAGAACCGCGACAAGCAGGGCTGACCGCCCGCGCCTGCGGGCCGAAACAAAAACGGCAGCCGTGGTGGCTGCCGTTTCAATTGCGGTGCCGCGCGTGGCGGCACCGGGCGGATTACTGCTCGACCGGCGGCTCGGTGAACTTCGCGCCCGCCTTGTTGGTGAGGTAGGCCACGGCACGCGCCACTTCGGTGTCGGTCAGGTCGCTGAGGCCGCCGCGCGGGGGCATCTGGTTCTTGCCGGCGATGGCCGACTTGGTCAGGCCGTCAAAGCCCAGCGCCAGGCGCGGCGCCCAGGCCGCGGCGTCGCCGGTCTTGGGCGAGCCCAGGCTGCCGGCATCGTGGCAGCCGGCGCAGACGGATTTGACGATCTGCTCGCCGGTGCGGCTGCCGGGGGCAACTTTCACCACCTTCAGCTCGACCCGAGCGACCGGCTGGATCAGCTCGGCGGTCTTCTCGGGGTCGACGGTCGAGCTCTGCTTGCCACAGCCGGCCAGCAGCGCGGCTGCGACCATGGCGACGACAGGCATTGCGAAGCGGGTAGGCCGCAGGGCGGCGCGCGGGGCGCGATGGTTCGACATGCTCGAGTCCTTTGACTTGTGTTATGGCGCAAGACGAAAGTCGCGATTATAGCCGGCGAAAAACCATTGTGGCAGTGCGGCATGGACTTTGCCGACGAAGCGTTATATCCTCACGCGCCTTGTGTCGGTGTGCTTTCCCGGCCCAAGTCCCCGCGCCCGTAGCTCAGCTGGATAGAGTACTGCCCTCCGAAGGCAGGGGTCGGACGTTCGAATCGTCTCGGGCGCGCCAAATACATCAATGGGTTAGGTCTTTACGGGCCTGGCCCATTTTTTTGCGTCCTTCCTGTGCCCACACCTTCTGGCACGCGGGCAGTCCATCAGCCTCCAGGGTTCAACGGGGCTGCGTGAGCTTCTCGATCATTTCATGCCCTTCCCGGGACGCCGCCATGAAGCTGCTTTCCTGCGCAATGCAGCAGGATCATCGCCACCATGAAGTCGCGCAACCGAGGAGCAGGGCAGGCCGCGACGCCTCGATGCCGTGATGTGGGTGACGGAGATGCGGGAAGTGGAGATCGCTCGGCGTGCCGATCAGCAATGGGGGCGATCCGACCGCGATGAAGTGCGTGCACCATACCCAGATGGCCACCATCCACGCCCCAAGGCTGAGGGCGGTGACGGTGGCGAAGGTTGGGGCGGCCGCAAGGAGGCCGATCGAACGCGCGTCGTCGTGGCGGATACGTATCCGCGATCAGCGACAAGGCAGCCGGTCAGAGGTGTCGCTGGCGCCGAATTCCTGCATGATCGCCAGCAGCAAAGGCAGGCCGTGGGTGCGCCACGGCGCGAGTGGGATCAGCCAGGCCAGACGCTCGATTCGGCGCCGCCGTCGACCTCGATGATCTTGCCGGTGACCCAGGCTGAGGCCGGTGTCGCGAGGTAGAGCGCCGCCGCGGCGATGTCCTCGACGTCGCCCAGGCGCTTCAGCGGCGTGTTCTTGATCATGCCTTCGCGCATGTTGGCGGGCAGGGCACGGTCGAGCGCGGCGGTCATGATCGGTCCGGGGGCGATCGCATTCACGCGTACATCGGGCGCAAAGTCCTGGGCCAGCAGGCGGGTGAGCTGGCTCAGTGCAGCCTTGGCGGTGCCATAGGCGCTGAAATAGGGCTGGGCATAGCGCGCCGCACCCGAGGTGATATTGACGACGTTGCCGCCGCCGGCCGCGCGCATGTGCGGCACGCACAGACGGGTCAGTTCGTAGGCAGAGCTCACGTTGAAGCGGAAGACTCCCTCGAATTTCTCTGCAGACATCTTCAGCGGGTCGTTGGGCCCCGAGCCGCCGGCGTTGTTGACCAGGTGGGTGATGCGGCCGAACGTGTTCATCGCGGCCTCGACCACGCCTGCCAGTTGCGGCAGGTCGGTGACGTCGCATTGCACTGCGAGCGCGCGCCGGCCAAGGGCGCGGATCTCTTGCGCGACGGCTTCCACATTGGCCAGCGTGCGCGCCGCGCAAACCACATCTGCGCCAGCTTCGGCGTAGCTCAGGGCGATGGCGCGGCCGATTCCGCGGCCGCCTCCGGTGACGATGGCGACCTGGTTGTCCAGGCGGAAGCGTTCGATCAGGGGCATGAGTCGTCCTTGCGTTCGTTCTGTGTTGAGTGTGTCGTGGCCGTCAGCGCGTCGACCAGAGGTCGGGCATGCCAGGATCGCTGGTGGAAATCAGGCGCTTGAGCAGAAGCTTCAGCGCCATGGTGTCGCCGGTGCCGAGCTTGGCGGCGACGTCCTCTTCGACCGCCTTGGCCAGCGCGATCTGGCGCAGCGATGCCTCGCGGCCGTCGGCGGTCAGGGCGTAGCGCATCTCGCCGTCGTCGGTTTCTAGGGCGACGAGCCGCTGCGATTCAAGCGCGGCCATCGATTCGGCAGTGGCCAGCATGCCGGTATAGGCGATGAAGGCGTTCAGTTCGTCCAGGGTCAGGCGGTCGCGGATGGACAGCACCGAGAGGATGAAGAAGGAGCGCTCGTCCAGCGCCTGGGTGCTCAGCAGCTGACGCAGCGCATACAGCATCTGGTAGTGCGCACGGCCCAGCAGATAGCCGAGCAGGTCCTCGGTGTAGCTGCACTCGGGTGGTGGCGTGGCGCCCAGGCGGAGCTCCTCGCGCGGCTTGCGCGCCGCGAGCGCGTACTGCCCGCTCTGGAACACCAGCGGCGGCCGGTTGCTGTGGTCGTAGGACAGGACCTCGCCGACGAAGATCACGTGGTCGCCACCGTCGTAGCTGAAGGCGGTCCGGCACTGGAAACGCGCGGTGCAGTCCGTGAGCAGCGGGGCCTTGCTGATGCCTTCGTCCAACTCGAGGCCGGCAAACTTGTCCTCCCCCTGGCGCGCGAAGCGGCCCGACAGGGCTTCCTGGTCGGCCGACAGCACGTGCACGTTCCAGTGCTTGGCGTTCGAGAAGGCGGCAAGGCTGCGTGCGTTTTTCGCCAGGCTCCAAAGCACGAGCGGGGGATTGAGCGAGACCGAGTTGAAGCTGTTGGCGGTGATGCCGATGGCTTCGCCATCTCCAGCCCGGGTCGTGATGATGGTGACGCCGGTGGTGAAGGTGCCGAGCGCCGCGCGGAATGCCTGGGGATCGAAGCCCGTTTGCGTCGTCATGTTCTGTCTCGCAGGACCGGAGATGGGATGAACGGGAGTATGGGTTTTCGCGGTCCCGCGGGTCATCGTCCCAACGGACTAGCGCTCTTGACCGTTCCGGCTTGCGCGCTCGTCCGATCGGACTACGCAATTTCCGGGTTTGCGGGTTAACGTCGCAGCCTGTTCAAAGCCCGCAAATCTGCGTCTCATCCCGGAGCGTTCGTCGTGACCAAAGAGATCATCACCACCGCTGCAGGCCTCGCCGGCTTGCTCCAGCAACAACGCCAGGCCTTCAATGCCGCCGGCGCGGTCGGCGCCGCCGAGCGCAAGCGCCGCATCCAGACCGCGATCGACCTGCTGGTGAAGTACCACAAGCCCCTGGTCGAAGCGATGGACGCAGACTTCGGTGGCCGCCCCAAGGGCTACTCGCTGATGAATGACGTGCTGGGTTCGCTGACCTCGCTCAAGTATGCCCGCGACCACTTCGAGCCCTGGATGGCGAGCGAGCCGCGCACGCCGTTTTCGCCCTACGACCAGATGGGCGCCCAGGCCTGGGTGATGTACCAGCCCAAGGGCACGGTGGGCATCATCGGCACCTGGAACGCTCCGCTGTTCACCCTGTTCAGCCCGCTCGCCAGTGCGCTCGCCGCCGGCAATCGCGCCATCCTCAAGCCTTCGGAGGTGGTGTCGCGCACTGCGCAGGTGGTCGCCGAGGCAGTGGTGGATATGTTCGATCCGCTCGAGGTCGGCGTCGTCACCGGTGGCCCCGACATGGGCGAAATCTTCACCTCCCAGCCCTTCGACCACATCGTGTTCACCGGTAGCACCCCGGTGGGCAAGGCGGTGATGCGCAATGCGGCGCAGAACCTGGTGCCAGTTACGCTGGAGCTGGGCGGCAAGTCGCCCACCATCGTCGCCCGCAGCGCCGATCTTGCCACTGCGGCCTTCCGTATCGGTGTCGCCAAAGCCACCAATGCCGGCCAGCTGTGTGTGAATCCGGACGTCGTCTACGTGGCGCGTGAGCAACTCGAGGATTTCATCGTCGCCCTGAAGCGCAGCTTCGGCGAGCTGTTCCCGAGCGTGGCAGGGAATCCGGACATGGTGGCGGTGGTGAACGAGCGCCACCTGGCGCGCGTCGAGTCTTACCTCAGCGATGCGGTCCAGGCCGGCGCGCGCGTGGAGTGTGCGCCGGCGCCGCCGGCAGCCGATGCGAAGGGGCGCCAGCGCCCGCTCTCCATCGTCATCGATCCGCCGCAGGGCGCGAAGATCATGCAGGAGGAGATCTTCGGTCCGGCGGTGGTGGTGAAACCCTACGACACGATCGATGCGGTGATCGCCGACATCAACAGCCGTCCGCGTCCGCTGGCGTTGTACTACTTCGGCGAGGACGAGGCCGAGCAGCAACGCGTGCTCGAGCACACCCTGTCGGGTGGCGTCACGATCAACGAGGCGATGTTCCACGCTGCGATGGAGGATGCGCCTTTCGGTGGCGTGGGCGATTCCGGCATGGGGCACTACCACGGCCGCGAAGGCTTTCTCGAGTTCAGCCATGCGCGCACGGTGTACAAGGCGCCGGCCTACGATCCGCGTCGCGAGTGGGGTCTGCTGCCGCCGTACTCCGAGCATTTCCTGGCGATGATGGAGGCGCAGGTCACGCCCTGAGCCCGACACGCGGCAGGAGGCCGTCGACGCGACGGCTTCTGGCAGGGCTCACAGTCCTGCTGCAATGAAAAAACGCCGCGCCCCCGGCTGGGGGATCGCGGCGTTTTCTCTTTGGCGTCGTGGTTGTGCGCCGCCTTCAGCGCCGGGCAGCGGCCACTCCGGCCTGGCGGCCGAAGAAGGTGGAATCGCCGAGCGACATCCCCGAGCTGTAGCCTTCGCCCCAGCGCGGCAGGCCGCAGGCCGTGCGTCCGGCGGCGTAGAGGCCGGCGATCGGCTGGCCGTCGGCGTCGAGCACCTCGCCGCTGGGCAGGGTGTGCAGGCCGCCCATGGTGAAGGCGTGGGCCTTCATGTCCTCGCTGCAGTAACTGATCGCGGCAAAGGGGGCGACGGTGAGCGGGCGCAGCCAGTTCGCCGCCTTGTGCAGCAGCGGGTCCTGGCCCTCGGCGGCATGGCGGTTGAACTCCGTTACCGTGTGAACGAGGCTGCCTGCTGGCAGGCCGAGTTCCAGCTCCACCTCTTCCCAGGTTTCGCCGACGGCGGCGACCTTGAGGTCGGGCTGGATCACCGGTCGGCCGAAGATCTCGTTGTCGACCAGCAGCCAGGCCTTGCCCTCGGGCTGGCGCAGCACGTAGTGGCCGACGCGGCCGTGATAGGCGTCCTCGTTGATGAAGCGCTCGCCGCGGGCGTTGATGAAGATGCCCTTGACCAGCGATTCGGGCGGGAAGAAGGGAATGGTGGCGAAGAACTGGTCCATGTGGATCGCAGCGCCGCCCGCGCCCATGCCCATGCGGATGCCCGAGCCGTCGTCGTTGCCGCCCGAGACGAGTTCGCTGCAGGCCAGTGCCTCAGGCGCGAAGCGCGTCACCATCTCGCGGTTGACGATGAAACCACCGGCAGACAGCACCACGCCCTTGCGTGCGCGAACGTACTTTTCTTCCCCGTCGATGCGCACGATCACGCCGGCCACGCTGTGCGCCTTATCCACGATCAGGCTCAGCGCGCGGCTGTTGCAATGCACGACGGCGCCAAGCGCCTCGGCGCGCGCGCACAGCTTTTCCATCAGCACCTTGCCGCCGCCCCAGCCCTCGAACTGGGCGGTATGGCCGCGCGGTGCCGGCTTCGCCTTGGCGCTGAACGGCCAGGCCGCCTCGCTGCCGGACCACAGCAGGGTGTCGTCGGTGGTGGGCTCGATCCACTTGCCCGGCAGGTAGGTGCCCTTGAACGGCACGCCCTGGGCCTCCAGCCAGTCGAAGTGGGCGGAGGCGTTCTCGGCATAGACGCGCACCCGGTCGGGGTCGGCGCCCGGGCCACCCGCCATCATCAGGTAGGTATACAGGTCCTCGGTGCTGTCCTCGAAGCCATGGGCCTTCTGGATGCGCGTGCCGCCGCTGCCGCCGACATAGACTTCGCCGCCGGACCACGAGGCGCTGCCGCCGGGCGCTGCCGCCACCTCGAACACGTGCACCGCTGCGCCGGCGGCGCGCGCCTCGATCGCCGCGCAGCTGCCGGCAGCGCCAAAGCCAATCACGGCGACGTCGGTTTCGATGTCCCAGCGCGGCACATCCTCGATGCGACAGGGGCGGGCGGGCCCGTAGGTGGGGGCGGTGTTCGTGCTCATGGGCTGTCCTTGTGTGTGGGTGTCTCCTCGGCCGATCATCGAAGTCCGCGCCGCCTGCCGCATCCCCCGATTGGATGATGTTCGGTCCGTGGCAGTCCGGCGCTGCAGCATCTAGTCCGCATTGACGATGAATCGTCCCGGGCGTGCCGCCACCATCGCTCACATTCAAACGAAATCAGGGGTGGAGCGTGAGCGTGCAAGATCAGTCGCAAATGACCTGGGACGTCATCGTCGTCGGTTCGGGTGCGGGCGCGATGACCTCGGCGGTGATCGCCGCCGACCGCGGGCTGTCGGTGCTGGTGATCGAAAAGAGCGACAAGTTCGGCGGCACCTCGGCGATCTCGGGTGGCGGCATCTGGATCCCGAACAACCACTACTTCAAGGCCAAGGGCGGCCAGGACAGCTACGAAAAGGCGCTGCAGTACATTCTGACGGCCGGAGGCGGCAAGGCCGACGAGACCAAGGTGCGCGCCTACCTCGACCACGCACCGAAAATGATCAAGTACCTGGAGGAAAAGTCCCGGGTGCGCTACGCCGTGGCCGAGAAGTATCCCGATTACTACCAGCACCTGCCGGGTTCGCTTCCGGGCGGGCGCTCGCTCGACCCGGAACTGTTCGATACCAGCGTGCTCGGCGATGAGCTCGACAACCTGCGCCGCCCCTCGCCCGCGACGCTGCTGATGGGGCGCATCTCGTGGACCGCGCGCGACGCGCACATCGCCATGGCGCGCGAGCGCGGGTGGCGCATGAAGGTGCTGTGGATGATCCTGCGCTACAAGCTCGATCTGAAATGGCGCAAGAAGAGCAAGCACGACCGCCGTGCCGGCCTCGGCAGTTCGCTGGTGTCCGCGCTGCGCGCCTCGCTGCTGGACCGCAAGGTGCCGCTGTGGCTGAAGACGGACTTCCGCGACCTGGTGCTCGAGGGTGACCGCGTCACCGGCGTCCGTGTGATGCGCGCAGGGCGCGAGCAGACGC
The DNA here is from genome assembly GCA_017302295.1 of Thauera sp. Taxonomy (GTDB): domain Bacteria; phylum Pseudomonadota; class Gammaproteobacteria; order Burkholderiales; family Rhodocyclaceae; genus Thauera. Next base: position 126,561 of record JAFLDS010000003.1, on the reverse strand, counting down.
TGACCGCCCGGCGCGGCGTGATCCTCGGCGCTGGCGGCTTCGAGCAGAACCAGGCGCTGCGCGAAAAATATCTGCCCCAGCCGACGAAGGCCGCGTGGAGCGCAACCCCGCCGGGCAACAACACCGGCGCCGCGCTCGAAGCCGGCATGGCCGCAGGCGCCGCCACCGACCTGCTGGAGTGGGCATGGTGGGCGCCCACCATTGCCGTCGTGGGCGAGGACAAGCCGCGCGGCATCTTTGCCGAGCGCGCCTTCCCGGGCTCCATCGTGGTCAACAGCCTCGGCAAGCGTTTCTGCAACGAGGCCCAGGGCTACCTCGAATTCGGCGACGCGATGTACAAGGACCGCGACGCCACCGGCGGCAAGAACGTGCCGGCGTGGTGCATCTTCGATGCCCACTTCCGCTTCAACTATGCGATGGGCCCGCTGATGCCCGCGCAGATCATGCCCGACAGCCGCCTGCGCAAGGAATGGCTGGGCAGCGTGTACTGGAAGGCCGATACGCTCGAAGCGCTCGCCAGTCAGATCGGTGTCGATCCTGCCGGCCTCCGGGAGACGGTGGCGAAGGTGAACGACTACGCGCGCACTGGCAAGGATGCCGATTTCGGCCGCGGCGACAGCGTGTTCGACCGCTACTACGGCGATGTCAACGTCAAGCCCAACCCCTGCCTGGCGCCGGTCCAGAAGGGGCCGTTCTACGCCATGCGCATGGATGCCGGCGACATCGGCACCAAGGGTGGGCTGCTCACCGACGCCCAGGCGCGCGTATTGCGGCCTGACGGCTCGGCGATCGAGGGTCTCTACGCCATCGGCAACACCTCGGCCTCTGTGATGGGCATCGCCTATCCGGGCGCCGGCGCAACCATCGGACCGGCGATGACCTTCGGCTACATCGCCGCACATCACATCGCGGCCAACGCCTGACCGCGAGACAGGAGACGGAAGAACATGGCAGGACGAATCGAAGGCAAGGTGGCGCTGGTCACCGGGGGCGCGAGCGGCGTCGGTCGCGCGACGGTGGAGCTGTTCGTCAAGGAAGGTGCGCAGGTCGTGTTCACTGACCTGAACGTCGAGGCGGGCGAGTCGCTGGCGGCCAGCCAGGGCGGCAAGGCGACGTTCATCCGCCAGGACGCCGCCTCGGTGGCCGACTGGGACGCGGTGATGGCGACGGTGCGCGAGCGCTTCGGTCGGCTCGACATCCTGGTGAATAACGCCGGCATCCTGCTCAAGGGTTCGATCGAGGACGCCTCGCTGGAAGACTGGCAGCGCCTCATGCGCATCAATGCCGACAGCGTCTTCCTAGGCTGCAAGGCCGGCGTGGCGCTGATGAAAGAGGGCGGAGGCGGATCGATCATCAACATGTCCTCGATCGCCGGCATTGCCGCCAAGGAAGACTACGCCGCGTACGGCGCCTCCAAGGCCGCGATCTCCGGGCTCACGCGCGCGGTCGCCGCCCATTGCCGCAAGGCCAAGTACCGCATCCGCTGCAACTCCATCCATCCCGACGGCGTCATGACGCCGATGACCGCGGGCTCGTACCCCAAGGGCATCGACCCGGCGCGCTTCACCATCGATGCCGATCCGATGAACCGTGCCTGCCAGCCCGAGGACGTCGCGGCTGCCGTCCTCTTTCTTGCCGAGGATGGCGCGCGCGCAGTCAACGGCATCGAGCTGCGCGTCGACAGCGGCCAGTTCGTCATGAGCATCTGAGCCGCAGCGACACCACCGGAATCATCATGACCGCACAATTCGTACCGCCGCTTGCCCGCACCCTGCCAGCCCTCGTCCTCGAGGCCGCCAGTCGCCATGGCGAGCGCGTCTTCATCCAGGACGGCGACACCCGCATCGCCTATGCAGATCTGCCGGCGCGCGTTTTCGCCGTCACCCGCGCGCTGATCGCTCACGGCATCGAACCGGGCGACCGCGTTGCGATCTGGGCGCCCAATCGCGCCGAATGGATCCTCGCCGCGCTCGGCATCCATTGCGCCGGCGCAGCGATGGTGCCGATCAACACCCGCATGAAGGGCGTCGAGGCCGCCGACATCATCGAGCGCAGCCACGCCCGCATCCTCTTCGTCGTCGACCGTTTCCTCGATATCGACTATCCGGCGATGCTTGCAGGCTGCCGTCCCGCCACGCTGGAGAAGGTGGTGGCGATCGGCGAAGCGGGTGCGCATGCCGACACCGACTGGGTACGTTTCCTGGCCAGCGGTGAGGGCGTCAGCGAGGAACGGGCGCGCGCCACGGCGCAGGCGGTGCAGGCCGGCGACATGTCCGACCTGATGTTCACCTCCGGCACCACCGGCCGTCCTAAGGGGGTCATCAGCGCGCACGGCCCGATCATCCAGGCCTTCATCGAGTACGTGAAGATCGCTGGCATCCGCGCCGGCGACCGCTACCTGATCGTCAATCCCTTCTTCCACACCTTCGGCTACAAGGCCGGCTGGGTCACCTGCCTGATCGCCGGAGCTACCGTGCTGCCGCACCCGGTGTTTGACGCCGAGGCGGTGTTCCGCCGCATCGAGGCCGACCGCATCAGCGTCCTGCCCGGGCCGCCCACGCTCTACCTGTCGATGCTCGCGCATCCGAAGCTTGCCGAGACCGACCTCTCCACCCTGCGAGTGGCGGTCACCGGCGCCTCGACCATCCCGCCGGTGCTGATCGATCGCATGCGCCGCGAGCTGGGCTTCGAGGTCGTGCTCACCGCCTATGGCCTCACCGAGTGCGGTGGGCTGGCCACCATCTGCGCCGCCGACGACGATGCCGAGACAGTCGCGCTCACCAGCGGCCACGCCATCCCGGGCACCGAGATCCGCATCGTCGACGGCGACAACAAACCGCTGAGCGTGGGTGAGGCTGGCGAGATCTGCCTGCGCGGCTTCCACGTCATGCAAGGCTACTTCGAGGACGCCAAGGCCACCGCCGAGACGATCGATGCGGATGGATGGCTGCACACCGGAGACGTCGGCACGCTGGACGCGCGTGGCTACCTGCGCATCACCGATCGCCTCAAGGACATGTTCATCGTCGGTGGCTTCAACTGCTACCCGGCCGAGATCGAGGCCGCGCTCACCGCGCACCCGTCGATCGCCCAGGTGGCGGTGATCGGCTTGCCCGACGAACGCATGGGCGAAGTCGGCTGCGCCTGCGTGGTGCTGCGCCCGGGGCATGCCCTGGACGAGCCCGGGCTGATCGCCTGGTCGCGCGAGCGCATGGCCAACTACAAGGTGCCGCGCTTCGTGCGCTTCTTCGTGTCGCTGCCGGTCAATGCGTCGAACAAGGTCGTCAAGAACGAGCTGCGGGCGATGGTGCGTGTTCCGGCGTGAGCGCCTCGCGCCATCCATGACACTCCATGAACTTCACGAGACAACTCATGAACGAGAAGAACACGCTGTTCACCCCCTTCAAGTTGGGGCCAGTCACCTTGCGCAACCGTTTCATCCGCGCAGGTGCCAACGAGGGCATGGTGGTCGATGGTGCCCCCAGCAAGGCGCTGGTCAAGCATCACCGTGACATGGCGGCGGGCGGCGTCGGCCTCACCACGGTGGCCTACGGGGCGGTGGCGAAGGTCGGTCGTACCTTGCCGAACCAGGTTTGGATGCGCCCCGAGATCCTGCCCGACCTGAAGGCGCTGGCCGATGCCGTGCACGCCGAGGGCGGCGCCATCTCCTACCAGATCACGCATGGTGGCTCCTTCGTCACCTCGGTCAAGGTGGAAGAGCCGACGATGAGCGCCTCCGGCGGCTTCAACAAGGCGGGGTTCATGCGCGGCAACTTGCGCAAACGGGCCATGACGCGCGCCGACATGGACATGGTGGCGCAGCAGTTTGTCGACGCGGCTGAACTGTGCCGTCAGGCCGGCTTCGATGCGGTCGAGATCCACATGGGCCACGGCTACCTGCTCAACCAGTTCATCTCGCCCATCTCCAACAAGCGCACCGACGAGTACGGCGGCAGCGCCGAAAACCGCGCCCGTTTCCCGGCCGAGGTGCTGCGCCGGGTCAAAGAGAAGGTCGGCCACCAGATGGCGGTGCTGGCCAAGATCAACGTTGCCGACGGCGTGCCCGGCGGTGCGACGGCCGACGACGCCATCGTCACTGCGCGCCTGCTGCAGCAGGCCGGCGCCGACATGCTGGTGCTGTCGGGCGGGCGCAACATGGAGTCGGGCTGGTTCATGTTCGGCAGCAACTTCGACATGGACGAGATGAAGAAGGTGCTCAAGGGCAGCTGGCTGACCGGGCTGATGATGAAGCTCTCGCAGCTCGGCACGCCCAAGGTGCAATTCCGGGAGATGTATTTCCTGGAGTACTCGCGACAGATCCGTGCGGCGGTGGACATCCCGCTGGCCTATCTCGGCGGTGCGCGTTCGCTCGCCAACGCCGAGCAGGCGATGGCGGAAGGCTTCGAGGCGGTGGTCATGGCCCGGCCGCTGATCCACGACTCGCAGTTCGTCAACAAACTGCAGCGGGGCGAGGTCAAGACCTCGGGTTGCATCAACTGCAACCGCTGCATTCCCTACATCTATCACCCGGCGGGAACGATGTGCGTCATGAACCCGCCCAACGATGTCGCCTTGAACCGGGTGCGCGCCGCGGGCTGAACGCTGGCCTTGGCAAAGCAGCTTTGCCAAAACGACGCCTGCCGGCCTGCAAGGGCTGGCGGGCGTCGTCGTTTACGTCAGGCGGTGATGCCGCCGCCATTCAGCGGCACGATCTGGCCGGTGACCCACTCGGCCTCACGTGAAGCGAGGTAGGCCACGCCGGCGCCGACGTCGGCAGGCGAGCCGGCGCGCGGGATGATGCAGTTCTTGCGCGCGAGCTCCTCCGAGCCTTCCCAGTTGTTCATCGTGCCCAGCGACAGCGCGTTCACATTCACGCCCTTGCGCCCGACTTCGGCGGCGAGCTGGCGCACGAAGCCGACCACGCCCGCCTTCGAGGCGGCGTAGGCGGCGATGCCCATCGGCACCGCGGCGCGCCAGGACTCGGAGGTGATCGCCACGATGCGGCCCCACTTCTTCTCGATCATGCCGGGCAGCACGGCGTGGCAGCCGTTCATCAGCCCGTACATGTTGAGCTTGACGAAGCGCTCCCAGTCCTCAGGCTTCGATTCGAGAAACTTGCCATAGCCCATGCCGGTGGTGGGCACGCCGGCGTTGGAGACGTAAACGTCCACGATGCCCGCCTGCTCGCGCACGGTGGCCACCATCTTCTGCACCGCATCGTAGTCGGTGACGTCGGCGGGTGCGGCCAGGGCCTTGAACCCCGCGGCGCGCAGCTCGGCGGCAGCGGCTTCGGCGCGCTCGGGGAAGAAGTCGTTGATGGCAACCGTCGCACCCTGGCGGGCAAGGGTCTCGGCCACGCCACGGCCCATGCCGCGGCCGGCGCCGGTGACGATGGCGACGCAGCCATCGAGTCTGAAAAGGGCTTGGGCCATCGGTGAATCGGACATCGTGCTTCCTCTGGTTCGGGTGAAGTGTGTGGTGAAAGGATTTCAGCGGCCTTCGAAGCTCGGCGGGCGCTTTTCGATGAAGGCCTGCATGCCTTCCTTCTGGTCGCGCGAGGCGAACAGCAGTGCGTTGGCGCGACGCTCCATCGCCAGCGCGGTCTCGAGCGGGGCATCCATGCCCAGCAGGATGCATTCCTTGATCTGCTCGGCGGCGAGCGGCGGCATCGCGGCAACCGTACGCGCCAGCTCGATCGCGGTCGGGATCACCTGGTCGTCGGGCACAAGGTCGCTCACCAGGCCGGCCGTCCACGCCTCGTGTGCAGTGATCGGCTTGCCAGTGAGCGCCATGCGCATCGCCTTGGCCTTGCCCACCGCGCGCACCAGGCGCTGGGTGCCGCCGATGCCGGGCATGATGCCGATGCGGATCTCGGGCTGGCAGAAGCGTGCGCCTTCGCCGGCGACGATGATGTCGGCCAGCATCGCCAGCTCGCAGCCGCCGCCGTAGGCGTAGCCGCACACTGCGGCGATCACCGGCTTGGGGCAGTGCTGGATCGGGCCCCACACGCGCTCGGTGTGGCGCTGGGTGATCTCGATCGGGCCGACGCCGGCCATGCTGGTGATGTCGCCGCCGGCCGCGAACACCTTGTCGCCGCCGGTGAGCACGATGCAGCGCACCGTGTCGTCCGCCGCCAGCTCGGTGAAGCGCTGTGACAGCAGGGCTTGCAGTTCCAGCGACAGGGCGTTGGTGGCCTGAGGCCGGTTCAGGCGCAGCAGCGCGACGCCGCCGTCGAGGCGTTCGAGCAGCAGGGGAGAAGCCGTTGGGGACGGCGATGTCGGGTCTGTGGTCATCAAGCCTCCAGGAGCACCCCGGGGCGCGACGGCCTGTGCGGGCGCGGCAACCGACCTAGGGGATGGGACGCATGTTCCGTCCTCCGCGCAAGCCGCTCATCGTCCATTCAGACGACGAACGGGGCGGGAGGCGCACCTAGACTCGCAGGCATCGACCATCTTGGAGAAATGCATGAACAATCAGGCTATGACTTGCGCCGCAGCGCTCGACTACCGCGGCAAGGTTGTGCTCGTGACCGGCGGCACCAAGGGCATCGGTGCCGGAATCGCCTGCAGTTTCCTGGCTGCGGGCGCGACGGTGGTCGTGTGCGGCCGCAACGCACCCGAGGCGCTGCCCGAGGCCGCCGGCAACACGGCCAACTTCATTCCCGCCGACGTGCGCGACATCGAGTCGCTGCAGGCCCTGTTCGCCGCCATCCGCGAGCGCTTCGGCCGCCTCGACGTGCTGGTCAACAACGCCGGCGGTGCGCCCTTCGCGCTTGCCGACACGGCCTCGCCGCGCTTTCACGAGGGCATCATCCGCCTCAACCTGATCGCACCGCTCAACGTCGCCCAGCAGGCCAACGCGCTGATGCAGCAGCAAGCCGAAGGCGGGGTCATCATCTTCATCGGCAGCGTCGCCGCCTCGCGCCCCTCGCCGGGCACCGCCGCCTATGGCGCAGCCAAGGCCGGTGTGCTGTCGCTGGCGTCGTCGCTCGCGGTGGAGTGGGCGCCCAAGGTGCGCGTGCTCACGATCAGCCCGGGCCTGGTGCAGACCGAGCAGTCCCACCTGCACTATGGCGACGAAGCCGGCATCGCCGCCGTCGGCGCCACCATCCCGGCCGGCCGCATGGCCACGCCGGACGACATTGCCAACGCCTGTCTCTACGCCGGCTCGCCGATGGCGGCTTACTTCGCCGGCACCAACCTGCTGCTGCATGGCGGCGGCGAACGCCCGGCCTTCCTCGCCGCGGCAAATACCGGCGATCAGCACTGACCGGGCGGCGCACACAATCAACTGGACTTACTCAGGGGGGCCACAGACATCCAATATCACCCCCCGAAGCCAGCGATGCACCGGGTCCCCGTGAAGTCTCGGGTGCCAGAACAGCGACACGGTGATCTCGGGAGCTGGAAAGGGCAGAACAAACGAGTACATGCCGTTGCGCAGGTTTCCGGTATGGCGCTCGGGTACGCTGGCGATCAAGTCCGAGGCCCGCGCCAACGCCACGGCAGTCGAAAAGCCGCCGACGGTGGTGACGACGTTGCGCTGCAGACCCAGGAGAGCCAGCGCCTCGTCGACCGGGCCGTGCGGCAGGCCGCGCCGCGACAGGCCGATATGCCGCCCCGCGGCGAATGAGGAAGGGGTGATCTCCGCGCCGCAGAGCGGGTGTCCGGCGCGCACCACGCCGATGAAGCGGTCGCGGAACAGCGCCTGCACACGAATCTCGGGGCCCATGCCGCTGCCGAGGACGCCGGTTTCCAGATCGACCGTGCCGTCGCGCAGCGCGCTGCTGTCGCGGTCGAGCTTGGGCACGAAGCCGAGGCGGATGCCCGGCGCCGCCTCGGCCACGCGGGCCAGCAGCGACGGGCCGAAGTTCTCGACGAAGCCTTCCCCGGTGCGCAGGGTGAAGCTGCGTTCGAGCGTCGCCAGATCGGGGGTCTCCGCCGGACGCAGCGCGGCCTCCACGTCCTGCACCAGCTCGCTCACCTTCTCCCGCAGTTCCAGCGCGCGCGGCGTGGGCACGAGCCCGCGTCCCGCACGGACCAGCAGTGGATCGCCGGTCGTCTCGCGCAGGCGCGCCAGCGCGCGGCTCATGGCCGAGGGGCTGAGCCGCAGGCGCTCGGCCGCGCGTGCCACGTTGCCTTCGGCCAGCAGCACATCCAGCGTGAGGAGCAGGTTGAAATCGGGCCTTGACATGCGCGCACCATAGCACGGCATCTGCATACATGGCGTTGCATGCACTGATTCAATGCAAACCGTGCGTCTTCCGCCTCGCTGGCCGCCTTTCTACCATCCAGACATCGTGTTCGAGGAGCCGAAAAATGGATTGGAAAGGCGTGCCCGGTCGGGCAAATCGAGAGGATGTCGGCGGGTGCGTCGCGCCCGTCCGCAAGGCGCACACCGCAGCGCGTAACGCCGCCGCGCGCTGGGCGCTGGCCAGCCTGTCGCTGTCCATGTTGTTGTCTTCGCTGGGCACCAGCATCGCCAACGTGGCGCTGCCGACGCTGGCGCAGTCCTTCGATGCCTCCTTCCAGGCGGTGCAGTGGGTGGTACTGGCCTACCTGCTCGCCATCACCAGCACGATCGTTGGCGTCGGGCGCCTGGGCGATGTCATCGGCCGGCGTCGACTGCTGGTCGTCGGCATCGCCGTGTTCACCGCGGCCTCCGTGCTGTGCAGCGCAGCACCCGGCCTGGGGTGGCTGATCGCGGCGCGCGCCCTCCAGGGCGTGGGGGCGGCCATCATGATGGCGCTCACCATGGCGCTGGTGGGCGAGGCCATCCCCAAGGAGCGCACCGGCCACGCCATGGGCCTGCTGGGTACCATGTCCGCGGTGGGCACGGCGCTGGGGCCGACGCTGGGCGGCGTGCTCATCGCCGTCGGTGGCTGGCAGGCGATCTTCCTGATCAAGCTCCCGCTCGGCGTGGCGACGCTGGTCCTGGCGCTGCGCGCCCTGCCGGCCGATGCGCGCTCGGCCGGGGCCGCGCGGCCGCCGTTCGACAAGGCTGGCGTGGTCGTCCTGGCCATGACGCTCGCGGCCTATGCGCTGGCAATGACGCTCGGCAAGGGGCGTTTCGGGGTCGTCAATGGCGCGCTGCTGCTCGCGGCCATCGTCGGCGGCGCGCTGTTCCTGAGGGTCGAAGCGCGGGCGCAGGCGCCGCTCGTGCGGCCGGAGCTGTTCCGCCAGGGCGCGCTCGGCGCAGGGTTCGCGATGAGCGCCCTGGTCACCGCCGTGGTCATGGCGACGCTGGTCGTGGGCCCGTTCTACCTTGCCAGTGTCTTCGCCCTGGATGCGGCGCGGGTCGGTCTGGTGATGTCGATCGGGCCGCTGGTGGCCGCGCTCTCGGGCATGCCCGCCGGGCGGCTGGTGGATCGCTTGGGCGCACAACGGATGACCATTGCCGGCCTGGGGGCGATGGCACTGGGCGCGCTTGCGCTGCCCATGCTGTCCGCTAGCGTAGGGCTGCCGGGTTATGTCGGTGCGCTGGCCGTCATCACCTCCGGCTATGCGCTGTTCCAGGCGGCGAACAACACCGCGGTGATGACCGGCAGCAGCGCCGACCAGCGCGGACTCGTCTCCGGCCTGCTCAACCTGTCGCGCAACCTCGGGCTGATCACCGGCGCGTCCTTCATGGGCGCGGTCTTCTCCTTGGGTGCGGGCGCCTCCGACTTCACTTCGCTCGCTCCGCAAGCGGCCACCTCCGGCCTCGCGGCAGCCTTCGCCGTCGCCGGTGGCTTCGTGCTAGCCGCGCTGCTGATTGCCGTGCGCTCCACCGTCGGAACTCGGCGCGCCGAGCCCCTGCGCGCCGAGTGATCGGCGACCGGCTCAGCCCGCAGGTGCCCGCGCTTCTCCTGCCACTGCGTGAGCGCGCGTGCGCGCGAGCCGCAGGCTCAGCACGAGTGCCAGCACGATGAGGCCGAGCAGCATGTAGCCCACGTTGGTGAGGGCGGCGTTCAGGCCGGCGACGTTTGCGTCGGTGAGCACGGCATCGGCGGACAAGCCATGTTCCCCCAGTCGCGCGGCGACGTCCGCCGGCACTTCGCGCGCCCGGCTGCCGGCGGCGCGCGCCAGCGCCTCCAGGCTCGCCGCATCGAGGCCGAGCGCGGCGGTCTGGCGGTTGATTGCGGCCTGCGTGGCGTAGGCCAGGCTGGCGCCGAACACCGCCAGCGACAGCGATGAACCCGTGGGATTGCCGAGGTCGCGGAACATGCTGAACAGCCCGCTGCCGGCACCCATGCTCCTGGCCGGCACCGCGCCCAGCGCCAGCTTCATGATCGCCGGGGTGTTGCAGCCGATCGAGAGGCCCATGATGCAGCCCACTGCGATCACCATCCACAGCGGCGTGGTGACATCGATGTTGAGGAAGAGCAGGGTGCCGCCCAGGCTGGCGAGCAGGGCGACGATGACCAGCACGCGCGGTTCGATGCGGTCGACCAGCCTGCCGGCGATCGGCGAGCTGACGAGGCCGCTGCCATAGAGGAACAGGGTGACGAAGCCGAATTGCGCCGCCGAGCCGCCCGGTCGGCTGTTGATGAAGAAGGCCAGCGAATAGACGATGCCGCTGGAGAAGATCATGTGCAGCCAGTAGATCGCCGAAGGCGTGGCGAAGGCGCCACGCGAGAGGATGCCAAGGTCGATCACCGGGTTTGGCGTGCGCTTGCTGTGCCGCCACAGCACCACCAGCGCGCCCACGCCCACGATCACGATCGCCCAGGTGATGGGCGACTCCTTGCCGAACTGGGATGCCCAGGTGGGTAGCGAGAGCAGGGCGGCGATCACCACGAACAGCAGCATCGCGCCGGTGTAGTCGAAGGTGGTCTGCTGCTTCGCCGGAGCGATCTCCGGCACCAGCAGCCGTACCGACACCAGGCCGATCAGGGTCAGGGCGCCGCTGATCCAGTACACGCTGGGCCAGCCCAGGCGGTCGATCAGCAGGCCGCCGAGCAGGCCGCCCGAGGCGGCGCCGAAGGTCATCGTGAAGGCGAGGATGCCCAGCGCCATGCCGCGCCTGTTCTCCGGAAACAGATGGGCGGCGTAGGCGAACACGCCGGGCAGGATGCAGGCCGCGCCGAGGCCCTGCACGAAGCGCGCGCCGAGGAAGAACTCGAAGCTGGGCGCCCAGGCGGCGGCGAACTCCGATACCGCGAACACCATCATGCCGATCGTGATCAACCGCTTGCGTCCGTGTTGATCGCCCAGCCGGCCCATGATCGGTGCGAACACGGTCAGCGCCAGCGAATACAGGATCAGTACCAGCGCCGACATGTTGACCTGGATGCCGAAGTGGCGCGTCACGCTGGGCAGTGCCGGCGCCTGGAAGGCAGCGGCCTCGATGGTGATGAAGGTGCCGAACAGCAGCGCGGCATACACCGCCCAGGCTGAGCGTGTGTTGGTGGGTGAATCCATTGGCTGTCTCCGTGGGCAGCGCATGCGGGTGCGCGCTGGCTCTTTCTGCCGGGCGGATGGTCGTTGCCAGGGGGTGGGGGCACATCGTCCGATGGGACTAAAGCCGGCCCGGAGCGCCGTGCCGATTGTCGAGTTTCATTGGCCTTGTCCATCGTCCGTTCAGACGAAGTGCCGCGCGGGGTCCTGCTCTTAGACTCGCTCCACGCGCTGTGAAGGGACATGCACCCCCCAAGGGAGGGCGGTCCCGCTCGCAGCAGGGTCCAGCAGGCGCGGCCGTTCAACGGCCCGGCGCCTCACACAACCGCAGGAGACGAACTTGGCTGAACAGGAATGGATGTCCGAAGTGCGTGCCAAGGTGGGTCGCGAGTACGGTCGCGTCTACGCCTGGGACGAGGTTAACGCGCCGATGATCCGGCAGTGGTGCGAGGTGATGGGCGTGGACAACCCGCTCTACCTTGATGCGGCCTATGCCGCCACCACCGAATTCGGCGGCATCGTAGCGCCGCCGGCGATGCTGCAGGCCTGGTGCCTCGAAGGCCTGCACATGAACAACTACGCGCCGGGTTCGACGGATGAGAACCCCTACGAGGTGCTGAAGACCCTCGAGGCGCACGGCTTCCCGTCGGTAGTGGCGGTGAACTCCGACCTGCACTTCGACCGCTACGTGAAGCTGGGCGAGAAGCTCTACTACACGACGCGGCTCGATGCGGTGGGCGAAGAGAAGACCACCGGGCTCGGCACCGGCTACTTCGTCACGCTGATCATGACCTTCCTCTCCCAGAAGGCCGGCGGCGACGAGCGGGTCGGCCAGCTGCTGTTCCGCGTCTTCAAGTTCCGCCCCGCCAACGTGCCCAAGCCCGTCGAGAAGGGCGCGGCCCCGGCGGTGCCCAAGTTCAAGCGTCCCAAGCCGGGCATCAGCGATGACACGCGCTTTTTCTGGGAAGGCGTCGAGGCCGGCAAGCTGCTGATCCAGCGCTGCACTTGCTGCAGCACGCTGCGCCATCCGCCGGCGCCGGTCTGCATCAAGTGCCATTCCTTTGACTGGGATTCGGTCGAGGCGTCGGGCAAGGGCAGCATCTATTCGTTCGTGGTGATGCACTACCCCGAGGTGCCGCCCTTCGAACACCCGAATCCGATCGGCCTCATCGAACTCGACGAGGGCGTTCGGCTGGTTGCCGGCCTGGTCGGCGTGAAGCGCGATGAGATCGAGATCGGCCAGCGCGTGCAGGTCGAGTTCCAGTCCTTCGATGATGGTGAACTGACCCTGCCGATGTTCCGCCCGGTTGCTGCCTGAGGAGACGAGTATGGATTTCCAACTGACTGACGATCAGCGCGCCATCGCCGACATGGCGGGCAGCCTGTTCGGCGACTTGTGCACGGACGACCGCCTGCGCGCCTTCGACACCGCGGGCGAGCCCTTCATGGCCGACCTGTGGAAGCAGTGCGTCGAGACCGGCCTGCATGCGCTGGCCATCCCCGAAGAAGCGGGCGGTAGCGGCCTCGGCATGACCGAGCTGATGCTGGTGCTCGAAGCCCAGGGGCGCGGCCTCGGCAATGTGCCGTTGTGGCGCCACCAGCTTGGCGCTGCAACGCTGGCGCGCTTCGGTGGTGGGACCGGTGCCGCGATCGCCGCCGACGCCGCCGAAAGCAAACTGATGATCACGCTGTCGCTCGGTGCGGCAGCGCGTGCCCACGGCGTCGCGCTCAAGGCGCGCCGCGAGGGTGACGGCTGGGTGCTGGACGGCAAGGTTGCCGCAGTGGCACTGGGCGCCGAGGTGTGCCGTGCCTTGCTGCTGGCCGACACCGACGACGGCCCCCGGCTGGTGTCGGTGAACCTGCGCGAAGCCGGCATCGACAAGGTTGCCGGGGTGTTCACCCACTGCGAGGCGGTCGCCGACCTGAGCTTCAACGCCCACCGCCTGGCCGCGGACGCGGTGCTGCCCGAGGCTGCGCTGCCCTGGCTGGAGCAGCGCGCAATCGCCGCACTGGCTGCGCTGCAGCTGGGCGTGAGCAGCGAGCAGGTGCGTCGCACGGTCGCTTACATCAACGACCGCCGCCAGTTCGACCGCGCCATCGCCACCTTCCAGGCGGTGCAGATGAGCATGGCCGACGCCCACATCGCCATCGAGGCGCTGCGCTCGGCGCTGTGGCAGCTGGTGTACCGGCTCGACGCCGGCCTGCCGTCGCCGTCCGAGGCGCTGGCGGTCAAGTACCTCGCCAACGAATGCGGTCACCTCGTCGGCCACAAGGCGCAGCACGTGCATGGCGGCATCGGCGTCGATCTGACCTACCCGATCCACCGCTACCTTTACTGGAGCCGCGCGCTCGGCATCACCCTGGGCGGCAGCGCCGCCACGCTCGAACGACTCGGCGACTGGCTCGCCAACAACGACACGCTGGGATGGAAATATGACCTCGAAGAACAGCAAGCGCTTTGACGACGTGCGCCCCGGCGAGGCGCTGCCCGAGCTGGCGATCCCGATCACCACGACGCTGATCGCGTCCACCGCGATCGCCACCCGCGACTACTTCCCCGGCCACCACGACATGGAGGCCGCGCAGCAGCTCGGCTCGCCGCACGTGTTCATGAACATCCTCACCACCAGCGGCCTGGCGCAGCGCTTCGTCGAAGGCTGGGCCGGTCCGGCGGCGCGCTTCAAGGATCTCAAGATCAAGCTCGGCGCGCCCAATTACCCGGGCGACACGATGACCTTCAGCGGCGAAGTGGTCCGCGCCGACGCGGCCAGCCGCGAGGTGGACGTCGCACTCAAGGGCAAGAACTCGATGGGCAGCCACGTGACCGGAACGGCCACGCTGGTGCTGCCCTGACCTGCGGAGAACCGAACACATGACGGATATGTCCCTTTCCGGCCGCGCCGCCATCGTTGGCCTGGGCGCGACCGAATTCTCCAAGAACTCCGGCCGCACCGAGCTGCGCCTGGCGATGGAAGCCACATTGGCCGCGCTGGCCGACGCCGGCATCGACCCCTCCGAGGTAGAGGGCTTCTCGTCCTACACCATGGACAAGGTGCCGGAATACGAAATCGCCCGCCTGCTCGGCTGCAAGAACGTGAAATTCTTCTCGCAGATTCCGCACGGCGGCGGCGGGGCGTGCGCACCGCTACTTCATGCGGCGATGGCGGTGGCCACCGGTGTGGCGAAGACCGTGGTGGTGTTCCGCGCCATGAACGAGCGCTCCTGGTACCGCTTCGGCACCGGCACCTACGGCTTCGGCGACACGCCGATCTTCGAGAACGTGAACTACGGCTGGTACATGCCCTACGGCTTCCACACCCCGGCGGCCTGGGTGGGCATGTTCGCCCAGCGTTACATGCACGAGTATGGCGCCACCAGCGAGGACTTCGGCCGCGTGTCGGTGGCGGTGCGCGACTTCGCCGCCACCAACCCGGCGGCCTTCTTCTACGGCAAGCCGATCACGCTCGAAGAGCACCAGGCCTCGAAGTGGATCGCCGAGCCGCTGCGTCTGCTCGACTGCTGCCAGGAATCCGACGGCGCGGTGGCCATGGTCATCACCTCGGTCGAGCGCGCGCGTGACCTCAAGCAGAAGCCGGTGATCATCAAGGCCGGCTCGCAAGGCATCGCCGAAGGCCAGCAGAGCATGACCTCGTTCTACCGCGACGACATCAGCGGCCTGCCCGAGATGGGGGTGGTGGCGAAGGAGCTCTACGCCCAGTCCGGCCTCGGCCCCGACGCATTCCAGACCGCGGTGATCTACGACCACTTCACCCCCTTCGTGCTGCCGCAGCTCGAGGAATTCGGCTTCTGCAAGCGTGGCGAGGCGAAGGACTTCATCCGCGCCGGAGAGCACGCCCGCGGCGGCAAGCTGCCGATCAACACCCATGGCGGCCAGCTTGGCGAGGCTTACATCCACGGCATGAACGGCGTCGCCGAAGCGGTGCGCCAGGTGCGCGGCACCGCGGCCAACCAGATAGCCGATGTCGAGAACGTGCTGGTCACCGCCGGTACCGGCGTGCCCACCAGCGGCCTCATTCTCGGCGTCGCCTGAGCGAAGGAGAACGGACGATGTTCGTCGATCTGACCCCGGAACAACACGCGCTGCGCCTGAAGGTGCGCGACTACTTCCAGACCCTGATGACCCCCGAGCTGCGCAGCGAGCTGCGCGGCAAGGAAGGCGGCGACCTGTACCGCAACACCATCCGCAAGATGGGCGCGGACGGCTGGCTGGCGGTGGGCTGGCCCAAGGAGCACGGCGGCCAGGGCTATGCCGCCACCGAGCAGCTGATCTTCTTCGAAGAGGCCAACATCGCTGGCGCGCCGCTGCCCTTCGTCACCATCAGCACGGTGGGTCCGGCGCTGATGGAGGCGGGCACCGAGCTGCAGAAGAAGAAGTTCCTGCCCGGCATCGCCGCGGGCGAGATCATGTTCGCCATCGGCTATTCCGAGCCGGAAGCCGGCTCCGACCTCGCCACGCTCAAGACCAGCGCGCGGCTCGACGGCGACCATTTCGTGGTCAACGGCAACAAGTTGTGGACCTCGGGCGCCGAGGCCGCCGACTACGTCTGGCTGGCCGCGCGCACCGACCCCAACCTGCCGCGTCACAAGGGCGTGTCCATCCTCATCCTGGACACCAAGGTGGAAGGCTTCTCGCACACCGTCATCCCTACCTGCAGCAACCCCACCGCGGCCACCTACTACGACAACGTCAAGGTGCCGAAGGAGATGCTGGTCGGCGAGCTCAACGGTGGCTGGAAGCTGATTACCGCCCAGCTCAATCACGAGCGCCTGGGCCTGGGCTCATGGTCGGACAAGGTCGTCGCCCTGTTCCGCCGCGTGCTGCTGTGGGCCAAGGCCAAGGACGAGAACGGCCGCCGCGCGGTCGATGCGGCCTGGGTGCGCAGCCTGCTGGCCGAGTGCTATGCCAAGCTCGAGGCCATGCGCCTGATCAACTTTCGCATTGCTGCCGACCTCGAGCGCGGCCACATGGACGTGGCGCTGGCTTCGGCCACCAAGGTGTACGGTTCGGAGTCCGCGATCGATATCCTGCGCAAGCTCTCCGAGATCGTCGGCGCCAGCGGCCTGGTGCGCGAGGGCTCGGCCGCCGCGGCCCTGCTCGGCGAACTGGAATACGAGGTGCGCGCCTCGGTCACGCTGACCTTCGGCGGCGGCACCAACGAGATCCAGCGCGAACTGGTGGCACAGTTCGGCCTCGGCATGCCGCGTTCGCGCTGAACCCGCACAGGAATAACACATGAGCACCCTCGAAGATTTCCGCCGTGAGACCCGGGCCTGGCTCGAAGCCAACTGCCCGCCCTCGATGCGCACCGCGATGCCCGATGGCGAGCTGGTGTGGGGCGGCCGCACGGTCGAGTTCAAGAATGAGGACCAGCGCCTGTGGTTCGAGCGCATGCGCGACAAGGGCTGGTTCTGCCCTGACTGGCCTGCGGAGTACGGCGGCGGAGGGCTTACACCCGAGCAGAACACCGTGCTGGAGGCCGAGATGCGCCGCCTGCGCTGCCGGCCGCCGCAGATCAACCTCGGCATCTGGATGCTCGGCCCGGTGGTGCTCGAGTTCGGCACCGAGGAACAGAAGCGCGAGCTGCTGCCGCCGATGGCGCGCGGCGAGATCCGCTGGTGCCAGGGCTTCTCCGAGCCCAACGCCGGCTCCGACCTCGCCAGCCTGAAGACCAGCGCGGTGGATGCCGGCGACCACTTCGTCGTCAATGGCACCAAGATCTGGACGTCCTACGGCGACAAGTCGGACTGGATGTACATGTTGGTGCGCACCAACCCCGACGTGCCCAAGCAGCAGGGCATCAGCCTGCTGGTGGTCGACATGGCCTCGCCCGGCATCGAGGCGCGACCGATCGACCTCATTAGCGGCAAGTCGTCGTTCTGCCAGGTCTTCTTCGACAACGTGAAGGTGCCCAAGGGCCAGTTGATCGGCCCGCTCAACGGCGGCTGGACGCTGGCCAAGGCGCTGCTGCAGCACGAACGCCGCGCGATGTCCAAGTTCGGCGAGTTCGCCCTGCCGACGCACTTCGACCTGCTGTCGATCGCCGGCAAGTACCTGCCGGCGCAGGATGTGTCCTCGCCGGCCGACATCGCGCTGCGCCAGCGCGCCTACGCGATGGCGATGGACGAGATGGCCTACAGCCTCACCGCCCAGCGCATGGGCGAGGAAGCGCGCGCGCGCAAGAACGTGTCCGGCCTGATGTCGATCATGAAGCTGGTGCACTCCGAGCAAGAGAAGGACAAGTTCGAAGTGCTCGCCGACGTGCTCGGCCACCGCGCGCTGGGCTGGGAAGGCGAGGCCTTCGAAGCGCAGGAACTGGCGATGACCAAGGCCTGGCTGGGCAGCTTCGCGCAGACGATCGCCGGCGGCTCGTCCGAGGTGCAGTTGAACGTGATCGCCAAGCGCGTGCTGGAGCTGCCCGAGGGCGGCGCCGGCAAGCAGGGCAAGTGAGGAGTAGCAGGTCATGAGTCTGGTTTATTCCGAAGAGCAGCAACTGCTGGCCGACACCGCCGCCGAGTTCCTGATGGCGAAGAGCCCGGTCGCCGCCCAGCGCAAGCTGCGCGATGAGGGTATGTCAGGGGGCACCGCCGACGGCTTCGACGCCGCGCTGTGGCGCGAGATGGTCGACATGGGCTGGAGCGCCATTCCCTTCCCCGAGGAACTCGGCGGCCTGGCTTTCGGTTGCAAGGGCCTGGGGGCGGTGTTCGAGCAGATCGGCCGCAACCTGTCGGCCTCGCCGCTGCTGTCGAGCATCGTGCTGGCCGGATCGGTGATCGAACTGGCCGGTTCCGAAGCGCAGCAGGCGGAATGGATGGCCGCGCTGATCGGCGGCGACAAGCGCATCGCGCTCGCGGTGGATGAAACGCCGCGCCACGACCCGGCCGCCGTCGCGCTGCGCGCTGAGCGCGCGGGTGACGATTACGTACTCAAGGGCACCAAGGCCTTCGTCGCCGACGGCGTGGGGGCGGATGCCTTCATTGTCGCCGCGCGCACCGGTGGTAAGCCAGGCGAGAAGGGCGGCATCAGCCTGTTCATCGTCCCGGCCGATGCACCGGGCCTGCAGGTGTCGGCGATGAAGACGCTGGATTCGCGCAACCACGCCACGCTGGTGCTCAACGACGTGCGCCTCGGCGTCGCGGCGCTGCTGGGGGCGGAAGGCGAGGGCTTCGCCGCGCTCGATGCTGCGCTCGACCGTGGCCGCGTGTGCCTCGCCGCGGAGATGCTGGGTGCCACGCAAAGCCTGTTCGACACCACCGTCGAGTACCTGAAGACGCGCGTGCAGTTCGACGTGCCGATCGGCTCCTTCCAGGCCCTGCAGCACCGCGCGGCGTGGTGCTACGCCCACCTGGAGCTTGCGCGCAGCACGGTGATGGCCGGCCTGGCGGCGATGGACGACCCGGCGCTCGACGCCGCGGGGCGTGCGCGCCTGGCCAGCCTCGCCAAGTGGAAGGCCGGCGACGCCGCCCACCGCATCAGCCGCGAGGCGGTGCAGATGCACGGCGGCATGGGCGTCACCGACGAACTCGATGTCGGCTTGTACCTGAAGCGCATCCGCGTCGCCCAGGCCAGCCTCGGCGATGGCGATTTCCACTGCCAGCGCTACGGCGAGGTGACGGCGGCGGAGGCCTGAAGCAATGGACGCGAAGCAGCGCGGTTTCCTCGCCGGCAAGGTCGCCATCGTCACCGGTGCGGGCCAGGGCATCGGCCGCGGGGTCGCGCTGCAACTGGCGGAGCAGGGCGCGAAGGTCGTCGTGTCGGACATCAATGCCGACACCGCGGCCGAAACCGTGTCGATCGCGCTGTCGCGTGGCGATGACGCGCTGGCGATCGGTTGCGACATCGCCGACAGCGCGAGCGTCGAGGCGTTGGTCGACGAGGTCGCGGAGCGCTTCGCTGCCATCCACATCCTGGTCAACAACGCCTACCTCGGCAACATGCCCGGCCCCATCGAGCACAAGGCGGCGGGCGACTTCGCGCGCGCGCTGCAGGGCAGCTTCTACGCCCCGCTGGCCGCCATGCAGCGCGCCTTTCCGCTCATGAAGGTGCAGGGCTGGGGCCGCGTCATCAACATGTGCTCGCTCAATGGCGTCAACGCGCACTTGTACACCGCCGACTACAACGTCAGCAAGGAAGCGCTGCGCTGCCTCACCCGCAGCGCCGCGCGCGAGTGGGCACCGCACGGCATCACCGTCAATGCGATCTGCCCCGGTGCGCGCACCCCGGCCTACGAGCGTTTCGCCGCCGCGTCGCCTGAGAACGCGGCGCAGTTGCTGAAGCAGAACCCGATGGGCCGGATGGGCGAGCCCGAGCAGGACATCGGCGCCGCCGTCGCCTTCATCTGCAGCGATGCCGGCCGCTACATGACCGGCAACACCGTCTTCCTCGACGGCGGCTCGCACATCAACGGTGTGTCGTGGCAGCCAGCGGCGCGCTGACCGCGTGATGCGCTGGCTACCGGCGGCACCCGACATCGATGCGCTTCTCGCCCGCTACGGCGAGTCCTACAAGTGGATTGCGCTGGCGGTGGTCGGCACCGGCATCATCGCCTCGGTGTTCGCCACCACCAGCTTCAACGTCGCGGTCCCCGCGCTCGGGAGCTACTTCGGGCTCGGGCAGCACCAGGTGCAGTGGGCGATCACCGGCTTCCTGGCCGCGCTCACGCTGGCCATGCTGCCCACGCCGTGGCTGATCGAGCGGGTCGGCTTCCGTCGCCTGTTCCTCGGCGGCAATCTCATGCTCGCGCTGGCCAGCGTGGCGGGCGCCCTTGGCACGGATTTCGGTTTCGTGGTGGCGATGCGCGTGCTGCAGGGGATCGCCGCTGGCCTGTTGCAGCCGCTGACCATCATGGTCGTGATGCGGCACTTTCCGGCTTCGAGCCAGGGCAGGGCGCACGGCATGATCGGCTTCGGCATCGTGCTGGCGCCCGCGGCGGCACCCTCGCTGGCCGGCGTGCTGCTCGACCGTTTCGGCTGGCAGTCCATCTTCCTGATGAGCCTGCCGTTCTGCTTCCTTGCCGGCGTGTTCGGCCTCTATCTGCTACCCCGCTCGGAGCAAAGCACGCGCGCCCGCTTCGACTGGCTCGGCGTCGGCATCCTGTGCCTGGCGTCGCTGGCAGCGATCGATTTCATCACCAGCCTGCGGCAGTTCGGGTTGCTCGCGCCGCGAACCCTGGCAATGCTGGTGCTGGTGATCCTGTGCGTGGTCGCCTTCATCCGCCACGGGCGCCGCGCCGCAGCCCCCATCGTCTCCCTTGAGCTGTTCGCGGATCGCAGCTTTGGCATGGGTGCGGTGGTGGGCCTGATCTACGGCTGCGGCCTGTATGCCTCCACCTACCTGATCCCGGTGTTCCTGCAGCAGGCGCTGGGCTACGACGCGGCGCTGGCTGGCCTCGCCCTGCTGCCCGGCGGACTTCTGCTGGCGGTGGCGATCCCGGTGGCGGGCTGGCTCACCGACCGTCACTCGCCGCGGGCGGTCATGATCTGGGGCCTGGCGGTGTTCGGAGTTTCCTTCCTGCCCTTTGCGCTGCTCGGGCCCTCGATCAGCTACACCGCCGTGGTTGCGGCGAGCATGCTCGGCCGCCTCGGGCTGGGTCTCACCATTCCGGCGCTGACCGTCGCCGCCATGCGGGGCGTGCTACCGGAACAGGTCGGCCAGGCATCGATGGTCAGCAACTACACCCGCCAGTTCGGCGGCGTGCTCGGCGTGGCGATCGCCGCGGTGTTTGTCGAATGGCGCATCGGTGTTCACGGCGCCGAGCCGCCGGGAATCCACTGGGCCTATTCGCAAGCCTTCGTGCTGCTCGCGCTGATATTCGGCTTGGCGCTGCTGGCGGCGCTGCGGATGAAGTCGGGGCGATGAGGCAAAACGGCGTTCTCGTAGGGGGAATGCCGCCGCCCCTGTTCGAGCGCCGAGCGTCCACAACCGGCCGGAACGGCCGGTCACGACAGTAACCGAATACTTCGGCTAAAGGCTGATCTGAGTCATTCAGAACTGCGGACCTAATCGGCGAGGAGCATGAACATCGGTCATTGACCGCCGGTGGCCCGGACCGATAGCTTTGCCATAGGCACAGGTCGCTGGACCGTGGCTCACGCAGCGTGCCACCACGGACGAACACTCCTGCGCGCAGCGACTGGCTTGTGACGTTTAGGTTTGTCCGAAATGCACCCGTGTTCTCTCCAACGCTCACATCGCGCGCCAGTCGGAATGACCTATGGGTGCGCAGACTTTCCCTGGACATCCAAACCAACGCACGATACAAGCTCAATGTCTGTACGCGAGCATCGCGTCGGCGCACTTTTAGCCAGAACCGCAGCCGGTCATCGCCGGCTTAAGTCCAAAGTTATACGTGTGTCGATGGCTATTAGTCCTGTCGCGGCACGAACCTGGAGACCCGGGCCATGAGCGTCAGGTGTCCGTGATTGGTCGCGGGCAAGCAAGGGAGGACATGTGGGAACACACTCGGATAAATACGCCGCTGGCGAGCAGGGGCTCGGCTACGTCTATCAGATTCGGTTTGCGCTCGCGCATCTAATGAAACAAGACGAGAGCCAGGCACTGCTCATCGAAGCTGACGATGACGTCGAGCTTCGCGACATCGACGGCAAGAAGACGCTGATTTCTCTGAAGCACAAGCAGGTCGGCGAGACCGTCGGAACTCTGTCGACGGACTTCTGGAAATCAGTCCGCATCTGGCTTGACCGGTACATCCGGGACGGCAATCTCGCTTGCGACCACTCGTACTGCATGGCGACGACGGCGCGCGTTGGTCCGAAATCGTTGCTCAAGTACTTTCTGGACAGCGCTGGCGCCAAGCCAACGGACTTTGCCAAGCAGCTCGTAGCCGAGCTCAAGGGTTCGAAGGCCGCACTGAGCGCGCAGATTGAAGCTACGTTCAGTTCACTGAATGAGACCCAGCAGGACGACTTCCTGGCTCGCATCGTGATTGCCGATAGTTCGCTGAGAATCAAGGAGCTGGACGAGGCCTTCGCCCCCCTTCTGAGGTCGGTGGCCACGAAGTTTCGTGTCGATGTGCGCGAACGTATGGAAGGGTGGTGGCTCCGAGAGGCCATCGAGCTCATCCAGGGTGAACGCAAGCCCATCACTGGCGCTGAGGTCTGGGCGAAGTTCGCTCAGGTGAACAGCGAGTACTACGACGAGCGCCTGCCCATCACCTTCGACGACGCGTATCCCGATGAGGAGATTGACGCGGTAAAGGACACCCGGCAGTTCGTCGAGCAGTTGCGGGCGATTGGCATGTCCAGCGACAGTCTTGAGATGGCCATCTTGGACTTTTACCGCGCGTTCTCCCAGCGTGCCCACTGGACACGGGTCAACGCACTGGTCGGCGGCGAGATTAGGAAGTTCGAGCTGCGCCTGGTCGAAGAATGGAAGCGCGCGAAGGGCTGGGCGATGGTGAACGCACCACAGAACGAGGCCGAGATCCAGGCGGCGGGTCGCAGGCTCTATGACTGGGCCGAGAACCAATCCAAGGGCCTGCAAATCCGCAAGGACGTCACGGAGGACTTCGTCCGCCGCGGCAGCTTCCACATCCTCGCTGACGAGAAGCCGACGCCGCGGGTGCACTGGCATCCGCAATTCCTTGAGCGCCTCATGACAGCCAAATCCAAGGTGCCGGCATGACGGACTGGTCATCTCGCCCCTTTGAAGAGCGTAACCTCTTCAATCCCGCGTTCTGCGCTGTGGTGCTGGCCGCAGCCATTCGCGAGTTCGAGCGCGTCGCAGGGAAGCCAATGCCCTACTCCTTGACGCTGCTTGTCCTGCCGATGTGCCTGCACCAGGCATCGCGCAATGAGCTTTTGGAGAACAAGCGGTTGTCCGTTCTGCGGGTGTTCGCGCTGCGCCCAGACCTGCTGGTTCACTTCGCTGAGCGAGCGCGGGCGCTCGTCCAGTACGCCACGGAGGCCTTTGCGCTGTTGGCCAGCAAGGACTGCATCAAGGTCTTCGACGACGGAGGCATCAGCCTCGTCCCCAGACGCGTGTCACCCCAGCCGTTGAATACCGATGACGCAGAGAGGTGCCGCGCCGCAGCAGCCGTCCTCGGCCGTCATTTCGCCCAAATCAACGACCGCGTGACGATCTACACGAGCCTGTCCATTCGACCATGAAGATTGCTTCGATTCACATCTACAGCCACGACGGCCGTAGGCGCGACCTCCCCTTGAATCCCGATGGGCTCAACATCATTACCGGCCTAGCTTCGACGGGTAAATCCTCGCTCTCGGACATTGTTGAGTACTGCATGGGCGAGGACGTGTGCAAGATTGCGGAGGGCTTCATCCGCGAGAAGGTGTCCTGGTTCGCGGTCACCTTCCAGTTCCCAAACGAGCAGGTATTCGTCGCAAAGCCCAACCCAAAGCCCGGGCAGGTCCAGTGCTCGCTTGCGATGGTCCTGCGCGGGAGGCAAATTCGCACGCCTGACGTCGGAGTACTGAAGCACAATGGGGGCGACGAACTCGTCCACGAAGTCCTTTCCTCCCTGCTAGGAATTCCCGAAACAAAGACGCCTGTCCCTGAGCGAAGCAGCCGGACCGGCTACTCGGTCAGCGTCAAGCACACGGCGTTCTACCTGTTCCAAAAGCAAGGCCTGGTGGCCAGCAAGGAGCTGCTGTTCTATCGGCAGGCGGAGGAGCACCTGCCCCAGACCATCCGTGACACATTCGCTGTCCTCTTCGGCGTATCCAACGTCGGCGACATGGAGACCGAGGCGAGCAGACGCGCAACGCAGCGAGAGCTGAAGATTGCGCAGAAGGAACTGAAGTTGGCGCAGGAAACCGAAGACGCGTTGGATACGCGCGGGCTGGGCCTGCTGGCCGAGGCGAAGACAGTTGGCATCCCGTTCAGCAACGCCCCGAACAGCGTCGCGCTGAGCACGGATGGCACAGAGAAAGACTTGGTCGCGTCCCTCCGGGAAGTCCTCACTTGGCGGCCCGGACAGGTACCGCTTCTAGCGGAGAGCGACATGGCCAAGCTCCTTGCGCGACGCTCGTATCTTAGGACCGAGCATCGTCGGGTTCTGGACCAGATCACATCCGCGCAGAGGTACGTCAAAGGCGCCTCGGACTTCCAAATCGAAGCGCAGGAGCAACGCTCCCGGCTGGAGTCCATCAATGCGCTCCCGCAGGCATCCAATGGAACTTGGCAGTGGCCCTTCCTCAAAGAAGCAGACGCGCGCATGGATGGCATCGCCCAATCGCTTCTGGCTGAGCTCTCAAACCTAGACAGCGAGCTCCAGTATGTCGGTGGCGCGCGCCCCCGTCTGGATGGGCACTTGGCCGCTCTCACCGACCGGGCAAGCCAACTGAAGGAGGCCATCCGCGAGGTCGAAATCGACATCAATGCTGCGGTGCGCGCAGAGGAGAAGGCCTCCGCCCAGGAAGATGCCAATGCGTTGGCGCTGAAGGTCCAAGGTCGCGTCAGCTTCTACCTGGAAAGCTTGAACCCGAGCAACACCATCAGTGCCTTGAAGCTCAAGGTCGACCGACTACAGGCGAAGCTGGATCAGCTCAGCCAGAGGGCAGGCGCCGACGACGATGCGGACGCGCGCATGGAATCGGTCATCACGCACATCTCCAGTACGATGACCATGCTGGTAAAGGAGTTCAAGGCCTTCTTCTCGGAGTTTCCGTTCCGGCTGGACATGCGTAACCTGACCGTTGTGGTGCAACGACCTGGAAACCCAGTGCCAATGTTTCGCACGGGTGGTGGCGCAAATTGGTTGGCGTATCACATCTCCGCTTTGCTGGCCCTCCACCACTACGCTTCGGAAAACCACATCCCCATTCCTCGCTTCCTGATGCTGGACCAGCCGACGCAGGTGTATTTCCCCTCGCAGGCTATCTACGAATCAGTGGCGGGGGATTCAGAGCAGGTCAGGCGCGTGGACGCTGACCTGGAGGCCGCCAAGAAGCTGTTCGAGACGCTTTTGAACTACACCAGGGTGCTCGTCCCCGGCTTCCAGCTCATCGTCACCGAGCACGCGAACTTCGCTGATGACTGGTTCCAGGACGCACTGGTTGAGGACCCTTGGATGAACCCGCCCGCGCTAGTGCCGCAGGACTGGCCGAGCTGGCCCGAGTAGCACTTCGACGCCCTCAATGCTCAGACGAACAGGTGTTTTCGCCAGACAAGCTGACTGGCCTTCGTAACCGTGGGTGGACATCTGAAGGCTTGATCCGTTGCGCTAACCTGAGCGTCGTGAATGATTGCTGCACTCTCCGCACCGGCCACTCGCGGACCACAAGCTCTTCCGAGCGGCTGACCGTTACGCAGCCGCTAGCGTGAGTACGGACATGGCAACCAAAGGACGGCAAACGCTGCACAGCAGTCGTTCATGAACTGCAGCTCCACCGTCCGCTCCGGCCGACAACCCACCGCTACCCGATCTCCGATAAGAACCGCACCCGCGCGCTCTCCAGCGTCAGCCGCCCGGCGTCGTCCGCGAGGCGGAGCGCGGTGCGGTGATAGGCCTCGAAGGCCGTCCTGACCTTGGCTGCGTTGAGTGGCGGGGCGGTGTCTTCCGCCGGCGCGGCCGGTGGGGCTTCTCCGGGAATGGGCTGCAGGGTGGCGTGCTTGGGGATGAAGTCCACGCCGCCGGATTCGGCAGCGGCGGTCATGGGGCCGACCTTGGTGTAGTTGCGGCCCTTCCATTGGAAGCGGGCGCCGTTCGGGAGTTGGTCGATTTTCATCGGTTGCCGCGGCAGTGTCGTCGGGGCCGACAGTCTATTTGAAGACTTCGGCGGGCGGCGCGCTCAGGCGTGCTGCGGCAGCTTGACGGGGACGCGCAGGTGGCGGCTGAGGTCGCCGGTGAAGTCGAGCTGACGGTAGTCGCGTTCCACGAAGCACCATTGGCCGTCGATGCGCGCGAAGCGGTCGTGGTAGCGGCCGCTGGCGATGATCTGCAGCGGGAAGTCGGCGGCGGATTGCAGCACGGTGAAACACGAGCTGACTTTTGCAGTGCCGGCGGTTTCGTCGATGTCGAGGATGGGGTTGGTGACGAGGTGGCGGGTGCGGGGCGTGCCGCAGGGGTGGATGATGAGGATGCGGCGCCACAGGGCGAGCAGTCCGTCGGCGTCGAGCGGGCCGGCGGCGCCGGTTTCGATGTGGGCATGGCGGAAGAGGGCGGCGGCGTCTTCGAGGCGGCCTTCGTCGATGGCCTCGGCGTAGCGGTAGAGGAGGTTGCAGATCTCGGTGGCGGAGGTGCTCATCGTGCGCTCCATGGGTGTGCCGCTCGCCGGGTGCGGCGGGCGGGAATGAAAAGAGCCGGATGGCGGTTCTTGCACCGCACATCCGGCCCTGGAACGAAGCGAACGACCGGTCAGGCCGACAGGCCGGCGAGCATGCCTGACTTGACGGCGCCCTCGATGTAGCCGATCTGCGCGCCGTCGCCCACCGAGGTGACCGGCACGCCGGCCGCTTCCAGCGAGCGCGCCAGGCTGTCGTCGGGCCGTGCGCCGACGGCGAGCACCACCGAGTCGGCTGCCAGCGTGTGGGCCTGGCCTTCGGCGTCGGTGTAACGCACCGCCTTCTTGTCGATCGCGTCGATCTTCACCTTGGTGTGCAGCGCCACCCCGTGCTCGCGCAGCGTGTCGAGCACGCGCCAGCGGCGCACGATGGAAAGTTCGCGTCCCAGGCTGGGGCCTTCTTCCAGCACCACGACCTCGCGGCCGCGGTCGACCAGGAACTCGGCGAGCTCGATGCCGACCAGGCCACCGCCGATGACGGCAACCTTCTTGCCCAGCGGCATCCACACGCGCGACAGGTTCTGGATGGCGTCGGCGCTGTCAGTGACGCCGACCAGGCTGCCGGCCTTCATCAGCGTACGCTGGGTGAAGGACAGCTTGCGCTTGGCGATCTCGTCGGCACGGTCGTCCGTCATGAGGCGGCGCAGCTCGTCGCCCGACCACACGTGGTCGAGCTCGGCGCCAGGGATCGGCGGTGCGTTGCGCTCGGCGCCGGTGGCGACGATGACCGCGGTGGCTCCGAGCTGGCGAATGAGTTCGGGCGTGGCGACGGTGTGCAGGCGCACATCGACGTGCAGCTTCTTCATCTGCGTTGTCAGGTAGTCGAGCAGGCCACCATTCTCGGCATAGGCCAGCGCGGCGAAGAACAGCGTGCCACCCAGCCGGCTGCCGCGCTCGACCAGGGTGACCTTGTGGCCGCGCAGGGCAGCGGCGCGCGCTGCCTCCATGCCGGCGGGGCCGCCGCCGACGACCAGCACATGGCCCGGCTTCTCGGCCGGCACCAGGCGGATCTCGGCCTCGTGGCCGGTCATCGGATTGACCGCGCACTTGACGCGCTGGTTGATGAAGATCTGGCTGACACAGGCGTAGCAGTAGATGCAGGGCCGGATGTCTTCGGGGCGGTTCTCGATGAGCTTGTTGGGCAGCTCGGGGTCGGCGAGCATCTTGCGCGCCATGGCGACGAAGTCGCACTGGCCGGCGGCGATCGCGTTGTCCGCGACTTCCGGTTCGAGGCGGCCGACGGCGATCACGGGGATCTTCACCGCTTCCTTGATCTCGGCGGCCCACAGTAGGAAGCCGGCCTTCTGCTGCACCAGCGGCGCTTCGGTGAAGGCGACGCCGGTGCTGGTGTTGGCGTAGGCCGACACGCTGACCGCGTCGCAGCCGGCGGCTTCGGCCATGCGCGCGAAGACCTTGGCCTCTTCCAGCGTAATGCCGCCGTCCATGCGCAGCTCGTAGGCGTCCAAGCGCAACCACACCGGGTATTCGGCGCCGACGCGCTGGCGCACCGCGGCGATCACTTCGCGCAGGAAGCGGCCGCGGTTCTCGATCGAGCCGCCGTATTCGTCATCGCGCTTGTTGAAGTAGCCCGACAGGAAGCCGGCGATGATATAGGTGTGCGCAGCGTGGAGCTCCACGCCGTCGAAGCCGGCGCGTTTTGCGCGGTCGGCCGCGGCGGCGAACCACTCGATCATCTGCGCGATGTCGGCCTTGTCCATGACGCGGATCTTCACGCCCGCCTTCTCGCGGCCCTTGGACGAGCTGATGAAGGCGCCGAGTTCTTCCTGCGTCAGCGCGGCGAACATGTCGGTCTTCACTGCCGGCGGCATCGACGGCACCCACAGCTCGCGGCCCTCGACGAGGTCGCGCACGGAGGTCTTGCCGGCGTGCTGGAGCTGGATGGCGATCTTTGCGCCGTGCTTGTGCACACGGTCGACGATGCCCTTGAGTCCAGGAATGAACTTGTCGTCAGAGATGCCCACCTGGTAGGGCTCGGCGGTGCCGTGAGGATAGGCGATTGCGGCCACGCCCATGGTCAGCAGCCCGGCACCGCCCGCGGCGCGTGCCTCGTAGTAGGCCTGGATGCGCTCGCCGCAGGTGCCGTCGGATTCGGCGAAGTTCGACCCCATCGGTGCCATCACGATGCGGTTGCGCACCTCCATGGTGCCGATCCGGCCGGGTTGCAGCAGGTTGTCGAAAGCTCCCATGGTCTGTGTTACCCCTTGGTCAGGAAATCGATGCAGCTACGGTTGAAGAGCTCGCGGTGCTCCACCTGCACCCAGTGGCCGCACTGGTTGAGCAGGATCATGCGCGCGTTGGGCGCATTCTCGATCAGCTTCAGGGCGCCGGCGTGCGGGTTGAACTTGTCGTTGGTGCCCCAGAAACCGAAGATCGGCACGCGGATTTCGTGCAGACGCGCCGTCATGTTCGGCACCAACATGGTCGAGAACAGGTTGGCCGGCTGCAGCGGCGCGATGGCGGCGCGCTCGTTGATGATGCTGTCGTCGAGCAGCGAGGGGTCGAACACCTGCAGGCTCATCACGTGGCGCATTTCGGCCGGACCCATCGGGCCCTTGGCGAAGGTTTCGACCATGCGCAGGATGCCTTCCATCTTGAAGTAGGTCTCGCGCTCCTCGACGCCGCCCGGCGCCATCAGGATCAGCCGTTCCACCGTTTCGGGATGAGCCAGCGCTTGCCCCAGGGCGATCGCGCCGCCGAGCGAGTTGCCGAGCAACGTGCACCTGGCCACGCCGATCTTCCGCAGGAAGGCGTTCAGGTTGGAGACGAAGAAATCCAGGTTGTAATGCGCGTCGGCCGGTTTGTCGGAGCGGCCGAAACCGGGCAGGTCGAGCACGATGTTGCGGAAGCCGGCTTCCGCGAAGGCCGGGTAGTTGCCCTTGAAGTTGCTGTAGCCGCTGGCGCCCGGGCCGCTGCCATGCAGCCAGACGACGACCGGCCCCTGGCCGACGTCGAGATAGTGCAGGCGCAGGCCGGTGTCGACATCGGCGAACTGGCCGAGGGGAATGGGGAGGTCGGGTGAAGTCATCGGGTCGTCTCCTGATAGGTCGTCGTTCGTTTCGTGTTCAGGTGCGGACGGCTGCAGCGGCGTTCGGCGCGGCTGTCCGGCCCAGCTTGCGGCGGTAGGCGGGAATCGCAGCCAGCAGGCACAACGCGGTCAGCGCGTAGAGCACGACCGTGCTGGCCAGCGCATAGCGCAAGGCTTCCTTGCCGATGCTGGGGGAAAAGAAGTCGCTGAGGCTGCCGACGATGAGCGGGCCGAGGCCGACGCCGAACAGCGTCATCCCCATCACGAAGATGGCGGAGGCCTGGGCCAGTCGGTTGGCGGGAAAGAGGTGGCTGATGGCGCCGAAGCAGGGGACCGACCACCATGTGGCGGTGAAGCTGAACGCGAGGTAGAACAGGTAAGCCTCGGGAATCGGCATTGCGCCGAGGTGGAAGGCCGTGCCGGCGGGCCACAGATAGAAAGCCAGCCCGAGCGGAACGCTGAGCAGGCAGGCAATGAAGGGAACACCCAGCTGCCAGCCCGGGTCGCGCGCGACCAGGCGATCGGTGATGCTGCCGCACAGCAGGGTCCCGATGGTCGCGCTGATGCCGCCGCCCAAGCCCACCAGCAGACCGGCCTGTTGCATGCTGGTGCCGTGGGAGCGGATCAGGAAGCTGGGATTCCAGGTGCCGATCGCATAGCCCATGACTGCGGCCAGGGTGCCTGCGAGCACGATCAGCAGGAAGGCCGGCGTGGCGAAGAGTTGGCCCAGGGTGCTGCGCCAGTCTTCCTTCGCGGCGCCGCTTGCCGGCGTAGCGGAGGCAAGGGCGGTGGGGGCCGGGCTGCGCACGGTCAGCCACAGAAGCATGCCGAGCAGCAAACCCGGGGCGCCGATGACGATGAAGGCGGTGCGCCAGCCGTACGTCTGTGCGATCCAGCCACCGAGGCCCAGGCCGAGCACCGCGCCCAGGCTGGGGCCCATCAGAAACACCGACAGCGCACGTGAGCGCTGCTCGGCCGGATAAAGGTCGGACACCATCGCCACCGACGGTGCCGTGCCGCCGGCCTCGCCCACGGCGACGCCGATGCGGAACAGCAGGAGCATCGCGAAGCTCGTCGCCACCCCGCACAGCATGGTCATGCCGCTCCAGGCGATGCAGGCCAGCGCAATCACCGGCTTGCGACCGATGCGGTCGGCGAGGCGGCCGAAGGGGAGTCCGAACACCGTGTAGAAGATCGCGAAAGCGACCCCCGACAGCAGGCCGATCTGCGTGTCCGACACACCGAACTCGAGCTTGATCGGCTCGATCAGGATCGAAATGAGCAGGCGATCGATGTAATTGAACACGTAGATGGTTGCCAGCATCAGCAACGCGTAGTGCGTATGCCCTGTGACGCGTCTCTGGATGCCTTGGCTTGCGTTCACGACCTGCCTCCTGAACTGGGGTCCGGAATGGAGGCGGAACGATCCGCCTGCGAGTGGTGGGTATCGTCCGGTCGTGCGCGCTGCGAGTCATCGTCCGTTCAGACGACGATGTGCTCGGCTGCTGCCCTGGTCCGGGGCTTGGCTCAGTAGTCTTAGTGGACGATGTCGTGCAGCCGCAAGCCGACAAAACTGCGTCCCACATCGTCGGGTTTCCGCATTGGACGTGATCCCCGGACGGACAAGCACAAGGAGGCGACAAATGGGTTTTGCGGGCAAGGTGGTTTTCGTGACCGGTGCCGGCCAGGGCATGGGCCGTGCGATCGTGCAGCACTTCGGCGCGAGCGGCGCGAAGGTGGTTGCGGCGGATATAAACGCCGATGCGGCCGGCGCAGCAGTGGCCGAGTTCGGTGCGAACGGCTTCGCGCTCGCCTGCAACGTCGCCGATCCGGCCTCGGTGACGGCCGCCTTCGCCGCCGTCGCCGAGCGCTTCGGTCGCCTTGATGTGGTGGTCAATAGCGCTGGCATCGGTTCGGTCGATGCCTTCCTCGATACGCCCGACGACAACTGGCTGCGCGTGATCGGTGTGAACCTCACCGGGAGTTTCCTGTGCTGCCGTGAAGGTGCGCGCCTGATGCAGCAGTGCGGCGCCAAGGGCGCGATCATCAACGTCTCGAGCACCGCTGCGATGTCGGGCGAGGGCCCCAGCCACTACTGTGCCTCCAAGGCGGGTGTCATGGGCCTGACGCGCAGCATCGCGCGCGAGCTGGCCGCCAGCGGCATTCGCGTCAACACCATCGTGCCCGGGCCGACCAACACGCCGATGATGGCAGGCATCCCGGACGAGTGGATGCAATCGATGATCAAGGCGATCCCGCTCGGCCGCATGTGCGAGCCCGAGGAGATCGCCCGTGTCGCCGCCTTCCTTGCCAGCGACGACGCCAGTTTCATCACAGGTCAGAACATCGCCGTCAACGGCGGCATGGCCTTCATTTGAGCAGCGCCGCCATGAGCACTGCCACCATTCCGGCCAAGCTGCTGGCGCGCATCGATCGACTCGAGTCGACCGATGCCATCCGCCAGTTGGTTGCCAAGTATTCGCTGTCGCTCGATATGCGCGACCTGGACGCCCACGTGAACCTGTTCGCGCCCGACATCCGCGTCGGCCGCGAGAAGGTGGGCCGCGCCCACCTCAAGGCCTGGGTGGACGACACGCTGCGCAACCAGTTCTCGGGCACATCCCATCACGTCGGCCAGCACATCATCGAGTTCACCGACCCAGACCATGCGGTGGGCGTGGTGTATTCCAAGAACGAGCATGAGACCGGCCCGGAATGGGTCATCATGCAGATGTTGTATTGGGACGATTACGAAAGAATAGACGGGCAGTGGTATTTCCGCCGCCGCCTGCCGTGCTACTGGTACGCGACCGACCTCAACAAGCCGCCCATCGGCGACCGCAAGATGCGCTGGCCGGGGCGCGAGCCCTATGAGGGTAGCTTCCACGACCTGTTTCCGTCGTGGCGCGCGTTCTGGGCCGAGCGTCCGGCCAAGGACCAGCTCCCGCAAGTGGCCGAACCTGCCGCGCTCGACTGCTTCCTCGCCACGTTGCGGCGTGGCGCCGCCGACCCCCGAATCCGCGTGCGCTGAGGCGCGCGCTCGAACAGCAACGCTCGAATACATCATGGAGAAGGGCGCATGTCCGATTCTTCCGTCGTTCTGAATCCGCCCGCGGCCCGCAGCAAGGTGGTCCCGCGCGAAGAAACCCAGGCCAAGCTCGATGCGCGCTCGCGCGCCGCGGGCCTCATCAAGCCGGCCGACCACTACACCGTGGCCGATCGTCTCGAGGAGCAGGCCGCGCGCTTCGGCGAGCGCCGCTTCCTGGTCTACGGCGGACGGCATTACACCTACGCCGAGGTCGATGCGCGCGCCAACCAGGTCGCTCACGCCCTGCACGCCAGGGGGCTGCGCTGTGGCGACGTCTGCGCCCTGGCGATGGAGAACCGGCCGGAGTTTTTCTTCTACTGGTTCGGTCTGGTCAAGCTCGGTGCGGTGGTCGCGGTGATCAATACCCAGGTCAGCGGACGTCCGCTCGCTCATGCACTGGAAACCACCGATGCCCGCGCGGTGGTCGTCGGCGAGGAATGCATCGAACACTTCGCGCTCACGCCCGATCGTGCGGCGCAGCCGCTGTACCTCGTGGCCGATGCCGAAAAGCCGGCCCGCATGGAGCATCGGGCCATGGCGAGCGCGGACATCACCGCCGAGGTCGGCGAGGCCTCGCGCGCGCCGTTCCCGCGTGAGGGCCGGGCTGCGCTGCGCGCCGAAGAGACGATGCTGCTCATCTTCACTTCGGGCACGACCGGTCTGCCCAAGGCGGCACGCTACAGCCACATGCGCTGGATGTCGTCCGGCGACGTGATGGAGGTGACGCTGGGGGCGACGCCAGAGGATGTCTTCTACTGCTGCCTGCCGCTGTACCACGGCGCGGCGGCGACCTCGGTGACCTCCACCGCGCTGAAGGCGGGCAGCAGCATCGTGGTGCGGCGCAAGTTCAGCACGCGCGAGTTCTGGACCGACGTGCGCAATAACGGCATCACCATCTTCCAGTACATCGGCGAGATCTGCCGCTATCTGCTCAACGCGCCGCAGCATGCGGACGACCGCAAGCACAGCCTGCGCTGCATGCTGGGCGCCGGGCTCACCGCGGAAAGCTGGGCGCGCTGGCTCGAGCGCTTCGGTCCCATCCAGGTGTTCGAGGGCTGGGGGTCAACCGAGGCCAACACCGCAATCATCAACGTCGACAACTATGTGGGTTCCTGCGGGCGCGTGCCGGACTGGAACAAGACGAACTTCCGCCTGGTGCGCTACGACGTCGAGACCGAGTCGCATCCGCGCGACGAAAACGGCCACTACATCCTGTGCAAGCCGGGCGAGGTGGGTGAGGGCATCGGCTACATCGTCAACCATCCTGAGATCGGCGGCGGGCGCTTCGAGGGCTACACGTCGGAAGAAGCCACCGAAAAGAAAATCCTGCGCAACGTCTTCACCGACGGCGATGCGTTCTGGAGCTCGGGCGACCTGCTGCGCTACGACGAGAACGGTTATTTCTACTTTGTCGACCGCATCGGCGACACCTTCCGCTGGAAGAGCGAGAACGTGTCTACGGCGGAAGTGGCCGACGCGCTCGCCGACTATCCGGGCTTGGAGCTGATCAACATCTACGGCGTGCAGGTGCCTGGCCACGAGGGCCGTGCAGGCATGGCGGCGATCGTGATGCAACCCGGCCATTCCTTCGATCCAAAGGCCTTGTACGCGCTGACCGAGGCCCGCCTGCCGCGCTACGCCGCGCCGCGGTTCGTTCGCGTCTCGAGCGCGGCCGACCTCACCACGACCTTCAAGCTGCGCAAGGTCGATCTGCAGCGGCAGGGCTACGACGACAAGGCCTTCGACGACCCGCTGTATGTGCGCGACGAGGCGGGTGCCACCTACGTGCCGTTCTCGGCAGCGGCGCTCGAGCGTGCGGGGCTGCCGCCCTTCGCCTGACACATTGCTTGAGCTGATCGATCGGCGCCCTCCGGGGCGCCTTTCTTTTGGACTTAGTCCATTTGGACGATGTCGTGCTTGCCCGCCTTCGGCAATCTGCGCAGCGTGCAGGAGGAGACACTCGGGCGGCAGTCGCAGTGAAGCGGCGTCGTGCCTTGTTCCTGCAGGCAGCGTGCAGGGCGCACGCCAGACTGTGAATTGCGGGGGAGAAGTACATGCTTACCAAGGCCTTGCTGTGCGGGTGCGTGTTTGGATGGCTTGCAGCGTTTGCAGTCATCCTCGATCACGGCCATTCCCGCGTGCTCGATTCCCTGGTGCAGGCTCCGGCCTGCGGCGCGGGCGAGATCCAGTGTCACAACATGAATTCCACCACCAACGCTTCGACCGGACGCTTCTTTGCGATGCTGGCGATGAACTGAGCGATTCGCCTCCTGCGGCTCAGCGGCCACTCGGCGGACGCGCAGTCGCCGCATCAGACGACTTGGCCCCGCCTTCGAGCTTCGAAGGCGGGGCCAAGTCGTATTCAGGCGTTCACTCCTTTGCGGGCAGCTGGGCGAAGGTGTGCGCCATGCCGATGATGTAGTGACGGATCGCATCGGCGTCCGCCACCGTCAGGGTGTCGGCGAAATCGGGCATGCCGCGCTTCGCGAGCACGCCTTCGAGGAGCGGGCGGCGGAAGAGCGCGGCGTCTTTCAGATAGGGTGATTGCCGCAGGTCGGGCATGCCGCCGCCAGCCACGGCTCCCGCGCCATGGCACTGCATGCAGTAGCGCGCGTAACGCACGGCGCCATGCGCAAGCTCGGCCTCCGAGCCGGTGGCCGGCGGTGGCGCCACGCTGGGCCGCTGCGTCGGTGTCGGCATCGCGGCCTTGCCGTCCAGCTTCCACACGAACAGCCCGCCCGGCACCGGGGCGCCGATGCGCGGCAGCAGGGCGCTCGAGGTCAGGTGCATCGAGCTGCCGAAGCCAGCGGCGGCTGCGATGTACTGCTCGCCGTCGAGCGTGTAGCTGATCGGGCCGCCGAGGATGTCGAGCCAGGTGTCCGACTGCCACAGGCGGCGGCCGTCGCGGGCATCGAATGCGGCCAGGCCCTCGCCGCCGATTCCCTGGAACACCAGACCGCCGCCGGTCGCGAGCACGCCACCGTTCCACGAGCCGGCGTGCGGCGTGCGCCACGCAGCAGTGCGGCGAACCGGATCCCAGGCCAGCAGATGGCCGCGCATCGCGCTCCTGGCCTGCTTGACTACGGCAGGATCGGGCGGCATCGGTGGCGTGAGCACGCCGAGGTTCCAGCGGTCGGGCTCGTGGCGGAACGCCGGCTCCTTCATCATGAAGCCGGTGTTCTCCTGCGCCGGGATGTAGACCAGGCCGGTGGCCGGGCTCCAGGCCATCGGCTGCCAGTTGTGGCCGCCGAGCTGCGAGGGTTGGATCAGGAATGGCTGACCCGCGGGATAGCGCGCGCCCTCGGTTTCGACCGGACGGCCGTTTACAGGGTCGACATGGCTCGCCCAGTTCACCGTCACGTACTTGTCGGCGGAGAGCAGTTCGCCGGTGGCGCGGTCGAGCACATAGAAGAAGCCGTTCTTGGGGGCCTGCATCAGCACCTTGCGGGTCCGCCCCTGCAGCTCAAGGTCAGCCAGGATCATGTGCTGGGTGGCGGTGTAGTCCCAGCTGTCGCCCGGCGTGGTCTGGTAGTGCCACACGTATTCGCCGGTGGCGCGGCGTACCGCAAGGATCGACGACAGGAAGAGGTTGTCGCCGCCGCCCGGGCTGCGCAGGTCGCGGTCGTGCGGGGCGCCGTTGCCGACGCCGAGGTAGAGCAGGTCGAGCTCGGGGTCCCAGACCATTGAATCCCAGACCGTGCCGCCACCGCCATGGCGCCACCATTCGCCCGTCCAGGTTGGACGCGCGAGCGTCTCCAGCGGGCGATCTGAGACGGCGCCATCGGGGCCGTCGGCGGGGTTGCCCGGCACGGTGTAGAAGCGCCAGCGCAGTTCGCCGGTCTGCGCGTCGTAGGCCGAGACGAAGCCACGCACGCCATATTCGGCGCCGCTGTTGCCGATCACCACCAGGCCGCGGGCCACACGCGGCGCCCCGGTGATCGTGTAGGGCGCAGCGATGTCGAAGGTCCGGTTCGACCACAGCAGGCGGCCGTCGCGCGCGTCCAGCGCCTGCAGACGACCATCGATGGTGGCCACGAACACCCGCCCGTCCTCGACCGCCACGCCGCGATTCACGACGTCACAGCACGCATGGATGCCCTTGCCCGCCGGTACCTGAGGGTCGTGCTGCCATTTGAGCTGGCCATTGCGCGCATCCAATGCGTACACCACGCCCCACGGCCCGGTGACGTAAAGCGTGCCGTCCACCATGATCGGCGTGGCTTCGACGCCGCGTGGCCGGTCGAAGCGGAAATGCCAGGCCAGGCCGAGGCGCGTGACGTTGCCGGTGTCGATCGCCGACAAGGGGCTGAAGCGGGTTTCCGCGGCGTCGAGGCCGTGCCGCGGCCATTCGCTGGCAGCGGCCGCGGATGGCGCGCTTGGTGCAGCGGCGATCGGCACCGCCTGGGCGGCGAGGGTGCCCGCCGCCACGAGCGCGATGACCATCGTTCTTGGCTGGAGGTGACGCATATCGGACTCCTTCGGGCGCGACGGCCCACGTGGTGGGGATGACCCGCGGATCATCGGACGACTGGGTGCGGGCCGAATCGTCCGTCCGGATGGTGTCCTCCGCTCCGCCTAGTCGATTTGAACGATTGTCGGCCGTGCGGCCTGTGGCATCTTTGTACCCACTACAGGGCGGGCAGGGCCCGCATCAGCGAGGTAAGGGAGCATGGGTCTCAAAGGAAACGCAGCAATCGTCGGTGCGGCGCAGTACAGGCCGGAGAAGTACGCCACTGCGCCGCGGATGTTCCATCTGGAGCAGGTGGCTGACCTGGCCGGGCTGGCCCTGGCCGATGCCGGGCTGAAGGCCTCGGACATCGATGGCTTGGTGATCCACGGGCCGCAGTTCCACGAGGCGCAGGTCTTCGTGCCGGCGATGGCGGCCGAATACCTCGGTCTGTCGCTCAATTTTGCAGAGGTCGTCGATCTCGGTGGCTGTTCGTCGGTGGCCGCGGTCTGGCGCGCCGCGATGGCGGTCGAGATGGGGCTGTGCCAGGCCGTCCTGTGCGTGATTCCTGCGCGCATGGCGCCCTTCGGCCCCGATGAGGATCCGAGCTGGATGGCCCGCGCGATGCGCTTCGGCGGTCACAGCACCGCCTTCGGCGCCCCCGAGGCCGAGTTCGACCTGCCCTACGGTCACATGGGCCAGAACACCGGCTACGCGATGATCGCCCAGCGCTACGCGGCCAAGTACGGCTACGACCCGGTGGCGATGGCCAAGATCGCTGTCGACCAGCGCACCAATGCGCTCGCCAATCCGGACGCCAGCTTCTTTGGCAAACCGCTCTCCATCGAGGACGTGCTGGCCAGCAAGATGGTTGCCGAGCCGCTGCGTGTGCTCGAGATCGTGATGCCGGTCGCCGGCGGCGCCGCCGTGATCGTCGCCTCGAAGGAAGTGGCAGCGCGGGCGAAGAACCGCGGTGCCTGCATCACCGGCTTCGGCGAGCACCTGTCCTTCAAGTCGCCGACCTACGCGACCGAGATGACCGACACCCCGATCGGCCCCGCGTCCGAGCGCGCCTTCGCGATGGCGGGCATCAAGCGCAGCGACATCCACGCCGCGCAGCTCTACGACTGCTACACCATCACCGTGCTGCTCACGCTGGAGGACGCCGGGTTTGCGCCGAAGGGCGAGGGCATGCGCTGGGTGCGCGAGCACGACCTGACCTACAAGGGCAACTTCCCGATGAACACCCATGGCGGGCAGCTCAGCTTCGGCCAGAGCGGCACCGCCGGCGGCATGTCGCAGGTCATCGAGGCCTTCCACCAGATCTCCGGCCGTGCCGGCGAGCGCCAGCTCAAGCGCTGCGACACCGTGTTCGTCTCGGGCACGGGTGGCGTGATGAGCGAGCAGGGCGCACTGATTCTCCAGGGAGCATAACGAGCATGTCGACCAACAAACCGCTGCCGACGGCCACCGAGATCTCGGCCCCGTTCTGGAACGGCCTCAAGGCAGGCCGGCTCACGATTCCGCAGTGCAAGTCCTGCGGCCACTGGATCTTCTTTCCGCGCCGGCACTGCGACAAGTGCTGGTCGCAGGACCTGGAGTGGAAAGAGGTCAAGGGCACCGGCACGCTTTATACATACACGCTGACCCGCATCCCGACGCTGCCCGATTTTGCCGACGAGATGCCGCAGAAGATGGCGGTGGTCGAGCTCGACGAAGGCGTGCGCATCAACACCACCCTGATCGGCCTGGATGAGGGCGAGGTCAAGGTCGGCATGCGGGTGAAGCCGGTGTTCGACACGGTGAAGTCCGACGGTACGGCCCTGCTGCGCTTCACCGCCGCGGACAAGGATTTTCCGTCGCGCATCGACAGCACGCCGGCCGCGCTCGCCGCGGCGGCCGAAGCCGAAGCAGAACCGGCGGCGGCGAAGCGCCAGGTGCGCTGCGACGACGAGGCGGCAATGAAGGCGCTGGTGAGCGACACCTTCTCGCCCTGGAGCAACCAGATCGTGGTCGATCAGGCGTTGATCGACGAATTCGCCAAGCTGTCGGGCGACGACTACTGGATCCACACCGATCCCGAGCGCGCGCGCAAGCAAAGCCCCTTCGGCGGCACCATCGCCCATGGCGCGCTGGTGCAGGTGCTGCAGTCGCGCCTGCGCATCCCGCTCGACTTCGAGGTCGTCGGCTTCACCAACATGGTCAATTACGGCTCCGACCGCCTGCGCTTCCCGGCGCCGGTGCCGGCAGGCTCGCGCATCCATGCGCACTCGCGGGTGAAGTCGGTCGAAAAACTGCCCAAGGGCATGCAGCTGACGATGGAGATCGTCACTCACGTCGTCGGCAGCGAGCGGCCTTCGGTCATCAACGACCTGGTGATCTTGTACATGTGATCATTCGGCTTCCACGCCGGAAGTGTTTTCAGCTTTGTAGTTTGCAGTGCCCGTAGTTGTTGTCTCGTAGCATGGTTTCCTCCTCTCTTCTGGCCGCCTCCCGAAAGGGTTGGCGGCATTTTTTTGGAAAGAAAAAAGGTGAAGACGCAGGAAAAGCGTCTTCACCCGTTTCGCACCTGAGCCCCCGGTCGATGAAGGCACACGGTCATTCGTATTTCATCGGGCTTGCGCGCGGAGAGACTTCGCTGCGGGTTCTTGCCTGGCCGTCCGCGCCAATTGCGTGGCGAGGACAATGGCGATCAGGATGGGTACGCAGATGAGGTAGCCCACCTGCGTCAGTGCGCCCTGCAAGGCTTCTGCGGAGGCGGCTTTGATGAGCTCCGATGCCGTGATGCCGGCGGATTGCAGCTGAGTGGCGAGCGCCTCGGGCAGTGCGCCGCGGTTTGTCGCTGCGCGCACCAGAGCGCTCATGGTGTCTGCGTCGAGCGCGTGCCCTTCGACGAGTCGTGTCAGCGCACTGCTGGCCTTGTCTGCCAGTGCGGTGCCGAAGACCGCCAGGGCCAGCGACGAGCCCGTTGGGCTGGCCATGTCACGGAACATGCTGAACATGCCGGTGCCGACGCCGATCCGCTCCTGCGGAACGGCTCCGAAGGCCATTTTCATCGAGGCCGGGGTGTTCGCGCCCAGCATGATCCCGAGCAGGCTGCAGATGGCGGCGATATGTGGCAGTGACGAATCGATTCGGATCGTGAGAAACAGAAGCGAGCCGCCGAGGGTACCGATCAGGGCGAAAAGCGACACCCGTCGGGCATCGAATCGGTCGCACAGGCGCCCGGCGATGGGGGAGCTCAGCATCGCGCTGCCGAACATGAAGAGCGTCATCAGTCCGAACTGCGACGCGTTGCCGCCCGGACGGTTGTTCATGAAGAAGGCGAGCGCGTAAAGCACGCTGCTGGTGAACAGGACATGCAGCCAGAAAATGGCCAGCGGCAGGGAGAAGGCCTTGGTGGAGAGGATTTTCGTGTCGAGCACCGGGGCAGCCGTGCGCCGGCTGTGTTGGATCAACACGACGAGCGTGCTCAGGCCGCAGACCAGAATCGCCCAGAAGAGGGGTGAATGGGTGCCGATATTGCTGGCCCAGGTGGGCAGCGAAAGCAAGGAGGCAAAGGTGATCAACAACAGCACTGCGCCCTTGTAGTCGAAGGCTGCGCTGATTCTTTCGCTGCGGATCTCGGGGACGATCAGGTATACGGGAAGCAGGCCGCCGAGCGCGAGCGCCCCGCTGATCCAGTAAATGCTCTCCCAGCCAAAGCGGTCGATGAGGAGTCCGCCGAGTGCGCCGCCGGTCGCACCGCCCAGCGTCATCGTGAAGCCGAGGATGCCTAGCGCCAGTCCGCGCTGCTTGTCGCTGAACAGTTGCGTGGCATAGACGAAGACGGTGGGCAGGATGCACGCTACGGCAAAGCCTTGCAGGAATCGGGCGACAAGGAAAACCAGGAAGTTCGGTGCGAGCGCCGCGCCAAACTCCGACATCGCGAATACGACCAGGCCGAACAGCAGGATGCGCTTGCGACCGTAGACATCGCCCACCCGCCCCATGATCGGGGCGAACACCGCTACCGCCACGAAGTAGAGCATCAGCATCAGCGACGAGAGGCTCACCGGGATGCCGAAATGGCGGGTCACGCTTGGAAGCGCCGGAATCTGGAAGGCCGAAGCTTCGATGGTGACGAAGGTGCCGAACAGGAGTGCGATGTAAATCGCCCAAGCCTTGCGTGGCGTCATGAGGATGCTCCGTAGGTGATGAGTCCCAGGCGGACTAGGGGCGGACTAGGGTCGGTGAGTGTCTGGACGTGCACGGCGTCGCGGGGACAGCCGGCTGGCTGTCCCCGCGGATGTGTCGCCGGTCAGGGCGTCAGGCGGCGCAGACGTAGTCCTCGGCGCGGGGCTTGGCGGTCTGCTCGGCGAAGGCGTCGTAACTCCACGGCCAGCTTGCCGGCACGCCAGTGGCGTCGAGGTACCAGCTATTGCAGCCCGAGCCGAAGATCGTCTTGCGGGCGGCGGCGACGCGGCGCTCGTCATAGGCGCGTAGGGTGTCGTCTTTCAGCTCGACCGTGCGTGCCTCGCCGGATTCGAGTGCGGCCAGCAGATGCTCGATGTAACCCCACTGACGTTCTGCGATGTCGATGAGGGAGAAGTTGCCTACCGGACCCGTGGGGCCGTTGATCATGAAGAAGTTCGGGAAACCAGGTACGGTGATGCCGAGGTAAGCCGACGGACTCGGGCTCCATTGGGCGTCGATGTCCGCGCCATCGCGGCCGATCAGGCGCATCGGTCGGACGAAGCGGTCGGCATGGAAGCCGGTGGCGAGCACCAGCACGTCGACCTCCTGCAGGGAACCGTCGGCCATGCGCACCCCCTTCGGCTCGATCTGCTTGATCGCACCGATCGCGACCTCGACATCGGGCCGTTGCAGCTTCTCGTAATAGTCGGACGAGTAGATCAGGCGCTTGCAGGCAGCGCGGTAGTTGGGCCGCAGCTTCTCGCGCAGCACCGGGTCCTTGACGCTGTCTTCGAGGTTTTTCAGCACGATCTCCTCGATCTGCCGCATTTCGGGGGAGTCCGGGTCGACGATCGCCTCGGTGAAGCGACGCACCGCCGACGTGTAAGCCTCGCTGTAGCGGATATCGTCGATCAGGGCCGGATTCGCCCGGAATGCCGCCTTCTGTTCTTCGGTGTAGGGATCGTTGGGCGTCGGCATGATCCACTGCGGCGT
This sequence comes from Thauera sp., assembly GCA_017302295.1. Classification (GTDB taxonomy): domain Bacteria; phylum Pseudomonadota; class Gammaproteobacteria; order Burkholderiales; family Rhodocyclaceae; genus Thauera. The sequence continues at coordinate 84,151 of JAFLDS010000003.1, read as the reverse complement.
GCGCTGGATGTGGATGACTTTGCTCGCGCGCCCGGCGAGCGCCGAAACGATCTGCACGCCGGTCGACCCGCTGCCGATGATGCCGACACGTTTGCCGTCCAGCTCAACTGAGTGGTCCCACTGGGCCGAGTGAAAGTACGAGCCGGCAAAAGTGTCGAGGCCGGGGATGTCGGGCGTGCTGGGGTGATGCAGCACACCCGTCGCCGCGATCACGACATCGGCGGTGTCCTTCAAGCCTTTTGCCGTCTCGAGTTCCCAGCGGCCGTCCTTCCATTCGCAGCGCGTCACTTCCTGGCCGAACTTCATGAACTTGTCGAGCGCGTACTTATCGGCCACCGATTCGAAATAGCGCTGGATCTCTGCGCCCGGAGACAGGTAGCTGCTCCATTCGGGGTTGGGGGCGAAGGAGTAGGTGTAGGCGTGGGCGGGTACGTCGCAGGTCAGGCCGGGGTAGGTGTTTTCGCGCCAGGTGCCGCCGACGCGGTCGGCCTTCTCGTAGACGACGAACTCGTGCTTGCCCGCCTCGAGCAGACGGGTGGCGGCCAGGATGCCTGCCATTCCGGCGCCGATGACGGCGATGCGCAGGGACTTGGGTGAGGTGGTTGCGGTATTCATGGCGAGTGGAGTCTCCAGGTGTGGATGATGTTTTGCTTGTGGGATCAGTTGTCGAATGCGTGGCGCAACTGAAGCGCGCCGAATGCGAGCGCCTCGGCAGCGGCGTCGAGCGTGCCGAGCAGGCTCGCGAAGCCGTGGAAATGACCGTTCCAGCGCTGCTGGGTGACACAGACGCCAGCTTCGATCAGGGCGCGTGCGTAGGCTTCGCCCTCGTCGCGCAAGGGGTCGGCGCCTGCGGTGATCACGGTGGCAGGGGCGACGCGGTCGAGATCGGTCTGGCGTAGCGGCGAGGCGCGCGGGTCGAGCCCGGCTTGCGCGTCGGGCAGGTAGTTGCGCCAGAACCACTGCATCATGGCGCGGGTCAGCACCGGCGCGTCTGCGAGCGCCCGTTGCGAGGCCGAATCACAGGCGGCGTCGGTAACGGGGTACAGCAGCAGCTGATGACGGATGGCGATGGGGTCGTCCCGCAGCGCATGTGCGACCACGGCGGCGAGCGTGCCGCCCGCACTGTCGCCCGCCACGGCGATCTGGGCGGGGTTGGCGCCGAGCGCCGCAGCGCGCGCGTGCAGCGACCGCACTGCAGCGATGGCGTCATCGACCGCGGCGGGGAAACGGTGTTCGGGTGCGAGGCGGTAGTCGACCGACACTACCATCGAGCCGGACATCGCCGCCAGGCGGCTGCAGACGTTGGCATGGGTGTCGATGCCGCAGCTCACGAAGCCGCCGCCGTGGAAGAACACGGTGAGCGGGAGCGGGCCGGCGCCGACGGGGCGAAACAGGCGAACCGGCAGCGGGCCAGCGGGCCCAGGCAGCGTGTCGTCGAGAATCGACGCCAAGCCGTCGTCGCCGGGCGGCGCGATGGGGAAGGCTGCAATCATTGTGCGGTATTCGGCCACGCTCAGCGTGGAAAAGTCCGGGCTTGGCATCTGCGCCAGCTGGTCGGCGATGGCTTGGGCCTGTGGATTGAGACGCACGTGAGCTCCTTGGTGGTCGCGAGGATGGTGGGAAGGGGGCGCATTCCTGCCCGGGCTTCTTCTCATCCATTATTCGCGGCCCGCAGGCGGGGGCATCGTGCAAACTGGTTAAAGGAGCCTTGTTTGCGCTCAGGGATCCGGGATCGTCCTGAGCACTAGTCCAAACTGGTGATGAACCGCAGGGGGCGCCGTGTCACCTTTCATCTGTCCCGCCGTGTCGCTTGGCGTGCGTGGGGCCACACGATGGCGTCCGACTGGAGGAGCGATGAACAGGGAGAGATTCGAATGAACTCAGCGGCCATCTCGTCGATGCGGATGCCTCCGATCGCGGCTGAGGTAACGGACAGGCTCCAGCTCTTCGAGCTTTCCGAACTCGGCTTTGTGGCGTTCGATTCTCTGGTCGGCATGGTGTATTCCGGCACCCAGGAGACGGTGCCGTGGACGCGCCTGCTCGACCGTCTGCGCGAGGTGCTGGGCGCCAACTACGTCACCCTGATTCTGCGCGCCCCGCAGGCGGACCAGCCGCTGCAGGTAGTGTTTTCAGGGAAGGCCCAGCCGACACTGGCTGCCAGCTTCTACACCGACTGGAGCGCGATCGACCCCTTCGTCAACCTGCCGCGCAATCGCATGGTCACGCTGGAAGACCTCGTCGATGACGATGAATGGCTGGCGGGTTCCTACTACCGGGAGTTTCACGCGCCGCTCGACGTCCGCTATCACATGGCAGCCGACATCGGCATGGGGGCGGAGCCCGCTTGCCGTCTGCGCGTTTCGCGACCGCACGGCAGCGAGCGTTTCGGTGCGCGCGAGCGTGCGATCTGCAACCTCCTGCTGCCGCACCTGGCGACGGCGGTGCAGCTGCGCGCGAGCTTCGACATTGCCGAGGTCGAGCGCTTCTTCTACGCGGGCATGCTCGATCGGCTGTCGGTGGGCGCGGTGTTCCTCGACAGGGATGGGCGCATCCTCAAGACGAATGCTGCTGCGAGCGAGCTTCTCGCGCAGCGCGATGGCCTGTCGATCGTCAATGGTGGTCTGTCGGCCGCCTACCCGGGCGAGAACCACGAGTTGCGCAGGCTCATCGAGCAGGTGGTGTCGCCCGGTGGAAAGGTCAGGCCGGGCGTGGTGGCCGGGATGTCGGTGAGCCGGTCATCCGGGCGACCGAGCCTGGGCGTGGCGGTGCGCGCTGCGCCCCCGACCGAATGGTCCGAGCCATCCTCGCGACCTGCCGCCCTCGTCATCATTCGCGACCCCGAGGCGCGCGTCGTGGCCTCGAACGAGCAGCTCAAGCGCCTTTACGGGCTGACGCCTGCCGAGGCCAATCTGGCCTTGCATCTGATGGAAGGGTGCACGGTGGACGAGGCTGCCCAGCGCCTCAACGTCAGCCGAAACACTGCCCGCTGCCAGATCCGCGCCATTTTTGCCAAGACGGGCGTGACACGCCAGACCGAGCTGCTGCGCGTGCTGCTGAGCGGCGTCGCGCCGCTGGTCTGAGCCCCCCGCAGCACCCGGCTTCAAGTCTTTTCCGATGCCGATCCGTCGTCGGGCGGCATCGGTTCGATTGCGCATCGCGCTTACCACAACAAGGAGGATTCAAACATGCAACGTTTTGCAGGCAAGGTTGTTTTCGTGACCGGCGCCGCTCGCGGCCAGGGCGAGGCCGAGGCGCGACTGTTCGTCGCTGAAGGGGCGAAGGTCGTCATCGCCGACGTCCTCGACGAGCAGGGCCAGAAGCTCGCGGACGAGCTGGGGCCGAACGCCCTGTACCTGCACCTCGACGTTTCTCAGGCCGACCAGTGGGCAGCGGCCGTCAGCGCAGCGGTGGCCCGCTTCGGGCGGCTGGACGTCCTGGTGAACAACGCCGGCATCCTGCGCTGGAGCCGCATCGAGGACATGAGCGCCGAAGATTACATGAGCGTCATCCAGGTCAATCAGCTCGGCTGCTGGCTGGGCATGAAGGCCGTGTTGCCGGCGCTGAAGGCAGCAGGCGGCGGAGCGATCGTGAACACCTCGTCCGTTGCCGGCCTGATGGGCATCGGCGGCTCCAGTGCCTACACCGCCACCAAGTTCGCGGTGCGTGGCATGACCAAGTGCGCGGCGCTGGAGTTCGGCCGCTACAACATCCGGGTGAACTCCGTCCATCCCGGTGGCATCGATACCCCGATGGTGCGCACCCCCGACAGCGACCTGAACAATGCGCACAAGGCCCTGCCGATCCCGCGCGTCGGCCAGGTCGAGGAGGTGGCCCGACTGGTCGCCTTCCTCGCCTCGGACGAGGCTTCCTACACCACCGGCTCCGAGTTCGTCATCGATGGCGGCATGACGGCGGGCTTCAACGCGCTGAACTGAGCTTCAGGCTGGCGTGGTGGGGTGCTCGCCACGCGCAACAAGACGAGGATAAATACATGTCAAAACGGGTCGTGCGCATCGGCAGCGCCTCGGCGGCGCTGTCGGACAGCGCGCTCGCGGTGCCGCAACTGCTCGAACACGGGCAGCTCGATTATCTCGTGGGCGATTACCTGGCCGAGGGCTCGATGGGCCTGCTGGCGATGTTCGCCAGCGCGCAGGCGAGGGCCGGGTTCGCGCCGGACTTCATCCCGGTGCACATCGCGCCCCACCTGCAGGAGATCGCGCGCCAGGGCGTGAAGCTGGTGGTCAACGCCGGTGGCGTCAATCCGCGCGGGTGTGCGGCGGCCTTGCGTGAGGTGGCCGCTCAGCAGGGGGTGCGCCTGAGCATTGCCGTGGTGGATGGCGACGATCTGATGCCGCGCGTCGATGCATTTCGGGCGGCCGGGGTGCAGGACATGTTTACCGGCGCGACCTTGCCGGACGCGCCGATCGACAGCATGAACGCCTATCTGGGTGCCTTTCCGATTGCCAACGCACTTGCTGCGGGCGCGGATGTCGTCATCACCGGACGGGTGGTCGACAGCGCGCTGACCCTGGGGCCACTGATCCACGAGTTCGGCTGGCGCCCCGAGGACTATGACGTGCTGGCGGCCGGTACGCTGGCAGGGCATCTGCTCGAATGCGGCGCCCAGGTCACCGGCGGCACCTTCACCGACTGGCGCAGCGTGCCCGGCTGGGCGGACATCGGTTATCCGATCGCCGAGTGTTCGGCCGACGGCAGCTTCGTCGTGACCAAACCCGAGGGCACCGGCGGCCTCGTGTCGCGCGGCACCGTGGCCGAGCAGCTCGTGTATGAGACGAGCGACCCGCAGTGCTATTTCGTGCCCGATGTGACCTGCGACTTCAGCGGCGTGCAGCTGGAGGAGGTCGGGCCGGACCGTGTGCGCGTGAGTGGCGCACGCGGGCTGCCGCGGACCTCGACCTACAAGGTGTGCACCATCTTCCGCAAGGGTTGGCGGGTTGCCGTCGTCCAGCCCATTACCGGCCTCGAGGCCGCGGCCAAGGGCGAGCGCCAGGCGGCTGCACTCATCGAGCGGACCGGGCGCATGCTGCGCGAACAGGGCATGCAGGATTGGTCGCGCACCCATGCCGAGATGCTCGGGACCGAATGCACTCAGGGCGCGCGTGCGCGCAACCGGAACACCCGCGAGGTGCTGTGCCGCATCGTGCTCGAGCACGAGGACAAGCGGGCCTGCGACATGTTCATGCGCGAGCAGTATTCCGGCATCGTGTCGATGTCGCCCGGCACATCGATCAATGTCGGCATGGTCGTCACGCCACTGCAGGCCCTGTTCTCGTTCCTGATCGACAAGCGCGAGCTCACGCCGGTGGTCACCGTGAACGGGGTCTCGCGCATTCCTGCGGTCGCGACCGATGGGGGCTTCGACAAGGCGCACATCCGCCGTCCGCAGAGCATCGAGGCGCTGGACGCGGGCGACGGCGCGGTCGAAGTTCCGCTGATCGGCTTGGCTTGGGCACGCAGTGGCGACAAGGGCAACCTGTTCAACGTCGGGGTCATCGCTCGTCACCCCGATTTCCTGCCCTACATCCTGTCGGCATTGACACCCGAGGCCGTGGCCGCCTGGTTCGCACACGAGTTCGATGACCTCGAGGCCCAGCGTGTCGAGCGCTTCCTGCTGCCGGGGCTCGATGCGGTCAACTTCGTCATTCACAACGCACTCGGGGGTGGAATCACCTGCTCGCCGCGCCTGGACGCGGTTGCCAAGGGCAAGGCGCAGCAGCTGCTGTGCTTCCCGGTACGCATTCCCGCGACGCTCGCGCAGCGCGTCTCCCCCAGCCTGCTCGATTTCGAACGCGCCGAACCTTACGCCGGTGCGCTTTGAAAGCCCACTGCTGATTGTCCTTCTTGAGGAGCGAACAAATCATGGATGACGCCCTGCCTTACCTCATGCGTGGCCTGCGCCACGTCACCACCGACAGCAGCGTGCTGGTCAGCTCGTCGAAGTATCTCAACAACCCGAAGCTGCGCGACTGGGTCGCCACCAACATGCTCAGGCGCAGCGGTCACGACCGTCCGCCGACTGCGGACACCTACGAGCTGCACCTGATCATGAAAGAGATCCAGGACCGTGACCACGTCGATGCGCTGTTCGAGCAGGAGCGGCAGCGCAACCCGCAGCTCGACGCCTGGCTGTCCGAACGCTTCATGTCATCGCTGAGCGTGAAGGATGTGCAAGCCTGTGCGCCCGATACGCTCGGTGGGACCTTCCATCGAGAAGTGATCGAGAAGGGCTACAGCATCGAGATCATGCCGCCGCTGCCCGAGCCGCCCAAAAGCCATCTCGACTATTACATGATGCGCAACGGGCAAACCCATGATTTCGAGCACATCCTGACCGGGGGCGGGCTCGATTTCATTGGCGAGCTGGTGCCGTACTACGCGCGCCTGGTCAACGTCTTCAAGTACCTGTCGCCCGAGCTGGCCGGCGAGCTGTCCGTTTTCAACATCCTCGGCGCGATGCGCATCATGTCGCGCGGCATGCTGCACTACCCGCAGACCTGGCCCGCCATTGTCGACGCGATGGAGCGGGGCATCGCGGTGGGGCGTGCGTCTGAGCCGATCTTCATGCTCAAGTGCGAGGACGCGCTGCATCTGCCGCTGGACGCCGCGCGCGAACGACTGGGGATCCGTGATGCCCGTTTCGTCGACACCTCGGCGGAGACGGCCATCTATCTGGAGCAGGTCTGATTGCGCTGGAAAATGCCCGTAGACAGCTTGAGGAGTATCTGAAGATGAATTCGGAAACCGGTTCGGCCCCGGCGATGCCGGTGGTCGCACTGACCGAGGACGAGATCGGGCGGGAACTCGCGAGCGTTCCCGCGTGGCGCCGCGAGGGTGACCGCCTGATTCGTGAGTTCGCGTTCGCCAACTACGATCGCACGATGGCCTTCGTCAATGCGGTGGCCTGGGTGGCGCATGCCGAAGACCACCATCCCGATCTCTTGGTGAGCTACGGCCGCTGCCGGGTCGAGTACTCGACCCACGACTGCAATGGTCTGTCGCAGCGCGATTTCAACTGCGCGCGTCAGCTCGATCAGCTTTACGCGCGGTCTGCCTGAGCCATCGGCGGATTGTCTGAGCCCTCGGCGGTCTGCCTGCGCCTGAAATGAGGAAAACGAAATGCTCGATGGAAAGACCATCATCGTCACGGGTGCCGCCGGGGCACTCGGACGAGAGGTGGTGCTGAAACTGAATGCGCTCGATGCGCGCCTGATCCTTGTGGACCGTCTGTCGCCTGCGGCTGCATTCCCCGAGCTTGTGGGTGACGCTCGCCATCTGATGCTCGAGGGCGATGTGAGCGACGAGGTGGAGATGCGCCAGCTCGTGGATCGGGCGGTGATGCACTGTGGGGCGATCGATGGGGTGCTTCACCTGGCGGGTGGCTTCACCATGGGTGAGGCGGTCAGCGAGCTCTCGCGCGCGACCTGGGACGCCATGATGACGCTCAACGCGTGGTCGTTCATCGCGCTGAGCCGTGCGGTGGTGCCGCACATGCGGGAGCGCGGCGGGGCGATTGTTGCGGTGAGCGCGCGTGCCGCCGCCCGGGGAGAGGCGCACATGGCGGCCTATTGTGCCGCCAAGAGCGCGCTGCAGCGGCTGGTCGAATCGCTCTCGGCTGAGGTCCGGGAGCAAGGTATTCGGGTCAACAGTGTGGCGCCCAGCATCATCGACACGCCTGCCAACAGGCAAGCGATGCCGGATGCAGACCCGTCGCGCTGGGTTTCCCGTGAGAGCCTCGCGGGCACCCTGGCGTTTCTGCTCTCCGACGCCGCGCGTGACATTCATGGCACGCATCTCGTCGTGTCGGGGCGCTGCTGAGTCTCCTCCACCCCTGCGGCGATCCCCTTCTCTCATTCTCCCTGCTTAGTGCAACTGCGTGATGAAAGCATCCGCACGCTGGCCTCTAATCGACCCTGCAACGCCGAGACCCTAACGGGTCGCGGCTCGATGAACCGGTTCGCATTCGGCTTGGGGCCTTGGCGGATCGCACAACAGGGCAGAGGAGTCGATGAGCATGAAAAAGATCTGGCGTGTTCCGCTGATCATCCGCGGCGAGGTGATCGATGAGGGAGCGGTTGAGTTTGGCGGGCGTCGCGGCGGCGCCGTGTTCACATCCCCCGATGTGGGCAAGCACCTCGAACAGTTGGCACTCGACCGTCCTTCGCGGATGGCCGATCTGTATTCGCTGAGCTTCGACGATATCGCCGAGTATCTCGGGCGCCTGAGCGAGCGCTTGAACCTCGCCACCAACCCGCACATGCAGGAAGCCTACGAGCTGTCGCGTCTGACCTCCGGGCTGTCGGACAGCATCCTGCGCAATCACTACGAGAACATCCCGCACTTCTTCCGGGCTGACGTGGCCAGAGAGTCGGCCGAGAACTTCATCGGCCTCGACTACCTCGAGGGCTGGGTGCCGCAGGTCTCCAGGGTCAATCCGGCGCTCACGGTCAAGGTGCGCGCTTTCGGTGCGCGGGCGGTGCACGTCATCGCCGGCAACTCGCCCGGCGTGGCGGCGCAGACCGTGTTGCGCAATGCCATTACCCGTTCCGACGCGATCATCAAGACGCCCTCCAACGATCCGCTGACCGCCGCCGCGATGGCGCGCACGATGATCGAGATGGCGCCCGACCATCCGCTGACGCGTCACCTGTCGGTGGCCTACTGGAAGGGCGGCGACACCAATGTCGAGGAGATCCTCTACCACCCCAAGCGCATCGAAAAAATCATTGCCTGGGGCGGCTTCGCGAGCATCAGCCACATCACCCGCTACCTCCAGCCCGGCATCGACCTCATCACCCTGGACCCCAAGCACAGCGCCACCATCATCGACAGCGACGCGTTCGCCGATGAGGCGACGCTGCGCCACGTTGCCCGCCGCCTTGCGCTCGACGTCGGTGCGATGAACCAGGAAGGCTGCGTGTGCGCGCGCGTCGTGTATGTGGTTTCCGGTACCGACGCGAAGGGGCTGGAAAGACTCAACAAGCTCGGCAAGCTCACCTTCGAGGCGCTGCAGGAGCTGCCGTCGCACCTGAGCACCCCGCACAAGGCCTTCGATCCCGAGCTGAAGGCCGAGCTCGACGGCCTGCGCTTTGCAGGCGACGAATACAAGATGTTCGGCGGCCGCAACAACGAAGGCGCGGTGATCGTCTCGCAGAGCGATGCGCCGGTCGACTTCTCGCGCCTCCTCTCCGGGCGCGTCTGCAACCTCGTGCCGATCGATGCGCTCGACGAGGCCGTGCTGTCGGTCAATTCCTACACCCAGACCATCGGTCTCTTTCCCGAGTCGCTGAAGGACCGCCTGCGCGATCGCCTGGCCTATCAGGGCGCGCAGCGTCTCGTCTCGCTGGGCGGCGCCGCCACCCTGTTTGCCACCGCCGCGCCGCAGGACGGCATCGAGCCCGTGCGCCGCATGTGCAAGTGGATCGTCGACGAATCGGCCTGCGCCGAATTGCTCGAAGGCCTGGCGCTCGCATCTGACGCTACCGCGGTCGCCGCCTGAAGCGCCAGGCGACATCCACACCCCTGAAACACCGGAGATGAACATGACCTCACTGTCCGCGCAACTGCGCGCCGACCCCACCAGCTTCGTCGAGGCCCGCTACGACGAGGCCTTCAATCTCAGCCGCGAAGAGCTCGACGAGATCCACCTGCATGGCCTGCAAAAGCGCTTCAACGAGCTGCGGCCGCGGCTTGCCGTGCTCGATGCGCTGGCGAAGGAGCAGGGCATCGAGCACATCAACCACGTCGACGATGCGGTTCCCTTGCTGTTTCCGCATACGGTCTACAAGTCCTACCCCTTGTCGCTGCTCGAGCGCAGCCGTTTCGACCGGCTCACGCACTGGCTGGCAGGCATGACCACCACCGATCTGTCCGGTGTCGATGCGAGCGACGTGCACACCATCGACGACTGGATCGCGTTGATCGAGAAGACCACCGAGATCCAGTTGCTGCATACCTCGGGCACTACGGGCAAGCTGTCCTTCATCCCGCGTACCCGCCGCCAGTGGGACGACACGGTGCGCATCACCGCGAACAGCCTGCGCGACTGGCATGGTGCCGGCGCGGGGCCCGACGTGCTCAAGGATCACATGCCGCTCGTCATCCCGGCGTACCGCTACGGTGCGAGTTCGTCCCACCGCGGTGTCGATCGCATGGTGCGGATGTACGCGGGCGGCGACGACAACGCGCTCTTTCTTTACCCGGGCGCCTATTACAGCGCCGACGTCGCCTCGCTCGCCGGGCGCCTGAAGGCGGCCGAGTCGCGCGGCGAGCAGGGCAAGCTGCAGCTTTCGCCCGCGCTGCTGGCGCGCCGCGAGGAGTTCGCGGTGCGCGAGGGCGACCGCCCCGAGCAGATGCGGCGCTTCTTCGAGGCCGCGGTGGAACGCTACGCGGGCAAGGACGTGATCCTCTTCGCGGTGTGGCCGATCCTGTTCGAATGGGCCGAGGCCGGTCTCGCGCGCGGCCTGAGCAAGGTCTTCGGCCCCAACAGCGTGCTGATCACCGGCGGCGGCAGCAAGGGGCGGGTGCTGCCGGACAACTACCGGCAGCAGATCTTCGATTTCATCGGCTTCTCGCGCTACTACGAGTACTACAGCATGAGCGAGATCATGGCCGGCTGTCCGCGATGCGACGAAGGCAACTTCCACATTCCGCCGACGATGGTGCCTTACGTGCTCGATCCCGATACGGGCGCGCCCATGCCGCGCAGCGGCAGGCACACCGGACGCTTCGGCCTGATGGATCTGCTGCCCGACAGCTACTGGGGCGGCCTGATCACCGGCGACGAGGTCACCCTGTCCGGGTGGGACGAGCCTTGTGCCTGTGGTCGCCACGGCCCCTACCTGCATTCGACGATCGGCCGCTTCAGCGAGAAGCAGGGCGGCGACGACAAGATCAACTGCGCGGGCGCCCCCGAGGCGCACGACAAGGCGATCGATTACCTGTTGCAGCAGACCCAGGGCTAGCCGCGCGGCGCATCCCCAGCGCCGCAGTTTCGTTCTCTGCTTCGTATGGCCGCCACCCGCGAGGGTTGGCGGCTTTTTTCTGCGCCTTGGCAGGCGCCCTGCTGCGGCGTGGGTGCGTAGTCTCAACGGACGATGATGGCGCGGCCGCCTCTTCGCACAATGCTCCCACGTATCCGACCAATCTTTGGGGGCAGCAATGATCGACATCCGCGGTTTGGCTTACTTCGTCGCCCAGATCGACGACCTCGCCGAATGGAAGCATTACGCTGAAAACGTGCTCGGCATGATGACCGCGGCTGCGCCTGGCGGCGGTCTCTACATCAAGATGGACGAGCGCCCCTTCCGCATCCTGGTGGTGAAGGGCACCGAGCGTCGTTATGTGGCTTCGGGCTGGGAGCTGCCGGGTGAGGGCGCCTTCAAGTCCGCGCTCGCCGAACTCGACGCCAAGGGCGTGGGCTATGAGCTGGCCGATGCCGCCACCGTCGCCCAGCGCGGCATGCAAGCCGTTGCGGTGCTGACCGATCCCTCCGGCAACCGCCACGAGCTGTGCTGGGGCCACCTGTCGGACTGCCAGCCCTTCGTGTCGCCGCAGGGTGTGCCGCGCTTCCTCACCGGCGACATGGGCCTGGGCCACACGGTGATGCCGGCGCCCAACTTCGACGCCACCGCGGCCTTCTTCCGCGACGTGCTCGGTTTCGGACTGTCGGACATCTTCAACTTCCGTCCCGACCCCGCTGCGCCGCCGGTTCGCATCCACTTCCTGCACTGCAACAACGCGCGCCACCACAGCCTGGCGATCGCCGAATACCCGGTGCCGAGTGGCTGCGTGCATGTGATGGTGGAGGTCGATTCGATGACCGAGGTCGGTCGCGCCCATGACCGCCGCATCGCCCACAAGGCGCCGTTGTCGGCCACCCTGGGCCAGCACCTCAACGACCGGATGATCTCCTTCTACATGAAGACGCCGTCCGGCTTCGACCTCGAATACGGCTACGGCGGCCTGCAGTGCGACTGGGAGCGCCACAGCGCCTTCGAATTCACCCGCGTCAGCATCTGGGGCCACGACTTCGGCGCGGGCCAACAGGAACAGGCCGCCTGAGCGCGGCCGGCAACAGGAAGCTATCCATGAACAAGCTGATGACGACGGCCGATGTCGTCGCCCAATTGCGCGATGGCATGACCATCGGTTTCGGTGGCTGGGGTCCGCGGCGCAAGCCGATGGCGATCGTGCGCGAGATCCTGCGCTCGGACGTCAAGGACCTCACCGTGGTGTCGTATGGCGGCCCCGACGTGGGCATGCTGTGCGCAGCCGGCAAGGTGAAGAAGTTGATCTTCGGCTTCGCCACGCTCGACGCCATCCCGCTCGAACCCTGGTACCGCAAGGTGCGCGAGGCCGGCGGACTCGAGCTGATGGAACTGGACGAAGGCATGTGGCAATGGGGTCTGCGCGCCGCCGGCATGCGGCTGCCCTTCCTGCCCACGCGTTGCGGTCTGGCCACCGACATCACCAAACTGAATCCCGAACTGAAGACCATCCAGTCGCCCTACGACGACGGCGAGGTGCTGCTGGCGATGCCGGCGCTCAAGCTCGACGTGGCGCTGCTGCATGTGAATGTGGCCGACCAGCTCGGCAACACCCTGATCGAGGGTAGCGACCCGTACTTCGACCACCTCGTGGCGCGCGCCGCGGACGCCTGCTTCGTGTCGGCCGAGCGCGTCGAGGAGCGCCTGGTGCTCACCCCCGAGCGCGCCCGCTTCAACACCTTTGAGCGTTACCTGGTGAAGGGCGTGGTGCATGCGCCCTGCGGTGCGCACCCCACCACCTGCGCGCCGGAATACGGCTGGGACATGAGCCACTTCAAGCGCTACGTCGCCAGTGCGGCAGACGACGGCGGCTGGCAGGCCTACATGGACGAATTCGTCACCCCGGGTGAGGCGGCCTACCAGGACAAGAACGGCGGTATCGAGCGCATGGGCAAGCTGCCCCTGCCGGTGTTTTGAGGAGCGTGAGCGGCATGAGCAACAACACTGAATTCACTCTCGCCGAGCTGATGATCGTCGCGGCCTCCGAGGCCTGGCGCTGCGACGGCGAAGTGCTGGCCTCGGGCATCGGCGTGATCCCGCGCCTGGGCGCGAGTCTGGCCAAGCTGACCTACGCGCCCGAACTGCTGATGACCGACAGCGAGTGTTTCCTCGTCGAGGAGCCGATTCCGCTCGGTCCGCGCGGCGACTATGTGCCGAAGTATTCCGGCTACATGTCCTTCGAGCGCGTGTTCGAGTGCGTGTGGGGCGGTCGCCGCCACGCCATGATCGGCCCGACCCAGATCGATCGCTTCGGCCAGACCAACCTGTCGGTGGTGGGCGACTACCGCAAGCCCAAGGCGGCGATCCTCGGCGTGCGCGGCCTGCCGGGCAACAGCATCAACCACATCAACTCCTTCTTCGTGCCCAACCACAACACGCGCGTGTTCGTCGCGGGCGAGGTGGACATGGTGTCGGGCGTCGGCTTCAACCCGGCGCGCTGGGCGCCCGGCATGAAGCAGGACTTCATGGACATCCGCCGCATCGTCACCGACCTCTGCGTGCTGGACTTCGAAGGCCCGGACCATGCCGTCCGCGTGCGCTCGCTGCACCCGGGCGTGTCCTTCGATGAGGTGCAGGAGAAGACCGGTTTCCCGCTGCTGAAGGCGCCGGAGATGGGCGAAACGCCGCATCCTACCGCCGAGCAGCTCGAGATTATCCGCCGCCTCGATCCCCACGACCTGCGCGGCGCGCAGATCAAGGGCAACCCGCCGGGCATCCGCACTGCCGCCTAAGGCCGCAAAGGAGGAAGCAGAGATGAGCGCCCCCGACCAGAACTTCGTCGCCCGCCCCGACAACGCGGTTTACGAGACCGACAGCCCGGTCCACTACGCCGTGGCCGACGGCATCGCCACGGTGACGATGAGCCGTACCGAGTTCAACAACGCGCAGAACTCGCAGATGACCTATGCGCTGGACGCCGCTTTCCGCCGCGCGGTGGATGACGACGCGGTCAAGGTCATCGTGCTGCGCGGTGACGGCAAGCATTTTTCCGCGGGCCACGACATCGGCACGCCGGGGCGCGACATCAACAAGCCCTTCGACCGTGTGAACCTGTGGTGGGACCACACCAATAAGCCTGGCGGCGAGTACCTCTACGTGCGCGAGCAGGAGGTGTATCTCAACATGTGCCGGCGCTGGCGCGAGTTGCCCAAGCCGACCATCGCGATGGTGCAGGGCGCCTGCGTGGCCGGCGGGCTGATGCTGGCCTGGGTGTGCGACCTGATCGTCGCCAGCGACGACGCGTTCTTCCAGGATCCGGTGGTGCGCATGGGCATCCCCGGTGTGGAGTACTTCGCCCACCCTTACGAGCTCAACCCGCGCATCGCCAAGGAATTCCTCATGACCGGGGACCGCATGGGTGCCGAGCGCGCTTACCAGATGGGCATGGTCAATCGCGTCGTTCCGCGCGCGCAGCTCGAGGCCGAAACCTACGCGCTGGCTGGCCGCGTTGCCAAGCAGCCGCGCATGGGCCTGACGCTGACCAAGCAGGCGATCAATCACGTCGAGGATCTGCAGGGCAAGCGCACGGCGATGGATGCGGTGTTCGCCTGGCACCACTTCGCCCATACCCACAATGAACTGCTGTCGGGCGACAAGCTCGGCGGCTACGACGCGAAAGCCATGGCCAGCGCCAACAAGCAGGCCGCCGGCGAGCACAAGGCATGAGTCACTCCGCCATGAATCCCGATTTCTCCGCGCTGCTTCGCACCCCGCTCACCGAGCGCCTCGGTTGCCGCTACCCCGTCATCCAGACCGCGATGGGCTGGGTGGCGGACGCCAACCTGGTGATCGCCACCACGAAGGCTGGCGGCTTCGGCTTCCTGGCCGGCGCCACCATCGACGCTGACAAGGTCGAAGGCGAGATCCAGAAGGTCATTGCCGCCACCGGCGGCAGCAACTTCGGTCTCAACTTCCACATGTTCCAGGAGAACGCCGCGCAGTGCGTCGACCTGGCCATCCAGTACAAGCTGCGCGCGGTGAGCTACGGCCGCGGCCCGGACAAGAAGACCATCGCCCGCTTCAAGGAAGCCGGCGTGTTGTGCATCCCCACCGTGGGCGCGCTCAAGCACGCGGTGAAGGCGGTCGAACTCGGCGCCGACATGATCACGATCCAGGGCGGCGAGGGCGGCGGCCACACCGGCGGCGTGCCCACCACCATCCTGCTGCCGCAGGTGCTGGCGGCGGTGAAGGTGCCGGTGATCGCCGCGGGCGGTTATTCCACCGGGCGCGGCCTGGCGGCTGCGCTGGCCGCAGGCGCGGCCGGCATCGCCATGGGCACGCGCTTCCTGATGACGACCGATTCGCCCACGCCGCCGCCCACGCTCGAGCGCTACGTCAAGGTCGACGATCCGCAGAAGGTGCGGGTGACGCTGGCGGTCGATGGCATGCGCCACCGCATGATCGAGAACCCCTTCATCAACAAGCTCGAGTCCGCGAGCCCGATGGGCCGGCTGCTGATCGCGCTGAAGAGCGCCTGGCACTGGAAGCAGCAGACTGGCATGAGCTTCGGCCACATGCTCGGCGTGTTCCGCCAGGCGCTGAAGGAAGACCCGGGTGCGGTATCGCAGACGGTGATGTCTGCCAACCAGCCGGTGCTGCTGCAGCGTTCGATGGTCGATGGCTTCCCCGACGAGGGCATCCTGCCCAGCGGCCAGGTGGCGGCGGCGATCGGCAAGCTCGAGAGCTGCGAGGACGTCATCCACGGCATTGCAGCCGAAGCCGAGGCCTGTCTCGCCGCGCTGTATGCCCGCCTTGCCGAGACCGCGAGCTGCGAAGCCCGCAACGAGACCACGGCCGCCGTTTGAGCGCGCCGTCTGAACCCCACAAACGACAAGACCCCACGGAGCCCGATAACGTGAGCCAGGCATTCCAGACAACGATCGACAACGGCATCGCCGAATTGGTCATCAACAAGCCCCCGGTCAATGCGCTCGACAGCAGCGAATGGTTCGCGCTGGCGCACCGCATCGACGAGCTCGGCCACGACCCCGAGGTGCGCGTCATCGTGATCCGCGCCGAAGGCCGTGGCTTCTGCGCCGGCGTGGACATCAAGGAGCTCGACGCCCACCCCGAGCGCATCGTCGCCGTCAATGGTGGCAACTACGCCACGTTCAAGGCGGTGCACCGCAACCCGGTGCCGGTCATCGTCGCGGTGCACGGTTTCGTGCTCGGCGGCGGCATCGGCATCACCGGCGCGGCCGACATCGTGGTCGCCTCCGACTGCGCAACCTTCGCGCTGCCCGAGGTCGACCGTGGCGCGATGGGCGGCGGTGCCCACCTTCAGCGCCTGTTCCCGGTGCAGAAGGTGCGCTACCTGTTCTTCACCGGCGAGAAGATCGGCGCGAAGGAAGCCGAACGCTACGGTTTCATCGAGCGCGTCGTGCCCAAGGCCGAGCTGCGCGAGGCCGCGCTCGAGATCGCGCGCAAGATCGCCGCCAAGAGCCCGTCCATGATCCGCATCGCCAAGGAGGCTTTGAACGGCATCGAGGACGGCAACCTGGAAGACAAGTACCGCTGGGAGCAGGGCTTCACGCTGCAGGCCTACACCAGCCCCGACTCGGCGGAAACCCGCCGCGCCTTTGTCGAGAAACGCGAAGCCAAGTTCTGAGGACACCATGGATCTTGCCTACACCCCCCGGCAGAAAGCCTTTCGCGAGGAAGTGCGCGCCTGGCTCGCGGCCAACCTGCCGCGCGAGCCGCTGGCCAGCTACGACACCCGCGAGGGCTTCGAGCAACACCGCGCGTGGGAGCGCAAGCTGTTCGACGCACGCCTGTCGATGGTCATCTGGCCCGAGGCGCTCGGCGGTCGCGGCTGCGACCTCATCGAATGGCTGATTTTCGAAGAAGAGTATTACGGCGCCGGGGCCCCGATGCGGGTGAACCAGAACGGTCAGCTGCTGCTCGGCCCCACCCTGATCGAGTTCGGCACCGAGGAACAGAAGGCCCGCTTCCTGCCGCGCATGGCCTCGAGCGAGGACATGTGGGCGCAGGGCTGGTCCGAGCCCAATGCCGGTTCCGACATGGCGGCGATCACCAGCAAGGCCATCCTGTCCGCCGACGGCACGCATTACGTCGTCAATGGCCAGAAGACCTGGTCGACGCGGGCGAGCTTTGCCGACTGGCTGTTCGGCCTGTTCCGCAGCGACCCGGGCTCGAGCCGCCATCACGGCCTGTCCTATCTGGCGGTGCCGCTGGACGCGCCGGGCGTGACCATCCGCCCGATCCAGGCGCTCAACGGCAAGCAGGCCTTCGCCGAGATCTTCTTCGACGACGTCAAGGTGCCGGTGGAAAACCGCATTGGTGACGAAGGACAGGGCTGGCATGTGGCAATGGCCACCGCCGGCTTCGAGCGCGGCCTGCTGCTGCGCTCGCCGGCGCGCTTCCAATACACCGCGCGCAAGCTGGTCGAGCTCTACAAGGCCCACCGCACGGTCGCGGATCGCGACCCGAGCATCCGCGATGCGGTCATCGAGGCCTGGACGGGCACCGAAGCCTACGCCCTGTCGGCCTACCACACCGTCGGCCGCCTGGCGAAGGGCGCCCGCATCGGCGCCGAGGCCAGCACCAACAAGATCTTCTGGTCCGAACTCGACCTGAAGATGCACGAGACCGCGATGCGCATTCTCGGTCCCTTCGCCGAGCTCACCGGCGACGCACCGGAGGCGGTCGAGGCCGCGCGCTGGCTGGACGGCTTCCTGTTCGCGCAGGCCGGGCCGATCTACGCCGGCACCAACGAGATCCAGCGCAACATCATCGCCGAGCGCATGCTCGGCCTGCCGAAATAAGGAAGGGGCCGCCATGGACTTCACCTTCACCGACGACCAGCTCACCTTCCGCGAGGCGGTGAGCCGCTTTCTGATGACCGAAGCCGCACCCGAGACGCTGCGCGAAATCTGGAATACTGATATTGGCCGCTCGCCCGAGCTGCGCAAGAACATCGCCGAGCAGGGCCTGACCGCGCTGTCGGTGCCCGAGGACTGCGGCGGCCTGGGCATGGACGACGTTGCCTGGGCGCTGATGACGCAGGAGCTGGGCTACTACGCGCTGCCCGATTCGCTCGGCGACGTCGCCTACGTTGCCGCCGGCCTGATCACCGGGCTGCCTGCCGGCACCGCGTCGCGCGAGGAATGGCTGGGCCGCATCGCCGACGGCAGCATCCGCATCGCGGTCGGCCATCCGGTCAATCCGCTGGTGGCTGATGCCAACCCGGCCGACCTGCTGCTGCTCGCCCATGGCGACGAAGTGCACGCCGTGCCGCGCGACCAGGTCGAGATCGAGCCCAATCCCAGCATCGACCTCTCGCGCCGCCTAGCGCGCGTGCGCTGGACGCCCGCTACCGCCACCCTGGTCGCCGACGGCGCGGCCGGCCGCGCGCTGTGGGCGCAGACCCTGAACCGCGGCGCACTGTCCGCCGCCGGCCAGTTGCTCGGCCTGGCGCAGCGCATGCTCGACCTGTCGGTGGACTACGTCGCCCAGCGCAAACAGTTCGGCAAGCCGATCGGCAGCTTCCAGGCGGTCAAGCACCACCTGGCCGATGTCGCGACGAAGATCGAATTCGCCAAGCCGGCGCTGTACCGCGCTGCCTACGCGCTCGCCCACGGCGAGGCCGGTGCCGATGCGCGCGTCTCGCACGCCAAGCTCGCCTGCGGCGAAGCCGCCTCGCTGGCCGCGCGCCACGGCATCCAGGTGCATGGCGCGATGGGCTACACCTGGGAAGTCGATCTGCAGATGTTCATGAAGCGAGCCTGGGCGCTGGATGCTGCCTGGGGCGACCGCGGTTTCCACAAGGCGCGCATCGCCGACGCCATCCTGGTCGAGGGCGCGGCCCTCGGCCCCGGCCACACTTTCGAGGAATGAAGATGGCGCAAGCCTCCAATCAAGCCTACATTGTCGATGCCCTGCGCAGCCCCACCGGCAGGCGCAAGGGCGGTCTGTCCCACGTGCATGCGATCGACCTCGGTGCGCATGTCCTCAAGGCGCTGGTCGAGCGCAACGCCATTCCCGCCGACGAGTACGACGACGTGATCTTCGGCTGCGTCGACACCATCGGCTCGCAGGCGGGCGACATCGCGCGCACCGCGTGGCTGGCCGCCGGCCTGCCGCTGAACGTGCCCGGCACCACGGTGGATCGCCAGTGCGGCTCCTCGCAGCAGGCGGTGCACTTCGCCGCCCAGGCGGTGATGAGCGGCACGCAGGACGTGGTCGCGGTCGGCGGCGTGCAGACCATGACGCAGATCCCGATCTCGTCCGCCATGCTCGCCGGCCAGCCGCTCGGCTTCCCCGATCCGTTCTCGGGCAGCAAGGGCTGGAAGGCGCGCTTCGGCGACCAGCCGGTGAACCAGTTCTACTCCGCCCAGCGCATCGCCGACCACTGGCAGTGCAGCCGCCGCGACATGGAGGTCTATGCGCTCGAGAGCCACCGCCGCGCGCTGGCCGCCATTGCCGAAGGCCGCTTCGAACGCGAGATCGTCGGTCTCGAGGGTGTGAGCAAGGACGAGACGCCGCGCGTTTCCACGCTGGAGAAGATGGCCGAGCTGGAGCCGGTCGGCCCCGAGTACCCGTCGATCACCGCCGCGGTGTCGAGCCAGACCTGCGACGCCTCCGCAGCGTTGCTGGTCGTGTCGGAAGCCGCGCTCAAGCGCTACAACCTGACCCCGCGCGCCCGCATCCACCACCTGTCGGTGCTGGGCGACGACCCGATCTGGCACCTCACCGCGCCGATTCCCGCCACTCGCGCCGCGCTGAAGAAGGCCGGCATGCGCATGAGCGACATCGACGCGGTCGAAATCAACGAGGCCTTCGCCTCGGTGGTCATGGCCTGGCAGAAGGAGATGGACTACGACCTCGCGCGCATGAACCCCAACGGCGGCGCCATCGCGCTCGGTCATCCGCTCGGCGCCACCGGCGCACGTCTGATGACGACGTTGCTGCACGAGCTGGAGCGCAGCGGCGGCCGCTATGGGCTGCAGACGATGTGCGAAGGCGGTGGTCAGGCCAACGTGACGATTATTGAAAGGCTGTAAGGGAAGAGATCGACATGGGTATTTGTGAAGGACGTACCGTCATCATCACCGGTGCCGGCGGTGGCTTGGGTCGCGCCTATGCGCTGGCCTTCGCCGCCGAGGGCGCGAACGTGGTGGTCAACGACATCCGCAAGGAAGCGGCTGACGCCGTCGTGGCAGAGATCACCGCGGCGGGCGGCAAGGCGATCGCCAACGCCGACGACATCACCCGCATCGAGACGGCGCAGCGGATCGTCGATGCCGCCGTGGCGGCCTTCGGCGAGGTGCACGTGGTGGTCAACAACGCCGGCATCCTGCGCGACCGCATGTTCATCAGCCTGTCCGAAGACGACTGGGACCAAGTCATGCGCGTGCACCTGAATGGCCACTTCTGCCTCGCCAACATCCTCGGCAAGCGCTGGCGCGACCAGGCCAAGGCCGGCAACAAGATCGCCGCGCGCATCATCAACACCAGCTCGGGCGCCGGTCTGCAGGGCTCGGTCGGGCAGTCGAACTACTCCGCGGCCAAGGGCGGTATTGCCGCGCTGACGCTGGTGCAGGCTTCCGAGCTGGCGCGCTACGGCGTGACCGCCAATGCGCTGGCGCCGGCCGCGCGCACCTCGATGACCGAGAGCGCGATGCCCGACGTGGTGAAGGCGCCCGAAACCGGCTTCGACGCCTGGGCGGCCGAGAACGTCGCGCCGCTGGTGGTGTGGCTGGGCAGCGAGCTGTCCTCGCACGTCACCGGCCAGGTTTTCGAGAGCCAGGGCGGGCGCATCTCGGTGTGCGACGGCTGGCGTACCGGCCCGCAGAAGGACAAGGGCGCGCGCCTGACGCCGCTCGAAGCGGGCACAACGGTCGACGAACTCATGAAGCAGGCGGTGCCTGCGCAGAAGGTGTGGGGAACCTGATATGAGCGAACAGGCGGTGGAGCAGGGGCGTCGTGATTTCCTGAGGACGGGGGCAGCGCTCGGCGGCGCTGCTGCCGTGGGCTTGGGCGGGGCCAAAGCGGCTAATGCTGCGGCTGCGGCTGCGGCTGCGGCAGCCATGCCCGCCACCCTGCCGCTGCCCGATTACGAGCGCTGGGACGCAACCGAAATCGCCCTGCGCATCCGCCGCGGCGACGTCAAGCCGAGCGAGGTGCTCGAGGCGGCGATCGCTCGCGCCGAGGCCTATGCGGCGATCAATGCGGTCAGCGTGCCGCACTTCGATCTCGCACGCGAGGCCGCGCGCGCGCTGGACGCTGCCGGCCAGGCCGAGCGCGCGAAGCGCCCCGCATTGTCCGGCGTGCCCTTCGCATTGAAAGACCTGAGCATCGCGCTCAAGGGCACTGTCACCACCAACGGCTGCGCCTTCTTCAAGGATGCAGTCGCCGACCACGATTCCACCCTGGTGCAGCGTTACCAGGCGGCGGGTCTCAACATTTTCGCCAAGCTCGCCGCGCCCGAGTTCGGTCAGACCGCGACGACCGAGTCGCGCCTGTTCGGCGCCACGCGCAACCCCTGGGCTCTGGAACGCAGCTCGGGCGGCTCGTCAGGCGGCGCCTCGGCGGCGGTGGCCGCGGGTGTGCTGCCAGCGGCGCACGCCAGCGACGGCGGGGGTTCGATCCGCATCCCCGCCTCGCACTGTGGCCTGTTCGGCCTCAAGCCCAGCCGCGGGCTGATTCCGTCGGGGCCGAAGGCGCTGGAAGGCTGGCTCGGTCTGTCGGTGCATAACGTGATCAGCCGCAGCGTGCGTGACACCGCGTTGCTGATGCAGCTCAGCCAGGGCGCAGAGGCGGGCTCGCGCACCCTGCCGCCCACCTTCGATCTGCTCGCGGCGCTCAAAAAACCGCCGCGCGGGCTGAAGATCGGTTTGTTCCAGAGCAACCTGTTCGGCGCCGGCGTGCATCCGGAATGCCTGGAGGCATCCAACAAGGCCGCTACGCTGTGTGCCGGCCTGGGCCACCACGTCGAACCGATCGACCTGTCGGCGCTGCCCTTCCTCGAGATGGCCGGCAGCATGGGCGTCGTCACCGCCAGCGGCATGCTCTACACCGTGCGCGAGCGTGAGAAGGCGATTGGCCGTGAGGCGCGCGAGGACGAGTTCGAGCCGATCGACTGGCAGAGCATGCAGAAGGCCAAGTCCTACACCGCCGAGCAGATCCTCAAGGCGCGCAACGTCTTCGACCGCGGCGGCCGTGTGCTCGACGAGCTGTTCGCGCGCTACGACCTGATCCTGTCGCCGACCACCGCCGCACTGCCGCCCAAGCTGGGTGCGCTATCGCTCGACCAGCCTTTCGAGAGCTACGCGCGCAACGCGGTGCAGGCTTCGGCCTTCACCTCGATGTTCAACATGACCGGCCTGCCGGCGATGTCGGTGCCGCTGCACTGGAGCGCCGACGGCCTGCCGATCGGCGTGCAGTTCGCTGCGCCCTATGGTGGCGAGGCGCGTCTCATTGCGCTCGCCGCGCAACTCGAGAAGGCCGCGCCATGGGCGAATCGCCGGCCGCCGCGGCTAGGCTGAGTCCGGTCCCACACGCGACATCGCCTGCCCGGCACAGGCGGTGACTGCACGCTGCGGCGGTTTCCGATGAAGGAGCACAGATGAGCACATCCCAAGCCGCTGCGGCAGGCATCGCCGTCGTCACCGGCGCCAGCCGTGGCGTGGGCCGAGGCGTGGCCGAAGCGCTCGGTGCGGCCGGGATGACGGTCTACGTCACTGGGCGCAGCACCACTGACGGCGCAGCGCGCATCGGCGACACGCCCTTGCACGGCACGATCCACGATGCCGCCGCCGCGGTCAGCGCCGCCGGCGGGCAGGGCATCGCGGTGCATTGCGACCATGCCGACGACGCCCAGGTGAAAGCGCTGTTCGAGCGCATCGCGCACGAACACGGTCGCCTCGACATCCTGGTCAACAACGCGCTCTGCATCGATGACAGCCTGATCGAGCCTGGCCCGTTCTGGATAAAGCCGCTCGCCCAGGCCGACATGTTCGGCGTTGGCCTCCGGTCGAACTACGTCGCCGCCTGGCACGCCGCGCCGCTGCTGCTGAAGGCGGGGAAAGGGCTGGTCGCGTTCACCTCCTCGTACGGCGCCGGTTGCTACATGCACGGCCCCGCCTACGGCGCGCAGAAGGCCGGCTGCGACAAGATGGCTGCCGACATGGCGGTGGATTTCGAAGGCAGCGGCGTGGCGGCGGTGTCGCTGTGGCTGGGCGTGCAGCGCACCGAGCGCACCCAGATTGCCGCCCGCCTGCGTGGCGACGCCTACGGCGACTTCATGGCGCGCAGCGAGAGCCCGCAATTTGTCGGCCGCGTGATCCACGCGCTGTGGTGCGATCCGGAACTGGCCGCGCTGTCCGGGCGCACGCAGATCGTCGCCGAACTCGCGCAGCGCTATGGCGTGCGCGACGAGCACGACCGCGAGCCGCCGACCTGGCGCAAGCTCCTCGGCGCACCCTGCGCCTTCCACCCCGCGCGGGTGAGCTGAGGGAGCGGGCCGATTACACTGGAACAACGCATCGCGCGGCTCGAGGCGCTGGAGGCGATCCACCAGCTCAAGCACCGCTACCTGAACGCCTGCGACCTCAAGGAGGTCGAGACCGTTCGCGACTGCTTCGCCACTGGCCCGATCCTCATCGACTACGAGGCCGTCGGCCGCTTCGAGGACCGCGACAGCTTCGTCGCCCTCTACCAGTCGCTTGCCTGCCACCCCAACGTGTGCGACAGCCACCACGGCGCCAACCCCGAGATCGAGCTGCTCGCCGACGACCATGCGCGCGGGCGCTGGGCGCTTTCCTATTTCAATCTGGATGCCGAAACCGGCGCGACCCGCCGGCTGGGCGTGATGTACGACGACGAATACCGCCGCATCGACGGGGCGTGGAAGATCGTGGCGACGCGGTCGCGGATACTGGCGGCGGTCTAGCTTGCTTAGGCAAGCCCGTCGGCATGCGGTGCCAGTCAGAGGTGGCGGCCTGTGTCCATGCGCTCATGCAGTACGCGCATCACAACGGTCACCCCCTGATCGATGCGGAAATAGACCCAGTGGCGTTCTACCCGCCAGCGCCGGTAGCCCTTGCGGATATGTTCGCAAGCTGGCGCGGAGAGGGGCTCCCGGGCAAGCTGTTCGAAGGCTGCGTCGAGGAGATCGAGGTATCGCTCTGCCTGCGCAGCGCTCCATCGCCGCGCGGTGTAGCGCCAGATGTCTTCCAGATCTAGAACCGCTGCTGGCGAGAGCTGAAACTCAGCCATGCTCGGCCTTCATGCGTGCTTTGAAGGCCTCAAGATCAAAGGGCTGTGCGGGTCCGCTGTTCTCGCCCTCGATCAGTGCAGCACGGATCGCTTCGGTTTGCGCCGTGCGCGCCTGCTCACGACGAATCAGGTCGCGGATGTATTCGCTGTCGTTGGTGTAATGCCCCGCGTCGATCTGCGCTTTGATCCAGCGATCCTGCTGGTCGGTCAAGGTGATGGTCTTGCGTACGACGGACATGATGATCTCCTGGAGAAAGCGCCTTTGATCATACTATCGGTGCAATTATTGTCCATCTTGATGTCAGATTGTTTGTCACCACTGTGTATCCAAGTGGCGGACTCGACTATTCCGAGCCGGCCCCAGAGCAGGTTGGTTGTACTCTCCTTGTCGCGTATATCTGACTGAGGTGCAGCCATGCAGGTCGCCAAGTGGGGCAATTCGCTCGCCGTCCGCTTGCCTGCGGCGGTGGTTCAGGCACTCGACCTCAAGGAAGGGGACGATATCGAGCTGCATGTCGTCGGCGAGCGCTCGCTCGAGGTCGCGCGCAAGACGCCGCCACAGGAACTGCTGACCCGCCTGCGCCGCCTTCGTGGCCGGCTTCCTGCGGATTTCCGCTTCGACCGCCTCGAGGCGAACGATGCCGACCGCGAGCGCTGAACCGACCCTGCGGCTGTTTTCGCGACACCAACGTCGTGCTCTACCTGCTTTCGGCCGACTACGGCAAGGCGAACGCGGCCGAGGCGTTGCTGAGACAAGGCGGGCTGGTCAGCGTGCAGGTGCTGAACGAGGCCGCGTCCGTCTTCCTGCGCAAGCTGAAGCTGCCCTCGATTGCCTGATCGGCTTCCACTGCGGGCAGACCGCCCAGCTGGAGTTCTCCCCCCAGCGCATCGATCACCCGCAGGACGTTCTCCAGCCGCACGGTCGGCTTGCCCGCTTCAAGGTCGACGATGAAGCGCACGCCCACGCCAGCGGCCAGCGCTAGCTGCGGCTGGGTCAGGCCGAGCTGCTTGCGGGCGGCACGTAGGGCGTCGCCGAGTTGAAGGGGGGAGCGGATGGATGTCATGGCTTTTCTCATTTCCCGTTCGGGAAATTATGGGCTGGGCTTCTGCGTTGCGCCAGCGATATTTACCGATCGGGAAACATATGCTGAGAGAGTCGCATCAGGAGGAAGAAATTTACCGATCGGGAATCCGTTACTGCGATGGCACCGTCCGTTTTGACGATGCCGGCACCCTGCGACCTCCCTATAAATGAGGCCATATCCACCCTTCGAGGTTCACGCCGTGAAAGAAGCCCCCGCCTACGTCCCCGGTCACCAGTTGCTCGCTGGAAAGTCCGTCTTGATTACCGCAGCGGCCGGAGCCGGCATCGGCTTTGCCGCGGCGCGCAAGTGCGCCGAAGAAGGCTGTCGCGCGCTGATGATTTCCGACATCCATCCGCGCCGCCTGGAAGAAGCCGTCGCCAAGCTCAAGGCCGACACTGGGCTGCAGAACGTCTGGGGCCAGCTGTGCAACGTCACCAACGAGGATGAGGTGCAGGCCCTGATCGCCGCGGCCGAGGACAAGCTCGGCGGCGTCGATGTGCTGATCAACAATGCCGGCCTCGGTGGCGAGAAGCGCGTCACCGAGATGACCGACGACGAGTGGAACCGGGTGCTCGACATCACCCTCACCGGCACCTTCCGCATGACGCGCGCGATGCTGCCGCACATGGAAAAGCGCGGTCGCGGTGCCATCGTCAACAACGCCTCGGTGCTGGGCTGGCGCGCGCAGAAGGGGCAGGCCCACTACGCCGCGGCCAAGGCTGGCGTGATGGCGCTGACGCGCTGCTCGGCGGTCGAGGCAGCCGAGCACGGCGTGCGCATCAACGCGGTGTCGCCGTCGATCGCGCTGCATGAATTCCTGAAGAAGGCCTCCAGCGAGGAACTGCTCGCCCAGCTCGCCAGCCGCGAAGCCTTCGGCCGCGCTGCCGAGGTGTGGGAAGTGGCCAACGTGATGGTCTTCCTCGCCAGCGACTACGCGTCGTACATGACGGGTGAAGTGCTCTCCGTCAGCTCGCAGCACGCTTGAGGGCGCGGCGATGACCATGGTTTTCTCCAGCGCCGAGCAGTTGGTCGCGGCCGAAGGCCAGGACCTGGGCACGACCGACTGGGTCGCGCTCGACCAGGACCGCATTGACCAGTTCGCCGACGCCACCGACGACCACCAGTGGATCCACGTCGACCCCGAGCGTGCCAAGGACGGCCCCTTCGGCGCCTGCATTGCGCACGGCTACCTGACACTGGCGCTGGCCAACTTGTTCCTGCCGCAGCTGATCCGCGCCGACAACCTGAAGATGGGTGTGAACGTCGGCTGCGATCGGGTGCGCTTTCCGGCGCCTGTCAAGGCTGGCTCGCGCATCCGCGGTCGCGGCGAGATCCTCAAGGTGGAACGCATCAAGGACGCGGTGCAATCCACCGTGCGCGTGACCATCGAGATCGAGGGCAGCGAGCGCCCCGGCTGCGTGGTCGACACCATCAGCCGCTACACCTTCAACGATTGAATTCCCGAGAGAGAACATCGCCATGACCGAAGCCGTCATCGTTTCCACCGCGCGCACTGCGCTCACCAAGTCCTTCCGCGGTTCCTTCAACGACACCGAGGCGCCGGTGCTGGGCGGCCATGTGGTGCGCGCCGTCGTCGAGCGCGTCGGTATCGAGCCGGCGGCGGTCGAGGATGTGATCATGGGCGCCGCCGTGCAGCAGGGCACCCAGGCCTACAACATCGGCCGCCTGTGCGCCTACACCGGCGGCCTGCCGGACACCGTGCCGGGCATGGCGCTCGACCGCATGTGCGCGTCGGGCCTGATGACGATCGGCGTCGCCGCCAAGAATATCCTGGCCGGCGAGATGAAGATCGCGGTGGCCGGCGGCGTCGAGTCGCTGTCGCTGACCCAGACCAAGCACAAGAACACCTACCGCGCGCAGTCCGAGGCGGTGAAGGCGATCGTGCCCGCGGCCTACATCCCGATGCTGGAGACGGCCGAGATCGTGTCGGCGCGCTACGGCATTTCGCGCGCCGCGCAGGACGAATTCTCGCTGCAGAGCCAGCAGCGCACCGCCGCCGCCCAGGCCGCCGGCCTGTTCGATGCCGAGATCGTGCCGCTGGCGGCGAGGAAGCTGGTGTTCGACAAGGAAGGCAAGCCGGTGGGCCACGAGGACGTGATCGCCACCCGCGACGAGTGCAACCGCGCCTCGACCACGCTGGCCGATCTCGCCAAGCTGCAGCCGGTGTTCAAGGACGGCCAGTGGGTGAAGCAGGGCGAGTTCATCACCGCCGGCAACGCCTCGCAGTTCTCCGACGGCGCCTCGGCCGCGCTGGTGATGAGCCGTGACGAGGCCGAGCGCCGTGGCATCGCGCCGCTGGGCGCCTATCGTGGCATCGCGGTCGCCGGCTGCGCCCCGGACGAGATGGGTATCGGCCCGGTGTTCGCCATCCCCAAGCTGCTCGAGCGCTTCAACCTCAAGGTGAGCGACATCGGCCTGTGGGAAATCAACGAAGCCTTCGCCTGCCAGGTGCTCTACAGCCGCGACAAGCTCGGCATCCCCAACGACCGGCTGAACGTCAATGGCGGCGCCATCTCCATTGGCCACCCCTTCGGCATGTCGGGCGCACGCATGGTCGGTCACGCGCTGCTCGAGGGCCGTCGCCGTGGCGTGCGCTACGTGGTGGTGTCGATGTGCATCGGCGGCGGCATGGGCGCGGCAGGCCTGTTCGAGGTGCTGTGATGAACCTGACGCTGTCCGACGAGCAACGCGCGCTGCAGGAGACGGCGGCCGATTTCCTCGCCGCTCATACCAACGCACGCAAGGAAGCCGACGCCGATGCCGAGCTGTGGTCGCGCATCGTCGAACTCGGCTGGGCCGCGGTGCAGGTGCCGGAAGACTTCGACGGCCTCGGCCTGGGGCCGGTCGAGCTGGTGCTGCTGATGGAAGAGATGGGCCGGCGCCTCGCGCGCACGCCCTTCCTGGCCAACGTGGTGCTGGCGCAGACCGCGCTGCTGCAGGCCGGCACGGCCGAGGCGCAGCAGCGCGCGCTGGCTGCGCTGGCCTACGGCGAGCGCACCGCCACGCTGATCCTGGGGCCGGGTGTGAACGCCGAACCCGCATCGCTGACCGTGAAAGCGCGTCGCGACGGCGATGCCTGGGTGCTGGCCGGCGAGGCGGCGCAGGTGCTCGACGACGGCCTGCTGACCCATGCCTATGTGGCGGCACGCATCGAGGAGGCGCCGGGCGTGGCGCTGTTCGAGGTCGCCGCGGATGCGGCCGGCCTCACCCGCGCGCCGCTCGACGTCTTCGACCTGACCCGGCCGCAGGCGCGCTGGGTCTTCAATGACGTCCGTGTGGGCGGAGAGGCGCGCGTCGACGATGCGGCGCGGGTGCTGGCTGGTCTCGCGCGCACCCGGGTGCTGGCGGCTTTGCAGCTTGCGGCCGAGCAGGTCGGCGGCGCGGCACAGTGCCTGCAGCTCGCGGTCGATTACACCAAGGAGCGGGTGCAGTTCGGCAAGCCGGTGGCCACCTTCCAGGCGGTCAAGCACCGCGTCGCCGAGATGATGGTGCGCATGGAAACCGCACGCTCCACCGTGCGCGGCGTGGCGGCGCGGCTCGCGGAAGGCGGGCTGGACGACGCCGAACTGGGGGCCGAAGTCGCCGCCGCACGGGTACAGGCCACTGAGGCCTACCGCTACTGCGCGCAGGAAGCCATCCAGCTCCACGGCGGGGTGGGCTTCACCTGGGAATACGACCCGCAGATGCACTTCAAGCGTGCGCAGTGGGCCAGCCAGTGGTTCGGCCCGACCCGCGACTGGCGTGAGGCGCTCGCCGCCCATCTGCTCGACGCCGCCTGACAGGACGAACAAGGACCGATGAGCATGAACGAACAGGAATTTCGCCAGCAGGTCGCCGACTGGATGGCGTCCCATCTGACCGGCCGTTTCGCCTGCCTGAAGCACCGCGGCGGCCCGGGGGATGAAGAAGCCTACCCGGCGCTGCGCAAGGAATGGGAGCAGGAACTCGCCGCCGGCGGCTGGGTGGGCCTGGGCTGGCCCAGGGAGCACGGCGGGCGCGACCTGCCGCTGGCGCTGCAACTCGCCTTTCACGAGGAATACGTGCGCGCCGGCGGGCCGGGGCGCATCGGCCACATCGGCGAAACGCTGATGGCGCCGACGCTGATCGCGCTCGGCACGCCCGAGCAGCAGCGCCGCTTTCTGCCGGGCATCCGCGAGGGGCGCGAATATTGGGCGCAGGGCTACTCCGAGCCGGGCGCCGGCTCCGACCTTGCAGCCATCACCACGCGCTGCTGGCAGGACGAGGATGGTCGCTGGCGGCTGCAGGGGCAGAAGGTGTGGACCTCGCTCGCGCACGAGTCGGAGTGGGTCTTCGTCGTCGCGCGCAGCACGCCGGGCTCGGTCGGTCGGGAAGGGCTCAGCTTCCTGCTGGTGCCGCTGGCTCAGCCCGGCATCGAGATCCACCCGATCCGCCAGATGACCGGCGAGGCCGAGTTCAACTCGGTGTTCTTCGACGGCGCGGTGACCGAGGCCGACTGCATCGTCGGCAAGCCGGGCGAGGGCTGGAAGGTGGCGATGGCGCTGCTCGGCTTCGAGCGCGGCGTGTCCACGCTCGGCCAGCAGATGCACTTCACCCATGAGCTGCAGCTGGTGGTCGATGTCGCGCGCGCCAACGGCGCGGCGCGCGATCCGGCAATCCGCCAGCGCATCGCCGACGCCTGGGTGGGCCTGCAGGGCCTGCGCTACAACGGCCTGCGCATGCTGGAAGAGGACACCAGCTCGACCAAGGTCCGGCCCGAGGCGCTGATCTACAAGTACGCCTGGTCGAACTGGCACCGCGAGCTCGGCCAGCTGGCCATGGACGTGATCGGCGTGGCGGGCGACGTGCGCTCGGACGACGACGCCGTGCGCCGCCTGCAGCAGGTGTTCTTCTTCTCGCGCGCCGACACGATCTACGCCGGCACCAACGAGATCCAGCTCAACATCATTTCCGAGCGCGGGTTGGGCATGCCGCGCGGCTGATCCGGGTTTCTCTATTGGCAAACCCACGGCGGCACGACTCCATGCGGGTGTGCCGCCGCTTTCATTTGGAGCACAGATGGCAATCGAAGAACGCTGGAAGATGATCTACCTTGCCCGGCGCAACCCCGCGCTGGCGCCCGAGGACTTTCCCCAGGCCTGGCGCGAGCACTCCGCGCTCGGTCGCCAGTGCCGCAACGTCCAGGACAAGGTGAAGGCGGTACGCCAGTGCTCGCGCGTGTTCGACCGGCCGGGCGTGCCGAGCGGCGCCAGCGTCGACTACGACGGCGTCAACCTGCTGTCGCTGCGCGACCGCCAGGCCGCCGACGACATCTGGAACGACGAGGAGACGCTGCGCATCATGCGGCCCGACGAGCCGCGGGTGTTTTCGACCTATGTACGCGACTTCACGCTGGTCGCGCAGGAGCAGGTGCTGCGCGACGGCGAGGAAACCGGCGTGTGCCTGGTGCTTTTCCTGCGCGCGCTGCCAGGGCGACGCTTGCAGGCACGTGACCTCGCCGGCGCCCCCGCCGCGCCGTGGTCGGCTGCGACGCGCCTGGTATGGAACGAAGTGGCGGGCGAGCGACCGGCGGGCTACGAATATGACGCAATCGTCGAGGCCTGGTACGAATCGGTCGATGCCGTGGCCGCTGCGTTCGCCGGCCCGCCGGTGTGGCAATGGCTGCCGGCGGCCCTGGCGGACGCTGTCGACACCGCCCGATCGGTGTGCATGTCGACCCGGATCACGCACCGGCGCCCCTGAGTGCCGTTTCAATACGAGGGAGCGGGTTTCCCGAGATCAAAGGCGAGTTGGCGGTGATGGCGGATCGCCAGCAGGTGGACGGTCTCCGGCAGTCGTGCGTACAGAATCAGGTAGTGCGCCAGCACGTACTCGCGGATGCTGCCTGCGGAGTCCAGAGTGCTCAACGACTCGATCACCGCTTCGCGCTTGAACTGCGCCTCCATCGAGTCGGCGGAGCGGGCGAGATGGTCACGCCCGATGTCGGGATGCCGCTCAAGCATGGGGATCACGCATTCCGACAACTTATCCAGCAGCGGATCGAAGGCTTCGGGCGCTTCGGCTTGAGTCAGAAAAGCCTCGATGTCATCCAGATTGCGCTCGAAGTTACGGGTGATCCGCACCGTGACCTGGCCGCTCATGCTCGCGAGCGCACCTGTTTCCGCTCTGCCAGCGCCTCTCTCGCGTCACGCGTGTGGCCGGATACAACATCCTCGAGACCCCGCTGCACTTCGTCGAGCATCAACAAGTGGAGATGGGCTTGCTCAAGACGGTGGTAGTAGTCGAGTCGGTTTGCATCGATGAGCGCAACGTAGCCCTCACCGTTCTTGGTGATGATCTTTTCAGCGCCCGCTTTGACCTGCTCGACCAATTCGGAAAGCTGCGCACGGGCTGCAGTCAGCGAAACGATGTCTTGTACCGTGATCGTCATGGCAGAACCTTGCTGTACAGAATTCAATGCCGAATTCTAGGACATATGGTGTTCATTCGCCTGAGGTTCAAATAAAGATGGCCTGCTTTCGCAAGCAGGCCATCAAGGTTGAAACTGACGCGGGAGAGAGCTCAGGCGACCGCTTCAGCTTCCGTGTAGGGCGCGATGCCCTTGGGCACGTAGTAGCCCTCGCACTGCTCAAGGAACTCGGTCTTCTTCGCGCGCGGGTTGTAGAACTGCTTGTACCAGATGCGCGCCTTCATGAACGGGCCGTCGCTCGGGATGAAGAGGCCGTTCAGGCAGGCTGCCTTGTGCGACCAGACCTCGAAGTCCTGGGCGAAGGCGGTGAGCGCCATCTCCTGGTAGTGGCGTGCGGCCACCATGTCGGTGTGGGTTGCCACCTTGCTGCCGCTCGGTGACTTCACCAGCAGCGCATGCCAAACCTTGATCGTGCCGTCATCGACCGGCGTGTTGCAGATCATCATCACCGCGTCGTACAGGCCGGTCAGGTGCGAGATCAGCACGCCCGGGCCATGGTAGATGGTGATGGTGTGCAGGATCGGGCTGACGCCGTCCGCGCCGACCAGGGTGCGATGCGGGCCGCACTGGCGCTGGATGGCATTGTGGCCCTTGAATTCGTTCTCGTACTTGAGCACGGTCGAGCCGTGAATCGGGCTCAGGTGGCCGTAGTCGCAGATGTTGTCGATGACTTCCTGCGGGTGCTGGTTGAGGATGCCCAGGTGGTCGAACTTCCAATGCACCCAGGCCGGGTCGTTCCATTCCTTGAGGCTGGGGTGATCCCATTCCGGCTCGCCGCCTTCGGGGTCGTGCCACACCCAGATCGCGCCCAGGCTCTCGACCACCGGCCAAGACTTGACCTTGGCCGCGGCGGGGATCTGACCCTCGTGGTAGGGGATGTGGTCGCACTTGCCGTCGGCACCGAAGCGCCAGCCGTGGTACGGACAGCGGATGCCGTCGCCTTCGACGTTGGTGCCGCCGCCATCGAGCACCACATACGAGGTCTTGTTGGGCGCCGCGAGGTGGGTCTTCATGTGCGGGCAGTAGGCGTCGAGCAGCACGACCTTGCCGCTTTCACGGCCGCGGTAGAGCGCGAAGTCCTGGCCGAAGAAGCGCACCGCGAGCGGCTTGTGGGTATCCAGTTCCGACGCTTCGGCGATCATGAACCAGCCGCGCGGGAAGGTGTATTCACCTAGGCGATAGTCTTTCGTTGTGGCCATGCGGGTCTCCTCTTCGTATTGATCCAGTGTGAAATCCATCGGGTTGGCGCCACGCGCCGGCCTGAAAGCCCGAACGTAGCGAATTCTCGTGGCCGCAGGTCGCCCGCGCATCCCCTGTTTGGACGATGGCCGCCGCGGCGCGGGGGTGGGGCATCGTCCTTTTGGACGTTTCCGCAGCCGGCAGCGGTGCCTAAGGTGAGGATCGGACAACAACGACAAGGACGGAGACACCATGGTCGAAACCGCGCACCCCCCTACAGACGCGGCGTCCCCCAGCCCGGACCGAATCGACTTTCCGTTCGCTCCGCCGCAGCCCGATGGCGAACGGGTCGAAGTCGCGCCCGGCGTCTTCTGGGCGCGCATGCCCATGCCGATGCAGCTCGACCACATCAACGTCTATCTGCTGCGCGACGTTGATGGCTGGTTCATCGTCGACACCGGCCTCAACCTGCCGGCCTCGCGCGCGCTGTGGGAGACGATCGTCGAGCGCCATTTTGAGGGCCTGCCGCTCAAGGGCCTGATCTGCACGCATTTCCATTACGACCACGCCGGCTTGTCGGCGTGGCTGACCGAGCGCTTCGATGCGCCGTTGTACATGACGCATGGCGAGTACTTCACCATGCGCACGCTTGCCGGCCCGCCGCCCGAGCCGCTGCCCGAGTCCCTGCTCAAGTTCTACCTGCGCGCGGGCATGCCGCGCGAGCGCGTGGAGGAGATGTTCGCCAAGCTGCGGCGCGATCCGTTCATGCCGCCCCATCCGCGCGCATTCAACCGCCTGCGCGAAGGGCAGGTGCTGAGCATCGGCGAGCGCGACTGGCGGGTGGTGATCGGGGAGGGCCATTCTCCGGAACACGCCTGCCTGTATTGCGAGGCCGATCGCCTGCTGATCGCGGGCGACCAGTTGCTGCCGCGCATTACCTCCAACGTTCTGGTCTCCGACATCGAGCCCGAGGCGAACCCGCTCAAGCTCTGGCTCGACTCGCTCGATCGCCTGGCCCAGCTTGCTCCGGAGACGCTGGTGCTTCCCTCGCACGAGCGGGTGTTCCGCGGGCTGCTGCCGCGCGTGGCGGAACTGCATGCCCACCACGCCCTGCAATTCGATATCGTGCGCGCCCATTTGCGCGAAACCGGCAGCACGACCGCCTTCGAAACAAAATCCAAACTGTTCCCGCGCGTCCTCAGTGCAGTGGAAGACATGATGGCGCTCGGCGAGGCGATCGCCCATCTGTCCTGCATGCGCTACGCGGGCGAGGTTCGCCGCGTGCTGGACGACGACGGTCTTTACCGCTTCAGCCTTGTAAACTGATCTTCAGGAGTATTCGATGTCCCCGCTTTCCGAGCTGGCTCACAAGGTTCGTGCCCAACTGACCGCGCCTGGCGCACCCTTCGAGACAATCGAGACCGAGATAGACGGGCGCCCCGTGCGTGTCTATCGCAACGCCTTCCCCAACCTTCCCGCGCTCATCGCGAGCGCGCGCGCGCACGGTGCCAAGCCGTTCATCCGTTACCAGGGTGAGACCTGGACCTTCGATCGCTTCTTTGCCGAGGCGGACGCGATTGCCGCGCAACTGCGCGCCTGGGGCGTGCAGCCCGGCGAGCGGGTCGCGATCGCCATGCGCAACCGTCCCGAGTGGGCGGTCGTACTCGCTGCTGCCGCGCTGATCGGCGCGGTGCCGGCGCCGCTCAACAGCTTCGGGCTCGGCGAGGAACTGCATGCTGCGCTCGACGACGTCGAGCCCTGCGTGTTTGCCTGCGACGCCGAGCGCCTGGCGCGCATCGGGGGTGACACCCGGGTCGAGGGTTGCCGCATCCTCTGTGTCGGTGATGGGGCGCTGCCGGCCGGTGTCGCTGACTATCGTGCGCTGGCGAGCCAGCCTGCAGAGCCCGCATCGGCGCCTGCGTTGGGCCCCGATGATCCGGCTCTGATCCTGTTCACCTCCGGGGCGACCAGCCGGGCGAAGGGCGTACTGTCCTCACAGCGGGCGGTATGCCAGGCCCTGTTCAACATCGATTTCATCGGCGCGCTGTCGGGAATGACCTCGCCCGAGGCGGTCGCCGCGCTGATGGCGCTCCGACTGCCGCCGACCACGCTGACGGCGGTGCCCTTGTTCCATGTCAGCGGACTGCATGCGCAATTGCTCAGTTCGCTGCGCAACGGGCGCCGGCTCGTGTTCCTGAATCGCTGGGACCCGGCGCAGGCGATCGACGTCATTCGCGACGAGAAGATCACCCAGTTCAACGGCGCGCCATCGATGGTCATGCAATTGCTGGCGCAACCCGGTTTCGACGACCCGGCACAGACCGGAACGCTCGCCGGGCTCGGGTTCGGGGGCGCGGGACTGCCGCAGCGGCTCATCGACGAGGTGATGCACCGCCGTCCGAACTCGCTGTCGGGGATCGGCTTCGGCCTGACCGAGACCAATGGCGTCGGTGCGGCAAGCTCGGGGTCCCTCTTCGCCTACAAGCCCCGCAGCTCGGGGCTCACTTCGCCGATCGTCGAGGTCATGGCGATCGACGCCGCGGGGAACCCCCTGCCTGCTTGCGAGCCAGGAGAAATCTGCTTGCGTGGCGTGACCGTCATGCAGGGTTACTGGCGCAATCCGGAGGCCACGGCCGCGGCGATGACCGACGGCTGGTTCAGGACGGGAGATGTCGGCTATGTGGACGACGAAGGCTTTCTGTTCATCGTCGATCGCATCAAGGACGTCATCAATCGCAGTGGCGAGAAGATCGCCGCGGCCGAGGTCGAATCCTGCCTGCTGCATCTGCCGGACGTGCTCGAGGCTGCCGTTTTTGCGGTACCGGACGAGGAGACCGGCGAGGCGGTCGTCGCGGTGGTCTCGGTGCGCGATGGCTCGTCGCTCGACGCGGAAGCGGTGCGTGCGCACGTCCATGCGCATCTTGCCGCGTACAAGGTGCCAGCGGTGGTGCAGGTGATGCACGAGACCTTGCCGCGCAATCCTGCGGGAAAGTTGCTGAAAGGCCAGTTGCGCAGCGCCTTTCTGGCCGCGGCGCGCGAATGATTTTTCGGGGCCGGCACACCGATTTAGTCCCATCGGACGATGTGGCGGATGACCCGCGCGAAAAACAATGCAAGCAGATGCAAGTGCGTCACAAAGGGACGACCTTGCATCGGATTAGTCGGGTCAACGGGACCAACAGAATTCCCCACAGGAAGGAGACTTAGATGATGAAAACCCGTGTCTGGGTGCCGGTCATGACAACCATCGCGTTGTCGCTGGCGGCCGGTAGTGCGATGGCCAAGGTCAGTGAAGCCGAGGCGGCCAAGCTTGGCAAGGAACTCACTTGCGTCGGCGCCGAGGCGGCCGGCAACAAGGAGGGCACGATTCCGCCGTTCTCCGGCAAGTGGCTGGGTACGCCCCCGGGCATCAAGTATTCGCTGCACACGGGTCAGCATCCGGTTGACGTCTACCCCGACGACAAGCCGCTGTTCCAGATCAGCGCCGCGAACATGGACAAGTATGCGGACAAGCTGAGCGAAGGCCAGAAGGCCATGCTGAAGAAGTACCCGGATACCTTCCGGATTCCCGTTTATCAGAGCCGGCGCGACTTCCGTTACCCCGACGTCATTTGCGAGGTCGCCAAGAAGAACGCCCTCGAGGCGGAGCTGACCGACGGCGGCCTCGGCTACACGGGTTACAAGGGTCCCATCGGCTTCCCCATCCCGAAGAGTGCGATGGAAGTGCTCGCGAACATGAACTTCCCGTATCGCGCGCATTCGGAAGAGATGGTTCGAGATCTCGCGGACGTCGCCTCGGACGGCACCATCACCTGGGGCCGTGCGATCAGCAAGAACCTGAACGTGGTGACCTCTCCCGACCAGATCGGCAAGCCGATGGAAGGTCTGATGGCCTATTCGCTGTCGGGAGCGCTGCTGCCCGAGCGCGACCGCGGCAACATCACCGTTTCGCAGGAGCCGGTGAACTTCGCCAAGAACAAGCGCCTGGCGTGGACCTATGACCCGGGCACGCGTCGTGTTCGTCAGGTGCCGACCTACGGCTTCGACTCTCCGCTGGCGGGTTCGTCGGGCAAGCTCACCATCGACCAGGAGCGACTGTTCAACGGCGATCCGAGCCGCTATGAGTGGAAGCTGCTGGGCAAGAAGGAGATGTACATCCCGGCGAATACCTATCGTCTGCACGCGAAAACCGTCAAGTACGCCGACCTGCTGAAGAAGAATCACGCAAACCCCGATTTCCTGCGCTACGAACTGCGTCGCGTGTGGGTTCTGGAGGGTTCGCTCAAGGAAGGTTATCGCCATGCCTTCGGCAAGCGCGTGATGTTCATTGATGAAGACAACTGGCAAGCCTCGGTCGGCGATTACTACGACCAGCGTGGCGAGCTGTGGCAGCACGCCTTCATCAACCACTACTACGCGTTCGACCTGAATGCCTGGCAGGCGGGCACCTCGTTCTATCACGACCTCAACTCTGGCGCTTACATCGGGAACTCGCTTCTGCAAGAGCGTGAGAAGGGTCCGATCCTCAACAAGGGTGATCTGACGCCGGAGATGTTCACGCCTGCGTCCTTGCGCGCCGTGGGTAACTGACCAAAACGACCACACAGGGATTTCGAAAATGAGAGCGAAGAACAAGCTGAACCCGGTCGCGCTGGCACTGATTGGTATCGGGGTGGTCGCCCCCGCCTTTGGCGGCGAGGCGATCGAGTTCGAAAACGGCATGAAGCTGGATTGGCGCGTGAACAGTACCTACACTGCTTCCACTCGCCTCGAGTCGCGCGACAAGCTGCTGTCGTCGCAGACGCTGAATCTGAACGGTAATGACGGCAACAACAACTTCGACAAAGGGGCGATGACGGCCAATCGTCTGAGCCTCTTGTTTGATGCAACGCTGTCGAAAGGGGATACCGGCTTCGTGTTGTCGGCCAGTACTTTCTACGACGACGTCTATCAGCGCAGCAACGACAATACCTCCGCCACCGCGCCCAACAAGCTGAAGGGAGCCGCGGACGAGTTCTCCGATGAGACCACCCGCTTCCATGGTGGTTACAGCCGGCTGCTCGACGCCTATGCCTACACGGGAATCGATCTGGGCAACGCGGGGCATGCGACCGTGCGCGCGGGCAAGCACGTCGTCTCCTGGGGCGAGGCCTTGTTCTTCCCCGGCATCTCGCTTGCTCAGGGACCTGCCGACGGAACCAAGACCGGCGTACCGGGAACCGAGACGAAGGACCAGCTGCTTCCGGAGGACCAGGTGTCGCTGCTGTACGAAGTGAACCCGCGCTGGTCGCTGATGGCACACGCTCAGTACAACTGGCACGAGACGATCGCTCCGGCGGTGGGCTCCTACCTGAGCACGAGCGATCTGACCGGGCCCGGCGCACAGTGCATGCGGATCGCGGTCGGCGGCGGTCGTACGGCCTGCGCGGTGCGCAAGACGGACGACGACACCGCGAGCAAGACCGGGCAGTGGGGTATCGGCACCCGGTTCCGCGTCACGGACGAGACGGAACTGGGTCTCTACTACCTCAACTACCACGATCGCACGCCGAACGTCGACATCAACTTCCTGGCCCCGAGCCCGGCGTACACCATCCGCTACCAGGAGGATGTGAAGCTGATCGGCGCCACGTTCAGTACGACTTTCGGCATCGCGACCCTTGGTGGCGAGTTGTCGTACAAGAAGGATGCCCCGGCGCTGGTCAAGACCGCATTGATCAGCCGCGGGGTGACGTCGATCATTCCGACGTCGACGACGGCAGACATCGTTCAGGCCAACCTGAACACGTTCGTCAATCTGGGCCGTACCTGGCTGGCACCGCAATCGCAACTGCTCGCCGAGGTGGCTTACGTGGATGTGTCGAACCCGAAGGCGCGCAGCGTCGTCGGTGCGACGCCGACGACGACGCGCTTCGGGGTGACGCCGCAGTCGGATGATCTGCTGTTCGGCAGTCATGGTCTGGCCTTCCAGGCGCTGCTGTCCTCGACCTATCCGGGCATCATCGAGAACTGGGAGCTGGGCACCTCATTCGCTTACTCGCACCAGCTTGCCGGCCGCACGCTGCTGGGTGGCGTCGGCGGGGAAGGGGATCGCCGCTTCAGCGCTGGGGCGACCATGACCTATCGCCGAAACTTCCAGGTCGGTCTGACGTATCTTGGCTACTTCGGTGAAGCCAGCCTGGATGCAAAGACCTACCGCGGCCTTGTCGACCGCGACCAGCTTTCGGTGACTATGAAGTACTCGTTCTAAACCCACCGGTCGAAAACGAATCTTGCTCGCCCGCCCGGCTTCGGCCCGGCGGGCTTTTTTCATGTGCGCCCAGCAGGGCGCAACCCTACGGGGTATGAGTTTCGCCGCAACGGAGCCCCGCGGTGCGGTGATCACAGCGACCGCAGTGAAGCGCAACCGGGTGAGGGCGACCGAGCGCGGTAAGGAAGCGTGGAGCATAGGCGGCGCGAGCCGATGAACGGGAAGCGGATCGTCGGTGCGGGCGAGCAGGGCGAACGGGCATGAAACCGTGCAGCGCTCGTGATCAAGGCGAATTGGTGTAAATCCGGCGGTGGTGCGGCGAAGAAGTGCTTTGTTAGCCGGGGGAGTTCGCCTTGTGCCTGAAAGCGCGAGCTGTTCTAAAGCCGGCCAGAGGAGAGTGTCGGCGCACCTGCGGCGCGGGGCTCGATCGATGGGCGCGGAACCCCGTTTCGACTCGCGACGCGATGCGCGCCACATGCAGTTGGCGCGCGCCCAGGTGCTGGGGCGTGGCGTCCTGAGTTCGGGACAGTGGGTTGCCAACATGCAGCGGGTGCTCGATCAACCCGCCGAAGAGGTGTCAGAGCCCGATCGCGAGCGAGCGCCGTTCATGCTGGTCAGGGGCAGGCGGATCGTGCTGGAGACACTGCTCGAGAAGCGCCGGACTTGCTGCAGTCACCCTCGTTCGCGCCCCTGTGGGTGCGGATCCGATCGATTCGGATGCCGCTGACGCTGACGCTGGTGCTGGTGCTGGCGCGGGTGCTGGCGCGGGTGCGGGCGCGGGTGCGGGCGCGCTGCGATGCTTCGACGTCTGCCCTGGCACCGGCAAAAAAAGATCGGGCCGGAAAAACCGATGTTGCCATCGGCCTTTACCGGCCCGAATGAGGGAGGTCTGGTCAGGAGCGCAGCGGCTGGGTGGCGCTCGCGCCGATCTTCGGTTTGCCGATCGGCGCGGTGTTCTTTGCCGATGCCGGCCGGTCGACTTCGCTCGCGGTCAGTCCGACAGGGCGCCCGCTCGGCGATTGCCGACCTATGCCGAGCCAGCAAGCCAGCGCCGGCAACAGAAAGATCGCCCCGATGACGTTCACCAGGAACATGAAGGCAAGCAGCACGCCCATGTCGGCCTGGAACTTCAGGGCCGAGAATGCCCAGGTGCCCACGCCGATGGACATCGTCACCGCGGTGAAGACGGCGGCCGTGCCACGCTGGCGCATGGCCTCGTAGAACGCCTCGCGCAGACTGTAGCCGTGCTCGGCCATCTCGTGCTGCAGGCGTTCGTAGATGTAGATGCCGTAGTCGACACCCACGCCGACGCCCAGCGCGATCACCGGCAGGGTCGCCACTTTCAGGCCGATGCCGAGCAGGGCCATGAGCGCGTTGCACATGATGGTGACCAGGGTCAGCGGCACGATCACGCACAGCACGGCGCGCCACGAGCGGAAGGTCAGCCAGCACAGCAGCGAGATCGAGGCGAAGATCGAGGCGAGCATCTGCACTTCGGCCTTCTCGACCGCTTCGTTGGTCGCGATGGCGACGCCCGCATTGCCGCCGGCCAGGCGGAATTTGACGTTGGGCGTCTTGTCCGCCTCGATGAACTTCTGCGCCTCGTCCACCACGTGCTTGAGCGTGGGGCCTTGGTGGTCCGTCAGATACACGGCGAGGTGGATCGTCTTGCAGCCGTGCGAGTTGAGCCCGTTCTCGGGGTTGGCCGCGCGGCCGCCGGTACGCAGTGCGGCTTCGCTGCGCTGCAGTGCGGCCCAGCGCGGGTTCGCCTCATTGTTGCCGGCGACGTACAGCTTGGCCATCCCTGCCACCGTGCTGACCGACTGCACGCCATCGACGCCGCGCATGTGCATGTCGAAACGCTCCACCGCATTCATCACGTCCCAGTTCAGGCAGGCCTCGCTCAGGTTGGAGGTCTCCACGTAGACCGACAGCACGTCCATCCCGATGGAATAGCTCTGGATGATCTTCGCGTTGTCCTGGTTGTAGCGCGATTCGGCGCGCAGCTCGGGGACCCCGCTGCCGATGTCGCCCGTCTGCAACTGGCGGGAGAAATAGGTGGCGGGCGCCAGCAGCAGGAGCATCACGGCGAAGGTGACCAGCGCCGGACGAGGCTCGGACAGGGCCGAGACTTTCCACCACATCGGGTGCTTTGCCTTATTGTCCACCGGCTGGTCGAGTGCCATGCGCTCGAGGTGCAGGTGCGACAGGATGATGGGCATGAACATCTTGTTCGTCATGATCATCAGCGCCACGCCGAGGCACGCAGTGAGGCCGAGTTCATGCACGATCGGGATATCGATCACCATGATGACCAGGAAGCCCAGCGCGTTGGCCAGCAGCGCCATGATGCCGGGGATGGCGAGCTTGCGGAACGCGCCTTCGGCCGCCTCCATCGCCGTCTCGCCAGACAGCACGTCCTGCTTCCAGGCGTTTGTCATCTGCACCGCGTGCGACACGCCGATGGAGAAGATCAGGAAGGGCACGAGCACCGACATCGGGTCGATGCCGTAGCCGATCAAGGGCAGGATGCCGAGCAGCCAGATCACCGGCAGCAGCGCCACGGCGATGGCGAGCACGGTGAGCTTGAGCGACCGCGAGTACAGCCACAACAGCAGCGAGGTGATGACGAAGGCGATGACGAAGAAGGTCACCACGGTGAACAGGCCTGCCATCACGTCGCCCATCACCTTGGCGAAGCCGACGATCTGGATGTCGACCTTGTCGCTGCCGAACTGGCTGCGGATGGACTCGAGCTTTCCGGCCACCTCGGCGTAGTCGAGCTTCTTGCCGGTTTCGGGGCTGACCTCGAGCAGATCGGCCTGCACCAGCGCAGACTTCAGGTCATTCGCAACCAGGCGGCCGACCACACCCGCCTTGGCGACGTTTGCACGCACCTGGTTGAGGCCAGCCTCGTTGGTCTCGAAGCGGGCCGGGATCACCACGTCGCCGTTGAAGCCCTCTTCGGTCACTTCGATATAGCGCACATTCGGAGTGAAGATCGAGCGCACGCTGGCGCGGTTGACGCCCGGAGTGAAGAAAACTTCGTCGTTCACCTTGCGCAGTATCGGCAGGAATTCGGCGTTGTAGATGTCGCCATCGCCCTTCCACTGCACGCTGACCAGGATCCGGTTTGCGCCGGAGAAGGTGCCCGAATGCTCCAGGAACGCGGCCATGTACTCGTGCTTGAGAGGAATCAGCTTGTTGAAGCCCGGGTCGAGGCGGGTGTTCAACGCCGAGTAGCCCAGCCCGATGGTGAGCAGGGTGAAGAACAGGCCAAGCGGCTTGCGCCACTTGATCAACATTCGCGCCATGACGGCGACGAGGGCGTCAGTCCGGGTGATGGTGTGGGCTGCGTTCATCAGGCGGCTCCGTCTTTGCGGGTCGGTTGGGCTGTGGGTGCGGATTGGACCTGCAGGCCGCCATCGCTCGAGAGCAGCCAGCTGCCGTCCTGCTTGACGACGATGTCGGTCAGGCTGGCGCGACCGCCGCGGCGCACGACGTTGAAGCTCTTGCCGCCATCCGTGCTGGACAGCGCGATGCCGCCTTGGCCGACCAGCAGGAGTTCGCCATCGGCTTGCAGTGCATGGCCGTAGATCGAGACCGGCGCCGGTACCGTGGCGGCTTCCCATGTGGCACCGCCGTCGGCGCTGCTGAAGACGTTGCCGCGCATGCCGTAGGCCACCCAATGCCCGTCGCCAAGGCTTGCGGCACCGTAAAGCGAGCCCTTGTAGAAGGGCGCGACCGCTTCCCAGGTGTTGCCGCCGTCGGACGATCGCAGGGCAGTGCCCGACTCGCCGACGATCAGCCATTGGCGGCCATCCGCCGACGACGCGATGTCGTTCAGATGCCAGTCGGTCAGGTTGGGAATGGTCTCCGGTTGCCAGCTCTTGCCGTCGTCGCTGGAGCGCAGGACCTGGCCGAAGGCGCCGACGGCCAGCCAGTCGCCCGAGGGCAGCCGGCGTGCAGCCATCAGCGGCTCGCCATTGGATTCGTCGAAATGCGCTTCCTGCCAGTTGAGCCCGCCATCTTCGGTGCGCAGGATCCAGCCTTCGTGGCCGAGCGCGATGCCGTGCAGTTCATCGGCGAAGGTGATGCGGGTGATGAGTGCCTGCCGCTCGTTCGAGAGCGAGGCGCGTTTCCAGGTCTTGCCGTCGTCGGGCGACACCAGGATCGACCCAAGCTCTCCGGCCGCGACCACGCCGGCCTTGCTGCGCTCGATCGTCGTGAGCTGCATGCGGTCGACCGGAATGC
Organism: Thauera sp.; assembly: GCA_017302295.1. GTDB lineage: Bacteria > Pseudomonadota > Gammaproteobacteria > Burkholderiales > Rhodocyclaceae > Thauera. The sequence continues at coordinate 40,609 of JAFLDS010000003.1, read as the reverse complement.
GCGTCTCCTTGAGAGGCGGGACGTGCCTGGGTGAAAACGAGTAGATGCTGGCTGCGGTGACGATCAATGCCATCGCGATGCCTACTGGGGCGGACATGAGACGCCTCCTATGTTGTTCCAGATACCCTCCAGAGAGGGGCGGCAAGGTGTGAGCATTATTGGTTCGTGAGCGAGCGGGGCATCGTCCAAAAGGGTTACGGCTCATCGTCACCGTCCGAGAGCGCGACCCGCACATGCGCAAACCGCCCTGCTGCCCGGAGCCCTTGCGGCATAAGGGAAAGAAGCTTTACCGCTCAGCCGTTTACGTTAGTCCATTCAGACGATGATCGTCCTGCGTCCATGTGGAAAATTGAGGCCGTAGCAGTGAGGATGACTCGCAAAAAACGCCCATCGGGCGATCACGGAGGACACGAAATGGGCTCAGTTGGTAAGGATGAAGTTCTGGGGATTGTGGGCGAAGACTACATGACCCCTGACGCAGTCGAACTGGTGGCGAGGGCCCGGGCAATGGCGCCGCGCCTTGCCGAGCGGGCGCGTGCCGCCGAGGCGGCGGGCATGGTACCGGTGGAAACGGTGCAGGAGATGAAAGAGGCCGGCCTGTTCCGCGTGCTGCAGCCGAAGCGCTTCGGCGGCTACGAGCTGGACCCGCGCGTTTTCTACCGTGTACAGATGGCGCTTGCCGAAGGCTGCATGTCCACCGCCTGGATCTACGGCGTGATCGGGGTGCACAACTGGCAGCTGCCGCTGTTCCCCGAGCAGGCGCAGCAGGACGTCTGGACCAAGGACACCGGCGTGCTGATCGCCTCGACCTACATGCCCACCGGCAAGGCCGAAGCGGTCGAGGGCGGCTACCGCTTCTCGGGCCGCTGGGGATTCTCTAGCGGCGTCGAGCACTGCGAATGGATCTTCCTTGGCGGTCTGTTGCCGAAGAAGGACGGCTCGGGTCAGCTCGAGCACACCACCTTCCTGCTGCCGAAGTCGGATTACCGTATCGAGAAGAACTGGGACGTGCTCGGTCTGCGTGCGACCGGCAGTCATGACATCGTCGTCGACGGCTGCTTCGTGCCCGAACATCGCACCCATCGCACCAACGACCACAGCGATGCCGGCTGCCCGGGCCGCCAGACCAATCCGGGCTGGATCTACAAGATTCCCTTCACTCAGGTGTTCCAGCGCGCGGTTTCGTCGGCCTGCCTCGGCGCGCTCGACGGCGCGATCGCCAGCTTCCGAGAACGCGCAGCGGCACACGTCGGGAAGCATGGTGCCAAGACAGCCGAGGACGTCAATGCGCAACAGGCCGTGTGCGAAGCGATGATGACTTCCGATCAGCTCAAGCTGGTGCTGTTCCGCAACTACGCCCGTATCGTCGATTGCGCCAGGACGGGTGCGCGCATGCCGGTGGAGGAGCGCCTGATGCAGCGCGCCCAGGCGTCGCAGGTACCCAAGCAGTGCGCCGCGGCGGTCAGTGAGCTGATGCGGGCCTGCGCTGCGTCGGGTACTTACAAGAGCAATCCGATCGAGCGTGTGTTCCGCGACATCCACCAGGCACGCGGCCATATCGCCAACAACACCGATGCCTATGCGCGTGCGCACGGCGCGGTGATGCTTGGCCTGCCCAACGCCGATCCGTACATCTGATCGATCGGCCGCCCGGGGAGAGCGAGACGAGATGACAGCCCAGCGCTATCACGCCCTGAAGGTCAGGGCGGTCGCCGATGAGACGCACGACGCCAAGTCGGTCGTGTTCGAGGTGCCGCCCGAGCTGGCCGAGACTTTCAAGTATCGGCCCGGCCAGTTCCTGACCTTGCGCTTGCCGGTGCTGGGCCGTCATCTGCCGCGCTGCTACTCGATGTCGAGCGCGCCGACGCTCGATGCGACGCTGCGCGTCACCGTCAAGCGGGTGACGGGCGGGCGGGGCTCGAACTGGATTTGCGACCACGTCCGACCGGGCGACACGCTCGAGGTCATGGCGCCGGCGGGGGTGTTCACCCCGGCCGCGCTGCAAGGCGACTTCTTACTGTGCGGCGGCGGCAGCGGGATCACGCCGGTGTTTTCCATCCTGCGCTCGGTGCTGGCGCACGGCCAGGGGCGCATCTGCCTGCTGTATGCCAACCGCGACGAGCGCTCGGTGATCTTCCGCGACGACCTGAAGGCACTCGCCGCGGCGCATCCGTCCCGGCTGCAGGTCATCCATTGGCTCGATTCGGTGCAGGGTGTGCCCTCGGTGGCGCAGCTCGCGGAACTCGCGAGGCCGTGGGCGCAGGCGCAGGCCTTCATCTGCGGTCCGGGGCTGTTCATGGATGCGATGGTGTCAGCGCTCGACAAGGCCGGCATGCCGGCCGAGCAGGTGCACGTCGAGCGTTTCGTCTCGCTTCCGGACGAAGAAGACGTTGCCGCGATCAACGCCGCCGCGCCCGCGCCGGAGACCACTGTCGAGCGCGCCACGGTGGAGATCGAGCTCGACGGGGAGGTCCACACGCTGAGTGTGGCGGGCACCGAAACCCTGCTCGACGCCGCGCTCAAGGCGGGCATCAACGCGCCGCACTCCTGCCAGGCCGGCATGTGCGCGTCCTGCATGTGTCAGGTGGTCGAGGGCGAGGTACATCTGCGGCACAACGAGGTGCTCGACGCCAAGGATCTGGCCAAGCGGTGGACCCTGAGTTGCCAGGCGCTGCCGACCACCGAACGGGTCAGGGTGCGCTTTCCCGGCTGATCGCGCGCGGAGCGTTTCCGAGTTGATCTGCGTGAAGGGCGTCAGGCTGCGAGGCCTGGCGCCCTTCACGCTTGCGTACGCTGCGCCTGAATGTCCGCCACCGAGGGCTCGTCCATCGTCGCTAGTCTCATCGGACGATGGCACTGGGGTGCGGATTTTCTACCCTTGTTCCACGTATTCACCGGCGGCTGCCGACCCGGCAGCCCGGTCGACCGAAAGCACTCACGCCGCGCTGAGCGCGGCGCTAGCCACGAGGAGGCAGGAAATGGCAGGTCGTATGCAGGGCAAGGTGGCGTTCGTGACGGGCGGCGGCAGCGGGATTGGCGCGGCCACGGCGCAGCGCCTGGCGCAAGAGGGTGCGACCGTCGTGGTCTGCGGTCGCCGGCGTGAGCCGCTGGATGCAGTCGTTGCGGGCATCGTCGCGGCCGGAGGCAAGGCCGAGGCGGTGGTGGCCGACGTCAGCGATGAGGCCGGCTTCACCGCAGCGCTCGAAGCAGCGGCGCAACGCCATGGCCGGCTCGATGTGCTGGTGAATAACGCCATGGCATACACCTGGGGCAGCATCGAGGAGATGAGTACCGCCGATTGGCATGCCAACTTCTCGACCTCGGTCGATGGCACCTTCTGGGGCACGCGTACCGCGATGCGCCTGATGAAGGGCAAAGGCGGCGCGATCGTCAACGTTTCTTCGATCTGCGGCCAGCTCGGCACGCCGTGGATGGCGGGCTATTCCGCGGCCAAGGCGGCGATCGACAACTTCTCGCGTGCGGCTGCGGCCGAAGGTGCGCCGCATGGCGTCCGAGTCAACGTGGTGATTCCCGCCGTGGTGGAAACGCCGGCGACAGCCGGCATGCTGGCCGATGAGGCTTCGCGCAAGAACACCGAGAAGCTGATTCCGATGGGGCGCGTGGGCCAGCCGGAGGAGCTCGCCAACGCCATCCTGTTCCTCGCCAGTGACGAGGCGTCCTACATTACTGGCGCCAGCTTGCCGGTCGATGGCGGGCGGTCGTCGGTGCTGGTCACCGCGCTGTGAGTACCGCGATGGCAGCGCTTTCCCACCTTTTCAGCCCGGTGCGCCTGGGCGACCTCGAACTCGCCAACCGCATCGTGATGGCCCCGATGACGCGTAACCGCGCCGACGCGCAGGGCGTGCCCGGTGAGCTGATGGTCGAGTACTACGCCCAGCGCGCAGAGGCCGGACTGATCGTCGCCGAGGGCGCGTGGCCGAGCGCCGCGGGCCAGGCCTATTGCCGCCAGCCCGGCATCGCCAGCGCGGCGCAGGTCGCCGGCTGGCGCAAGGTGACCGACGCCGTGCATGCGCGCGGCGGGCGCATCGTGCTGCAGATCATGCACGCCGGCCGCATCGGCAGCCACCACATCAAGGGCGAGGGTGTCGACACGGTGGCACCGTCTGCGATCCGCGCCGCGGGCGAAGTCTTCACCGACAGCGCCGGCATGCAGCCCTACGACATGCCGCGCGCGCTCTCCACCGACGAGGTGCGCGCCGTCGTGGCCGAGCATGCGCAGGCCGCGATCAAGGCTCGCGAAGCCGGGTTCGACGGTGTTGAGCTGCACTGCACCAGCGGCTATCTGCCGATGCAGTTCATGTGCTCGGGCACCAATCAGCGCACCGACGATTACGGCGGCAGCGTCGCAAATCGAGCGCGCTTCGCGGCGGAGTGCTTGCAGGCGATGGCTGCAGCGATCGGTGCTGGCCGGGTCGGATTGCGCTTCCGCGTTGGCAACAGCTACAACGATATTCAGGACGAGGACACGGTCGCCACCCATGCCGAGCTGCTGCGTCAGGTGAAGGGCATGGGCCTGGCCTACGCGCACGCGATGCGCGCCGAGGCGCCGGGTGTCGATGCCTTTGCGCTGGCCCGCGACGGCTTCGGAGGCGCGGTGATCCTCAACGACAGTTTCGATGCGGCTGCCGCCGAGGCAGCGATCGCGGGCGGCCAGGGCGAGGCGGTTTCCTTCGCGCGCGACTTCATCGGTAACCCCGATCTGGTGCGCCGTATGCGCGAGGGCCTGGCGCTTGCCCGCTTCGACCGCAGGACGCTTTACTCGCCGGGCGCTGCGGGCTACACCGATTACCCGCTCGCCGAAGGGGTGGGCGCATGATCTACTGGGAAGATGTCGTCCTCGACGAGCCGCGCGAATCGTCCGCGCGCTACCTGCTCACCGCCGACAACATCAAGTCCTTCGCCAGCGAGTGGGATCCGTTCCCGCCACACGTGGATGAAGCTGCGGCGGCGAAATCGCCGATCGGCCAGCTGTTTGCGGCCGGCGTGCACCTGTTGTCGGTGACGATCCGCCTGAGCCACAGCATTCCCACCGACGAGACGGCTTCGATCGCCGGCCGCGGATGGGAAAAGCTGCGCTTTCACCGGCCGGGCGTCGCAGGCGACGAGCTGCGCGCCCGCGTCACCCACGTCGAGCGTGCTCCGGGCAGCCGGCTCGAGCGCGGCCTGCTGATTTCACGCTTCGAACTGCTCAACCAGCGCGATGAGTTGCTGATCAGTTTCGATGCACATGTCGTGATGCTGCGCCGCGAGCCCCTCGCGGCCTGAGACAGCGTCCAGATTCCGATAATTCGCAAGGAGAACGCCTTGAAGATTCTTGTCCCGATTAAGCGGGTCGTCGATTACAACGTGAAGGTGCGGGTCAAGTCCGACCAGAGCGGGGTCGAGCTGACCGGCGTGAAGATGTCGATCAACCCCTTCGACGAGATCGCTGTCGAGGAGGCGGTACGCCTCAAGGAAGCTGGCGTCGCCACCGAGGTGGTCGCGGTCAGTTGCGGCACCTCCGCATGCCAGGAAACCCTGCGCAGCGCGCTGGCGATGGGTGCCGATCGTGCCATCCTCGTCGAAACGGATGCGGAACTGCAGCCGCTGGCGGTGGCCAAGCTGCTGAAGGCGGTGGCCGAGCGCGAGCAGCCGCAGATGGTTATCTGCGGCAAGCAGGCGATCGACGACGACGCCAACCAGACCGGCCAGATGCTGGCCGCGCTGATGGGCTGGCCGCAGGCCACCTTTGCTTCCAAGGTCGCGGTGGGCGAGGGCGTGGTGGCGGTGACGCGCGAGATCGACGGTGGCCTGGAGACGATCGAACTCAAGCTGCCGGCGGTCGTCACCGCTGACCTGCGCCTGAACGAGCCGCGCTATGCCACCCTGCCCAACATCATGAAGGCGAAGAAGAAGCCGCTGGACGTGGTCGCTGCAGGCGAGCTTGGCGTGGATGTCGCGCCGCGCCTCCGCCATGTGCGACATGCCGAGCCGGCGGCGCGCAAGGGCGGCGTCAAGGTGGCCGACGTGGCCGAACTGGTGAATAAGCTTCGCAACGAAGCGAAGGTGATCTGAGGCAGATGATGAAGACACTGGTCATTGCAGAGCACGATAACAGCCGTCTGGCGACGGCGACCCTGAACGCGGTGACGGCCGCAGCCCGTTTCGGCGGCGACATCGATGTGCTGGTTGCGGGGCAGGGCTGCGACGCTGCGGTGGCGCAGGCCCAGTCGATTGCGGGTGTGTCGCGCGTGCTGAAGGTCGAGGCGCCGCATTACGCCGAGCCCCTGGCCGAGAACCTCGCCGTGCTGGCACAGCGGGTGGCGGGCGAGGGCGGCTACCGCGCGGTGCTTGTCGGGGCCACGAGTTTCGGCAAGAATCTCGCCCCTCGCGTCGCCGCGCTGCTCGATATCGCGGCGGTTTCGGACGTGGTCGCGATCGCTGCGCCGGGACGTTACGAGCGCCCGATTTACGCCGGCAACGTCATGGTCGCGGTAGAGTCGGATCAGCCGGTGGACGTCCTCACCATACGCACGACAGCCTTCGATGCTGCGGGCAGCGGTGGCGGCGCGACAGTCGAGGCGATCGCGGCCGGCCCCGACCTGGGCTTGTCGCGCGTGCTCGGTCGTGAATTGAGCAAGTCCGAACGGCCGGAACTCGGTGCAGCGGCAATCGTCGTATCTGGTGGGCGCGGGCTGGGCAATGGCGAAAACTATCACCGCCTGCTCGACCCGCTTGCCGACACGCTGGGTGCGGCGCTGGGTGCGTCGCGCGCAGCGGTCGATGCGGGCTTCGTGCCCAACGACTATCAGGTCGGGCAGACCGGCAAGATTGTCGCGCCGGGCTTGTATGTGGCGGTCGGGATCTCGGGCGCCATCCAGCACCTGGCCGGCATGAAGGACTCCAAGGTGATCGTGGCGATCAACAAGGATCCGGATGCGCCGATCTTCCAGGTTGCCGACTACGGCCTCGTTGCCGACCTGTTCGATGCGGTGCCTGCGTTGACGACGAGCTTGTCAGCAGGGTGAATCGGCGGGCCCTCGGGCCCGCTCGCCAGAAATTTGAGGGGAAGGGGATTGAAAGCGATCGAACTGGAGTTGGGCGAATACGACCGTATCGTGTCGGCGCTTTACGATGCCTCGCTCGACAGCCGGCGCTGGGGCGAGGCGCTCGAGATGTTCCGCGTCCTGTTCGAGGCCAACTACGTCACCCTGATCCTGCGCAGTCCCGACGAGAGTGAGTTGGGCATGATGATCGCCGTGGGGGTGGAAGGGGGCGACAAGGTCACCTATCTGCCCTACGGCCATTCGATGACGCCCTTCATCAATCAGCCCATCGACAAGGTCTTCACCGTCGAGGACCTGATGACCGAGGGCGAATGGCGGCGCACGGCCTACTACCAGCACTGGTGCGCCCCGGTCGACGTGTTCCACGTCATGGGTGTCGACATCTCGACGCCTGATTCCGGCAAGTTGCGCTTCCGGATCACGCGCGGCGAGGCGGCGCCCCGGTTCAGCGCGCTCGATCGCGCGCGCTGCGAGACCTTGTTGCCCCACCTGCGTCGTGCGCTGCACATTCACAACCTGCTCGATCGCAGCGAATCGCTCGGCAGCCTGTATTCGCAGGCGATCGGGCGCTTGTCCGTGGGCACGCTGGTGCTCGACGACACCGGCAAGGTGCTCGAGCAAAACCTGATTGCGCGTGAGCTGCTGGCGGCCAATGACGGCCTCAAGCTCGTGGGCGGCCGGCTGGAGGCCTCCTATCCGAGCGATAACCGCGAACTGCAGCAGTTGATCCGCAACGCTTTTGCGCGGCATTCGGGCGACCCGCTGGCGGTGGCGTCGGCGATGTCCGTGTCGCGCCCTTCGGGCCAGGTCAACCTCGGCGTGGTCGTCGAGCCGGTGCACTCGCAGGAATGGGCGGAAGGCAAGGGGCAGCCGTCGGCGGTGGTGTATATCCGTGACGCGGCCGGCAAGTCGCTGGCGAGCACGGCGGCTGCGAAGCAACTCTTCAACCTCACGCCCGCCGAGACTGCACTCGCGATGGAACTGGCCAACGGCCTGTCGCTGGAAGAGGCGGCCGAGGCGCTGAACATCCGCCGCAACACCGCGCGCGCCCACCTGCGCTCGATTTTCTCCAAGACTGGCGTCCGCCGGCAGACCGAACTGGTGCGCATCATGCTCAACAGCGTCGCGGCCCTCAGCCGGCGCGACTGACCGGCGAGGGCAGGGCTGCGGCTGCGTCCGCGCCGCAAACCCCCACGTCTCAGCGTGCGGCGTTGTCGTAGGCGCCAGCGCCGACCACGTAATCGCCCACCCGCACGATGTAGCTGCGCTTGTTCTCGTTCTTGAGCGTGAGCGGGTTGCGAAAGGTGTAGCGGACCTCGCCCTCGCCCTTCTTCCGGGCAAGCTCGATCATCTCCACCAGAAAGCGCTTGCCATTGACGTCCACGATGTCGGCAGCCTTGCGCCCGACCTGGCGTGGTTGGCCGCCGTGGACGTGCACGATGCCGTCTTCGATGCCGATCACGAAGACGTAGAGATCGTCCTGAACGAAGCCACCATTGAGGCTGCCGAGGCGGGCGAACGCAGCCTCTCCGCTGATCTTCAGCTCGTGCACCGCGCGCCAGACCAGGGATTTCGCCAACTCGAAGCTGGCGTTGGGGGCGTAGTAGCCGACGACCAGGACGCGCTCTCCAACTTTGCGATAGGTCGCGATCTTGGGTTCGTTGCCGCCCCGGATCGGGTTGTTCCAGCGATACTCGATCCGCCCGCTCGGCTTCACCTTGGCGGCATCGAGGATCTCGCGGATGAAGTGGCGCCCATCCGAGTCGGTCAGCTCGTTCACGTTGCGTCCGATCAGCGTGGTCGAGCTGCCACCGCTGGCGAGGAAATTGCCTTGAGTGTCGATCACGTAGACGTACAGTTCGCCGTCCACGAACTCACCGGCACGGCTGAAGCTCGCCATCGCCTGGTCGCCCTGCGCGCGCAGATGCGCCTCTGCGCGATCGAGCAGGACCTGTGTCCGTGCAATCTCGCTGCTGGCCTTCAGCGCTGCGGCGTTGGCGGGCGGCGCCGGATCAGCGGCCTCGAGCGGACTGGTCAGCATGGCGCCGCCGAGCATCATGGCGGCGATGAGGGTCTTCAGCTGGGTCATGACGCGAGTTCCTCGATGATCTAACGGGCGTGGGAGTTGTTCGATTTTAGGCCGAATATCAAGCGGCGCGTTTAGTCCGCCCGGACGATGCCGTCGGGGGAAAACGGCCGGGATACTGTCGAATCATCAATTGGCCCGTCTCGGGCATCCAGGGAGTGTCTCATGGCCGTTACCGTCGTCACTGGCTCCGCATCGGGCATCGGCGCAGCCGTCTGCGCGCAACTGAAAGGCGCGGGCCACCGCGTCATCGGCATCGACCGCCAGAACGCCGACATCGTCGCCGACCTGTCCACCGCAGCGGGTCGCAAGGCGGCCGTCGAGGCGGCGCTGTCAGCATGCGGCGGCGTGCTCGATGGTCTGGTGTGCTGCGCCGGGCTCGGACCGACCGCCCCCTCGAGCAGCGTGATCGTCGGCGTCAATTATTTTGGCATGACCGAGATCGTCGACGGGCTGGAAGAGGCGCTGGCGCGGGGGAGCAAACCCTCGGTGGTGCTGATCGGCTCGGTTGCTTCGGTCCATCCGGGCATGGACAAGCTGCCGATGGTGGGCGCAATGCTGGCGGGCGACGAGGCAGGCGCCCTGGCGCAGGCCGATGCGATGGCGATGCCGCAGGCAGCCTATGCGGGTTCGAAGTATGCGGTCACCGTGTACGCCCGCCGCAAGGCGGTGGCCTTGGGACCGAAGGGTATCCGCGTCAACGTCGTCGCCCCCGGCGCTGTCGAGACGCCGCTGCTGGACGCGTCGCGGGCCGATCCCCGCTATGGCGAGGCCATCCGCAACTTCGTCGCGCCGATAGGCCGCAACAGCGCCCCGGACGAGATCGCCAACGCGGTCTTCTTCCTGCAGTCGGACCAGGCCAGCTTCGTGCATGGCACCGTGCTCTTCGTCGATGGCGGCATGGACGCGATGACCCGCAGCGACCGTTTCTGACGCTGCCGCAGGGCACTCATGTTCCGCAAAGCGGCCCGCGTGGCCGTTTTTTCATGGTCCGAACCGACGATGACGCACTGCCGGACCGGCTCTAGACTGGTCTGATACATTCGTGAAGGGGTAGGGATGAGCAAGGTGGCCTTCGTAACCGGCGCCAGCCGGGGAATCGGGCGCGAGACGGCGCTGGCCTTCGCACGTGCCGGTTTCGACGTCGCGATCAGCGCGCGCACATTGGAAGAGGGCGAGACGCATCAACACGCGCTGACCCATCCGGATGGCCGCCCCCTCGCCGGCAGTCTGGCGGCAACCGCGGCGGCGGTTCGGGCGCTTGGGCGCGAAGCCTTTGCAGTGCGCATGGACCTGCTCGACGAGGCCTCGGTGCGTGCCGCTGCGGCGGCGGTGCTGGAGCGCTTCGGCAGGGTCGATGTGCTGGTCAACAACGCGATCTACCAGGGCAGCGATCTCAACTTGCCGTTCATGTCGCTCGGGCTCGACACCCTCGAGCGCGTCTTCCAGGGTTACGTGATGGCGCCGGTGGTGCTGACGCAGTGCCTGCTGCCTGCGATGCTGGCGCAAGGCGGCGGCACGGTGATCAACGTGAGCTCGGGCGCGGGCGAGAGCGACCCGCCGGTGGCTGCGGGGAAGGGCGGCTGGGGCTATGCCTATGGCGCGGGCAAGGCCGCGGTGTCACGGCTGTCGGGCGTGCTGGCGGCTGAATTCGGCGATCAAGGCATCCGTGCGTACACCATCAATCCGGGCGTGGTCACGACCGAGGCCTTGCGCGCCACCATCGGCGAGAAGGGTGTGCTTGCAATGCGCAAGGGTGTGGCGCCGCCTGAAGTGCCGGCGGCGGTCCTGTGCTGGCTGGCAACCTCGCCCGAGGCGCCGGCGTTTCAGCGCCGGACCATCCAGGCCCAGCCTTTTGCCCTCGAGCAAGGCATCGTGCCGGACTGGCGTGCGGCAGCGCCCGCCAGTGCCTGAGCCGGCTGTTTTCGATACGGGAGTCTGTTTTTCATGAGCATCGAACGCGAATCGATGGAATTTGACGTGCTGATCGTCGGCGGCGGCCCTGCGGGGCTGACCGCGGCGATCAAGCTCAAGCAACTAGCCGCGGCCAAGGGCCAGGATGTCTCGGTGTGCCTGATCGAGAAGGCCGCCGAGATCGGCGCCCACATCCTGTCGGGCGCGGTGATGGACCCGCGCGCGCTCACCGAGCTGATCCCCGACTGGAAGGCGCAGGGCGCGCCGCTCAAGACCGCGGTGACCGAGGACAAGGTGCTGATGCTCACCGAAACCGGTGCGCGCGCCGTGCCTCACGGCCTGGTGCCCGACGCCCTGATCAACCACGGCAACTACATCGTGCGCCTGGGGAACGTGGCGAAGTGGCTAGGCGAGCAGGCCGAGGCGCTCGGGGTGGAGGTCTATCCGGGCTTTGCCGGGGCCGAGATCCTGTTCGACGAGGCCGGCGCAGTGAAGGGCGTGGCCACCGGCGACATGGGCGTGGGCCGCGATGGCGAGCCGGGCCCCGCCTACCAGCCGGGCATGGAGCTGCACGCCAAGTACACCCTCTTCGCGGAGGGATGCCGCGGCCACCTGGGCAAGCAGCTCGAGGCGCGCTACAACCTGCGTGACGGCGTCGATCCGCAGACCTACGGCCTCGGCTTCAAGGAGCTGTGGGAGGTGAAGCCCGAGAACCATCGCCCCGGCCTGGTGGTGCACACCGCCGGCTGGCCGATGGACAACGCCACCTACGGCGGCGGCTTCGTCTATCACCTGGAGGACAACCTCGTTGCGGTGGGCTTCGTCGTCGGCCTGGGCTACACCAACCCGCACCTGTCGCCCTTCGAGGAGATGCAGCGCTACAAGACGCATCCGGAGATCCGCAAGTATCTGGAAGGCGGCAAGCGCCTGGCCTATGGCGCACGCGCCATTGCCGCCGGCGGCCTGCAGAGCCTGCCGCGGCTGATCTTCCCGGGTGGCGCGCTGATCGGCGACGACGCCGGTTTCTTGAACGCCGCGCGCATCAAGGGCAGCCATGCGGCAATCAAGTCGGGCATGCTCGCCGCGGACGCCGCCTTCGAGGCGCTTATGACGCAGCGCCAGCGCGATGCGCTCACCGCCTATCCGTCGGCCTTCCAGGATTCGTGGCTGCACGCGGAGCTCTACAAGACGCGCAACTTCAAGCCCTACATGAAGAAAGGCCTGTGGCTGGGCTCCTTCCTCTTCGGTGCCGAGCAGAAGCTCTTCAAGGGCAAGGTGCCCTGGACGCTGCACAACAGCGCCGACCATCTCGAGCTCCGGCCCGCCGCCGAGTGCGCGAAGATCGCCTACCCGAAACCGGACGGGGTGCTGACCTTCGACCGGCTGTCGTCCGTCTTCCTGTCCAACACCAACCACGAGGAAGACCAGCCCTGCCACCTGCAGCTCAAGGACGCGTCGGTGCCGATCGGCGTGAACCTGGCGCAGTACGACGCGCCCGAGCAGCGCTACTGCCCGGCCGGCGTCTACGAGATCGTGCGCGAGAACGACGTGCCGCGCCTGCAGATCAACGCGCAGAACTGCGTGCACTGCAAGACCTGCGACATCAAGGACCCGACCCAGAACATCAACTGGGTTGTGCCACAGGGCGGCGAAGGGCCGATCTACCAGGGGATGTAAGCAGGGGATGTGAGGGTTCGCGTGCGATCGCCCGCGCAGTCGCGGGCCGCGGACGAAAACCGGCGCAAAGCGAAAGTGAAGCGCCGCGTTCAAACACCGCCAGTGCTCGCCGCGAGCCATACGGGGGACTAGATCGGGATGGAACTGCCGAACGAGTGCAAGCGGGCCGATAGCCGCCGACACCAGATACTTGCCGCGGCGGCGCGTTGCTTCTGTGAGCACGGCTTTCACGGCGCCAGCATTGCGCAAATCTCCAAGGTTGCCGGCATGAGTCCGGGGCACATCTATCACTACTTCGACAACAAGGACGCGATCATCGGCGCCATCGTCGCGCAGGATCTCGAGCATCGCCTTGCATTGACTGGGATTCTGCGTGAGGTCGCCAAAACGCGATCTGGACTGCGGGCGCATGTTGGCGAAGCCATCACGAAACAACTCGACCCCCATGCGGCGGCATTGAAGGTCGAGATTATTGCGGAGGCCGCGCGCAATCCGAAGGTGGCGGAGATCGTGCGAGAAGCGGACGCTATCGGGCGAAGAGGATTGGCCGCAGTGATACGTGAGATCCGGTTGCGCTCGGGGCATACCGACGACGAGCGGATCATCGATGGGATCGTGGAACTCTTCTCGGCCTTGTTCGGAGGAGTAATCCTGCGCAGCATCACCAACCCGGCGCTTGACGCCGAAGCCTTCATCAGCAGGCTCGTCTGTGTCATTGATGCAACGCTTCATGAGAACAAGGGCTGAGGCGCGACCGCCTGAAGCCCTGCAGAATCGAACCGGCCTCGAGCCGGTTTTTTTGTGCCCGCGTCGTTCGGTCGAGCGCCGTTCCCGATAATGCCCCTACTCCTGGCATGGGCCGGTCTTGTTCATTTTGTCATGGACAAAAATAAGGTTAGTTCGTAATGTAAGACGAAGAAATGCAGTATGCGGCAGAGTGGATTGATAATTTGTCGATGACAAATATCCTCGCGCCGCGGCCGTAACGAGTAAGGACGGAGGATATTCGTGGACAGGATCGCATTGATCACCGGCGCCGCCGGAGGGGTGGGGCGCTCGCTCGCGCACAAACTCGCTGATCAGGGCTGGCGCCTGATCGTGGTCAGCCGCAACGGGGCGCGGCTGAGTGAGGCCTTTGGCGATGAGCATCTGCAGGTCGAGGCGGATTGCGCCACGCCCGCGGGCGTGCAGCGGATCTTCGCCGTGGCCCGCGCGCAGCAGCTGCAGCCGACCGCGCTGGCGCACTGCGTCGGCAACATCCGGCTCGGTGCGCTGCACCGCATGAGCGAAGCCGATTTCAATGATTGCCTGAGCGCGAACCTGATCAGCGCCTTTCACACGCTGGCGGGCTTCGTCAGCAGCTTGCGCGAGGCACGCAGCCCGGGCGCGGCGGTGCTGGTGTCGTCGGTCGCGGCGCGCATCGGCACGCCCAACCACGAGGCGATCGCCGCCGCCAAGGCGGGCGTCGAGGGGCTGGTGCGCGGCGCCGCGGCGAGCTACGCGGCCGCAGGCATCCGCGTCAATGCGGTGGCCCCCGGCATCATGGACACGCAGGCCGCGGCGGGCGTCATCGCCAGCGACGCGGCGCGCGAGGCGGCGGCGCGGCAATATCCGCTGCCGGGCATCGGCGACCCGGCGGAGCTCGCCGAGCTGATGGCCTGGCTGCTGTCGCCGCACGCGGCGCGGGTGACGGGTCAGGTGTGGGCGATGGATGGCGGGTTCTCCAGCATCCGCCCGCTGGTGATGAAGTGAGGTGCGCTGATGAACGATGCACGCTCTGATGTCCTGCCGCGTCCCGTGGCCTGGCTGGGCTACGGGGGCTTGCTGCCCTTCGTGGGGTTGGCGATCACGGTGCTTGTCGATCCTTGGCACGCGCTGCTGTGGGGCGATGCGCTCGTTGCCTATGGCGCGGTGATCCTGAGCTTCGTCGGTGCGCTGCACTGGGGCTTCGCGATGTGTCTGCCGGGCCTCACCGACAGGCTGCGCACTGCGTGCTTCGTGTGGAGCACCGTTCCTGCCCTTGTCGCGTGGCCGGCCTTGCTGCTCGATCCCTTGTTTGCAGCGGCGCTGCTCGTTGCGGGATTCGTGCTGCACTACTGGCAGGACAGGCGACTGGCGGCATCGGCCGTCCTGCCCGCGTGGTACCTGCCGCTGCGCTTGCGACTGACCGGCGTGGCGTCGGCCTGTCTGCTGCTCGGCGGGGCCTTTGCCGTCTTCTGAGTCAGGGTCACCGAGGTCGCATCATGATCAATCCCTTTACCCGAGTGCCGGGCCTCCATGCCAGTCCGGCTGGCGCGGAGCGCCGTGTGCTTCGCCTGCTGCCCAAAGTCCTCGTGGTGGGCAGCCTGCTGCTCGGCCTGCCTTCGCTGGCGGTGAGGCTGTTCGTGAGCCTCGTGCCGCCGGAAACCGCTAGCCTGGTAACGACGGTGGACATTTACGCCGTCAGCCTGCTGGTGCTGCACTGGACGGTGTTGTTCACAGTGGGGATCGGTGCGTTGATCGTCATGGTGATGAAGGGGCCGGGATACGTTGCCGACGCCTATCCGCTCGAGGATGCCGACCGGCCGCGGGCCACCGACGCGAGGGCGCGGCCATGAAGACAGCCGCCGCCGCTGTGCCCAGCAGCAGGCTGTCGCGTCTTGCCCGACTGGGCAGCCTGGCGTCCGGCGTCGCGGGCGGCATGCTGGCCGAAGGCGTGCGCCAGTTCGTCCAGGGCAAGCGGCCGACGGTCGGCGACCTGCTGCTGACGCCAGGCAACGCCCGCCGGGTGGCGGATCAGCTCGCGCAGCTGCGCGGCGCGGCAATGAAGGTTGGTCAGTTGTTGTCGATGGATGCCGGGGACCTGCTGCCGCCCGAACTCCGAGACATTCTCGCGCGCCTGCGCGCCGAAGCTCGCCCGATGCCGATGAGCCAGCTCGTTGCGGTGCTCACGGCCAGCTGGGGCCCGGGCTGGGAGCGGCACTTCGAACGTTTCAGCTTCACGCCGCTCGCCGCAGCCTCGATCGGGCAGGTGCACGCCGCGCGGACGAAGGAAGGGCGCGCGCTCGCGATCAAGGTGCAGTACCCCGGCGTGCGCGAGAGCATCGCGAGCGACGTCGATAACGTCGCCGGCTTGCTGCGCTTCTCCGGTCTGCTGCCGAAAACCCTCGACATTGCGCCGCTGCTCGACGAGGCCAAGCGGCAATTGCACGAGGAAGCCGATTACCAGTGCGAAGCCGCCCATCTGACGCGCTTTGGCAGCTTGCTCGCCGACAGCCCGGCGTTCGTGTTGCCGGAAGTGCACGAGGCGCTGAGCACCGGGAACATCCTGGCCATGTCCTTCGTCGAGGGCGTGCCGGTCGAGTCGCTGGCGAGCGCGCCGCAGTCGCAGCGCGACCGTCTCGTCGGCCTGCTGTTTGCACTGCTGTTTCGAGAGATCTTCGACTTCCGCCTGGTGCAGACCGACCCGAACTTCGCCAACTACCGCTACGACCCTGCCTCGGATCAGCTCGTGCTGCTCGATTTCGGCGCGACCCGCGCCTTTGCGGCGCCCCGCGTCGAGGCCTACCGGCGCCTGCTGACAGCCGGCATGAAGTCGGACCGCGCGTCTCTGAACGAGGCCGCCGCAGAGATCGGCTACTTCCAGGCCGACATCGACGAGCGCCACCGCGAACAGGTGCTCGACATCTTTGTGCAGGCCTGCGAGCCCTTGCGCCATCGCGGCGCGTATGACTTCGGCCGCTCCGATCTGGCGCTGCGCATGCGCGATGCCGGCATGCGCCTGGGGCTGGACCGCGACTTCTGGCATACGCCGCCGATCGATGCGCTGTTCCTGCACCGCAAGATCGGCGGGCTGTACCTGCTCGCGGCGAGACTCGGGGCACGGGTGGATATCGGCGCCCTGTTCGTCCCGCATGCCGACGCAGGTGCTGGTCTCCAAGGCTGAATGCGCCGCACAATGCAGGTGCCGAAGCATTCGGCCCGACAGACATCGAGTGAAAACAGCCCATGAACCAGAAATCGAGCACGACCAAGTACTACGCCGCCATGGTAATCGAGAAGGCGCAGACCCTTTCCGAGTTTCGCGAGAAGTTCCAGAAGGATCAGGACTTTGCCGAGGTGGAGCAGCAAATCGCGGAAAAGGGAACCTACCAGTTCATCATCGGTGGCCAGGACGACCGCTTCGGCGTGATCGTGGCGCTGCCCGATCGCACATTCGTGGCCTGCGGTGCGATGAACAGCTGGGTCTGCGATTCCTACGACGAGGCGAAGGAACTGGCTGAACGCTTGTCGCGGCCGGACGAGACTTCGGAAGGCCACGAAGTGCTCGTCATGAGCTTCGATTCCGCGGCGTGAGTGTGCGCCGCGCCGGCCGGCCGTAACAACGGGCCCGCGGCAACGAGGGGGTTTCGTTGCCGCGGGCCCGTTGTTACCGGGACTTGCCCGTTCAGGGCTGCCCGAGGTAGTCCAGCGCGAGCGCAGTCATCGCGCGCGCACCGACTGCCAGCGAGGCCTCGTCGATCTCGAACTTCGGCGAGTGGTTGGGTGCGGCGGTCTTCTCCTTGCCCGGCGTGCTCGAGCCGAGGAAGAAGAACATGCCCGGCACCTTCTTCGAGAACTCCGAGAAGTCCTCGGAGGCGCTCAGCTTGGGCGTGACCACCGCCTTGCCGCCCGTGACCTGCTTGAGCGTGGGCAGCATCATCGCGGTCAGCGCCTCGTCGTTCACCGTGGTCGAATAGCCTGGTTTGACGAAGGTCACTTCAGCCTTCGCGCCGCTCGCCTGGGCGATGGATTCCGCCGTGTTGCGCATGCGCGCCTGCGTATCGGTGCGCATGCCGTCGTCGAAGGTGCGCAGCGTGCCGAGCAGTTCGACGCTCTCGGGGATGATGTTCTCGCGGTTGCCGCCGTGGATCGAGCCGATCGAGATCACTGCCGGCTCCTTGGTCAGGTTGAGCTGGCGGCTGACGATGGTCTGAAGACCCATGACGATCTGCGAGGTGCTGACGATCGAATCGACGCCGTTCCACGGGAAGCCGCCGTGCGTCTGCTTGCCGGTGACCTTGATGGCGAAGGTGTCGCCCGAGGCCAGGATCGGGCCCGGCTTGTAGCCGATGGTGCCCACCGGGAAGGCCGGAATCATGTGCAGGCCGAACACCGCGTCGACCTTCGGGTTGTCGAGCACGCCGGCATCGACCATGGCGAGCGCGCCGATGTGGTCGTGCTCGTCGTGCAGCGGCTCGGACGGGCCTTCCTCGGCCGGCTGGAAAAGGAACTTCACCGTGCCGGGGACCTGATCCTTCATGCCGGCCAGCACTTCGGCGGTGGCCATCAGGATGGCGGTGTGGGCGTCATGGCCGCAGGCGTGCATGACGTCCACTTCCTTGCCCATGTGCTTGCCCTTGGCCTTCGACGCGAACGGCAACTCGACCAGTTCCTTGACCGGCAGCGCGTCCATGTCGGCACGCAGCGCGACGACCTTGCCCGGCTTGCCACCCTTCAGGATGCCGACCACGCCGGTGCGGCCGACGCCGGTCTTCACTTCCAGACCCAGCTTGCGCAGGTGATCGGCCACCAGCTTGGCGGTGCGCACTTCCTGGTTCGACAGCTCCGGATTCTGGTGGATGTCGCGACGCCAGCCGATCAGCTTGTTCTCGATGGCGCCGACGCGGGTTTCGATATCCTTCAGTAAACTGTCCTCGACGGCGTGCGCGACGGACATGGAACCCAGCAGTGCGGCGGCGAGCGCGATCGAGATCATCTTCATTTTCATGGTTCGTCTCCTCTTCGTAATTGTTTGAATCGTGCGTTGAAAGTGCATGCATCGGGGAGGGCAGAGTACGAACGAGAGTACGATGCGTCCAATGCAATATTTTCCTCACTTTGATTACAAGGTGTAATCA
This sequence comes from Thauera sp., assembly GCA_017302295.1. Classification (GTDB taxonomy): domain Bacteria; phylum Pseudomonadota; class Gammaproteobacteria; order Burkholderiales; family Rhodocyclaceae; genus Thauera. The sequence continues at coordinate 21,986 of JAFLDS010000003.1, read as the reverse complement.
ATGAACCTGGGCCAGCTCCGCCACCTGATCGCGCTCGCCGAACATCAGTCCTTCCGCAAGGCCGCGGATGCGGTGTGCGTGACGCAGCCGGCGCTCAGCCGCAGTCTGCAGGCGCTGGAGGAGGAGCTGGACGTCCGCCTGATCGACCGCTCCGGCAAACGCAATGCGCTCACCGCCTACGGCGAGAAGGTCGTGGAGAGTGCGCGGCGCGTCCTGTTCGAAGCTGCCGAGCTGCGCCGTGGCGTGACGTTGCTGAAGGAAGGGCAGCTCGGCAACATCGCGATCGGCTTCGGCTCCACCCCGGCATCCATCCTGCTGGTTCCGTTCCTGAGCGAGATGGCGACGCGCCAGCCCGGCGTGCAGGTCAGGATCGCGCGCGGTGCGGTCGACATGCTGGTGCAATCCCTGCGCAGTGAAATCGTCGATGTCATCGTCATCGATCGCCGCGCACTGAGCGCGTCCGAAGATCTTTGCGTGGAACCGCTGGAGTCACTGCGGGGCGGGTTCCTTTGCCGCAGTGGGCATCCGCTGCTGGCGCAGCCGCATGTCGACATCGGCCTCCTGCGCCAGTACCCGGTGGCGAGCATGCCGCTGAGCGATGAACTCGCCCGTAGCCTGGTTGCGGAACTGGGGCCGGAGGCCCATCCCAACCGCATGGTTACGATCAACTGCGAGGACGTTGCCAGCCTGCTCGACACCGTCGAAGCCACCGACGCGGTCTTCTTCGGCATCTTCGCCTCTGCGCGCGCGCGCATCGCCGCGGGCCGGCTGCGCGAGATCCGGGTCGAGCCGCATGTCGAGCGCGTTGGAAAATATGCACTGGTGAGCCTTGCGCGGCGCAGCGAATCACCCGCGTTGACTTTCTTCAGGGAGTTCGCGCGGCAGAACTTCCGTGAGTGACCGGGCTGCCTGCGCATGAGCGTGAGCCGGCCTGGGTTGAGCAAGGAGCCCCGCGCGGGGGATGGGCGCCGCGTGCGCCCGTTCACCTGCGCAGGGATTGAATCGCTTCGGTTCTCAGAAGCGGTGGATGACGCCGAGGTTGGCGCCGCTCTGATAGCCGTCGCCATTCACCGTGCCGCCGGCAATCGCGTCGCCGATCGACGAGAACAGCGTGCTCTCGCGCGCGGCGCGGTTGTTGTTGATGTCGGCATATACCGCGTACAGGCTGGTGCGCTTGGACAGCGCATGCTCGTAGCCGAGCGCCCACTGGCTGGCCTTGGCGTCGGCGCCACCGGCGGCGACTTCGGTCTTGCGGTGGACGTAGGACGCGCGCACGGTACCCGCGGTGCTGACCGGCACCGTCACGCCGACGAACCACTGTTTGGTGTCCTTGCCGTCGACCGCGGCGGTGTCGGGGCTGAAGTCGGCAGCGCTGGCACGGCGCAGGCCGTACGAAGCGGCGAGCTTGGCGACGCCGAAGTCGTAGGTGCCGGCGAGGTCGTACACGCGGATCCTTTCGCCATCGAAGGCGCCGGTCGACTTGGCGCGCATTTCCTCCAGGTTCAGGCCGACGAAGAACGGGCCATTCGAGTATTGCGGCACGATCGACCAAGCGCGGATGTCGCCAACGTCGCCCGCCCCGCGATTGCCCGCCGATTCGTTGGCGTAATTGGCGTTCATCGTGAATGAGGCGGCGACCGAGAAGCCGCTCCAGGTCGGCGAGACGTAAGTGACCGAGTTGTCCCAGCGGTATTCGGTCAGGTAGACGCTGTTGTACTGCCCCGCGGTGCCGCTGCCGAAGGGATCGACCGTCGCCGTCAGCAGATAGCCGGCCGGATACTGGCGGCCGAGCGCAACGGTGCCGAAGCCGCCGCTGAGGCTGACGTAGGACTGGCGGCCGAAGGTCCGGCCGCCCTGGCTGGAGGCGCCGGTGTCGGTGAGGATGCCCTGTTCGAGGACGAAGCCGGCCTTCAGGCCGTTGCCCAGGTCTTCGGTGCCCTTGAAGCCGATGCGGCTGCCCGCGCTCATGCCCGAATCGATGCCCGAGCGGTTGGCGACGCGGTCGTCGATGTTGTCGCCGGTCCACTTGTAGCCCATGTCGACGAGGCCATAGATCGTGACGTTGGACTGCGCGAACGCAGGCAGGGCGGCGAGGCCGGCGACGGCCAGGGCGATCAGTTTCTTCTGCATGTGCTTCTCCTTTTGCTTCGGTCGAAATTCCACGCCCCGGTCGGCTCAGGCGACCGGGCTCACGAGCGCATGATCCACAGCTCGGATGAACGGCGGGCGCAGAAACGTGAACGCAGGCCGCGCGTTTGTAAATACCCTACAGCGGGCGTTGCGCGTTGAAAACAAGGGTTAGCAGCAATCTGGCCGGCCTCGGAAGGTAAATCTCGCGCCCTCGCATTAACGTGCGTTAACGATTCGCTGTGCCTCGCCAACAAATCCGATCAGTGCGTTCATCCCCGCTGCCTAAGATCACATCAGGTCGATGGATCTGATCAACGGACAGTGTTGCGGAGCTGAAATCATGGGTATGACGAGAAGGGGTTTTCTGAAGGCGTCGGTGGCATCGGCGGTGGCGGCGAACGGGCTGACCTGGTTCGGCGTGGACGAGGTGTTCGGTGCGGATACGGTGGTGATCCCGAGCGCGAGCCACTGGGGGCCGTTCAAGGCGGTGGTGAAGAACGGCGTGCTGGTCGGCATCCAGCCGCTGAACGACATCGACGCGATGCCGACCAAGATGCTCACCGAAGGCCTGATCAGCCGCGTGTATCACAAGACGCGGGTCAAGTACCCGATGGTGCGCAAGTCCTATCTCGCCAACCCGGCCGACTCCAAGCCGCATCTGCGTGGCAAGGAGCCCTTCGTGCGCGTGAGCTGGGACGAGGCGCTGGCGCTGGCTGCCAACGCGATCCTGAACACCGCGGAAAAATACGGCAACGAGGCCCTGTTCAGCAGCTCCTACGGCGGCTGGTCGCACGCCGGCCTGCTGCGTCCCCAGGTGCTGCAGGGCCGCCTGTTCGGCCTCATCGGCGGCCATTCGGTGACCACCGGCGACTACTCCGGCGGCGCCTCGCAGGTCAGCCTGCCGCACATCATCGGCGACATGGAAGTGTATTCGCCGCAGACCGCCTGGGAAGTGATGGCCGACCACACCGAGGTGATGGTGTGGGTGGGCTGCGACCCGTTCAAGAACAACCGCATCGAATACACGGTGGCCGACCACCAGATGTTCCCGCGCTGGCAGCTGATCAAGGAGCGTGGCGTCAAGTTCGTGTCGATCAACCCGCAATACACCCCGACCGACGTCGCGATGGAGTCGGAGTGGGTGAAGATCGTCCCCAACACCGACACCGCCCTGTTCCTGGCGATGTCCTATCACGTCTACACGACGGGCAAGTACGACAAGGCCTATGTGGACAAGTACACGGTGGGCTTCGACAAGTTCCTGCCCTACCTGCTCGGCAAGGACGCCGACGGCACGCCGCCGAAGACCCCGGAATGGGCGGCGAAGATCACCGGCATCCCGGCGCAGAAGATCGTCGAGCTGGCCGAGCTGTTCGCCAGCAAGCGCACCCAGTTCGCCGGCGCGTGGTCGCTGCAGCGCGCCCATCACGGCGAGATGACGCACTGGGCGATCATCAACTTCGCCGCGATGCTGGGCAAGATCGGCAAGCCGGGCGAAGGCGTGGGCTTCAGCTGGCACTACGGCTGCGGTGGCATGCCGCAGTCGGGTGCGGTGATGCCGGTCGGCCTGTCGCAGGGTCGCAACCCGGTGAAGGCGCGCTGCCCCGCCTCGCGCATCAGTGAAATGCTGATGAATCCGGGCAAGCAATACACCCGCGACGGCGCGACCCACACCTACCCGAACGTCAAGCTGATCTACAACGCCGGCAACAACTTCATGTCGCACCAGCAGAACACCAACGAGCTGCTGCGTGCAATGAACAAGCAGGTCGACACCGTGATCTGCCAGGATCCGTGGTGGTGCGCCTCGTCGCGCTTCGCCGACATCGTGCTGCCGGCGACGTCCGCCCTCGAGCGCGACGACATGAGCACCGGCGGTACCTACAGCAACGACAAGATCTACGCGATGCGCAAGGTCATCGAGCCCTATGGCGAGAGCCTCGACGACTTCGAGATCTTCCGCCGCCTGGGCGAGCTGATGGGCGTGGGCTATCAATTCACCGAAGGCCTCACCGTGATGCAGATCCTCGAGAACTCGTACAAGGCCACCAACCAGACGGTGCCGTTCGAGGAGTTCTGGGAGAAGGGCATCGTCAAGATCGAGGTGCCCGACAAGATGCGCCGCTGGGTGCGCCATGGCGATTTCTACACCGATCCGGTGAAGAACCCGCTGCACACCAAGTCCGGCAAGATCGAGCTGTATTGCTCGGAGATCGCCAGCTTCAAGGTGCCCGACTGCCCGCCGATCCCGAAGTACCTCGAGCCCGTCGAGTTCCTCGGCAACGCCAAGCCTGGCCAGGTTCACGTCGTCAGCCCGCACCCGTTCAACCGCGTGCATTCGCAGATGGCCCAGGCCGATGTGCGCAAGTACGAGAACGTGAAGGGTCGCCAGCACGTGTTCATCAGCGTCGAGGACGCCAAGGCCAAGGGCATCAAGGACGGCGACCTGGTCGAGCTGTACAACGACCGCGGGGCGCTGATCGCCGGGGCCCGGGTGACGAAGAACATCATGAAGGGCGTGGTGAGCCTCGAGGAAGGCAACTGGATCCAGCTTGACTCCCGCGGCCGCTGCAACAGCGGGGCGATCAACATGATCACCACCAGCGTCGCATCGAGCGGGCTGAGCCAGGCGACGAGCGCGAACACCTGCATCGCCAACCTGAAGAAGTGCACCGACGCCGAATCGGAGAACCTCGCCTACGAGCCGCCCGCGATCGAGACCGCCGGCAACCTGGGGCTCGACATCGCCGGCATGAAGCTGATGGAACGCGCCGCCGCGATCAAGGGCGCGACGATGGCGAACATGAGCGCGGGTGAGAAGCTGTTCTACGAACGCTGCACCCTGTGCCATGTGCCGCGCGAACCGGGCGACTTCACCAAGAAGCAGTGGCACGGCATCACCCAGAGTATGTTCCCGCGCGCCGGCCTCGACGATGCGCAGAAGAAGATCGTGCTCGAGTTCCTGGAGAAGAACGCCAAGGACGCCGCTGCGATGTGAGTGATCGGGTGCCCGACGCAAGGAAACGCCCGGCCGCAAGGCCGGGCTTTTTAACGCTTGGGCGGTGGCTGGTAGCGGAACTGCGGCGTGAACAGGTTGGGCGGCAGGGAGTCGCCCAGATCGATCCGCTGCAGGCTGCTGCGGTCGACGATGCGCACCGCCGGACCGAGATGGCGGGCGACCGGCCGCTGCTCGAGCAGCGCGACGGCCTGGGCGATGCTCAGCCGCCCCTGCAGGACGGGCGCGTCGGTGGGGGCGGCGAGGATGCGGCCGCGCACGATGCCGCGATGCACCGCCGGAGTGAAATAGGTCGACACGATCCCGACGCGGTTCTGCAGTCCGCGTTCGCGCAGCACGCTGACCGCCGCCTCTGCCATCAGCGCGTTGCCGACGAGATAGCGTACGCCCGGCTGCGCGTCGAGCGTCTTCTGCACCAGGTTGCGCTGGACCGTCTTCGAGGTGTCGCCCCAGGCCGTCGCCGCGACGACGATGCCGCTGCCGGCGATGGCGTCGCGAAAACCGCGGTCCACGAAGGGCACCCAGCCGGCGCCCTGGGGTCCGGGGAACCACGCGATCGGGACAGGGCCGCGCGCCGATGCAGCTTGCTTGGCGAGGTAGTCGCCGGCGGCGCGCCCCATGTCGTACCAGTTCACTCCGACCTTGGCTGCAACGCCTGCGTCGGCGATGTCGTTGACCGCCGCCAGCACCGGGATGCGCTGCGACACCTCCTGCAGCAGCGGCGACAGGCCTTCGAAGGACACGGTGCCCACGATCAGCGCGTTGACCTCCGGGTCGGCGGCACAGCTGCGGATGTGGTCGCGCTGGCGCTCGAGGTTGGGGTAGCCGCCCGCTTCGAGGAAGCGCACGTCGACCGCGAGCCGGCGCGCCTCGTCGATCATGCCGAAATTGACGCCGAGCCAGTAGGCGTCCTTGATGTGCGGAAAGACGGCGCACAGCACCCAGGGGCGGCGCGCCGGGCGCGATTCGAGCGGCCGATGGACCTCGGTCTTGGGCGGGAAGGCGGACGGCGCGCCGGCGGCGTGCGGCGCCACGGCGACCGCGGTGGCCGACAGCGCGAGAGCCACTCCAGCGAGGGCCGCGTGGAGGGTCGAACGCAGCGCGGGCGCGCGCCGCGGGATCGTTGTCGTGGGCATGGTGCATGCTGCCGGGGCTGCCGGCCTGAACGTTGCCGGTCCTGCCGACCGGTGCGCGTTGCCCCACCGTTGGGGGAGGGCGCAAAATGCCTGGCCGATCTCCACCCGGGAGCACCGCCATTTTGCCTCTTCTTGCCGGCTTTCCCATCCCCGCGGCGCACCGGGCGCGCGTGCCGAGCGAGGGCCGCCGCCTGAGGCTGCTTCGATGACGCCGGTGAAGCCGCGGAAGCCGGCCTGGCTGGCGCGCCTGGATGCGCAGCTCGGGCTGATGGGCAAGATCTCGCTCGCGCTGGCCACGTCGGCCTTGCTGACCCTGGTGGTGGCGGCGACGGCCTGGCTCAGTTTCCACCAGGTGGTGGCCGCGCAGCGCGGCATCATCGACCACGCCGTGCCCGCGATGGAGGCGGTGCAGGCGATGGCGCAGCTCAACACCCGTGCGCTGGCGCTCGTGGAGCAGCTCGGGCGGGCGGAATCCACCGCCGAGGTGGCGCGGCTGGAGCGCTCCGGCAAGGAGCAGCTCGCCGGGCTGCGCAGCCTGCTGCAGGGCCTCGAGCGTCATGAGTTCGAGCCACGCCTCTTGGCCTCGTTGGCCGCTTCCGTCGATGCGATCGAGGCCAACCTCGCCCGCCAGGCCGACGAAGTCGGCCGCTGGCTGACGCTGCGGCAGACGGAGCAGGCCTTGCTGGCCGAACGCCAGGGCGCCGTGGCGGCCCTGGTCATGCTGGCGGACTCGCTGGCGGCGAACGCCTCCACCGCGACCAATGCCACGATCTCCAGCCTCTATCCGCTGCTCGATCGGCCGGATTCCCGGCGGCAGGTGCTCGAGTCGCTCGACCGCCTGATCGAGGTCGACATCGACCGCGTCGAGCGCATGGCCGAACTGCAGATGGTCTGCTTCAACCTCAAGACCCGGCTCGAGCGCCTGGAGCGCGAGCAACAGTCCGAGGCGGTCGGGCCCCTGCGCCAGAGCTTCGCGGCCGATCTCGAACTGCTGCATCGACGCCTGCAGGACATCCGCGATCCCGGGCGCAAGGCCGAAGGCATGGCGCTCCATGCGGTGCTTGCCGGCAGCCTCGAAGACGATGGCCTGTTTGCCTTGCACGCGAGGCGACTGGCGCTGCGCAACAGCCTGACCCGCCTGCGTGACGAAGGCAGCGCCCTCGCGCGGCAGCTCAACGAGCAGGGCAGCGCGCTGGTGAGCGCCAGCAGCCAGACGATCGAGCAGGCCGGCGCCGGATCGCGGCAGGCGATAGACCGCGGCGTGTTCGGTTTCTTCGGTGTCGCGGCGCTGCTGTTCCTGGCGCTGATGGGCACGCTGTGGTTCATCTTCCGCTACGACGTGCTCGATCGGCTGAAGGGCATGGAAGGCGCGGTGCGGGAGCTGGTCAACGGCAATTACGCGGTCGCGATCAGCCACAGCAGCGGCCGCAACGACCCGCTCGCCCCGTTGGTGCAGGCGCTCGAGCAGTTCCGTGACAATGCGCGCGAACGGCAGCGCCTGGAGGAGACCTTGCTGCGCCACCAGCAGGAGCTCGAGAAACTGGTCGCCGCCCGCACCGCGGAGTTGCAGCGCAGCAATCTGCTGCTGGAACGCGAGGTCGCCGAGCATGCCGAGGCGCGGCGCGCGGCGGAGGAGGCCAATCGCGCCAAGAACGAGTTCCTCGGCACCCTGAGCCACGAGTTGCGCACCCCGCTGAGCGGCGTCAGCGGCAGTGTCGAGCTGCTGCGCGACAGCGCCCTCGACGCGCAGCAGCAGGAATACGTGCGCATGATCGCCTATGCCAACACGACGCTGCTCGAGATCCTGGAAGACATCCTCGGCTTTTCGCGGCTCGAGGCCGGCAAGCTCGTCATGGACCAGGAGCCGTTCGCGGTCCGCGACGTGATCGACGACATGCTGGCGCTGCAGTCGATCAGCGCGCGCGCGAAGGGCATCGCGCTGGTGCGCGACATTGCGCCGGATGTGCCGGAGCGGGTCGTCGGTGACCGTCGCAAGCTCAACCAGATTCTGCTGAACACCATCGGCAACGCGATCAAATTCACCGACGAAGGCGAGGTGACGGTGTCGGTGAGCTGCCTTCCCGCCGCGGCGCAGGAGCACCTGCGGCTGTGCTTCGAGGTCGCCGACACCGGCATCGGCATTCCCGCGTCGCAGCGCGAGGCCGTGTTCAAGCCTTTCGTCCAGGTCACGGAGGCGACGCATCGTCGTCCTGGCGGGACGGGGCTCGGGCTGGCCATCTGCCAGCGCCTGGTCGAACTGATGGGCGGTCGCATCGGCCTCGACAGCGTTGTCGGCGAAGGCACGCGGGTGCGCTTCGAGCTGCCCTTCGATCATGCGGCCGGCGAGCTGCCTGAAAGGGCGCACGGCAATGGCCTGCAGCCGTCGGCGAGTCCGCTGGCGGTGCTCGTCGTCGAGGACGACGAGATCAATCGCATCGTGTGCCAGCGCTACCTCGAATTCCTCGGCCATCGCGTGCTCGCCGTCGGCGATGGCGAGGCCGCGCTCGAGCTCTTGCGCGGCTGCCACGAGCGCATCGACGTCGTGCTGATGGACATCAGCCTGCCCGGCGCCTCGGGCCCCGAGGTCACGCGCGACCTGCGCTGCATCGACGACGGGCGCTGGGCGGCGGTGCCGGTCGTGGCGATGTCTGCCCACGTGTCGGACGGGGCGTTCGCCGAACAGCCCGAGGTGCGCACGGCGGGATTCGCCGCCTTCCTCAGCAAGCCCTTCGATCGCGCCACGCTGGCGCGGGTCCTGGCCGAGGTCACTGCGGCTCGCGTGCGTCCCGAGGCGCACCAGCCGTCGGCGGCATCGACCCCTGCTGCAATGGCACCCGCTCAGGTGCCACGGATGCGGCCGACGGCCTCGGATGACGCGGCGGATGGCGGGGTGGAGGTGCCGCTGCTCGACGATGCTTACCTCGCGGGCGAGATCGAGGGCCTGGGCTGTGCGATGCTGCGAGAGCTGCTGATGCTGTTCCGCAAGGACGCCGAAGCGGCATTTGCAGAGTTCCGCCAGGCGCTCGATAGCGGCGACAGCGAGGCGATTGCCCGGCGCGCGCACCGGCTTCGAAGCGCTGCCGGCAATCTCGGCTTTGCCCGCGTGATCGCCGAATCCCGGCAGCTCGAGCAGGCCGCGGTCGATTCCGGCTCCGAGGTCACGACGCTCACCGCGCTCATCGACACCCTCCAGCAGCATTGCGATCTCAGCGGCGCTGCCCTGGAAGTCGCGCTCGCGGGTGCAGAATCGACCGCACTGACGCTGCCTGCTACCCCTGGCTGACGTCGCCCACGAGCATGTAACCCTCGCCGCGCATCGTGATGATCAGCTGGGGGCTCTTCGGGTCGTCTTCGACCTTTTCGCGCAGGCGCGAGATCAGCACGTCGATCGTGCGGTCGTTCGGATCCCAGGATCGGTGGCTGACGCCCTGCATCAGGCGCTCGCGGCTCAGCACCACACCCGGGTGGCGCGCCAGCAGCACCAGCAGGTCGAACTCGCCGCGGGTCAGGTGTTCCTTGCGGCCGTCCGGACCGCTCACCCGCCGATGAGCGGGATCGAGGCTCCAGCCGCCGAAGCGGTATTCGCTGGTGGCCGGGGCCGCGGGCCGGTCGCGCAGGCCGCGCAGCACGATCTTCACGCGGGCGAGCAGCTCGCGCGCATTGAAGGGCTTGGTGACGTAGTCGTCGGCGCCGGACTCCAGCCCGACGATCTTGTCGATGTCGTCGCAGCGACCCGAGACGAGGATGATGCCGAGGCGGGCGTCATGCGCGCGCAGCTCGCGCGCCAGCTCCAGCCCGTCCTTGCCCGGCAGGCCGACATCGAGCAGCACCACATCGACCGGCTCGGACCTGAGCACCTGCCACATCTGCTCGCCGTTGCCGGCCGCGGCGACGGCGTAGCCTTCGTTGGCGAAATAGGCCTTGATGCGCGCGCAGGTGACCGGATCGTCATCCACGACGAGAAGGCTGAAGGGGCGGTTTTCGATCAAGGCGAGGATGGGGCCGTTTGGCTCGAACGGGACAGGCTGCGTTGTGCAGCGGTGGCTGGCGCGAATTATATCGGGATCGAGGCGAGCGACGCTTGATGGCGAAGGATACCGCGGCATCGGTCAGCGTCGCGGGTGCGCTGCGTTACAGCTCGGCATTGATCACCCGTCGCCGATAGGGGCGCAGGATCCTGTGCAGCGTCGCGATCCGCTCCACCTCGTCCTCGAAGGTGGCCATCTGCAGCGAGCGCAGCATGAAGGGCGGGCTGCGCATGCGGCCGCGGGCGATGAGCTCGACGTTGGTGCCGGCAGCCAGGGCCATGCCGGCTTCGATGCAGGTGTTGAGGTTGTCGTCGGTGAGGTCGGCGAGCACCAGGAAGGCGCTGCAGATCTTCTTCATGATGGCCGACGGCGTGTCCTGGTCGTGGATGTCGGTGCCGATGACGGTGGCCATGCCGGTGATACGCTCGATCAGGTGACGCAGCGGTCCGCCCAGCCGGGCGATCTCGGACTCGAGATCCGTCGCGCAGAAGATGTATTGAGGGGCCGGTGGCTCATGCCATCGTTCCCACAGGGTGCCGAGCGCGTCCGATACCGCCGCAGGGCAGGCACTGGCGCCCGTGTCCATGCGCAGCCACGCGGCGTCGGTGCCGTCGACGCGGCGGATGCGCGGGTCGGCCACGATCAGGGTAGGCAGGTCGAGGCTGGCGGCGGCGTCCATCTCGCTGAGGAAATACTTGTACGGTTTGTCGGTGGCCGAGGCGGACTCGACGCCGCGATAGGGCAGGATGCCGACGAAGGCGCCGCAACTGGCGATGATGCGTTCTACCCGTTCGCCGCTGCCGAAGCCTTTCTGGTCGCGCGCGTCGCCGATCAGCCGGAAGCCCTGGCCGACCAGTTCCTTGCACACGGCGCGTGCGCTGTCGCCGTCGTCGGACTGCCACGAGCAACTGATATAAACGTCGCGCGCGGTGGCCGGATTGGGCCGTCGCTCCCCGGGGTGGAAGGCGCCGACGATGGCGAGCGCGGTGTCGGCGTCGAGTGTGGGGCCGGGCAGATCTATCCAGGACGTGCCCTGCAGCAGGTCCTTCAGATTGACATCGGGCAGCCGCAGCACGACGAGGCGGAAGGCGTCCTGATTGGCGCGTTCGTTCATCGCGGCGTTGTATTCGGCCTTCACCCAGCCGCTTCGGAGCGCGTCGTCCGACGCCACGATCAGGACGCCCCGGCAACGCGCGATTGCCGCCCCCAGGTCGGTGGCGAGCAGGGCGCCGCCGGCCAGCTCGCGCGCGTCGTACCAAACCCGCAGCCCGGCCTTGGTGAGCCAGCGGTCGAGCGCTGCCACGAACTCCTTGTCCTTGTGCGCGTGGCTCAGGAAGACGTCGAAGTCTCGTCGCTGTATGGGCAGGCTCATGATGTCATCCAGTAAACCGCATGGTCCGTCGCGCCGGGAAAGTTGACGTGCCTGAAGCCAGCATAGCAGCTGTTCCGCCCGGCAGACGGCGCGGCACGCGCGGGCGTAACGCGGTACATTCGCAGATCGCGAATCAATAGAAGCATTTCCTTATGAACAAGAACCTCTGGCTGCTGGCCATCGCACAGGGCCTGTTCCTGACCAACAACGTGGTGTTCATCGCCATCAACGGCCTGGTGGGGCTGAGCCTGGCGCCGGTGCCCTGGATGGCGACGCTGCCGGTGATGGGTTACGTGGTCGGCGGCGCGCTGTCGACCGGCCTGGTGGCGCGCAGCCAGCGGCACTGGGGGCGCAAGGCGTCGTTCCAGATCGGGCTGCTGGTGGCCCTGCTCACCGCATTCTTGTGCGCGTTCGCGCTGTATTCGCGCAACTTCTGGCTGCTGGTCGCGGGTACGCTGATCGCCGGCTACTACAGCGCCAACGGCCAGCTCTACCGCTTTGCCGCCGGCGAGCTGGCGGCGCCCTCGTTCCGCGAGAAGGCGGTGTCGCTGGTGCTGGCGGGCGGGTTGATCGGCGCGGTGGTGGGGCCGAACCTGGCCAACCACACCCGCGACACGCTGGGCACGCCTTTCCTCGGTTCCTATCTCGCGCTGGCGGTGGTCGCGCTGGTGTCGATGGCGGTGATGGCCGGCATCCGCTTTCCGGCCGAGCCGGCGAGGGCGGCGGGTGGCGGAGGCGGCCGTCCGCTGGGCGAGATCGTGCGCCAGCCGGTGTTCATCGTCGCGACCGTGGGCGCGGCCTTGGGTTACGGCGTCATGAACCTGCTGATGGCGGCCACCCCGCTGGCGATGGACGTGTGCGGCATGCCGTTCTCGGACGCCGCCTTCGTCCTCGAATGGCACGTCATCGGCATGTTCGCGCCGGGTTTCTTCACCGGCCACCTGATCAAGCGCTTCGGCGTGCTGCGGATCATGGGCGTGGGCGTGGCGCTGAACTTCGCCTGCATCCTCGTCGCCCTGTCCGGGCAGGACCTGCACCAGTTTCTGGTCGGCCTGTTCCTGCTCGGCGTGGGCTGGAACTTTCTCTTCACCGGCAGCACGACGCTGGCGATGCAATCCTATCGCCCAGAAGAGAAGGACAAGGCGCAGGCGGCGATCAACTTCGCGGTATTCGCGACGATGGCCATCACCTCGTTCGCGTCCGGCGCGCTGGTGACGACGCAGGGCTGGACGCTGCTCAACGTGGGTTCGCTGGTGCCGGTGGCGCTCACCGGGGTGGCGCTGATCTGGCTCGCGCTGCGCCAGCGTAGGGAGGCGTCGCCGGCGGGCTGAGGGGGCTGCATGGCCGATGCTGCGATCGGGGTCTATCGTTGAAGATGTCCGGGTGACCCCCGGCTGGACTGGGCGCAGGAGGGCGGCATGGGCCTGAAGATCAAGCGTGTCTTTGAAGCCCCTGACGAGGGCGACGGTTTTCGCGTGCTGGTCGACCGGCTGTGGCCGCGCGGGCTGGCGAAGGACAAGGCGGCGGTCGATCTGTGGCTGCGCGAGGTCGCGCCGTCGAACGAACTGCGCAAGTGGTTCGGCCACGATCCGGCGCGTTGGGACGAGTTCCAGGCGCGCTATCGCGCTGAGCTGCAGCGGGGCGAAGCCGCCGCAGCGCTGCGGACGCTGGGCGAACAGATCCGGGCGCATCCGGTGGCGACGCTGCTGTACGCCGCGCACGACGAGGCGCGCAACAATGCGGTGGTGCTGAGCGAACTCCTGCAGTCGCGCGGCTGAGCCACTCCGGAGCCTTAGCCCCAGGTCGGCAGCAGTTTCACGCCCAGCACGCTGCCGACCACCGCCAGCCACCCCACCGCGACCACATAGCCCTGCAGGCAGTAGCGCACGTTGCCCCGCGCGAGCTGCCCGGGCGACAGGCCGTAGCGGCCCTGCAGCGCGAGATGGATGCCCGACATCGGCCCGGCGGCCAGGCCGATCGCCCACGACTGCACGAAGACGAGGGCCAGCAGGGTCGGCTCCGGCTGCAGCGGGGCGAGCCAGGCCGAAGCCATGGCGATGGTGATCACCGCATGGATGCCCAGCGCGGCGAGCAGGATCATCACCGCCAGCACCAGCGCCGCCTCGGTCACGCCGAAGCCGGAAAACGGCAGCCACAGTCCGCCGCTGTCCATCAGCGAACGCAACCCGCTGGCGAACACCGCTGCCGACAGGAACAGCACCAGCTCGCCCGACATCCCCGGCAGGCGGTCGCGCACATGGCCATACAGCGCATGCGCGCCCGCCTGCGGTCCCTGTTGTGCCACGACGACGATACACACGACTGCGAGCGAGGCCAGACTGATGACTGCCAGCGCCGCCCAATTGGGCGCCAGCCAGTGGCCGGCCGCCACCAGCGCCGCCAGCACCGCAGGCACCTTCAGCGCCGAGGCGTGCATCGGATAGCCGACGAAGTCTGCCGCCCGGTTGCCGCTGGTGCGCTCGATGTCGCGTCCCGCCAGCCACAGCAGTACAGCCGCCAGCGCCATGCCGGAGGCGGCCAGGCCGAGCGGGCTGGCGCCGGGCGCATAAGTCAGCGCCACCGCGGTGGCGGCGAAGAAGGGCGACCACAGCGCTGCGGCAAGGAAGGCGCGCACCAGCGCCGCCGCCTGGTCCTGACGCGGTTTGCCATCGGGGCCGATGCGGTCGGCCATGATGAAGACGGCCGACAGGTTGATCACCGCGCCCAGCACATGCACCGCGCCCAGCGTACGCCACAGCGCGCCGCGCCCTTTGGGCAGGCTGTCGCGGCCGGCGTCGGGCGTGCGCAGCAGGCGCAGGAAGCTCACCGCCGCCAGCATGCCCAGCAGCGCCGTGTTCTGCGTCAGCAGCCCCATCAGGTTCGGCTGCCCGCCACGCGCCAGCGCGAAGCCGAACGCTACCAGCCCGGCGCCGGCCAGCAGCAGCGCTTGCCGCTTCTGCGCCCGCGCGAGCTGTGGCCACAGCAGCGCGCCCGCGCCCCAGGCCGCCACGCCGGCGGTCCACACCGGCGGCCCATGCCCAGTGCCCGCCAGCGCGGCGAGCACGGTCATCGCAAACAGCAGCGCGGCAGCCAGCGTGCGGCGGCGCGGGGACAGGATGGGGAGTTCGGGCGTCAATGCGGCTCCATAAGCCGGTTTTCGTGCGTCGCGATGGAGGTCATCAACAGATCCGCGGCAACGCGTCGCCTGCCAGCCAGTCGACCATGCGCCGGCCGCCGAAGCGGGTCTTCATCTGCACGAAGTGGCGGTCGTCGGCGATGACGTCGCCGATGCGCGCGGCGTCCCTGCCGAGCGGATGGGCGCGCAGCGCGGCCAGCGCGCGGTCGGCGCTCGATGCCGGGCAGACCACGATCAGCCGGCCTTCGTTGGCGATGTCGAGCGGGTCGAGGCCGAGCAGCTCGCAGGCAGCGGCCACTGCCGGGCGCACCGGAATGGCCGCTTCGTCGAGCACGATGCCGACGCCGGACTGGTGGGCGATCTCGTTCAGCGTGGCGGCGAGGCCGCCGCGGGTGGGGTCGCGCAGCACGCGCGTGTCGGGCACGGCGGCGAGCAGGGCGGCGACGATGCCGTGCAGCGCGGCGGTGTCGGACACGATGGGCGCATCGAAGGCGAGGTTCTCGCGCACCGACATGATCGCCATGCCGTGGTCGCCGAGCGGGCCGGAGATCAGCACCGCGTCGCCCGGGCGCGCGTTGGCGCCCGAGACGTCGACACCGTCGAGGCACACGCCCACGCCGGTGGTGGTGATGAACACGCCGTCGGCCTTGCCGCGCTCGACCACCTTGGTGTCGCCGGTCACCACCGGCACGCCGGCCTCGCGCGCCGCCGCGGCCATGGACGACACGATGCGCGCCAGGTCGGCCAGAGGCAGGCCTTCCTCCAGCACGAAGCTCGCTGCCAGGTAGAGCGGCCGCGCGCCCATCACCGCGACGTCGTTGATCGTGCCATGCACCGACAGACAGCCGATGTCGCCACCAGGGAAGAACAGCGGCGACACCACATGCGCGTCGGTGGCCATCACCAGTGCGCCGGCGCAGGCCGGGAGGCGCGCGCCGTCGTCGCCCTGGGCGAGGAATTCGTTGCCGAGTTCGCGCGCGAACAGGTCTTCGATCAGTTGCGCCATGGCGCGGCCGCCGGCGCCGTGCGACAGGTCGACGTGGCCGTTCATCAGGTCCAGCGGGCGGGAATGAGCGGATTTCATGCGGAGGTCGTGGTGGTGACAGGCGCCGCCTCGCGGAAGCGGCCGTAGGTGTAGTGCGCCGCGCAGGCGCCTTCGGACGACACCATGCACGAGCCGACCGGGTTGTCGGGCGTGCAGGCGGTGCCGAAGATGCGGCACTCCTCGGGGCGCTTCTCGCCGCGCAGGATGGCGGCGCATTCGCAGGCCTTGTGGTCGGGCACCGCGGCGTAGGGCACGCCGAAGCGCGCCTCGGCATCGAACGCGGTGAATTCCGCGCGCAGCTTCAGCGCGCTTGCCGGCACGGTGCCGAGGCCGCGCCATTCGAAATCGTTGCGCAGCTCGAACACCTCGGCCACCAGCGCCTGCGCCTTGAGGTTGCCTTCTGGCGTCACCGCGCGGGTGAATTCGTTCTCGACTTCGGCGCGGCCGTCGTTGATCTGGCGGATCAGCATCTGGATGGCGCGCATCACGTCCAGCGGCTCGAAGCCGGCGATCACCACCGGCTTGCGGTAATCGCGCGCGAAGGGTTCGTAAGGCGCGCTGCCGATCACGGTGGACACGTGCGCCGGGCCGACGAAGCCGTCGAGCTGCACGCCACCGGGCGCGGCGAGGATGGCGTGCATCGCCGCCGGCGTCAGCACGTGGTTGCACAGCAGCGAGAAATTCCGCAGCCCCTCGGCCTGCGCCTGCTTCACCGCCACCGCGGTCGGCGGCGTGGTGGTCTCGAAGCCGATGGCGAGGAACACCACTTCGCGCCCCGGGTTGGCGCGCGCGACCTGCAGCGCGTCGAGCGGCGAATACACCATGCGCACGTCGGCGCCGCGGCCCTTGGCGCGCAGCAGCGACAGCTTGTCGGAGGCAGGCACGCGCAGCGTGTCGCCATAGCTGCACAGGATGGCACGGTGTTCCAGCGCGAGCCGGATCGCCTGGTCGATGCGGCCGATCGGCAGCACGCACACCGGGCAGCCGGGGCCGTGGATCAGCCGCAGCTGCGGCGGCAGCAGGTCGGCGATGCCGTAGCGCGAGATCGCATGCGTGTGGCCGCCGCAGAATTCCATCAGGCGGTATTCGCGCTCCGGCCGCACTTCGGCATGGATCGCGGCGCCGAGCGCGCATGCGAGTTCGCCGTCGCGGAAGTCGTCGATGTATTTCATTCTGAATGCGTCATTGCCGATGCTTCACGAAGGCTGCGCCGCGGCGTCGCCCGCCTGCTGCGCGGCGATCTCGCGGAACAGCGCCAGCGTGGCTTCGGCTTCGTCGATGTCGAGCTTTTGCAGCGCGAAGCCGACATGCACGATCACGTAGTCGCCCACCGCGACGTCCTCGACCATCGCCAGCGAGATGCGCTTGCGCACGCCGTCGAGATCGACGAGCGCTTCGTCGTTGTCGCAGAGTTCCACCACCAGGGCGGGCAGGGCCAGGCACATCTTGTTCGTCCTCGGAAAAGCGGTCGTCGGCGAATGTCCGGCCCGTCGAGAAGACGGGCTGGTGCGGGAAGGGCGCATTTTCTTGCAGGCTCAGGACGGCGTGCTATACCGGCTCCATGGACCGAAGGATTGCGCCCGGGCTTCCCGGCCGCGGCGCAGGCAGCCTGCCGGCAGGATGCCGTGCCGGGTCGTCGCATGCGTGCGGACAATCGCGTCCAGCATTATCCCCCATGGCCGGGCCATGGGGACGCGTTAGCCGACAGCTCGAAACCTGACGAGCTGCTGCGCAGAGGAGGCCGCATTGTCCCTGCCGCTCGTCCTCGCGGGCCCGATCCTGCGCCGCGTCGAACCGAACCTGGTGTCGGTGTGGATCGCGTTGAGCCGTCCGGCCAGCATGACACTCACGCTGTGGGAAGGTCGCACCAAGTCGGGCGCCGCCGACCATCTGCTGCGCAGCGATCCGCCGACGCCGACGCTGCGCTTTGGCGAGCGCCTGCACGTCGCCGTCGGCCTGCTGCGCATCCCCGCCGCATCGCCCAAGCTGCTCAGGCCCGGCGTCATCTACAGCTACGACCTCGCCATCGCCGAAGCGTCGGCGACGCACACGCTGGCCTCGCTCGGCCTGTTGAAGAGCGTGGCGACGGCCAATGGCGGCGCGGCCGAGTGGGCGCGGCCGCATCTCGCGCTCGGTTACGTCGACGACTTCCTGCCCAGCTTCAGCCTGCCGCCGCCGACGCTGGCCGATCTGCGCATCGTGTACGGCTCGTGCCGGCGGCCGGCGAACGAACACCCCGATGCGATGGCGATGATCGACGACCTCATCGCCGACGGCAGCCTGTACGAGGACGCGCTCGAGCGCCCGCATCAGCTCGTGCTCGGCGGCGACCAGATCTATGCCGACGACGTGTGGGCGGCGCACCTGCAGATGATCAACCAGCTCGGCAACGAACTGATCGGCAACCTGCCGGACCAGCCGGATCCTGCCGATGCGACGCCGATACCGCTCGAGCGCGTACCGGTGGATCGCCGGCGGCTCGGCGTCGATGAGGAAGATCCGATCAATCATCCCGACCGCTGGGCGCCTGGCGGCCCGACGCCGCTGCCGGCCGGGTTGATCGAGTTCCCCGCCGGGCGGCGCCAGACGCTGATCCTGCGCGAAGCGCAGATGACGACGGTGGATGGCGAAAGCCACCTGCTGTCGTTCGGTGAGTTCGCCGCGATGTACCTGATGGTGTGGTGCAACGCCGCGTGGCCGCGCCTCGAGGACTGGCCGGGCGCGGAGCAGGTGCTGGCGCCGACCGTCAGGAGCCTGCGCGCCGCCGCGCCCTTGATCGAGCCGTCGCTCGACTGGGCCCACCTGGCGGCGCGCGACGTCGGCAAGACCGAGGGCAAGGAAGACTATCCGGCCTGCAGGGGCACGGACGGGCAGGCGCTGGCCGACTGCCTGCTCGCGCAGCGCCGCGCGAAGCTCGAACAGCGCCATGGCGTGAAGCGAGCGCAACTCGCGGAGTTCTTCGCCGCGCTGCCCCGGGTCCGCCGCACGCTCGCCAACGTGCCGACCTACATGATCTTCGACGACCACGACGCCACCGACGACTGGAACCTGAATCCGATCTGGGTCGATCGCGTCAACAACACCTCGCTCGGGCGCACCATCCTGCGCAACGCGCTGGCTTCCTACGCGGTGTTCCAGGACTGGGGCAACGATCCGCTGCGCTACCTGAACGAGCGCAAGGACACCGGGCCGGCGGGCGACCCGAAGCGGATGCTGGAAACGGTCGCGGCGATGTTCCCGCCGCGCACCGAGCAGGAACGCGCCGACGCGCTCGCCGATCCGCCCAAGCCGCTGCAGCGCCCGCTGCCTGCGGTCGCCGGCGCGCTCGACCATTTCTTTGGTCTCGACCTGCGTCCGCAGCCGACGGTCGATGGCCGCTACGAGGCGGTGAATCCGCCGATCAAATGGCATTTCGCCGTGGCGGGCCCGCGCCACCTGCTGGTGGCCATCGACAATCGCACGCGGCGCAGCTTCGTGTCGCGCGAGGGGCCGCCCGGCAACGTCGCCGTCGCGGCGCTGGCCGAGCAGATTCCGGCGACGCTGCCGCCCGGCTCCGAACTGCTGGTGGTCGCCGCGCCCTTGCAGGTCATCGGTCCGGGCCTGCTCGACGATCTCATCGCGCCCACCGCCTACCGCATCTTCGACGCCAAGAGCTATTCGGCGCTCAACGATCCCGATCCGGCCACGCTCGAGCGCCTGCGCAAGGTGCTCGGTTTCACCGAGGAGGAATGGCAGGCCATGAGCGCCGACGCGCGCGCCAGGCTGCTGCTGGACAACCAGATCGGCACGCGCCGCATGGTCGGCACCAATCCCGACGCGATCGAGGCCTGGGCCTTCGATCCGCTGACGCTCGAAGCGCTGCTCGCGCGGCTGGCGGCGCACCGGCGCGTGCTGCTGCTGTCGGGCGACGTGCATTACAGCGCGGCCACCGCGATGAGCTACTGGACCAAGGGCGATGCGGTGCCCGCGCGCATCGTGCAGTTCACCGGCAGCGGTTTCAAGAACGTGATGCCGTGGTACATCGGCGCGGTCGATCGGGTGCTGTCGTTCGCGCAGCGCATGGTGCGCTCCGACATCGGCGCCGAGCGCATGGGATGGAACGCGGCCGACGGGCAGGCCTTCGTCTTTACCGGCGGCAACGGCCTGGCCGACGTGCCGCCGGTGCTGCGCCGCAAGCTGCATCAGTCGCCCATGCTGATGCCGACCTTCGGCTGGCCGGACGGCACTACGGTGGACGCGGGCCGGCTGCCGGACTGGTCGTGGCGCTCCATGCCCACGCTCGATCTGCGGCCCGACGCCGAGCGGCCGCCGCCGGGCCGTCCGCGCGCGCTCGACCCGGACGAGCAGCGCATCCAGCAGATCCTCGTCGACCACGCCGAACCGGATCGCGAGATGGCGGCCTACGCCACCATTGCCGCGCGCCATCAGGACCAGTTCGATCGCCTGCGGCATGCGCGCCAGATCCTGTTCCGCGCCAATTTCGCGCTGGTTCGCTTCGAACGAGCCCCTGACCTGGTCGCGGTGCATGAGGTCTACACCGCACTGCGCGATCCGGATGCGCCGGCCGATGCTGCGCCGAAGCCGCTGGCGTACATGGTTCAGCGCGCCTCGCTCGACGGCCGCGCCGACGAAGTCCGGCCCGAGTCGGCGCCGATGCGGGCACCCGCGTTCTGAGTTCCGCCATGGCCGACACCACCCCGAAAAAGGACGACAGGACGCTGCTGCAGAAGGCCGGCCGCGTCCTGGTCGATTTCGGCGAGTGGGTCGTCGACACCTTCGTGCGCGATCCGCACGACCGCGCGCTGAAGGCCCTGGTCGACGACCTCGGCGGCACGCTGACCCGGTCGCCCGCGTGGCCGGGCGATCTCAGCCTCGACAAGCTCAAGGCCTACATCGACGCGCCACGGCCTGACATCGAAGCGTGGATCGGCGGCATCAACGACGTACGCAAGCTGGTCGAAGCCATCCTCGCGGTGCGCGAGGCGATCGAACTCGGCGGCGAAGCGGCCACCGAGGAGTTCGCGCAGTCGCTGCTCGACCTGATGGTCAGCAACTACGTGCGCGACCGCTGGTTCCAGCTCTACATGTGGATGGAGTTCGCCCGCTTCGGCACCGAGCCGATGACGCTCTACGGCCAGCACGGCACCGCGGCGCGGCGCATGTACGAATCGGTCAAGGCGCTGCTGCGCTTCGCGCTCGCGCCGCTCGGCCGCCTCTGCGACCACGCGCTGGAGACGGAAGCCGACGCGCGCGAGTGGTCGGATGCGACGCTGCTGCACATTGCCGGCCTGCTGGCCTTCCTCGCCCTGCCGTGGTGGCGCAATCGCAAGACCACGCACTCGGCGCGCGAGATCGGCCTCGACGTCGCCCCCGAGGAAGACACGCTGATCAAGGCGTTCTATGGCTGGGACCAACCGGCCGGCGCGCTGAGCGCGGCGCAGCTCGCGGCGAGCGCCGCCGACGATGTCTCCGGGCGCATGCTGTCGGTGCAGGTGCGTGTGCCGCCGGGCAATTACGAGCCGCACGGCATCTCGGTCGAAGGGGCGTTGCGCTTCTCGCTCGCCTGGGTGCCGGCCGAGCATGGCGGGCCAGGAATGTTCGTCTCGGTGGGCGGCAGCGCGTTCCGCTTCGCCGTCGATCCGGAAGACGCCAACTGGGCGGCGCAGGCCGAAGCGCGCTTCGATGCCCCGTTCAGCATGCGCATCGGTGGCCGCGACGACCCCTTCCGCATCGACGGGCCGCTCGCCGAGGGCGAACTGCACGCTGCGCTGTCGATCGCTTCGCGGCCGATGCCGGCGGGGGAGCGGCGCTTCCGCCTGTCCCTGGGCGGCGACAACGGGCTCGACATCGGCCGCATCGCGCTCTCCGCCACGCTCGAGCGCGACGCGGTGGGCGCGCGGCTGTCCTTCTACGACTGCCGGCTCGCGCTCGACGGCGCCTCGTTCGACGATTTCATCGGTTCGCTGCTGCCGCGCACGCAGACCAGTGTCGAATTCAGCTTCGGCGTCGGCGTGTCGACGCGCGATGGCCTGTTCGTGACCGGCGACCTGTCCACCCCGGCTGCGGCGTCCCCAGCCGCGTCCCCAGCGACGCCCGCCGCCGCGCCGCGCAGCGGGACCGGCG
>JAFLDS010000029.1 GCA_017302295.1 Thauera sp. | reverse complement strand
CGTGGCGCACGGTTGCCGTCGACCTCGCCGCGCGGGCGCTGCGGTGCGCGTCCGCCCGGCTTGCCCTGGGACGGCGCGCGTCCGCCGGCATTGTTGCGGTCGGTGCGATTGTCCGTGCCCTGGCGCGGCTGGCCCGGGCGCCCGCCGCCACGGCGCGGCAGCGGCTCGCGTTGATGGTCGGCATCGTGGGCCGCCTCGCCTCCGGCGCTGGGGACGAAGTCTTCGGCGGTGGCGCGATCGATGCGCCGCTTGATCAAACGCTCGATCGCCGTCAGCAGCTTCATTTCTTCCGCATCGACGAGCGAGATCGCGTTGCCGTCGGCGCCCGCGCGGCCGGTGCGGCCGATGCGGTGGACATAGTCCTCAGGCACGTTAGGCAGCTCGAAGTTCACCACCTGGGGCAGCTGGTCGATGTCCAGCCCGCGTGCTGCGATGTCGGTCGCTACCAGCACCGGCAGCGAGCCGTCCTTGAACTGGGAAAGCGCCCGGGTGCGTGCAGCCTGGCTCTTGTTGCCATGGATCGCCGCGGCGGGGATGTCGTGCTTGCTGAGGTATTCGGCGAGCTTGTTGGCGCCGTGCTTGGTGCGGGTGAACACCAGCACCTGGAACCACTGGTGCTTCTTGATCAGGTGGGCGAGGAGTTCGCGCTTCTGCTTCTGGCCGATGGTGTAGACCGTCTGGCCGACGCGCTCGGCGGTCGTGTTGCGCGGCGCCACCTCGACGGTGCGCGGCTGATGCAGCAGGCCGGAGGCGAGCTCGCGGATCTCGTCTGAGAAGGTCGCCGAGAACAGCAGGTTCTGGCGCTTCTTCGGCAGCAGCGCAAGCACCTTGCGGATGTCGCGGATGAAGCCCATGTCCAGCATGCGGTCGGCCTCGTCGAGCACCAGGATCTCGACGCCGGACAGGTCCAGCGTCTTCTGGCCGACGTGATCGAGCAGGCGGCCCGGCGTGGCGACAAGGATGTCGACGCGCTTGCGAAGTGCGCTAATCTGCGGGTTGATGTTCACGCCGCCGAAGATCACCAGGGATGTCAGCGGCAGATGCTTGCCGTAGGTCTGCACCGACTCCTCGACCTGCGCCGCGAGTTCGCGCGTCGGCGTCAGGATCAGGCAGCGCGGACGGCCGGGCGGATGGGGGTGGGCGTGCGTGGCCGACAGCATGTGCAGCACCGGCAGGGTGAAGCCGGCGGTCTTGCCGGTGCCGGTCTGCGCCGCGGCGAGCAGGTCGCCGCCCGCCAGGACCTGGGGAATGGCCTGGGCCTGGATGGGCGTGGGTTGCGTGTAGCCCGCCTCGGCAATGGCGCGAAGCAGGGGATCGGCCAGCCCGAGGCTGGCGAAAGTCGTTTCGGTGGTCATGAAGTGTGTCCGGCGGCAGCCTGCCGTCCGATTTGCGGACGGCGCCAATCTGGGCGCGCGGGAGACGACCGCGCCGGTTTCCGGCGGAGGGCGTCGTGACAGGAAGGGCCGCGATCGACTGGCTGGAGGCGCGGCACGCCCGGACTATAGCGCACACGGAGCGGAATTGTGCAGTGCAGCGGGAAAAATGGAGCAAAGCTCTCCGGCGGGCTTGTGCGCCGGGCATCTCTCGAGGTGCCCCTTTTGGGCAGTTTAATTCTTTCGGCCAGTGGATGGCCCGGGCGAGGCCACGTATCGTCCCCGCCGTCCGGATCAGTGGTGGAGTGTGTGGCGAGATGACGCCTCGTTCAAGAATCTTCGACCTGCGCGCCCGCTTGGCTGCTCGCCTCGGCTTGCTGTCCGCGGGATCGCTGGCGTCCGTCATGCTTGCACTGATGGCGCTGGTCGGCGCGGTGGTGGCCGCCTTGACCTGCAGCTGGGACGCGGTGCTGGCCGGCGAGCCCGCACGGGCGGGTGGCTGGAGCCTGACCGCGGTGATCGTCGCACTCAGTGGTGTGCGGCTCGCCGGCGTGCTCTGCCACACTTCGCCCTGCCCGCAGGGCGTGCGCGTGCCGCGTGCCGCAGCCGAGGATCTGCACTGCCTGATGGACGACATCGCCTGGAGGCTGGGGGCCCGACCGGTGGATGCGGTGTGGATCACCTCCGACATGAACGCCGTCCTGCTGCAGCGTCCGGCCTGGGGCTGGATCGGTCCGATCCGGACGCACCTGCTGATCGGCCTGCCGCTCGCCCACAGTATCTCCCCTATCCAGCTGACGGCGGTTCTTGCCCACGAATTCGCCCATCTCGCGCGCCAGCGCAGCGGTCTGGCGGCTCATTCGGCCCACGCACGCGCCTGGTGGGCGCGCGTGCTCGACCGCGCGTTCGAGAATCTCCCCTGGGCCGCAGGCTGGCTCGAGCGCGGTTCGCACCGCTTCTATCGCGACATGCTGCGCCTGTCCCGGCTGGAAGAGTTCGAGGCCGATGCCCATGCCGCGACGCTGGTCGGGCCGGCGTTGATGGGCGAGACCCTGGTCGAGATCGGCCTCAAGGCATGCTTCCTGGAGCAGGACTACTGGCCCAAGGTGATGGCACAGAGCGCGCAGTTTCCGAGCCCGTCGATCCGGCCTTACCGCGAGATGGGGCTGGGCGTCGCCGCCGGTTTC
Organism: Thauera sp.; assembly: GCA_017302295.1. Classification (GTDB taxonomy): domain Bacteria; phylum Pseudomonadota; class Gammaproteobacteria; order Burkholderiales; family Rhodocyclaceae; genus Thauera. The sequence continues at coordinate 33,748 of JAFLDS010000029.1, read as the reverse complement.
CTGCGTCGCGCATCGGTGGCCGCAGATCTTTCACGCTACGAGGTCGGGGGCGGCAATCTGCCCCTGCATCCCACGCTGCGCGAGCGCCTGCGCGCCCTGGGTGCGCCGCTGAAGGCGGCGGCGGACGATCCGCCATCCGCCGCCCTGCACTATCTCGGCCCCCTGCTGCCGACCCTCGCGTGGGCGTTCGACCGCGCCTGGTGGGCGGGCGCGCGCGACGGCTGGCAGCAGAATTACCTCGACGCCCGCGAGGAGGCCTCAGCCGGCTTCGTCGAGCGCGCCCGCTAGCGCGGCGCGAAGGCGGAGCCAGCCGGCTTCGTGCGGCGGCAGTCCGAAGCGCAGGCTGAAAGGCGACTCGAACAGCCGGCACAGGATTCCACGCCGGCACAGAGAGGCATGCAGTGCGGCTGCACGCGGATGAACGATCCACTTGAACAAGGCCGGACCCTCGGGCTGACCGAGGCCGCTTTCCGCCAGCAAGGCGGCGAGGCGCTCGCCATCCCGTTTCAGCGCGTCCCGCATCCGCGTCTGCCAGCTGTGGTCGGCGAGTGCGGCGCAGGCCGCATGGCGGGCCGGGCCGCTGACCGTCCATGGGCCGAGCTTCTCGGCGAGCGCCGCGCGCAGCGCTTCCGGGGCGAGCACGAAGCCCACCCGCGCGCCTGCCAGACCGAAGAACTTCCCGAGCGAGCGCAGTACCACCAGGCCGGGCTGCCCCGCGCTGCCGGCCAGGCTGCCGGCGGGGTCGGCATCGATGAAGGCCTCGTCCACCACCAGCCAGCCGCCGCGCGCGGCCAGGCGTGCGTGCCACTCGAGCAGGCGGCCGCGATCGAAGCGGGCGCCGGTTGGGTTGTTGGGGTTGATCAGCACGACGATGTCGCTGGCATCGCTGGCAGGCTCGATCTCGTCGGCGGCGATCAGCCGCGGCGCGCGTTCGCGCCAGGCGTGGGCGTGTTCGGCATAGCCGGGGGCGAGCAGGCTGACGCGCTGTCCGGGCAGCACCTGCGGCAAGGCCTGAATCGCCGCCTGTGAGCCCGCGACCGGCAACAGCTCGGGCGTGCCGTAGTAGTTTGCCGCCGCGCGCTCGAGGCCATCATCGTCCTCGGGCAGCCGCTGCCAGGCGGAAGCGGGAATCGCGGGCACGGGATAGCCGGCGGGATTGATGCCGGTCGACAGGTCCAGCCACTGGTCCAGCGCGATGCCGTAGCGTGCGGCGGCCTGGCGCAGGCGCCCACCATGTTCAAGCATGCGCGGCCCCGGAGAGCGGCGCGACCGTCGTCGCATCAAGCGTGAACAGGGCCAGCAAGGCGGCCAGGGCCAGCCACAGCAGCACACCGCGGCGCACGAGCGACACCGCGGCACGGATCGTGGCCGCGTCCGGCGGTGGGCCCTCCCCCAGCGGCGGGCGCGCCTCGCTCTTGCCGTGATAGACCGCGGTGCCGCCCAGCGACACCCCCAGTGCGCCCGCGCCGGCGGCCATCACCGGGCCGGCGTTGGGGCTGTCCCAGGTGGGCGCCTGGGTGCGCCAGCAGGCCATCGCGCGCGCCGTCCGGCCCAGCAAGGCATAGGTCAGCGCCGTGAGGCGGGCGGGCAGCGCGTTGAGCAGATCGTCGATGCGTGCCGCGGCCCAGCCGAAGCTCAGGTAGCGTGGCGTGCGATAGCCCCACATCGCATCGAGCGTGTTCGCCAGCCGGAACAGCAGCGCGCCGGCCCCGCCAGCCACGAGAAACCAGAACACGGCGCCGAACACCGCATCGTTGCCGTTCTCCAGCACCGACTCGGTGCCCGCGCGCGCCACACCGCTCGCATCCAGCGCGCTGGTGTCGCGGCTGACGATCCAGCTCACGCGATCGCGCGCGCGCGCGATATCGCCCGCTGCGAGCGGCGTGGCGATCGCTTCCGCGTGCTCGGCCAGGCTGCGCCCGCCCAGGGCGAAGTACAGCAGCGCGATGTCCACCGCCCAGTGTGCGAGCGGATGCGCCGCGCGCAGCGCAAGCGCGATGGCGACCCAGGGCAGGACGGCCAGCGACCACGCCAGCACGCCCGCTGCTCGGCCCTGAGCATGGCGGCGCACGGCGCCTTCCACCCACGCGGCCCAGCGGCCGAAGCCTACCAGCGGATGAAAACGCCGAACCTCGCCGAACAGCCGGTCGGCGAACAGACCGGCAGCGAGCTTGAGGACGAGCAGGGCGAAGGCGGACATGGGGGCGAGGGAGCGTAGTGAATGGAGGGCGTGCAGGCGCGGGCGAGAGGCCTGCGGGCGAAACCGGGGGCAGGTCGTGGCACGGGATCGGCGATAATCTGCGGTCTGATTCGAAGAGTGTGGATTTTACGCGATGTCCCAGCCCTTGACCCTGATGGTGCAGGGCACCACATCGGATGCCGGCAAGAGCACGCTGGTCGCGGGCCTGGCCCGCGTGCTGCACCGACGCGGTCTGCGCGTCGCGCCGTTCAAGCCGCAGAACATGGCGCTCAACTCGGCGGTGACCGCGGATGGCGGCGAGATCGGCCGCGCCCAGGCGCTGCAGGCGCTCGCTGCCGGGGTGCCACCGCATACCGACTTCAATCCGGTGCTGCTCAAGCCGTCGAGCGACATCGGCGCACAGGTCATCATTCACGGGCGCGCGGTCGCCAACCTGTCGGCGCGCGATTACCACGCCTACAAGCCCACCGCGATGGCGGCGGTGATGCAGAGCTGGCAGCGCTTGCTGGGCGCCTACGATGGCGTGCTGGTGGAAGGGGCGGGCAGCCCGGCGGAGATCAATCTGCGCGAGCGCGACATCGCCAACATGGGTTTTGCCGAAGCCGCCGACGTGCCGGTGGTGCTGGTGGCCGACATCGACCGCGGCGGCGTCTTCGCCCACCTCGTCGGCACGCTGGAACTGCTGTCGCCGAGCGAGCAGGCGCGGGTGAGGGGCTTCATCATCAACCGCTTCCGTGGCGACATTGGCCTGCTGCAGTCGGGGCTGGACTGGCTGGAGGCGCGTACCGGGCGGCCGGTGTTCGGCGTCCTGCCCTACCTGCACGGCCTGTTCCTCGACGCCGAGGACGCGCTTGCCGATGCGGCCGCGGACGTGGCGGCCGGGGAGGGCGCCTTGCGCGTGGTGGCGCCGGTGTATCCGCGCATCTCCAACCACACCGACCTCGATGCGCTGCGCCTGCATCCGCAGGTGGATTTTCGCTGGGTGGGTCCGGGCGCGGCGATCCCGCCCGCCGACCTGATCGTGCTGCCGGGCTCGAAGAGCGTGCTCGCCGACCTCGCCTGGCTGCGCGCGCAGGGCTGGCAGGAGGCGATCCAGCGCCATCTGCGTTACGGCGGCAAGCTGATCGGGTTGTGCGGGGGCTACCAGATGCTGGGCCAGTCGATTGCCGACCCGGAGGGCCTGGAAGGCCCGCCCGATCGAGCGGCAGGTCTCGGCTTGCTGCAGATGGAGACCGTGCTCGAGCGTGACAAGCAACTCGAGAATGTCGCCGGTCATCTGCTGCTGCCCGGCGAGCCGCCGATGGCGGGCTACGAGATCCACATGGGCGTGACGCATGGGCCGGCCCTGGCGCGACCTGCCGTCGCGCTTGCGCAGGCGGGTGGCCGGGTGCGCATGGATGGCGCGCTGTCGGACGACGGTCAGGTGCTCGGCACCTATGTGCATGGCCTGTTCGACGTGCCCGAGGCATTGCAGGCGCTGCTGGCGTGGGCGGGGGCGCGCGAGTTCGCGCAGGTGGACCTGGCGGCGCGGCGCGAGGCGGACATCGATCGGCTGGCCGATGCGGTCGAGACCCATGTCGACCTGTCCGGCCTGTTCGGCCAGACCCTGCCGCGCCGCATTACAATCGCGCCATGACCCCCTCCGATGACCGCCTTCATGGCGCAGAAGCCTCGCCGCTCGGGCGTCCGGTCGCCTATCGCGACACCTACGCGCCCGAGCTGCTGTTTCCGATCGAGCGCCAGCTGAAGCGGACCGAACTTGGCCTGCGCGCCGACGCGCTGCCCTTCGTTGGCGAAGACCTGTGGAACGCCTGGGAGCTTTCCTGGCTCGACCCGCGCGGCAAGCCGGTGGTCGCCGTCGGCCGCTTCCGCGTGCCGGCCTCCACGCCGCGGCTGGTCGAGTCCAAGTCGCTGAAGCTTTACCTGAACGCCTTCAACCAGCAGAAATTCGCCGATGTCGCTGCGGTGCGGGAGACCATCGAGAAAGACCTGTCGGAGGCGGCCGGCGGTCGCGTCGTGGTGGAGATCGAGCCGCTCCTGCTGCGTCCGCAGCGTATCGAGGGCTACCCTGAAGGCGTCTGCCTCGACGCGCTCGACATCGACATCGACACCTATCAGCCGACGCCGGATTTTCTCTCGGCTGCCGGCGACGGCGAAGTCGTCGAGACGCTGTACTCGCACCTGCTCAAGTCCAACTGCCTGGTCACCGGCCAGCCGGACTGGGGCATGGTGGTGGTGCGCTACCGCGGACCGGCGATCGACCGCGAGGGGCTGCTGCGCTACATTGTGTCCTTCCGCGAGCACAACGAATTTCACGAGCAATGCGTGGAGCGAGTGTTCTGCGACGTGCTGGCGCGCTGCCGGCCTGCCGAACTCTCGGTGTGGGCGCGCTACACCCGTCGCGGCGGGCTCGACATCAACCCGTTCCGCGCCACCCATCCGGCGCTGCGGGCCGACGAGCGCATGGAAGTCAGGCAGTGAGCGAAACCGTCCAATGACCTTCGGACGGGCACGGCGCCGCGACCATTCCCGCTGCATGCGGGGAGCGCGCATCCTGGGCGTCACTCGAGGGGAGTCAAGGCGTGGTTTTGATGCGCCTCAAATCCGGTATGCCATGCAGCGAATCGACACGAAAAAAGACGTTGCGCGCCGTGCTGCGGCATAGGAAATTGCCAATGCGTGGTTTAACATCGAAGCCGTTTCAACCGCCCCTACACATCAAGAGGTAAGGACCATGAAAGTGTTCGTTGCTGCCGCGGTTGCCGCGGGTCTTCTGTCGGCCGCTCCGGCCTTCGCCAACGCCGATCTTGCCAAGGCCAAGAACTGCCTGGCCTGTCATGCGGTGGACAAGAAACTGGTCGGCCCGTCGTACAAGGATGTCGCAGCGAAGTATGCGGGTCAGAAAGACGCCGTCGCAATGCTGGCGACCAAGGTCCAGAAGGGTGGCGTGGGCGCGTGGGGTCAGATTCCGATGCCGCCCAACCCGCAGGTGAGCGACGCCGAAGCCAAGACCTTGGTTGAGTGGATTCTGGCGACGAAGTGAGCTGTCATCAGGCCGGGCATCCCACGCATGCGGGAAGACGGCCTGAGCCCTTTTAGAGCGGGGCCGGCATCGTGGCGATGCCGGCCCCGTTTCCGATTCGTCGCGGAGCGCGAACAGCGCGACCGACTCAGTTCATGCAGTGGGTCGGAGCCTGCCGTAACCAGACTTCGGCCTCGACTGCGGAACTGGGGCGCGCGAAGAGATAGCCCTGCATCACGTCGCAGCCCAGCGCCCGCAGTGCATCGGCCTGTTCCGGGCGCTCGACGCCCTCGGCCACCAGATGCAGGTTGAAGCCGCGCGCGATGCCGGTGATCGCCGAGATGATCGGGTTGGTCATCGCCACGTCGAGTTCGCGCACGAAGCTGCGGTCGATCTTCAGCGTGCTGACGGGGAATTTCTGCAGGTAGGCGAGTGCGGAATATCCGGTGCCGAAATCGTCGATCGCCACGCCCACGCCCGCTTCCCGCAACTGGCGCACCTTGGTGGCGACGCCCGCGCTGTCGTTCATCATCATGCTTTCGGTGATTTCGAGTTCCACCTGATCGGGCGGCAGCGCGTATTGCGCGAGGCAGTCGATGATCGAGCGCACGATGTCCCGATGGTCGAAATCGTGCGGTGACAGATTCAACGACAGCTTCACGCCGGTATGGCCGGCTCTGCGCCAGCTCGCAAGCTGCGCGCAGGCGGTGTTCAGCACCCAGCGGCTGATGTCGCCGATGAGGCCGACCTCCTCCGCGACCGGGATGAAGGTCGCCGGCGGGACCGAGCCGAGTTCCGGATGATTCCAGCGCAGCAGCGCCTCCATGCCGATCACGCGCTGCTGCGTCATGCTGATCTGCGGCTGGTAGTACAGCTCGAGTTCGCCGCGCTCGAGGGCCAGATGCAGGTCGTTCTCGAGTGCGATTCGTTCGCGATGGTGGGTGTTCAGCTTCGGGTCGAAGAAGCGGAAGGCGTTCTTGCCCGAGCGCTTGACCTGGTACATCGCGATATCGGCGTGGCGGGTCAGGTCCTCGGCGGTGCTGCCGTCGCGGGGGTAGAGGGCGATGCCGATGCTGACCGTGGCGCGAAATTCGCCCTCGCTGAGCTTGATCGGCTCGCTGAGCGCGGCGACGATCTTGCGCGCGATCGTCTCGGCGTCTTCCGGCTGGTTGATGTCGGGCAGCAGCGCGGTGAATTCGTCGCCGCCCAGTCGTGCCAGCGTGTCGCCTCGGCGCAGGCTCGCCGACAGGCGCGATGCGATGGCACGCAGCAGCAGATCGCCCTCCGCATGCCCATAGGTATCGTTCACCAGCTTGAAGCGGTCGACATCGATGAACATCACTGCGAGCGCGCCGGTGCGGCGCTGGGCCTGGGCGATCGCCAGCTCCAGCCGGTCCTTGAACAGCACCCGGTTCGGCAGGTGGGTGAGCTGGTCGTGATAGGCCTGGAAGGAGATGATCTCCTCGGCGCGCTTGCGCTCGGAGATGTCGCGCGCAACGCCGTAGAGCCCGGTGACGCGGCGTTCGCCCTGCTGGCTGAGCATCGGGATGCCCGTCAGCGATACGGTGACGTGGTCGGATTCGACCGGCACCAGGTCATTGCGATTGCGGCGCAGCCGCAGTTCGACACTGAAGCTTTCGCCGGGCATCGTGCTCGGCAGGCTGAGCAGGCCACAGATGCGGTCGACGTCCTCCGGCATCACCAGCGTGGTGAAGGGGCGGCGCATCAGCACCCCGCGCTCGAAACCGAGCAGAGCCTTGACCCGCGGATTGAGATAGCTGAAGCGGCCTTCGGCGTCGAGGGTGAAGATCAGGTCGGGCGAACTCTCGACCAGGTAGCGGTGAAGCTTCTCCGAGGCCTTCAGGCGCTGTCCCATCGCGCGGTTGGCATGCTCCAGCGCAGCCTTGTGCAGTGCGCTCTCGATGGCGCGCTGCAACTGTGCGATGTGGTAGGGTTTGCGCAGATAATCGTCGGCGCCGCGGCGCAGCGCACCGATGACCGCATCGACGTCGTTCTCGCCGCTGATGATGATGACGACCTCTTCGCGCCCGTGCTCGACCAGCCAGTCGAGCACGGCAAGCCCGGTGCCGTCGGGGAGCCGGTAGTCGAGCAGGATGAGGTCGTACACGCCCTCGGCGAGCAGCGCGATGCCCTCGGCTACCGATCCGCAGGTGCTGAACGTGCGCCCGGGCCGGGCGAGGATCTGCGCGAAGGTGGACCGCAGCGACACATCGTCGTCGACGACGAGGATGCGAACTTGTTGCTCCTGTGGCCCAGGCGTGGCGGTGGCTTGGGGATTGAAGGGCTGCTCACCCGGGATGGCCATGGCGCCGCGCGTCGTCCTGTGTGCGTGTGATCTGTAACATCATGCAACAGTCAGCCCGTTTGATCCAGCGGCACGAAGATCTGGAAGCTGGTGCCGTTTCCGGGTTGGCTGCGACACAGGATCTGTGCCCGCCATTGCGAGAGGATCTCACGCACGACCGACAGGCCTACGCCCCGGTGCCCGCCACCCTTGGCGCTCGGACGAGGCGCAAACAGGTCGGCGGCGCGGTCCGCCGGGAGGCCGGGGCCGTTATCCACCAGGCGGATCTCGAGGCAGCTGCGCCCGTCCATGATCACCCGGCCGATCACGGATACCGTCAGGCGCTTGCCCGGCTGCAGCGCTTCGGACGCGTTGCGGAACAGGTTGAGGAGGACCTGCTTCAGCGCAGACGCGGGAATGGCCGCTGCCGGCACGTCCTGCGTGGCCCGCAGGTCGAAGCCGATGCCATGGCGGACGAACAGGGCGTCACCATAGAGGGCCCCCATGTCGCGCAGCAGCTCGGTGACCCGACACACCGGTGGTTCGGGCGCGTCGACCGGCAGGTCGGCGGCACGACGCAGCAGGGTGTCGATGCGGTCGAGCTCCGCGTTCAGCAGCACCATCTCGTCCTGCATCGGTGCGTCGCCCGCGCGTTGCTGGCCGAGCAGATCGAGCCGGGTCTTGATCACGGTAAGCGGATTGGCCGCTTCATGCGCGATCTTGCGCACATGGTCCTGGAATCGCTGTTGCAGCGCGCGCTCGCGTTCGGCCAGGGTAGTGCGATGACGCCGGGCGGAACGGATGGATCGCGCCGCCGCTCCGAGCAGACCGGCCAGCAGCGCCCGGCTGCTGCGGCCGGGCGGCTCGCTCGAAGTCGCCAGCACGCCGACCACGCCGCCACCGTCGACGGCCAGCGGCAGACAGCAGAAACCATGATGCCCGAGCCAGCGCGCGACATGCCAGTCGGCAGTGCTGCGCCGCGGGGCGGCGCCCTGCGGGCGGTAGCTGGTGAGCTGCCCCGAACGCGCGGCGAGCGCAATGCAGCTCGCCTCGTCGTCCTCACGCAGCGCAAGCTCGTTGATCAGTCCGGCGGGCGAGGTCGCTGCGGCGGGCAGCATGGGCCTCAGCACGCCATCGGCCTCCGCCGCAAGCAGGATGGGTTCGATGGCGAGTCCGAAGAACGGCGCGGCGATCCCCAGTCTGTCGGCGACAGCCTCCGCCTCCAGGTCGATGAATGCAGCGTTGAGCAGACCGGCCAGGGCCGCCTCGCGAAACGGATCGGCGGTGCTCGCGACCAGGGTCCCTTCGCCACTGCCGCCGGCCGGCGGCGGATAGGCGGCGTGACCCGACACGATGTACGCCACGTCGGTGCGCAGGCTGGTCAGGCTGCTGACGGAGAGTCGGGTCAGCGCCGCGACCTGAGTGGTGCGCGACTGCCAGTCATCGGCGGCGAGCAGCGCTGCGGCATGCAGCAGGCGGACGAGCGGGTGTGCGCCCTGCAGCTGCTCGTCGTGCTGCAGGGGCAGTTCGAGCGCATCGGCCAGGGCCTCGGACAGCCCGCATGCACGCACAAGGTGCGCGAAGTCCTGGCGTGCATCGGCGCGCTCCAGGGGGGCGGCGGCGTTGGCGGCGTCGTCGCCGAGCCTGCGCACGCGGTCGGCCAGCCCGCTCCACAACCCGCCTAGATAGGCCTCGTCCGGGCGCGCATAGCGCGTCTCGAGGGCAAGGTGCAGCGCACATTCGCCGACCAGCAAGGCAAAACCGCTATCCCCGGAGGAAGGCAGCTTGCCGGTGCCCAGCATCCAGGCACGCAGCAGATCGGGGCCAAGCCGCTCCATGCGCCGGCGCAGCACCGCATTGAGTCCGTCCTCCAGCTCGCCGTCAGCGAGCGGGGCTGCACTGAGCAGGGCCAGGCACAGCACCGGGTCGCGTGCGGCAACCAGCGCAACTTCCGGCCAGTTTGGCGAGCCGGCCGCGAGCAGCCGCAGGATGGTTGCGCAACCATCCGGCAGAGGCGATGCGTCGAACGCGCTGTACGCGGCAGGGAACATGTCGTGGAACGGCAGGAAAGCAGTCGGATCTGCCCGATTCTAGCGAGGCCGCGCCGCGCGCAATGTGACCGAGTGCGCGACATCCGGTGTGCCGCGACGCATGCCGTTCCCGCTCAAGCCTGCAGGCTGTCGGCGAAGCCGAGCGCAAGGAGCTGCGCGCGATTGATCCGCTCGGCCGGCAGGTGAAGTTCGCCGGCTGCCTTCGCCAGTGCGCCACCGTCGAAGCTTTCGCACAACTGCGCGAGCTTCAGGAAGGGGGCGAATTCACCCTGCCCGTAGAGCAGCGCTTCGGTGACGTTGTCGGGAAGGTGCATCTCGTCGAGCAGGTTCTGCATCGAGGTGCCGAGCAGCAGGCCCAGAAGCGAGAAGGCGCCGGTGATGAAGAGGTTGTCGTGCTCGTTCTTGCCGAAGTAGCTGCCGCCCACCTCCTCCATGAAGCGACCGCGCGCGATCGCCGTCTGCATCATCGCCGGCGCGCTCGGGTCGCGGCTGGCCGTCACCAGCAGCAGCGACAGCCACTTGTTGAGGTTGGTGTAGCCAAGGATGCTCACCGCGTGGCGGAAGGACTGGATCTCGCACATCAGGCCGAAACCGGCCGAGTTGATGTAGCGCAGTAGCTTGTACGACAGCGCCACGTCCTGCTTGAGCACCGCCTCGATGTCGCTCACCTCGGCATTGTTGCGCACCAGGTTGAGCAGGCGGACGATCTGCGCGTGTCCCGGAGACAGCTCCTTCGCCGGCGGATTGCCGTGCAGGAAGAACCAGCCCGAGGCGCCATCGAAGCCCGAACTCACTGCCTGGCGGAATGCGCCGACGTCGGCCAGGCCCCAGGCCATGGTCAGGCCGGGTGAATCCGCCGGCGCGACGTGCCGGCGTGCGTCCATCAGCACGAAGCGCCAGTCGGCATCGGCCGGCAAGGGGCTGCCGGGCACGTACCAGGTCAGGCACATGCTGTTGCGCGCTGCCTGCAGCTGCTGCATCAGCGCCTTGGTCTGCGGGTGGGCCAGCGCCTGGGCGGGAATCTCCACCATCGTGTTGGCCGGGATCTCCCAGCCGAGCAGATCCGGGGTGGGGATCAGGCGTCCGAGGCTCACGAAAACGGGGTGGTGAGTCGGCCAGATGTCCGCCAGTCCGTTGAGCGTGTCCACGACCGCGCCCATGTTCGGCCCATGGACGATGAGCCGGTTCGCAGTGATCGCGCGGTTCTTGTTGACGACCGGTTCGCGGGTCAGGAGGGACGTCTGGCTCATGCTCGTTCCGACAGGAAGGATCTCAGTTGGCCGGTGCGGCGAAGGTGAAGGCGTCGGCGAAGAAGTGCGCTTCGGGCAGGCCGCGTGTGGTCGTGAAGTCGCGGCGGGTGGCATCGATCATCGCCGGTGCGCCGCAGGCGTAGACGTCGACACCCGACAGGTCGGCATGATCGTCCAGCACCGCCTGATGGACCAGGCCACGACGACCCGACCAGGCATCGGCGGGGAGCTCGTCGGAGAGGACGGGCACATAGCGGAAGCCTGGCAACGCCGTTTCCCATGACCGGGCGAGTTCATCGAGATACAGGCCGGCGCGGTCGCGCGCGCCCCAGTACAAGGTGATGGGGCGCGCCGTGCCGGTGTGCATGGCGTGCTCGACGATGCTCTTGATCGGCGCAAAGCCGGTACCGCCGGCTACCAGCACGACCGGGCGGACCGACTCTTCGCGCAGCCAGAAGGTGCCCAGCGGTCCCTCGAAGCGCAGGATGTCCCTTTCCTTCATCGTCTCGAACACCTGGCCGGTGAAGCGCCCGCCGTCGATGCGGCGCACATGCAGCTCGACGTGGCCGCCGTCGTGCGGCGCGTTGGCGATCGAGAAGCTGCGGCGCCGGCCGTCGGCGAGCAGGATGTCGATGTACTGGCCGGCGCGGAAGTGGAAGGCCTCGCTGGCGGGCAGCTTGAGGTCGAGCAGCATGACGTCTGGCGCCAGCCGCTGCAGTTTCTGCACGCGGCAGGGCAGCTTCTTGACCGGGATGTCGCCGGCGCGGGTCACGGTGCGCGCCTCGAGGCTGAGATCGGTGCGCGCTCGCGCACAGCAGAAGAGCGCGTAGCCTGCCTCGCGCTCGGCGGCGGACAGCGCGCCTTCGGTCACGTTGCCGTAGTCGACCTCACCGCTCAGGACCTTGCCCTTGCAGGCGCCGCATGCGCCGTCCCGGCAACTGTGCGGAAGCAGCAGGCCGGCAGCGAGCGCGGCTTCCAGCAGGGTTTCGTCGGGCTCGGCGGAGAAGCGGTGTTCGCCGGGCTGAAGGTGGATCTCGTACGACATGGGTGCGTGAGATAATGAAAAATATGAAAAGAATCCTGATTGTCGGCAGCGGCGACGTCGCCGCGCGCGCCTTGCCCTGGCTGACCCGGCGTTTTCGCGTCCTGGCGCTGGTGCGACGCGCCGAACACGCCGCCGCACTGCGCAAGGCCGGTGCCGTCCCGCTGATTGCCGACCTCGACGATCGCCGCAGCCTGATGCGACTGGCGGGTCTTGCCGATGCCGTGCTGCACTTTGCGCCGCCGCCCGCCCACGGCGAGACCGATCCTCGAACCAGGGCCTTGCTGGCCGCGCTCGGAGCCGGCGGGAGTCTACCACAGCGCCTCGTATACATAAGCACGACAGGGGTTTACGGCGATTGCGCAGGCGCTTGGGTGGATGAGTGCCGGGCCACGCGTCCGCTCAGTGCACGCGCCGGCCGGCGCGTCGATGCCGAGCGCCAGGTGCGCGCCTTTGGCCGGCGCAACGGCGTGCGCACCAGCGTGCTGCGCGCGCCGGGCATCTACGCCGCCGAGCGCCTGCCGCTCGAGCGCTTGCGGCGCGCCGACCCGGTGTTGCGCGAAGACGACGACGTGCACACCAACCACATCCACGCCGACGACCTCGCCCGGCTCGCCTGCGCGGCACTGTTTCGCGGGCGTGGCGGGCGGGTGTGGAACGCCTGCGATGACACCCGCCTGAAGATGGGCGACTATTTCGATGCGGTGGCCGACGCCTTTGCCCTGCCGCGCCCGCCGCGCCTGGGGCGGGGCGACATCGCCGCGCAGCTGTCGCCGATGACCCTGTCCTTCATGGGCGAGTCCCGCCGTCTGCACAATCAGCGCATGAAGCGGGAACTGCGTACCCCGCTGCGCTATCCGACCGTCGCCGACGGTCTGCGCGACGCCTGCGCCCGCATGCCGGCGCGCTGAACGCGGCGCAGGCCGTCACGGCCACCTTCCCTCGCTGCATCTTCCTTTCTCAGGAGCCTCCTCTTCATGCTGGTCCTCAAGTCCCTGCACATCATCTTCGTCGTGAGCTGGTTTGCCGGCCTGTTCTACCTGCCGCGCATCTTCGTCAACCACGCCATGGTCAGCGATGCGGCCACGATCGAACGCCTGGCGATGATGGAGCGCAAGCTGTACCGCTTCGTGACGCCGATCGGCATCCTGGCCGTCGTGCTGGGCCTGTGGCTGTGGTTCGGCTATCCCGAGGTGTACGGCGGCGGCTGGCTGCACGCGAAGACCTCGCTCGTGGTGCTGCTGATCGTGTATCACCTCTACTGCGGCAAGCTGATGCGCGATTTCGCCGCCGGTCGCAACACTCGCAGCCACGTCTGGTTCCGGGTCTTCAACGAGATCCCGGTGCTGATCCTGCTGGTGGTCGTGTTCCTGGCGGTGCTGAAACCGTTCTGATGCGATCGCGGCGCGACCGCACGTCGCCTTTCGGAGCAAGCCGCAGGGCCTGGCGGACGCGTGATCGGCTCAGCCTGATGCCTGCGGCCTCTGGCGGGCCGCGTCCAGTTCCTGAAGTGTGTTGATGTTGCGGAAGGCGTCCGCCTCGTCGTCGAAGGCGACTTCCACCGTCTTCAGGCTGGCGAGCCAGTTCTCCATCCGGCGTCCTCCGCTGGCGAGATAGGTCTCGATGTGTCCGGCCAGATCCCGTCGGCACAGGCAGAACACCGGATGCAGCTGCTCGAAGGTACGGGCCACCGCCACATCGGCGCCGGCGTCGTGCCACGCGGCGGCGAGGCGCGCGACGAGGTCGTGCGGCAGAAAGGGCGAATCGCAGGGCACGGTGACGACCCGTTCGTGGGCGGCGCGGGTCAAGGCGGCGTGCAGGCCTGCAAGCGGGCCGGCGAATCCGGCCACGTCGTCGGCGATCACGCGCAGGCCGAATCCGGCCCAGACGTGCGCGTTCTGGTTGGCATTGATGAGCAGCTCATCGACCTGCGGGGCGAGGCGCTCGATGGCGTGAGCGGCCATCGGGCGGCCGTCGAGCGGCACGAGCCCCTTGTCGATGCCGCCCATGCGGCGTCCGAGGCCGCCCGCGAGCAGCACGCCGGTGATTCCTGCTTGAGATACCTTCATGTCCCTTCCCGCCGTCGCCGGATGGCGCTTCTCCTGCTTCCGCATGATGCCAGAAGGCCCGGCTCCCGCCACCGCCGCGGGCTGCTCACCGCGGCGCGCTACAATGCGCGCACTTCCGACCGGAGCCCGATACATGGCCGAATCTTTCTTCTCTCCCTGCCCGCGCGGCCTCGAGTCCCTGCTCGCCGACGAGTTGCGAGGGCTGGGCGCGGCATCCGCCGAAGTCGTGCATGGCGGCGTGATGTGGAGCGGAACGTGGGCCGCGTGCTATCGCGCCAATCTCGAGAGCCGGATCGCCACCCGTGTGCTGTGGCGCGTCGCACAGGGGCGCTACCGCGCCGAGATCGACATCTACAAGCTCGCGTACAGCGTGACCTGGGCGAAGTGGTTCACCCCCGACGATACCCTGCGCATCTACGTCACCGCGCAGAAATCGCCGCTCAAGAGCCTCGAGTTCATCACGCTGCGCATCAAGGACGCGGTGTGCGATCACTTCCGCACCGTGGCCGGCAAACGGCCCAGCGTTGATACGGTGAATCCGGCGGTGCGCATCCACGCCTTCCTGACCGCCGACACCGCCACGCTGTACATCGACACCTCGGGCGAGCCGCTGTACAAGCGCGGCTTCAAGCCGGCCGCGGTGGAGGCCCCGCTGAAGGAAAACCTCGCCGCCGGCATCCTGCGGCTGACCGGGTGGCAGCCGGGCGAGGCGCTGATCGACCCGATGTGCGGCAGCGGCACCTTCCTCATCGAGGCGGCGCAGATCGCGCTCGACATCGCGCCCGGCCTGGGCCGGCAGTTCGCCTTCGAGCGCCTGCGCCATCTCGACCGTGCCGCCTGGGCCGGGGTGCGGCGCGCAGCCGAGGCGCGCCGTCAGCCGCCTCGGGCGCTGCCGCTCTTCGGCTCGGACATCGTCGGCGAGCAGTTGCGGCGCACGCGCACCAACCTGGCGGCGGCCGGTCTGGCCGACTGCGTCAGTCTTGAGCGGGCCGATCTGCTCGAGCGCGATCCACCCGCGCCGGCCGGCGTCATGGTGACCAACCCGCCCTACGGCGTGCGCATCGGCGAGGCGGAGGAACTGGCCGCGCTGTATCCGCGCCTGGGCGATGCGCTCAAGCGGCGCTGGAGCGGCTGGCGCTGCTACATTTTCAGCGGCGACCCCGCGCTGCCCAAGCTGATCGGGCTCAAGGCGAGCCGGCGCACGCCGTTGTTCAATGGCGCCCTGGAGTGCCGGCTGCTGGAATACCGGATGGTGGCGGGCAGCATGCGCGATCGGCCGCAGGCTGCCGCGGGCGCTGGGAACGCTTCCTGAGCCAGTCCGCGGAAGCGTTGCCCGTCACGCGAAGGGGCGCGCACCGGCGCGAGGAGGAGACTACACATGGCCAAATACAAGACCAGCCCAACGGGCATCGAGCGCGTCATGCGCGAGGACGATTTCATCGTCTCGAAGACGGACCTGAAGGGCCGTATCACCTACGGCAACCGGATCTTCATCGAGTTCTCCGGCTACACCGAGCAGGAGCTGCTCGGCGCGCCGCACAACCTGATCCGTCATCCCGACATGCCGCGCGGCGTGTTCAAGTACCTGTGGGACTGCCTGGCGGCGGAGCAGGAGTGCTTCGCCTTCGTCAAGAACATGTCCAAGGATGGGGGGCATTACTGGGTGTTGGCCAACGTGACGCCCTCCTATGGCGACGACGGCCGCGTCGAAGGCTATTTTTCGGTGCGGCGCAAGCCGTCGGCGGCGGGCGTCGCAGTCTGCACCGACCTGTACCGGGCGATGCTCGAGGCCGAGCAGAAGGCCGGCCCGCGCGATGCGATGGAGGCGTCGCTCGGGCTGCTGACTGGAATACTCAAGGACAAGGGGACGAGCTATGAAGAATTCATCCTTTCTCTCTAGCTCGCGCAACCAGGTCCTGCTCCTCAACGGCCTGCTGCTGGCGGGCGGGCTGGCCACGCTCCAGCGTCACGGCTGGCAGCAGCCCGACCTGATCTGGGTCGGGCTGCTGCTGGCGGTGGCCTTCGTCAGCAGCCTGCTGTATCTGCGTCGCACGGCCGCAGCCCTGCGGCCGATCGGCGAGATCGCCCGCGTGGTGCGCCAGATCGCGGCCGGGCGCGTCGGCGAGCGCATCACCTGCATCGCGCGCGGGGACGAGTTCGGCCAGATCTGCTGGGACGTGAACGACATGCTCGATCAGCTCGAGACCTGCTTTCGTGAGCAGCGCACCGCGCTGCGCTGTGCCGGCGAGGGGCGGTTCTTCCGCCGCACGCAGCCGACCGGGCTGCACGGGGTGTTCCGCGAGGCGCTCGAGACCGCGAACGCATCGTTTGCCGGCATGGAGGAGGCCTGGCGCCGCGACCGGCGCAACGCGCTGCTGTCGCGCACCGGCCAGCTCAACTCGACCATGGTGCGCCAGAACATGCGTACCAATCAGGACGATCTGCAGAACGTCGTCGGCGCAACCGAAGAACTGGCGCATCTGGCCGAGCGCACCGCCACCGATGCCGAACAGAGCCGCGGCTCGATGCTGAAGGTGTCGTCCGATCTGGCCGCGATCGCGACCAAGGTCGAGGGCGTGAGCGCCGACATCGAGGCGCTCAACGCCCATAGCGGTGAGATCACCCGCTCGGTGGAGCTGATCCGGCGGATCGCCGACCAGACCAACCTGCTTGCGCTCAATGCGGCCATCGAGGCGGCCCGCGCTGGCGAGCATGGGCGGGGCTTCGCGGTGGTCGCCGATGAGGTGCGAAAGCTGGCCGAGGACACGATCCGGGCCTCGGCCGAGATCGGCAGCGTGATGGGCGGCTTGCGCGAGGACGCCGCACGCATGTTGCAGGACGCTGCCGAGATGAAGGACATGGCGGGCGAGTCGCGCATCGGGGTGGCGGAGCTGGAGCAGCGTTTCACCGCCTTCGCCAGCTCGGCGCGAAACTCGCTGGCCCGCATCGATTACGTGCACGACGTCAGCTTCGCCTCGCAGGTGAAGGCGGACCATTTCGTCTTCAAGCAGAACGCCTACCTCAGCCTGGAGTCTGGCGCGGGCTCACAGGAGGCGCAGCGCGCCCGCGTGTCGGAACACGACTGCAATTTCGGACGTTGGATGGCCTCCGGCGACAGCGAGGACTTCCGTCGCATGCCCTCGTTCGCCGCACTCACCGAGCCGCACCAGACTGTCCACCGCAGCATGGCGCGCGCCATGGAACTGATTGCCGCTGGCTGGGAGAGCAATCGGGCGCTGCAGGATGCGATCTATGCGGAATTCGAGCGCGCGGAGCAGGCGAGCGACCGCATGATGGTGCAACTCGACGAGATCGTGCGCGACCGCCACCGCACGCTGCTCGAGCGCTGAGCGGCGTGCAGCGGTAGCCTTGCTCAGACGATGCCGAGATCCTGGATGCCGGCGTTGATGTCGCGCTCGCCGAGCTTGCTGTTGAGCTTGATCTGCAGCCGCAGGTCGTTCACCGAGTCGGCATTGCGCAGTGCGTCCTCGTAGGTGATGAGTTCGGCCTCGTAGAGGTCGAACAGCGCCTGGTCGAAGGTCTGCATGCCCAGTTCGCGCGAGCGCTTCATGATCTCCTTGATGCCGGGCACCTCGCCCTTGAAGATCAGGTCGGCGATCAGCGGCGAGTTGAGCATCACCTCGATCGCCGGCACGCGGCCCTTGCGCTCCTTCATCGGCAGCAGGCGCTGCGACACCAGCGCGCGCAGGTTCAGCGACAGGTCCATCAGCAGTTGCTGGCGGCGGTCTTCGGGGAAGAAGTTGATGATGCGGTCGATAGCCTGATTGGCGCTGTTGGCGTGCAGCGTCGCCAGGCACAGGTGGCCCGTCTCGGCGAAGGCGATGGCGTAGTCCATCGTCTCGCGGTCGCGGATCTCGCCCATCAGGATCACGTCGGGCGCCTGGCGCAGCGTGTTCTTCAGTGCGTTTTCCCACGAGTCGGTGTCGATGCCCAGCTCGCGCTGCGACACGATGCAGTTTTTGTGCGTATGCACGAACTCGATCGGGTCCTCGACAGTGATGATGTGGCCGTAGGAGTTCTGGTTGCGGAAATCGACCATCGCCGCGAGCGAGGTGGTCTTGCCGGTGCCGGTGCCGCCGACGAAGATCACCAGGCCGCGCTTGGTCATCGCAATGTCGCGCAGCACCGCAGGCAGGCCAAGATCGTCGAAGGTGGGGATCCTCTGCGGGATGGTGCGCAACACCAGCGCGACGCGACCCTGCTGCACGTAGGCGTTGGCGCGGAAGCGCCCGATCCCGGCCGGCGAGATGGCGAAGTTGCACTCCTTGGTCGCTTCGAACTCGGCAGCCTGGCGGTCGTTCATGATTGCGCGCGCCAGCTCGGCGGTGTGCGCCGGCTGCAGCGGCTGGTTGGTCTGCGGGGTGATGCGGCCATCGACCTTGATCGCGGGCGGGAAGCCGGCGTTGATGAAAAGGTCGGAGCCGTTCTTCTGCAGCATCATCCGCAGCAGGTCGTGCATGAACTTGAGGGCCTGGTCGCGTTCCATCTCGGTGCTCCTCGACGCCGCATCAGCCGGCGAAGTTGTCCTTGTTCTGCGCACGGATGCGCGCTTCTGCGGCCGACACGACGTTGCGCCGCACCAGGTCGGCGAGGCACTGGTCCAGCGTCTGCATGCCGACGTTCTGGCCGGTCTGGATCGACGAGTACATCTGCGCGATCTTGTTCTCGCGGATCAGGTTGCGGATGGCCGGGGTGCCGATCATGATCTCGTGCGCCGCGACCCGCCCCGCACCGTCCTTGGTCTTCAGCAGGGTCTGCGAGATCACCGCGCGCAGCGATTCGGACAGCATTGAGCGAACCATGTCCTTCTCCGCTGCGGGAAAGACGTCGACGATGCGGTCGATGGTCTTCGCCGCCGACGAGGTGTGCAGCGTGCCGAACACCAGGTGGCCAGTTTCAGCGGCGGTGAGCGCGAGGCGGATGGTTTCGAGGTCGCGCATCTCGCCCACCAGGATCACGTCCGGGTCTTCGCGCAGGGCCGCGCGCAGCGCGTTGTTGAAGGACATCGTGTCGCGATGCACCTCGCGCTGGTTGATCAGGCAGCGCTTGGATTCATGCACGAACTCGATCGGGTCCTCGACGGTCAGGATGTGGCCATAGTCGTTCTCGTTGATGTAGTCGATCATCGCCGCCAGCGTGGTCGACTTGCCCGAGCCGGTGGGGCCGGTCACCAGCACGATGCCGCGCGGCTGCTCGGAGATCTCCTTGAAGATCTTCGGGCAGTTCAGTTCCTCCAGGGTCAGCACCTTCGACGGAATCGTCCGGAACACCGCGCCGGAGCCTCGGTTCTGGTTGAAGGCATTGACGCGGAAGCGGGCGAGGTTGGGCACCGCGAACGAGAAGTCGCACTCCCAGGTCTCCTCGTACTGCTTGCGCTGCCCGTCGTTCATGATGTCGTACACCATGGCATGCACGTCCTTGTGCTCCATGGGCGGCAGGTTGATGCGGCGTACGTCGCCGTGCACCCGGATCATCGGCGGCAGGCCGGCGGACAGGTGGAGGTCGGAAGCCTTGTTCTTGACCGCGAAGGCGAGCAGTTCGGTGATGTCCATGGCAGGGGCCGGCAGGGTGCGTTCGGAAGGGACGTCGCAAAGCCGATGCTATACTTTTCGGCGCGACGTTTCGCGGGTAAGAGGCCACGGATATATGACATTAATCGCCGCCAACTTGCAAGCCGTGCGGGCACGTATCGAACAAGCCGCGATCGCGGCGGGGCGTGATCCGGCCACCGTGGGTCTGCTCGCGGTGAGCAAGACCTGGCCGGCAGACGCGCTGCGTGCGGCGGCCGCGGCGGGCCAGCGTGCCTTCGGCGAAAACTACGTGCAGGAAGGCGCGGACAAGGTCGCGGAGCTGGCTGCGCTCGATCTCGAGTGGCACTTCATCGGCCCGCTGCAGAGCAACAAGACGCGGCCAGTTGCCGGCGCCTTCGACTGGGTGCATAGCATCGACCGGCTGAAGATCGCCGACCGCCTGTCGGCGCAGCGCGACGCGCATCTGCCGCCGCTCAATGTCTGCATCCAGGTCAACGTCAGCGGTGAGGACAGCAAGAGCGGCGTGGCGCCCGACGAACTGCCGGCATTGGCGCAGGCGGTGGCGGCCTTGCCGCGGCTGCGGCTGCGCGGCCTGATGTGCATCCCCGAACCGACCGACGACGTGGCCCTGCTGCGCAGCCGGTTCGCCACGCTGCGCACGCTGAAGGATGCGCTCGTGGCCGACGGGCTCGCGCTCGACACCCTGTCGATGGGCATGTCGCACGACATCGAGGCGGCGATCGCCGAGGGCGCGACCATCGTGCGCGTCGGCACGGCGATCTTCGGCGCCCGTCCTTATCCAACAGCGGTGGCGCCGGCCTGAGTTCGGCTGTGATCGAGCCATCCTCCCATTCAGAGAGACTCATGAAAATCACCTTCCTTGGCGGCGGCAACATGGCGGCTGCCCTGATCGGCGGCATGCTCGAACGCGGCTTCGCGGCGGGCGACATCCAGGTCGTGGAACTCGGTGCCGACGCGCGCGAGCGCCTGTCCGGGCGCTTCGGCGTGCGCGCCGTCGAGTCCTTCGACGCTGCGGCGCTCGCCTGCGACGTCGTCTTGCTCGCAGTCAAGCCGCAGCAGATGAAGGCGGCGCTGGCGCCGCTGGCGGGGCGTTTGTCGGGCCAGCTCGTGATCAGCATCGCGGCTGGCCTGCGCGTCGCCGATCTCGGGCGCTGGCTGGGCGCGGGTGCTGCGCCCTATGCGCGCATCGTGCGCTGCATGCCCAACACGCCCGCCCTGATCGGCGCCGGCGTCACCGGTCTGTATGCCGACCCGTCGGTGGACGCGGCCGGGCGCGAGGCCGCCGGCGCCATCCTGTCGGCGGTCGGCAGTGTCGTCTGGGTGGGTGACGAGGCGGCGATCGACGGCGTCACCGCGGTATCGGGCAGCGGTCCGGCGTACGTGTTCCACTTCATCGAGGCGCTCGAAGCAGCCGGGCGCGCACTCGGCTTCGACGAGGCGGCGGCGCGCCGCCTGGCTCTCGACACGGTGCTGGGTGCCGCGCGCCTCGCGGCTTCGTCCGATGAACCGCCGGGCGTACTGCGCGAGCGCGTGACCTCGAAGGGCGGCACCACCGAGGCGGCGCTGGCCAGCCTCGCCGCCGCGGGCTGGCACGACGAACTCGTCGCCGCGGTCAAGGCCGCGGCCGAGCGTGGCCGCGAGCTCGGCGAGCAACTGGGCAAGGACTGAACTCGCGATGCTCGTGAACATCCTGCTGCTCATCCTCGACACCGCCGGTGGCTTCCTGACGCTGATGCTGCTTGCACGCTTCTTCATGCAGTGGCAACGCGTGTCCTTCCGCAATCAGATCGGGCACTTCGTCGTCACCACCACCGACTGGATCGTGCGCCCGTTGCGCCGCTTCGTGCCCGGCCTGTTCGGCCTCGATCTGGCGAGCCTGCTGCCGGCCTGGCTGGTGCAGGTGATGCTGGTCCTGGCCGAGCTGGCGCTGAACGGCGCGGTGTTCGGCAGCAATCCGCTGTCCGTCACCCTGGGGCTGTGGGGCGTCGGCCTGGTCGAGCTGCTGCGCATGGCGGTGTATCTGGTGTTCGCCGTGGTGCTGATGTCGGCGGTGCTGTCGTGGGTGAGCCCGCACGCGCCCGCGGCGCCGGTGCTCGATGCGCTCGCCGCGCCTTTCCTGCGGCCTTTCCGGCGCATCATCCCGAGCGTGGCCAACATCGATCTGTCGCCGCTGGTGCTGCTGCTGGTGCTGCAGATCCTGCTCATGGTGATCGGCGGCCTGCGCAACAACTTCGCGCTGCTGATGTTCGGCGGCTGAGCCCGCAATGGCGGCGGAGTGGTTGCGGCTCACCGATGACGGCGGCGTCGTGCTGGTGCTGCACATCCAGCCCGGGGCGAAGCAGACCGGTTTCGCCGGCCCGCATGGCGAGGCGATGAAGATCCGCCTTGCCGCGCCACCGGTCGATGGCAAGGCGAACGCGGCGCTATGCGCCTTCCTGGCGGAATTCTGCGGCGTGCCGAAATCGGCGGTGACGCTGCTCAGCGGCGAGATCTCGCGCGCCAAGCGGGTGCGCATCGACGCGCTGCAGCCGGCCGCCATCGAGCGGCTGCGCGCGCTCGGCTGAGGGGCTTAGCCCTCGAACATTACCTGCCCCTCGACCAGCGTGTAGCGCACCTTGCCCGGCAGTTCCATGCCGAGGAAGGGCGTGTTCTTGCCCTGGCTCTTCAGCCCGTCGCGGCTGACGGTGACATGCGCCGCGGGATCGAACACACAGATGTCAGCGCGCGCGCCCACCGACAGGTGGCCGGCCTTGGTGATGCCGACGATCTTCGCGGCGTCCGAGGTGATGCGGGCCAGCCCGTCGAGCAGCGACAGGCCGGCGCGGTCGGCCCATTTCAGCGTCAGCGGCAGCAGCAGCTCCAGGCCGGTTGCGCCTGGCTCCGATTCGGAGAACGGCGTCTGCTTGCCGTCGTCGTCCACTGGCGTGTGGTCCGAGCACAGCGCATTGATGCGGCCTTCGGCCAGCCCGCGGCACAGCGCCTCGCGGTCGCGCTGGCTGCGCAGCGGCGGAATCAGGTGGCAGTTGGGGTTGAAGTAGCCGATGTCCATGTCGCACAGATGCACATGGTTGATCGACACGTCGCAGCTCACGTCGGTGCCTTCGGCCCGCGCCTGCTCGATCAGGGCGAGGCCGGCGGCGGACGACAGGCGGGTGATGTGCAGGCGCGCGCCGGTGATCTTGGCGAGCTCCAGGTAGGTGTACAGCGCGACCGTCTCGGAGGCGACGGGGATGCCGGGCAGCCCCAGCCGGGTGGCGACCTCGCCGTCGTGGGCGTAACCGCCGCGCGACAGGAAGGGGGCGATCGGCTGCAGCCAGACGCGGAAACCGAAGGTGGCGGCATACTGCAGCGCGCGCATCAGCACCGCGTTGTCGACGATGGGCACGTTGGCTTGCGAGAAGGCGACGCAGCCAGCCTCGACCAGCTCGGCCATTTCCGACAGGCGCTCGCCCTTCAGGCCGATGGTCAGCGCACCGACCGGGTAGATGTGGGCGCGGTTCAGCTTCTTGGCGCGGTAGGTCAGCATCTCGACCAGGCCGGGTTCGTCCAGCGCCGGATCGGTGTCGGGCGGGATCGCCAGGCTGGTGACGCCGCCGGCCATCGCGGCTTCCATCTCGGACTCGAGCGTGGCGCGGTATTCGAAGCCGGGTTCGCGCAGGCGCGCGGCGAGGTCGATGAAGCCGGGGGCGACGACCAGCCCGCTGGCATCGATCGTGCGCTCGGCGGTGAAACCGTCGGGCGCGCTGCCAACGGCGACGATCTTGCCGCCATCCAGGTAGATGTTCTGCACTGCATCGGAGCGATTGGCCGGATCGACGACGCGGCCGTTCGAAATCAGGATCTTCATGCGCTGTTCCTCAGTTGCTGCCCAGCATGCTCATGACCGCCATGCGCACCGCGATGCCGAAGGTGACCTGGGGCAGGATGACCGCCTGCGCGCCGTCGGCCACCGCCGAGTCGATCTCGACGCCGCGGTTCATCGGCCCGGGGTGCATCACGATGGCGTCGGGCTTGGCCAGCGCCAGCTTCTCGGCGGTGAGGCCCCAGATCTTGTAGTACTCCTGCGGTGTGGGCAGCAGGGCGCCGTTCATGCGCTCGTTCTGCAGGCGCAGCATCATCACCACGTCCACCCCTTTCAGTCCCTCGCGCATGTCGTGGAACACGCGCACGCCGAGCTTCTCGACCGCGGTCGGCAGCAGCGTCTTGGGGCCGATGACGCGCACTTCGGGCACACCGAGCGTGGTCAGCGCCGCGATCTGGCTGCGCGCCACGCGCGAGTGCAGCACGTCGCCGACGATCGCCACCGTCAGCTTGGTGAAGTCCTGCTTGAAATGGCGGATCGTGTACATGTCCAGCAGTCCCTGCGTCGGGTGCGCATGGCGCCCGTCGCCGGCGTTGACGACGTGGATGTGGTCGCGACCGGTGTTCTGCAGGTGCTGGGCGATGAGCATCGGCGCGCCGCTGGCGGCGTGGCGCACGACGAACATGTCGGCCTGCATCGCGCACAGGTTGTCGACGGTGTCGAGCAGGCTCTCGCCCTTCGCCGCGGAGCTGGTGTTGATGTTCAGGTTCACCACGTCGGCCGACAGGCGCTTGGCGGCGATCTCGAAGGTGGTGCGGGTGCGCGTCGAGTTCTCGAAGAACAGGTTGAACACGCTCTTGCCGCGCAGCAGCGGGAGCTTCTTGACCTCGCGCTCGGCCACTTCGGTAAAGGGCGCGGCGGTGTCAAGGATCGTGGTGAGGATGTCGCGCGGCAGGCCGTCGAGCGTCAGCAGGTGCTGCAGTTCGCCGTGCTTGTTGAGTTGAGGATTGCGCATCGGTCAGCCTCGGGTCGTGAGCTGAAGGGTGAGGGCGCCGCCGTCGGCGCGTTGCAGTTCCAGGACCTGGTTCGCCGGCAGGCCCTCGGCCAGGGTGTGGGCGCAGTAGCGCGCGCCGATCGGCAGCTCGCGGCCGCCGCGGTCGACCAGCACCGCCAGATCGACCCGCGCCGGGCGACCGAAGTCGAACAGCTCGTTGAGCGCGGCGCGGGTCGTGCGGCCGGTGTAGAGCACATCGTCGACCAGGATCACCGGGGAGCCGTCGACGTTGAACGGGATCTCGGTCTTTTGCGGCTTGGCGTGCAGGCCCTTGCTGCCATAGTCGTCGCGGTAGAACGACACGTCGATCGCGCCCAGCGGTTCCCGGATGCCGAGCAGCGCATGCAGGCGCTCGGCGAGCCACAGGCCGCCGGTGTGGATGCCGACCAGTGCGGTGTCGGGCGTAACATGGGGGCGGATCTGCTCGGCCAGTTGCCGGCAGAGCGTTTCGGCGTCAGGGATGTGCATGTCGGTTGCTGTCCAGGAAAGTTTGGAGGATCAGGCGCGCGGCAGCGGCGTCGAGCACCGCCTTGCGCTCGCGCCAGCCACGCAGGCCGGCGTCGGCGAGCTCGGCCTCGGCGGCGATCGACGACAGGCGTTCGTCCACCGCAAACACCGGCAGCGCGAAGCGACCGTGCAACTGGTTGGCGAAGCGGCGGCAACGTGCGGTGAGTTCGTGCTCGCGCCCATCGAGATGGGCGGGAAGGCCGACGACCAGCGCCACCGGTCGCCACTCGGCGATCAGCTTCGAAATGGCGGCGAAGCGGGCATCGTTGGATTCTTCGCGCAGCGTGGTCAGCGCCGCAGCGTGACCGGTTTCCAGCTCGCCGCTGGCGATGCCGATGCGGGCGAGACCGAAGTCGAAGCCGAGCAGGGTGCCGCGGGCGGGAAGGGTAGCCAGGGCAGGCTGGGCGGCGGCGGCCGCATCAGGCATGCCCGGCAACCTCGCTGAGATTGGCGAAATCCACGCCTAGCTTCTGCATCGCGGCCACCAGGCGTTCCTCCGGAGGCAGGTCGAACACGATCGCCATGTCGGCGGGCACGGTGAGCCAGGCGTTGTCGGCGAGTTCCTGCTCGAGCTGGCCGGCTGCCCAGCCGGCGTAGCCGAGCGTGATGAGCACGTCGTGCGGCTCGCCGGTGCTGCCGATCGCCTGCAGGATGTCTCGGCTGCTGGTGAGGCCGACTTCGTCATTGACGCGCAGCGTCGAGTGCCATTCGCTCATCGGGCGGTGCAGCACGAAGCCGCGATCGGTCTGCACCGGACCGCCGAAATACACCGGCTGAGCGCGGAAGCCTTCCGCCTCGAGCGGCAGATCGATACGCTCGAACAAGGTGGCCAGGTTCATGTCGATCGGGCGATTGACGATCACCCCGAGCGCACCCTGCTCGTTGTGCTCGGCAATGTAGGTCAGCGTCCGGGCAAAGTGCGGGTCGGCCATGCTCGGCATGGCGATCAGGAAGTGGTGCGTGAGGTTGGCCGTCGGCGTATCCATGGCGGGCATTTTACGCTGTCCCCGCCGGCCTTGGCAGTGAATCGGTGATCGCTGCCCTCAAGCGGGAAGGGTGGCGATCACGGCGTCCAACTCGACTCGCGCGCGATCGAATGCATAGTTGTCGATCTCGGTCGCCAGCCTTGCGGTCGCTTCGGCGGCAATCTCGCTCAGCGGCTGGCGCAGGCGCTCGAACAGGCGTGCGGCGTCGATGTCGTCGTTGTTCAGGTAGTCGCGCAGGCGGTCGATGTCTCCGCGCAATACCGCCCAGTCGAACGGGCTGTCGGGCGGGCTGGCGGGCTGGGCTGCAGTGGGCTTGGGCAAAGCCTGCAGGCCGCGGCAGGCGCGCGCAAGTTCTCGTGCCAGCGCGTCCACGCCGTCGGCACAGACGAGGGCTTCCGTCCCCGGCGCGGCGTTACGCAGGGTGTGCTCGAGGTTGAGCGCGACGTCGCGCAGACGCGTCATGCCGAGCGTGGCGGCGAGGCCCTTGAGCGTGTGCGTGATGCGTTGGGCCGAGGCAGCGTCGCCGGCATCGAGGGCGCGCTGCAAGGCCACGGCCTCGTCCCGGTGGTGATGACCGAAGTCGCGCAGCAACTCGGCAAGCAGCGCTTCGTCGTCATGCACGTTGCGCAAGGCGACGGCAAGGTCGATGCCGCTCAGCGCCGCGAGCGCTTCACGCAGCGTGCGCGGCGGCAAGGTCCCTTGCAAGGTCGACTGTCCGGCTTCGGCGAAGGAGACTTCCAGCCAGAAGCAGCTTCCCGTCCCCGGCGCGCTGGCGACGCCCACCTCGCCGCCCATCAGGCGCGCAAAGCCACGCACGAGGGCCAGTCCCAGCCCGATGCCGCCATGCTGACGGGTGTTCGAGGTGTCGATCTGGGTGAAGGCGTGGAACAGCGCCAGTTGCTGCTCCTCGCCGATTCCGGGGCCGGTGTCGCGTACCTCGAAGCGGATCCGCTGGCCGCGGTCGTCGGTGCGCGCGACGTGCGCGCGAAACTCGATTTCGCCCTGCCGGGTGAACTTCACCGCGTTGTCGAGCAGGTACGTCAGGATCTGGGCCAGCCGGCGTGCATCGCCATGCACGTGCTGCGGCAGGGCGCCAATCTCCACGCGCAGCGACAGGCCCTTGGCCTCGGCGCGGCTGCGCACCGGACTGCACAGTTGCTCCAGTGCCGCGGGAAGGTCGAAGTCCTCGGTCTCGAGCTCGACGTGCTGGGCTTCGAGCTGCGCCAGCTCAACGATGTCCGCGAACATCGTCTTCAGGCGCAGGGCGGCGGCATCGAGGCGGTCGAGCAGCGGGCCCGATGGTGTGGAATGCTCGCGCCGCAGCAGGTAGGACGCACCCATGATCGCGTTCAGTGGCGTATTGATCTCGTGGCTCATGTTGGCGAGGAAGGCGTTCTTGGCGCGGTTGGCGGCTTCGGCCGCATCGCGGGCGGCGGCGAGCTCCGCGGTGCGCTCGGCGACCATGGCCTGCAACTGGCCCTGGTAGCGCAGCAGGACACGCTGGGTTTCTTTCTGCTCGGTGATGTCGGTCCAGATCGACGACAGGTAGTCGCGGTCGTTGAGACGCAGCCTCCTCACCGTCACCCACACGTCGTGCTCGGAACCGTCCTTGCAAAGACGAACGGACTCGAAGGCGGCCTCGCCGCTCGCCATGATCGCGCGCAAGTGGCTCTCGAGCTCGCCGACGCGCTGCGGGCTCTGGATATCGCGCAGGGTCAGGTGGGCGAACTCTTCGCGCGTGTATCCGATCGACTCGCAGGCGGCGTCGTTGAACTCGACGAAGCGCAGCGTCTCGACATCGATCAGCACGATGCCGAGTGAGGCCTGGGTGACCAGAGAGCGGTAGATCTCGTCGCGGCGCGCCAGCTCTTCCGAAGCCATTCGCAGCGCGGTGACGTCGCGCGAAATGCCGAGCACGCCGATGAGGGCGCCTTGCGCATCGCGGATCGGCGTCTTGACCGTCTCGACCCGCTCTCGATGGCCGTCGCTGGCGAAGGTCAGCCATTCCTCATTCGCGCTCGGGGCATCCCGTTCGATCGCGCGCCGGTCATGGGCGCGGAAGGAATCCGCCTGCTCGCGCGACACGAAGTCGTAGTCGGTACGGCCGACGATGTCGGCCTGCGGCTTGCCGAGAAAATCTTCGAAGCGCCGGTTGCAGGACAGATAGATGCCTTCGGGACTCTTCAGCCAGACCAGGTCGGGAATGCCGTCCATCAGCGTCCTGAGCTGCCCGTGCTCGGACTCGAGGCGCTTCTCCACCGCCTGTCGCGTCACGATGGCGGCGCGAAATGCGAGGACCGAGCGGGCGATCTCCTGCATCGCCGATCCCGAAGTGTGACTCAGCTCCTCGATTTCGAGCAGGACTGGCGCATTCGTATCACCGGCGGCGAGGGCCGACAGCGAGTCCGCGATCGCCGTTGCCCGCCGCGTCAGTGCGCGCGAGGCGAGGAAACAGATCACGCACACCGTCAGCAGGCTCAGTCCGCCGGAGAGGATCGCGGCGTCGAAATGGCGCTGCGTCACGTTCTCGATGGCGTGGAGGTCTGCCATTGCCTCCTGGGCCAGCGCGGAGGCAAGACGCTGCGCGTGGACGACGAAAAGCCGGTTCAACCGCATGCCTTCCTGCAGGAAGGCTTGGGCCTCGCGTGGCGATGCGCCCGTCAGTGCGGACAGGTCCGACATCGTGTGGCGAAGGGCGTGGAATGCACCTGCCGCAGCGTCAACGTCTGCGATGAGGGTGCCGGCGTGATGCGAGGTCCGCAACCGTTCAAGACGCTGGGTCGCGAGCGCGAGATGCGTGATGAACTCTTGCCGGCGCTGCGCGAATCCAGCCTCGTCCAGCCGTCCGGCGTCGTGCTCGTCGAGGGCGCCGGTCAGTCGTTGATGCGCCTCGAAAAGGTCGTAGCCGAGTCGATTGGCCTCGGCCACGGCCTGGAGATCACTTTCGCGGTGAAGGTTCGAAGACCGATACGTCTGGCCGAGGTCGGTAATGGTCCAGAAATTGAATAGGCTGCTGATTGCCGCAATGAGAACCAGCGGCAGGAAGAAGATCAGCAGGAAGATCGTTCGGCGTTTGAACTTCAATTGACGTCTCTCGCGGTGCGCGGGCGGCGCTGGCTTGCGCTGACGAAGTCAGTCGATGTCTGCGAAGCGCAGGGCGATCTCCTCGAAACGAGATCGAAGGGCAATGAAGGCGTCGACGATGATCGGGTCGAAGTGCTGGCCGCGGCCCTCGACGATCATGCGGTTCGCAACCTCGATCGGAAACGGCTCCTTGTAGGGTCTGCGGCAGGTGAGCGCATCGAACACGTCCGCGATGGCCATCAGCCTTGCCGGCAGGGGAATGGCGGTGCCGGCAAGGCCAGCCGGATAGCCCGAGCCGTCCCATTTCTCGTGATGGTGGCCCGCGATCTGGCTGGCGACCTCGAGGAAGGCGAGCGGTTCGGTGGCTGCATCGGCACCCCTCACGCCGGCCAAGGGAGTGCGCACGCGCTCGACCGCCTCGGCGATGGCGTCAGCCCCGATCGCGGCGTGCGTCCTCATGATCGCCAACTCCTCCTGCGTCAGCTTGCCGGGCTTGAGCAGGATGTAATCGGGGATTCCGACCTTGCCGATATCGTGCAGCGGCGCCGCCTTGGCGATCAGCCGCTGCTGCATGGGCGACAGCTCGTCGGCGTAGTCGGGATGTTCCTGCAGGTGCTCCATCAAGGCTTCGATGTAGGCCTGGGTGCGGTGCAGATGGTTGCCGGTCTCGTTGTCGCGCTTTTCGGCAAGCAGCGCGAGGGCATTCAGCGTGACGTCCTTGATCAGCTCGTTCTCCTGCATGCGACGGCTGATTTCGGACTCGAGGTAGGCGTTCTGATCGCGCAGCACGTCGCGCGCCTGCTTCAGCTCGAGGTGGGCGCGCACGCGCGCGAGCAGGATGGGCGGGCGGACCGGCTTGGTCACGTAGTCCACGGCGCCCAAGGCAAGGCCATGCTCTTCGTCGTTGTCGGCATCGAGCGCCGTCACGAAGATCACCGGGATGTCGGCCGTCGCCGGCGCTTCGCGCAGGCGGCGCAGCACCTCGTAGCCATCCATTTCCGGCATCATGACGTCGAGCAGGATCAGGTCGGGTCGCGGGTTGCTGTTGGCGACCTGCAGCGCCCGGTCGCCCGAGTTCGCGACGCGGACGCGGTAGCGCGGGCTCAGGGATTCGCCGATGACACGAAGGTTTTCACGCGTATCGTCAACCACCAGCACGGTGTAGGTTTTTTGATCCGAGTCGGTCATGCGATCCCTGCCTTCGAGTGCCTGCCGGTGCATTGGGGGAATGGCGTAAGGCGCTGCGTTCGAAATGCGAACACCCAGCATTCAATAATAGTAAATTTGTCGAATCTTCGCGCGGCATGCGCAGCCGTCTGCCGCGAACCACATCACGAACATCCCCGCTCATCGTCCATGTCGTCCGCTCTCGTCTGGTTTCGCCGCGACCTTCGCGTCCACGACCATGCCGCGCTCTACCATGCCTTGCGCAGTGCCGCGCGTGTGCATTGTGTCTTCGTTTTCGACACCTGCATCCTCGACGCCTTGCACGACCGTCGCGACCGCCGGGTGGAATTCATCCATGCGGCGGTCGGCGAACTTCATTGTGCGCTCGACGAGGTTTCGCGGGCGGCGGGCGGCAGTGGGGCAGGCCTCATCATCCGCCACGGGCCGGCCGACACGCTGATTCCGGCGCTGGCGCGCGAACTCGGCGTCGATCGGGTGCTGACGAATCGCGACTACGAGCCGTCGGCGATCGCCCGCGACCGTGCCGTCGCCGAGCGCCTGGCTGCGGAGGGTATCGGCTACGCCGACTTCAAGGACGAAGTGATCTTCGACCGCGACGAAATACTCACTCAGGCGGGGCAGCCCTTCAGCGTGTTCACGCCGTACCGGAACGCCTGGCTGCGCAAGCTCGACAGCTTCTACCTGCAGGCTTATCCGGTGCACAACTACGCAGCGGCGCTGGCTACGCTCCCGTCGGGCGAACGACTGCCCGAGCTGGAGGAGCTGGGGTTCGAGACCACCAACCTGCGCGAACTGCGCCTGCCGCTGGGCATGTCCGGCGGGCGCACGCTGTTCGCAGATTTCTGTGCTCGCATCGATCGCTACAGGGACGCGCGCGATTTTCCGGCGCTGAAGGGCGTGTCCTACCTTGCGCCCCACCTGCGTTTCGGCACGGTATCGGTGCGCGAACTGGCGGCTTATGCCTGGCATCGGGGTGGCGCCGGGGCGGAAACCTGGCTGTCGGAGCTGATCTGGCGCGATTTCTACCAGATGATCCTGTGGCATCACCCGCGCGTCGTCGATGCGGCTTTCCGGCCCGAATACGATCGCATCCGCTGGGACGATGCGCCCGGACTCTTCGCCGCCTGGTGCGAGGGGCAGACCGGCTATCCGATCGTCGATGCGGCGATGCGGCAGCTGAACCAGACCGGTTACATGCACAACCGGTTGCGCATGGTCGTGGCGTCCTTCCTGACCAAGGACCTCGGCATCGACTGGCGGCGCGGCGAACGCTACTTCGCGGCGAAGCTGCTCGACTTCGACCTCGCGGCGAACAACGGCGGCTGGCAGTGGGCAGCCTCCACCGGCTGCGATGCGCAACCCTATTTCCGCATTTTCAATCCGGTCACGCAGTCGGAGAAGTTCGATCCGCAAGGCCGCTTCATCCGCCGCTATCTGCCCGAACTCGAGCGCGTGCCCGACAAGTTCATCCACGCGCCGTGGAAGATGGGCGGCATCGACCAGAGCGCGGCGCGCGTGCGTATCGGCGTGGATTATCCCGCTCCGGTCGTGGACCACGCCGCCGCCCGCGAGCGCACGCTGGCGCGCTTCGCGGTGGTGAAGGGCTGAACGAGAAGCGCGGCCGTCAGCTCGTCGCGGCTTGCGGCGTGTAGGTCCGCCCGGTGTAGCCGGCGAGGAGCTGGAGCAGCTCCTCTTCGGCATAGGGCTTGCCCAGGTAGTGGTTGGCGCCGACTTCGGCCGCATAGCGGCGGTGCTTGTCGGCCAGGCGCGAGGTGATCATGATCACCGGCAGCGTGCGCGTACGCTCGTCGGCGCGGATATTGCGCACCAAGTCGAAGCCATCCATGCGTGGCATCTCGATGTCCGACAGCACCACGTCGGGCACCGTTTCGATCAGTTTTTCAAGCGCATCGACGCCATCCTTGGCGGTGATCACCCGGTACCCTTCGCGCTCCAGCAGGCGGCCGGTGATCTTGCGCACGGTGAGCGAGTCGTCCACCACCATCACGGTCGGGATATGGGGTGGAGTCGCGGTCGCCGGGGTGGTGCCCTCGACCGCATCGCCCGCACCCAGGCCGCGGCTCGCCAGCGCGACCGGGTTCAGGATCAGCACGATCTCGCCGTCGCCGAGCACCGTGGCCCCAGACATGCCGACGATGCGGGTGAGCTGCGGCCCGGCATTCTTGACCACGATCTCCTGGTTGCCGCGCAGCGCGTCGACATGCAGCGCCAGGGTCTGTGCGCCGGCGCGCAGCAGCAGCAGCCAGTTGTAGCGCTGCTCCTCGGGCTGGGCCTGGCTGTCGCCGAGCAGACGCGGGAGGTAGCGGTAGGCGTAGTGCTCGCCCATCCACTCGGTACCGCGATCGGCCTGGATCTGGCGCAGCGCGTCGGTCTTGAGCTCCATCACCTGCGCCACCATGCTCGACGGAACGGCGTAGGTGCGACCGGCCGCACGCACCAGCAGCGCCTGAGTGACGGCGAGCGTGAGCGGCAGGTGGATGGTGAAGGTGGTGCCGCGGCCCTGCTGGCTGCTGACGTCGACGCGACCGCCCACCGCCGCCGTCTGCGACTTCACCACGTCCATGCCGACGCCGCGGCCGGACACCGCGGACACCGCCGCCGCGGTGGAGAAGCCCGGCAGGAAGATCAGGTTGGTGAGCCGGCGCACGTCGACCTGCTCGTGCGGCTCGATCAGTCCGCTGCTGCGCGCCCTTTCCTCTATGCGGGAGAAGTCGAGGCCGGCGCCGTCGTCGGTGAGTTCGATCGCGATCTCGTTGCCTTCCTGGCGCGCGCTCAGCCGGATCTGGCCGATCTCGGGCTTCCCGGCGGCATGGCGCCGCTCCGGCGACTCGATGCCGTGGGCGAGCGCGTTGCGCAGCAGGTGCTCGAGTGGGGCGGCCATCTGCTCGAGCACGCTGCGGTCGATCTCGATTCGACCGCCGCTCAGGTCGAGGTGGGCACGTTTGCCCAGTTCCTTCGCGCTCTGGCGCACCACCCGATAGAGGCGGTCGGCGAGGCTGTCGAAGGGCAGCATGCGCACACGCATCAGCGCCTGCTGCAGGTCGCGCGACATGCGCGCCTGGGCATGCAGCGCGAGGTCGGCGCCGTCAAGGTTGTGCAGCAGGTTCTGCTGCACCGTGGTGACGTCGTTGACGCTCTCCGCCAGCATGCGCGTGAGTTCCTGCAGCCGCGTGTAGCGGTCCATCTCGAGCGGATCGAACTCGGCGTGATGCGATTCGGCCTGCGCGATGCGCGACTGCATCTGCATGTCGGCCTGGATCTCGACTTCGCGCAGCTGGTTGCGCAGCCGGATCACGTTGTCGGTGAGTTCCAGCAGGGAACTGCGTAGCGTGCGCAACTCGCCGTCGATGCGGGTGCGTGCGATGCCGATCTCCCCGGCCTGATTCACGAAGCGGTCGACCAGATCGGCGCGCACCCGCAGCGTCGCCGCGGTCGCGGTTTCGGCCTCGGCGTGCGCTTCGCCCGCCGCCACCACCAGCGCCGGCTCCACCTGCGGCGCCTCGATCGCAGCGCTGGTGGCGGGCAGGGGCTCGCCGGCGGCGAGCGCGTCCATCATCAATTCGGCGCGGTCCAGTCCCGCAGCCAGCTCGTCGA
>JAFLDS010000028.1 GCA_017302295.1 Thauera sp. | reverse complement strand
GCGACAAGCGCAGCCAACACAACGGCCGCGAAGTAAATGCCGACTTGGTGCCTCTCGAATATTTCCCGGATGTCTTGCATGTCTGTATTTCGCTCCTTTGTGTCAATTTGAAGCATACCCTAACCTAGCGTCAGACCATCCCGCGCGAAAGCGTCAGAATAGAGTCACATTCAGAATTGATTGACACGCCCCGTCAAGGGTTATAGATTTCTTCCTGACACTTTCCATTCAGGAGGTCACCTTGCACGGTCAGCGCATCGGCTACGTCCGCGTCAGCAGTTTCGATCAGAACCCGGAACGCCAGCTTGAGCATGTGCCGGTGGACAGGCTGTTCACCGACAAGGCGTCGGGCAAGGACACCCAGCGCCCTGAGCTGGAACGGCTGCTCGCCTTCGTGCGCGAGGGTGACACCGTGGTGGTGCACAGCATGGACCGCCTGGCGCGCAACCTCGACGACCTGCGCCGCCTGGTGCAGAAGCTCACCCGGCGCAGCGTGCGCATCGAGTTCGTCAAGGAGAGCCTGACCTTCACCGGCGAGGACTCGCCGATGGCGAACCTGATGCTGTCGGTGATGGGCGCGTTCGCCGAGTTCGAGCGCGCCCTGATCCGCGAGCGGCAGCGCGAGGGGATCGCGCTCGCCAAGCAGCGCGGGGCCTACCGGGGCCGCAAGAAGGCGCTGTCGCCGGAACGGGGGGCCGAGCTGCGCCGGCGGGCTGCCGCCGGCGAGCAGAAAGCCAAGCTCGCCCGCGAGTTCGGCATCAGCCGCGAAACCCTGTACCAATACCTGAGAACGGATGACTGACCATGCCCCGTCGCAGTTTGCTGACGCCCGCCGAGCGCACCGGCCTGCTCGCCTTCCCGGCCACTGACGACGAACTCATCCAGCATTACACCTTCTCCGAACCCGACCTATCGGTGATCCGACAGCGGCGCGGCAATCACAACCGGCTCGGCTTCGCGGTGCAGTTGTGCTACCTGCGCTATCCCGGCTTCGCTCTGCCGCCGGACGCGGAGCCTCCCGCATCCTTGCTGAACATCGTCGGCCGGCAATTGCGCATCGCGCCGGACATCTGGCCGCAGTACGCACAGCGGCCAGAAACCCGGCGCGAGCACCTGCTGGAGTTACAGGCGTGGCTGAAGCTGACGCCGTTCGCGGCCGCCGACTACCGGCGCTTCGTCCACCAGCTCGCCGAGCTGGCCCAGCAGACCGACCGGGGTATCGTGCTGGCCGAAGCGCTGGTCGAGCTGCTGCGGCAGCAACGTATCATCCTGCCGGCCATCGATGTCATCGAGCGTGTATGTAGCGAGGCGCTCACGCGCGGCACGCGCCAGGTGTACGCGGCGCTGACCGCGCCGCTGGCCGATCACCATCGCCGTGCGCTCGACGGTCTGCTGGCGATCCGCGAGGGCACCAAGGGCAGCGGGCTAATCTGGCTGCGCCAGCCGCCCGGCCCGCCCAAGCCCAAGCATGTGCTGGCCCACCTGGAGCGGCTGAAGACCCTCCGTGACCTGGCGTTGCCGGATGGGCTGGAGCACACCGTCCACCAAAACCGCCTGCTGAAGCTCGCCCGCGAAGGAGGACAGATGACGGCCCAGCACCTGCGCGACCTGGAGCCGAGCCGCCGCTATGCGACACTGTCCGCGGTGATTCTCGATACCCGCGCCACCCTGATCGACGAGATCATCGACCTGCACGACCGTTTTATGGGCGCGCTGTTCAGCAAGGCCAAGCGCAACCACGCCGACCGCTTCCAGCAGTCCGGCAAGGCGATCAACGACAAGGTGCGGCTCTACTCGCGCATCGGCCGCGCCCTGCTGGAAGCCAAGCAGTCGGGCGGCGATCCGTTCGCCGCCATCGAGGCCATCATCCCGTGGGGGGTGTTCACCGAGAGCATCACCGAGGCCGAGCTGCTGGCCCAGCCGGAAGGCTTCGACTTCCTCGCGCTGGTCGGCGACGGCTTCAACCAGCTCCGGCGCTACACGCCGGCCCTGCTGGAAGCGCTGACCATGAAGGCCGCGCCGGCGGCACGCGAGCTGCTCGCGGCCGTAGATGTGCTCAAAGGGATGAACGAGCGCCAGGCGCGCAAGGTGCCGGACGATGCGCCCACGTCGTTCGTGCGCAAGCGCTGGGAAAGCCTGGTGCGCAACGAAGACGGGTTGGATCGGCGCTTCTACGAGCTGTGCGTGCTGTCCGAGCTGAAAAACTCGCTGCGCTCCGGCGACATCTGGGTGCAGGGCTCGCGCCAGTTCAAGGACTTCGAGGACTACCTGCTGCCGCCGCCGCGTTTCGCGGCGCAGCGCGACCAACGGGAATTGGGCCTGGCCGTCGCAACCGACTGCGAGCGCTTCCTGGAGGCGCGGCTCGCGGTGCTGCAAGAGCAACTAGCAACCGTCGAGCGGCTAGCCGCCGCCAACGAGCTGCCCGACGCCGCCATCACCAGCACCGGCCGGCTCAAGATTTCGCCGCTGGACAACGGCGTGCCCGACGAGGCCGAAGCGCTGATGCAGCAGGCGTACAGCCTGCTGCCGCACCTGAAGATCACCGAGCTGCTGCTGGAAGTCAATGGCTGGACGGGGTTCAGCCGCCACTTCAAGCACCTCAAGAGCGACGCGGCGGCCGACGATCAACACCTGCTGCTGACGACCATCCTGGCCGACGCCATCAACCTGGGGCTCTCCAAGATGGCCGAATCCTGCCCGGGCGTGACCTATGCCAAGCTGACCTGGTTGCAGGCGTGGCACATCCGCGACGAGACCTATTCGGCGGGGCTGGCCGAGCTGGTCAACGCGCAGTTCCGTCAGCCGTTCGCCGCCTATTGGGGCGACGGCACCACGTCGTCGTCGGACGGCCAGAACTTCAAGGCCGGTGGCCGGGGGCACGCCGCCGGCCAAGTGAATCTGAAGTACGGCCAGGAACCGGGCGTGCAGTTCTACACCCATATCTCCGACCAGTACGCGCCGTTCCACACCAAGGTCATCAACGCCACGGTGCGCGACGCCACCCACGTCCTGGACGGGCTGCTGTACCACGAATCCGACCTGCGCATCGAAGAACACTACACTGACACGGCCGGCTTCACCGATCACCTGTTCGCGCTGATGCACCTGCTGGGTTTCCGCTTTGCCCCGCGCATCCGCGATCTGACCGACAAGCGTCTGTATATCCACGGCGACGCCAAGCAGTACCCGACGCTCGCCGGCCTGATCGGCGGCAGCGTCAACGTGAAGCACATCCGCGCCCATTGGGACGAAATCCTGCGCCTTGCGGCGTCGATCAAGCAGGGCACGGTGACGGCCTCGCTGATGCTCAGGAAGCTCGGTAGCTACCCGCGCCAGAACGGCCTCGCCGTGGCCTTGCGCGAGCTGGGGCGCATCGAGCGAACCTTGTTCGCGCTCGATTGGATGCAGAACGTCGAGCTGCGCCGCCGCGTGCAGATCGGCTTGAACAAGGGCGAGGCCAAGAACGCGCTGGCCCGCGCCGTGTTCCTGAACCGCCTCGGCGAAATCCGCGACCGCAGTTTCGAGAACCAGCGCTACCGCGCCAGCGGCCTCAACCTGGTGGTGGCCGCCATCGTACTGTGGAACACGGTCTATCTGGAGCGGGCGGTCCAGGCGCTGCGGGACCCGGGCAAGGACATCGACGAAAAGCTGTTACCGCACCTCTCGCCGCTCGGTTGGGAGCACATCAACCTGACCGGCGACTACATCTGGCGGCAGAACAAACACGTCGAGCAGGGCAAGTTCCGGCCGCTGCGTTTGCTTGAAGGGGCACCACTGGCAATGTCTTCGTAAGGTCTATCAACTGCGGAGCTGCTGATCTTGATTCTGAAAACGACCGGACTGTTCATCGCAACAGCGCTTGCGGAGATCGTCGGCTGCTTTCTGCCTTACCTGTGGCTGCGCAAAGGCGGGCCAATGTGGCTGCTGATTCCGGCAGCGATGAGCTTGGCGCTGTTCGTTTGGCTGCTCACGTTACACCCAGCCGCCAGTGGCCGCGTCTACGCCGCCTATGGCGGCGTTTATGTGGCTACCGCGCTGGTTTGGCTTCGGGTCGTCGATGGCGTGAAGCTGTCCACGCTGGATTGGGCTGGGGCTGGAGTCGCGCTACTTGGCATGTCAATCATTGTGCTGGGCTGGCACGACAAGGCTTAGCGTACGATTTTTTCCGTTTCGTGAGCTGACCCCTTCTACTTCGCAAGCGGCGCTCGGCACCAAACGGTCCGTCGAACTACCGCAGGCGAGGAATGAACGCCGGCGTGCGCTCGCGGTATGAGCGATAGGCGTCCCCGAACGCCTCGATCGCGTCGAGCTCTTCCCGGCGGGCGAGCCTGGCGTACACGATCAATAGAACCGGGAACATGATCAGCGTGATCAAGGTCGGCCACTGCAGCAAGAAGCCGAACATGACCAGAACGAACGCGACGTATTGCGGGTGGCGAATGCGTGCGTAGGGGCCGCTGTCGGCGACACGGCGGGTGCGCTGAGCCTCGAGGAGCACAGGCCATGCCTTTGCCAGGAGCCAGAAGCCACCGACGATGAATACTGTGCTCAACAGATGGAATGGGCCGAAATGCGGGTTACTGCTCCACCCGAACATGACCTCCAGGAGGTGTCCCGAGTCGTGGGCAAGAAAATCGATCCCGGGAAACTTTGACGATAGCCACCCCGAGAGCAGGTAGATCGTCAACGGAAAGCCGTACATCTCGGTGAAGAGCGCCAGGATGAAGGCCGAGTAAGCGCCCAAGGATCGCCAGTCCCGGCTCGTGCGGGGACGCGTGAAGCTGAATGCGAAGGCGATGAAGAACAGCGAGTTGATGATGACCAGTGACCACAAGCCGTAACTCGACGTCTCACTCATCTCGATCTCCCGTGGCATTACGCATCATGGCTACCTTGGTCTTCAGTCGGCGTGTGTTTTCCCTTGTGGCCGTGACCACCATGCATGAAGACGTGCATCAGGGGGCACGCAAGCAAGATGAGCCACGGTAGGTAGCCGAGCACATGGAGCCGATGCTCGACGATGAGGAGAACGGCCGCTAGCCCGACGAAGACCAGAAAAACACGGCGAACCCTTAGGTTTGATGCAGCCCGACCGGATGGACGGGGCTCGACTTCAGTCTCGGCTTTCATGAGACAGCTCCTTGTGAGCAAACATCGACATGCCGGGGTCGGGATGGCTTCCAACGAACGAGACAACGCGAGACGCGGTTCGTCTGCCCAGCTTTCCGGGCTGGCGAATCGAGGACGATCAAATCCTTTTCCGTCCGAGGCGCAACGCGTTACCGACCACCGACACGGAACTCAAGCTCATCGCCAGGGCCGCAATCAGCGGTGACAGCAGCAGCCCGAACGCTGGATAGAGCACCCCGGCCGCGATCGGTACGCCCGCTGCGTTGTACAGGAAGGCGAACACGAGGTTCTGATGCATGTTGCGCACGGTGGCGACGGAGATGCTGCGTGCGGTGGCGATGCCCCGGAGATCGCCCTTGACCAGCGTCAGGTGAGCGCTGTTCATCGCGACGTCGGTCCCGGTGCCCATCGCGATACCCACGTTCGCCCGCGCCAGCGCCGGGGCGTCATTGATGCCGTCGCCAGCCATGGCGACGATGCGACCTTCGGCCTGGAGTCTTCCGACCAGATCGTTCTTGTCGGCGGGCTTCACTTCGCCATACACCTCGTCGATGCCCAGACGGGCGCCGACCGCACGCGCCGTGGTGAGCCCATCGCCCGTGGCCATGATGATCCGGAGCCCGCTTGCGCGCAGCGCATCGAGCGCTTCAAGGGTCGTGGATTTGATCGGATCGGCAACCGCGATCAGGCCGGCGAGCACGCCGTCGACCGCCAGATACATCACGCTCGCGCCCTCGAGCCGCAGCGCCTCGGCACGCTCGGCGAGCCCGCGCCAGTCGATGCGCTCATCGTCCATCAACGCGGTGTTGCCCAAGGTCACGCGGCGGCCATCGACCGTGCCGCGCACGCCGATGCCGGACGAGGACTCGAAAGTCTCCGGTGTGCTGAGCGCGAGACCGCGCTCGCGGGCCTCGGTCACGATGGCGTGGGCGAGTGGGTGCTCGCTGCCCTGATCGAGGCTGGCTGCGATGCGAAGCACGTCGGCCTCCGTCCCGCCCGGCGCGGCCACCACACTATGGAAGGCAGGGCGTCCTTCGGTCAGGGTGCCGGTCTTGTCGACGATCAGGGTGTCGACCTTGCGCAGCGACTCGATCGCCGCCGCATCGCGGAACAGCACGCCCTGGGTGGCGGCCTTGCCGGTCGCGACCATCACCGACATCGGCGTAGCCAGGCCCAGTGCGCAGGGGCAGGCGATGATCAGCACCGCCAC
This sequence comes from Thauera sp., assembly GCA_017302295.1. Classification (GTDB taxonomy): domain Bacteria; phylum Pseudomonadota; class Gammaproteobacteria; order Burkholderiales; family Rhodocyclaceae; genus Thauera. Next base: position 30,486 of record JAFLDS010000028.1, on the reverse strand, counting down.
CGCGTTGATGAGGCCGTAGGCCCAGCTCGGCTGGGGCCCGAAGAGTCCCCAAACGACGAACGTGGTGAGGGCAATGAGCACAACGACGATGACGAACCAGCCCGCGACGACATCGGCCAGGCGTTGCATCGGCGCGCGCGAGCGCTGGGCCTGCGCGACCATCTGCACGATCTGCGACAGCATGGTCTGTGCGCCGATCTTCTCGGCGACCATGACCAGCGCTCCACTGGTGTTGAGCGTGGCGCCAATCACCTTGTCCCCGGGGCGTTTGGTCACCGGGATCGGTTCGCCGGTCAGCATCGATTCATCGACAGCGCTTTCGCCTTCGGCAACGGAACCATCGACGGGCACCTTTTCGCCCGGACGAATGCGCAGCCGGTCGCCGGGGTGGACGTGCGTCAACGGGATGTCCTCTTCCGTGCCATCCGCACGAATGCGGCGCGCGGTCTTGGGCGCGAGGCCGAGCAGCGCCTTGATCGCGGCGCCGGTCTCCGAGCGCGCCTTGAGCTCCAGCACCTGCCCCAACAGCGTCAGCGAGATGATCACCGCTGCCGCTTCGAAATACACCGCGACGTGTTCGCCCATGCGAAACGAGGCCGGAAATACCCCCGGCGCAACGGTGGCGACGACGCTGTACACATAGGCGGCGCCAACCCCCAGTCCAATCAGCGTCCACATGTTCGGGCTGCGGTTGCCGATCGACTGTGCGCAGCGCACGAAGAACGGCCAGCCTGACCACAGCACGACCGGTGTCGACAGGGCCAGCTCGACCCAGGGGCGTGCGGCCCCCAACATCGGATCGAAGAAACCGCCGGACATGGCGATCACCGTCACGATCACCGTCAACGGCAGCGTCCACCAGAAGCGGCGGCGGAAGTCGGCGAGTTCGGGATTGTCGTCGTCCTCGAGCCCCGGCATCACCGGCTCGAGCGCCATGCCGCATTTCGGGCAGGTGCCCGGTCCGATCTGGCGAATCTCGGGATGCATCGGGCAGGTGTATTCGGTGCCGGGCGCCGGAGCGCTCTCGGCCGAAGCCTGGCTTGTCTGCGGTGCCAGATACCGCGCCGGATCGGTCTCGAACTTGCCTTGGCACTTCGCACTGCAAAACCGGTATTCGTGCCCGGCGTGAATCGCCCGGTACGGTGAGTCGGGCTTCACGGTCATGCCGCAGACCGGATCGGTGTCCTTGCCTGTCGAGGCATGCTCGTGGCGATGCGTGTGGCCGGAATGGCCGCCCTGCGAATGTTCGTGGGTCATGAGACTTCTCCCCGTCGATTATTGTTATCGAATGCCCATCTTGCGCTGTTCACCGCGCACGAATGCCGTGATGTGCGCGACGTCGTCCGGCGTCAGTTCGGGAACGGGTGCCATGTCGCCGAACTGCCAATGGTGAGCGCGCACGCCGTTCGCCACCGCCAACTGAAAGGCCATATTGGCGTGATGACTGGGCTCGTAGACCTTGTGGAGCATGGGTGGCCCCTTGTCCGAACCCTTGAGGTCGGTCCCGTGGCATGCGGCACAGTGCTGTGCATAAAGTGCCTTTCCTTGAGCCGGATTGGGCATCAATCCCGGCGAGGGCTGCGGGATCGTCCAGCCTTGCGCCGCTGCGCTCGAAATCATGGCGCCCGAAAGCGCCGCAATGACGGCGCCACGGCCAATGCGTGCCCGTGTCATAGGCATCTCACCGCTCCGCCGAATCGGTGTCGTTGCTGCGGTGCCCGCCGTGATGTCCTCCATGGCCAAACAGGTGCATCAGCGGGCACAGCAACAGGATCAGATACACCCAGTTGCCCGACACATGCGCCCAGTGTTCGCGCAGCAGGAAGAACAGTGCGATTGCAGCCAGCATCAGGCCAGCGATGACGCCGGGAGAGCGATACCAGGCGACAGATCGAGGGAGTCCAGGATCATGAGCAGGCTTTGTGTTCATGGCTTCATACCTTGCGGGTCGGCGAATGGCGAACGGCTGCGGGCGGCTTCGAGCAGCACGGCGAGAGCGGGGCATCCCGGTGGGCCCGCTCGTTCTCGCGACACCAGTTCTTGAAGGATTGCCAGAGGGATTTGATCCAGGTAAGCATCGCAATGCTCCTCGTCACGTTCAGCGGCAGCCTCGGGAACGGGGCCTTGGAAACAGGCTACGCCCCCGATGCTGTCGCGCCGCTGACCGCTGCATTACAAGTTAGACACCGTCACTGGAACCTGCGCCGGCGCTGGCCGGGCGCTGCGGCGCAGCTCCCACTGCTTCACCAGCGCATACAGCGCCGGAATCACCGCCAGCGTCAGCACGGTCGACGACACCATGCCGCCCACCATCGGCGCGGCGATGCGGCTCATGACCTCGCTGCCGGTGCCGGTGCTCCACATGATCGGCAGCAGGCCGGCCATGATCGCCACCACGGTCATCATCTTCGGGCGCACACGCTCGACCGCGCCTTCCATGATCGCCTCGTACAGGTCGGTGACGCCGGCCTCGCGGCCCTCGGCTTGGCAGCGCGCCCGCACCTCGCGCCAGGCATGGTCGAGGTAGATCAGCATGATCACCCCGGTCTCCGCCGCAACACCCGCCAACGCGATGAAGCCCACCGCCACCGCCACGCTCATCTGGTAGCCCAGCCACCACATCAGCCACACCCCGCCGACCAGCGCGAAGGGCACCGACAGCATCACGATCAGGGTCTCGGTCAGGCGCCGGAAGTTGAGGTAGAGCAGCACGAAGATCAGCGCCAGCGTCACCGGCACCACGATCTTCATCTTCTCCTTGGCACGCTCCATGTTCTCGAACTGGCCGCTCCAGGTGGCGTAATAGCCCTGCGGGAACTCGACCTCCTCGGCCACCGCCTGCTGCGCGCGCTTGACGAAGGCGCCGAGGTCGGCCTCGCGCGTGTCGACATACACATAGGCCGCCAGCAGCGCGTTCTCGGTGCGGATGGCGGGTGCGCCGCGCGTCAGTTTGACCTCGGCCACCTGGCCGAGCGGGATCGGGCCGTTCATCGTCGGCACGAACACGTCGGAGGCGAGCCGCGCCGGGTCGTCGCGCAGGCCGCGCGCGTAGCGCACCGACACGCCGTAGCGCTCCAGGCCCTCGACCGTGGTCGTCACCATCTCGCCGCCGAGCGCGGTGGCGATCACGTCCTGCACCATGTCGATGGTGAGCCCGTAGCGCGCGAGCTGGTCGCGGCGCGGCACGATGTCCACGTAGTAGCCGCCGGCCACGCGCTCGGCGTAGGCACTGCTCGCTCCCGGCACCTTGCGCACCGCCGCCTCCACCGCCTGCGCCACCTTCTCCAACGTTTCCAGATCCTTGCCGAAGACCTTCACCCCCACCGGCGTGCGGATGCCGGTGCTGAGCATGTCGATGCGCGCCTTGATCGGCATGGTCCACGAGTTGGCCAGGCCGGGGAACTTGAGCGCGGCGTCCATTTCGGCGATCAGCTTGTCGGTGGTCATGCCGGGGCGCCAATGGTCCTGCGGCTTGAGGTTGATCACGGTCTCGAACATCTCGAGCGGCGCCGGGTCGGTGGCGGTGTTGGCGCGGCCGGCCTTGCCGTACACCGACTCGACCTCGGGGAAGGTCTTGATGATGCGGTTGGTGGTGGCAAGCAGGCGCCCGGCCTCGGTCACCGACATCCCCGGCAGCGCCGCCGGCATGTAGAACAGCGTGCCTTCGTTGAGCGTCGGCATGAACTCCGAGCCGATCTGGCGCGCGGGCACGATGGTGGCGGCCATCGCCAGCACGGCGAGCACGAGCGTGAGGACCTTGAAGCGCAGCACGCCCTTGATGATCGGCCGGTACAGCCAGATCAGCAGCCGGTTCACCGGGTTCTTCGCCTCGGGCAGGATGCGCCCGCGCACGAAGAACAGCATCAGCACCGGCACCAGGGTCACCGACAGCAGCGCGGCGCCGGCCATGGCGAAGGTCTTGGTGAAGGCGAGCGGCGAGAACAGCCGCCCCTCCTGGCCTTCGAGCGCGAACACCGGCAGGAAGGACACGGTGATGATCAGCAGCGAGAAGAACAGCGCCGGCCCGACCTCCTTGCACGCCAGCACGATCGCAGCGCCGCGCACCTTCTGGGTCGCGCCTGCGGGCAGGCGCTCGATGTGCTTGTGCGTGTTCTCGATCATCACGATCGCCGCGTCCACCATCGCCCCGATCGCGATCGCGATGCCACCCAGGCTCATGATGTTCGAACCTAGGCCGAGCGAGCGCATGGCGATGAAGGCGAACAGGATGCCAAGCGGCAGCGTGATGATCGCCACCAGCGCACTGCGCACATGGAGCAGGAAGATCACGCACACGGCGGCGACGATCAGGCTCTCCTCGAGCAGCGTCCATTTCAAGTTGCCGATCGCGCGCTCGATTAGTTCGGAGCGGTCATAGACCGGCACGATCTCGGCCCCCGCCGGCAGGCCCGGGGTGATCTCGGCGATCTTGGCCTTGACGTTGGCGATCACGTCGAGCGCGTTCTGGCCGAAGCGGGCCATCACGATGCCCGAGGCCACCTCGCCCTCGCCGTTCAGCTCGGCGATGCCGCGCCGCTCGGCCGGCACCAGCTCGACGCGGGCGACGTCGCCCACGCGCACCGGCGTGCCACGCTCGGCCTTGAGCACGATGTCGGCGATGTCCTGCACGCTTTGCAGGTAGCCCCGACCGCGCACCATATATTCCTTCTCGGCGAGCTCCACCACCCGCCCGCCGACGTCGCGGTTGGAGGCGCGGATCGCCTGCGTCACCTGGTCGAGCGTGATGCCGTAGCCCGCCAAACGTAGCGGATCGACTGTGACCTGGTATTCGCGTACAAAGCCGCCGATGCTGGCGACCTCGGACACACCTTGCGCCTTGGTGAGCTGGTAGCGCACGTACCAGTCCTGCAGGCTGCGCGTGTCGGCCAGGCTCATGTCGCGGCCCACCACCGCGTACTGGTACACCCAGCCCACGCCGGTCGCGTCCGGCCCGATCTGCGGCGCCACGCCCTGCGGCAGGCGGCTGGCGGCGGTGCTCAGATATTCGAGCACGCGCGAACGCGCCCAGTAGATGTCGGTGCCGTCCTCGAAGATCACATACACATAGGACGCGCCGAACATCGAGAAGCCGCGCACCACCTTGGCGCGCGGCACCGCCAGCATCGAGGTGGTGAGCGGATAGGTGACCTGGTCCTCGACCACCTGCGGCGCCTGGCCGGGGTAGTCGGTGTAGACGATGACCTGCACGTCCGAGAGGTCGGGCAGCGCGTCGAGCGGCGTGTGCTTGACCGCGTAGAGGCCACCGCCAATCAGGAACAGCGTGGCGAGCAGAACGAGGAAGACGTTGCGTGCCGACCAGTCGATGACGCGGTCGAGCAGGCCGGGTGCTGCCGGTCTGGCTGCCGCGTCGGTTGGCACGACGTTCGAAGAGTCTGTCACGGGGGCGTGCATCTCAGTGCCCCCCGTGACCGCCGGCGCTCGGTGCAGGCGCAGTGCCTGCAACCGGCTCGATGCCTGTGATGATGTACTCGCCTGGCTCACCCGCCTCGAAGACGAACCGCACCGGCGAGCCTGGGGCGATGCTCTTCACCAGCGCCGGATCGGCAATCATGAAGTCCATGGTCATCGCCGGCCACTGGAGGGCCGGGATCTCGCCATGCGTCATCGTCACGCTGCCGCCTTCGGCGTCGAGTGCATCGAACGTCCCTTGCGCTTCGTAACGGGTAGGGCTCGCTTGGGGCTGATCGCCGGCATCGGGCTCGACAAGGTTGGAGAGTGCCGCCTTGAGCTGGCTTTCCGAGTCGATCAGGAAGTTGGCCGAAACCACCACGCGATCGCCCGCCGCCACGCCGTCGAGCACCTCGACCACATCTCGACCGCGCTGGCCGAGCTTCACCGGCTGCGGCTTGAAGCGCCCTTCGCCGAGCGCAATCAGCACGACCCGCCGTTCGCCATCGTCGATGATCGCCGAGCTCGGCACGGCGACCCTCGGGGTGGCATCACCTGCCGCCAGCGCGATCTGGGCGAACATGCCTGGGCGCAACAGGCCCTCCGGGTTGTCCAGTTCCAGGCGCACGCGGGTGCTGCGCGTCGCGGCGTCCAACGTCGGATAGAGATAATCGACTCGCGCCGCGAAGCTGCGACCGGGATAGGCCTCGAGCGCCACCTGCGCGCTCTGACCGACCTGCACGCGAGCGAGATCCTGTTCATACACATCAGCAATGATCCACACCTTCGACAGGTCGGCGATGCGGAACAGTGCGTCTCCCGGCATAAAGCGTCCGCCTTCGATGGCCTCCTTCTCCAGCACCACGCCGCTCGCCGGGGCGTGGAAGACCTGGCGCGCACCGGCCTGGCCGGCCACCTGCAGGTTGCGCAGGCGCGCACGCGTCGCCTCCGCCAGGCGGCGGGCGGATTCGCTTGCGATCGGATCCTGCGCCGCGCTCTGGCTGGCCAGACGCTCGGCAATGCGCAACTCCTCGCCAGTGGATTGCAGCTCTGGACTGTAGGCGGTGAACAGCGGCTGGCCCTTCCTCACCGGGTCGCCGACCGCATTCACATGCAGGCGCTCGATCCAGCCCTCGAAGCGCGGCGCCACCACCACCTGCCTGCGCTCGTCGAACTCGATACGGCCGCTCGCGCGCACCGCCGCATCCACGGTGCGCAGCTCAACCTCTGCGGTCTTCACCCCCAGGGTCTGGATGCGCGCAGGGCTGACCACCACCGCGCCGCTGTCGTCGGGCTGGTCGTCGGCGTAGACGGGGATGTAGTCCATGCCCATCGAATCCTTCTTCGGCACGGGCGAGGTGTCGGGCAGGCCCATCGGGTTGCGGTAGTAGAGGATCTTGCGTTCGCCGTCGGCCGGGGCTGCGCTATCGCTTTGCGCCTGGCTTTCGGTGATCAGCGGAACTGGATTTCCAGCATTTTGCAGGTGCGCAATCCAGTACCCCGCACCTATGGCAATCGCCACGCCCACAGCGATCGCCGTCATTCGAACGGCTGAGCTCACTTCAGATCCCCTGTCAGTTTCTTGATTTCTGTCAGCGCCAGGCGCGTGTCGAGCTCGGCCTTCAAGCGTTGAGTCCGGATGTCGATGAGCTGGCGCTCGGCTTCGATCACGCTGTCGAAGTCGACCTTGCCGCTGCTGAGCGCGGCCTGACTTGCATCCCGGGTGGCCTGGGCCTGCGGCAGCAACGTATGTTCGAGCAGGCGCAAGGTCTCGCGGCCTTGCGCATACATCGACCAGGCAATACCGAGCTCGCCGGTCGCGCGCGCGCGGGCGTCCTCCCGCCGCGCCTCGGCCGCCATCAGCATGTACTCGGCTTCGCGCTCCCTGGCGCGACGGCTGGACTGCTGCAGCGGGATCATCACCTCGAACATCACGTCCCACGACGCCTTGCCTTCATCCGGGCGGTTGTTGCGCACGCCAACGGCGAAGTCCGGCAAGCGGTCCTGATACGTTCGTTCGCGCTCGGCACGTGCCACGTCGATGCCGTAGGCGGCGGCATTCACGTCCGGGTTGGCACTGGCCGCCGACTCAAAAAGGGCGCCCGCCTCCAGCTGCTCGGGCAAGGGGGCTGGATCTGCGGGTGTGGCGAGCGGCGCATCATGCGCCCGGCCGAGCAGGCCGTTGAGCCCCGCTGCCAGCCCCTTGCGCCGCTGTTCGACCTCGACGAGCGCGAGGCGCTGCGCGGTGATCTCGCGCTGCATGCGCAACACCGCCTGCTGCGGCAGCAGACCGAGCTCGTAACGGGTGAGGCTCAGTTCCTCCAGGCTTTGCAGCAGGGTCAGCGCGTCGCGGTTGAGGGCAAGCTCGCGGTCGGCCGAGTAGTAGCGCAACCACAGCGTCTCGATCTTTGCCGCGAGCTCGGCCCAGGAGACATCGCGCATCGCATCGGCCTGGGTCGCCTGGGCTTGGGCGGCCTTCACCGCCAGCTCACGCTTGCCCCACCCGGGCAGCGGCTGGGTGATGCGGTAGCGCGTCTCGCCCACCTGGCCGGGCAACAGGGACGCCGAGCGCCCGCTCATGGTGTTGGTGGCGTCCATCAGCTCGAGCTCGAAGGTCGGGTCGGGCAGCGCACCGGCGGGCGTCACGCGCTCCTGCGCTGCAGACGCTTCCGCGCGCGCAGCGGCAAAGCCGGGGTTGCTCTGGCGCGCATGGTCGATCAGCGCCTGGGGGTTCGCGCCGAGCGTCGGCGTGTCGGGCGCGCCCTGCGTCCAGGCACTGCCACTGCCCAGCGTCAGCGCGAGCACCAGGGCAAACGCTGCGGGACGTGGCCGGTGAGATGAGGGTACTGCGAACGGGGATTTCATCGAGAAACGATTCCGGCAGGCGGTGAAGTGCATGCGCAGGCCCTTCGCCACCCGCCTCGTCGTTCAGCCACCCCGGCAGCGCATGCCCCGGGGCGGATGGTCAGCGTGGCGCGCGACGCACCTGCGGGGTAGGCGTCACTGGGCAGCTTCGAGCGACGTCACCGTCAGCGCACCACCGACGCGCTCGACCGCGAAGCGGATCTTGTCGCCCACCTTGACCTGATCGAGCAGGCCCGGCTCGGCCGCGCGGAACACCATGGTCATCGCCGGCATGCCGAGCGATTCGAGCGGGCCGTGCGCGATGGTGAGCTTGCCCGCCGACTTGTCGATCTTCTTGACCGTGCCCTCGGCCAGCTTGGCATCGGCTTCGGCTGGGGCACTCGCGCCGCCGTGGTGGGCGTCGTGATCGGCCTGCGCAAACGCCACCGGGGCCGTACCGCCCAGCAGGGCCAGGAGCGCAGTGGTGATGAGGGTCTTCTTCATGATGGTTCTCTCCAAGGGTTGCATGTCTGGGTGAATTCGAAAGTCAGCACGATTATGCGAAGGGCTCACCAACGGGACGCTGACGCACGGATTACATTTCTGTCAGCCAACCTTGATCGAGCCGATCATGCCGGCCTGGAAGTGACCGGGAATCAGGCAGGCGAACTGGAAATCGCCGGCACGGTTGAACTCCCAGATCATCTCGCCTCGCCCGGCCGGCGGGACGTGAGCCATCCACGGCTCGTCATGCTCCATCTCGGGGAAGCGCTGCATCATCTCAGCGTGCTCGGCCAGTGTCTCGGGCGTACCGACCACCATTTCGTGCATCACCGCGCCCCGGTTCTCGTGGGTGAAGCGGATTGTCTCGCCCAGGCGCACCTCGATGCGGTCAGGCACGAAGCGCATTTCATCGGTCATCACGATCGGGATCGTTCGTGAGACGGCCTTCTCAGTGCCGGCAATCCCCCAGGCCTGCTGCTCCTTGGGGGTGTCAGAGGCTGCTTTGGCTGCATGCGCGGCATTGCCATGGGCGAACGCGCTGCGGTGCAGGGCAAGCACACCGGCGGCAAGGCCGCTGGCGAGAAAACGACGACGATTTTTCATGGGAATCTCCATCTCTGTTGATTGAATCTCACTGGTGTTGTTATGGGTGCTGATTACCGGACGATTGACTTCAATGCCCCTGATGGCCAGTAGGCTTGCGAACCGTCATCTCGACCGATCGCGCCGGCTCGGCGCGCGGCATGCTCGAAGCTCCGGCTGCATCGCTGCGCGCCGGTTCGGGCAGCGCCGCGCCGGCCCACTCGTAGGCCACCGTCCCCTTCGGGTGCTTGAACCAGCCCGGATCGCGGTAGTCGCCCCGTTTCTGCTCACGCCGTACCTTGAGCACGGTGAACATGCCGCCCATCTCGATGGCGCCGAACGGCCCCTGCCCGGTCATCATCGGCAGGGTGTTGTCGGGCAGCGCCATCTCCATCTCGCCCATGTCGGCCATGCCGCGCTCGCCCATCAGCATGTAGTCGGGCACCAACTTCTGGATGCCCTCGACCAGGCCGCGGTGGTCGACGCCGATCATGGTCGGCACGTCGTGGCCCATCGCGTTCATGGTGTGGTGCGACTTGTGGCAGTGCATCGCCCAGTCGCCCTCCTCGTCGGCGATGAACTCGATCTGGCGCATCTGGCCGACCGCCACGTCGGTGGTGACCTCGGGCCAGCGCGATTCGGGGCGCGTCGGCCCGCCGTCGGTGCCGGTGACCTCGAACTCGTGGCCGTGGATGTGGATCGGGTGGTTGGTCATCGTCAGGTTGCCGATGCGCACCCGCACGTGGTCGCCCTTCCGGACATTGAGCGAGTCGATGCCGGGGAAGGCGCGGCTGTTCCAGGTCCACAGGTTGAACTCGAGCATGGTGTTGATCTTGGGCACGTAGCTGCCCGGCTCGATGTCGTAGGCGTTGAGCAGGAAGCAAAAGTCGCGATCCACGCGCGCGATGTGCGGATGTGGTTCGCGCGGGTGCGTGACCCAGAAGCCCATCATGCCCATCGCCATCTGCACCATCTCGTCGGCGTGCGGGTGGTACATGAAGGTGCCGGGGCGGCGGGCGATGAATTCGTAGACGAAGGTCTTGCCCGGCGGGATCTGCGGCTGGTTGAGGCCGCCCACCCCGTCCATGCCGTTGGGCAGGCGCTGGCCATGCCAGTGGATGGTGGTGTGCTCGGGCAGACGGTTGGTGACGAAGATGCGCACGCGGTCGCCCTCGACGACCTCGATCGTCGGCCCGGGCGACTGGCCGTTATAGCCCCAGAGCCGCGCCACCATGCCGGGGGCGATCTCGCGCTCGACGGGTTCGGCGACGAGGTGGAACTCCTTCACCCCAGCGTTCATGCGCCAGGGCGCCGTCCAGCCGTTGAGCGTGACGACCGGGTCGTACGGGCGGCCAGTGGGCGGGATCAAGGGCGCGGCCGTTGCGGCGCTGGTCTGGATCACGGGTTCGGGCAGCGCCGCGAGCGCGGCGCGGTTGACGGTTCCGGCGGCGGCCAAGAGGCCCGCCCCGGCGAGAAAGCTGCGTCGGGTGGTCATGAACGTCTCCGGACAGGTCAGTGGCCAGCGCCGGCTTCTGCCGGCGATGCGCCCGATTGAAGGCTGATCGGTGCGATCGGCTGGCCGAGCAGGCTGGCCTTGAGCGCCGCCTCGGCGCGCCAAAAGTCGCGCTCGGCCTCGATCGCCTGCACCGCGCTGGCCGATTGGGACCGCGCAGCGGCAAGCAGCTCGAACACGCCGATCAGCATCCCGTTGTACTGGAGCACCGACTCTTCGGTGATGTTCTGACGCAGCGGGACCACCTCGTTGCGGTAGTGGCGCGCAAGATCGTATGCACTGCGGTAGCCCTCGTAGGCCACCCGGACCTGGGAGCTGGCGTTACTGGCAAGTTCGAGCGTGCGATTGAAGGCCGCGAGATAGCGGGCCTCGCCGCCGGCGCGCGCCGCATCGCCGAAGTCGAACAGGGGCAGCGGCAGTTCGATCTCGAAGCCGCGCTGCGACGATTCACCGGTCTCGCTGTTGCGCACGCCGGCCACATGCAGGCCATTGACGACGCTGGTGACCCGCGTCAGACCCAGGCTCTTCGCCGTCCGGTCGAGATCGGTGCGGGCGATGCGCACGTCGAGCCGGTTCTCCAGCAACGCCGCACCGGCGGTGGCTTCGTCCATCGGCGCCTCGGGCAAGGCCGGCAACTGATCCGGTAGGCGTAGCGTCTGCGCCTGGCTCGGGGTCAGCCCCAAGCGCTGGATCAGCGCCTCGCGCGCGGCGGTGGCGTTCTGACGGGCGCGGATCAGGTTGGCCGTCTCCTCGGCGGCCAGCGCCTGCTCGCGGGCGCGCTGCAGGCGGCTGAAGTTGCCGGTGGCCTGCATCCGACGGGCGAGCTCGGCAGCGGTCCCGGCGGCCGTGGCCACCTCCTCGCGGTAGCGCGCGACCTGTCGCGCCGCGATCGCATCGACCCAGGCCTGGCGCACTTCAGTGACGGTGCTCAACAGCGTAATCGAAGACTGCAGCCGGGTCTGCTGCTGGCGGAACTCGGCCTGCTCCAGCCGTGCAGGCAGGAACAGCAGGTCGAACAGCGAGATGCCGAGCGAACGGCCGATGTCGATTTCGCGCCCCTCGGCGCCCGAGCGAAACAGCCGCTCGAAGGTGAACACCGGATTGCCGATGCGAGCGGAACCGGTCGCATCCGCCGAGGCCACGGCGGCTTCCGCCAGCAGGGACTGGAAGGCCGGGCTGTAGCCGAGCGCGATGCGCACCGCGTCGTCAATTGCGAGCGGCTGGGCCAGCAGCCGATCGACCTCGGTGCGCATCGCCTCGCGCTCGGGGTCCGAGCGCAGCCAGCGCACCTCGCTGCCCGTCTGCTCGCGCGCAAAGCGCTCAACCTCGGCGAAGTTCTCATCGATCGCAACGCTGGCACACCCGGTCAGCACGGTAGCAGCCAGCAAGGATATGGGGAGACTGCCTCTCATCGCTCGCCCCCTTTCGACGACGGCGCGAGGTGGCCCATGTGCCCGCCCAGGCGTCTGGCCTCGTCGTTGGCATCCTTCCACGACCGCAGGGGCTCATCGACACGGTAGGGCCGATATTCGTTCAGGGGCGAGCGATAGACCGGAAGGGGCTGAGGCTTGGGTTGCTCACTCGCTGGGGCAGTCTGGGTCGCGCCGAGCGCGGGGTCAGCGGGGCTTGATGGCGAGGAGGACTCGGCCTGCGCGCCCGACACTAGCGCCACGGCGACGGCCAATCCTCCACCGAGGTGGATGATTCGACTCTGCATGGGGAATGTCTCTTTGTTGGTCTTGTGTTGAACCGGACGCAGAGCGACCGACGAACTCGCCGCTCCGCGTCTCAATGCTCAGTTGGGCATCGCCGGCTTGGCGGCCGGGTGCATCTTCATCATGTTCTGCATCATGCCCATGTGCTCTTGCATCATCTTCATGTGCTCCTGCATGAGCTTGGGATCCATCATCATGCCGCCCATGGGTCCAGCCCCGGGTCCAGGGCCACTACCCTTCATCATCGGACCAGCCCCCATCTGCCCCCCCATCATCGGGCAACCAGCGGGGGTGCCCTGCGATGCAGCCTCCAGGGCCTTGACCTGCTCTTCCATCAGGGCCATGCGACGTTCCGGGTTGGTCTCGGCACGGATCGACTTCATACGTTCCTGAAGCGCGGGGACACTCGCTGCGGGCGGCCAAGCCTGCGCTTGCTCAGTCGTTTGAGCGACGACCGGACTGCCATGCAGGGCTGCAGCCAGAGCGACGACGGGCATGAGCCCGGCGAGACGGTACACACGCAGTTTCATGATCGATCTCCCATCGGTTGCGGGGTTCCGTCGTGGTACGGAACGCTGTGCCACGCAGAGCATCTTGCGCCCGCCTGCCTGTCACTGGCCTGACCTGGAAATTACATTTCTGTAAGCCCGGGCGTTACCTGGCACCCCGGGGGCAAAATTGCCCACAGGCAGCACGAAGCACGTAGGAGCAAGACAATGAAAATGCTGATCGTCGAAGATGAAGTGAAGACCGGCGACTATCTGCGCCAGGGGCTGACCGAGGCCGGGTTCGTAGTCGACCTCGCAAGAGATGGCCTCGATGGGCTTCACCTCGCGCTTGCTGGCGACTACGACCTCATCGTGCTGGATGTGATGCTGCCGTCGCTCGACGGCTGGGGCATCTTGCAGACGCTTCGGCGCGGCGGTCGTGAGACGCCCGTGCTGTTCCTGACTGCCCGTGACCAAGTTGAGGATCGGGTTCGTGGCCTCGAACTCGGCGCCGATGATTACCTGATCAAGCCCTTCGCGTTCTCGGAATTCCTCGCGCGGGTCCGCACCCTGCTGCGCAGGGGACGGGGTCATGAACCGGAGATCCTGCGCTCGGCAAACCTGGAACTCGATCTGCTTCGCCGCAGGGTGACGCGATGCGGGCAGCGTATCGATCTGACCGCCAAGGAGTTTGCCCTGCTGGAACTGCTGCTGCGCCGCAAAGGTGAAGTGTTGCCGCGCTCCCTGATCGCTTCGCAGGTGTGGGATATGAACTTCGACAGTGACACCAACGTGATCGAGGTCGCAGTGCGCAGGCTACGGGTGAAAGTCGACGACCCCTTCGAGCCCAAGCTGATCCGCACCGTGCGCGGCATGGGCTACGTGCTCGAAGCAATGGAGCCGAGCTAACGATGATCCGTATTCACTCGCTGACGGCGCGATTGGCAACGCTCTTTGCGGCCCTCACCGCAAGCCTGCTGGTGCTGGTAGCGGTACTGTTTGGCCGCATGCTGGACGCGCATTTCCAGGAGCTAGACCTGCACGAATTGCAGGGCAAGGCCGCACTCATACGCAACGCGCTGCAGGATGACACTGCGACTGGGGGGCGATCGGAACGCATCCAGGCACTCGCTCGCTCTTTCGTTGGACACGAGAGTGTGGGTGTCCTGCTTCGCGACGTCGAGGGACGCGTCATCCACGTTATCCACCCCGAGCACTTCACCGCTGCCCAGCGGGCTGGAGAACGACTTTCGGGCGGGCTGACTGACTGGACGGTCGACGGGCATCCACATCGAGGGGTTGAGGTCAGCATCACGCTACCGCCCCTCGAATCGAGGGACCAGTCGATCGAGGCGCTGGTCGCACTCGATCTGTCGCATCACGTCCATTTCCTCGCGTCGGTGCGAAATGCGACGTGGGCGGGCGTCGTCGTCGCAGCATTGGCGGCGGCGCTCTTCGGCTGGTTTGCTGCGCACCGTGGCCTCGCCCCGCTGCGCCAGGTCACCGAAACCGCCCGCAAGCTGTCTGCACGGCAACTGGCCGAGCGTCTCGCCATCGATGATGCACCGCTGGAGGTACGCGACCACATCGAAGCCTTCAATGGCATGCTCGCCCGGCTCGAGGCTGCTTTCCAGCGCCTCGGTGACTATTCGGCGGACATTGCCCACGAACTGCGTACGCCGATCTCGAACCTGATGACCCAGACCCAGGTCGCGCTGTCGCGGCCACGCACGCTCGACGAATATCAGGACATTCTGGCGTCGAACCTCGAGGAATACGAGCGCATCGCACGCATGGTCAGCGACATGCTGTTCCTCGCCAAGGCCGAGGAGAACACCCTCGCGCACGCGGGCGAGGCGATCGACCTGGCCCGCGAGGCGGATGCGCTGATCGATTTCTACGAAGCCTTGGCCGAAGAGGGCCAAGTCCGCATCGTGCGCCAAGGCCAAGCGAGCGTTCAGGGTGATCGCCTGATGCTGCGGCGCGCCTTGTCGAACCTGATTTCGAATGCGCTTCGTCACACACCGAAAAATGGACAGATCACGATCAGGGTCGACGCGGACGCAGCCGGCGTCCGTCTCGCCGTTTGCAATGTCGGCGACCCGATACCCGCCGATCAGATCGAACGGATTTTCGAACGCTTCCATCGCGGTAGCGCCCAGCGCGAGTCTCGCGGTGAAGGCGCAGGGCTCGGACTTGCGATCACGCGTTCCATCGTGCAGGCCCACGGGGGTCACATCACTGCGCGCTCCGCTGAAGGTGTCACCTGCTTCACGATCACCTTGCCTCGCAATGAAGCCTCATCGCCTTCCTGATGCTGCAAAGTCGACCGGAGTCCCGGCTGTCTGACGGAAATGTAATTTTGAGGTCAGCTTCCCGTTGGGCTCGAAACGCCAAACTATGCCTCGACGCCATCAACCGGAAGACGAACATGAAGACGAAAACTTTGCTCGGTGGACTCTTAGCAAGCCTGATGATCATGAGCGGCGCAGGGTTTGCGCAGGGGCCCGTACGTGTAGAGGTCTACAAGAGCGCTTACTGCGGGTGCTGCGGGAAATGGGTCGAGCACCTGAGAAAGAACGGCTTCGATGTCGTGACGAAAGACGTCGACAATGTCCCCGCAGCCCGCGAGGCACTGGGCATGCCGGACCAATACGGCTCGTGTCACACGGCCAAGGTCGGTTCCTACTCCGTCGAGGGGCACGTCCCTGCGGACGACATCCGACGGCTTCTCTCCGAGTCCCCAAAGGCCATCGGACTGGCTACGCCGGGCATGCCGCAGGGGTCGCCGGGGATGGAGACGTCGACCCCGCAACCCTATGAGACACTCCTGGTCGGGCTTGACGGAAGCGCGGCGGTTTTTGCCCGACACTGACGGCAGAGCTGGTGAGCATCGGCTTCAAGAGCGCAGTGCCGGCCAACTTACGAGCCACGTTGGCCTCAGCTCGCTCTATGGCTGGTTCCGGAGCTCACCGGTCGCTGGAATGACGATTCTGCTACTACCATGTGTGGCAGCAAATGGCCGCACGCCGCTATTGGGAAACGCGTTCCGATAGCGGCCGTTGATCGTCGATCGAGAGAGACGGTGGGTGTCGGGTCGGGCCGAGCACGAGGCTGTCAGTCGGAAAGGAAGCGGCTGGCAGCTTGACGATCGGTGAGTAGACCGCGACTTTGCAGACGTCATCTGGCACGCCAAGGTCGAAGCCGTAAGCCCACCTCGCAGATCGGCAAAGAAAAAGCGGACCATGCCGCGATGGACACGATCCGCTCGGACGTCAGGCTTTCAGCTTGCGCAGACCCTCCGCAAGCAGCCAGAGTGCCCGGTTGAGCCGGACATCTGGTCAATGCCCTGGACAGGCCGTGTGCGCTGTTGTCGCCCATTGCCGCTGCGGCCGGCCAGGCCTCCTTTGATGAGATTTTCCTGCACCCGGTTGAACGTAGACCAAAGGTCCTTACGGTTGTCGTCGAAACGACGGGGGCGCAGGATCTGGCTTTCGGTAATCGGCAGGGTTTTGCCGGGTTCGTCGTACTTGAGAACCAGGGCCGATCTGGCGAAGACTTCGGCCTCGCCGTCATCGAGCGCGATGGCACGCATGCCGTCACGTGAGTCCTGCACCAGCTCGAAGCCACGTAGCACTTCGTAGGCCCCTTCGATCACGTGATCGATGACGTTGCCCTTGTGATGCACGCGCACGTCGGCGAACGTGTCGCCGCACACCAAGCCGTTCTGGCAGACGAAGCGGAACATGCCTGCCAGCATCTGGTAGCTGCTCGTGCCATCGTGCGAGTTGATCAGGACGACTTCGTTCGCCTCGTCGCCGTTGATCTGGCTCGCATGGCGAAGGCGCAGCATGTGCTTGGTGTAGTCGCGGCGATCCTCGTTGCGCACGTGGGTCTGGCACACCATGAACGGCTGGAAGCCTTCCTTGCGCAGTTCGGTCAGCACAGTCGCCGTCGGGATGTAGCTGTACCGCTCGGAGCGACTTTCGTGCGGGGTGTCCGCGAAGATGGAGGGCGCGACGGCACGAATCTGATCATCCGACAACGGATGATTCGACCGCAGCACCGGGGAGCGATGAGAAAAGCGGGACGCGAGTTGCATGGCGATCTCCTTGGATGAGAGACCGGAGTCCCGCCCCACCGGGGAAGAACCCCGGCGGGTGGTGTAGCGCCGCTCACGCGACGGTTGGGATCAGGCCTTGGCGAGATGCCAGTCCTGGGACAGCGGAGCGAACTCGTAGCCCAACGCACCGAGACGGTCGCGTTGCTGACGCAGGACGCGGCGATCCACGGTGGCATCGAGCTTGACGATCTTGCCCAGCGGCCAGAGCGCACTGAACAGCACCATGTCATCCACCTCGACAGATGCTTCGGGGGATGCGACGGCCGGTTCGTTGCCGAACGGCGTGGTATCGACCAGAGGATCGCGCGCGCTTCGCTGCTTCGCCTTCGCCTTGGCCGGAGGCGAGGTCGGCGCGGGCGGCGGCGCTTCCTCGTCGATCGGATCGACTTCCTGCGGACTCAGCTGGCGAGCTTCGTCGCAGCTCAGGGCGTCGATGTTGGACAGCGCCATCCCGCCCAGGTGGGCGCGGATCTCGATGACCATGCGACCGTTGGCGTTGTACGTGGAGGGGCGAATCTCGACGATGACGAAATCACCGTCGTACTTGCCCTCGCGGTACTGATCGAGTTCGGCGTTCTTCACGACGAACTCGCCGATCGAAGTCGCCAGGCGGCCGACGTTGAAGTCGCCGTTGCGGCCGTGGATGGTCTTGATGGCCAGTTGGCCAGGGATGGTGATCATGAAGGTCTCCTGCTGACGAAGAGAGGACGAGGCCCCGCGGATGGTGCCTTGCGGATCAGAACGACTCGGCAACGACCCATGCAGGAGCGTCGGCAGCGTTGCCGTCGGCAGCTTCGGTGACAGGCTCGGATGACGCCGGAGCCGCGCCTTGCTGCGAGGCGGCTACGTCGGATGTCAGACTTTCCTCCAGGTCCCGCTCGTCGGTCTCGGTCGGCTTGGGTTCGGCCTTGTAGACGAGCTTGCCGTCGACCTTGATCCAACTGACGAACAGCAGGCGGGCCTTGAGGCTCACCCCCTGCTCGCCAGCACGCTTGCCCTTGGAGTAGGTGAAGGTATCGGTCCACAGGTCGCCGAGGCGGAACCCGATCATCACCTTCTTCTCGGCATCGACTGCCTGGATGCAACGGCGCACCAGGTGCTGCGCTTCCGATCCAGATACACGTGCGTCGAAACGCACATATGAGACGTCGTCGCTGGGACCATTGAGCGCTGCAATGTCGCAGGCCAGGAAGGAATCGCCTTTCTTGGGCTTCACTTCGCGGATGCGATTGAGATACCCGAGGCCGGTGATGTGCAGATCGAAGTAGGACTTTTCGTTGGAAGTGGTCATGGTGAATCTCCTGAGAACAATGAGGCGGAGACACACCGGACCCAGGCGCGGGAGGTGTGGAACCCCCGGGTGGGTTGATGGAACAGCTTGGTGACATCGCCATCGACAGGCGATGGCCGTTCGCGCTTGGATGTCGGTGCGAACTGGTGTGATCAACGCGGCCGGAACCGCACCGTAGCCTCGGGGATCATGGCTACCTGGGCATGTTGCTGAGGGGAGTCAGCAGAACATGGCATCAACCTGCCATTCCTCGGCGTGACGGGCGAGAGGAAATCAGCATCGAGGTTTGACCCGATTCGTCCCCCCATCGCTCTTCGGGAAAAGGAAAGGTTGGCGGCGCGCCCGCATCTTGCGGATGCAAACACACGGGACGGCTCCGGTCTTGATCGATCGCTACGCCTTCAATCGGATTTGTCGGGGGAGAGGTGAGGCGGCGCCTGTTGCATGGGGGGGGAGCCCATCGGCGCCGCCTCGTTTTCACCGGCCGGAGGAGGGAGCCGATGAAACTGGGGTGGAGACGTCTTGATGCCGCACCAGCACAGAGCTGACTTGGTGCGACGCCTTCACTTATTCGCTGCTGTCGGGCGTTCCGACGATCACCACGTGCAGGAAACGCGGGCCATGCGCCCCCAGCACGAGGCTGCCCTCGATGTCCGTGGTGCCGCTGGCCCCCGTGACGATGTTGACGTTGCGCGGCGGGCGCTGGCCGGCGGTGGCCGCGGCGTAGTCGTCGAGGAACGGGAGGATCGTGTCCGCCCGCACCATGACGAGGTGATGCAGGGGCAGGAAGTTGGCGAGGATCGGCGTATCGGCGCCCGAGTGAAACACCAGCGAGCCGGTCTCGGCGATGCCCCAGCGCGCGACGCCGATCGCGATCGTCTCGTCGGGCGCCACCTCGTCGTGGAGCTCGAATCCCGACCAGTCCAGGTCCTGCAGCGGCGCCGCGGGCTGCAGCGCGACCACAGCGGGCAGTCCGCGCGCCTCGAGGTAGCGTCCGACCGCCGCCGGCAACTCGCTTGCGCTGGCGATGCGCTCGGCGGTCGCGGCCACCTTCGGGCTGGTGACACGGGCGATGAAGGCGTCCACCAAGCCATCTTCCAGCAGCGGCGGGCGGATGGACGGCAGGCCCTGCAACAGCGCGTCAGCCTCGCGGCGCACGGCCATGGGATGGATCTCGGTGTTGCCGAGGCCGCCGCGGATGGCGTTGAGAATGGTGTCGCGTGCGCTCATTGGCCTTTCTCCTGATCCTTGTACATCTCCATGAAGGTGCGCTTTGCTGGTGCGGGAAACTCGCGATAAGCGGTCCATGCGCCCAGGCCGGGCATTCCCTTCACGAGGCCACCGCGATTGAACAGGCGCATGACGCGCACCGCGATCGCCGTGCCGAGCCGGTACAACCGGGGGCGCGACGCGACGAAGGTGTGGATGCCCAGCCCGAAGCGGACGGCGGTGGGCTCCAGGCCCTCGCGCCACGAGCGGTCGCGCCAGCCGCGCAGCAGGGTGGGCAGCGGGATCGCCACCGGGCACACCTCCTGGCACTTGCCGTTCATCGTGCACGCGTGCGGCAGGTCGCGTGATTGCTCCAGGCCATCGAACATCGGTGTCAGCACCGCGCCCATGGGGCCGGGGTAGGTGCCGCCATAAACGTGGCCGCCCAACTGGCGGAACACCACGCAGTGGTTCATGCAGGCGCCGCAGCGGATGCAGCGCAGCATGTCCTTCATGCCTTCGCGCAGCATGCGGGTGCGGCCGTTGTCGACCAGCACGATGTGGAATTCTTCCGGCCCGTCGCGATCACCGGTCTGCTTCGGTCCGCAGTGGAAGGTGGTGTATTGGGTGACGTCCGCCCCGGTCGCCGAACGCACCAGTAGGCGCAGCATGGCGATCGCGTGGCCCATGCTGGGGACGAGCTTCTCGATGCCGGCGGTGACGATGTGCACCCGCGGCGGGGTGGTGGTGAGTTCGGCGTTGCCCTCGTTGGTCACCGTGCAGGTGGCGCCGGTGTCGGCGAGGAGGAAGTTCGCGCCCGAGATCGACACGTCGGCGGTCAGGAACTTGTCGCGCAGCTCGCGGCGCGCGCTGTCAACCATCGCCTCGATGGTCTCTTCCTGGTGCGGTGCGCGGTGCAGGCGCTTGAACATCTCGGAGACCTGCTCGCGCGTGCGGTGCATCGACGGCCACACGATGTGCGAGGGGCGGTCGCCGCCGAGCTGCACGATGTGTTCGGCGAGGTCGGTCTCGACGCGCTCGATGCCCGCTTCGTCGAGCGCATGCGGCAGGCCAATTTCTTCGCCGAGCATCGACTTGACGCGGGTGACACGCTTGGCGCCGGCTTCCTTGCACAGACGCACGACGATCTGCGAGGCCTCTTCCGCCGTCCTCGCCCAGTGCACCTTGGCGCCGGAGGCGATCGCGTTGCGTTCGAACTCGAGCAGGTAGTGGTCGAGGTTCGCGATGACGTGGTCCTTGATGCGCTTGCCGCGCTCGCGAGCGGCCTCGAACTGCGGGAACTGCGTCATCGCCACGGCGCGCTTGCGCTCGGCCGTGCCGGTGGTGCGATCGATCGCGATCTTGAGCGTCGGGTCCGCCAGTGCTTCCTTGGCGCGCGCCTTGAAGGAGAGGGTTGCTTCCTGCATGGCTCAGCGCTCCTCGCCGATGGCCGGACCGCCGGCCATGCCGGCCAGCACCTCGGCGGCGTGGAAGCTGCGCACGCTCGAGCCCTTGCGCTTGAGCTTGCCGGCCATGTTCATCAGGCAGCCGAGGTCGCCACCGAGCAGAAGGCTCGCGCCGCTGCGGTCGATGGCGTCGGCCTTCTCGCCGACGACCGCGTTCGAGATCGCCGGATACTTGACGCAGAAGGTGCCGCCGAAACCGCAGCACACGTCGTTGCCTTCCAGCGGCTTCAGCGTGAGCCCGGACACCTTGTCGAGCAGGGCGCGCGGCTGGTCGTGCACACCGAGCTCGCGCAGGCCCGAGCAACTGTCGTGGTAGGTGAAGCTGGTGTCGAGCTTCACATCGGCGGGCGCGAAGTGCATCACGTCCACCAGGAAGCTCATGAGTTCGTAAGTGCGTTCGCCGAGCCGGCGGGCGCGTTCTGCCCAGGCGGGATCGTCCGCCAGGGCCTCGGCATAGTGCGCCCGCGTCATGCCGACGCACGAGCCGGAGGGCGCGACGACGTAGTCGTAGCCCTCGAAGGTCTCGATGAAATGGCGGGCGAGCACTGCCGCGTCGGCGGTGTCGCCGCTGTTGAAAGCCGGCTGGCCGCAGCAGGTCTGCGCGTCCGGTACCTCGACACGGCATCCGGCATCGCGCAGCAGCTTGAGCGTGGCGAAGCCGACGCTGGGGCGCATCGCATCGACCAGGCAGGTGACGAAGAGGCCGACACGCGGTGGCGACGAGAAGGCACCTATCTGTTTGAGGGTAGTGGTCATAGTCGTACGCTCCATACATTCGATCAGAACCCAGCGCAGTCGTGACGCCCTGCCCGCGCTGGGCTCTTGCCGACAAAGCGCGATCACACAGCTACGGTCAATATTGCCGAGTTCGGGTAATAGTGCTTACAACGATCAGTTACTCACGGCAATTTCACGCTCAGCAAGGGGTCGCCCAAGTTCAATACATGCATAGACAGCATCGCCAGTATTCCGGCAAGAGCCACGTAGTAGATCGTCGGGATGATGGTGCGCCGCAGGATCTGCCCCTCGCGCCCCATGACCCCCACGGTCGCCGACGCGGCCACCACGTTGTGGATCGCGATCATGTTGCCCGCCGCCGCTCCGATGGACTGCGCTGCGACCATTGTTGCGCCGCTGACGCCCAGTGCCTGCGCAACGCTGTACTGGTACTGGCTCAGCATCAGGTTCGACACAGTGTTCGAACCGGCAAGAAAGGCCCCGAGAGCGCCGACCGTCGGGGCGAATATCGGGTAGATGTCCCCGACCGCTGATGCCACCCAGAGTGCCATCGAGATCGGCATGCTCGCGAACTCGTTCGCGTTCACGCCGGACTGGATCATGATGCGGACCATCGGCACGGTGAACACCAGTACGAAGCCGGCGCTCAGCAGCGTGGAGGAGGATTCCTTGACCGCCCTCCCGAAGGAAGGGAGGTACATCTTGTGCAAAATGATCGTCACCAAGCACACGGCGACCAGTACGCCGCCGGGGAGGTACAGGGGCTGGAAATTGCCGCTGATGCCCGGCTCGCCGAGGATGTCGCGTACGCTCCAACTCACCGACAGCAGCGCTTGCTTAAAGGGTGCCACCGTGCGGCTGAGCACCAGCACCAGGGCAAGCAACAGGTAAGGCAGCCAGGCGACGAAGATGGGGATTTTCCTCGTGTTCTGGTCGATCTTCATTTCGAAGGTGCCCATCCATTCGGCCGGCCACTCCTTCGGCTCGGCGAAGTCCCAACTCTTCTTCGGCACCAGGAACCCGGCCCGCGCCGCGAGGGATACCACGGTAAGGCCGAGCAGACCTCCGAGCAAGGACGGGAACTCAGGCCCGAGAAAGCGGCCGGCCAGGGCATACGGGACGGTGAAGGCGAATGCGGAGAAGAGCGCGAACGGCACGATCGGCAAGGCCTCGGCCCACGACTTGTTGCGACCGAAGAATCGCGTCATGAACATTACCAAGAACACGGGGATCAGCGTGCCGCAGATGGCATGGCCCAAGGAGACGCGCTCGACGATCAGATTGAAGAAGGCCGTCCAGTCCTGCCCCTGCGCCTGCAGTGCCGCGGTCATCGCCTCGCGCTGAAGGCCGCCCTGCACGCCGACGATCAATGGCGTACCGACGGCGCCGAAGGAGACCGGCGTCGACTGGATGATCATCCCGAACATCACCGCCGACAGCGCCGGAAAGCCGACCGCCACCATCAGCGGGCCGGCCACGGCGGCCGGTGTCCCGAAGCCGGACGCACCCTCGATGAACGATCCGAACAACCACGCGATGAGGATGACCTGCACGCGTCGATCAGGACTGATGCGCGCGAACCCGCTGCGGATGCTGGCGATGCCGCCCGAGTGCTTCAGGGTGTTCAGCAGCAGCAGCGCGCCGAAGATGATCCACAGCACCTGGACCGTGATGATCAGCCCCTCGAGCGTGGCCGCCGCGATACGGTTGAGGCTCACGCCCCAGGCGAGCAACGCGATCGCCGCGGTCACGAAGTAGACCAGGGGCATGGCACGCTTGGCCGACCACCCGAGTCCGATGAGAAGGAGGCCGGAGAGGCATATCGGTATGAATGCCAACAGTGCTTGCAGGCCGAGCGTCATGATTTGTCTCCCTTCGCAATCTCTTTGAGTTGTTGTGAATCGGTCGTCCGGATCGGCGTGCACAGGGCGACGATTCGGACGCTTCCAGCGTCGGTACGGCTTGTCGATCAGGCGCTCAGCGCACCCAGCACCTCGTCGAGCATCTTCCTGGCGTCGCCGAACAGCATGCGGTTGTTCTCCTTGTAGAACAGCGGGTTGTCCACCCCGGCGTAGCCCGACGCCATGCTGCGCTTCATCACGATCGAGGTCCTCGCCTTCCATACTTCCAGCACCGGCATGCCGGCGATCGGGCTGCCCGGGTCTTCCTGGGCGGCCGGGTTCACGATGTCGTTCGCGCCGATCACAATGGCGACGTCGGTGTCCGGGAAGTCCGCGTTGATCTCGTCCATCTCGAGCACGATGTCGTAGGGCACTTTCGCTTCGGCCAGCAGCACGTTCATGTGCCCGGGCATGCGACCGGCCACGGGGTGGATGGCGAAGCGCACGGTCACGCCCTTGTCGCGCAGGATCTTGACGATCTCGCACACCACGTGCTGCGCCTGCGCCACCGCCATGCCGTAACCGGGCACGATGACGACGTTCTTCGCGTCGCGCAGCAGCTCCGCTGTATCCACCGCGCTGATCGGCTGGACCTCACCTTGCGGCTCCGCCGCACCCGCCGCTGCCGGCGTCCCGCCGCCGGAGCCGAAGCCGCCGGCGATGACGCTGATGAAGTTGCGGTTCATCGCCCGGCACATGATGTAGGACAGGATCGCACCCGAAGAGCCGACCAGCGCGCCCACCACGATGAGCAGGTCGTTGCTGAGCATGAAGCCGGTGGCCGCGGCCGCCCAGCCCGAGTAGCTGTTGAGCATCGAGACCACCACCGGCATGTCGGCACCGCCGATCGCCATCACCATGTGGATGCCCAGCAGCAGCGCGATCACGGTCATCACCAGCAGCAGCGCCATGCCGATGCCGATCGAGTGCGTGTTCAGGAACCAGCGTCCGAGCAGGACCACCATTACCACGCCGAACAGGTTGAGCATGTGGCGCGCCGGCAGCAGCAGCGGCTTGCCGCCGATCTTGCCGGAGAGCTTGCCGAAGGCGACCAGCGAACCGGAGAACGTGAGCGCACCGATGAAGATGCCGATGTAGATCTCTACCTCGTGGATCGTCTTCTCGGCCGCGGTGGGGAACACGGTCGCGGTGTCCACATAGCTCGCAAAACCCACCAGGCAGGCGGCCAGGCCCACCAGGCTGTGCATCAGCGCGACGAGCTCCGGCATCTGCGTCATCTGCACCTTCTTGGCGGCGTAAAGGCCGACGCCGGCGCCGATGAGGAGCGCGATGATGATCCAGGGGACGCCGCCGGCGGTGACCTGCGGCCCGAGGACGGTGGCGGTCACCGCCAGCGCCATGCCGATCATGCCGAACAGGTTGCCGCGGCGCGCGCTTTCGGGGTGGGCGAGGCCGCCCAGGCTGAGGATGAAGAGGATGGTGGCGCCGATGTACGAGACAGTGGCCATGCTTGAGGTCATTGTCGACTCCTTATTTGCGGAACATCGCCAGCATGCGACGCGTTACCGCGAAGCCGCCGAACATGTTGACGGCCGTGAGTGCGAGCGCGAAGAAGGCCAGGAACAGGATCAGGGTGTCGGGTCGGTCTGTCACGCTGTCGGCCAGCGGCGGCGCCACCTGCACCAGCGCACCGATCGCGATGATCGACGAGATCGCGTTGGTCACGCTCATCAGCGGTGTGTGCAGCGAAGGCGTGACGTTCCACACCACCATGTAGCCGACGAAGCAGGCCAGCACGAACACCGTGAAGTGCGACAGGAAGCTGGCCGGCGCGTACATCCCGACCAGCAGGAACAGCAGCGCACCGACGCCGAACACGATCGCCAGCGACTTGACCGACATCGGCTCGCTGGCGCCGTGGCCGTGCCCTTTGGGGGCGGTGATGGGCGTGGCGTCGGCCTTCGGCTTGGCCGCGGCGGCCGGCAGCTTTGGCGGCGGGGCGGGCCAAGTCAGTTCGCCGGCCTTGATGACGGTGAGACCACGGATCGCATCGTCCTCGAAGTTGATGACGATGTTGCCGTCCTTGGCCTTGCACAGCTCCTCGGTGAGGCGCAGCAGGTTGTTCGAATACAGGGTAGAGGATTGCTTCGCCAGGCGGCTGACCAGATCGGTGTAGCCGACGATGGTGACGCCGTGGCGCACCACCGCCTCGCCGGGCACGGTGAGTTCACAGTTGCCGCCCTGTTCGCCCGCCAGGTCGACGATCACGCTGCCTGGCTTCATGGTCTTGACCATGTCGGCGGTGATCAGCTTGGGCGCCGGCTTGCCCGGGATCAGCGCGGTGGTGATGACGATGTCGGCATCCTTCACCTCGCGCGCGTACATGTCGCGCTGCGCGGCCTGGAAACCTTCGCTCATCACCTTGGCGTAGCCGCCACCGCCCGAGCCTTCCTCTTCGTAGTCGACCTTGACGAAGGTGCCACCCAGCGACACGACCTGATCGGCGACCTCGGCGCGGGTATCGTTGGCGCGCACGATCGCGCCCAGGTTGGCAGCCGTGCCGATGGCAGCGAGACCCGCCACGCCCACGCCGGCGATGAAGACCTTGGCCGGCGGGATCTTGCCGGCGGCGGTGACCTGACCGTTGAAGAAGCGGCCGAAGGCGTTCGCGGCCTCGATCACCGCACGGTAGCCGCTGATGCCGGCCATCGAGGTCAGCGCGTCCATCTTCTGCGCGCGACTCAGTTGCCGCGGCAGACAGTCGATGGCGAGCACCGTGGCGCGTCTGGCCTGCAGCGCCTGCATCAGCTCGGGGTTCTGCGCCGGCCACACGAAGCCAACCAGCGTCGCGCCTTCGCGCAGCATGGCGACTTCCTCCAGCGTAGGCGGGCGCACCTTGAATACGATGTCGGCCCGTGCCCAGACGTCGGCGGCGCCGGGAAATACCTCGGCGCCCGCGGCGCGGTAGTCCTCGTCGGCAAAGTTCGCCGCTTCTCCGGCGCTGCTTTCGACCGCGACGGCAAAACCCAGCTTGACGAGCTTCACCACGACCTCGGGAACGGTCGCCACGCGTTTTTCACCAGCGAAGGTTTCCTTTGGAATTCCGATCAACAAACTCATGGCTTCGACTCCTCAATCGATTGACCTTGCAGGGGCGGCTGCGCCGAGCGGCAAGCCTCGCTGCGCAGCCCGCGGCTTCGAGCTGTCGGTATCGGCGCTCTCGCGAACTTGGGCGTCACGCGGGTTCCACAAAGCGTGGTTCCATGAGCCATGGATGTTTGCATCGGGTTCTCCCTGTTCTGTTTTTTTGGCGAAGCAGTGCGTGCGTTCAAGCCGAGCAAGCCGAATGAGCTCCGACAGACGCCATGGCCAATCGCACTCGCAGACGTGGCGCGTGTGCTGGCGAAGCCCGGGCCCACATACCTCACTGCATGTGCTGTCCGCCGTTGATGGCGATGTTGGCGCCGGTGACGAAGGCGGCCTCCTCTGATGCCAGGTAGATGATCAGGCCGGCCACCTCCTCCGGTTTGCCGAGGCGCCCCAGCGGAATCTGCGGCAGGATCTTGCTGTCCAGCACTTCCTTCGGGATGGCCATGACCATCTTCGTGCCGATATAGCCGGGGGAGATGGTGTTGACCGTGACGTTCTTCTTCGCCACCTCGAGCGCCAGCGCCTTGGTGAAACCATGCACGCCGGACTTGGCTGCCGAGTAGTTGGTCTGCCCAAACGCACCCTTGCTGCCATTGACCGAGGACACGTTGATGACGCGGCCCCAGCCGCGCTCGGTCATGCCGTCGACCACCTGCTTGCTCATGTTGAACAGGCTGTCGAGGTTGGTACGCAGCACCGCGTCCCAGTTGACCTTGTCCATCTTCTTGAAGGTCATGTCGCGCGTGATACCCGCGTTGTTAACCAGCACATCGACCTCGCCGACCTTCTCCCGCACCTCGGCCACGGCCTTGGTACATGATTCGAGATCGGCGACGTCGCAAGGCACAGCGAGAATGTCGTGCCCCCTTGCCTTCATGTCGGCGACCCACTCCGCATGTTTCGTATTTCCGGGCGAATACGTAACGGCCACCCGGTAACCTGCCGCGGACATCTTGGTGGAGATGACCTCACCCAGGCCACCCATGCCACCCGTAACCAGCACCACACGTGCATTGCTCATGTTCGTCTCCTCAGTCGCGTCGTTCAGGATTGGATTCAGCGTTCGATGGCAAGTGCGACGCCCATACCGCCGCCGATGCAGAGCGAGGCGAGGCCACGGCGTGCATCGCGCCGAATCATTTCGTGGATCAGCGTGACCAGCACGCGGCATCCGGATGCGCCGATCGGGTGCCCGATCGCGATCGCGCCGCCATTGACGTTGATCTTGCTGGTGTCCCAGCCCATTTCCTTGTTTACCGCGCAGGCCTGCGCCGCGAAGGCTTCGTTGATCTCCATGAGGTCGAGCTGGTCGGCCGTCCAGCCGGCCTTGTGCAGGCACAGCTTCGAGGCGGGCACCGGGCCCATGCCCATGATCGTGGGTTCGAGGCCGGCGGAGGCGTAGGCGGCGATGCGGGCGAGCGGCTGGAGGCCGAGCGCCTTCGCCTTGCTCGCGGACATCATCAGCACCGCGGCAGCGCCGTCGTTGATCCCCGAGGCGTTGCCGGCCGTCACCGACCCTGCCTTGTCGAACGCGGGCTTGAGGCCGGCGAGCGATTCGGCCGTCGTGCCGTGCTTGACGAATTCGTCGGTGTCGAACACCACCCTGCCCTTGCGGCTGACGATCTCCACAGGGACGATCTCGTCCTTGAAGCGGCCGGCCTTTTGCGCGGCCTCGGCCTTCTGCTGGGATGCAGCGGCGAAGGCATCCTGCTCCTCTCGCGAGATGCCGTATTTTTCGGCAACGTTTTCGGCCGTGGTGCCCATGTGGTAGTGGTTGTAGGCATCCCACAGACCGTCGTTGATCATCGTGTCGACCATCTTCCAATCGCCCATACGCTGGCCGTCGCGCGATCCCATGACCACGTGCGGCGAGGCGCTCATGTTCTCCTGGCCGCCGGCGATGACGATGTCCGCATCGCCGCAACGGATGGCCTGCGCGGCCAGATGTGTGGCCTTGAGGCCCGAGCCGCAGACCTTGCCGACAACGAAAGCCGGCACGCCGATCGGCAGGCCGGACTTGATCACCGCCTGACGCGCCGGATTCTGGCCGCCGCCGGCGGTCAGTACCTGGCCGAGAATGACCTCGTCGACCATGTCTCCACTGATGCCGACGCGTTCCAGCAAGGCCTTGATGACGGTGGCACCCAGATCAGGTGCAGCGACTTTTGCGAGGGCACCTCCGAACTTGCCAACAGCAGTGCGCGCGGCGGCAACGATGACGACGTCTTCCATGGTCCGTTTCCTTTCTCGTTGAATGACAATCTGACCTTCGCCCCCCTTGTTATGAGTGGCAGATGCCGGTCTGGTATCGGAGGGTTGGGGTTGGGGTTGGGGTTGGGGGGCGGAGCCTTACTTCTTGCGCATCGGCGGCAGGTCGGTGCAACTGCCGTGGGCGACTTCGGCAGCCATGCCCACGGTCTCGCCCAGGGTCGGGTGCGGGTGGATGGTCTTGCCGATGTCGACCGCGTCCGCGCCCATCTCGATGGCCAGGCACACTTCGCCGATCATGTCGCCGGCCGACGGCCCGACGATGGTGCCGCCAATCACGCGGTGGGTCTCGGCATCGAAGATCAGCTTGGTGAAGCCGTAGTCGGCGCCGTTGGCGATCGCGCGCCCGCTGGCGGCCCACGGGAACTTGGCGGTCTCGACTTTCTTGCCCTCGGCCTTGGCCTGCGCCTCGGTGTAGCCGACCCAGGCCACTTCCGGATGCGTGTAGGCCACGCCCGGGATCACGGTGGCGTCGAAGGCCGCCCGGGCAAGCTCCGCCTTGCCTTGTGCCTCCCCGGCCGCGACTTCGGCCGCCACGTGCGCCTCATGCACCGCCTTGTGGGCGAGCATGGGCTGGCCGACGATGTCGCCGATCGCAAAGATGTGCGCCACGTTGGTGCGCATCTGCGCGTCCACCGGAATGAAGCCGCGCTCGCCGACGATCACGCCCGCCTTCTCCGCGCCGATCTTCTTGCCGTTGGGCGAACGGCCCGCCGACTGCAGGATCATGTCGTACTTCACCGGCTCGGCAGGGGCGCCTTCGCCTTCGAACTTCACGTACAGGCCATCGTCCCGGGCTTCGACGCCGACGGTCTTGGTCTTCAGCATGATCTTGTCGAAGCGGTGGGCGTTCTGCTTCTCCCACACCTTCACGGCGTCGCGATCCGGGCCCTGCATCAGGCCGTCGAGCATCTCGACCACGTCGATGCGCGCACCGAGCGTCGAGTACACCGTGGCCATCTCCAGGCCGATGATGCCGCCGCCAATCACCAGCATCTTTTGCGGCACCTGGCGCAGCTCGAGCGCGCCGGTGGAATCGACGATACGCGGGTCCTTCGGGATGAAGGGCAGGTGCACCGCGGCGCTCCCGGCGGCGATGATGCAGTGCCTGAACTTCACCACCTTCTTCGCGCCGGTCTTGTCCTGGGCGCTGCCGGTGGTCTCCTCGACTTCCAGATGATGCGGATCGAGGAAGCTGCCGTAGCCGCGGATCACATCGACCTTGCGCGCCTTGGCCATGCCCGACAGGCCGCCGGTGAGCTTGCCGATCACGCCGTCCTTGTGCTTCCTGAGCGCATCGACATCCACGGTCGGCTTGGCAAAC
>JAFLDS010000027.1 GCA_017302295.1 Thauera sp. | reverse complement strand
CGTGGTGCGCCAACGCACCCACCATCAACAAGGGTTCGTGTCCCGCGATCCATTCGGCAGGGAGCGAATCGACGAGCCGTGCAGCCTCCTCGAGGTTTCGCGCGGCCTCGGCAGAATCCCCACGCCGACTCGCCAGCAGGGCGAGCAGGTAGGAGGCCCGTGGCTCGACCGGCCCATCCTTGGCAATCGACTCAAGATCGGTGCGCGCCTCGGCATCCCGCCCGAGATCGACCAAGATGCCCGCGCGCGCGATGCGCGCATCGACGAGACCGGGCTGGAGTTCGATTGCGCGCTCGTAGTCCTTCAGCGCCGCGGCGATGTCGCCTGTCGCATGGGCGACGGAGGCACGTACGTTGTAGGCGCCCGCGTGGGTCGGCCCGAGCTGCACCGCCTTGGTCGCGCGTTCGCGGGCGAGGTCCATGCGCCCGGCGGCGATCAGCATCGGCACCTCGCCCACCAGCGGCACTGGCGAGGCGGGGTCGATGGCGCGCGCGTCGGCGAAGCTGCGCTCGGCCTCGGCGCGCTTGTCCAGCGCCGCATACGCCGAGCCGCGCAGGGTGAGCACCTCCAGGCGCACGCCAGGCGGCAAGCCCTCGGCCGGGACCGCCTCGATGAGCCTGGCTGGACGGCCTTGCAGCAGGTAGATGCGTGCCAGCGGCACCGCCACCTCGGCACGGTTGACGCCGAGCCGCAGCGCTTCGCTGAACTCGACTTCGGCGGGGCCGATGTCGCCCTGCTGCAGATAGGCCTGCGCCAGCAGCAGGTGCGCCGCCAGCATGTTGCGATCCTGCTGCAGCGCGTTCTTCAACTGGATGACCGCGCCCGCGACGTCCTGCTTCTGGTAGCGCGACAGGCCATCTTCGTAATAGCGGCTCGCTGCGGCGGCGTCGGCGAAGACCAGCGGCGACGCGAGGCCGAGCGACAGGGCCAGCGTTGCACGCGCGAGCGCCTGGCCAAGCTTGTTGTTCATGTTCGATCCAAAAATCCGGGGACGGACCAGACTATAGGCATGTGCCGCCGCGGCGGCCGTGACATCCTCCGCTGCGCAGACCACTGAGACACGCCGGCCCCGCGCTGCAAGATCGTATTCACCGCAATTCCGGTCAGCCAGCATTTTGTGCGATGCTGTTGCCACGGATTCTACCGTCTCGAACGTTTCGATCACGACTGGAGGCTGTCCATGCGCAAGTCCCTCACCGTCCTCGCCCTCTGCCTGTCCACCATCGGTCTGTCTGCGCCGGCCCAGGCGCAGCTCAGCGGCACGCTGCAGAAGATCAAGGAAGCCGGCGCGATCACCGTCGGCCACCGCGAATCCTCGGTGCCTTTTTCCTACCTCGACGCCAACCAGAAGCCGATCGGTTATGCGATGGATCTGTGCGCCAAGGTCATCGATGCGGTGAAGTCCGAGCTGAAGATGCCCAACCTGGAGGTGAAGTACCAGGCAGTGACGTCGCAGAACCGCATCCCGCTGATGCAGAACGGCACCATCGACATGGAGTGCGGATCGACCACCAACAGCATCGCACGCCAGCAGCAGGTGGGCTTCAGCGTGGCCTACTTCATCACCAGCGTGCGCATGGGCGTGCGCAAGGACTCGGGCGTGAAGGACATCGGCGATCTGAACGGCAAGCCGGTCGTCACCACCACCGGCACCACCTCCGACGCGCTCATCAAGCAGAACGAGAAGGGCAAGGCCATCGACGTCAAGAACCTCTACGGCAAGGACCACGCCGACTCCTTCCTGATGGTCGAGAGCAGCCGTGCCGCCGCCTTCGTGATGGATGACATCCTGATCGCCGGCCTGATCGCCAACTCGAAGACGCCCGACGCCTTCGCCATCGTCGGCCCATCGCTGCGCGACGAGCCCTATGGCGTGATGCTGCGCAAGGACGATGCGCCGTTCAAGGCCCTGATCGACAAGACGCTGACCGGCCTGATGAAGTCGGGTGAGGCCGAGAAGCTCTACACCAAGTGGTTCATGAACCCGATCCCGCCGCGCAACGTGAACCTGAACTTCCCGATGAGCCCGGTGCTGAAGGCCGCTTTCGCGACGCCGACGGACAAGGGCGTGGAGTAACGAGCAGGGGCTGTCCGCACGGCAGCCCCATCTTTCTGCCGGCTTCGGTGGCCGGCGCAGGCGGCGCGCGAGCGCCGCCAGACACCCGGGGACGCGCATGAACTACCACTGGGACTGGCAATTCTTCTTCCAGGAGGCCGACGACGGCCTCAAGTACTACGAGTGGATCGTTTCCGGCCTCGGCTGGACGACGGCCGTGTCGCTCGCCTCGCTCGTGGTGGCGCTGCTGCTGGGCTCGGTGCTCGGGGTGATGCGCACCACGCCCTCGCGCTGGCTGGTCGCGATCGGCGACACCTATGTGGACGTCTTCCGCAACATCCCGCTCATCATCCAGCTCTTTCTGTGGTTCTTCGTCGTACCCGAGCTCGTTCCCAACAGCATCGGCATCTGGATGAAGCAGGATCTGCCCTACATCGTCACCGCGGTCGTGGGGCTGGGCCTCTACACCGCAGCGCGCATCGCTGAACAGGTGAAGTCGGGCATCAACGCCCTGCCCCGCGGCCAGCGCTTCGCCGGCCTGGCGCTGGGCTTCACCGAGTGGCAAACGTATCGCCACGTGCGCCTGCCGATGGCCTACCGCATCGTGCTGCCGGCGCTCACGTCCGAGGCGATGAACATCTTCAAGAACTCGGCGGTGACCTACGCAGTGGGCATCCTCGAGCTCTACTTCCAGTACAAGCAGATCATCGAGAAGACCTCGCAGGTGCTGGAGATCACCATCGTCGTGACGCTCGCCTACTTCACGCTGGCCTTCCTGATGAACCGGCTGCTGGCCTTCGTCGAGAAGCGCACGCGCGTACCCGGCCTGATCGCCGGCACCGGAGGAAAGTGATCATGGGCGATTTCGACTTCGGCATCATCGCCGACAACTGGCGCTTCCTCGCCGAGGGTCTGCGCTATACGGTGCAGGTGACGATCACCGCGATGATCGGCGGCATCGTCCTCGGCACCATTCTGGCGCTGATGCGCCTGTCCTCGATCAAGCCCTTGCAGTGGTTCGCCGCGGGCTACGTGAATTTCTTCCGCAGCGTGCCGCTGGTGCAGGTGATCCTGGCCGTGTATCTGATCCTGCCGCTGTTGCTGCAGTTCGTCACCGGCAAGATGATCCCGATCGGCGCGGAGAATTCGGCCTACTTCACCTTCACGATCTTCGAGGCGGCGTACTACTCCGAGATCATGCGCTCCGGCATCCAATCGGTACCGCGCGGGCAGGTCGGCGCCGGCTATGCGCTCGGCTTCACCTATGGCCAGACGATGCGCCTGGTGGTGCTGCCGCAGGCCTTCCGCAACATGCTGCCGGTGCTGCTCACACAGACCATCGTGCTGTTCCAGGACGTGTCGCTGGTGTATGCGATCGGCGCCACGGACTTCTTCGGCGCGGCCGACAAGATCACCCAGCGCGACCTGCGCCCGGTGGAGATGTACACCACCGTCGCCGTCGTCTATTTCGTCATCTGCTTTGCACTGTCGCGGCTGGTGAAGCGGCTGCAGGCCCGCATCGCCATCATCCGCTGACTCCGGGGGACTCCACCGATGATCGAGATCAAGAACGTTTCCAAGTGGTACGGCAGCTTCCAGGTGCTGACCGACTGCACCACCGAGGTCAAGAAGGGCGAGGTCGTGGTCGTGTGCGGCCCGTCCGGTTCGGGCAAGTCGACCCTGATCAAGTGCGTCAATGCGCTCGAGCCTTTCCAGCAGGGCAGCATCGTGGTGAATGGCACCCCGGTGGAAGACCCGAAGACCAATCTGCCCAAGCTGCGCTCGCAGGTGGGCATGGTGTTCCAGCACTTCGAGCTGTTCCCGCACATGACGATCACCGACAACCTGGCAATCGCCCAGATCAAGGTTCTCGGCCGCGGACGCGACGAGGCCAGGGCCAAGGGGCTCAAGCTGCTCGACCGCGTCGGCCTCAAGGCGCACGCCGACAAGTTTCCCGGGCAGCTCTCGGGCGGCCAGCAGCAACGCGTGGCCATCGCGCGCGCGCTGGCGATGGACCCGATCTGCATGCTGTTCGACGAACCCACCTCGGCGCTCGACCCCGAGATGATCAACGAGGTGCTCGACGTCATGGTCGAGCTCGCCCGCGAAGGCATGACGATGATGTGCGTCACGCACGAGATGGGCTTTGCGCGCAAGGTCGCCCACCGCGTGATCTTCATGGACCGCGGCGCCATCGTCGAGGACGCGGCGAAGGACGACTTCTTCGGCAAGCCGCGCTCGGAACGCGCGCAGAGCTTCCTCGCCAAGATCCTGCAGCACTGACGGTTCGGCCCTGTCCCAGAACGCGCTTTTGACCGGCCGCACGGCCGGCCCCACCCCGAGGAGACGACCATGAAGTTCCTGCAACGCATCGTGCCCGGCCTCGCGGCCATTGCGCTCTTGCTGCCCGGCGGGGTGCAGGCGCGCGAGACGCCGACCGACACCCGCCTCGCCAACGTGGTGATCCTGGCCACCGGTGGCACCATCGCCGGCGCCGGCGCGACAGCGGCCAACAGCGCCACCTACCAGGCGGCCAAGGTACCGGTGGACAAGCTGATCGCCGGCGTGCCGGAACTCAAGGACCTGGCCAACGTGCGCGGCGAGCAGGTCTTCCAGATCGCGTCAGAGAGCTTCACCAACGAACACCTGCTGCAACTCGGCAAGCGCGTCAGCGAGCTGACCAAGCAGGCCGACGTCGATGGCATCGTGATCACCCACGGCACCGACACGATCGAGGAAACAGCTTACTTCCTGAACCTGGTCGTCCGCAGCGACAAACCCATCGTCGTCGTGGGTTCGATGCGTCCCGGCACGGCGATGTCGGCCGATGGCATGCTCAACCTGTACAACGCGGTCGCCGTGGCGCGCAGCGCAGATTCGCGCGGCAAGGGCGTGCTCGTGGCGATGAACGACGAGATCAACGCGGGGCGCGACGTCTCGAAGATGATCAACATCCGCACCGAAGCCTTCAAGAGCCCGTGGGGCGCGCTGGGCATGGTGGTCGAGGGCAAGACCTACTGGTTCCGCCAGCCGGTGAAGCGGCACACCGTCAATTCCGAGTTCGACATCGACCAGATCAGCACGCTCGCGCCGGTCGAGATCGCCTATGGCTACGGCAACGTCTCCGACACCGCCTATCGCGCCTTCGCGCAGGCTGGCGCCAAGGCCATCATCCATGCGGGAACGGGCAACGGCTCGGTGGCGAAACAGGTCGTGCCCGCCCTGCAGGAACTGCGTGGCCAGGGGCTGCACATCATCCGCTCGGCGCGTGTGACCGGCGGCGGTTTCGTGATCCGCAACGCCGAGCAGCCGGACGACAAGTACGACTGGGTCGTCGCCCACGACCTCAACCCGCAGAAGGCCCGCATCCTCGCCGCAGTCGCGCTGACCAAGGCGCGCGACGCCAAGGATCTGCAGCGCATCTTCTGGGAGTACTGAGCGCGGCCGAGCCCCATCCCCCTCCTGCCCTCCCCCTTGAAGGGGGAGGAACGTCGTGCCCGGTTTCTGCATCTGGCGAATTCACAGCCCCGCGTCGGTGCCGCCGCCGCTGCGCGCCGCCTCGACGACGCGGCGCGTCAGCGAGGGCACGAAAAGCTCGATGAAGGCATAGACGAAGCCGCGTAGCCAGGCGTTGCGGCGGATGCCGATGCGCGTCGTGCTGGACTCGAACAGATGGCTGGCGTCGATCATGCCGAGCTTGCGATCCTCCTCGGGATCGTAGGCCATGCGCGCGAGGATGCCGATCCCCAGATCCATCTCCACGTACTTCTTGATCACGTCCGAGTCGATCGCGGTCAGCACCACGTTGGGCCGCAGGCCGCGACCAAGGAAGGCCTTGTTGATCTGGCCGCGGCCGGTGAAGGCGTCGTCGTAAGTGATCAGCGGGTAGCGCGCGATCGCCTCCAGCGTCAGCGGCTGCTCGCGCAGGATGGGGTGGCGCGGCGTGGCGACGACGCAGCGGTTCCACTGGTAGCAGGGCAGCATCACCAGTTCTGGGCTGTCGGCGATCGCCTCGGTCGCGATGGCGATGTCGGCGCTGCCGTTGAGCACCATGTCGCACACCTGCTGCGGATTGCCCTGGTGCAGTTCGAGGCGCACTTTCGGGTAGCGCTGCAGGAAGTCCCTCACCACCCGCGGCAGCACGTAGCGCGCCTGGGTGTGGGTGGTAGCGACCGAAAGTGTTCCTGCGGACTCGTTGGAAAACTCCTGCCCGACCTGCTGCAGGTTGTCCATGTCGCGCAGCATGCGCTCGGCGATGGCAAGCACCGCGCGACCGGGCTCGGTGACCGCCACCAGCCGCTTGCCGTGGCGGGCGAAGATCTCGACGCCCAGTTCCGCCTCGAGCAGGCGGATCTGCTTCGACACCCCGGGTTGTGAAGTGAACAGCGCATCGGCCGCGTCCGAGACATTCAGGCCACGGCGCGCGACTTCGTGGATGTAACGCAGTTGCTGGAGATTCATGACCGGTCGGCGCGTGCTGCACCACTAATAACCATTAGTTCTTAAAGTCTAACGCTTATCACCTTTGTTGCGCTAACCAACGGATTTAGGATGCGCGCCATTACAAAGGAACCGTTCATGGATTTTGCTTACACCGTCGCGGGCTTCTCGGTCGGTGCCATCGTCGGCCTCACCGGCGTGGGCGGCGGCTCACTGATGACGCCGCTGCTGGTGCTGATGTTCGGCATCCATCCGTCGGTGGCCGTGGGCACCGACCTGCTCTACGCCGCCATCACCAAGGCCGGAGGCACGCTCGCTCACGGACTGAAAGGCACGGTGGACTGGAAGATCACCCGCCTGCTCGCCACCGGCAGCATCCCGGCCGCAGCCTTGACGCTGGTGCTGGTGCACCGGTTCGCGCCGGGCGGCATCGACGGCGCCGCCAGCCTGATCAAGGTGGCGCTCGGCTTCGCCCTGCTGCTGACGGCGGTCGCGCTGATCCTGCGCAAGCACATCCAGGCGTACGCGCGCCGCCATTTCGGCGACACGCCGAACCCGGCGCGCACCGCGCGGCTGACGGTGCTGACCGGCGCGGTGCTCGGCGCACTGGTGTCGATCTCCTCGGTGGGGGCCGGCGCGCTCGGCGTCACCGCGCTCTTTTTCCTGTACCCGGCGATGCCTGCCTTGCGCATCGTCGGCTCGGACATCGCCCATGCGGTGCCGCTGACGGCAGTCGCAGGCATGGGTCACTGGATGCTGGGCAGCGTCGACTGGTCGCTGCTGGGCAGCCTGCTGATCGGTTCGCTGCCGGGCATCTGGATCGGCAGCCACATTTCCACCAAGGTACCCGACCGCATCCTGCGCCCCATCCTGGCGACGATGCTGGTGCTGGTCGGCGCCAAGCTGATCAGCCACTGAGGGCGCACCCCGGTCGCCGACGACGAAGAACACTCGAACTTAGACAGAGAGACGCAATGTACCAATACGACGAATACGACCAGCGCATCGTGGACGAGCGGGTGGCGCAGTATGCCGACCAGACCGCCCGTTACCTTGCGGGTGAGCTGAGCGAGGACGAGTTCCGCCCGTTGCGCCTGCAGAACGGCCTCTACATCCAGCGCCACGCGCCGATGCTGCGCATCGCGGTGCCCTACGGCAACCTGCGCGCCGAACAGCTGCGCATGTTCGCCCACATCGCGCGCAAGTACGACCGCGGCTACGGCCACTTCACCACGCGCCAGAACCTGCAGTTCAACTGGCCCAAGCTCGAGCACGTGCCCGAGATCCTCGGCCTGCTCGCCAGCGTGCAGATGCACGCCATCCAGACGTCCGGCAACTGCATCCGCAACGTCACCTCCGACCCCTTCGCCGGCGTTGCGGCCGACGAGTACATCGATCCGCGCCCGTGGTGCGAGATCGTGCGCCAATGGAGCACCTTCCATCCGGAATTCGCCTACCTGCCGCGCAAGTTCAAGATCGCGGTGAATGGCGCAACCGACGACCGCGCCGCGATCCAGATCCACGACATCGGGCTGGAGCTCAAGCGTGACGCCGCCGGCAACATCGGCTTCCGCGTGCTGGTGGGCGGCGGCCTGGGCCGCACCCCTATCCTGGGCGAGGAAGTCGCGAGCTTCGTGCCGTGGCAGCAGATCCTCAATTACTGCGAGGCGGTGCTGCGGGTCTACAACCTGCACGGCCGCCGCGACAACGCCTACAAGGCGCGCATCAAGATCCTGGTGAAGGCGCTGGGCGTGGAAGAGTTCGCGCGCCAGGTCGAGGCCGAGTTCGTTCACCTGAAGGACGGCCCGTCCACCCTGACGCAGGCCGAGATCGATCGCGTCGCCAGCCGCTTCGACGACCCGGTGCTCGCACCGCTGGCCGCCGATGAGGGCTACCGCGCCCGCCTCGCGGACGACAAGGCTTTCGCCAATTGGGCGAAACGCAACGTGCGGCCGCACAAGCTGTCCGGCTATGCGAGCGTGGTGCTGTCGCTGAAGACGGCCGGCATCGCCCCGGGCGACATCACGGCCGATCAGTTCGACGCGGTCGCGGATCTGTCCGAG
Organism: Thauera sp.; assembly: GCA_017302295.1. Taxonomy (GTDB): domain Bacteria; phylum Pseudomonadota; class Gammaproteobacteria; order Burkholderiales; family Rhodocyclaceae; genus Thauera. Next base: position 29,015 of record JAFLDS010000027.1, on the reverse strand, counting down.
CGCTACGCGCAAGGCGAAGTGCGCGTGCTGCACGAACAGAACCTCGCCTTCGCCAGCGTGCGCGAAGCCGATCTGTTCGAGCTGTGGCAGCAGCTGCGCGACGTCGGCCTGGCCACGCCCAACATCGGCCTGCTGACCGACATCATCTCCTGCCCGGGCGGCGACTTCTGTTCGCTCGCCAATGCCAAGTCGATCCCGATCGCGCTCGCCATCCAGGACCGCTTCGATGACCTCGACTACCTGCACGACATCGGTGAGCTCGAGCTGAACATCTCCGGCTGCATGAACGCCTGCGGCCACCACCACGTCGGCCATATCGGCGTGCTCGGCGTCGATAAGAACGGCGAGGAGTGGTACCAGGTCACGATTGGCGGCGCGCAGGGCAACGGCGCCTCGCTCGGCAAGGTCATCGGCCCCTCGTTCGCCGCGGCGGAGATGCCCGACGTCGTCGAGTCGCTGATCCGCAGCTTCGTCGACAACCGCAAGGAGGACGAAAGCTTCATCGACACCGTCCGCCGCATCGGCATCGAGCCGTTCAAGACGCGCGTCTACGCCGAGCGCGACGCACGCAAGCAAGAGAGGAGCCCCGCCCATGTCTGAGATCATCAAGAACGGTCAGATCCACGCTGACGAATGGACCGTGCTGCGCCTTGCCGAAGGCGACGACGCCGCGACCGTCGCGCTGCCGGCGGGCCGCGTGATCGTGCCGCTGGCAGTGTGGCTGGCGCGCCGCGAGACGCTGGCAGCGCACGCGGACGCCGGTGTGCTCGGCGTGTGGCTGGCCGGCAGCGACGACCCTGCGTCGATCGAATCCGACCTGAGCCGGCTGCAGCTGATCGCGGTCGATTTCCCGAAGTTCGCCGACGGGCGCGGCTACTCGATCGCTGCGCTGCTGCGCAGCCGCTACGGTTATGGCGGCGAGCTGCGCGCGATCGGCGACGTGCTGCGCGACCAGTTCTTCTACCTCACGCGCTGCGGCTTCGACAGCCTGCAGCCCGCCGCAGGCAAATACACCACCGCCCAGCTCGAGGCGGCACTCGCCAGCCTGCGGACTTTCTCCGAGCCCTACCAGGGCGCGGTCGACCGCCCGGAACCCCTGTTCCGCCGTCAACCCCGCCCCGCTGCGCAAAAGGCACAGGCATGAACGCCGCCGTCTCCCTGCTGCGCCCGGCCGCGACCAACCCTGCTACCCGCCCCGAGCTGACCGAAGCGCTGCGCGCCGCGGTGGCTGACAAGGCAGCGGCCGCGCTCGAATTCCTGCGCGCCGCCGTGACCGAACTTGGCGCCAATGGCGAACTCACCTTCGCCAACAGCTTCGGCGCGGAGGACATGGTGCTCACCGACCTGATCCTGCGCGAAAAGCTGCCGATCGAGATCTTCTCGCTCGACACCGGCCGCCTGCCGGCCGAGACCTACACGCTGATTGGCGAGGTCGAGCAGCGCTACGCGACCAAGCTCAAGGTCTTCTTTCCCGACTCGAGCGCGGTCGAGCAGTACGTCCGCACCCACGGCATCAACGCCTTCTACGACTCGGTCGAACTGCGCAAGGCCTGCTGCGGCGTGCGCAAGATGGAGCCGCTGCGCCGCGCGCTGGCCGGCAAGAAGGCCTGGATCACCGGATTGCGCGCCGCGCAGTCAGTGACCCGCACCGGCATGGCGCTGCGCGAGTTCGACGAGGGCAACGGCCTGGAGAAGCTAAACCCGCTGCTGGACTGGAGCGAGGCCGAGGTGTGGGCCTACATCCGCCTGCACGAGGTGCCCTACAACGCGCTGCACGACCAGTTCTACCCGAGCATCGGCTGCGCGCCCTGCACGCGCGCGATCGCCGTCGGCGAGGACGTGCGCGCCGGCCGCTGGTGGTGGGAAGACCCCACCACCAAGGAATGCGGCCTGCATGTGAGCGAGCGCTGAGCCATGAAGGTCCTGTACCCGGCCCATCGCGCCCACGCCAACGCCAAGCCCGGCCTGCAGCAGCGTCTCGACGCCCTGCTCGCCGGCCTGCGCGCGGCCCTGCGCGCCTTCCGCACCGCGACACCTACGAAACGCTGAACAGAATCATGTCGACCCTGACCAAACAGACGCTGTCCCACCTCGACTGGCTCGAGGCCGAAGCCATCCACATCCTGCGCGAAGTCGCCGGCCAGTGCGCCAATCCGGTGCTGCTGTTTTCCGGCGGCAAGGATTCGATCTGCCTGCTGCGCCTGGCCGAGAAGGCCTTCCGCCCGGGCCGCTTCCCCTTCCCGCTGATGCACATCGACACCGGCCACAACTACAAGGAAGTGACCGATTTCCGCGACAAGCGCGCCGCCGAGCTGGGCGAGCGCCTGATCGTGCGTTCGGTGGAAGACTCGATGGCGCGCGGCACGGTGGTGCTGAAGCACCCGATGGAGAGCCGCAACAAGCACCAGTCGGTGACGCTGCTGGAGGCGATCGAGGAGTTCGGCTTCGACGCCTGCATCGGCGGCGCCCGCCGCGACGAGGAGAAGGCGCGCGCGAAGGAGCGGATCATGAGTTTCCGCGACGAGTTCGGCCAATGGGATCCGAAGAACCAGCGCCCGGAGCTGTGGAACCTTTACAACGCGCGCAGCCACAAGGGCGAGAACATCCGCGCCTTCCCGATCAGCAACTGGACGGAGTTGGACGTGTGGCAGTACATCCAGCGCGAGCAGCTGGAGCTGCCGTCGATCTATTTCGCCCACACCCGACCGGTGGTGCGCAAGAACGGGCTGCTGCAACCGGTGACCGATCTAACCCCGGCGAAGGATGGCGACGTGGTCGAGGACGTGCTGGTGCGCTTCCGCACCGTGGGCGACATCACCTGCACGGCGCCGGTGGAATCGGACGCCGACACGGTGGAGAAGATTCTTGCCGAGACCGCGACCACCACGATCACCGAACGTGGCGCAACGCGGATGGACGACCAGACCTCCGAGGCGTCGATGGAGCAGCGGAAGAAGGAAGGGTATTTCTGAGAGTTCTATCCGACTGAGCTCGACGGTTCTGCGCAGGGACGCGCACGAGGTATTCCTTCCGAGGCTGCGGAACTCGCCCTTCGGGCTCAGACAGTCCTCGCCTCTCCAGGAACACCTCGCACGCATCCAGGAAACTTGGCCAGGCCCCTGAGAAAAAGCGTCAAGGGGCACCGCACTATGGGAACAGACGCGGCGAGCCGGTGCGATGCCGGGTGTTCCTGGAGAAGGCGAGGACTGTTTGAGCCGAGCGAAGCGACGGCGAGTTCCGCAGCCTTCGGAAGGAATTCCCGGTAGCGCACCGGCGGATCGAAGGCAACGCAGCCCCGCCGCTGAACAACCGAATTTGACGAAGAAAGATTGAAGGAATCATGACCATGTCCGCCCTTGAACACCTGCCCGAGATCGACAACGGCCTGCTGCGCTTTCTGACCTGCGGCAGCGTCGACGACGGCAAGAGCACCCTGATCGGCCGTCTGCTGTTCGACACCAAGACCATCCTCGCCGACACCCTCAACGCCATCGAGAAGACCTCCGCCAAGCGCGGCATGAGCGCAGTCGACCTGTCGCTGCTCACCGACGGCCTCCAGGCCGAGCGCGAACAAGGCATCACCATCGACGTCGCCTATCGCTACTTCTCCACCGGCCGGCGCAAGTACATCATCGCCGACGCCCCCGGCCACGAGCAGTACACCCGCAACATGGTCACCGCGGCCTCCACCGCCAACCTCGCCATCATCCTCATCGATGCGCGCAAGGGCGTCCTGACGCAGACCCGCCGCCACTCCTACCTCGCCAGCCTGGTCGGCATCCCGCACCTGCTCGTCGCGGTCAACAAGATGGACCTCGTCGACTACGACCAGGCGGTGTTCGAACGCATCAAGGCCGAATACCTCGAGTTTGCCGCCAGGCTCGGCATCAAGGACGTCCGCTTCATCCCGCTGTCCGCGCTCAACGGCGACATGATCGTCGACCGCGGCGACCGCCTGGCCTGGTACGACGGCCCGACGCTGCTCGACATCCTCGAGACCGCCCCCGCCGCCCACACCGAACAGGCTGAAGACTTCCGATTCCCGGTGCAGTTCGTGTGCCGCCCGCAGGACTCCGCCAACCCCGAACTGCACGACTACCGCGGCTTCATGGGCCGGGTCGAATCGGGCGAGATCGCCGTCGGCGACGCCGTCACCGTGCTGCCCTCGGGCGCATCCAGCCGGGTCAAGGCGATCGAACTGGGCGGCGAAGCGCTGCCGCGCGCCATCCACGAGCAGTCGGTCACGCTGTTGCTGGAAGATGAAATCGACATCTCGCGCGGCGACCTGATCGTCAAGTCGCAGGAAGCGCCGGAGCCCGTCAAGCAGATCGACGCCACCGTGTGCTGGCTGTCGGAAACCCCGCTGTCGCCGGCCCGCACCTACCTCGTGCGCCACACCACGCGCGAAGTGAAGGCCAAGCTCGCGAAGATCGACTACCGGCTGGATGTGAACACGCTCGAGCAGGAAGCGGCCACCGGCCTGGCGATGAACGACATCGCCCGCGTCACGCTCAAGCTCGCCCAGCCCATCGTCGCCGACCGCTACGCAGCGAACCGCGCCACCGGCGCCTTCATCATCATCGACGAGAGCACCAACAATACGGTGGGCGCCGGGATGATCGGCTGAGCACCGGATCTGCGATCGGGTCCGGATCAACCCAGGATATCCGTTCACAGCCTGACGACGCCCTGCTCGGCGAGCAGCTGGTTCGAGCGCATGGAGCCCTGCGACGTGACAAAGGTCACGTCGCTTTTTTTTACACTTTACTCCTCACTGCCGCCAACAACCGTTGATTTAATTCGTTTTTTTATTTTGGCATCTTTCATGCTTATTGCTCCGCAAGACTTCATCGCCAGATCGAGTCGATCCGACCCAGTACAACACGGAGAACAACCATGAAGATCAAAACGCTCGCACTTGCCCTGGCGATTGGCGCCACCGGGCTGACCGCCGCCTCGCAAGCCTTCGCCGGCGCCACCATCATCAACCCCGCCGGCACCGTGGCGCTGGGGGTCAATGACGAAGGGCATCTGAATACCTCCACGGGTAACGTCGCAGTCAACGCCGGCGCCACCGGACTCTCTTACAAGTTCCCCGATGGCTCGTTCCGCGACGCGACCAGCCCGGGGTGCCTCTGCGAAGGCTGGGGCGTGTCGGCAAACGGCACGACCAGCGGCTACGCCAACGTCAGCACCGACGGCGGCGCGATCAACCTGAGCCTGACCTCGTTCGCTTCGACTGCCAGCACGGCAACGTCGGTCGTTTCGCTGACCAACCTGCCCGGCCTGAGCGTGACCCACGCCTACGCCCCCTCGACCGTCGCGTCCTCGACGTTCTTCGTCGCCGATGTCACGATCACCAACACCACGGGCAGCGCGCTGAACGACGTCAAGTACGTTCGCGTCATGGACTGGGACGTGCCGCTGACCGAGTTCGACGAGTTCGTGACGATCAAGGGCACGGCGACCACGACCCTGCTCGAGCGCTCGCACGACAACGGGTTCAACACTGCGAATCCGCTGGGCGGAGACCTTGCGATCGACGGCGGGACCGCGGACGTGGATTTCGAAGACAACGGACCCAACGACCACGGCGCCTACTTCCGCTTCAACTTCGGCACGCTGGAAAACGACAAGTCGTACTCGTTCAAGATCTTCTACGGCGCCGCGGGCAATGAATCCGGCGCGCTCGCGGCGATTGCCGCCGAGGGTCTCGAGCTGTACTCGCTGGGCCAGTCGCAGATCTGCTCCGACACGACTGCCGGCACGGTGTGCGCGGCGAACGACGATGCGCCGACCTACATCTTCGGCTTCAAGGGCGTCGGCGGCGTGCCGGTGAACCCGGTGCCCGAACCCGCCAGCCTGGCGCTGCTCGGCCTCGGCCTGGCCGGCATGGCCTCGATCCGCCGTCGCAAGGCAGCCTGAGCATCGCAATACCGTCCGGCACCGCCCGGACGCACGTGGCACCCCGGATCCTTCCCGTCAGCCTCTGGCGGGAAGGATTTTTGTTTTTCGGCGCCCGTGCAAGAATGTGTGCGCCTCCTCCACGAACGCCTGCGCGATAGACGATGAAACGAAGCTTCCACGCCCTGCTCAGCTCGCTTGCCCTGCTCCTGTCACCCGCCGCACTGGCTGTGCCGACCAACCCGCCCGCAGCGCTTCCGCAACCCGTCGATGCCGCCGCGGCTGCCTACCAGGAGGGGCTCGCGCGCCTGGTCGCAAACAACCTCACCGCCAGCGAAGCCGCCTTCCGTCGCAGCCTGTCGCTCGACCCCAAGCGCGCGGATGCCATGCTCGGTCTTGCCGAAGTGGCCTTCCGGCGCGACAAGACGGACGAGGCGAAGAAACTGATCCGCAAGGCAGTGGAAGCCGACCCGGGCAACGCGAATGCCCATGCATCGCTCGGGCGGGTCCATGCCCTCGACCGCGAGTACGAGAATGCGGAGAAATCGCTCAAGCAGGCGATCGCGCTCGACAACACGCTGGTGCGCCCCCGCATGGATCTGGCCGATCTGTACGCCACCGCGCTGCGCCGGCCGGCCGACGCCGTTCAGCTGTACAAGGACGTGATTGCCATCAACCCTGAGCACGCGGGCGCCCATTACGCCCAGGGGATGATCCTTGCCGCCGCCACCGACCGCGGCGATGAAGCACGAAAGCTGCTGGAGAAGGCCGCGTCGCTGGAACCGCGCAATCCCTTGCCCACCCTTGCGCTCGCCCGCCTGGCGTCCGGCGCGGGCGACAAGACGGCAGCGCAGCAGTGGCTCACGAAGACGCTCGGGATCGACCCCCGCCTGCCCGCGGCGCGCGACTTGCAGGGCGATCTCTTCCACGCCCAGGGCGATCCGGCCCGCGCCATCGAGGAGTATCAGGCCGTCGCCACCAGCCAGCCCGCCAACGGCATGGCCCACGCCAAGATCGGCTCCATCCACCAGAGTGCGGGCCGCACGAGCGAAGCGATCGCCGCCTATCGCGAATCCATCCGGCGCACCCCGAGGAATCCGATTTCGCTCAACAACCTGGCCTTCCTGCTGGCGGGCCAGGGCAATCTGGACGAAGCGGCCTCGTTCGCGCGCAGTGCGGTCCGCGCCGCGCCCGGCAATGCTTCGCTGCTCGACACCCTGGGCGTCATCGAGCACAAGCAGGGCAAGCATCGCGACGCCGTCGCCACCCTGAGCCAGGCCGCGCAGGCGGCGCCCAAGTCGGGGATGATCCAATTCCATCTCGGCCAGGCGCAGCTCGCCGCTGGGCAGAAGGATGACGGGAGCAAGGCCTTGCGGACGGCCCTGGACCTGGAGCCGGGTGCGAACTGGGCGGCGGAGGCTCGCTCCGCGCTGAGCCGCCTGAATGGCAACTGACCCTGTGGCAACTGACCCCGTGGCAACTGACCCCGCCACCGACCGTACCCGCCTCGACAAGTGGCTGTGGGCAGCGCGTTTCTTCAAGCACCGGACCTCGGCCACCGAGGCGGTCGAGGGCGGCAGGGTGAAGCTCAACGGCGTGGCGGTGAAGCCCGCCCGTGACGTGAAGCCCGGCGACCGCGTCGAGGTGACGATCGAGGAGGACGTGCGCGTGCTCATCGTCAAGGCGATCGCCGAGAAGCGCGGGCCGGCCAGCGTGGCGCAGACGCTTTACGAGGAAACGCCCGACAGCATCGCCCGGCGCGACGCCGCGCGCGAGACGCGCAAGCTCGCGGCGACGCCCGGCGCCGACCTGCACGGCCGCCCCACCAAGCGCGACCGCCGCCGCATCGACCGCTTCGGCGGGTTCTGAGCACAGCGGCAAGCCCCCCGTGGACCTCAAGGACTTCGACCTGAATCTCCTGCTGGTCTTCGACCGGTTGCTGAAGGAACGGAAGGTGTCGGCGGTGGCGGACAGCCTCGGCGTGACCCAGCCTGCGGTCAGCCGTTCCTTGAAGCGCCTGCGCCAGTTGCTCGGCGACGAACTGTTCTGCCGCACCGCCAGCGGCATGGAGCCGACCGCCTACGCCCGCCACCTGGCCGAGCCGATCGGCTACGCGCTGGATTCGCTGCGCCAGGCGATCAGCCAGGAGTTCGAGTTCGATCCCGGCCGCAGCCGGCGCAACTTCACGCTGCGCATGTCGGACATCGGCGAGATCTGCATCCTGCCGCGCCTGATGCGGCTGGTGAGCAGCGAGGCGCCGGGCGTGTCGATCACCATCGTGCGCGACGGCATCGACACGTTGAAGGCGGATATGGAGGCCGGGCGCATCGACCTCGCGATCGGCCTCATCGAAGGCCTCGAGACGGGTTTCTTCCGCCGCCAGATCCTCAAGCAAGGCTATGTCTGCGTGTTCCGCCCCGACCATCCGCTGGCTGGCCGGCCGCTGTCGTTCGACGACTTCCGCGCTGCGGACCATGCGGTCGTCACCGCCGCCGGCACCGGCCACGGCCGCATCGACGAGATCATCGAGAAGCAGGGCATCCGGCGCAAGGTGAAACTGAGCGTGCCCAATTACGCGAGCCTGGAACACCTGCTGCAGAGCACCGACCTGATCGCCACGGTACCCGAGGCCCTGGTGCAGCCCAACCTCTATCCGCTGGCACTGGCCTGGGCCAGGCATCCGGTGGCGCTGCCGCAGCTGTCGGTAGACCAGTTCTGGCACGCCCGCTTCCACCGCGACCCGGCCAATCGCTGGCTGCGCAACCTGGTTGCGGTGCAGTGCGCGCTGCCGCCGATCGAAACCACCGTCTGAAGCGCTCACGACCCAAGTGGGGCGTGGGTAGCAAAATAACCTCCAGTAATAGTGACTATCTCGCTCAGTCCATTGAGTCATGGTGATCGCACGGCTACTCTGCGTCTGAACCGCTGCGCACAACCGGCACCCGCCACAATCGAGCAACAGGGGCCGCGCACGGCACACCCACACGACAGGAAGGAGCACACATGACTCAGAAGGACTGGAAGATCGCGGTAGTCGGCGCCGGCATCGGCGGACTGACCCTCGCCCTCGCGCTGCGCCAGCGCGGCATCGAGGTCGAGCTCTACGAACAGACGTCCGAGCTGCGCGAAGTCGGTGCCGCGGTGGCGCTGTCAGCCAACGCCACCCGCTTTTACGACCGCATCGGCCTGCGCTCGAAGTTCGACGAAGTGTGCTTTTCCATCTCGACCCTGATCTATCGCGACGGTCGCGACGGCCGCATCATCGGCAAGCACAGCGGCGACCCGAGCTATGAGAAGCAGTTCGGCGCCTGCTACTGGGGCATCCACCGTGCCGACCTGCAGGCCATCCTGTCGCAGGCCGTCGGCATGGAGCGCATCCACCTCGGCAAGCGCGTCAGCGACATCCAGGACAAGGGCGGCGAAGTTGTCCTGAGCTTCGAGGACGGCAGCTCGGCGCAGGCCGACCTGGTGATCGGCGCCGACGGTGCGCGCTCGCTGGTGCGGCGCTGGATGCTCGGCTACGACGACGCGCTGTACTCCGGCTGCTCGGGCTTTCGCGGCATCGTCCCGCCGGAGATGCTCGACCTGCTGCCCGATCCCGACGCGATCCAGTTCTGGGTCGGCCCGGGCGCCCACCTGCTGCACTATCCGATCGGCCAGGGCGACCACAACTTCCTGCTCGTCGAGCGCAACCCGTCGCCGTGGCCGGTGCGCGAATGGGTGACTGGCGCGGAAGAAGGCGAGCAGCTGAAACGTTTCGCCGACTGGCACCCCGCGGTGGTGCAGATGATCAGCGCCGTGCCCACCAGCCAGCGCTGGGCGCTGTTCCACCGTCCGCCGCTCGGGCGCTGGACGCGCGGACGCGTGACCTTGCTCGGCGACGCTGCGCACGCGCTGGTGCCGCATCACGGCCAGGGCGCCAACCAGTCGATCGAGGACGCGGTGGTGCTGGCTGACAAGCTGGCCGAGCACGGCCCCGGCCGCTTCGGAGAGGCGCTGGAAGGCTATGAGCGCCTGCGCCGCGGCCGCACCCGCAAGGTGCAGTTCGCGTCCATCTCCACCGCCGACGTGCTGCACCTGCCCGACGGCCCCGCCGCCGATGCGCGCAATGCGCGCCTGGCACAGCGCGACGAGGTCATGCACAACCTGGGCTGGATCCACGACTTCGACCCGGCCACCGACACGCCGAGCGAGCGCCAGGGCGGCACCTGGCTCTGATCGCACCGCGTCGACGGTCCTGAATGAAGAGACGGAGCCTGCGGCAATCGCAGGCTCCGTCTCTTCATCTTCGAGAGCGCTGCGGCCGCTACTTCAACGCCAGCGCCAGGGCGATCGGCAGGAACACCACCGCGGCGACGTTGCCGATCAACACCATCGACGCGACCTTGTCCGGCTCCTGGTCGTAGCGTTCGGCGAACATGTAGTTCAGCACCGCCGGAGGCAAGGCGCCGAAGACCAGCACCAGCGCCTGTTCGCGCGCAGGCAAATCGATGAACTGCAGGATGCCCCACGCCAGCGCCATGCCGACGAGCGGGCGCAGCGCCGCACCGAACAGGCCGAAGCCGACAGCGTTGATGCGCGAGTCCGACAGCCGCACGCCGAGCGCGAACAGCATCAGCGGAATCGAGATGTCGCCGACCATCTTGATCGACATCAGCAAAGGCGGCCACACTTCGATGCCGGCCAGGCCCACCGAGAGGCCGGCGATGGTCGCCAGGATCGACGGCGAGCGCCACACCGTCGTGAGCCTGGTGTCGTGGTCCAGCAGCCAGGCGCCATAGGAAAAGTGGATCACGTTCGACACCACGAACATCACCACGGCCGGCGCCAGCGCGGATTCGCCGAAGGCCAGCACCGCCAGCGGCAGGCCGAGGTTGCCGCAGTTGTTGAACATCATCGGCGGCACCAGGGTCTTGGGCGCGATGCCCAGCGCGCGGGCCACCAGCAGGCCGACGATGCCCGAACCGACGATGATCAGCACCGCCGCCAGCAGCAGCGGCAGATATTCGCCGATGCGGAAATCCTTGCTGACGAGCGCGCCGAACACCAGCGCCGGCACGAAGACATCCATGTTCAGCTTGTTGGCGTGCGACAGGTCGGGCTTCATGCGGCGGCCGACGAAATAGCCGAGCGCGGTGATGGCGAACAGCGGAAACAGGATGGCGACGATGCGCAGCAGCATGGGCGGACCCGAAAAGCAAAAGTCCGCGGCAGCGCCGCGGACCGGGGGCGGGAAGGCCGGCGAATCAGGGTGGCTACCCCGGTCGCCGGCGACGTATTACAGCACGTAGCGCGCGAGATCCTCACGCTCGGCGAAGACTTCGAGGCGGCTGTCCACATAGGCCGCATCGACCCGTACGGCAAGCTCGCCGGCGGCGCGGCCGGCCTCGAAGGATACCTCTTCGAGCAGTTTCTCCATCACCGTGTATAGCCGGCGCGCGCCGATGTTTTCCGTCTTCTCGTTCACCTGGAAGGCGATCTCGGCGAGGCGGCGGATGCCCTCGGGCGCAAATTCGAGCTTCACGCCGTCTGTGGCGAGCAGGGCTTCGTACTGGCGAGTGAGGCAGGCGTCGGTGCTGGTCAGGATGCGCTCGAAGTCGCCGACCGACAGCGACTCGAGCTCGACGCGGATCGGGAAGCGGCCTTGCAGTTCCGGAATCAGGTCGCTGGGCTTGCTCAGGTGAAAGGCGCCGCTGGCGATGAACAAGACGTGATCGGTCTTGATCATGCCGTACTTGGTCGAGATCGTCGTGCCCTCGACCAGCGGCAGCAGATCGCGCTGCACGCCCTGGCGCGACACGTCTGCGCCATGCGCATCGCTCCGTGCAGCGATCTTGTCGACTTCGTCGAGGAAGACGATGCCGTTCTGCTCCACCGCCCGCACCGCCTCGGCCTTCACCTCGTCGTCGTTGACCAGGCGCGCGGCCTCCTCGTCGGCGAGCAGCTTCATCGCCTCGCGGATGGGCAGCTTGCGCTGCTTCTTCTTACCGCCGCCGAGGTTCTGGAACATGCCCTGGATCTGCTGGGTGAGTTCCTCCATGCCCGGCGGCGCGAAAATCTCGGCCTGCATGGACGGCGCGGCGACTTCGAGTTCGATCTCCTTGTCGTCGAGCTCGCCTTCGCGCAGTTTCTTGCGGAATTTCTGCCTCGTGGCCGAATCCTGCACCTCCGGCTCCGCATTGAAGCCGACCGGACGCGCCGGCGGGAGCAGCGCATCGAGCACACGATCCTCGGCGGCGTCCAGCGCGCGGTCGCGCACCGTCTTCATCGCCCGCTCGCGGCCGTCCTTGATCGCGATCTCGACCAGATCGCGGATGATGGTGTCGACATCGCGGCCGACATAGCCGACCTCGGTGAATTTGGTCGCCTCGATCTTGATGAAGGGCGCGTTCGCCAGCCGTGCCAGGCGGCGCGCGATCTCGGTCTTGCCGACGCCGGTGGGGCCGATCATCAGGATGTTCTTGGGTGTGATCTCACTGCGCAGCGGCTCGGCCACCTGCGCACGGCGCCAGCGGTTGCGCAAGGCGATGGCCACGGCCTTCTTGGCCTTGTCCTGGCCGACGATATGCTTGTCGAGTTCGGAGACAATCTCCGGCGGGGTCATCTGGGTCATCGTTGTGTCCTTCAGCAGCCTTCAGTCCAGCGTCTCTATCGTGTGGCACTGGTTGGTGTAGATGCAGAGATCGCCCGCGATCGCCAGCGATTTGGCGACGATCTCCTTCGGTTCGAGCTCGGTGTTCTCGAGCAGGGCGCGCGCTGCCGCCTGCGCGTAGGCGCCGCCGCTGCCGATGGCGACGATGCCCTGCTCGGGCTCGAGCACGTCGCCATTGCCGGTGATGACCAGCGAGTTGTCGCGATCGGCCACCGCCAGCATGGCCTCGAGCCGGCGCAGCATGCGGTCGGTTCGCCAGTCCTTGGCGAGTTCGACCGCGCTGCGCAGCAGGTTGCCCTGGTGCTTGTCCAGCTTGGCCTCGAAGCGCTCGAACAGCGTGAAGGCGTCGGCAGTGCCGCCGGCAAAGCCGGCGAGGATCCTGCCGCCATACAGCGTGCGCACCTTGCGCGCCGAGGCCTTGATGACGATGTTGCCGAGCGTGACCTGGCCGTCGCCGCCGAGCGCGACGCGCTTGCCGCGCCGCACCGACAGGATGGTGGTGCCGTGGTACTGTTCCATGAGTGTTTCCTTGCGGGAGGGTTCGCCCAGCGCCTGCGCTCAGTCGCGCAGGGTGATGTGGGCCACCTGGTCGACGCTCATCACGCGCAGCAAGGCGCCGACCATGGCGTTGACGTTGCACATGCGTATGAGTCTACCCTGCGCGCGCAGGGTGGACAGAATGTTGAACAGCATTCCTGCAGCGACGAAGTCGACGCGCCGCAGTTGCGCGCAGTCCAGCGTGATCTCGCTGCGCTCGGCGCCGAAGGCGGCGAGCCGGCGCAGCAGTTCGCTTGAGGCCCCGACCAGGTCGCCCTCGAAACGGAACACGTCGCCCTGCTCCGGTGCAGCAGCGGGCGGGGGCGCCGGCTCTGCCGCCGGCTGCGCGATGCGCCCTTCCCACGACGGCGGAGACTCTTCGAAGGTCACCGCGTAGTCGATCGCGAGGTTCTCGAAACGCTCCTGGTCGCCACCGAACTGCAGGACCTCGAGCAGCAGCAGCCAGACGTCCCGATTCTCCGCGGCGCCGGGGGCAATCTGGGCGGCGAGCACCGCAGCGAGCGGCTCGCAGTTCAGCAGGCTGACCTTCACCCGATCCGCAGCCAGCTGGTTCAGCGCCTGGCGCAACAGGGCGCACCCGCCCGCGTCGGCACTGCGCAGGCGGGCGAAGTCGATGCGGATCGCGCCACTCTTGCGGCCGATGATGGCGATCTGCTGGAACTGCGGCGCGGCCTGTGCCGACAGTTTGCCGGACAGATTGATCATCGGCGGCAGGCTCGCCCTGCGCTCGCCCTGCGGCGACAGATCGACCCACGGCGGCGGCGAGCGCTCGAAGCGCGTGGCGTAATCGACCACGCGCGACTCGAAGCGCTGGCGCTGGCCGGTCAGGCGGAAAAGGTCGAGCAACATCAGCCACGTCCCGTCGCCCGCCTCCGCGGCCGGATCGTCGAGCACGGCATCGAGCGTGCGCTCGGCCTCAGCCACATCGCCGTTGGCGTACAGCACCGCAGCCTCTTCGCAGGCGGCGCCGACGCCGGTCTCGCTCTCCTGCACTTCTACGAGCCGCGCAGCCTGCGCGAGCAGGTGGTTTGCGTCGGCCCCGGCGAAATTCAGCGCGGACAATTCGGTCGGCGGCGGCAGCGAGCCGTCGACGCGATCATCCTGTCCGGACGAAGCCGGGCCGGACGGCGCTTTCTTGCCGAAGAAGGGAATCACCACGCTGACATCAATCCGAATCGAGTCCTGCGGGCCCGCGGTGCAGGCCCTTATCGAGCATAGCACTTGTTGAAAAGCGCTTGCGCACCGACGCGCCTCCCCGCTTACATCCTGAAAAGTTTCCGAAAGGCGCTGCGGACATGCGCCCGCACCGCAAGCTCGGCTAGAATGTTGCAATGCACACCAGAGAACCCGACTCCGGTTCGCCCGCTGCATCCGGGGCCCCGCCCCGCTCCGGCGCCGACTTCCGGCTGCCGGTGCGCGTCTATTACGAGGACACCGACGCGGCCGGCGTCGTCTATTACGCGAACTACCTGCGCTTCTGCGAACGCGCGCGTACCGAGTGGTTGCGCGCACTCGGCTTCGAACAGCAGGCCTTGCTGGCCGAGCAGGGCGTGGGCTTCGTGGTGCGCTCGGTGCACGCCGACTATCTGTCCCCCGCGCGGCTGGATGACGAGATCAGCGTCGTCTCGACGATCAGCGGCCTGCGCAAGGCCAGCATCGTGTTCCAGCAGGAAATCCGCCGCGGGGACGAACGACTTTTCACGGCCCAGGTCGTACTCGCCTGCGTCGACTGGCGCCGGCAGCGGCCGGTGGCGATTCCCGCAGCAATGCTCCAACAATTCGAAATCTTCGCGACCTCAGCATGACCGTATCCCACGACCTCTCGATCCTCAGCCTGATCAGCCAGGCCAGCGTCCTCGTCCAGCTCGTCATGGCGCTGCTCGCCACGCTGTCGCTGGTGTCCTGGTACTGGATCTTCCGCAAGTGGTTCCAGATCCGCGCCGCGCGCGCGCAGACGGACAGCTTCGAGCGCGACTTCTGGAGCGGCGCCGACCTCAACAAGCTGTTCGAGTCGGCCAGCTCGACCCGCCACCAGACCGGCGGCATGGAGCGCATCTTCGAATCCGGCTATCGCGAATTCTCCAAGCTGCGCAACAAGAGCCACGACCACAGCGCCACCATCGACGGCTCGCGCCGGGCGATGCGGGCCACTTATCAGCGCGAGGTGGACGATCTCGAAGCGCACCTGGCCTTCCTCGCCTCGGTCGGCTCGGTGTCGCCCTACATCGGCCTGCTGGGCACCGTGTGGGGGATCATGAACGCGTTCCGCGGACTGTCCAACGTCAGCGCGGCGACGCTGAACCAGGTCGCCCCGGGCATCGCCGAGGCCCTGGTCGCCACCGCGATCGGCCTGTTTGCGGCCATCCCGGCGGTGGTGGCGTACAACCGCTTCGCCCACGACATCGACCGCATCAGCATCCGTTTCGAGAGCTTCATGGAAGAGTTCTCGAACATCCTGCAGCGCAACCTGCGCTGAACGGCGGGGAGCTTCGATGCGCCAGCGCCGCCTGATGAACCAGATCAACGTCGTGCCCTACATCGACGTGATGCTGGTCCTGCTCGTCATCTTCATGGTCACCGCGCCGATGATCCAGCCCGGCACGATCAACGTGCCCTCGGCCGGCACGGTGTCCGCGCCGCCCGCCGAGGCGATCGTCATCGAGGTGAAGCCCGACCGCAAGTACGCGGTGCGCAAGTCCTCCAGCGCCGCATCGAAGCCGGTCACCGAACTCGAGCTGCAGCGCGAGATCCGCGATGCGCTGGCGAAGAACGCGGAGCAGCCCTTCCTCGTCGCCGCCGACCGCAAGCTGGAATACCAGAAGGTGATCGACGTGCTCGAGACCGCGCGTGAAGCGGGCGTGACCAAGATCAGCCTGCAGACCCAGGGCGGCAGCACAAGCCGATGAACGAACGTGCAGCACCGCCGCGCGAACACCCGGGCAAAGTTGCCTCGCTCGGCCTGACGATCGCGGTCCATCTGGCCCTCGCCCTGTTCCTTTTCTTCGGCATCCGCTGGCAGAGCCAGCCCCCGGCTTCGCTCGAGGTCGAGCTGTCGAGCGCGCCGCCGCGCGCCGCCGCGCCCGCGGAACCGGCCGAACCTGCCGAACCGGCGCCGCCGCCGAAACCCGCGCCGAAGCCGGAACCGAAACCTGAGCCCAAGCCGATCGAACCGCCCAAGCCGCAGCCCAAGCCGGAGCCGCCTCCCGAGCCCAAGCCGCAGCCCAAGCCCGAGATCGCGACCAAGGCGCCGGAGAAGAAGCCGGAGCCGAAGAAGCCTGAACCCAAGCCCGAGCCCAAGCCGGAGCCGAAGAAGCCCGAACCACCCAAGCCTGAACCGCAGAAACCCGAGCCCAGGAAGCCCGAGCCCAAACCCACGCCGCCTCCGCAGGACACGCTGAAGCAGCAACTGGAGCAGGAGCTCAAGCGCACCGAAGCGGCTCGCCGCGCGCAGGAGGCGAAGCAGGCTGAGCAGGCACGGCTGGAAGGCATGCTGAAGGCCGATGCGGCACGCGCCGCCGGCGCCCGTGCGCAAGGCGATTTCGACAAGTACAAGACCGCAATCCAGCAAAAGGTGCGCGGCAACCTGCTGCGCCCGCCGGGCCTGAGCGGGAACCCCGAAGCGGTGTTCGAGGTCGATCAGCTCCCGTCGGGCGAGGTGCTCGCGATCCGGCTCAAGCGCTCGTCCGGCATCCCGGCGCTCGACGACGCGATCGAGCGCTCGATCAAGCGCTCCAGCCCGCTGCCGCTGCCCGAACAGCGCGATCTGTTCCAGCGCACCCTCGAGTTGCGTTTCCGGCCGCTCGAGGACTGAAGCCAACCCTTGGATTTCATGGATATAATTCGATGCTTCGTGGCCACACCCTGACGCAGATGCTCGCTGCCTTCCGTTTGTTCGTCGCTGCCGCCCTCGCCAGCCTGTCGCTCGGCGCGCAGGCGCAGCTGTCGATCGAGATCACCGGCGCAGGCGCGTCGCGCTTTCCGGTGGTCATTCCCATCTTCGAGAACGAGAGCCAGCTGCCGCGCGGCGTGACCGACATCGTGCGCGCCGACCTCGAGCGCAGCGGTCTGTTCACGCTGGTCGACATCGGCCCGCAGGCGCTGTCCGAATCCACGCCGCCCGATCTCGCCGGCCTGCGCGGCCGCGGTGCCGACGCTGTGCTTACCGGCACCATCGCGGCGCAGGGCGACGGACGCTACCAGGTCCGCTTCCGCCTGTTCGACACGCAGAAGCAGGCCGAGCTCGGCGCCATGGCGCTGCCGATGGCGCCGGCGCAGAACCGCGCCGTCGGCCACCGCATTGCCGACTTCGTGTACGAGAAACTCACCGGACAGCCCGGCTACTTCTCCACCCGCATCGCCTACGTCATCAAGAGCGGACCGAACTACGAACTGCAGGTCGCCGACGCCGACGGCGTGAACGCAGCCACCGCGCTGCGCTCGCGCGAGCCCATCATCTCGCCCGCATGGTCGCCCGACGGCCAGCGCCTCGCCTACGTGTCGTTCGAGCAGAAGAAGCCGATCGTCTACGTGCATACGCTCGCCACCGGCCAGCGCCGTGTGGTGGCCAACTTCAAGGGCTCCAACTCGGCGCCGGCCTGGTCGCCCGATGGTAGCCAGCTCGCGGTGGTGCTGACAAAGGATGGTCAGTCGCAGCTCTATGCGCTCAACGCCGACGGTTCAGGCGTGCGCCGCCTCGCCAGTTCGTCCGGCATCGACACCGAGCCGTCCTGGGCCGCCGACGGCAACATCTACTTCACCTCCGACCGTGGCGGCAGCGCACAGATCTACCGCGTTCCGGCCGGCGGCGGCAGTGCCCAGCGCGTGACCTTCGAGGGCGGCTACAACGTGACCCCGCGCCCCTCGCCCGACGGCCGCCAGCTCGCCTTCATCACCCGCAACAACGGTCGCTTCCAGGTTGCGGTGCTGGATCTGGCCTCGAAGCAGACCACCATCCTCACCGATTCGGCACGCGACGAATCGCCCAGCTTCGCCCCCAACGGCCGCATGATCCTTTACGCCACCGAGACCGGCGGGCGAGGCGTGCTGGCTGCGGTGTCGTCCGATGGGCGCATCAAGCAGCGCCTGACGGTGCAGGCCGCCGATGTTCGCGAACCGGCCTGGGGTCCGCAGCCCCGCTGAACGACGCAACCCTCCTGTTTCATTTAAAACCCTGTGGAACTCACATCCATGAAGAAGCTCGCTCTGCCCCTCCTCCTCTCCACCCTGCTCGCCGCCTGCTCGAGCACCGGCCCTGAAGCCACCGGCGCCAAGGTCGAAGACCGCAGCAGCGGCGCAGGCGTCGCCACCGTGACCGCCGGCAGCACCTCCGGGGTGCGCATCCCGGCGCTGGTCGACCCCAACAACATCCTGTCCAAGCGCAGCATCTACTTTGACTACGACAGCTACGTGATCAAGGCCGAAGCCAAGCCGCTGGTCGAAGCGCACGCCCGCTTCCTGGTGCAGAACCCGAACGAGACGATGCGCATCCAGGGCAACACCGACGAGCGCGGCAGCCGTGAGTACAACCTGGCGCTGGGCCAGAAGCGCGCCGACGCCGTCAAGCAGGCGCTGCTGCTGCTGGGCGCGAAGGAAGCGCAGATCGAGTCCGTCAGCCTGGGCGAAGAGAAGCCGCGTTGCGAAGAAGCCGCCGAAGCCTGCTACGCGCAGAACCGCCGTGGCGACATCCTGTACTCGGCCGCCGGCGACTACTGAGATGAAGCGCCTCCTGCCGCTGGCGGCGCTGCTCGCGATGTCATCGGCCGGACCCGCTCACGCGGGTCTGTTCGATGACGTCGAGGCCCGGCGCCAGATCACCGAAATGCGTCAGGAGCTCGAAGGCCGCATCGACACCACGAGCCGCGGCCAGATCGAGCTTGCGAACCAGAACGAGCAGTTGCGCGCCGAGGTGGCTCGCCTGCGCGGTCAGATTGAAGTGTTGATGAACGAAGTCGAGAATCTCGGCTCGCGTCAGCGAGACTTCTACGTCGATCTCGACTCCCGTCTGCGCAAGTTCGAATCCGCAGCACCGGCAGCGACCCCGTCTGCGCCAGCTGCGGCGCCCCCTGCGGCATCCGCCGCTCCGGCCACCGCCGGCGTGGAGTCGGCCGACTACGAAAACGCCCTGAACCTGCTCAAACAGGGCAAGAACAAGGAAGCGCTCGGCGCCTTCGAGGGTTTCCTGGCTAAATATTCTTCGGGAAGCTTCGCACCCGGCGCTCATTTCTGGGCCGGCAATGCCGCCTTGCAGACGAAGGACGTCGCCAGCGCCACCAAGCATTTCAACGTCGTGCTCAACAAGTGGCCGGGCGACCCGACCGCGCCTGACGCGATGCTGGGCCTGGCCAACAGCCAGCAGGCGATGAACGACACGAAGAGCTCGCAGCGCACGCTGCAGCAGTTGGTCGAACGTTACCCGCAGAGCAACGCCGCCAAGATCGCCAAGCAGCGACTCGGTGCGCGCTGACGCCATGCCCGCATCGACGACTGCCGCCCCCGCCGCGCCCACGCACAGGCGTAGCGACGCGAAGCTGCGCATCACCGAGATCTTCGCCTCGGTGCAGGGCGAATCGACCCGGGTCGGGCTGCCGACGGTGTTCGTGCGCCTCACCGGCTGTCCGCTGCGCTGCACCTGGTGCGACACCGCCTACGCCTTCCAGGGCGGCGAGGCGCGCACGCTGCAGTCGGTGCTTGACGAAGTCGCCAGCCACGGCCTGCACCACGTCTGCGTGACCGGCGGCGAGCCGTTGTCGCAGAAGAGCTGTCTGTCGCTGCTCACCGCCTTGTGCGACGCCGGCTACTCGGTATCGCTCGAGACCAGCGGTGCGCTCGACGTGTCGGCGGTCGATGGCCGAGTGTCGCGCATCATGGACCTGAAGGCGCCCGGCTCGGGTGAGGTCGACCGCAACCTCTACGCCAACATCGAACTGCTGCACGCGCACGACGAGATCAAGATCGTGCTCGCCGACGAAGCCGACTACCTGTGGGCGAAGCAGCAGATCGCCGCGCATGGCCTGGATCGCCGTTGCACGGTGCTGCTGTCGCCGGTCGCCGGTGCGCTCGAGCCGGCGACGCTCGCCGAGTGGATCGTGCGCGACCGCCTGCCGGTGCGTTTCCAGTTGCAACTGCACAAAATCTTATGGAACGACGCGCGCGGCCGCTGACCCGGAATCGCACCGCGCCGCGTTCCACCCCCTGACCGAGCGGCAAATCATGTCCAGCCCCACCCAACCAAAACGTGCCGTCGTCCTGCTGTCGGGTGGCCTCGATTCGGCCACCTGCCTCGCCATCGCGCGCGAGATGGGCTTCGAGACCTATGCGCTGTCGGTCGCTTACGGCCAGCGGCACGCCGCCGAACTGACCGCCTCCAAGCGCGTCGCCGCGGCGCTCGGTGCGAAGGCACACCGCACCGCCAGCGTGGACCTCGGTCAGTTCGGCGGTTCGGCGCTGACCGACGCCTCCATCGCGGTACCCGAGGACGGCGTCACCGGCGGCATTCCAGTCACCTACGTGCCGGCGCGCAACACGGTGATGCTGTCGATCGCGCTGGCCTGGGCCGAAGTGCTGGGCGCCGACGACATCTTCGTCGGCGTCAATGCGGTGGATTACTCGGGCTACCCCGATTGCCGTCCCGCCTTCATCGAAGCCTTCGAGAACATGGCCAACCTGGCCACCAAGGTCGGTGTCGAGGGGACGCGCATCCGCATCCATGCGCCGCTGATCGACCTGTCGAAGGCCGACATCATCCTGCGCGGCATCGCCCTGGGCGTCGATTACGCACTCACCGTCACCTGCTACCAGGCCGACGACGCCGGCCGCGCCTGTGGCCGCTGCGAGGCCTGCCGGCTGCGCGCCGCCGGCTTTGCGGCCGCCGGCGTGGCGGATCCCACCCCCTACCAGTGAGCCATTTCGCGCCGCTTCGGCGCGGACCTCCGCCTACACCATGCAAGACCTTCAGGCCGTCGCCACCACCGTCACCCTGCTTGCATTCGTGATCGGCGCCGCATTCGGCTTGGTCGGCAGCCGCACCC
Source organism: Thauera sp. (assembly GCA_017302295.1). Classification (GTDB taxonomy): domain Bacteria; phylum Pseudomonadota; class Gammaproteobacteria; order Burkholderiales; family Rhodocyclaceae; genus Thauera. Next base: position 7,874 of record JAFLDS010000027.1, on the reverse strand, counting down.
GTTTCTGCACCATGGGCGCGATCTCGGACATCGTGCACATGGGCGACTGGACCCGCATGCGGATGTGGATGCTCGCCATCGCGACGGCGATCCTGGGCAGCGCCGCGCTGCAGTACGGCGGTCTTTTCGACGCATCGAAGACGATCTACACCGGCAGCCGCCTGATCTGGTTGTCCCACCTCGTCGGCGGCGTCGCCTTCGGCGCCGGCATGACCCTGGCCTCGGGCTGCGGGGCACGAACGCTGATCCGCATCGGCGGCGGCAACCTCAAGTCCCTGGTCGTGTTCACCTTTTTCGCCATCAGCGCGTTGATGACGCTGCGCGGACTGTTCGCCGTGTGGCGGTCGAGCCTGCTCGACCCCGTCGCCCTGTCCCTGCCGCACGGACAGGGCCTGCCGGCCTTCATCGCCCCCTGGCTCGGCGCCGATGTGGCGCTCGCGGCCTCGTCGGCCGCCGTTGGCGGCGGTCTGCTCGTCGCTGCGCTGTGGCGGCGCCAGGCCTGGGACGCCAACCTTCTGCTCGGCGGCTTCGCCACCGGCGCGCTCGTCGTCGCCGGCTGGTATGTCAGCGGCCATCTCGGCCATCTCGCCGAGCACCCCGACACGCTCGAGGAAGCCTTCATCGCCTCCAGCAGCAACCGCGCCGAATCCCTCACCTTCGTTGCCCCGCTCGCCTACACGCTGGATCTGTTGATGAACTGGAGCGACACCAGTCGTACGCTCACCTTCGGTATCGCCAGCGTGCTCGGCGTCGTCGCCGGTTCCGCCATCCATGCCCTCCTGAGCCACAGCTTCCGCATCGAGAGTTTCCGCGACGCGGGCGACCTCGCACGTCACATCGCCGGCGCCGTCCTGATGGGCTTTGGCGGCGTCACCGCGGTGGGCTGCACCATCGGCCAGGGCCTCAGCGGCCTGTCCACACTCGCGCTCGGCTCCATGTTGACCACCGCCGCCATCATCGCGGGAGCGGTCGTCACGATGAAGATCCAGTACGCCCTCTCGATGCGCGAGGGCTGAAGCGCCCTGCGGGTCGATCGGACGCGACTCCTTTCTTGACAGAACCCGCGAGCAGCGACTAAACTTCGCGCTCGTTTTTTGGGTCGTTAGCTCAGCTGGTAGAGCAGCGGACTTTTAATCCGTTGGTCGCAGGTTCGAATCCCGCACGACCTACCAAGAATCACAGAAAATAGCCGGGGTTCGCTCCGGCTATTTTCGTTTTTGCGCGGCGCCGCCTTGCGGTTGCGCGCCCTCCCGGTCACGCTGCCCTGAAGCCGCACCCGACCGGCCGTAACGTGACGCGCTCACCCTGCAATTCGCGTGTCGCTCGCGCCTGCCCTCCTTTGCGAACCGGCGCGCCACCGAATCACCCAGTCGCCCGGCCCGCCGTTTACCGCGCCGCCCCGGCCAGATCGCGCTCGACGCCACCCGCGCCGGCCGCTTCGCTGGCCCCAGCCTGTCCCGGCGGAGACAGGCCTGTCCGGTCCAGCGCGCCACCCGGCGCCGCGCCGGCACAATGACAAGGAGCCCGAACATGGCCAAGGAAGAACTCATCGAAATGCATGGCGCCGTCACTGAAGTGCTGCCCGACGGCCGCTACCGCGTCACCCTCGACAACGGTCACAACCTGATCGCCTATGCAGGCGGCAAGCTGAAGAAGAACCACATCCGCATCATCGCCGGCGACAACGTCTCGCTCGAGATGTCGCCCTACGACCTGAGCAAGGGCCGCATCACCTTTCGCCATCTGCCCGGACGCCCGGCGGGGACGAGCAGCGCGCCCTCGCACCAGCGCCGCCACTGAATCGGTCCGGCAGCGCAATAGAGCCCTTGCCCGGTGCAAGGGCTTTTTCATGTCTGCCAGCGCGCACACCGCCAGCAAACGAAGATGCATATCTGGGTCGATGCCGACGCCTGCCCCGCAGTCGTCAAGGACATCCTGTTCCGCGCGGCCACCCGCACCGGCCAACCCCTGACCCTGGTCGCCAACCAGTTCCTGCGCACCCCCGCATCGCCGCGGATCCGCATGGTGCAGGTGCCGCCCGGCTTCGACGAGGCCGACAAATACATCGCCAGCCATGTCGAGGCCGGCGACCTCGTCGTCACCGCGGACATTCCGCTGGCCGCGGACGTCGTGGCGAAGGATGCGCATGCGCTGAGCCCGCGCGGCGAACTCTACGGCAAGGAAAACATCCGCGAACTGCTGGACATGCGCAACTTCATGGACACGCTGCGCAGTTCGGGCGTGGAAACCGGCGGCCCGGCCGCGTTCAGCGCCGCCGACCGCCAGGCCTTCGCCAACCGCCTCGACCGCATGCTGCGGCGCTGAATGCACCGTCGCTCGTGCCACGGCTGCTTCGCTCCGCTGTTCTTCAACTCATCGCCCCCTCACCGACCTCATGAGCACCTCCACGCCCGCCCTCTTCGAACTCCGCCTCGCCGCCTTTCCCAAGTGCTGGAGCACCTGCGGCAACTGCGCCGGCGACGGCTCCTTCGTTTCCGAGATTGTCGTCAAGCCGGGTGACGAGCTGAGATTCAATGACACCGTGATCCGCACCGAGACGAGCAAGGTCAGCACCGACGTACCCACCACGCGCGCGGGCCGTGTCGTGGCCGTGCATGTGGCGGTGGGTGACGAAGTGTGCGAGGACACGTTGATCGCCACGCTGGAATTGCTGTCCTGAAGCGAACCCGGTCTGTGCAGACTTGACCGTCCGGCACGCAGGTGCCGGAACGCTGGACCATGCTGCGTCGAATCGCCGAAAATCGGCATCCCTCATGCCCCACCGGAGCACACTTCCAATGACCTATCCCAACACCCAATTGCTGATCGACGGCCAGTGGCAGGACGCCGCCGACGGCCGCACGCTGCCCGTGCATAACCCCGCCACCGGGACCGAGATCGGCCGCGTCGCGCACGCGGGTATCGCCGACCTCGACCGCGCGCTTGCCGCCGCGCAGAAAGGTTTCGAGACCTGGCGCGACGTGCCCGCGCTCGAGCGCCAGAAGATCATGCGCCGCGCCGCCGGCCTGATGCGCGAGCGTGCCGACACCATCGCCGCGCTGCTGACCCAGGAACAGGGCAAGCCGCTGGTCGAGGCCCGCCTCGAGACGCTGGCCGCAGCCGACATCATCGAGTGGTTCGCCGACGAGGGCATGCGTGTGTATGGCCGCATCGTGCCGTCGCGTAACCTGACCACCCGCCAGCTGGTGCTGAAGGACCCGGTCGGCCCGGTCGCCGCGTTCACGCCGTGGAACTTCCCGATCAACCAGGTGGTGCGCAAGGCTGCAGCGGCGCTGGCCACCGGCTGCTCCATTCTGGTGAAGGCCGCCGAGGAAACCCCGGCGGCGCCGGCGGCGCTGATCCGCGCCTTCGTCGATGCCGGCGTGCCGGCTGGCGTCGTCGGCCTGGTGTATGGCAACCCGGCCGAGATCTCGTCCTACCTGATTCCGCATCCGGTGATCCGCAAGGTCACGTTCACCGGCTCCACTGCGGTGGGCAAGCAGCTTGCCGCGATGGCCGGCCAGCACATGAAGCGCGTCACGATGGAACTGGGCGGCCACGCGCCGGTGATCGTGTGCGAAGACGCCGACGTCGAACTCGCGGTGAAGGCCGCCGGTGCTGCCAAGTTCCGCAACGCCGGGCAGGTGTGCATCTCGCCCACCCGCTTCCTGGTGCACGAGAGCGTCCACGACCAGTTTGCCGCGGCCATGATCAAGCACGCGCAGTCGCTGAAGGTGGGCGATGGCCTGGCCGAAGGCACGCAGATGGGCCCGCTCGCCAATCCGCGCCGCATCACGGCGATGGCCGAGTTCCTGCAGGATGCGGTGCAGCGCGGCGCCACCGTGGCCGCCGGCGGTGAGCGACTGGCGGGTGAAGGCAACTTCTTTGCGCCCACCGTGCTGACCGAGGTGCCGCTGGAGGCGAAAGTGTTCAACGACGAGCCCTTTGGCCCGGTGGCCGCCATCCGCCGCTTCAACACCATGGACGAGGCCATCGCCGAAGCCAACCGCCTGTCCTTCGGGCTGGCCGGCTATGCCTATACGCGTTCGCTGAAGCACGCCCACCTGCTGTCGCAGCGCGTCGAGGTCGGCATGCTGTGGGTCAATCAGCCGGCGCTGCCGTCGGCGGAGATGCCTTTCGGCGGCGTGAAGGATTCGGGCTACGGCACCGAAGGTGGGCCGGAGGCGCTCGACGCCTACCTCAACACGCGCGCGGTGTCGATCGCAAACGTCTGACGCCGGCGCAGCCCCGCCAATGACCTCCACCGTGATGAGGTTGTTGGCGGGGCGCCCGCCCCCTGTTTAACCTTCAGCTCCTGAAGCCGTCAAACGGCTGTCCTCAGGGAGCTCATGTGATCGTCGACGCCGTCCGCCGGCCTGCTCAGCTGCGCAGTGTCCCCGCGTCATGATCCTGGACCTGCTGCACAACGCCTCGCTGCTGCTCGCCCTGAGCCTTCTGCAGGGGATCAACGTACGCGCCTGGGGCGCGCGCAAGAAGCAGGCGGACATTTCCTCAGGTCTGCTCTTCGGCGGCATCTGCATCGCGGGCATGCTGATGCCGATTACCCTGGCGCCGGGCCTGATTTTCGATGGCCGCACGGTCGTGCTCGGTATGGCCGCGTTTTTCGGCGGCCCGCTCGTCGGCGCCATCGCCGGAACGATGGCTGCGGCCTATCGCCTGTGGCTGGCCGGAACCGGCGCCTTCGTCGGCGTCGCGGTGATCGTCTCGGCGCTGCTTGTCGGTCTTGGGTACCGCCAGCTGGTGAGGCGCCAGTGGCTGCAGGCCACGCTGCCCGGTTTCCTCATGCTCGGCCTGGCGATCCATTGCCTGGCCCTGCTCTGGTTCGCCCTGCTGCCCGCCCAGCATGCAGGCTCGGTGTTCGGCGAGCTCGCGCTGCCGTATCTCATCGTGCTTGCCCCGGCCACCGCACTGCTAGGCCTGCTGCTGCAGGATTTCGAGCGTCAGATGGAAACGCAGCGCGCCTTGATCAGCAGTGAAGCCCGCACGCGCGCCGTCACGCGAGCATCACCCGATCTGTTGATGGTGATCGACGAGGACGGACGCTATCTGGAGGTGAGCTCGCCCGAGGAGCGACTGCTCTATGCCGACGAGACGCAACTGCTCGGACGCCGGATGCACGAGGTGCTGCCGCAAGCCCATGCCGACCGCTTTCTCGCCTTCATCCGCCAAACGCTGGCGGCACGCACGCCGCAACGGATCGAGTACGCACTCGACACACTCGGCGGACATCGTGTCTTCGAGGGCCGGGCCCAGGCGCTCGACACCCCGCAGGGCGAGAAGCGCGCCGTCGTCTTCGTCACGCGCGACGTCACCGAGCGAATCGCCGCAGAACGCGAGCGGCGCATCGCCGCCATCGCCTTCGAAGCCCAGCAGGGCATGGTCATCACCGACGCCGACGCGGTCATCCTGCGCATCAACCGTGCCTACACCCAGATGACCGGTTACCTGCCGGAAGATGTCGTCGGTCGTGAGGCTCGCGTGTTCCACTCCGACCTGCAGGAGCAGTCGCTCAGGCAGGAGATGGCGCACAGCCTGCAAACGACCGGCGCCTGGGAAGGCGAGATCGTGGGTCGGCGAAAGAACGGGGACGTATTTCCGCTCTGGATGGCGATCACGACGGTGCGCGACGAACAGGGCATCGTCTCGAACTACGTCGCCGCGCTGAGCGACATCACGCAACGCAAGTCGGCCGAAAACGAGATCCGCACGCTCGCCTTTTACGATCACCTCACACAGCTGCCCAATCGCCGCCTGCTGATGGACCGCCTGCAGCACGCGCTGGCCTCGGCGCGACGCAGCGGCAAGCATGGCGCGCTGGTGTTCATCGACCTGGACGATTTCAAGTGCATCAACGACCGCCATGGACACCAGGGCGGTGACCGGCTGCTGCGCGAGGTCGCCGGCCGGCTCTGCCTGGCGGTGCGCGAAACCGACACCGTCGCCCGCCTCGGGGGCGACGAGTTCGTCATCATGCTGGAGAATCTCCATCACGAGCGCGGCCAGGCGATGGCCGAAGCGCGTCAGATTGCCCACAAGGCGCTGGAGGCCCTGTCGGAGCCCTACACCCTCGACGGCAACACTGCACTGAGCAGCGCCAGCATGGGCATCGCGATGTTCGACGCGAACGAGGTGGACGTCGACACGCTGATGCGGCAAGCCGACGTCTCGATGTACCGGGCCAAGCACGCCGGCAAGCACACCCTGCAGTTCTTCGACGAGCCCGGCTGAGCGGCCTCGCCGGCGCTTACACGGTCACGTCCGGCTCGCCGCAGTCCGCCAGGATTCGGCCGCGCACGCCGTCGCGCAACGCAATCGCGGCCGCCCAGCCCTTTCCCTGCGGCACCACGGCGTCGCCGATACGCACGACGACCGCCGTCCGCCGCGGCATCCAGCTCTCGTCCGGCAGCAGGGCTCGCGTTCCGCGCAGCGCAATCGGCACGACGGGCAGTTCAGACTCGACCGCGGCGACGAACGCACCGAGGCGAAACTCGCCCAGCCCCGCGCGACGGGTGAAGGTGCCCTCCGGAAAGAAAAACAAGGACTCCCCGGCCTGCGCCCTTGCGCCCAGCTCGCGGGCCCCCTCGACGCTCTCCTGCAATGCGAAGCGCTCGACGAAGACCGCGCCCAGCCCGCGCAGGAAGGGACCCGCGATCGGCTGCGCCTGCAACTCGCGCTTGGCTACGAAGGCAAAGGGGCGTGGCGATGCGGCGACCATCACCAGGCCGTCGAGGTAGCTCGCATGGTTTGCCGCGACTACGCAGGCGGTCTGACTGAGCAGTTTGTCGCGACCCTCCACCGCGATCGACACCCCGAGCAGGCGCGCCAGCAGGCGTGCCCCCCAATGCCCGATCCGCCATCCGACGGCAGGCCGCCGAGCCGCCACGACGGCCAGCCAGACCGGAGGTGCAAGCATGAGCAACATCAGCCAGGCCCAGCCCGCCCACAGCAGCGCGCCGCCGCGCTCAGCCAGGCGCCGGGCCCGGGCCGCCAGCCCGCTCGCCGCGAGGCGCAGCAACTGAACCCGCACGCTGCGCGCGCCGCCGAGCGGGCCGGCCAGATAGAGATCGCGCGTGGCGGCACGCCGGATCTTTCCGCTCGAGGTCTTCAGCACACTGTGCGGCGGCGCCAGCACCACTTCGTCGAGCGGCACGCCGAGCCGCTCCAGCGCCAGCGCCTCCACCTTGCCTTGCAGGGCCCGGCGCGCCTCGGGGTCGCTTTCCCGCGTCTCGACCACGGCGACGAGGCGCTCGCTCGCGGTGGCCGGGTCGGCCGCGCCGAACACCGCGACACAGCCGCGGCGCACACCAGGCAGCGCGCCGATGGCCTCCTCGAGCTCGTAGGGGTAGAGGTTGCGCCCGCCGCGGATGATCAGGTCCTTGACGCGGCCGGTGACGAACAGTTCGCCCTCGGCGAGATAGCCCAGATCGCCACTGTCGAGCCAGTCGTCACGGCGCAACCGCGCCGTCTCCGCTGCGTTGCCGTAATAGCCGGCGGTGGCCGAGGGGCCGCGGAACTCGATGCGCCCGACCTGGCGTTCCGGCAGCTCCTCGCCCGCCGCACCCACAATCCTCAGCGCATGGCCGGGCAAGGGCCGTCCGCAGCCGACGAAGCGCATCGTGTCGGCATCGGCGGCGCCGTCGGCGCGCTCGGCCCGCGCACGCTGCAGGAAGGTCTCGCGCCCGTGTCGGCGGCATCCTGATGAAGCGCCTGTATCAGGAAGGCGAAAACGTCAAAGCCGGCCAGCCGCTGTTCCAGATCGACCGCGCCCCGTACGAAATCGCGCTGGCCGAAGCCCGGGCAAAAGCCGAGCAGACCGGTCGCGAAGCGGCGCGCCTCAAGGGGCTGGCAGAAGC
>JAFLDS010000026.1 GCA_017302295.1 Thauera sp. | reverse complement strand
TTCTCCATCCTGCTGCGCCTGCTGTCGCCGATCACCCCGCACATCTGCCATGCGCTGTGGCTGGACTGCGGCTTCGGCCCCGACATCCTGGCTGCGAGCTGGCCGGCAGTCAGCGCGGACGCCTTGCAGCAGGACGAGGTCGAGCTGATGGTGCAGGTGAACGGCAAGCTGCGTGGCAGCGTCAAGGTGGCGGCGGACGCGACCAAGGCGCAGATCGAGACGAGCGCGCTCGGCTCGGAGGCCGCGCAGAAGTTCATGGAGGGCAAGCCGCCGAAGAAGGTCGTGGTGGTGCCCGGCCGCCTGATCAATATCGTCGTCTGAGGTAAGGTCCATGCCCTCCACGCCCCTCCTGGCCCGTCGCCGTGTGCTGCTCGGCACGGCCGGACTGTTGGCCATTGCCCTCAGCGGCTGCGGTTTTCGCCTGCGCGGTCCGCAGCGCATGGACTTCGCCACGATCCACATCGGCGTCAGCGCCCTGTCCGACTTCGGCGCGGCACTGCGGCGGCAGATCGCCACCACCGACAGCACCACGGTGGTCGAGGACGCGGCGCAGGCCGAGGCCCGGCTGCAGATCCTCGCCAACGAGCGCGATCGCGAGATCCTGAGCCTCACCGGGCGCGGCAAGGTGCGCGAATACCAGCTCACCCAGCGCCTGCGCTTCCAGCTGCTGGACAAAGCCGGCGCGGCGATCATCCCGCCCACCGAACTGCTCGCGCGCCGCGAATACACCTTCGACGATGCGCTGATTCTGGGCAAGGCGCAGGAAGAAGCGCTGCTTTACCGCGACATGCAGGACGACCTGATCCAGCAGCTGATGCGCCGCCTCGCTGCGGCCCGGCGCACCCCCTGAGCCGGCGCGCCCACGGCCATCCGGCGCAACCCGCATGAACCTTCGCCCCGACCAGCTCTCCGCCCAGCTCGCGAAACCCCTGGCACCGCTCTGGGTGGTGCACGGCAACGAGCCGCTGCTGGTGCTGGAGGCGGCCGACGCGATCCGGGCGGCCGCTCGCCGACAAGGCTTCGAAGAACGCGAAACCCTCGTCGTCGGGCAGGGGTTCAAATGGGACAGCCTGACGCTGGCCGCGGGCAACATGTCACTTTTCGGCGGCGCCAAGCTGATCGACCTGCGCATCCCGACCGGCAAGCCCGGACGCGATGGCGGTGATGCGCTGCAGCGCTACGTAGCCGCCTTGCCGGCACAGACGCTGACGCTGATCACATTGCCCGAGCTCGACTGGCAGGCACGCAAGACCGGCTGGTTCAAGGCGCTGACCGACACCGGCAACGCGCTCGAGCTCAACGCCCCAGAGCGCGAGCGCCTGCCCGACTGGATCGCGCGGCGCCTGGCAGCGCAGGAGCAAAACGCACCGGCCGAGGCCCTGGCCTTCATCGCCGACCACGTCGAAGGCAACCTCCTCGCCGCGCACCAGGAAATCCTCAAGCTCGGCCTGCTGCACCCCAAAGGCGCCCTGGACCTCGCCCAGATCCAGGACGCGGTGCTCAATGTCGCGCGCTACGACATCGACAAGCTGCGCCAGGCCGTACTCGAGGGCGACCCCGCGCGCTGCGCGCGCCTGCTCGAGGGACTGCGCGGCGAGGGCGCCGCGCCCCCGCTGGTGCTGTGGGCGCTGGCCAACGAGACCCGCAGCCTCGCGACCCTGCGCGCCGGCCAGGACGAAGGCCAGCCGCTGCCCGCCCTGCTCAAGGCCGAGCGCATTTTCGACGAGCGCCGCAGGCAGGCGATCAGCCGCGCCTTGCCGCGCCTGTCGTCGGCGGCACTGCGTGCTGCGCTGATGCACGCGGCGCGCATCGACCGCATGATCAAGGGCCTCGTCCACGGCGATGTGTGGGACGAGTTCCTTCAGCTCGCCCTGCGGCTCTCGCGCCGATAGCGGCGCGGAACGCGGATTCGGTGCTTTAATTCGATTACAGAGACCACTTCCCCCAAGCGATGGACATCCAGAACTACATGCAGACCCTGGGCCGCCAGGCCCGCGCCGCGTCGCGACAGCTTGCGGCCGCCTCGACCGAGGCGAAGAACAGCGCCCTGCAGGCGATGGCCGACGAGATACGGCGTCAGCGTGAGGCGCTACTTGCCGCCAATGCGCAGGATCTGGCCGAGGCGCGTGCCGCCGGGCTGGACGCTGCCCTCATCGACCGCCTGACGCTGACCGAAAACGGCGTCGAAGCCATCGCGATCGGTCTCGAGCAGGTCTCCGCCCTGCCCGACCCGGTGGGCGAGATCACCGACGTCAAGCGCCGCCCTTCGGGCATCCAGGTCGGCAAGATGCGCGTGCCCTTGGGGGTGATCGGCATCATTTACGAGGCGCGCCCCAACGTGACTGCCGACGCCGCGGCGCTGTGTCTGAAGTCGGGCAACTCCGCGATCCTGCGCGGCGGCAGGGAGGCGATCAACGCCAATCGCGCTATCGCCGCCTGCGTCCGCGCCGGCCTAGCCGCGGCAGGCCTGCCGGAGCATGCGGTGCAGGTCGTCGAGACGACGGACCGTGCGGCCGTCGGCGCCCTGATCACCATGCCGGAGTATGTAGATGTCATCGTTCCGCGCGGTGGCAAGGGCCTGATCGAGCGCATTTCGCGCGAGGCACGGGTGCCGGTGATCAAGCATCTGGACGGCAACTGCCACGTCTATATCGACGACGAGGCCGATCCTGCCAAGATCGTACCGATTGTCGAGAACGCCAAGACGCAGCGCTACGGCACCTGCAACACCGCCGAATCGCTGCTGGTGGCGCGCGACATCGCCGACCTCTACCTCCCCGCGATCGCCCGCATGCTCGCCGGCAAGGGCGTGGAGATGCGCTGCTGCGCCGAATCGCTCGTGCTACTGCGGGAGAGCGCCATCGAGGGGGCGAAACTCGTCGCTGCAACCGAAACAGACTGGTCAGAGGAATATCTGGCGCCGATCATCGCGATCCGCATCGTGGCCGACGTGGACGAGGCGATCGCGCACATCAACCGTTACAGCTCGGGCCATACCGAAGCCATCGTCACCGAAAACTACACCAAGGCCATGCGCTTCCTGCGGGAAGTGGATTCAGCCTCGGTGATGGTGAATGCCTCCACGCGCTTCGCCGACGGATTCGAATATGGGCTCGGTGCCGAGATCGGCATTTCCACCGACAAGATCCATGCGCGCGGCCCGGTGGGTCTCGAGGGCCTCACCAGCCAGAAATGGATCGTGTTCGGCAACGGCGAGGTCCGCAAGTAATCACGGTGGCAGCCGATGGCATGACGGTTCTGGCGCTGCCCTTCGGGCGCTTCGGCATCCATATTTCGAACGGGCACGTGCAGGAGCTGCGTTTCCTGCCGCCCGAAGCCGAGTTGCGCCCGCCCATTGACGATCTTGCGCAGCGGACTGCCGATTCGATCCTGCGCTGGCTCGACGATCCGACCTTCGTGCCCGCGTTGCCCTTTGCAGCGCAGGGCACACCCTTCCAGCACCGGGTCTGGCAGGCGATCGCCGCCATTCCATGCGGCAGCACCTCCACCTACGGCGCGCTCGCCCGCGCGCTCGACAGTGCGCCGCGCGCCGTGGGCCAGGCCTGCGGCGCCAATCCGTTTCCACTCTTCGTTCCCTGCCACCGCGTAACCGCCGCCGCCGGCATCGGCGGCTTCGCCAACGCCAAGGACGGCTGGCTGATCGAGGCCAAGCGCTGGCTGCTCGCCAACGAGGGCGGACGTTGAACTCCCCTGCGGCGTCGGCCGAGTCGACGCTTCCGCCCGAAGCGCGGGCGGAACTCGACGCCTTCATCGACACCTTGTGGCTCGAGCATGGGCTCGCACGCAACACCCTGAGCAGCTACCGCAGCGATCTGGCGCTCTTCGCATCGTGGCTGACGGCGCGCGGCAGCACCTTGCCGGGCGCCTGCGCGGCGGACCTGGGCGCTTATCTGGCCGAGTTCAGCCGCCGCTCCAAACCGGCAAGCCAGCGCCGGCTGCTCGCCGCCTGGCGGCGCTATTACCGCCATCTGCTGGCACGCGGCGTCATCGCCGAGGATCCGACCTTGCTTCTGGACCCTCCGCTGCCGACGCAGCGTTTCCCCCGCACCCTGAGCGAGGCACAAGTCGAGGCCCTGCTCGAGGCCCCCGACACCGGGACTCCGCAAGGCCTGCGCGACCGCTGCATGCTCGAGGTGCTCTATGCGGCCGGCTTGCGGGTTTCCGAGCTGGTCAGCCTGAGCACATTCGAAGTCGGACTCAACGAGGGCCTCGTCCGCATTATCGGCAAGGGCAACAAGGAACGCCTGGTGCCGCTGGGCCAGATTGCCGCCGACTGGATCGTGCGCTACATGCGCGAAGCCCGTCCGGCGCTGCTCGGCGGAAAATCTTGCGATTCGGTTTTCATCACCCGGCTGGGCTCGGGCATGACAAGGCAGATGTTCTGGCGCATCATCAAGCAGCACGCACTCGCTGCGGGAATTGCGCCCGAGCGCATCTCGCCTCACACCTTGCGCCATGCCTTTGCCACTCACCTGCTCAATCACGGCGCAGACCTGCGCGTGGTGCAGCTGCTGCTCGGCCACGCCGACATTTCGACGACACAGGTTTATACGCACGTCGCGCGGGAAAGATTGAAACAACTTCATTCCGCACATCATCCGCGCGCCTGAGATAGCCCACCCGACTCACGGCACCTACCATGTCCAGAATCGAACCCCATACGCCGGAAACGCCGGCGACCCGTTTCCTGCGCCAGAACGGCATTGCGTTTTCGAGTCACCTCTACGATTACGAGGAACACGGCGGCACAGCGGTTTCAGCGCGCGAATTGAATGTGAGCGAACACGCCGTGATCAAGACATTGATCATGGAAGACGAATCGGCCAGCCCATTGATCGTGCTGATGCACGGCGATCGCAAGGTTTCCACCAAGGAGCTCGCGCGCCAGAGCGGCCGCAAGCGCATCGAGCCCTGCCGCCCGGAGGTCGCAAACCGGCATACCGGTTTCCTCGTCGGCGGCACTTCGCCGTTCGGCACCCGAAAGAAGATGCCCCTCTTCATGGAGCGGACGGTCCTGGATTTGCCACTCGTGTATATCAATGGCGGACGCCGCGGCTACCTCGTTGGCATACACCCGCACGACATTCTTCACGTCCTGCAGCCTACCTTGGTCGAGGTTGCGCTTTAATTGACTGCCGAAATTGAAGAAAAACGATTTTATTCAGTGTATTTTGCTGGCAGAATAAATGTGCAAATCGTTCTTTGCCTTGCGACACGATTGCGAGGGCAATTCGTCAGAGTCCCTCCGGCACGCAGGCATTCACTGGAGAAATCATGGACCTTTCCTCACTGTCGCTGACTGACCTGCGTAAACTGCAGAGCCGCGTCGAAAGCGAAATCCGCCGTCGCACCGACACCACGCGGCGAAATCTGATCAAACGCATGCAGAAGATGGCAGCAGATGAAGGCCTGTCGCTCGACGACCTGCTGGATTCCGCGGCACCGCCCCCTGAATCCAAGCAGGCAACACCCAAGCGCGCGCCGCGCGCCATGGCCAAGGCCGGCAAGAAGGCCGCCCCGGTCATCAAGTACCGCCATCCGGAAGACGCCTCCAAGGGCTGGAGCGGCCGCGGCCGCAAGCCCCAGTGGGCAATGGACTGGGTCGCACAGGGCAAGTCGCTCGACGAATTGGCGGTCTGAGGCAAGACCTCATCGAGCCGCACCAGAAAACGAACGCCGGCCTACGCCGGCGTTCCTGCTCGAAGAAAGCAGGTGAAGACGCACCGGACAGTCATTCCGGCTGCCGCACCTCGCCGCCGGCTCGAACAGGAAGGGACTCGCCGCCCCTCCCGCGTTCGATGAAAACGCCGACGCGGCGCACCCCCTTCATCACGCCGATCTTGGCGATCCGTATCTTCACCCAGGGCGCTCCAAAATCATTCAGGAGCAATTCGACGACGAATTCCCCCAGGGTTTCGATCAGATTGAAATGACGTTGTTCGAGTTCGGCGCGAATGCGCTGAATCACCACCGCATAATCGATCGTGTCGGCGATGTCGTCGCGTTTTGCGGCTGCATCGGGAACACCGAAGGTAAGATTGAGTTCGACGGTTTGCGGCGCCGCTTTTTCGCGCGCGTAGATGCCAATCCACGCCTGCACCCGCAATTCCTCGATGAAGATGAAATCCATGCTGGTTCCCGATTAGAATCCGGCGAATCTTATCGCGGAAGCGCCGACACACGGCAAGCGATCGAGCGCGCCGCACGCCCCGTCCCGACAGCGCACCCCCAATCGGTGCTGGAGAAAACATGTCGCTTCTAGTCCTGCTTTGCGCAGCCTACCTGCTCGGCTCGGTTCCGTTCGCCATCGTCAGCAGCAAGTTGTTCGGCCTCGAAGACCCCCGACGCTACGGCTCCGGCAACCCCGGCGCGACCAATGTGCTGCGCAGCGGCAGCAAACCCGCCGCTGCGCTGACCCTGATCGGCGACTGCCTCAAGGGCTGGCTGGCAGCCTGGGGCGCGACCCGGCTCGGCTTCAGTCCGTCTGAGGCCGCCCTCGCCGGGCTGGCGGCCTTCCTCGGGCATGTATTCACGATCTTTCTGCGCTTCAATGGCGGCAAAGGCGTCGCGACGGCGCTGGGCGTGCTCGCGGGTGTGGACTGGCGCATCGCGCTCGCCAGCCTGGCCATCTGGCTGCTCACCGCCCTGGGCACGCGCTATTCGTCAGCGGGCGCCCTCGCGGCAGCGGTTGCGGCACCGATCGCCGCGTTCATCTTCCTCGGCACCGTGCCGACGGTCGGCATCCTGGCGGCGATGAGCGCCATCCTGGTCTGGCGTCACTCGGCGAACATCCGGCGCCTTCTCGCCGGCACCGAAGGCCGCATCGGCGGCAAAAAGAAGGGCTGATCGGCCGCGCCGTTCAGGCGCGCTCGGCCTGCGGCGTGCGCAGCTCGGTGAGCGGCCAGCGCGGCCGGATACGGACTGACGGCGGCGACGTGCGACGCTCGCCTGCCGCCAGGCGCAGCGCACCGGCAAACGCGATCATCGCGCCGTTGTCGGTGCATAGCGCCGGCTCAGGGTAATGCACCCGGCCGCCACGCTTGCCGAGCGCCGCATCGAGCACCTCGCGCAGGTGCCGGTTTGCCCCCACACCGCCGGCAACGACCAGCGTCTTGAGACCGGTCGTCTTCAATGCCGCAACCGCCTTGGCGCAGAGCACGTCGACCACCGCCGCCTGAAACGCGGCAGCAAGATCCGCAGCCTGCTCCGCC
Source organism: Thauera sp. (assembly GCA_017302295.1). GTDB lineage: Bacteria > Pseudomonadota > Gammaproteobacteria > Burkholderiales > Rhodocyclaceae > Thauera. Next base: position 33,284 of record JAFLDS010000026.1, on the reverse strand, counting down.
CGCCAGTCAGGGCGCGACACCACGTTGAGAACCGCGGTCTTCAGGCCGCTGAAGCTAAAATCGAGATCGCCCGAGTGCAACATCGGCCGCGGCAGGCGGAACCGGCGCGCGTCGCCCGATTCAGCCAGTTTCGCAAGCTGCGGCCCGCCGGGATAACCGAGGCCCAGCAGCTTGGCAGTCTTGTCGAAGGCCTCGCCCGCGGCGTCATCCACCGATTCGCCGAGCAGCGCATAATCGCCCACACCCCGCACGCGCATCAGCTGCGTGTGTCCGCCCGACACCAGCAACGCGACAAAGGGGAAGGCCGGCGGATCGGCCGAGAGCAGCGGTGACAGCAGATGCCCCTCGAGGTGATGAACCGGCAACACCGGGATGCCGCGCGCCATGCCCAGCGATTCGGCCACACTGGCGCCGACCAGCAGCGCCCCGGCCAACCCCGGCCCCGCCGTGTAGGCGATCGCGTCGAGATCGGCCACGGTCAGCGCCGTTTCTGCAAACAGCTGCTCGAGCAACAGCGGCAGGCGACGGATGTGGTCCCGCGACGCCAGCTCCGGCACCACCCCGCCGTACCCCGCATGCAGCTCGACCTGCGAGTGCAGGCAGTGCCCGAGCAGACGGCCCGCGGCTTCCGTGTCGTAGATCGCCACGCCGGTCTCGTCGCACGAGGTCTCGATACCCAGAACTTTCATTGACGCCATCCACCTGATTCGATGCGGCATTTTAGCAACGCCGCGCACACTTTAGGCTCGGATCCAGCTTGCTAACGAGGCGCGACTCGTTTATATTCTCGCGTTTTCCGCCCACAAGATCTCAAGGAAGTACGCAATGCCCGGTATTCGCGTAAAAGAAAACGAGCCGTTTGAAGTTGCGATCCGCCGCTTCAAGCGCACGATCGAGAAGACCGGTGTGCTGACCGAACTGCGTTCGCGCGAGTTCTACGAGAAGCCCACCGCCGAGCGCAAGCGCAAGCTGGCCGCCGCAGTGAAGCGCAACCACAAGCGCCTGCGCAGCCAGATGCTGCCGCCGAAGCTGTACTGATCGCTCCGCAACCGGCGCTCCGCACGCGAGCGCAGGATGCCCGCAAGCCGGGCGGAAGGCCTTTAGGGCTTCCGCCCGGCTTGGCGTTTCCGCAGGTCTGATGATGTCGTCCTGGCCCGCATCGAGCATTAACGCACGATGATTCCTCAATCCTTCGTCCAGGAACTGCTGTCGCGCGTCGATATCGTCGACATCATCGAACGCTACGTCCCGCTGAAGAAGAGCGGCGCGAACTACTTCGCCTGCTGCCCATTTCATGGGGAGAAGTCGGCCTCGTTCTCGGTCAGCCCGACCAAGCAGTTCTACCATTGCTTCGGCTGCGGTGTGCACGGCAGCGCGATCGGCTTCCTGATGGAATACAGCGGCCTGGGCTTTGTCGAGGCCGTCAAGGAGCTCGCCGGTCAGGTCGGCCTGCAGGTTCCCGACGATGGTCGCCACACCCCCGCTCCGACTGACGATAGCGAACGGCTGCGCGAGGCGATGGAAATGGCCGCCCGCCATTACCGCGAGCAACTCAAGCACGCACCGAACGCGATCGATTACCTCAAGCGTCGCGGCCTCTCCGGCAAGGTGGCCGCGCGTTTCGGCCTGGGCTACGCGCGCGATGAGTGGCAGGCGCTGCAGCGCGTCTTCTCCGACTACCAGAGCAGGACGCTCGCCGACGCCGGGCTCGTCATCGACAACGACCAGGGCCGGCGCTACGACCGCTTCCGCGACCGCATCATGTTCCCGATCCATGACCGCCGCGGACGCATCATCGCTTTTGGCGGGCGCGTGCTCGACAAGGGCGAGCCGAAGTACCTGAACTCGCCAGAAACCCCGCTGTTCGAGAAGGGGCGCGAGCTCTACGGCCTTTTCCTGGCGCAGAAGGCGATCCGCGAGACCGGCTTCGTCGTCGTTGTCGAGGGCTACATGGACGTCGTCGCGCTTGCCCAGTACGGCATCGAGAATGCCGTTGCCACCTTGGGCACGGCGACTACGCCACAGCACATCCAGACCTTGCTGCGCCAGACTGACCGTATCGTCTTCTGCTTCGACGGCGACGCTGCCGGGCGACGTGCTGCATGGCGCGCGCTCGAGAACTCGCTCGAGACGCTGCGTGATGACGCCACCCTGGCGTTCCTGTTCCTGCCTGCCGAGCACGACCCCGACACCTTTGTCCGCGCGGAAGGCGCCGAGGCCTTCACCAGGGCGGCAGGCAGCGCGATGTCGCTGGCGAATTTCCTGCTGCGGGAGCTGTCCGAGCGGCACGATCTGAGCACCGCTGAAGGCCGCGCCGCGCTCGTCCACGAAGGACGCGCGCTAGTGACGAAAGTCGCCGCACCGCTGCTCCAGCTGCAACTGGTGAAGGCGATCGCCGAAGCGGGCGAACTGACACAAAGCGAAGTGGAAAGCGCCTACGGCCTGCGCTCGGCCAATCGCAGCGCGGGCCGCTCAGGGCGCCCCGACAAACAGCCCGGCCCGTTCGCCGCCCGCCCGGCGCAGGCTCCGCGACCTCGCAGCAGCGGACGGCGCAAGCCACCCTCGGCCATCGGCACACTACTGCGCCTGGTCATGCACCACCCTGCATGGGCCGCGCGCCTGCCGGTCGACCTCGTCCCCGCCACCAGCGACGAGGGGCGCGCCCTGATCGCGATCATCGACATGCTCAGCCTCGGCGAACCGATCCCGGCCGGCGGCCTTGGCGCACTGATCGAGCGCTTCCGCGACACGCCACATGCCGACACGCTGGCGCGCGTCGCCGGCGAGATGGCGGACGAAGAGTTCGACGACTCGGTGATCGAGATCCTGTTCGACGACACGTTGCGCAAACTGCATGGCGACGCGATCAACACCGAGATCGCCACCCTCATGCAGAAGGACCGCGAACAGGGACTCGGCACCGAGGAGCGGCACCGCCTTGCGGAACTTCTTCACGAGAAGAGGAACCTTAGCGGTGCCGCAAAGCTCTGATTTCTGTGATATAGTTTAACGTTTCCCATTTATGTTCGCCCTGACTTGAGGAGTGCCATGGCACGCGAAAAAGCCAAGGATTCGCGCAAGGACAGCCCGAAAGGACGAGTCTCCAAGGCCAAGGACAAGACCGCCCAGGTCGTCGAAAGCCCCGAAGTTGCCCCGCTCGATGCCGAGGTGCGCCGCACCCGGCTCAAGACCCTGATCACGCTCGGCAAGGAGCGCGGCTACCTCACGTACGCCGAGATCAGCGACCACCTGCCCGACGACGTGGCCGATGCCGAACAGATTGAAGGCATCATCGCGACCTTCAACAACATGGGCATCCAGGTCTACGACGAGGCGCCGGCCGCCGAAGACCTGCTGATGTCCGACAGCGTCGCCACCAACGTCGACGAGGACGTCGCCGAGGAAGAGGCCGAGCAGGCCCTGTCCTCCGTCGACTCCGAGTTCGGCCGCACGACCGACCCTGTGCGCATGTACATGCGCGAGATGGGTACCGTCGAGCTGCTCACCCGCGAAGGCGAGATCGAGATCGCCAAGCGCATCGAGGATGGTTTGAAGCACATGGTGCAGGCCATCTCCGCCTGCCCGACGACGATCGCCGAGATGCTCGACATCGTCGACAAGGTGTCGCGGGACGAGATGCGCATCGACGAACTCGTCGACGGCCTGATCGACCCGAATGCCTCTGCTGAAGAAGCCGCGCTGGCGGAGTCGGAAGAAGAGGCTGCCGCTGAAGAGGCCGAAGACGAAGTCGACGAGGAAGACGAGGACGACGACGGCGCGAGCGCAGAAAGCGCAAATGCGGCGTCGCTGCTTCAGCTCAAGAACGACGCCCTCGCCCGCTTCGAGGTCATCCGCGCGCTCTACGCCAAGAAGATGGACATCCTGGCGCGCAAGGGCTCGCAGGACACCAACTACCTGCTGCTGCAGCAGCAGATCTCCGACGAGTTGCTCAACATCCGCTTCACCGCGAAGGCGATCGAGCGTCTGTGCGACTCCGTGCGCCACATGGTCGATCAGGTTCGCGGCCACGAACGGCACATCCTGCATCTGTGCGTCGATCGCGCCGGCATGCCGCGGCAGCATTTCATCAAGGTCTTCCCGGGCCAGGAAGTCAATCTCGACTGGATCAGGAACGAGATCGGCGCCGGCAAGAACTACGCCGACGGCCTGACGCGCGCCCAGCCCGCCGTGCTCGAAGAGCAACAGAAGCTGATCGACATGCAGGACCGGCTCGGCATCCCGCTGAAGGAACTCAAGGACATCAACCGCCAGATGTCCACCGGCGAAGCCAAGATGCGCCGCGCCAAGCGCGAGATGACCGAGGCCAACCTGCGCCTGGTGATCTCGATCGCGAAGAAGTACACCAATCGCGGCCTGCAGTTCCTCGACCTGATCCAGGAAGGCAACATCGGCCTGATGAAGGCGGTGGACAAGTTCGAATACCGCCGCGGCTACAAGTTCTCGACCTACGCCACGTGGTGGATCCGTCAGGCGATCACGCGCTCGATCGCCGACCAGGCACGCACGATCCGCATCCCGGTTCACATGATCGAGACGATCAACAAGATGAACCGCATCAGCCGTCAGATCCTGCAGGAAACCGGCGCCGAGCCGGATCCCGCGACGCTGGCCGAGAAGATGGAGATGCCCGAGGAGAAGATCCGCAAGATCATGAAGATCTCCAAGGAGCCGATCTCCATGGAGACGCCGATCGGCGACGACGACGATTCGCACCTGGGCGATTTCATCGAAGACACCGCCACCCTGGCCCCGGCCGAGGCGGCGATGTACTCGGGCCTGCGTGACGCCACGTCGGAGGTGCTGGATTCGCTCACCCCGCGCGAGGCGAAGGTGCTGCGCATGCGCTTCGGCATCGAGATGAATACGGACCACACGCTGGAAGAAGTCGGCAAGCAGTTCGACGTCACCCGCGAACGCATCCGCCAGATCGAAGCCAAGGCCCTGCGCAAGCTGCGCCACCCCAGCCGTTCCGAGAAGCTGCGCAGCTTCCTCGACAACGAGGCCTGATCGCCCACCGGGCCTCTAGCTCATGCCTGGTTAGAGCAGCGGACTCATAATCCGTTGGTGCTGGGTTCGACTCCCAGGGGGCCCACCAATCGCATCAAGCACTTACGCCAATCCTTCGGGGTTGGCGTTTTGCTTGGCGGGGAACGACTGGGGAACGAATAAATCGGAACCACCCTCTCAGCGGTGCCCCCCCCCGCCGAGCAGGACTACTACCGACGCCTGCTGAACGTCAGCCGGGATGCCGCTTGGGAACCCTGGATTCTGTTCATGCTCGGCGCCATACGTCATCTGTCTGTCGTTCGCGCCGTGAAAGATCGGTGAGCCGGCGCGGCGGCATCCTCAACCGCCACCCGGATTCTCGCGCAGCCATGCGTTGACCGCCGCGAGTTCGGATTCGGTCAGCGAGCTGACCAGGCTCTGCAGCCTGATCCGCGCAATGATGTAGCGGTATCGTGCCATCGCCAGATCGCGCTTGACGTTCATGCGCTGCTGCGCCGCGTTGAGGATGTCGACGCGGCTGCGGGTGCCCGCCTGCAAACCCTTCTCGTTGGAGAATACGGCCCGCTCGGCCGAGCGGTCGGCCTGCTCCAGCGCGCGCACGCGCAGCACGCCTTCGGCGACGGTCTGGAATTCCTTGCGGATCTCCTGCCCGAGCTCTCGCCGACGCGCCTCGTACTGCTGCTGCGCGCGCTCGATGTTGGCCAGCGCCTGGCGGGACTGGGACATGGCGTAGCCACCGGCGAAGATCGGCACATTGACCTGAAGGCCGACCATCGAACTCAGGTAGCGGGTGTCGATCGACACGTTGTTCTCGCTGCTGGACTTGCTGCGCTGGGCCACGAGGTCCACCGTCGGATAATGCCCCGCCCGGGCCTTTTCGAGCTCCTCGCGGGCGACCTCGATCTCGGCGCGCAAGGCGCGCAGTTCGGGGTTCGACTCCTCCCCGCGTTCGATCCACTCCTCCGCCGAGGCGGGCTGGGGCGACTGCAGCTGCATCCGCGCCGGATCGAGCACGGCAAGCGCATCCACCGGCTGATTGACGATGGTCTGCAACTGCCGCCGCGTGTAGCCGAGGTTCTGCGCGGTCTCCAGCTCATCGGCCAGGGTCATGTCATAGCGCGCCTGGGCATCATCGATATCGGTGCGCGTTCCCTGCCCCGCGGCAAACGCCTTCCTCGACGCCTCCAGCTGAGCGGCGTAGGCCACCTTCTGCGCACGCGCCAGCGCGTGCTGGTCCTGCGCCAGCAAGGCCTCGAAGTAGGCGCCCGACAGCCGTACCAGCAGATCCTGCAGGCTGCGGTCGAGCGTTGCCTCGGCCCCCGCCACTTCGGCCTGGGCCTGGCTGTAGAGCGCAAAGTTGTATTTGCGGTAGATCGGCTGGCGCAGCGTCAGGGCGTAGTTGCTACTGAAATACTCGAACTCCTCGGACTTCGTAAGACCGAGGACATCAGGCGCTTCCTTGTCTGTGCTGTTCTTGCTGCGCGACAGACTGGCGGACACATTGGGCAGCAGTTGCGCCAATGCCTGCGGCACCGCCTCGCGGCTCGCCGCCGCCTGCGCCCGAGCCGCCTGGTAGCGCGCATCGTGGTGCAGGGCGAGCCGATAAGCCTCGGCCAGGTCGAGCGCGTGCCCGGGCGCAGCCGCACACAGCGCCGAGGCCAGCAGCACGGCGAAAAGCGGGCGCGACCAGTCCGCCCGGCCGCGCGTGCCAACGAGCGCGAGCATGGCTCACTCCTCCTTCATGGCACTGGACATGCGCTTGAGAAGCGGATGAAGGAGATAGGTCAGCATGGTGCGCTCGCCGGTCCGTATCACCACCTCCGCCGGCATGCCCGCCTGCATCTGGCGATCGCCGAGTTCCTTCATGCCGTCGGCGGTCAGCGACACCCGCGCGAGGTAGTAGCTCGCCTGAGTCTGCGGCTCGACGATAAGGTCGGACGACACCGAGTCCACCCGCCCCCGGGCCACCAGCGCCGGAGCATTGGCAAAAGAGGAAAAGCGCACGTCGGCGTCCCGCCCAGGCTGCACACGGTCGATCATGTGCGGCGGAACCCTCGCCTCGAGCAGCAGGGCCTCGTTGCGCGGCACGATGTCCATCAGCTTCTGTCCCGGCCCGATCACGCCCCCGACCGTTTGGGCGGAAAGCCCCACCACCTGCCCCTCGGCGGGCGAGCGTACGGTGGTGCGGGCCAGCTCGTCGGCTGCGGCCCTCACGCGCTCGCCATCCGCCTGGACTTCGCGACGGACATCGGCGAGGTGGGTGTCGACCTCTTTCCGGTACTCTTCGGACCGCTGCACGATGCGCAGCTTCATCTCCGCGATGGAGCGACGCGCGCGCATCAGGTCGCCTTGAACCTGCGCGATCGAACTCCCCACCTCTGCCGCCATGCGCTCCAGCTCGAGCTGCCGGTTTCGCGGTGCGTAGCCCTCCTCCACCAATCCGCGGATGCCCTGCAGTTCGTCTCTGAGCAATTCGAGCTGCAAGCGGCGCGCCGACAGCATGCCTTCGAAGCCCTGAATGGAGGCCTCATCCCCTTGCATCGCCTCACGCAGCGCATCGACTTCGGCCTGCAGGGCGGAGCGCCGCGAGCGGAAAAGGCTCTGCTGGTTGTCCATGGCCTGTCTCACCCAAGCGTCATCCGCGGACTTCAGCAGATCAGGATGAAAGTCGATGCTGTCGCGCTTTTCCTGCTCGGCGACGAGCCGGCCCTCCATCGCACGCAGGCCGAGGTATTTCTGCCGGATGCCCTCGTGATTCGCCCGCGCGAGCGCGCTGTCGATGGTCAGCAGCGGCTCGCCTTCGCGCACGAACTGCCCTTCCTTGACGAACACCTGACTGACGATGCCGCCCGTCAGGTGCTGAACCGTCTTGCTCTTCGTATCGATCGCCACCCTGCCAACGGTCGGCACCCCCTGGTCGAGCGGGGCCAGTGCCGCCCATAGCAGGAAACCGCCGAATCCCAGGCCCAGCACCCACATGCCCAGGCGCACCGGCTGCGCGGTATCGGTAGGCAGCACCAGTTCGCCATCCAGCGCTGGCCCGGAAGGCGCTGGCGAGCCCCCGCGGGTGAAAGGGGTACGAGAAAGGTCGGGGGCTGCCATGAAGGATTTCCGTTGGATTCGCGAAATGAGGGGGGTCACGCGGGCTGCGGCGAGGCGTCGCCGTCGGCTTCCGGGGCCCTGCGGGAACTGCCCGCGAGCGCGGCCAGCACCTGCGGCGTGCTGCCGAAGTAGGCGATGCGCCCCTGATCGAGCACCAGCAGGCGATCGGCCAGCATCACGACCCCGCGGCGATGGGTGATCAGGAACACCGTGCTGCCCTGATCCCTGAGATCCTTCACCGCGTTGGCCAGCGCCGCCTCACCCACGTCGTCGAGGTTGGAGTTGGGCTCGTCGAGGACGATGAGGCGCGGGTCGCCATACATGGCCCGCGCCAGTCCGATGCGCTGCCGCTGCCCACCGGAGAGCAGGCTGCCGGCTTCGCCGACCGGGGTGTCGTAGCCCTTGGGAAAGCGCAGGATCACGTCGTGCACACCGGCGCGCTCGCAGGCGCGGATCACCTTGTCCGGATCCAGTGTGCCGAAGCGGGCGACGTTTTCCGCGATCGTGCCCTCGAACAGCTCGATGTCCTGCGGCAGGTAGCCGAGAAAGGGGCCCAGCTGCTCGCGATCCCAGCTTTCGATCGGTTCGCCGTCGATGAGCACCTCCCCCTCCCGTCCGGGCCAGATTCCCACCAGGGCCCGCGCCAACGTGGACTTGCCCGAGCCCGACGCGCCGACGATACCGACGACCTGCCCGGGTTCGAAGTCCGCGGTGAGCCCCTTCAGGATCGGCTCACTGCGCCCCGGTGCGGGCGCAACGAGGTCTCTGATGCTCACGCCGGCCCGCGGTGCAGCATGCACAACGCCGCTTTCCCGCGGAGGGAACTCGCCGAGCAGCGCATCCAGGCCAAGGAAGGCCTTGCGCGCACCGAGGAAACCCTTCCAGTTGCCGACGACCTGATCCAGCGGTTGCGTTGCCCGCCCCATCAGCACATTGGCCGCGACCATCGCACCGGCACTCAACTCACCCTTGATCACGAGCAGCGCGCCGGCCCCGAGCGACAAGGACTGAACGGTGTAGCGGACGAACTTGGCAAGCGACTGAACCCGCGCGCCGGCATCGACCGCCTGTCCGTTCAGCCCCAGATACGCCCGATGCCTCGCAGCCCAACGCTTCCGCAGGTTATCGCGCATGCCAATGGCTTCGATGAGCTCGGCATTGCGCAGCTTGCCGTGCAGGAAGGTTCCAACCTGGGTGCCGGCATCCAGCGCCGCCTCGACGCGCGCACGCGTAAGCCGGTGCGACAGCACGGCCAGCCCCAGCAGCAGCAGCGCGAACAGCACCCCCAGCCAACCCAGCGCAGGATGCAGCAGGAACAGCACGAGCAGGTAGATCGGCGTCCACGGCGCATCCATGAAGGCGAAAAGCCCGGGTCCGGTCACGAACTGCCGCAGATTCGTCAGCTCCGCGAAGGTCTTGGCCGGCTGGTGCCGGCCATGGGCGAGGCTGGCCTGAAAGCCGGCGGAGAACACGCGCGCACCCAACACTTCATCGAAGCGGACGCCGAGGCGCACGAGCAAACGCGACCGGGCCCACTCGGCAAAGGCCAGCACGGCAAAAAAGAACAGCATGACCAGCGTCAGTGCCAGCAGCGTCATGATGTTGTGGCTCACCATCACGCGATCGAACACCTGCAGCATGTACAGCGTAGGCGTCAACATCAACACGTTGATCAAGACAGTGAAGGCCAGGCAGACCGCAAATTCACGGCGGAAGGCCCACAGCGTGGTGCCGAGCGCGCTGCGCTGGATGGACCGGGATAGATTCATGGCAAGTCGTCGCTGCATCGAGGCGGTGTCAGGCGGCAAGCGCCGGCGCTGCCGCAGCCTGCGCAGCGCGCTGCGCGCCGCCCTGCAGTGCGGCGAGAACCTCGTCGCGAGGGCCGTGCGCCTTCACCTGCCCGTCCTGCAGGATCAATATCTGATCCACCGCAGCCAGCACGCTCGTGCGATGGGTGATCACCACGACCGTCACCCCCCGGGCCTTGAGGTCCAGCAGGGTCTCGAGCAGCGCGCGCTCGCCGTCCTCGTCCAGACTCGAGTTGGGCTCGTCGAGCACCACGAGGCGGGGGTCGCCGTAGATCGCCCGGGCGATGCCGACGCGCTGCCGCAGGCCACCGGACAGGAAACTCCCTTCTTCGCCGACGGCGGTCTCGTAGCCATTGGGCAGTTGCAGGATGGCCTGGTGCACACCGACCGCCCTGGCTGCCGCCTCGACCCTGTGCATGTCCAGCTCGCCAAAGCGGGCGATGTTCTCGGCCAGCGTGCCGTCGAACAGCTCGACGCCCTGAGGCAGGTAGCCCAGATGCGGGCCGAGTTCGCGCTTGCTCCAGGGATGGACATCGACCCCGTCCAGCCGCACCTTGCCACTGGCTGCCGGCCACACACCGACCAGCAAACGCGCAAGACTCGACTTTCCGGAAGCCGAGGGCCCGATCAGCGCCAGGACCTTCCCCGGCTGCAGCACGAAGCTCACGCCGCGCAAGATCGGCGCCTGCGAGCCCGGCGCTGCGGCATAAGCGTTCTCTACCGAAAGCACCCCCTTAGGTACGGGCAAGGGCATTCCGGCCTCCCGCAGCGGCACGCTCGCAAGCAATCTGTCGAGACGGCCATAGGCATCGCGCGCATTGACGACCTGCCGCCAACCGCCGATGACCTGGACGATGGGCGCGAGCACCCGGCCACCCAGCGTAGAGGCGACGATCATCATCGCGCCGCCGCCCGGGAACTGCCCTTCCACCGTCAGCCAGCAACCTGCGCCGAGCAGCAGCGAAGCCTGGGCGAGCTGTACGAACCTCGACAGCGAGGCATAAGCCCCGGCCTTGTCCGAGGCACTGGCCTGCAAGGCGAGAAATTCGTGCTGGCGGCGCAGCCAGCGCTGCAGGATGCCGCGCTCCATGCCCATCGACTCGATGACCTGTGCATCGCGCAGGCTGTTCCCGGCATAGCTCTGCGCCGCGATCGCCGCCTGGTTGGCACGGGCGAGCGGCGCCTGGGTGTCGCGCTCGGTGAGCGCCGCGAGCCCGACCTGCAGCAGCGCACCGACAAGCGAGAACAGGCCCATGTAGGGGTTGATGAGGACGATCACGACGATGTAGGTCATCGCCAGCGGAACATCGACCAGCGCCATCAGCGCCGGGCTGTAGAAGAACTCGCGCACCGTGCGCAGATCGTTGAAGACCTGCGGCGTCGCCCCCTGGACGCGCCGCAGGTTGGCTTCCAGCACCGTATCGAACATGCGCTCGCCCATGCGGGCATCGAAGCGCAGGGCCGCCTGATGCATCACCCGCATGCGCACCCACTCCAGCAGCGCCATCACGGTGTAGCCGGCGACGACGATCAGCGTCAGCATCGCGAGCGTCGTCAGGCTGCGACTGTTCACGACGCGGTCGTACACCTCCAGCATGTACACCGTTGGCGTCATCACCAGCAGGTTGATGAAGAAGCTGAAAAAGACGACATTGTGGAACAGTGGCTTCTGCGACTGCAGCGCCTTGCTCAGATCAGACGGGCTTTCGCCCTGCTTGCTTGCCATCGAGCGGTCTTGTGAAGGGTTTCAGGGGGCTGTCGGGAGCGCATTCCGGAAGCGGGCGCCCCGGGCCAGCCCCGGGCGCACCGACTCACCACACGCCGACATTGGGCATCGATGCCCAGGGCTCCTGCGCAGCCAGCGCCCCACCCTTCTGCAGCAGTTCGATCGAGATCAGATCCGGGGAACGCACGAAGGCCATGTGGCCGTCGCGCGGAGGACGATTGATCGTGATGCCCGCGTCGCTCAGGCGCTGGCACACCGCGTAGATGTCGTCGACCTCATACGCGATGTGGCCAAAGTTGCGCGCGCTGCCATAGTCTTCGGGATCCCAGTTGTAGGTGAGCTCAACCTGGGCCGCTTCGTCGCCCGGGGCAGCGAGATAAACCAGCGTGAAGCGCCCCTTCGCGTAGTCCGCGCGGCGGACTTCACGCAGGCCCAGCACCGTGTAGAACTTGAGCGAGGCCTCGAGATCGCGCACCCGCACCATGGTGTGAAGATATTTCATTTGGAACAGCCTCTTGCCTCGTCGAAGATCAATTCGCCTCCCCGCTGCAGCCGCGCGCTCGAACGCACGGTCTGCCGGACCTCACCGCGGATGAGCGATCACTGGATCACGCCGCAAACGATACGCGCCCCGCCACCGCCGAGCGGCTCCGGGTGGTCGCTATGGTTGTCGCCTCCAGCGTGCACCATCAGCGAACGGCCTTCGAGGTCGGAAAGCTTCAGGCGCGGCGCCAGCACCGCCTGCATCGCATTGCCAGCGGCGTCCACATAGAGCGGCGGCAGATCGCCGAGGTGGCCGTCGCCCCAGGGCGAGTCGTGCTTCTTGCTTCCCTGGGGATCGTAGTGCCCGCCGGCACCGAGCGCCGCAACAAGCTTGCCGTCCTTGTCCAGCGCCGCACAACTGGGCTTCTCATGTACATGGAAGCCATGCAGCCCCGGTGGCAGACCCTTCAGGTTTGGCGTGAACACGAGCCCGTAGCGGCTCTCCGACACGGTGACCGTCCCCGCCGCGACACCGACTCCCGCCGCAGAGACGACATGGAGTTCGACAACCTTGTCCGGCGCAGCAAGCGCCGAGGGCATCGAGGCTGCGGCAATCGCAACTGCCGTGCCGAGCAAGACAACCGTTTTCCTGATCTTCATGGGCCAACTCTCCGTTGGAACGACGATGAACACGACGGCCGGCGCCTCGCCGATCGTCAGGCCTGTGGCACGCCACCAAGATGCGAGCGTGGCACGGCGATGCTAGCACCCGGCGCCCGCCGGAAACCGGATCGGATCAATCTTCCACGCCGCTGACAACCGGAGTGCCCAGGCAGGGCAATTGCCCCGAAGCGGCGCGCAGTTCGACACGCGCCCCACGCCAGTCGGGGTAGAGGCGCTCGACCACCGCCCAGAATCGAGGTGAATGGTTCATCTCGACCAGGTGTGCGACCTCGTGCGCAACCACATAGTCGATCAGCGCAGGCCGCAGGTGAATCAGGCGCCAGTGCAGCCGGATGCCACTCGCGCTACTGCAGCTTCCCCAGCGCGTGCGGGCGTTCGACAGACGCACCGCCGGCGCCGGGCGGCCGATGCGCAGGCAGAACTCGTCCACGCGATTGCGATACCAGGCCAGGGCGCGGCTCTGCAGTGCCCGAACGAGCGCACGCGCGGGGTCGGACGCGGCCGGGATCGCGAGTTCCTCGATGCCGTCGGCGGCAAGCCGCCATTGCGCCCTCCTGCCGTCGAGCAGGCGCAATCGCAGGCTTCGACCCAGCACCGGCAGCAGCGCGCCATCGACCACGGCGAAAGGCCTGGGCGCTGCCGCGGCGCGAGCGCGAAGGCGATCGAGCAGCCACTGCCCGTGCTCGCGCACGAAGCGCTCGACGTCGTGAAGGCTTGCCTGAAGCGGCGCGGCGATGCGGGCACCGCGATGATCCACCTGAAGCGCGAACGATCGCCTGGACGAGCGGCGCAGCGTGAGCGCGACCCGCGTCCCCCCGATGTCGATGACGTGGGGCGCCTCGTGGGCTGCGGAACGCGCGGCACGGGACATCGGCGAACGCCTCAGGCCTTGTCTTCCCACGCGAGACCGCGATCGGCAAGCGCAGTCTTGATGCGCGCCATCGCTTCCGCCACATCCGCAGCCGGGCCCTTCATGCCGAGTTCGAGGGAGCGTCGCTGGCCTTCGGCGGCGATCGTCGGCAGGCTGAAAAGCGTTGCACGCGGGTAGGCGAGCGTGACCTCCTGCATCAGGTGGATGAGTTGCCCCTCGTAGGCGTCCCATACCGTGACCGCGCTCTCGACGTAATCCTCGGCATGGAAAAGGTGCGCGTAATGCGTGTCGAGCACCCATTCCATCATCGGCCAGGACATGACCGGAAAGCCCGGAGCAAAGTAGTGCTGGCGGATGGCGAAACCCGGAATGCGATTGAACGGATTGGGGATGATCTGGCTACCCACCGGGAACACACCCATCTGCAGGCGCTCAGGCGTGATCTCGGCACCGAAGCGGGCGCGTATCTCGGCCTCGGCCTCCGGATGCAGGGCGAGTTCGACGCCGAGCGCAGCGGCAGCCGACTGCCGGGTTCGATCATCCGGGGTCGCACCGATGCCGCCGAAGCACAGCACAACGTCACGAGTGGCGAAGGTCTGGCGCAGCGTCTCGGTCAGGCGTTCGCCGTCATCGCCCGCGTAGCGCGCCCACGACAGTTTGAGTCCGCGCGCACCGAGAATCTCGATGACCTTGGCCAGGTGTTTGTCGCTGCGGCGGCCCGAGAGGATCTCGTCGCCGATGATCAGAGCACCGAAATTCATGCGTTCGTCCGAGGCAGGGATTTGGGGGAAGCATCGATGAGGGTGACGCCATTGCGCGTGCGCTCGCGGCGCAGGGCCTCGAGCAGAAAGTGCACGAAGGCAAGGCCGGAATAGGCTGGCGCAACCAGGTTCAGCACCGGCACATAGGCCAGCAGCGCGCATGCCCCGCCGAGCGCCAGCATCGGCACGCGCTGATCCGCGCGCAGGCGGCGCATCTCGTCGCCGTCCGCATGCAGCATCAGCGCGTCATAACCGAAGGCGCGCTGGTTGAGCCAGCCGGTCAGCAGCACCGACACGATCAGCCCGACGCCCGGAATGAGCCAGAACGGCAACGAGAGCAGCAGGGCGAACACGAAGAGCACGGTGGTCAAGATCGCATTCCATGCGCTGCCGGCGTTCGATCCGCCACGGCGCTGCTCGAGATCGGCATAGTCGCGGCGGCCGACGCGCTCCAGCATGATAGGCAGCGCGACGGTGGCGACCAACACCGCCGCGGTGACATAGATCAGCGGCACGAACACCAGCAACAGCCCGATCTTCAGCATCACCAGCACGATCGCGGCCACCGTCTCGCTGGTCGTCAGCCACTCACCAACAAGCGGAAGTCCGTGGACGACATTCAGCACAGTCGCCACCATCGGATCCCACTGCAGCACGCCGACGGTGATCCACAGCACCAGCGCGACGATGCCCGGCCACAGCAGATGCCAGAAGATATCGCGCCGCCACAGACTGCGAAACGCGCGACCGAAGGCAACGAGGATCTCCTTCACGGCGCCCTCCGCGTTCAGCGCGGCATGCCGGGCAGACCGCCCGGCAGCATGCCCTTCATCGCACGCATCATCTTCTGCATGCCGCCCTTGGAGAACTGCTTCATGACCTTCTGCGTCTGCTCGAACTGGTTCAGCAGGCGGTTCACCTCCTGCACCGTCACGCCCGCGCCAGCGGCGATGCGGCGCTTGCGGCTGGCCTTGAGAATCTCGGGCTTGGCGCGCTCGAGCGGGGTCATGGAGTTGATGATGCCCTCAATGCGCCCGATCGCCTTTTCCTCGGCACCGCCCTGCAGCTTTCCGGCCGCTTGCGCGAACTGGGCCGGCAGCTTGTCCATCATCGACGACAGGCCGCCCATCTTGCGCATCTGGCCGATCTGATCCCGGAAGTCGTTGAGATCGAAGCCCTTGCCGCTCTTGAGCTTCTGCGCGAAATCGCGCGCCTTTTCCTCATCGACACCGCGGCGCGCCTCTTCCACCAGGCCGAGGATGTCGCCCATGCCCAGGATGCGACTCGCCATGCGGTCCGGGTGAAAGGGCTCCAGGCCGGAGAGCTTTTCGCCCACGCCGGCGAACTTCAGGGGCTTGCCGGTCACATGGCGCACCGAGAGCGCGGCACCGCCGCGCGCATCGCCATCGAGCTTGGTGAGCACGACCCCGGTGAGCGGCAAGGCGTCATTGAACGCCCGCGCAGTATTGACCGCATCCTGGCCCAGCATCGCATCGACCACGAACAGGGTCTCGATCGGCTTCACCGCCGCATGCAGCGCCTGGATCTCGGCCATCATCGCCTCGTCGATCGCCAGCCGGCCGGCGGTGTCGACGAGCAGCACTTCAACGTGATGCTTGCGCGCATGGTCGACCGCCGCCAGGGCGATGTCGACCGGCTTCTGATCGGGTGTCGATGGAAAGAAGCCGACACCGGCCTGCGCGGCCACGGTCTTCAACTGCTCGATGGCGGCCGGTCGATAGACGTCGGTCGAAACCACCAGCACCTTCTTTTTCTGCTGCTCGTGCAGCAGTTTGGCAAGCTTGCCGGTGGTGGTGGTCTTGCCGGCGCCCTGCAGACCGGCCATCAGCACCACGGCGGGCGGCTGCGTAGCCAGATTCAGGCCCTCGTGGGCCCCACCCATCAGCGCTTTCAGTTCGTCATGGACGACACCGACCAGCGCCTGGCCAGGCGTGAGCGAACCGACCACCTCCTGGCCGACCGCCTTCTCCTTCACCCGGGCGACGAAATCCTTCACCACCGGCAGCGAGACGTCAGCCTCGAGGAGGGCGAGCCTGACTTCGCGCATCGCGTCCTGGATATTGTCTTCGGTCAGACGCGCCTGGCCGCGCAGCGTCTTGACGACCTTGGAAAGGCGCTGGGTAAGATTGTCGAGCATGTTCGCGGGGACCTTGGAGCGTAGTGACTTGGAGTAGACTTGGATTACTTATGTATTCGATTCTACTTCATCTGATTCCCGCCTCGCTGTATGCGGGCCTGGGCGTCCGCTTCTGGCACAGTTGCCGAAGCGAGGGCGGCCGCCAGGCTAGGCCCTGCGTCTCGACACCGGAGCGCGCGCTGTTGCTGCTTGCCCTGCTCGCTCACGGCGCGGCGCTCCAGCTGGCGCTTTTCCCCGGCGAAGGCATGCGCTTCGGCTTCGGCGTGGCGGTGTCGCTGATGGTCTGGCTCGCGATCTGCTTTTACTGGGTGGAGGCTTTCTACACCCGACTGGACGGCCTGCACGCGGTCGCCATGCCCGCCGGCGCCGTCGCCAGCCTGCTGCCTGTGATCTTTCCGGGCGAACACGTGCTGGCCAACGCCGGCTCGCCGGCCTTTCGCGCGCACTTCATCATCGCCATGCTCGCCTACAGCCTGTTTACGCTCGCGGCGTTGCATGCGCTGCTGATGGCGATTGCGAGCCGCCGGCTGCACCATGCCCGTTTCGACCGGGTCCTGGACAGCCTGCCGCCGCTGCTGACGATGGAGGCGTTGCTGTTTCGCCTCATCGGCATCGCCTTCGCCCTGCTGACGCTGACCCTCGCCACCGGCGTGCTGTTCTCCGAATCTCTGTTCGGCCGCGCCTTCCGTGTCGATCACAAAACGATCTTCGCCTTCATTTCCTGGCTGCTGTTCGGCGCGCTGCTGGTCGGGCGGCGACTGCGGGGCTGGCGCGGGCGCACCGCCCTGCGCTGGACGCTGGCCGGGTTCGTTGCGCTGATGCTGGCCTACGTCGGCAGCCGATTCGTGATCGAAGTGGTCCTTCAGCGCGCCACCTGAGCCATGACGACCGCCGTACAACCCCTGGTTTACAAGCCCTGGCCCGCCATGCAAGATGAAATTTCGTTCAATTAAGAGCTGGAAATGGCCGCAACCGCCAACGTTGCCCTGAGCGGTCTTGCAAGGGCGCTGATTCAGCACGGACGGCTGACCGAAGCCGACGCGATCGCCTGCACGCAGGGGATGCCCGAGGGCACCAACGGCTTCCTGGTCGAACTTTCCCGCCGCGGGCTGCTGAGCGCGCGCGAAGCTGCCCGCTTCGCGGCGGAAACCTTCGGTTATCCGCTTTTCGATATCGGCGCCCTCGACAAGTCTATGCTGCCGCGCGATGCGGTGGATCGAAAGATGATGGCCAAGCACCAGGTCGTCGGGCTGGTCAAGCGCCAGAACCGCATCACGCTTGCGGTGGCGGACCCGTCGAACATGCGCGCACTCGACGAGATCCGCTTCCAGACCGGGCTTCAGCTCGATCTCATCGTGGCCGAGGCCGACAAGCTCCAGCGCCTGATCGAGACCCTGTCCGAGTCGGCGCAGCAGACGCTGAAGGACATGACGGGTGACGAGTTCGACATGGACCTCCTGCAGCAGGAGTCGCCAGGCGAGCAGACCGAGGAGGAGAGTACCGAGGTCGACGATGCGCCGGTCGTGCGCTTCATCCAGAAGGTGCTGATCGATGCCATCAACGAGGGGGCGTCTGACATCCACTTCGAGCCCTACGAGAAGTTCTACCGAATCCGCGTGCGCACCGACGGTGTGCTGCGCGAGATCGCCCAGCCGCCGCTGGTGCTGAGGGAGAAGATCGCGGCGCGCATCAAGGTCATTTCGCGTCTCGACATCTCCGAGCGGCGCGTCCCGCAGGACGGCCGGATGAAGCTCGTCCTGTCGAAGAACAAGGCGATCGACTTCCGCGTATCGACGCTGCCCACGCTGCACGGCGAAAAGATCGTCATGCGCATTCTCGATCCGAGTTCGGCCATGCTGGGCGTCGATGCCCTCGGTTACGAGCCCGAGCAGAAGAAGGCCCTGCTCGATGCGGTCGAGCGCCCGTACGGGATGATCCTGGTCACCGGCCCGACCGGCTCGGGCAAGACGGTGTCGCTCTACACCTGCCTCAATCTGCTGAACAAGGCCGGCGTCAATATCTCGACGGCGGAAGACCCCGCGGAAATCAACCTGCCCGGCATCAACCAGGTCAACGTCAATGAGAAGGCCGGATTGACGTTCTCCGCCGCCTTGCGCGCCTTCCTCCGCCAGGATCCGGATGTCATCATGGTGGGCGAGATCCGCGACCTCGACACGGCGGAGATTTCGGTGAAGGCCGCACAGACCGGCCACCTCGTCCTGTCCACCCTTCACACCAACGATGCACCGACCACGCTCGAACGCCTAAAGAATATGGGCGTCGCGCCGTTCAATATAGCGTCCTCGGTGATCATGATCACGGCACAGCGCCTGGCGCGACGACTATGCTCGTGCAAGCAGCCGGTGGACATCCCGATCGAGGCGCTGTTGCAGGCCGGCTTCACCGAGGAAGACCTGGACGGCAGCTGGCAGCCCCAGGGGCCGGTCGGCTGCCAGCGCTGCAAGGGCACCGGATACAAGGGACGGGTGGGCATCTATCAGGTCATGCCGGTGAGCGAGGATATCGCGCACATCATCATGACCAACGGCAACTCGATGGACGTCGCCGCGCAGGCGCAGCGCGAGGGCGTGCGCGACCTGCGCCAGTCCGGATTGTTGAAGGTGAAGCAGGGCGTGACCTCGCTGGAAGAAGTGCTGGCGACCACCAACGAATAAGGCAACACGGAACCCGAACTCATGGCGACAGCGAGCCGCGCGGCACGCGCGAATGCACCCAAGGAAGACCTGTACAGCTGGGAAGGCAAGGACAAGACGGGCAAGGTCGTGCGCGGCGAGATACGCGCCACCGGCGACACCGTCGTGCAGGCCACCCTGCGCCGCCAGGGCATCCTCGTCACCAAGGTCAAGAAGCAGGCGCTGTCACGCGGCGGCTCGATCAGCGACAAGGACATCGCGCTGTTCACCCGCCAGCTCGCCACCATGATGAAGTCGGGCGTGCCGCTGCTGCAGGCCTTCGACATCGGCATCAAGGGTTCGGGCAATCCTGCCCTCGCCCGCCTGCTCAATGAAATCCGCTCCGACGTCGAAACCGGCTCCAGCCTGTCTCAGGCCTTCGGCAAGCATCCCGTGTATTTCGACCGACTCTTCGTTAACCTGGTCGGTGCCGGCGAACAGGCCGGCATCCTCGACAACCTGCTCGACCGCATCGCGACCTACAAGGAAAAGATCATCGCGATCAAGGGCAAGATCAAGTCGGCACTCTTTTACCCCGCCGCGGTCGTCGTCGTCGCCTCCCTGGTCGTCTCGGTGATGATGCTGTTCGTGATCCCGGAGTTCAAGAACGTGTTCAGCAGCTTTGGAGCCGATCTTCCGGGGCCGACGTTGATCGTGATCGCGATGTCCGACTTCTTTGTCAGCTACTGGTACGTGCTGTTCGGCATCGTCATCGGCGCCATCGCCAGCATTGTCTATACCTACAAACGTTCCAAGGCGATGCAGATTGCCGTCGACCGCAGCATTCTCAAGCTGCCAGTCGTCGGCGACATCATCCGCAAGGCGACCGTCGCGCGCTGGACGCGGACGCTGTCCACCATGTTCGCAGCGGGTGTGCCACTCGTCGAAGCGCTCGACTCGGTCGGTGGCGCCTCCGGCAACCACGTCTACCTCACCGCCACCAAGGAAATCCAGAACGAGGTCAGCACCGGCAGCAGCCTCACGGTCGCGATGCAGAATTCGCGCGTCTTTCCTTCCATGGTCGTGCAGATGGTGTCGATCGGCGAGGAGTCAGGCCAGCTCGACTCCATGCTGAGCAAGGTCGCCGACTTCTTCGAACAGGAGGTGGATGACGCCGTGGCCGGCCTTTCGCAACTGCTGGAACCGATCATCATGGTCTTCCTCGGCACCGTCATCGGCGGCCTGGTGGTCGCAATGTACCTGCCCATCTTCAAGCTCGGCTCGGTGGTCTGACGGCCGCACGCGCCGCTTCGCACGTCTTCACCCCGGCCGCCGCGCGCAGCGCCGCGGCGACCCCTCACGTACCGCAAGAGCATCGATGCCCGACTTCCTGCGCGACCCTGCCGCCTTCGTTCCGCTCGCGTCGCTGATCGGCCTGTTCGTCGGCAGCTTCCTGAACGTAGTGATCCATCGACTGCCAAAGATGATGGAACGAGACTGGCATGCGCAGGCGGCTGAACTGCGAGGCGAAGCGCCCCCGCAGGGCGAGCGCTTCAATCTCGCAGTGCCGCGTTCGCGCTGCCCCCACTGCGGACACCTGATCACCGCGCTGGAGAACATTCCGGTCGTCAGCTACGTGGCGCTGCGCGGCCGCTGCGGCCACTGTGGCGCACCCATCGGTGGCCGCTATCCGATCGTCGAAGTGCTGACCGCGAGCCTGTCGGGCTACGCCGCCTGGCACTTCGGCTTCGGCGCGGCAGCCATCGGCGCGCTGTTCTTCGTCTGGGCGATGATCGCGCTCGCCTTCATCGACCTCGACACTCAGCTGCTCCCCGACGACCTGACGCTGCCGCTGCTCTGGCTCGGTCTCGCACTCAATCTGGGCGGAACCTACACGTCCCTGTCGAGCGCCGTCGTCGGTGCGATGGCGGGCTATCTCGCCCTGTGGTCGATCTACTGGCTATTCAAGCTGGTGACCGGCAAGGAGGGCATGGGCTACGGCGATTTCAAGCTGCTCGCCGCCATCGGCGCCTGGCTCGGGTGGCCCCTGCTGCCGCTGACGATCCTGCTGTCTTCGCTGGTGGGCGCCGCGGTCGGCATCGCCCTGATCTTGTTCGCCCGGCACGGTCGCAACGTGCCGATTCCGTTCGGCCCCTATCTCGCGGCTGCAGGCGTGATCGCGTTGTTCTGGGGTGAGGAGATCACCAAGCAGTACCTTGGGGTCTTCTGACGCGCGGCTGCGAGCCTGCGACGCGTCGGGCGTTCGTATAGCCGCGGAGGACTGTCCGAGCGACCG
The DNA here is from genome assembly GCA_017302295.1 of Thauera sp. GTDB lineage: Bacteria > Pseudomonadota > Gammaproteobacteria > Burkholderiales > Rhodocyclaceae > Thauera. The sequence goes on along the minus strand of JAFLDS010000026.1, from coordinate 11,734 downwards.
CAGGGAGCGAGTTCCCCAGCTGGCGGAACGAATGCCCGGCGTGTCGCGGGCGACTCGAAGGCACCGGCGCTTGAAACACGACGCGATCGCCCTCATCTGCAAGGGAGCTTCAGTCGCGGCCGAACGCCGCTTTTTCCTTATGCTGCATTGCGTTAGACTTGCGCACTTGCCTTTCGGGAGCTTGTCATGCCCATCTATGAATATCGTTGCAACGACTGTGGGTTCCAGAAGGAACACATGCAGAAAATGAGCGACGCGCCACTCAACACCTGCCCCTCGTGCGGCAAGGAAAGCTACACCAAGCTGCTGTCGGCTGCCGGTTTCCAGTTGAAGGGCTCGGGCTGGTACGCCACCGACTTCAAGGGCGGCAGTTCCGGCGGCGCCAAGCCGGCCGCCACCAGCGAGAGCAGCGCCCCAGCCGCGAGTTGCGGCGGTGGCTGCGCATGCCACTGACCGACGCCCTTCGCCCAAAGACCACCACGTGAAGAAATACTTCATCACCGGCTTGCTGATCTGGATCCCGCTCGCGATCACCTTCATGGTGCTCGCCTGGATCGTCGGCACGCTCGACCAGATCATCCTGCTGCTGCCCAACGGCATCCATCCGCGCGAGATCTTCGGCTTCAACATCCCCGGCCTCGGCGTCGTGATGAGCCTGCTGATCGTGCTCGCCACCGGCCTCATCGCCGCCAACGTGCTCGGCCAGAAGGTGGTTCAGCTGTGGGAAGCGATGCTGTCGCGCATCCCGGTGGTGAAGTCGATCTATTCAAGTGTCAAGCAGGTATCCGACACCCTGTTCTCGAGCAGCGGACAGGCTTTCCGTCAGGCTCTGCTTGTCCAGTACCCGCGCGAGGGCTCATGGACGATCGCCTTCCTGACCGGCAAGCCCGGCGGCGACGCGGCACAGCACCTGCCGGGCGATTTCGTCAGCGTGTACGTGCCCACAACACCCAACCCCACCTCGGGTTTCTTCCTGATGATGCCGAGAAAGGACGTCATCGAACTCGAGATGAGCGTCGACGAAGCGCTCAAGTACATCATTTCGATGGGCGTCGTTGCGCCACCGCTTCGCCGGCCGGCGCCGGTGCCGGCCCTGCTCGACTGACCCGGAACTCCACATCCTGGCGCGTCCCTCGTCCGCGCCGCAACACGAACAGCCAGAACCCGAAAACATGCGAACTCACTACTGCGGCAAAGTCACCGCTGCCGACCTCGACCAGATCGTCACCATTTGCGGCTGGGTGCACCGCCGCCGCGACCACGGCGGCGTCATCTTCATCGACCTGCGCGACCGCGAAGGCCTGGTGCAGGTGGTATGCGACCCCGACCGCGCCGAAACCTTCAAGGTGGCCGAGTCTGTGCGCAGCGAGTTCGTGCTGAAGATGAGCGGCAAGGTCCGCCGCCGTCCGGCCGGCACCGAGAACGCCAACCTGACCTCGGGCGAGATCGAGATCCTGTGCCACGACATCGAGGTGCTCAACGCCGCCGCCACGCCTCCGTTCCAGGTCGATGACGAGAACCTGTCCGAGACGGTGCGTCTGACCAACCGCGTCATCGACCTGCGTCGCCCGCAGATGCAGAAGAACCTGATGCTGCGCTACAAGACGACGATGGCTTTCCGCCGCTTTCTTGACGGCGCCGGTTTCATCGACGTCGAAACGCCGATGCTCACCAAGAGCACGCCCGAAGGCGCGCGCGACTACCTGGTCCCCTCGCGCGTGCATCCAGGTCAATTCTTCGCCCTGCCGCAGTCGCCGCAGCTCTTCAAGCAGCTGCTGATGGTGGCCGGTTACGATCGCTACTACCAGATCGTAAAGTGCTTCCGTGACGAGGATCTGCGCGCAGACCGCCAGCCCGAATTCACCCAGGTCGATCTCGAGACTTCGTTCATGAACGAGCACGAGATCACCGCGCTGGTCGAAGAGATGATCCGCTTCGTGTTCCGGGAGGCACTCGAGGTCGAACTGCCGGCGCCCTTCCCGCGCATGACCTACGCCGAGGCGATGCGCCGCTACGGCTCCGACAAGCCCGACCTGCGCGTCACGCTCGAACTCACCGACGTCACCGACGCGGTGCAGGACGTCGCCTTCAAGGTGTTCAGCGGCCCCGCCACCTCGGGCGGCCGCGTCGCCGCGATGCGCGTGCCGGGCGGCAACGCCCTCACCCGCGGCGAGATCGACGAATACACCAAGTTCGTCGGCATCTACGGCGCCAGGGGCCTGGCGTACATCAAGGTCAACGACGTCAGCCAGCCCAACGAGCAGGGTCTGCAATCGCCGATCGTCAAGAACCTGCACGAGACCGCGCTGCGCACCATCCTCGAGCGCACCGGCGCGCAGTCGGGCGACCTGATCTTCTTCGGTGCCGACAAGACCAAGGTGGTCAACGACGCCATGGGCGCGCTGCGCATCAGGCTCGGCCACGAGAAGGGTTACGTCACGGGCGAGGCCTGGTGCCCGCTGTGGGTCGTCGACTTCCCGATGTTCGAGTATGACGAGGACGACAAGCGCTGGGTTGCCTGCCACCACCCCTTCACCAGCCCCAAGGACGAGCACCTCGAGCTGCTCACCACCAACCCGGGCGAATGCCTGGCCAAGGCCTACGACTTGGCGTTGAACGGCTGGGAGATCGGCGGCGGCTCGGTGCGTATCCACCGTGCCGACGTGCAGGCCAAGGTGTTCGACGCGCTCAACATCGGCCCCGAGGAGCAACAGGTCAAGTTCGGCTTCCTGCTCGACGCGCTGAAGTATGGTGCTCCGCCGCACGGCGGGCTGGCCTTCGGCCTGGACCGCATCGTCACCATGATGACCGGCGCCGAATCGATCCGCGACGTCATCGCCTTCCCGAAGACGCAGCGTGCGCAATGCCTGCTGACGAACGCGCCGGGCGAGGTCGACGAGAAGCAGCTGCGCGAACTGCACATCCGCCTGCGCCAGAAGGTGGAAACCCAGGTCGAGGTCGGCAAGGCCTGAGCACCGGCAAGGCAATGCCGGCGACAATGCGGGGGTGGCAGCGAAAGCAGCCACCCCCGCTTTTTTCGGGGTGTCGACTCCCACTTCAGCAAATGAAGCGGGTGCCGTAATCTATTTCAATAGTCTTTCCCAAGACACGCCCCATGCCGCCAAGCGAACCCATCGATGTACTCGTCGTCGAGAGCCAGCCGACGATGCGCTCCCAATTGCGCAACATGCTGGCCTCGATCGGCTACGAATCGGCACAGTTCGCCGTTTCCGCCAGCACGGCGATCAAGCGGCTGCGCGAGCGCCACTACGATCTGATCCTGTGCGAATACCACCTCGGAGACGGACAGGACGGCCAGCACCTGCTGGAAGACCTGCGCGAGCACGAGATCATCCCCCTCGAAACCCTGTTCGTGATGATCAGCAGCGAGATGAACTACGAGCGGGTGGTGAGCACCTGCGAGCTCGCGCCCAACGATTACATCCTCAAGCCCCTCACCGGTGAAACCTTGCGCGTGCGGCTGCAGCGTGCTTTCGACAAGCGCGACGCCTTCCTGCCGGCCTGGCAGTCGATGGCGATGGGCGACACCGTGGGCGCCATCGAATGCTGCCGCGAGGGCAGCGCACGGCACCCTCAGTACGCCGTCGACTTCACGCGATTGCAGGCCGAACTGCATCTGTCCAATGGCCAGCTCGACGAAGCCGAAGCGCGCTATCGCGAGATCCTGAAGGACCGCTCCATCCCCTGGGCCGACCTTGGCCTGGCACGCGTGCTCGCCCTGCGCAAGCAACATGAGGAAGCGGAAGCGATCCTGCTCGGCCTGGTCGGCACGCACGAGCGCTACATCGCCGCCTACGATCTGCTGAGCCGCGTGCGCGAAGAGGATGGCCGCCCGCAAGCGGCGCGCGATACCTTGATCGCCGCCGCGGAGCGCTCGCCCCACCGTCTGAATCGCCAGCGCAGACTGGGCGAGCTTGCGCTGCGTGTGGGCGACCCTGCAGCGGCTGAAAGCAGTTTTGCCGAGGTGGTGCGAAAGGGAAAATACTCCGACTTTGCCGATCCGGAGGATCACGTTCGGCTCGTGCAGGCCCAGCTCGCACAGGCCAAGCTCGACAGTGCGGCGAACAGCATCGCCGATCTGGAACGCGGTTCGGGGCGGCAGCCCAAGGGCGAATTGTGCAAGGCCTTGTGCAACGCCATGCTGCATGCCCGCGCCGGCGATCTGGCGCGCTCGCGCGAGGCGCTGCAAGCGGCCTCCAGGGCGGCGCAGCGTGGCGCCCAGTTGTCGGTCGGGCTGCGGCAGGAGCTGATCAAAGCGTGCTTCGACCATCAGCTCGGCGACGAGGGCACCGAACTGGTCGGAGACATCCTGCGCACCGCGGCTGACGAACGCTCCATCGAGAGCACACGTGAGCTGCTCAGGGAGCGCGGCCTCGAAGGCCTGTCGAAGCAGATCGAGGCGAAGGTCCAGGCCGAGGTCAAATCGCTCATCACGGTCGGCGCCGAGAAGGCGCGTGCCGGCGATTTCGATGGCGCCGTCAGCGAGATGATGAACGCCGCGCGCAAGATGCCGGGCAATCCCCAGGTGCTGTTCAATGCCGCGCTTGCCCTCATGCGCCATATCGAGCACCGCGGCTGGAACGATGCCTTCGCCGCTCAGGCGCACGGCCTGATCGACCGTGCGCGCAAGCTGTCGCCGGCCAGTCCGCGCCTTGCCGCGCTGACCGACTTCATGCACCAGCAGATCAAGCGCTACGGCATCCGTCCGGGACGTATCATGCCGCGTCCCCGTCCGCTCTGAGCACCCGTTTCGAGACCATGCTTCGCACTGTCCTCCTCCGCCTGCTTTGGGTCGTCGCCCTGCTCGGCCTCGTCACCGCCTGCAGTCCGGCCGCCTCCGACGCAAGCCCGTCCCCACAAGCGCGTGCCCGCGCCACGATGCCGCCGGACCTGCCACCCGAGGCGCTCGATACGCTCGCCCTCATCCAGCACGGTGGCCCCTTCCCCTACCGCAAGGACGGCACCGTGTTCCAGAACCGCGAGCGCCGCCTGCCCGACATGCCGCGCGGTTACTACCGCGAGTACACCGTGCCCACACCGGGGTCGCCCGACCGCGGTGCGCGCCGGATCGTCAGCGGCGGCCAGCCGCCAGAGGTGTACTACTACACTGCCGATCACTACCGCAGCTTTCGCCGCATCACCCCCAAGCTCCCATGACCCCCACCCTGCCCCCTGACTCCTCGGCGACACCCGGCGTTGCGCGCGTCACCATCGACCTCGCGGACTGCACGACGAAGGCCGAACTGCTGGCCCGGGTCGCACTCGCCTTCGCGTTTCCGCCGTGGTTCGGTCACAACTGGGACGCGCTCGCCGACTGCCTCACCGACCTGTCGTGGCTACCGGCGCCGGGCTATGTGATCGTGATCACCCATGCCCGGACGCTGCGCCGTGCAGAGCCCGAGACCTGGGCGACGTTTCGCGAGGTGCTCGATGAAGCCTCGGCCTGGTGGAGGGACGAAGGCGTCGATGTCCGGATCATCGACTGCGACCAGGCCTGACGGCGCGTCAAAAGGCTGAGCAGGATCAAGCCTTGAATGGTTCGCCCTTGAAAATGCCGAACTCGCTCCTATATTCGTCTTGAAGCCGGAGCACCGGCGCATTTCCGAACAAAGGAGAGCGAGACATGAGCAACATCACCCGTCGTGACCCCCTCGATGACTTCTTCCGTGGCTTCTTCGTTCGTCCGGTCGATATCGGCGGCGGCACGAGCGTGGCGGGCCTCAACGCCGAAGCGCCGCAGATGCGCGTCGATGTGAAGGAGAACGCCGAGGGCTACGAGGTCCATGCCGAACTCCCGGGCATGAAGAAGGAAGACATCCACGTCCATATCGACGGCCCGGTGGTGTCGATCAGCGCTGAACGCAAGCAGGAAAAGGAAGTGAAGGAAGGCGAACGCGTGCTGCGCACCGAGCGCTATTTCGGCAAGGTGTCGCGCAGCTTCCAGCTCGGCCAGGACATCGACGAAGCGAAGGCCGCGGCGAAATTCAATGACGGCGTGCTCGAGCTGACGCTGCCGAAGAAGGCCGAAGCGCAGGCGAAGCGGCTGAACATCGACTGACTCGCCATCGATCGCACACGCCTGACGTTTGCCCGCCGTGCCGCAAGGTCGGCGGATTTTTCCTTCAGCTTTCGCTGAGGCCTCGCGCGGCACAGTGATTGGCAATGGCGACGAAGTCCGCCACCGCAAGGCGCTCGCCACGCAGGCCCGAATCCAGCCCGAGCGCTGCAAAGTCCGCGTCGGCCATGAAATCACGCAAGGTGTTCTTCAGCGTCTTGCGCCGCTGGCCGAAGGCCGCGGTCACGATCCGCCCCAGCAGGGCCTCATCGGCGGCGCCGAGCTGCTCAGCTGGCAAGGGCATCATCCGCACAATGCTCGACATCACCTTCGGCGCCGGCCTGAAGGCGCCGGGCGGGACGTCGAACATGCGCCCCATCCGGAACCGGTACTGCAGCATCACCGACAGGCGGCCATACTCCTCGGTTCCGGGGTCGGCCACCATGCGCATCACCACCTCCTTTTGCAGCATGAAGGTCATGTCCTTCACCGCGTCGGCATAGTCGGCAAGGTGAAAGAGGATGGGCGTGGAGATGTTGTACGGCAGGTTGCCGACGATGCGCAAAGCCTGGTCCCGTCCGGTGACGAGACTGCCAAAATCGAACTTCAGCGCGTCGCCTTCGTGGATGGTGATCTGCTCGGGCGTGTAGGTCTCGCGCAGGCGGGCGATCAGGTCGCGGTCGATCTCAACGACGTGCAGATGCCTCAGCCGCTCGATCAGGGGCGCCGTCATCGCTCCCAGACCGGGACCGATCTCGACCATGACCTCGCCCGGCTGCGGACGGATCGCGTCGATGATGCGGCGGATGATGTTCGGATCCGACAGGAAGTTCTGGCCGAAGCGCTTGCGCGCGCGATGGCCGTCGGTTTCGCGGTCCTGCATGGTGCTCCTCAGGCCATTGCCGCGGGCCGGTGTTCGGCTGCGGCGCTCATGGTCAGGGCGAGTTCCACCGCAGCGAACAGGCTGCCCGGGTCGGCCCGACCGGTGCCCGCCAGATCAAAGGCGGTGCCATGATCGACCGAGGTGCGGATCACCGGCAAGCCGAGCGTCACATTGACTCCGCCGCCGAAACTGGCGTGCTTGAGCACCGGCAGACCCTGGTCGTGATACATGGCCAGCGCCGCGTCACCCTGCGCGAGGGTGTGGGGCACGAACAGGGTGTCAGCAGGCAGGGGGCCGATCAGGCGCATGCCCTCGGCGCGCAGCCTGGCCAGCACCGGCTCGATGATGTCGATCTCCTCGCGGCCAAGGTGCCCGCCCTCGCCGGCATGCGGGTTGAGCCCCGCCACCAGGATGCGCGGCGACGCAAGGCCAAAACGCGCGACGAGATCGCGATGCAGGATGCGCAGCGTCTCCTCCAGCACCGGCCGGGTAATTGCAGCCGGCACGGCGGAGAGCGGCAGATGGGTGGTGACCAGCGCGACGCGCAGCCCGCCGCCGACGAGCATCATGACGACCCGCGGTGTTCCGGTGTTATCAGCGAGATACTCGGTGTGCCCTGAAAATGCCACGCCTGCGTCGCAGATCACGCCCTTGTGCACCGGCGCGGTGACCATGGCAGCAAATTCGCCGCCGACGCAGCCTGCGAGCGCACGATCGAGCAGGGCGAGTACGTAGCGCGCGTTGGCGGTGTCGGGCGTGCCGATTTGGCACGGAGCGGCCAGCGGAATGTGGAGCACTTCGAGCGAGCCGCGGCGAGGCGACGCCTCGCCGACATAGGGAAGCACACTCAATGCGATGCCGGCGCGCGCCGCGCGCTCGCGCATGAGCTCGATGTCGCCGAGCACGACCAGCCTCGCGGGCCAGTCACGCTCGAGGAGTCGGGCGCAAAGTTCGGGGCCGACACCCGCCGGCTCGCCGCTGGTGATCGCCAGGACCGGTCGGCGCGCGGGCGAAGACGCTGCCGACTGCGACGACGGTGACGGAAACGAAATCACTCGCGGCCCAGACGATTGTCGACATAGGTGCTGTCGCGCAACTGCCGCACCCAGTCCTCGTAGGCCTGCTCCGCCTTGCGCTCGCGCAGCGCTGCGCGTGCGATGCCGCGCTTGCGCTCCTCTGTGACGTCCTGCACCCGGCGCTCCATCACCTGGATCAGATGCCAGCCGAAGGGCGAGCGCACCGGCTGGCTGACCTCGCCCGGCTTGAGTGCATTCATGACGCGTTCGAACTCGGGCACGGTGTCACCCGGGTTCACCCAGCCCAGGTCTCCCCCCTTCGCCGCGGAAAGGTCTGCCGAGCTGGCCTTGGCCAGTTCGCCGAAGTCGGCACCGTTGACGACGCGCTCGCGCAAGGCGCGCAGCCGGGCCTCGGCCTCGGTATCGGACAGCACCGCCGAGGTCTTCACCAGGATGTGCCGGGCACGGGTCTGCTCGAGCTTCTGCGCGGCTACCGCCTCGGCCCCGCGTCGATCGACAAGCTTGACGATGTGTACGCCGGCCGCACTGCGCAGCGGCGGCGAGATCTCGCCCGGCTTGAGCTTGCGCGCCGCATCGGCGAACAGGGCGGGAACGCGGTCGAGCTTGCGCCAGCCGAGGCTGCCACCGCTGACGGCATCGGGCGCATCCGAGGTGGCCGCGGCGACACGGGCGAAATCCTCGCCCGAACGCAGCCGCGCCATCACCGCCTCAGCACGTGCCCGCAGCCGCTCGATCTGCTCGGGCGTGGCGCGCTCCGGCGCGCCCAGCAGGATGTGCGACACCAGATACTCCTCGTTGGAGAAGGCATCGGGGTTGCTGGCAAGGAAATTGTCGACTTCGGCGTCGGTCACCACGACCTTGTTGTCGACCTCGCGCTCACGCAAGCGGGTCAGCAGGATCTCGGTGCGGATCTGGTCGCGGAAGCTGCTCCAGGACACGCCGTCCTTTTCCAGCGTGGCGCGCAACTGATCCAGGCCCAGCTTGTTGTTCTCGGCGATGCGGGCGATTGCGCGCTCGAGTGTCGCCTCGTCGACACCCAGCGAGGTTTCGCGTGCCAACTGGAGCTGGGCGCGCTCGACGATCAACCGCTCGAGCATCTGGCGCTCGAGGACCTCGGCCGGCGGCAATTCGACGCCCTGGCGCTTCAATTGGCGCACAGCCTGATCGATGCGCAACTTGAGTTCCTGCGCAGTGATCACCTCGCTGTTGACGACGGCGACGATGCGATCGATGCCGACCGCGCGCGATGCGGCGCCGGCCGGCAATGCCAGCATCACGCAAGAGAGGGCCAGCGCAAGGACGAGACGGCTACGTGTGAGAAGTCGATTCATGTTCGGTGAGGTGAGATTCATGGTCCTGCGATCAGTCAGTCGCCAAAGACGCGGTCTGCCGTGGGGTCGTTGATCTTGCCATACCCCGGTACGCTGCGCTTGATCAGAGTGAGCGGGCTGGAGCCGATGCTGGCGAGGTCGTTGAGTTCGAGTTGGAAGAAGAAGGCCTTGTTCGACTCCTGACTGTCGAGCACATAGCGGTGCATCGCCGCGCGGAACACCCAGCAGCCGCCGTTGTATTCCAGACCGCCGATGGCCTCGGTCACGCGATCTTCCTTGAGCGAGTGTGTGACCCGGCCGACGCCATACCAGCCCCCCCACAAGGGCCACTGCCCGGAGAGATCGACATCGCGCAGGCCCAAGGTGCCGTCGGCGCTGCGCAGGTTGCGCGCGTAGCGGTAGCTCAGGTTGAGCGCCTTGCCGAACTCCGGCTGATAGCGCAGCGCCGCATTGAAGCGTTCGGTCTCGCCGTCGTTCGGGTTGTACTGCACCAAGGATTCGACCGAGGTACTGCGCGTGATGCGTCCGCTGAGGCCGCCCAGGATGTCGGCGCGCTTGCTGGTGCGGGGTTGTTCGTCCGCGGTGACGCGCTGCTCCTCGAAATAGTAGCGTTGTCCCACCAGGGCACGGATACGCTCGGCACCGGTCGTCGGGTCGATCAGTCGCGAGGTCACCGCCGCAGTCAGGTCATTGGCGTCGCCGATGCGATCGCCGCCGGTGTAGCGGTTCTCGGAAAAAATCTGCGCGAAGCCGAAGTCGTAGCGGCTGGTATCGAACAGCGGAATGTCGCTCTGGCGCCGGTAAGGCACGTTAAGGTAATACAACCGCGGCTCGAGCGTCTGCGTGTATTCACTACCGAAGAAATTCGCTTGGCGCTCGAAGATCAAGCCGCTGTCGAGGGAGAAAATCGGCTGCGTGCGGGTAATCGAGTTGCGCTCATCGGTGCTGCCCGCAGGACGCTCGAGATCGTAGGTGGTGTGGTGCACGCCGACCTTGGGCTTCACGAAATAGCCCGCTCCCTGGATCGGCAGCGACACCTGAGGATAGGCCGTGACACGCGTCCCATCCGGACGGTTGTTCTCCGGACTCTCGAAGCGGACGTACTCGCTCTCGAAGGCGAACGTGAGGCCGCCGACCAGATCGGGGCGCAGCGCATTGAGCTGCAATTGCGGCAGGCGCCGATACGGCGTTACGTTGCGGACGTCCGGATTCGGGCTTAGCGTCTGGTAGCTCTGCATCAGGGCCGAGGCCGTCCACCAGCCGCCGCCGGTATAGATGAGCTGCCCTTGGCGCAGCAGGTTCACCCGCGACGACACCGCGAGCCGGGACGACAGATCCTCGAAATACTGGTCGTCGGACACGCCGTTCAGGTCCAGCGCGCCGTAAAGGGTCGGGGTCAGCCACTGCTGGTGCTGAATCGAGCCCAGCGCCCGTTCCTTCCCAAGCAACTTGTCTTCGGGAAGGTACTCGACACGGGCTTCGCCGCGGTAGGTGTTGCCCAGGTAGCGGAATTCGCCGGCGACCTGCATGCCACGCTTCGACATGTAGCGCGGCGCAATCGTCGCATCGTAGTTGGGCGCGATGTTCCAGTAGTAAGGCACCGACAGGTCGACGCCGGTCTTCGTCGACACGCCGAAAGTGGGCGGCAGGAAGCCGGACTGGCGCTGGCCGACGAGCGGGAACTCGGCCCAGGGCATCCAGAAGATCGGCGTACCCATGAACACGACCGAGGCATCGCGCGCGGTACCGACCTCCCGGTCATAGTCGAGCTGCAAATCCCGCGACTTGATGTACCAGTCGGGATCCTGCGCTTCGCAGGTACTCCAGGTCGCATTCTTCAGCCTGTAGTGATTCTCGCCTTCGAAGTTCATCACCTCGGCCTGGCCGCTCCCCGAGACCTCGCGCGGCGCATCGCCCGGCTCCAGCGCCGGACGCACGCGCGTCATCGAGTAGGAGGGCGAATCGAAGCTGCCGGTCTGCTCGCCGACCACGAGTTCCGCATGCGGACCGGTCACCACCGCCGTGCCCTGGCGCAGCTTGACGTTGCCGTCGGCCACCGCCTCGTCGCTGACCTCGCGATAGGTGAGCTTGTCGGCGGTGAGCAGCACGTCGTTGCGTTGCAGTTCGGCATCGCCATCGGCCACCAGTTCGACCGTGCGCGTGCCACGGATGCGCAATGCCCGCACTTCGGTCGATCCGGCGGGAATCGCCTCGAGCGGACGCGCACGAAACGCGGCGATGGCGTCGGGTGCGGGGGACGCCGGCGGCGCGGCCTTCTGTTCCGCAGCGGTCGCGGACGGCTTCGCGAACGACGACGTAACGCGCCCGCTTGGCGCAGCGGCCGCGCTGCCGTTCGCGGAGCTGTCGCGGCGAGCCGGCGGCGTGCTCGTCACCGCGGCCTGCGGCT
>JAFLDS010000025.1 GCA_017302295.1 Thauera sp. | reverse complement strand
AAGAAATTCTCCATCGAAGAAGACTACCTCGGCGAGTTCGTGGACCCGGTCAACTACGACCTGGAAGTTGGCGGCGATGACCCGTCTCATCAGTTTTACATTGACCTTGCCAAGCAAGTCGGTGGGTCGCCGCGCTCGACCGGCTCGCGGCCGCGACCGACGCCCGTCTCGAGCAGCTCGCCGACGCGGTGCTGCGCACCGAATACCCGGCTGACGCCGCGGCCTGTCTGCCGCTGGTGGCGGCCGCGCTGCAGGTCTACTGGACGCACATGGCCGCCGCGCCCGAACTCGCCGGCCTGCCCAAGCTCGATGTCGGCGGGGTGTGCCCCTGCTGCGGCAGCCTGCCGGTGGCGAGCGTGATCCGCAGCGCTGGCGACGCCGAGGGCCTGCGCTACCTGCACTGCTCGATGTGCAACACCGAGTGGAACATGGTGCGCGTGCAGTGCCCCGCCTGCGAGCGCACCGAGCGCGTGTCCTATCGCCACATCGACGGCAGCAGCGGCGCCGCCCGCGCCGAATGCTGCGAAGACTGCGGCGGCTACCTGAAGCTCTTCCACCAGGACAAGGATCCGCTGCTCGATCCGGTGGCCGACGATCTCGCCACGCTGGCGCTCGACGTGCTGGTCGACGAAGCCGGCTTCGCCCGCGCCGGCCCCAATCCGCTGTTCATCCCGGGGGGCGACGCGGGCGCCTGAGGCGCCGACGACGACCGCCCCCTTCCCATCGACCTTGCTGCCCGGTCCGGGCGTAGGCCAATGACTTCATCTCTTTCCTCCCTGCCGGCGGTCGACCGCCTGTTGTCCGAACCCGCCCTGCGCGACCAGGCCGGGCTTCATGGGCGCAAGCTCGTCGTCGACGCGGTGCGCGCCGAACTCGCCGCCGCACGTGAAGCCTTGCGCGCAGGCGCGTTGCCGCCCCCCACCGCCGCGCTCGTCGACGCCGTCGTCGCCCGCGTCGGCGCCGCGGTGCAGCCCAGGCTGCGGCGGGTGTTCAACCTCACCGGCACCGTGCTGCACACCAACCTCGGCCGTGCCACGCTGCCCGAGGAGGCGATCGCCGCGATGGTCGAGGCAGCGCGCCATCCGTGCGCGCTGGAATACGACATCGACTCCGGCGGCCGTGGCGATCGCGACGACCTGGTGAGCGAGCTGCTGTGCGAGCTCACCGGCGCCGAGGCCGCCACCGTGGTGAACAACAACGCCGCGGCGGTGTTCCTGCTGCTCAACACGCTGGCGCAGCGCAAGGAAGTGATCGTGTCGCGCGGCGAGCTGGTGGAGATCGGCGGCGCTTTCCGCGTGCCCGACATCATGCAGCGCGCCGGCGCCCGCCTGGTGGAAGTCGGCTGCACCAATCGTACCCACGCGCGTGACTTTGAAGATGCGATCGGCCCCCGCACCGGCCTGCTGATGAAGGTGCACACCAGCAACTACGCGGTCGAAGGCTTCACCAAGGCAGTGCCGCAGGCCGAGCTTGCGGCCATCGCCCACGCCCGCGGCCTGCCCTTCGTCGAGGATCTCGGCTCCGGCACGCTCGCCGCGCTCGACGCCTGGGGCCTGCCGCACGAGCCGACGCCGGCCGAGGCGATCGCCGCCGGCGCGGACCTGGTCACCTTCTCGGGCGACAAGCTGCTCGGCGGTCCGCAGGCCGGCATCCTGGTCGGGCGCAGGGAGCTCATCGCCAGGATCAAGAAGAACCCGCTCAAGCGCGCGCTGCGGGTGGGCAAGATCACGCTTGCCGGGCTGGAGGCAGTCCTGCGCCTGTACCGCGACCCCGAGCGCCTGCCCGAACGACTCGAAACCCTGCGCCTGCTCACCCGCCCGCAGGCCGACATCCTTGCCCAGGCCGAGCGCCTGCAGCCCGCACTGGCGGCGGCACTGGCGGGCTGGCCACTCACGGTGACCATCGAGTCGGCACGCTCGCAGATCGGCTCCGGCAGCCTTCCGGTCGATCGCCTGCCGTCCGCCGCGCTGGTGTGTCGTCCGCAGCGCAAGGGCGGCGTGCTGAACCGCCTCGAACAGGCGCTGCGCGCGCTGCCGGTTCCCGTCATCGGCCGGATCGCGGACAATGCGCTGTGGCTTGACCTGCGCTGCCTGCGCAACGCCGACGAGGGCGGGTTCGCCGCGCAATGCGCGCAATTGCCTCCGGGCACGCGCTGAAGCGCGGCACGCCACACCCCCATACCGGACACATCCGGCCGATCTGCATATCGGCTGTCCGGACCGGCGGTCTTCATCCGCCACCCCAGCCGGGCTCCGAGCCCGGCCATTAAGTCCCGGCGGCATCCCGCACCGGGGCGGCTGTGTTTGATCGGGAGAGATCGATGACGCACGACTATCGCGCCTCGCGCAGGCGCTTTTTGGCTTCGGCTGGCGCATTGGCCACCGGGGCTGCCGCGGCGGCCGCTTCGCCGGCCCTGGCTCAGGGTGCAGCGACGAATGGATCACCCGCCGCGCCGCCCGCCGGCAAGCTGCCCTACCTGATCAGCCGCTCCACCGACACCCTGCTGCCGCGCGGCAAGGTGCCGCGGGTGGTGATCTGCGGCGGCGGCTGGGGCGGCGTGACCGCGGCCAAGTACCTGCGCCAGCTCGTGCCGCACCTGGAAGTGGTGCTGCTCGAACGCAACCCGGTGTTCTTCTCCTGCCCGATGAGCAACAAGTGGCTGGTCGATGTGGTGGAGACCCAGTTCCTCACCCACGACTACCTCGGCGTGTCGGAGAAGTACGGCTACCGCTTCATCCAGACCGAGATCCTCGAGATCGAGCGCGACCGCAAGCAGGTCATCACCGCGGCCGGTGGTCTGCACTACGACTACCTGATCCTGTCGCCCGGCATCCGCTACAACTACGAGACCTGGTTCGCCAACGACCGCCGCATGGCCGAAGCCACGCGCGCGCGCTTCCCGGCGGCCTACATCCCGAGCGCCGAGCATTTCCACCTCAAGCGCGCGCTGCAGGACTTCAAGGGCGGCCACCTAGTGATGACGCTGCCGCCCCCGCCGCAGCGCTGCCCGCCCAGCCCCTACGAGCGCGCCTGCCTGATCGCCTCGATGTTCCGCAACAAGAAGATCCCCGGCAAGATCACGATCCTCGACCACAAGGACGGCGTGCGCCCGATCGGCCCCGGCTTCAAGTCGGCGTTCGAGGAGCTGTACAAGGACATCATTACCTACGTGCCCAATGCCCGCGTCGAGGAGATCGACCCGTTCAAGAAGCACATCCGCACCGAGGCGGGCGATTTCGACTTCGATCACGCCATCCTGATGGCGCCGCACCAGGCCGGCGATCTGGCGTGGAAAGCCGGGGTGGTGCCTCCGGTCGGCGGCAAGCCGGGCGGTGGCTGGGCCGACGTCGATCCCTTCTTCCTGCACGACCGCAAGGACAAGGACGTTTACGTGATCGGCGACGCGGTGGGCTTCGTGTCCGACCACTTCGCCTACTACCCGAAGGCCGGCCACGTCGCCAACCGCCATGCGCGCATCGTCGCCTACTACATCGCCGAGCGCGAGGCCGGGCGCGAACCCGCCTACAGGCTCCCCGACAACCTGTGCTTCATGATGGTCGACAGCAACCCGCAGGTCGGCATCTCGGTGAAGTTCGACTACAAGGTCAACGACAAGGGCGTCATCGAGCAGACCCAGATCGACTTCAACGAGCGCAAGCCCGAGACCGTCGGCGAAGACTTCAACTGGGCGCGGACGATCTACGAGGACATGTTCGCGTGATGCCGCGGTTCCATCGGGTGCTCGGCGCCTGCCTGCTTGCCGGGGCGCTGGCCCCGGCCGCCGCCGCCGGGCTCGAGCCGGCACCAAAGCTGCCCGCCGCGCCACCCGCGCTGCAGCAGGCGCTGGATGCGGTTCGCGGCCAGGCGGTGATCGTCAATTTCTGGGCGAGCTGGTGCGGCCCTTGCCGCAACGAGATGCCGGCGCTGGTCGAACTCGACGAACGCGAGCCGGGGGTCGCGCTCGTCACCGTCGCGGTGGCCGACCGCGCTGCCGACACGCGCCGCTTCCTGGCCGACTACCTGATCGAAAACACCGTGGTCGTCGCCGACCCCGACCAGGGCATCGCGCGCGCCTGGAACGCCCGCATGATCCCCACCACCTATGTGCTCGACGCCCGCCACCAGGCGCGCTACCGCGTGGTCGGCGAGGCCGACTGGCGAGACCCGGCGATGCACACCCGCATTCGCGACCTTGCCAAAGATTCGAAAGGACAGAACAAATGAACCGTCGCAACTTCCTCAAGACCTCGGCGCTCGCCGCCGCCATCGCCCTGCCCGCCGTCGCCCGCGCCGCGGATGCCGCCGCACCGGCCGTGTCATATCCGCCCTTCGCCCCCACGCCGGACACCGGCTGGCGCCGCTTCGAGGTGACGAGCCGGCTCGAGCCCAGCCCCGCCGAAGGCCTCATCCGCGCCTGGGTGCCGCTGCCGTCGATGGACGAGGCGGCGTGGTTCCGCCCGATGGGCAACGTCTGGCAGGGCAACGCCGACACCATGCGCGTGGTGCGCGACTCAGCTTCTGGCGCGCAGATGCTGTACGCCGAATGGTCGGCCAGCACCGGCGAACCGGTGCTCGAGGTGGTGAGCCGCTTCGCCACTCGCGACCGCGCCACCGACTTCAGCACGCCGTCGGCGAAGCCGCTGGCGCTGTCCGCCGCCGACCGCAAGCACTACACCCGCGCCACCGCGCTGCTACCCACCGACGGCATCGTGCGCGACACCGCGCGCCAGATCACCCGCGGCGCGAAAACCGACGAGGACAAGGCGCGTGCGATCTACGAATGGGTGGTCGACAACACCTTTCGCGAACCCAAGACACGCGGCTGCGGCCTCGGCGACATCAAGGCCATGCTCGAGACCGGCAACCTGTCGGGCAAGTGCGCCGACCTCAACGCGCTCTACGTCGGCCTGTGCCGCGCGGCCGGCGTGCCGGCGCGCGACGTGTATGGCGTGCGCGTGGCCGACTCGCGCTTCGGCTACAAGAGCCTGGGCAAGAGCGGCAACATCTCCAAGGCCCAGCACTGCCGCGCCGAAGTCTTCCTCGCCCGCCACGGCTGGGTGCCGGTCGACCCCGCCGACGTGCGCAAGGTCGTGCTCGAAGAGCCCCCGGGCAACCTGCCGCTCGACGACGCCAAGGTGCTGGCGGCGCGCAAGCAGCTGTTCGGCGCCTGGGAAATGAACTGGCTCGCCTACAACGACGCCCACGACCTCAAGCTGCCCGGCAGTACCGGCCCCGTCGTGCCCTTCCTGATGTACCCGCAGGGTGAAACCGCCGCCGGCCGCTTCGACAGCCTCGACCCCGACGCCTTCCGCTACACGCTGACGGCGAAGGAAATCGCCTGACAGGCGCGGCAGGGCGGAGCGCCCGCACTCCGCCCCTCAAGCCGCGTCGTCGAGAACCCAGTTCGCAAGCAACAGCCCATCGACGCGTTCGAACTCGCGCGTATTGTTCGATACGAGCGTCAGCCCTTCGCTGCGCGCGTGAGCGGCGATATGTAGGTCATTCACCCCGATGGGGGTCCCGCGCTTTTCAAGCGCCGTCCGAATGGCGCCATAGTGGTGCGCCGCCTTCGGTCCATAGGCCAGAACCTCGAGGCGGCTGCAGAAGTCTTCGACTGCGGCCAGCGAACGGGCAGGCGCATTGCTCTTCTCCGCACCATGGAACAGCTCGGCCAGCGTGATCGACGAGATCGCCATCTGCCCCGCATGCTCGTTGAACAGCTTCAGGGCAGAAAGCGGGCGGCGCTTGATGACGTAGATGACGATGTTGGTGTCGAGCAGGACACGCAGCATCAGAACGCCTCGCGCTCGGATTGCTCCTGACTGGCACGCGTCTCCATGAAGTCATCGGCCACCTCGGGGCCGTTGATGAAGAAGCTGTCCCAAGTGTGGCCCAGCGGAGAAATGATTCGTTCGCAGCCGCGAGCCCGGATGTCGACACGCTTCACGTCATCCGGCAGGCGCAGGTCCGCCGGAAGACGCACTGCCTGAGTTCGGTTGTTGATGAAAACGGTGGTGGTCGTCATTGATGGCGCTCCTGCGAAGGCATGTATAGCGCAGAAGTATATGTGCCTTCTTGCATCTGACAAGCGACCGTTTCACACGTTCCTGCCCTGTGCCGCTCCTCAGTACAGGAACGGAACCAGCTTCCGCACCCGCCGCCGGTACGCCGCGTAATCGGGAAAGCGCGCCATGAGCCACGCCTCCTCCTTGCGCGACTTGATGTCGAAGAATACGAACAGCAGCGCGGCGTAGCCCAGCGTCAGCCAGCCCTGTACGAACAGCGCCCAGCCGACGGCGAGTAGTAGCACGCCGAAATAGATCGGGTGGCGCACGACGCGGTATAGGCCGCCGGTGACGAGTGTGGCGTCGTCTTTTGGGTGCGGCAGCGGCGTCAGGTTGTTGCCGAGGTGCAGCGCCGCCACCGCGCACACCGCAGCGCCCAGCGCCAGCAGCACGAGGCCCGCGCCATGCGCCAGCCCCGCCGCGGCCTGCGGCCACGGCGGCAGGCCGAATGCGCTGCGTGGTCCGAACGCGATGAGCAGGAACAGCAGGCCCTGCGCCGCTACGTACCATTCGCCGCGGTGGCCCTTCCACCAGGGGTGTCGCGGCAGTCGATCCTTCATGTCCGTTCAGGCTCCCGTTTCCAGATCAGCACGCCGTTGCGGAACACCTCCCTGACGCGGTGCATCGGCATGCTGCGCACCACGCCTTCCTCGTCGACCAGATCGAGCAGGTAAGGGTTGTCCGCATCGATGGACACGTCCCGTAGATCGACGCGAACGATGGGGCCGGCGACGCGGTCGTGATAGCCGAGCACGAAGTCGGCCGCGCCGAATTCGGCGTCCCACCGGATGCGGCTCAGCAATTCATGCAGGGGCGTCATGCTGCGATTCTGCGCCCTTTCCACATGCGGCGATCACCGCCTTCATGAACAGACCATGCCCGCCTGTTCGACCGCCGCAGGCAAGGTCTATAAAGAACACTGAATGCATCGGCAACCGGCGAGGTGAGGACATGAACACCCTGGGATGGCAGGAGTTGAAGGTGGTGGCGCTCGCCGTCGACGACCTGGCGAGGGCTGAAGACTTCTACCGGACCAAGCTCGGCCTGGAACCGATTTCCCCGGACGGCGGAGATGTCGGATTCACCCTGGGCAGACTGACGATCCTCCTCAAGCCTGCCACCGGACAGCCGCCGGGCACGGGCAAGTCTCCCTTTCCGCGTCTGACGATCGGCGTGGCGGACGCGCCCGCGTTGGCGCGGGAGTTGGCCGCGCGCGGCGTCACGATCAGCGACACGGTGCAACTGTACGAGGAAGGAAGCTTCTGGGTCGGTGCCTTCCTGGACAGCGAGGGCAACAAGCTGTGGTTCTGTTCCGAGGCGCGCAGCGGATAGGTTGACGAGCGATGAATTCGAAGACCGAATCATCGTGAGGGATCGTTCCCGTGCGTTCGAAATTCCGGCTGATCGCAGTGACAAGATCCGTAGAGGATGACGGCTTACATGCGCCGCGAATTTCCGTGAGCCACACGGAGCCGCCTGATGAGATTCTCAAGCGCGACGGCAGCATGCGGGTCGTAAAGCTGCCGCCTGCATGGATCTTGGAGCCTACCCGACGTGCATCAATTCAAATGCGTAATTCTTGCAAGACCTCGGGGTGAGCAACGGCAACACGGAGCAGCGTCTTGGCGGCACCTGTGGGCGAGCGACGACCCTGCTCCCACTCCTGCAGCGTTCTGGCGGACACTCCAAGGAGCTCCGCAAAAGCTTGCTGAGACAAGCCCAACTTTGCGCGAGCTTCTGCTGCTTCGGACAACTCGACACGCGTGGTTCGCGCGGCCTCGCCACGTCTCATTTGCTTGACCGACTCAAGCAAATCCTGCTGGAACTTTTCGATCTCAGAGGGCATCTTCGACTCCTTGTCTCAACTCCGCCAAGAAGGACGTGGGGAGATTGTCGAACTTGGCTTTCGTGTAGACGATCAACAGCCAGATGGTTTCGGTGTTCGCGTTGAAGTAGATGATCCTGGCACCGCCGCGTTTTCCTTGTCCCGCAGATGTCCATCGGACCTTGCGGCAGCCCCCACTTCCCCGGATGACGGCGCCGGCTTCTGGATTGGCCGCGATCCAGTTGATGAACTCAAGGCGCTCGACTTCCGACCAGACTTCGCTGGCATAACGTTGAAAGATAGCGGTTTCAGCAACTGTTCTCACCCGCGAAATGTACGTCAATGACGTAGATTTCTCAAGCGGCCGGGGCGGACATGTAGAGAGGGCGTGTCGGCCGCCACTGGAATCTGGATGTTCAGGGTGAAGAAACCGCCGCGGCCAGGCTCGCGCCATTCCATTGCATTCACTCAACACCTGCGTCGCTGCCGAGGTCGCTGCCACCGACACTCCCGCTTCAGACTGACAACTGTCTGAACACCGCCGCAGCCAGAATTCCAGCCGCGATCGCCGGCAACGGCTTCTTCAGCACGAGCATCACGACGGCCGTCGTTGCAAGCGCCAGCCTGGCGCCCCCATCGCCTTGCACCGCCAGCGGCGCGAGCAGCGCCACCAGCACCGAACCCGACATCGCCGCGATGAATTGCCTGGTCCGGTGACCGATGGGCACGAAGGACATGACGAAAACGCCGCCCCAGCGGGTGGCCAGGGTCACCACGGCCATGAGGGCGATGATCAACAGCGGGCCCCAGCCCTGGGTTTCAACGCTCATGGCTTTGCTCCGTCCACGTCATGCCCAGCAGGCCACCGGCCAGGGCGCCCACCACCACATGGCTGTTCTCGGGCAGATACCGGTAGGCCAGGAGGGATGCACCGGCGGCGACAAGCCAGATAAGCAGCATGCGCAGGTTCTTCTGCCCACCGACCACCATGGCCAGCAAGAAGCACCCCATCACCATGTCCAGCCCCCAGCGCCGGCCATCGGCAATGAGGTCGCCCACCTGTGTGCCCAGCCAGGTGCCCAGCACCCAGAACAACCAGAGTGCCAGCCCT
This sequence comes from Thauera sp., assembly GCA_017302295.1. GTDB lineage: Bacteria > Pseudomonadota > Gammaproteobacteria > Burkholderiales > Rhodocyclaceae > Thauera. Next base: position 32,945 of record JAFLDS010000025.1, on the reverse strand, counting down.
CCGCCCAGCAGCACCCCCAGTCCGGGCTCGCCGCGACCGAAGGCCTGCATCGCCAGGGCCCAGTTGGCGTCGGACGCTACGACCATCACCCCGTAGCGCCGTGCAAGTGGCAGAGGGCGCAGCCAGGGATAGAGCGTGGCGCCCATCAGCAGGTGACGGGCATTGATGGCGAAGACGGTCAGCGCCAGGGCCAGCATCGGCACCTGTGCTCCCCACAGATCCAGCGTCGCAAACTGCGCTGCGCCGGCAAACACCAGCGTGCTCATGATGACGATCCAAGCCGGATCGAGGCCGGATTGCATTGCAGCCAGGCCGAACGCGGCCCCGAACACCATGACGAACACGGCGATGGGGACCATCTGCCTGAATCCGATCCACACCAGATGGCGGTCGAGTTCATGTTGTCGGAGGGGCGTGTCTGTAGCGAGCATCGCGGCGTCAGGTCCGGGTATTGGTGAAGAGGGTGTTCTCAGGTCGGGACTTTGGCCGGGTTTGCTGCTTCAGAAAAGCGCAAAATACGGATGGCTTTCATTCGATAAGCTGATACCGGAGTGCCGACATGACCCCGCAAGATCTGCAGATCGACTGGCTCAAATGCTTCGTCGCAGCCGTGGATACCGGCTCGCTTTCGAGCGCGGCAGGCGAAGTCCATCGCTCCCAGTCCGCCGTCAGCATGCAGATCAAGAAGCTCGAAGATGCGGTTGGCCGGCGGCTGCTCGAGCGAGGACCGCGCAAGCTTCAACTCACCCCCGACGGCCAGACACTGCTGGGCTACGCGCGACGCATGCTGGATTTGCAGGCTGAGGCCCAGGCCGCCCTGCACGGTGAGGCGCTCAGCGGGCGAGTGCGTCTCGGCGTGCCAGACGACTATGCGGCCAAGTACCTGACCCCCGTGCTCAAGCGCTTCGCACCCAAACACAGCGGCGTCGAAATCGAGCTGAACTGCGAGCAGTCCACGTCGCTGATTCCGCGTGTGGCCCGTGGCGACCTTGATCTGGCGCTGGTCTCCCGCGACAACGCCCGACGCGGCACCCTGCTGTTTCACGAGCCGATGGTGTGGGTCGGGGCCTCCCAGTTCGAACTGTGGCGGCGGGACCCGCTCCCGATTGCCGTTTACGAAGACACCAGCCTCGCGCGCCTGGGCGCAATCCAGTCTCTGGCGCAGCAGGGACGGCGCTACAAGGTCGTCTATAACAGCTCCAGCCTGGCCGGCCAGATCGCGGCGGTGGAAAGTGGTCTGGCGGTCGCGGCTTTGACTCAGTGCAGCGCGCCGGAGGACCTGCAGGTGCTGGGCGCAACGCACGGGCTCGGGCCTTTGGCGCCCATGGAGGTCGCGGTGTACCGAAGCCGTGAGTCACGCGGCAACAAGGCGGTGGACAGTCTGCATGGCTTGCTGATCAAGACCTTGCGCCTGTCGGGTTGAACGGGGCCGATCCTTTCCAAGAGACGGCTTCGGGTTGGACAGCGGTCACTCGAGTGACCGCCCTATGGCCAGGGCGTATGGCAGCAGTCGGCCGGCTCGGAGGCGGGCGTTGTCGACGTCGATCTCGCGGACCTGCGGCTGGCACCACGGCATCCGCGTGTCGAGTACGGCGATCACCCCGCCCCCGCCTGCAGGGCCCACAGATGTGCGCCGACGAGCGCGCGCCATGGCGTGAATTGCGACAGCCATTCTTCCGCCTGCGCGCTGCCCACCTTGTCGGGCTGGTCGAGCATGATCTGCACGCCGCGGCGCACGGCGGCGTCGCCGTGCAGTGACCCGTCGAGCCAGGCATAGCCGCGCAGCAGGGTGTAGTTGATCGTCCACGGGCCGATGCCGGGGATGGCGAGCAGGGTGTCGCGGATGCGCTGGGGGTCGATGTCGGTGGTCCAGACGTCGAGCGGCAGGCTGCCGTCTGCGACGCGGGCGGCGACGGTGCGCAGGGTGCGGGCCTTGGCGCCGGAGAATCCAGCTTCGCGCAGGGTGGCTTCGTCGAGGCCGAGGAGGTCGGCGGCGTCGGGGTAGCACAGCAGGCCGCACGTATGGCGCCGGCCCGCCTGCAGGATGAGCCGGCGGCGCAGCGACAGCGCGGCACGGACGCTGATCTGCTGGCCGGTGACGGCCCAGGTGAGGGCCTCGAACGGGGTCGGCGTGACGGGCACGCGCAGGCCGCGCTGGCTGGCGATGAGGCGGCCAAGCTGAGGGTGGTCGTGGAACTGGCGCTCGAACAGGGCGATGTCCTGCGTGAGGCCGAGCGCGCGCAGCGTCATGGCGCAGAAGGCGTGCGAGGCGTCGGGCGGAAGTTCGCCGTCGGCATCGAGTGTCGCCTCGGCGAGGCCGTCGCGGAAGGTGATCGTCAGGCAGCAGGGCTGGTCGGCCAGCACCAGGCCTTTGCGCAGGCTGTCGTCGCGGACGTCCTCGGCGACCGCCGCCGGGTCGCGGCGATGGAAAGCGAGGATGTCTTCGGTGCGGTAGGGATCCGGCAACGCGACCGGCAGGAAGAGACGCGAGCGCATGCGATGACGGGCAAGCTGGTCGAATGGATCGATGAGCCGCTACTCTGTGCCCTCCTGAGTGCGAAAGTCCAGCAAGCTCGCAAAAAGGAAGCGCCAGTAGGAAGCGACTGCCCACCAGCCAGACGACAAGGAGGAGACCACCCATGACGATCCACGTCACCGCCCGCTTCACCGCCCGTTCCGACACCATCGACGCCCTGCGCACGATCCTGGTCGCACTTGTCGAACCGATCCGGAACGATCCGGGCTGCATCCGCTGCAACCTCGTGGCCAACGTCGCCGATCCGGCGGAGATGACCTTCATCGAGGAGTGGCACAGCCAGGCTGCGCTCGACCAACACCTGGCCGAGGCCTTCGTCAAGGCCGCGGTGGCTGAGGCCGAACCGCTGCTCGCCGGACCGCTCGACTTCCGCGTCCACACGCCCTGCTGAAACCGTCCGGGCCGGGGCTGCGGGTGCTACGCCGCGATGCTCGTCGATGTCCTCAGATCGGCGTCGGAAAGGATGGTCTCGATCCGGTCGCGGCCCTTCCGCTTGGCCTGGTACATGGCGACATCGGCGCGGTGCAGCAGCGCGTCGGTGGCTTCGCCCGCAAGGGCGAGGGTGACGCCGATGCTGACGGTGAGGGGAATCGTCCCCTCGGCGGTCGTCGCGGGGTGTGCGGCGACCAGCGCGCGCATGCGCTCGGCCACGCCGTGGGCTTCGGTCAGGTCGGTGTCGGACAGGAAGATGGCGAACTCCTCTCCGCCCATGCGACCGATGACGTCCTCGTTGCGCATGCAGCCATTGGCGATGCCGACGAAGTGACGCAACGCATCGTCGCCGGCCTTGTGGCCCCAGGTATCGTTGATCGACTTGAAGTGGTCCAGGTCGAGCAACAGCACCGCGAGTGGCAGCTTCTTGCGACGGGCCCGGCTCATTGCCTTGTCGAGCAGTGTCAGGAAGGTGCGGCTGTTGAACACGCTCGTGAGCGAATCGCGTTCGGCAAGGCGACGCAGTTCGGTCGTGCTGTGCTCATTGGCCAGCATGAGGCTGCCAAAGGCCAGTAGCGTCATCGCGACGATGGATTCGAGCACGATGATCTGGGAGATCGTCAGCGCGTACGAGGGATCGAACAGGCCTGCCTTGCCGGGGTTGAACAACAGTGGACGGATCAGCAGAAAGAGCCCGTGGGCTCCGCTGGCCAAGGCGAAGATATAGCGCGCAGGAAAGCGATGGACGTTGCCGGTGGCCAGCACCCGCGCGCCAAGGATGAAGAGCAGTCCCGTCACGGCGCTGACGACGGCGAACCGGATCCCCGGATTCGGTTGCACGATCGTGAAATGGAGCGCCAGCACCACCAGGGCGGCGCCCATGCCGGCCGCCCGGGCGTGCGAGATCGCCGGGCGGCCGATGTAGGCGCGCGCGCCGACGAGGTTCAGATAAGCCATGAGAAAAGACAGAACCTGGCCGTCAATCACGAACCAGGCTTCGGATATCTGCCCGCGCGTGAGCACGACGGCGCACAGCAGGAAACCGCTCAGATAGGACAGCGCCCAAGCGAGCAGACCGGGGATGCGTCGGTAGAAATACCACATGGCGACCATGACGGCCGTGACGATCCCCATCAGGATCGTTGCCATGATCAGCAGGGTTGGCGTGTGCAATGCGCGTCCTCGTTGTGCGTCCGGCTAGGGGCGGCGCGAGCGAAGCTGCTTCACCCACCTCAATTGAGCTTGAAGGCTAAACCATAAAAGTGATCTTCTTCGATCACAAAAAAATCATAAAGGTGCAAAATTTAACGAATATGTAGCGTAATTCATCATTCCCGCCTGCGACTCAGGAGGCCAATGCGTCTCCGGAATGCCCCGCGAAATCCGTCCGCTCAGCCCATTCGCTGCCGGCCCGGGTGCCCTCCATGCCCTGGCGAGCGCGCTCGCATTGACAAGCGCATTCGACAAGTGTTGGACTTCAGGTGGGACGCGGCACGACTTGACGCGCTCGACATCGAAAAGCCTGCTCCCCGCGCCCCGCGGGCAGGATGGCAGGCGTGCGATTCCGGAATCATCATGAAGTCCGATCACAACAAGCTGGCGGTGTGGCTCGCCGTGGCATTGGCCGCGGTGGTTGCGGTTGCTGCATGGCAGTGGCTCAAACCTGCATCGGACAACGGCAGTCTGGTCTTCGGCAACGGCCGTATCGAGGCCACTGAAGTGGATGTCGCGGCCAAGACCGCGGGCCGCGTGCAGGAGATTCTGGTCAACGAGGGCGATTTCGTGAAGGCCGGCGATGTCGTCGCCCGGCTCGACATGAAGGCGATCGAGGCCCAACTCACCCAGGCGCGCGCCCAGGTCGCCAATGCGCTGAGCGGGCGCGAAACCTCGCTCGCCCGGGCTGCACAACGCAAGGCCGATGTGGCGATGGCCGAAGACGTGCTCGTCCAGCGTCAGTCGGAACTCGAGCTCGCGCGCACGACCAGCGCCCGCTCCCAGGCCCTTCGCGCCCAGGGCGCGATCTCCGCCCAGGTCGCTGACGATCACGTGGCGCGGGTGCGCAATGCCGAGGCCAACATCAAGGTGGCGCATGCGCAGATCGTCGCCGCGCAGGCGGCCGTGCGCGCAGCGGAAGCCGAGGTCGAACAGGGCGGCGCCGCGATCGAAGCCGCGAAGGCGGTCGTGACGCGTCTGCAGACCGAACTCGAGGATGGCGTGTTGCGCGCCCCGCGCAGCGGGCGGGTGCAGTACCGCGTGGTGCAGCCGGGCGAAGTGGTGGCCGGTGGCGGCAAGATCGTCAGCCTGGTGGACGTCGGCGACGTGTACATGAGCTTCTTCCTGCCCGAGATGGCGGCCGGGCGCGTGGCGCTGGGCAGCGAAGCGCGCATCGTGCTCGACGCGGCCCGGCACTACGTGATTCCCGCCCAGGTGTCCTATGTCGCCAGCGTCGCGCAATTCACGCCGAAGACGGTCGAGACCCAGAGCGAGCGCCAGAAGATGGTGTTCCGTGTCAAGGCGAGGGTCGATCCGGACCTGCTTGCCAAGTACCCCGAACAGGTCAAGACCGGGTTGCCCGGTGTCGCCCACGTGCGGCTCGACGCCACCCAGCCCTGGCCCGACGCCCTGCAGGTGAGGTTGCCGTGACCGCCGGGCGTGGCGAACTGCGCGGCGACCCGCCGGTGGTTCGACTCGTCGACGTCACCCATCGCTACGGCGGCACTCTCGCCGCGGATCGCGTCACGCTCGACCTGCCCGCCGGCCGCATGGTCGGCTTCATCGGCCCCGACGGGGTCGGCAAGTCGACCTGGCTCGGGCTGATCGCGGGCGCGCGCCGCATCCAGCACGGCACGGTCGAAGTGCTGGGCGGCGACATTGGCAGCGCCGCCCACCGCGGCGCGGTGTGCCCGCGCATCGCCTACATGCCGCAGGGCCTGGGCAAGAACCTTTACCCCACGCTGTCGGTGTTCGAGAACGTCGACTTTTTCGGCCGCCTGTTCGCCCAGTCGCGTGACGAACGCGCGCGGCGCATCGCCGAACTGCTCGCCGCCACCGGCCTCGCCGAGTTCGCCGACCGCCCCGCCAGCAAGCTGTCCGGCGGCATGAAGCAGAAGCTCGGGTTGTGCTGCGCGCTGATCCATGACCCCGACCTGCTGATCCTCGACGAGCCCACCACCGGCGTCGATCCGCTGTCGCGGCGCCAGTTCTGGGAGCTGATCGGCCGCATCCGCGCGCGCCGCGCGGGCATGAGCGTGCTCGTCGCCACCGCCTACATGGAAGGGGCCGAGCAGTACGACTGGCTGGTGGTAGTCGACGCCGGCCGCGTGCTTGCCACCGGGACGCCGGCCGAGCTGCGGCGGACGACGGCCACCGCCACGCTGGAAGAGGCCTTCCTCGCCCTGCTGCCGCCCGAGCGCCGGGGCGACCACGAGCCCGTGAAGATTCCCCCGCTCACCGCCGGCGAAGTCGTCATCGAGGCGCGCGACCTGCAGATGCGCTTCGGCGACTTCATCGCGGTCGACGACGTCGAGCTCCAGGTTCGGCGCGGCGAGATCTTCGGCTTTCTGGGTTCGAACGGCTGTGGCAAGTCGACCACGATGAAGATGCTCACCGGTCTGCTGCCGCCCACCCGCGGCGAAGCGCGCCTGCTGGGCGAGGTGCTCGATGCGCGCAACATCGACACCCGCCGCCGCGGCGGCTACATGTCGCAGTCCTTCTCGCTGTATGGCGAGCTTTCGGTGCGGCGCAACCTGCAGCTGCATGCGCGCCTGTTCGACCTGGCGCCGGTGATGGATGCCCTGCCGGATGCGCTGCCGTTGGGCATCCGCCAGCGCCTGCAGCTGGCGGTCGCGGTGCTGCACCGGCCCGACGTGCTGATCCTCGACGAGCCGACCTCCGGCGTCGATCCGGTCGCGCGCGACCACTTCTGGGCACTGATCGTCGACCTGTCGCGCAAGGACGGCGTAACGATCTTCATCACCACCCACTTCATGAACGAGGCCCAGCGCTGCGACCGCATCTCGCTCATGCACGCCGGCCGCATCCTGGCCAGCGACGCGCCGGCAGCGCTGATGGCGCAACGCAGCGCCGACAGCCTGGAGGAGGCCTTCGTCGGCTACCTGGCCGAAGCGAGCGGGGCGCAGTTGCTGCCCGCCGACGAGTCGGCCGCCCTGCCCGAAGCAACGACGGCGGCGGCCCATTCGCCGCGATCCGTGGCGCGCGCGGCCCGCTTCAGTCTCGCCCGTCTCTTCAGCTTCAGCCTGCGCGAGGCGACCGAGCTGCGGCGTGACCCCTTCCGCCTGACGCTCGCGCTGCTCGGCACCGTGATCCTGATGCTGGTGATGGGCTACGGCATCAGCACCGACGTCGAAGACCTCAGCTATGCGGTGCTCGACCTCGACCGCAGCGTCGCCAGCGAGACCTACACGCTCAACATCGCCGGCTCGCGCTATTTTCGCGAGAAGCCACCGCTCGAAAGCCATGCCGACATCGACCGCCGCATGCGCGCTGGCGAACTCGCGATGGCGATCGAGATCCCGCCCGGCTTCGGCCGCGACCTCGCGCGCGGCGCGCAGCCGGAGATCGGGGTGTGGCTGGACGGCGCCATGCCGATGCGCGCCGAGGTGGCACGCGGCTATGTGATGGGCGTGCACGCGCAGACGCTGACCGAGGCCGTCGTCGCCGCTACTGGCACCCGCCCGGCCGCGTTGGCCGACATCGCCGTGCGCTACCGCTACAACCCCGACATGCTCAGCCTCATCGCCATGGTGCCGGCGGTGATCCCGATGCTGCTGGTCTTCATCCCGTCCATGCTCACCGCGCTGGGCGTGGTGCGCGAGAAGGAGCTCGGCTCCATCCTCAACGTCTGCACCACGCCGGTCACCAAGCTCGAATTCCTGCTCGGCAAGCAACTGCCCTACATCGGCCTGTCGATGCTCAACTGCGTGCTGATGTTCGGGCTTGCGCTCACGCTGTTCGACGTGCCCTTCAAGGGCAGCCTGGTGGCCTTCTTCGTCGGCGCGCTGATCTATGTCACCGCCACCACCGGGCTCGGGCTGCTGATGTCGACGCTCACCAACAGCCAGATCGCGGCGATGGCTGGCACTTCCATCGGCACCCTGCTGCCGGCGATCCAGTTTTCCGGCATGCTCGACCCGGTGTCTTCGCTGGAGGGGGTGGGTGCGATCCTCGGCCAGGTCTATCCGACCACCCACTTCCTCACCATCAGCCGCGGCACCTTCGCCAAGGCGCTCGACTTCGGCGACCTGGGCGCCTCCTTCTTGCCGCTGCTGCTGGCGATCCCGGTGCTGACGCTGGCCTCAGTGCTGCTGCTGAAGAAGCAGGCGCGGTGAGCGGAGCAGGGCGATGGGCGCACGCAAGGGCACGTTGCACAACACCTGGCACCTGGGCATCAAGGAGTTCCACAGCCTGCTCGGCGACTGGACGATGCTGTTCCTGATCGTGTTCATGTTCACCGTGTCGATCTACGCCGACGCCCGCGCCAAGCCCGAGAGCCTGCACCGCGCCTCGATCGCGGTGGTCGACGAGGACCAGTCGCAGCTCTCCGGCCGCATCGTCGCTGCGCTGCAGCCGCCGCAGTTCATCCCGCCGGTGCATGTCGCGCTGGCGGACATCGACAAGGGCATGGACGCCGGCCTGCACACCTTCGTGCTCGATATCCCGCCCAACTTCCAGCGCGACGTGCTGGCCGGGCGCGCGCCGGCGCTGCAGCTCAACGTCGACGCCACGCGTCAGAGCCAGGCGCAGACGGGCACCGGCTACATCCAGAACATCGTCAACGACGAGATCCGCGCCTTCGTGCAGCGCTTCCGTGCCACCGCCGTGCAGTCGGTGCGGCTGATCGAGCGCGCCATGTTCAACCCCAACCTGACCGAGAGCTGGTTTGCCGCCGTCACCGCGATCATCAACAACATCACCATGCTCGGCATCCTGCTCACCGGCGCGGCGCTGATCCGCGAACGCGAGCACGGCACCATCGAGCACCTGCTGGTGATGCCGGTCACCCCGCTGGAGATCATGCTGTCCAAGGTGTGGTCGATGGGCGTGGTGGTGGTGCTGGCCTCGTCCTTCTCGCTGCAGTTCGTCGTGAAGGGCCTGCTCGGTGTTGCGGTGCCGGGCTCGGTGCTGCTGTTCGGCGCAGCCACGCTGCTTTACCTGTTCGCCGCGGCGTCGATCGGCGTGTTCATGGGTACGCTCGCGCGCAACATGCCGCAGTTCGGGCTGATGAGAATCCTGGCGGAAGGTTCCAGCCCGAAAAACCGTCTACCTAGATTAGATAGCACTTCTGCGGGGCGCTGCGGGCTTGCGCGGAGTTGTCCGGAATTTCCGGATAACTGACTTCTATCGCCCATCTATCGCCGATTCACTTCGACCATTCGTTTGACAGCGACTCCGCCTGTTTAAGAACCAGCTCGACCGCATCGGCCTGCTGGTCGGGCGGGTACTTCCATTTTTGCAAGCAACGCCGCACCAGAATTCTCAGACGCGCCCGGACACTCTCTCGCACCTGCCAATCGACCGTCGTGCTGGCCCGCAACTTTTCTGTGATCTCGATGGCGATCTTCTTCAGGATGTCATCACCCAACTCACGGACCGCGCTTTCGTTGTTGGCCAGTGCGTCATAGAAGGCAATTTCGTCCTGACCCAATCCCAGAGCGGCTTCGCGCTCCAGCACGGCCTGGAATTCCTTGGCCATCTGGATCAGCTCTTCGATGACCTGTGCAGTCTCAATGGCACGGTTGTGATACTTGCGCAGGGTTTCCAGCAGCCGGTCGCCGTATATTTTCTCCTGCACCACGTTGTTGCGCGCCCGTGCTTTGATCTCGTCGCGCAGCAGTTTTTCCAGCAATTCCACGGCCAGGTTGCGGCTTTCCATCTGGCGCACGTCTTCAAGGAACTCGTCCGACAGCAGACCAATATTCGGCTTGTCGAGACCCGCCAGCGCAAAGATATCTGCCACGCCGTCGGCAACGATGGCGTTGTCCAGAATCTGCTTGAGCGCACTGTTTTTCTCTTCGGTGGATCGTTTCTTGTCCACCGTGGTGAACTTGGTAATGGCCGCCTTGATGGCCGAGAAGAAAGCGATTTCTTTACGGAGCGCGGTGGCATCGTCCAGCGTGCCGCACAGCGAATAGGCCTTGGCTACCGCCACCATGGTGTCGAGGAAGCGCTGCTTGCCATCCTTCAGGCCCAGCAGATGGTTGGCACAGGGCACCAACAAGGCCGCCGCCTTGGTTTCAAAACCGCTGTAGTCGCAGCCGTGCATCATGCCGCGCACGATATCCATCTTCTCCAGCAACACGGCCAGCGCTTCAGCGGCGTTGTGCGTGGGGTCACCTTTACCCTTGGCTTCGGTATAGGTCTTGAGTGCGGCCTTCAGTTCGTTGGCAATGCCGATGTAGTCCACCACGAGGCCACCCGGCTTGTTCTTGAACACCCGGTTCACCCGCGCAATGGCCTGCATCAGGTTGTGGCCCTTCATGGGCTTGTCCACATACATGGTGTGACAGCACGGCGCATCAAAGCCGGTCAGCCACATGTCGCGCACGATCACCAGCTTTAGCCGATCCTTGGCATCCTTGAAGCGCTTCTCCAGTCGCTTTTTCACCTGCTTGCTGTACAGGTGCGGTTGCAGCAATTCCTTGTCGGCCGCTGAACCGGTCATCACCACCTTGATGGCACCTTTTTCCGGATCATCATCGTGCCAGTTTGGCCGCAAGGTGACGATGGCCTTGTAAAGCTGGGCACAAATGTCGCGGCTCATGCACACGATCATGGCCTTGCCATCCAGTGTTGCGCTGCGGGTTTCGAAGTGTTCGACCAGATCCTTCGCCACTTGCGCCAGACGCGGCTCGGCACCCACCAGCTTTTCCAAAGCGGCCCATTCGCTCTTGGTCTTCTCGCGGCTGGCAATGTCCTCCTCGTCTTCCACCACCTCATCGACCTGCTCGTTGAGCGCGTCGATCTCGGCCTGCTTCACATCCAGCTTGGCCAGCCGGCTCTCGTAGTAGATCGGCACCGTGGCACCATCGTCCACGGCATCCTGAATGTCGTAGATGCTGACGTAGTCGCCAAACACCGCGCGCGTGTCCTTGTCCTCCAAGGCAATCGGCGTGCCTGTGAAGCCGATGAAGGTGGCGTTTTTCAGCGCATCGCGCAGGTGCTTGGCGTAACCGAACACATACTTACCCGCCTTCTCATCGAAGCGGCCCTTGGTGCCGTACTGGCTACGGTGCGCTTCATCCGAGATGACCACAATATTGGATCGATCGGACAGCAGCGGGTGTTCGTCCTCCTCGTCCAACAGGGCAAATTTCTGCACCGTGGTAAAGATGATGCCGCCTGCCTGACGCGATGCCAGCATCTCACGCAGCTCATCGCGGCTGCCCGCCTGCAACGGCGTGGTCTTAAGCAAGTCACTGGCAGCACAGAAAGTGGCAAACAACTGGCCATCCAGATCGTTGCGGTCGGTCACCACCACCAGCGTGGGGTTCTTCATCTCCGGCTGTTGCAGCAGCTTGCCCGCGTAGCAGGCCATGGTGATGCTCTTGCCTGAGCCCTGCGTGTGCCACACCACACCTGCCTTGCGTGAGCCCGGCTTCACCTCTTTGCCATAAGTGGCGCGTTCCTCGCGTACCTCCAGCAAGCCTTTGTCGGGCGAACTCGCCGCGATCACCGTGGCGCGCACTGCTTCACGCACGGCATGGAACTGGTGATAGCCCGCGATCTTCTTGATCACCGCATCGCCATCCTGCTCGAACAGCACGAAATGGCGAACGTAATCGAGGAACAGCTCCGGCGCGAAAAAGCCGCGCACCAAAGTTTCCAGCTCCAGTTGCAGGCGTGGACGGTCATCTTCGTTGGCAATGGTTCGCCAGGGCAACATCCGTTCGGCGTTGGCAGTCAGAGAACCCAGCCGCGCCGTCCAACCATCGCTGACCACCAGCGCCTCATTGCTGTTGAACAGGTCGCTGATTTCGTCCTTGTAGGTTTGTAGCTGGTTGAAAGCATCCCAGACGTCGGTCTGTTCGTTGGCTGGGTTCTTCAGCTCAATCACCGCAAGCGGCAGGCCATTGATGAAGGCCACCAGATCAGGTCGCCGAGGTTGCTTGGTGCCTGTAACCGTGAATTGGTTGATGACCAGAAATTCGTTGTGCTGCGGGTTGGCGAAATCGATCAGGTGCACCAGATCGCTTTTCTTTTCATCCCCTAGCGAGAACTCCACAACCACGCCCGAGAGCAGCAGCCGGTGAAAGCTGCGGTTGCGCACCACGGCCTGCGGCTCGCTGATGGTTTGCACAATATGTACTGCCTGCTCCAGCGCAACGGCAGGAATGTGCGGGTTGATACGGGCCAGGGCCGCCAGCAGCCGGTCGCGCAGAATCACCTGCCGGTAATCGGCCCGTTCAGGATTTGTACCGTCTGGTGCAATGTCCGGCCCATGCACAAACTGCCAACCAGTTTCCTGAAACCAGCCAATGCATAGGTCTTCGAGTTGTTGTTCATTCATCATGGCTGTGCTAACTCCCTGATTTGTGCCAGCCACGCGGCAAAGAACGCGCTCTCAGCTTCGATCTTGCCCAGCCCAATCTTCTGGGCTGCAATGGGACCATGCCTGCGCTTGCGATAACTGGGGTTGTTCAATTCGCGCTCCAGATGCGCAGCAGGTTTGGTTTCTGCTCGATCGTTGATGTGCTCGGGTGACTCGGCCGCAGCACGCGCCGCCGCCAGAGCATCGCTTGCCGCCTGCCAGCCCGGCTCGACACGCGTCAACGTCGGCACATCGCTGAACAGCAGCGCCTCAAACTCATACGGCTGGATGTAGGGGATGAACCGGCCCGGCTGGCAACCAGCCTCGGCCACTACATCTGCGTGCAGAGCTTGCTTCAGCACATCCAATCGCCGTGGCAAGTCTGGCTGCGCTTTCGAAACATCAAAACCGGGGAAGCCGCTGTCCAGGCGATACAGGTCGAACAAGGTCGTGACCACCGGTGCACTGTTCTGCCGCAAGGCATTACGCAGGTGGCGTTTAACCCGGTCGTACTTCAATGCGCCGCCTTTGTGGCCGGGAGAGGTCTCCACCATCTCGGGGATCAGGTTCAGGCCCAAGTCATAGAAGGCTGGTGCCAACACATCCCGCACGAAAGTTTCTTCGGTCTGTCCTTCGCAGACGATACATACGCGCCTCATCGGGTCGGCCTCCCGCCCAGCACGTTGCGCTTCCACAGGTCACCGAGGTTGTAGTCCTCCAGCCAGTCCTTCAATTCATCGGGGTCAAGCCGCTTGAGCACCGTGGCACCACTCTCCCGCTCTACAACCACCACGTCTTGCGGCTCAAAGGCGTTGAGCAATTCCACCGACTGGGTGGAGACGATCACTTGCTTGGTTTCTGCCACCTGCTTGAGCATGTCAGCTAGCAGGTTGATGGCATAGGGGTGCAAACCCAGCTCCGGCTCGTCGATGAGCACCGTGTCAGGCAGCAGATGGGTGGGCTGCATCAGCAACGTGGTCAGGCAGATGAAACGCAAGGTGCCATCGGAGAGCACATGCGCCTTGTACGGCGTGTCCGGATCAGCCTGCTTGAACCACTCCAGCTCGATGCTTTCGGGCAATGGGTCGCGGATGACAAAACCACCGAAAAAGGGTGCCGCTAGCTTGATGGTGTCCACGATGCACTGGTATGCGTCGGGAAAGGCTTTCTTGAGTTTAGCCAGATACGCGGCCAAGTTATCCGCCGCCGGTTTCAAGCGCAGATTGTCATTGCTGCCATGCGGGCGCTTTACAGCGGCGGAGTCGCCCGTGTCGTGGAAGTGGTACTGTCGCCAGCTTTGCATTGCGGGCCGCACATAGGTGCTCACCGCCTGCTGGTCGTCACGTACCTTGGCTTCATCATGCGCCGTACCCAGTGGAATGGCCTTAGCCGTGTAATGGCCGTCGATCCAGGTTTCCTCACGGCTGAAAATCAGTCGGTTATCCGCTGTAGGTGTCAGGCTGATGCGGTAGCCGTTGCTAATCTGGTAGCTGTTTTTCTCGAAATAGATTTCAGCGTCGATCTGCTGCGTGCGCTTACGGCTGCCATGCAGCAGGGCATCCGGCCCACCTTGCTTCTGCACGAAGGTCTGCAGGTTGCCATCGGCCAGCGCCGCCAACAGCTTGAAGATACCGATGAAGTTGCTTTTGCCTGCGCCATTGGCGCCGATCAGCACGTTGAGGTTGCGCAGTTCAAAGGCTTCCAATTTGGCGATGGATTTGTAGCCACGCAGCGTGACGGTTTTGAGTTTCACTAGAACGTTCCCCCATCAATCACGACATCGAGCCTGGCAGTGTCATCACCTGCTCAACCACCTGTTCCCGCAAAGTCTGCGGGTAGCCGTATTTGCGCAACACCACCCTTACCACGTTGCGTAGTCGGGCCTGAACGGCGTCGCGGGTTTCCCAGTCCACCACCTTGTTCTTGGCGATGGACGCGGCCAACTCTTCAGCCATCAGGGCGATGCGCCCTGGCTCTACTTGCTCCGCACCGGCAGGCTGCCGCAGCACGTCCTCGATGCTTGTAAGCGTGGAAGCTGTCGCTGCCGAAGGAATTACTTCCGCATCCACCTGATCTGTTGCCGTCACACTCTCCGTGATCGTGACCTCATGGTGCTTGCCGCGCTGTTGTACTGCCGCCGCCATCTCGTCCTCTGTAGTGATGACGTTGCAGTATTCAGAAGCCCCGAGCAAATCAGGGAACAGGCTGGCGTGGTGCACGTTCATGCGTCGCAAGTGACGCAAGCAGGCATCGCGCTCTTCGTTGCGGATATATATCTTGCAGATGTAGCGGGCCAGGATGTCCGGTTGCTCATCTTCCGATGCCGCGCGTAACTCCTCGTCGTCAAACAGTTCGTCATCGGCCAGGACGTTGGCCAACTTGTTCTCGATCGTCGCGTCGGTGGGCGAGAAGGTGAACAGGCCAGCCTGATTGACTAGGCGACCGTGGTCATCGCGGCGTGGTTCCCACAAGCGAATGCCGGTTTCGTCTTCGTGCTCGGCCAGAAAGCTCTTGTTGAGCACATATACCGCTCGATAGGGGTTGGCGGCCTCTTCCTTGCTGTCATCCTTGTGAAAGGCGAAGAACAGGGCCACATAGGGCGAGTAAGTCCAGTCCAGCAGCGGTGTCATCAGACCATGGTGCTGGCCTACTGACCACAGCTCGTCATCCTCGTCCACCATGGTCGCATCGTTGAGTCGCCCTCGCACTGCGCGTTTGAAGCGTTCCAACTGCGCCCGCGCTAGCTGTTGAGTGACGATGCCATTTGTGGTCAATCGTCCCAGCGTTGGCATCAGGCTCCAGTCATAACGGCGATGTCCGCGAAACACTAGTTGCACGCCGTGCCGATTGAAAAAGTCGCTCTCCAGCAGATCGGTAAATTCGCGCCACGACTCCAGCCGCGTGACCGGAATGCGCCCGCTGACGGCATCGGCCATGATCTCAAAGCGTTTGATGCTGCCATCGGCGATCCACTGCGGGATCTGTTCGAAGTAGTCGCTGGGATGCTCGGTGGCGACAGCAACGGGGGACATGACCGGCTCGCTCATGCCTCAGCCTCCGCCATAGCCTCGATAACTGACAACTCACCGGAGAGGAGTTTGGGGAGGAGGGAGTCGCGAAGATCGGCCAAGCCCCGATTTGCTCTTCTCATTTTCAGGACTTGATCGAACATAGGTGAGCAAATCCTATGAAATTCGCGTAGCAGGTCTTCGCTCGGAATTGGCAAGGCATCGGACACGACAAGCTCGGGACGGACTGCGGGGTAGGCTCCGCCGTCAGCAAGATGAGCCAGACGCTCAATATTTGTATCTGCTGTTGCGGCGAGATACACGTATTCACGCAGATAACTCTTTCTGGGACGCAGTGCTGCAAATCCAGTGCTTCCGGTAAGGCCCGCTTCACCAACAAGCGCAAAGGAGCGATTGCCAGGCCGAACGGTGCCGATAATCGTGTCTCCGGCTTCCAGAATCCGGCGGGCCCGACTTGGAATATTCGTGCCTTCCATCGTTTGTACTTCGATGACCTCACCATTCTTGGTGTTGGCCAAATCAACGTACTTCACCGACGCAGGCAGAGTCTTTGCGCTCCAGCTGTTGGTATTCAAATCACAGACAGCAGAAAGTGTGCCGGGCGCCCAACCCTTCGGAATCTCCCCCAACTCCGACTCCTCCATCTCATCCGGGAACGGCGCGGCGGTGGCGGCGAGTTGGCCGTAATTCTCCGGCGGCAGGGCATCGAGTTCGGTCTCAGGCTTGCCGCTGATGGCGGTCATGGCGGCGCGCAGCGGGTCGCGGCCTTCCTGTTTGGCGGCGATCTTGGCTTTGACCGGATCGAAATCGACAAACCACGATTTGAAGATGGCTTGCGCCATGGCTTCGAGGGTTTGGTTGATACGGTGGTTGAGGGCAATTTTTTCGTCCAGATCTCCCAAGACCTTCACCATCTGCTCTTGTTCGTTGTCTGGAGGGCAACAAAGCCACTTACGGCGAAACTCTGGGAAGTGGCCTTTGTATTCTTCAAGCCAGACCCGCCCCTTGGTCAGATAATAAAGAAATCTGGTTCGGCAAACCCCATTTTTACCAATCAGAGGGAATACGTTTTGAATGACTGAAAAAGGCTCCTCCATCAATCGCATTTCGCATGTGTGATTGGCGAATGTCACCACTGGATTTTCTGGAGAAGCTAAAACACCTGGCGCTTCGTTGTGCCAGCCAACAACCCCCGTCGCTGATTGGTCGACAACTGGAACCCTCCCGACAGGGAGTGAGGTCTTTTGCTCGAATCGCTTCCCGACTGGCAGTTGTTCGTACAGATGCTCAATCTGAAAGACCTGCCATCCGTCAGGTGCGTATTTTTCGGCCTCATCCTTCGAGGAATAGGATGGGAGTCGAATCCAGTCACGCGCCATAACCCAACCCCGCCAAGTTCTTTTTGATCTCACCTTCCAGCTTGGCGCTCTCCGCAAACTGATCCGTCAGTTGCGCCGTGAGCCGCGCCATCTTGTCGGCGAAGAGTTCTCCATCGTCTTCCTGCTCTTCCGCGCCCACATAACGCCCCGGCGTCAGCACATGTTCGTGCTTGCGGACGTCATCCAGCGAGGCCGAGTAGCAGAAGCCCGCCACATCCTCATAGCCTTCGCCCAGTTGCCAGGCATGGAAGGTGTCGGCGATTTTCTTGATGTCTTCGACTGTGAAGTCGCGCAGCACGCGGTCTTTCATGTAGCCCAACTGGCGGGCATCGATGAACAGGAACTGGCCGCGCCGGTCGCGCTTGGTTTTGTTGAGGGCCAGGCCGTTGCGTTTGTCGCGGGTGAGGAACCAGATGCAGGCCGGGATTTGCGTGTTTGTGAAGAGTTGACCGGGTAAGGCCACCATGCACTCCACATAGTCGTCCTCGATCAGCTTCTTGCGGATTTCGCCTTCGTTATTGGTATTGCTGCTCATCGAGCCATTGGCCAACAGCAGCGCCATGCTACCCGCCGGGGCCAGGTGATAGAGCATGTGCTGCAGCCAAGCGAAGTTGGCGTTGCCCTGTGGCGGCGTACCGGCAATCCAGCGTGGATCGCTGGCCAACTTTTCGTTCCACCACTCCTTCATGTTGAAGGGCGGGTTGGCCATGACGAAATCGGCGCGCAGATCGGGGTGCAGGTCGTTCAACAGCGTGTCACCGGGTGCGCCGCCGAAGTTGAAGTCGATACCACGGATGGCCATGTTCATGGCGGCCAGGCGCCAGGTGGTGGGGTTGCTCTCCTGACCGTAAACGCTGATCTGCCCCGTCTTGCCGTTGGCCACCTTGCCGCCGTGCTGTTCGATGAACTCTTCGCTCTGCACAAAAAAGCCGCCCGAGCCCATGGCCGGGTCATACACGCGGCCCTTAAAGGGCTGCAGCATTTCCACGATCAGCGTGACGATGCTCTTGGGTGTGTAGTACTGGCCGCCTTTCTTGCCTTCGGCCAATGCGAACTGGCCGAGGAAATATTCGTAGACGTGACCGAGGATGTCTTTGCTTTTCAGGTTCAGCGGCTGGCCGCTGTATTCCTTGCGGTTGAAGTCGGTGTCGGAGAAATGGGCGATCAGGTCGGCCAGCTTGTGGCTGTCGATCTGCGTGCGTGCGAAGTCCTTGTTAAGCACGTTCTTGAGCTTTTTCTCGTTCTCGCGCTCAATGGCTTCCATCGCGTTGTCGATCAGCCAGCCCACGCTGCGCATTTCTTCCGGCTCGTCCTTGCCGGGTTTATTCCAGGGTAGCGCCGCTTTGGGCGGCAATTGGGCGCAATCACGCAGGGTTTGCCAGCGCGCTTCCAGCGGCACCCAGAACACGTTTTTCTCGGTGTAGTAGTCGCGCACCTCCAGCTCGGCGGCAAGATGGCCCTCGTAGTCGTTGGCATAGTCCTCAGGGGCCATGTAGTAATCATGGTCGGGGTTCTGGAACTGCTCGCGCAGTTCTTTCTGCCGTTCTTCGAAGGCGTCGGAGACGTACTTCAGGAAGATCAGGCCGAGCACCACGTGCTTGTAAACAGCGGCGTCCAGGTTGGAGCGCAGTTTGTCAGCGGCAGTCCAGAGCTTTTTTTCAAGGTCGTTGAAGAATTGTTGTTCGATGGGGTTCATTGCTTTTTCCCTGTTGAATTCGATGGGGCCGTGACGGATGGCCCGATGGATGGCTGTATCTGTTCCCACTTGGCCGCGCGACCTTTGCCCGTTGGCGTGATCAACCCTTCAGCTTTCATGGCACGCAAGACGACTCGCACCATGTCGCGGCTGACGCCGGGGCAGGCTTCTTCGATTTCGGAGATCGAGAACGGCAGGTTTCTCTTGAAGATTTCGGCGCGCACACGGTCACCCTTGGCGCCGCGCCCACGTTCGATGGTGCCGACACGTTCCTCAAATTCCTTGTAGGCCCGAAGCAGTGCCCCCCAGAAGTAGTCCAGCCACGGGGCAATATCGTGGGCGCCTTCATGCCAGCCTTGCGAGCTGGCTTCCAGCGTTTCGTAGTAGCTCTCTTTCGACTCTTCGAAGATGCGCTCCAGACTGATGAAGCGGCCTACCGCGTAGTCGAAGTGATAGAGCAATTGCAGGGTCAGCAGCCGTGCCATGCGGCCGTTACCGTCTGGGAAGGGATGAATGCAGAGGAAATCGAGGATGACCAGCGGCACCAGCACCAGCGGGTCGGCCAGATGTTGATCCAGCGCCATGCGGTAGCGCGCAATCAGATCGGTCATTGCCATGGGCGTGAGATGCGCCGCCACGGGCCGGAAGCGAATGCGTGAGCTGCCGTCAGGGTGGCGCTCGACGATGTCGTTGTTGGTGGCTTTCCAGTGCCCGCCCGGCTGTGGCATGTAGCGATACAGAATGCCGTGAAGCTGTAGGACAGTGCCTTCCGAGAATGGCATCTGCTCGCCGCTTTCGTGGATCAGGCCTAGCGCGTCACGGTAGCCGGCGACCTCTTGCTCGGAGCGGCTCTGCGGAGTGGCGTTTTTGAGCACCAGTGACTTCAGGCGGTGCGCCGCGACCACCACGCCCTCCAGGCGGTTGGATGACTCGGTGGACTCCACCACGGCCACCTGCCGCAAGTCGCTCAACACCTCGGGCGACTGCGCCACGTATAGCTGCTGCTTACCCCGGTACTCGCCCAAAGCGCGCAGCGTCGCGAGTTGCTGGGCATCAAAGCGCAGCTTGGCGAGGTAGTCGGGCAAGAGTGAGTGCATGAAGGATCTCGTGGGCCGTAAATGGGGTAATCGTACCTTTAATTGGGGTAATGCGCCACGCCATTGCCCCTATAAATGAATGATTACCCTATTTGGCAACGCTTGGCTTCCTGATCGTTCAGCGCGTGAATGATGGCGTCAACAATCAACCCGGAACCTGTCATGACCACCCAGCCCACAGCCCTTGACACCTACCTGCAGCGCCTGCCGCTGATCCTCGACAGGATCGAGGCCCTGCGGCAACTGGCCGACGACCACTTCGGCCATGACCCTGACGCCATCCACTGGGGCCACGTGGGTGACCTCGGCGGGGTCGATCAAGCGCTGGATGACCTGCTGGCGGTCTTCGACGGCCAGGCCAAGTAAGGGAGGCCGCAATGGACGCCCTGCTCAAACTCTCCCCGGCTCAAAGCCTGCTACTGCGCACTGCCGCCCGCCGTGCCGATGGGCGCGTGATCCCGCCCGACACCCTGCGCGGCGGCGCTCGCGCCAAAGTGCTGACTGCGCTGCTGGATCGCGGCTGGATCGAGCCTGCCGACGACGGCCACGTGATGACCGACGCGGGCTACGCGGCCATCGGCCAGCAACGACCCATGCCGCCGGATGACGTCCAGCCGATGGACGCCACCGACGACCTCCAACTTCTGGAGGGCATCCCGATCCGCCCCGGCACCAAGCTCGCCGCGCTGGCGATGGCGCTGCGCCGCCCGCAGGGGGCAACCAGTCTGCAACTGATGCTGGCGACCGGCTGGCAGCAGCACACAGTGGGCGGGGCAATTTCCGGGATGCTGCGCAAGAAGCTGGGACTAAACGTGGTGCTGGCGCACAACGACTCTGGCGAGCGGGTGTATCGGGTGGTCTGATCATCACGGACAGGGAGTGAATTCAGCTCACGCCCTTGTCGTAAGGGGCTCCAAATCCTGGGCACCCTCGGTGGCCGATTTCGCAGCGTTCGACGTAAAACCACCAGCAAACCTGCGCCAGCATTGAGTTCTCGACCCTGGCCGCTTTTCGTGTAGCCGGGGTGTAAACCTGCGAACTCGGTACGCACCCCGGTTCGCACCTTTCCTCATTCCCAATCATCCCGCATACGCAAGCACTGACGGGGCTTTCAACCCTCAGGCCCATGCCGCCGGGTGCGAACCGCAAACCCTGCAAACCTTGTTTTTTTGGCAGTCGGTAGCGAAATGCTGCGCTCGCGCCCCCCGTATCGGAATATCGCCAGGAAGGACCCCTTTCGCCTGGGCGGGTCGCCGCCGCCCAGTCCGGCCAGCATCAACACTCGCGTGAGGTGAGCATTCCCAATGCTCACCCTCTCTTTAGAGAGGAAACACCGGGAAGCCGGGAATGCGTTGATTTCATTGAGTTTTAATCCTTCCCGGCTCGGCTGGGAACGATTTGCCCCGGGAACGATTTAAACCCTTGTATTTGCTGGTGGTAAATCGTTCCCACCCCTTGAGCGTTCCCGGTGGGAAAGCGGGAAGCCGGGAACGATTGTCTGGGCTGGGAAGCATTACTCGGTAACAGGCCGACCGGCACTGGATCGGGTCAGGTGGCCGGTGACGAACACGGCCTGCCCCTGGGCGACCGGGCCGTCGGGCACATCGAGCCACTTCACCAGCTTGGAGCCGTCGGCCATGGCGGTGACCAGCTCACCCTGTGCCAGCAAGGCATCCACCCAGCCGGTGAGCCGATGCTTGCCGATGGCGTGGAAGGCTTCGGGCAGTTCGTGGCGGCGTTCGTACAGACCGTTGCCGCCGGTCTTGGTGTAGGGCTGGCCATCCCGAGCGGCACGGGCGATGGCGGATTTCAGCGCAGGCAGCAGGTCATCCGGCTCTGGCCTGGTCTGGCGCAGACGGTCACTGCGATCGACCAGCAAGCCGCTGGTGCTGCGCAAGACTGTGGTCACTCGCAGGTTGGCGCGGCCATTGGCCTTGACCACGCCGCCCATCACCACGCGGCCACGCTCAAAGGGCTCGCCCAAGGCCTCGCAGAGCTTCTTGGCCTGATCTTCCTTGGGGTGCCACAGGGCGTAGACCGCACGCACGCCATCGACCAGACCGCCAGTGCCCCGAATCGCCTCGCGGGCCTGCTCGGGTGTGGACGCCTCGCGCTTGGCAAAGTGGTGCGACACGATCACCGAGGCACCCGTGCTGGCTGCGAGCGCCGCCAAACGCGAGCAGACGAACTGGGCGTTTTCCGGCACATTCAAATCCAGCGCACACAGGGGTTGCAGCGGGTCGAGCACCACCAGGCACAGGCCGGGCATGGCCTTGAGCTGCCGTTCCAGATCGAGCCACGCCGCCGTGCTCGCCGGGCCTCGGCTGGCGGGATCGGGCGCAAACAGCGGCACCGCGCCTCCGGCATCGGGCAGGGGCAACATACAGCCGGTCTGGAATCGGCCCGAGCGCATTGAGCCGGTTGTGCACCTCGATGGCATCGTCCTCGGCGGTGATGTAGATCGCGACACCGTGGCCCGCCAGTGCGCGTCAACAGGCGTTTGATGCCTGAAAGTCAGGCCATCACAATCTGGGTGTGCACCTCGACCTTGAGGGCACGCTTGATGGCCGCAAAGACCGCCGAGATGTTGCTCATGGTCGGGTTACCCGATTGCGAGAGCATCCGGTGCAGGCTCTTGGCAGGCTTGTGAATTTCCTCGGCCAGCGCCTCGAATCCGACCGTGGCATTCACGAGGTCGCGCAGGATCAGCTTGGCCGGTTCCGGCTCGCCGTTGACGAACAGGGTAATGGCCTCGTCCAGAAGCGCCTGCGCAAAGGCCGGATCGCTCTGCACGCGCGCGGCCACGGTCTCTTTGAAATCACGGGTCAGTGCCATTTCACTTTCCTTTCTGGGTTGATGCCTTGCGGCGCTTGTAGTCTTCCCACAGCGCCAGCGCTTGGTCGATGTCCTGCTGCTGACGCTTCTTGGTGCCACCGCCGATCAGGATGATGATCGTCAGACCATCCTTGGCTAGGTAGATACGTAGCCCCGGCCCCCAATCGATCTTGTACTCACCAATGCCGCGAAACCACTCGACGTTGGACAGGTTGCCCTGTTCCATCCGGCTGACGGCAACGCGTACCTTGGCGGCGGCAACGGCCTCCAGCGACCCGAACCACTCCGCAAAGGGGCTATCGCCATCATCCAGCAGTAGTTCTTTGATCTGGTAGCTCATGGATTCAATGGTAACGTATAAGTTCCCAGTGTGGCAGGTTGGATGCCTGACCGGTCGCCTTGGTTGACGATGAGCCGGCGCGCGTAACTTGTTGATTTTGCGATAGCCAAAACTGCGCCTACCCGCAGGCCATACAGAGAATAGAGACGCCTCTGGCCGAGAAAGTGCCCGATTTCGGGCGTTTCGGCTGTTGGCCACCCGCAGCACAGGTGGCCCGAACCCCGCGTGCGCGGGGATTTCGGGCAAGAAAAAGGGCCCGGAGATTATCCGAGCCCTTCAATTTGGTGGTGCTGTTGCCGCTGCAGATCCTGTCCGGCGCACTGACGCCGACCACCCACTTCGTCAGCCTCGCCCAGGGCGTGCTGTTCCGCGCGCCGGGATCGAGGTCGTGTGGCCGGAGTTCCTCATGGTTGCCGCCATCGGCGGCGCCTTCTTCGCGCTCGCCCATCACCGCCTGCGCAGCACGATCGGCAGGATGCAGGGCTGAGGCACGCGGGTGTCCAGCGCGCTGCGTCTGGCAGCAAGAGAAGAATCACAGGATAAAACGTGAATATTCACGTGAAAAATCCGTTGACACAGGATCTAAATGATCCTAATCTGCACATCACTGAATGACTTCCAGCACTTCGCCCGACCGGCGGGGTGCAAGCGTGATGAGAGGGGTGCGGCGATGACGGTATGGGTTGCGGAGTTGGATCTGGGCGGCGAAGGCCCGCGCGTGGCGATCAAGGACACGATCGCCATCGCCGGCGTGCCGACCAAGGCCGGCAGCCGCGCGCTGGACGATGCGGCGCCTGCCGCGGCGAACGCCGCCGTCGTCGATGGGCTGCTCGCTGCCGGCTACCGCATCGTCGGCAAGACCAACATGCACGAGCTGGCCTTCGGCACCACCGGCCTCAACGCCTGGACCGGCACGCCGCTCAATGTGCGCTTTCCCGACTACGTGCCGGGCGGCTCGTCGAGCGGTTCGGCCGTTGCCGTGGCCGCAGGCCTGGCAGACGTCGCACTGGGCACCGACACCGGCGGTTCGGTGCGCATCCCGGCGGCCTGCTGCGGCGTGTTCGGCCTCAAGCCGACCTTCGGCCGCGTGAGCCGCGACGGCGTGATGCCGGCGCACACCAGCCTGGACTGCGTCGGCCCCTTCGCCGACGACATGGACGCGTTGATCGGCTGCATGCGCGCCATCGACCCGAGCTTCGGCGAACTGCCCGAAACCGCAGGCGTGGCGATCGGCCTGGTCGAGGTCGCGGCGAGGGCCGAGATCCGCGCCGCGGTGGAAGCGGCGATCGCCGCCAGCGGCTTCGCCACCGGCCGTGTCGGCCTGAGCGAGTTCGTGCCCGCCTACGACGCCGGCCTGGTGGTGATCAACGCCGAAACCTGGGCGGCATGCGGCGATCTGGTCGCGACCGGCCTCGTCGGCGAGGACGTCGCCCGCCGCCTGCTCGCTGCCTCGAAAACCACCACAGACGACGTGCAGGCCGCCGAGCAGGTGCGCGCCGCCTTCACCGCACAGGTCGATGCGGCGCTGCGCGAATTCCCGGTGCTCGCCCTGCCGACGATGGCCGATGCGCCACCGCGCGTGGCCGAGGCCGCCGACACCAGCAAGCTGGTCGGCATGACCTCGCTGGTGCGGCCCTTCAACCTTTCCGGCCATCCGGCCATCGCCATCCCGCTGCCGGCTGGCGACTTCCCGATGAGCCTGCAGCTCGTGGCCGCGAAGGGCCAGGACGAGCTGCTTTGCGCGGTGGCGCGGCAGATCGCCGGCCGTCTCAACCAACACTAACCGAAACCCGGAGGCGTCAATGCTGGCAAGCCTGAAGGAACCCACCCATCGCGTTGCTGCGGCCGCTGCGCCGTCCGCTGGCGACATGGACGAACTGCTGCGCGACATCCGCGCGCGGCGCAAGGAATTCGAGGCGCAGCGCTTCATCTCGCCGGACATCATCCAGCGCTTCAAGAAGGTCGGCGTGTATCGCGCGCTGGTGGCGAAGCGCTTTGGTGGCGACGAGAAATCGCCCGCCGAGTTCTGCGAGCTGATCGAGACCATCTCCAAGGCCGACGGCTCCGCCGGCTGGGTGGCGAGCTTCGGCATCGGCGGCGTGTATCTGGCCGCGCTGCCGGTGGCGACGCTGGAAAAGCTGTACGCCAACGGCCCCGACGTGGTGTTCGCCGGCGGCATCTTCCCGCCGCAGCCGGCCGATCTGGTCGAGGGCGGCTTCAAGGTCAACGGCCGCTGGAGCTGGGGCAGCGGCAGCATGGGCGCCGAAGTGGTCGGCGCCGGCATCCTGCCCAAGAACGCCGACGGCTCCGGCCTGCCGCGCATGGCGGTGATGCCGCGCGACAAGGTGCAGATCGAGCCCAACTGGGACGTCATGGGCCTGCTCGGCACCGGTAGCCACGACATCGTGGTGAAGGACGTGGTCGTGGCGGAGGAATGGACCTTCGTGCGCGGCGGCGCCTCCTCGCTCGACAGCCCCTTGTACCGCTACCCGACGCTGTCCCTCGCCGCGCAGGTGCTCACCGTGGTCGGCCTGGGCATCGCCCGCGCCGCCATCGACGAGGTCATCGGCATGGCGGTGGGCCGCGCCTCGGTGACCGGCGCCCCCAACCTCGGCGAGCGCGTGTATGTGCAACTCGAGATGGCGAAGATCGACGCCGAACTGCGCGCCGCGCGTGCCTGGTTCTACCAGGCCATCGACGACGTGTGGCAGGTGCTGCTGTCCGGCGGCAAGCCGAGCGATCAGCAGATCAGCATGCTGCGGCTGTCGACCACCCACGCCTCGCGCGTGGCAGCCGAAGTGACGCGCCGCGCGCAGATGGTGTCGGGCGGATCCGGCGTGTATGAATCGAGCCCGCTGGCGGCGCAGGTGCGCGATGCGCAG
The DNA here is from genome assembly GCA_017302295.1 of Thauera sp. Lineage (GTDB taxonomy): Bacteria > Pseudomonadota > Gammaproteobacteria > Burkholderiales > Rhodocyclaceae > Thauera. Next base: position 7,172 of record JAFLDS010000025.1, on the reverse strand, counting down.
ATGATCACCCAGCACGCCTTCATGGGCGACATCACCTACCAGAACGCCGGCGCGATGATGTTCGGCCTCAAGCCCCTGCCGGGCTATCTGTGACCCCCGGTCCAACCCGATCCAACCCGAATCCACCACTCAGACGGAGCGAGATATGAGCGAAAAGACCCCCCTGCGCGTGCTGTTCTGCATGGGCGTGAACCAGAACTTCATGGACGGCACGCCGGACGAGATGAAGGACGTATGGGCGGCCTTCGTGGCCATGATGCAGGGCATCGCCCGCCTGCCCGGCGTGCGCGTGCTCGGCAACATGGACGACGACCGCATCATGGTCGGCCCGTCGGTCGCCTTTCCGTGGACCACCTACGTGCTCGCCGACGTGCCCGACTACGACACCGTGACTGCCGCCTGCAATCTGTTCCGCGTCACCCCGGTGGGCGACGGCACCTACAAGCTGTGGAAGTACATGCGCGTCGAGGCCCGCATCGGCCGCGAGCTGGCGATTCCCGCCTGATCCGGCACGCGCACAGGAAGCCCCGGCCATGTCCGACAGCAAGAAGCTCCGCCGCCTCGAGTCCCGTCTCGCCCGCTTCGAGGCCGAGCACGCCATCCGCGCCTGCATGAACCGCTACATGGTGCTGTGCGACGCGCTCGATGCGAGCACGCCGCTGGACGAACTGGCCGGCTTGTTCACCAAGGATGCGATCTGGGAAGGCGTGGGCGAGAAGTACCAGGGCACTTTCGGCCGCCTTGCCGGCCGCGCGGCGATCCGCGCCATGCTCGGCAAGTACATGACCGAACCGGCGCACTTCGCGCTCAACGTGCATTTCCTGACCTCCGAGCTGATCGAGGTGAAGGGTGACGATGCCGCCACCGGCAGCTGGGTGATGCTGCAGACCTCCACCTTCGCCAGCGGCGCCTCGCACCTCAACGCCGCGCGGCTGACGGTGGATTTCGCCCGCAGCAAAGGGGTGTGGCGGATGGCGCACTTTCGCACCGAGAACCTGTTCAGCCGCCCGATCGATGCCTGGAACCAGCCCGAAGCGCTGCCCGTGCCGCGCTGAAACACGAATGAAATCGATCCGGGTGCTTCCCGGGTCCCAGCAAAAGGAAAGATCATGACGAACAAGACCGACGCGCAGCAGGCGCTCACCCTGGGTGACCGGGTCCAGGCCGACCGCGTTCATACCTCGCTGTACACCGACCCCGCCATCTTCGAGCAGGAGATGGACAAGGTCTTCTCCAGCACCTGGGTGTGGGTTGCCCACGCCAGCGAGATCCCCGAGGCGGGCAGCTACAAGAATACCTACATCGGCTTGCAGCCGGTGATCGTGGTGCGCGACCGCAAGCAGAAGGTGCACGTGCTGCTCAACCGCTGCCGCCACCGCGCCGCGACCGTGTGCGAAGGCAAGAAGGGCAAGACCAACAGCTTCGTCTGCCCCTACCACGGCTGGAGCTACTCGCTGGACGGCGCGCTGCGCGGCGTGCCGCATCCCGAGAGCTACGCCGACCAGCTCGAGAAGGGTGAGCTCGGCCTGGTGAGCCTGCGTGTCGAGGAATACGCCGGCATGATCTTCGCGACGATGAAGAACGACATCGAGCCGCTGGTCGACTACCTCGGCCCGGCGAAGAAGTGGATGGACCTGTTCATGAAGCAGGGCGGCGGCTATCCGATCAAGGTGGCGGGCGAGCACCGCTTCCGCTTCCCCGGCAACTGGAAGATCCAGCTCGAGAACACCACCGACGCCTACCACTTCCCGCTGGTGCACAAGTCCTTCCTCAGCTCGGTCGACAAGCAGACCGAAGAGATGCTCGACTTCGTCACAGGGTCCGGCTACGTGGAAGACCTGGGCAACGGCCACAGCGTGATGGTGATGATTCCGCAGCTGGTGGACCTCGAGGAAAACCTCGACGCCCCGATCCCGGCCCGCTTCGCCGAACTGGCCGACGAACTGCGCGCCGAAAAGTACTCGGAAGAGGAAGTGCGCCGCATCGTGCGCGCAGTGGGCGGTTCGGGCTTCAACCTCAACATCTTCCCCAACATCGCCTGCTCGATGGCTTTCTTCCGCGTGCTGCAGCCGGTCGCGGTCAACGAGACCGAAATCCACCACGCGGTGATCACCATGGACGGCGGCCCGCAGGCAGCCAACCAGGCGCGGCTGCGCCTGCATGAACACTTCCAGGGGCCGATGGGCTTCGGCACGCCGGACGACTCCGAAGCCTGGGAGCGGGTGCAGAAGGGCGCAAGCTCGGGCAAGGACCTGTGGATCATGCTGAACCGGGGCCTGGCGGGCGAGAAGCCGACGCCGGACGGGCGGGTGAGCGATGTGAGCGCCGAGACCGGCATGCGCGCTGCCTACCAGCAGTGGAAAAAACTGATGACTGCCTGACCCGGAGACAAGCACATGAACACCGAACTGATCACCCAAGTCGCCGCCTTCATCTGGCAGGAAGCCGACATGCTGGACCACGGCGAATACGCGCAGTGGCTCGAATCCTGGACCGCCGACGGCCTCTACATCGTGCCGATCGACCCCGAGCAGACCGACTTCGCCAACACGCTGAACTACGCCTACGACAACGCTGAAATGCGCGAGAAGCGCGTCGCGCGGCTGGGCAGCGGCGAGTCGATCTCGACCTCGCCGGTGCCGCGCACCGTGCGCGACGTGTCGCGCTTCCGCGTGCTCGCCAATGACGGCACCAACGTGAGCGTGCGCTGCGCGCAGAACCTGCGCGAGTTCCGCAAGGACGTGCTCAAGCACTACACCGCCGACGTCAGCTTCGAACTGGTGCGCAGCGGCACCAGCTTCCTGATCCACCGCAAGGTGGTCCGCCTCATCAACTCCACCGATACCCTGCAGGGCATCGGCTACATCCTGTAAGGAGCCGCCCATGTCGCAGGTTGCCCTCGTTACGGGTGCCGCTCAGGGCCTGGGGAACATCATCGCCGGGCAACTGCACGCGGCAGGCTACAAGGTGGTCGTCACCGACTGCAGCGAGGAACTGGCGCGCGAGGCGGCCGGCCGCCTCGACGCCAGCGGCGCCACCGCGCTGGGGCTCAAGCTCGACGTCACCCGCAAGGAAGACTTCGAGCAGGCGCTGGGCGCGGTGCTGCAGCAGTGGGGCGCGGTGCATGTTCTGGTGAATAATGCCGCCCTCACCAAGGCGACCCCGGTGATGCAGATCACCGCCGAGGAGTTCGACCAGGTGCTGGCGGTCAACCTGCGCGGCACGCTGTTCGGCTGCCAGGTGTTCGGCGCGCACATGGCGGCGGCGGGTTACGGCCGCATCGTCAACCTCGCGTCGCTCGCCGGGCAGAACGGCGGCACCGCGTCGGGTGCGCACTACGGCTCGTCGAAGGGCGCCATCCTCACGCTCAGCAAGATCTTCGCGCGCGAGCTGGCGCCGTCCAACGTGACGGTGAACGCGATCGCGCCGGGGCCGATGGAGCTGCCCTCGGTGCGCGCCCTGGTGCCGCCCGACCGGCTCGAGAAGCTGATCGAGGGCATTCCGGTGCGCCGCCTCGGCAACCCGAAGTTCGTCGCCGATCTGGTGGTGATGCTGGCCTCGCCCGACGCCGACTTCACCACCGGGGCGACCTGGGATGTCAACGGCGGCCTCTTCATGCGCTGAGCGGATAGCGCTTGCAGGGCGCTCGCAGCAGTCTGTGAACCGGTTCCCGCCACGGCGGGAACAACAACGATGACGAATGGGGCCCGTGTCCCCACAGAGAGCAGGTGATGTGATGTCCGAGGAAACGATCAAGGTCGTCGTGCGGCGACGCGAGGAGCAGGGGCACGGGGTGCTCGTGCTCGACATGGTGAGCGTCGACGGCTGCGAGCTGCCGCCGTTCGAGGCGGGGGCTCATGTCGACCTGCATCTGGGCGACGGGCTGGTGCGCCAGTATTCGCTCGCCGGCAAGCCGGGCGACCGCAGCGTGTATCGGCTCGGCATCCTGAAGGATCCCAAGTCGCGCGGCGGCTCGGTCGCCGCGCACGAGCGCCTGCAGGAAGGCACCGAGATCCGCATCGGCGTGCCGCGCAACCACTTCCCGCTGGAAATGGAAGCGGCGCACACCGTGCTGGTGGGTGGCGGCATCGGCATCACACCGATGATCGCGATGGCGCATGCGCTGTCCGACGCGGGCAAGTCCTTCGAACTGCACTACTGCGGCCGCAGCCGCGCGTCCTGTGCCTTCCTCGACGAGCTCACCAGCGGCGGCTTCGCCGATCGCGTGCATCCGCACTTCGACGATGGCGCGGCCGAACAGCGGCTCGACCTCGAAGCGGTGCTGGCCACGGCCGCGGCGGGGACGCATGTGTATGTGTGCGGTCCGTCGGGCTTCATGGACTGGGTCATCGCCGAAGCGCGCCGGCTGAACCTGCCCGAGCCGCAGATCCACAAGGAATACTTCCAGGTCGAAACCGACTCCAGCGGCGCGGCCTTCGACGTCGTCGCCAAGAAGAGCGGCAAGACCGTGCGTGTCGAGGAAGGCAAGAGCATCGTCGAGGCGCTCGCTACAATCGGCATCAAGGTGCAGGTTTCGTGTGAGCAGGGCGTGTGCGGAACCTGCCTGTGCAACGTGCTGGACGGCGTGCCCGATCACCGCGACATCTTCCTCACCGACGAGGAAAAAGCCGACAACGACCAGATGCTGCTGTGCTGTTCGCGTGCGAAGAGCGATACGCTGGTCCTGGACATCTGAATCCGGCCGCCACTACAAAGGCCCGTAGAGCCAACAGAGAGGAGAACACCATGGTGGAGATCAACGCCTTCCGCGACGGCATGGCCATGCTCGCGAGCGCCGTCACCGTCGTCACCACCGGCGGGCCCAAGGGGCAGGCCGGCTTCACCGCCACCGCGGTGAGCAGCGTCACCGACCAGCCGCCGACGCTGCTGGTGTGCATGAATCGCAGTTCCTACGGGCACCCGATCTTCGCCGGCAACGGAACGCTGTGCGTCAATGTGCTCGCATCCGACCAGCAGGCGGTGTCGGGGCTGTTCGCCGACCGCAACGTGGCGATGGACGAGCGGCTTGCCCGCGTGGGCTGGCGCACGCTGGAGACGGGCAGCCCGGCCCTGGACGGCGCGATCGTCAGCTTCGATTGCCGCATCGTGCAGGCGGCCGAATTCGGCTCGCACAGCGTGTTCTTCTGCGAGGTCGACGCCATCGGCAGGAGCGCGGCGAGCGATGGCCTGGTGTACTTCGACCGCAAGTACCACGGCGTCGGCGATGCCGACGTGGTGTCGGCCTGAGCCGGGAGCGACCATGCCCAACCTGAACGTGTATCTCGTCGAAGGGTACAGCGCAGAGCAGAAAGCCGCGCTGCTGCAGCGCATGACGGACGCCGTCGTCACCAGCATCGCTGCGCCGAAAGAGTCGGTGCGCATCTTCCTGATCGAACTGCCGCGCGCGCACATCTGCGTCGGCGGCGCCATGCTCGACACGGCGGCGATGAACGCCCACCCCGGCGGCCCCACCGTGCATGTGTTCCTGATCGCGGGCCGCAGCGAGGCACAGAAGGAAGCGCTGATCGGCAGCCTGACGCGCGCGATCGACGACACGCTGGCGATTCCGGCCGACCCGGTGCGCATCATGATCTTCGACGTCGCCAACACCGATTTCGGCATGAAGGGCGTCACCGCCAAGTCGCTCGGACGCTGACGGGGCACGACTCTCAAGCAAGGTATGCGCACTGTTGGCGTCGAGCGTGACATTGCGCCTATAAATTGCGAAAATCACGTGATACAACGAATGAAATTCGAACGAATGGGCGGGCATCAACCACTCCGGCCCATCCAACACACTGCATTTTCTGGAGGTGACATCGTATGAAAGGCAAGAATCTGGCTGCTTCGTTGTTGGTGGGCGCGCTCGCCCTGGCGGTGGGCGGCGCTCATGCGCAGGTCAAGGTAGGGGTGATCTCTTCCTCGACCGGCCCGATCGCGATGGTCGGCATTCCGCAGAAGAACACCGTGCCGCTGATGCCGACCAAGGCGGGCGGGCAGACGATCGAGTACATCGCGCTCGACGACGGCAGTGATCCGACCGCATCGGTCGTCGCCGTCAAGAAGCTCATCACCGAGCACAAGGTCGATGCGATCGTTGGTCCCTCGGGTTCGCCGAACGCGATGGGCGTGATCCAGTTCGTCGCCGAAGCCGGTGTGCCGCTGCTGGCGCCGGTGGGCACCGCGGCGGTCGTGCTGCCGATGGACGACAAGAAGAAATGGGTGTTCAAGACGACGCAGAACGACGGCCTGATCGCCTCCGCGCTGCTCGACCACATGGCCAGGACCGGCGTGAAGACCGTCGGCTTCATCGGCACCGCCGATCCCTACGGCGAAAACTGGGCCAAGGTCTTTGCCGAAGGCGCTGAAAAGAAAGGCATCAAGATCGTCGCCGACGAGCGCTTTCAGCGTCAGGACACCTCGGTGACGGCACAGGCGCTGAAAGTGATCGGCGCCAAGCCGGACGCGGTGCTGATCGCCGCCCCGGGCACGCCGGCGGTGCTGCCGCAACTCGCGCTGGTCGAGCGCGGCTTCAAGGGCAAGTTCTACCAGACGCATGGCGCCGCGCTGCCCGACTTCCTGAAGCTCGGCGGCAAGAAGGTGGAAGGCACCATCCTTGCTGCCAGCCTGATGCTGGTGCTGGACCAGGTGCCCGACACGCACCCGTCGAAGACGATCGCCAGGAACTACGTTGCGTCCTACGAGAAGATGTACGGCGCCACGCCGGCGACTTTCGGCGGCAACGTGTTCGATGCCGGTCTGCTGCTCGAGAAGGCCATCCCGACGGCGCTGGCCAAGGGCAAGCCGGGTACGCCCGAGTTCCGTTCCGCGCTGCGTGACGCGCTCGAACAGACCAAGGAGATGCCGGCGACCCAGGGCGTGTACAACATGACGCCGGCTGACCATAGCGGTTTCGACGAGCGTGGCCGCGAGCTGATCACCGTGTCGAACGGTGCCTGGACCCTGTTGAAGTAATCGTATGAGCGCGCTCCGCCGGTGCATGCCGGCTGGGCGCGCAAGCTGAGCAAGCACGGCCGGGCCGGAGCGGGGCGAAACGATGGATCTGACAATAGCAATGATGCTGGCGCAGGACGGCCTGACCAACGGCGCGATTTACGCGTTGCTGGCGCTGGCGCTGGTGCTGGTGTTTGCGGTCACGCGGGTGATCTGCA
>JAFLDS010000024.1 GCA_017302295.1 Thauera sp. | reverse complement strand
GTTCCACGCCGCCAGGCGCTTGTCGATCTGCTCGATTTCCTTCACCAGCGGCCGGCGTGCCGCCAGCCGTGCCTGACGGTCGGCCGCGGCCTGCGCGCGATCGGCCTTGCGCGCCGCCTTGTCGGCCACCAGGTCGGGGCAGGCCGCGGCAGCCGCCACTTCGGCGCGGCGCGCGGCGAGCCAGTCGCGGTAGTCGTCGAGGTCGCCGTCGAAGGGCTGGATGCGCCCGCCAGCGACCAGCACGAAGCGGTCGCAGGTGGCGCGTAGCAGCGCGCGGTCGTGCGACACCAGCACCATCGCGCCTTCGTAGTCCTGCAGCGCCATCGTCAGCGCGTGGCGCATCTCGAGGTCGAGGTGGTTGGTCGGCTCGTCGAGCAGCAGCAGGTTGGGCCTCTGCCAGATCAGCATCGCCAGCGCCAGGCGCGACTTCTCGCCGCCGGAGAACGGACCGCAGGGCGTGGTCGCCGGCGTGGACGTGCCGCCCACCCCGTCGCCACGGAAGTCGAAGCCGCCAAGGTAGTCGCGCAGCTCCTGCTCGCGCGTGGCCGGGTCGAGCCGCGCCAGGTGCTGCAGCGGCGACTCGTCGGCGCGCAGGGTTTCGAGCTGATGCTGGGCGAAATAGCCGATCGCCAGACCCTTGCCTTCCAGCCGGCGCCCAGCGGCGAGCGCCAGCTCGTTGGCCAGCAGCTTGATCAGCGTCGATTTGCCGGCACCATTGCGCCCGAGCAGGCCGACGCGCTCACCGGGGCGCAGCGTCAGGCCGATGCGCTCGAGGATGGTGCGCTCGCCGTAGGCCACCGCGCCGTCCTCGATCTGCAGCAAGGGGTCGGGCGCCGGCGGCGCATCGCGGAAAGCGAAGGTGAAGGGCGTATCGATGTGCGCGGCGGCGATGCGCTCCATGCGCTCCAGCGCCTTGATCCGGCTCTGCGCCTGGCGTGCCTTGGTGGCCTTGGCACGGAAGCGGCGGATGTAGTCCTCCATGTGCGCGATCTCGCGCTGCTGCTTATCGAACATCGCCTGCTGCTGCAGCAGGCGCTCGCCGCGCTGGCGCTCGAAATCGGAGTAGCCGCCGCTGTAGAGGGTAAGCTTCTGCTGCTCAATGTGGGCGACGTGCGTCACGCAGGCGTCGAGGAACTCGCGGTCGTGCGAGATCAGCAGCAGCGTGCCGCGATAGTCGCGCAGCCAGGCCTCGAGCCAGATCACCGCATCGAGGTCGAGGTGGTTGGTGGGCTCGTCGAGCAGCAGCAGGTCTGAGCGGCACATCAGCGCCTGCGCCAGGTTCAGCCGCATGCGCCAGCCGCCGGAAAAGTCCGCCACCGGCCGTTGCAGGTCGGCTGGCAGAAAGCCCAGGCCGTCGAGCAGCGCCGCCGCGCGCGCGTTCGCCGCGTAGCCGCCGATCTCGTGCAGCCGCGCGTGCAGCTCACCGATGTGCGCGCCGTCGTGAGCGACTTCGGCCGCGGCCAGTTCGGCCTCGATGCGGCGCAGCTCGGCGTCGCCATCCAGCACATAGTCGATCGCGGCCTGGGCCAGCCCCGGCGTCTCCTGCGCGACGTGCGCGATGACCCAGCCCGGCGGCATGTCGAGGTCGCCCTGATCGGGGTGCAGTTGGCCACGCAGCATCGCGAACAGGCTGGATTTGCCGCTGCCGTTGGCGCCGGTGAGGCCCACCTTCCAGCCGGGGAAGATCTGCAGGCTGGCGCCTTCGATGAGGGTCTTGGCGCCGCGGGCGAGGCGCAGGTTACGGAGGCTGATCACGTCTTGAAACGCGCGCGTAGCGCGCCGGGCGAAATAAAGGCGGTATTCTACGCGCCCGGCCTCAATGTCCCCGGCCCCACTGTCGTCCCAGTGGCCTTGCCGCGGACTCAACCCAGAACCTTCCGGAGCTGTCGCGCATGTCCCGCCGTCTCGCCCCCCTGCTGCTGTCCCTGCTCGCCTCCAGCCTCATCGCGCATTCCGCCCTGGCCGAGGAATCGGCGCCGGCGGCCAGCGATGAGGTGGCAGCCGATTCAAAGGGCGTGCAGCCGGCCCCCGCTGCCTCGCCTCCGCAAGCCGAAACGCCGGCGCAGCAGGCCGCCCGGCTGAAGGCCGAGGGCCAGGCGCTGCGCCAGCAGGCCGAGCAGACTTTCACCGCCACCGAAGCCGAGTGCTACAAGAAGTTCCTCGTCAACCGCTGCATCGACCAAGCGAAGGAAGCGCGTCTCGACACCATCCGCCGCGCACGCGAGGTCGAAGCCGAGGCGCGCCGCATCGAACTCGCCGAGCGCAAGCGAGCGGCCGAAGCAGCCGCGCGTGGCGAATCGACGACGGCGCCGAATTCGCCGCCAGCGCCCTCCTCGACGAGCGAGGCGACCGTGCAGCCGCCCGCGGAAGTGGAACGCCTGCGCGCACAGCGCGAGGCCGCACGACAGCAAGCCGAAACCGACGCCCAGGCCGCGCGCGCTGCGAAGGACGCGGCGCGCGCCAGCGAACGCGCGAAGGCCGAGGCCGATGCGGCCAAGCGCGCCCGCCAGGCCGCCGAGGACCGCGCACGCTACGAAAAACGCATCCGCGCCTACGAGGAAGAGCAGGCGCGCGACGCCGCCGGCAAGCGCTGACGTCCCGGCGCCGTCGCGCGCCTCAGCGCATCACCGGCGCAGGGTGCTCGCCGCGCGCCCATGCCAGCGCATCCTCCAGCCTGTCGTTGCCCCAGAACAGCTCGCCGTCGACGCGGAAGCTGGGCGCGCCGAACAGCCCCAGCTCGGCCGCGCGTTCGGTCTGACAGCGCAGCGCCAGCTTGTTCGCGTCTGATTGCGCGCGCCCGATCACCGCTTCGGCGTCCAGCCCCTCGCGAGCCAGGATGTCGGCGATGACTTCGTGCTGACTGATGTCGCGATCGTCGGCGAAATTCGCCTTCATTGCCGCGCGCGAAAACCGCTCCACCCAGCCCTCGTCCGCGCCCACCAGGGCCACCCGCGCCGCCAGCAGACTGTTGCGCGGAAAGCCGCTCGGCTTGCGGAAGGGCTGGCCGTACTTCGCCGCGAGCCGTTCGAGGTCGCGCCACATGTAACGCCCCTTGGGCGGGTAGATGTTGAACGGCGAATCGTTCCAGCCCAGCGCGAGGAACACCGGCCCAAGCAGGAAGGGCTTCCACTCGACATCGACCCCGGCCTTCCGCGCCGCCTCGCCGATGCGCATCACGGTGAGATAGGAATAGGTGCTGGCGAACTCGAACCAGAATTCGATGCAGGGGCGGGACATGATCGGCGGCCGGAAGTCGTGACGCTGCCACTATAGTCGACGCGTTCAGGCGCTGCGTTCGGGTGTACGCTCCCGCCCATGATCGCGCGCAAATACCTCTACCTGATCGCCCTCGCCCGCGAACGCCACTTCGGCAAGGCGGCGGCGAGTTGCCATGTGTCGCCGTCCACGCTGTCGACCGCGATCCGCGAGCTGGAGCAGGAACTCGGCGTGGTGCTGGTCGAGCGCGGGCAGCAGTTCGCCGGTTTCACGCCCGAGGGCGCGTGCGTGGTGGCGCATGCCAAACGCGCGGTGGCCGACGCCGAGGATCTGCGCCAGGCGCTGGACGTAATGCGCGGCGGGCTCAGCGGGCAGTTGCGCATCGGTGTGATCCCGACCGCGCTGGCGGTCATCTCGGCGCTCACCGCGCCCTTCGCGCGCAGCCATCCGCGGGTCAACATTGAAGTGCGCTCGGCCAGCACGCAGACCATCCTCGCGCAGTTGCGCAACTTCGAACTCGAGGCCGGCATCCTGTATGTAGAGTCGGCGGGCGCCAGCGACCTGCACTGCCTGCCGATCTGGGAGGAAGACCTCGCCTTTCTCACCCGCGCCGGCGGGCCTTTCGACGGCCGCGACGACATCGAATGGCGCGAAGCCGCGCACCAGCCGCTGTGCCTCCTGTCGCGCGACATGCAGAACCGGCAGACCATAGACCGGGTGTTCGCCGAGTTGGGCTGTGCGCCGCAGGTCAGCCTGGAGACGAACTCCATCCTCAGCATCCTCGCCCATGTGCGCGCCGGGCCGTGGGGCAGCATCCTGCCGCGTAGCGTGCTGGAGCTCATCGGCGCACCCACCGGCTTTCACGCCTTGCGCCTGGTCGGCCCCGCGGTGAAGTGGCACACCGGGCTCGTCACGCTGGCGCGCGAGCCGCGCTCCACAATGATTTCCGCGCTATTCGAGCAGGCGGGAACTTTGACGAACTCGTTCTAAAAAAACGAACACCTCTTCGAAATAATTCGCTTGGCACGAACACGGTGCTGACCTATCGTCATGCCACACAACACTTGCGCAAGGTGTGAAGACAATGACGAAGGAGACCCCCTCGGCGGCGGGGCTGGCCGCGCTGATCGATGCGCGCCGTGAGCTGCCCGGCGCCACGCTGCCCATGCTGCATGCGATCCAGGACGCCTACGGCTACGTGCCCGACGAGGCGCTGCCGATGATCGCTTCCGCACTGAACCTGTCGCGCGCCGAGGTCCAGGGCGTGGTCAGCTTCTATCATCACTTCCGCCGCACGCCGCCTGGCCGCCACATTGTGCAGGTGTGCCGTGCCGAATCCTGCCTGGCGATGGGTGCCGAGGAACTCGAAGCGCAGGTGAAGGCGAAGCTCGGCGTCGATTTCCACCAGACCACCACCGACGGCGCGGTCACACTGGAACCGGTGTATTGCCTGGGCAACTGCGCGTGTTCGCCGGCGATGCGCGTCGACGACGACATCCTCGGCCGCATGAACGGGCGCCGCTTCGATACGGTCTTACATGCGTTGCGACAGACCGAAGGAGCGTCCGCATGAGCGTGCGCATCTACGTTCCGATCGATTCCAGCGCGCTGTCGCTGGGCGCCGAAGCGGTGGCACGTGCGATCCGCCACGAGGCGGCGGTGCGCGACCTCGCGGTCGACATCGTGCGCAACGGCTCGCGCGGCCTGTTCTGGCTGGAGCCGCTGGTGGAGGTCGATACGCCTCAGGGGCGCATCGCCTACGGCCCGATGCAGGCGGAGGACGTGCGCGGCCTGTTCGACGCCGGCTTCCTGCAGGGCGCCGAGCATTCGCTGTGCCATGGCCCCACCGATCGCATCCCCTTCCTCGCCGGCCAGGAGCGCCTGACCTTCGCCCGCGTCGGCATCACCGACCCGTTGAGCCTGGACGACTATCTTGCCCACGGCGGTTTCGACGGCCTCAAGCGCGCGATCGCGATGGCACCGGCCGAAGTGGTGAAGGAAGTCACCGACTCCGGCCTGCGCGGCCGCGGCGGTGCCGCCTTCCCCACCGGCATCAAGTGGAAGACGGTGCACGACACGCCGGCGGCGCAGAAATACGTCGCCTGCAACGCCGACGAAGGCGACTCCGGCACCTTCTCCGACCGCATGCTGATGGAAGGAGACCCCTACTGCCTGATCGAAGGCATGGCAATAGCCGGCCTCGCAGTGGGCGCGACGCAGGGCTACATCTACGTGCGCTCCGAGTACCCGCACGCCTTCCGCACGCTGCAGGCCGCCGTCGAACGCGCCCGCGCCGCCGGCTGGCTGGGCGCGAGCGTGGCCGGCTGCGGCCGCGCCTTCGACATCGACGTGCGCCTGGGTGCCGGCGCCTACATCTGCGGCGAGGAAACGTCGATGCTGGAGAGCCTCGAGGGCAAGCGCGGCGTAGTGCGCGCCAAGCCGCCGCTGCCGGCGGTGTCCGGCCTGTTCGGCCAGCCCACGGTGATCAACAACGTCATGAGCCTGGCCAGCGTGCCGGTGATCCTCGCGCGCGGCGCCGCCTTCTACCGCGACTACGGCCTGGGCCGCTCGCGCGGCACCCTGCCCTTCCAGTTGGCCGGCAACCTGCGCCACACCGGCCTGGTGGAAAAGGCCTTCGGCGTCACGCTGCGCGAACTGCTGGAGGACTACGGCGGCGGCAGCTTCAGCGGCAAGCCGCTGCGCACCGCGCAGGTGGGCGGGCCGCTCGGCGCCTACGTGCCGGCGTCGCAGTTCGATGTGGCGCTGGACTACGAGCAATACGCGGCGATGGGGGCGATGGTCGGCCACGGCGGCATCGTCGCCTTCGACGACACGGTGGACATGGCGAAGATGGCGCGCCACGCGATGGCCTTCTGCGTGGAGGAATCCTGCGGCAAATGCACGCCCTGCCGCATCGGTTCGGTACGCGGCGTGGAGGTCATCGACCGCATCATCGCCGGCGAGGAACGCGGGCGGAACATCGCGCTGCTGAATTCGCTGTGCGACACCATGCTCGCCGGTTCGCTGTGCGCGATGGGCGGCATGACGCCCTACCCGGTGCAGTCCGCGCTGAAGCACTTCCCCGAGGACTTCGGCATCGACAAGACCGCGGCCGCCTGAACGGCACGAGCGCGGCGAGGAGACAGAGCAATGACGATCTTTCGCGAACCCGACTACGGCACGCCGAAGCGCACTTCCAGCGAGATGGTGACGCTCGTCATCGATGGCGACAGCGTAACCGTGCCGGCCGGCACTTCGGTGATGCGCGCGGCGGAGCTCGCCGGCACCCGCATCCCCAAGCTGTGCGCCACCGACAGCCTCGAGCCCTTCGGCTCGTGCCGGCTGTGCCTGGTCGAGATCGAGGGCCGGCGCGGCTATCCCGCGTCATGCACGACACCGGTCGAAGCCGGCATGGTGGTGCGCACGCAGAGCGCCAAGCTCGCCGAGCTGCGCCGCGGCGTGATGGAGCTCTACATCTCCGACCACCCGCTCGACTGCCTGACCTGCTCGGCCAACGGCAACTGCGAACTGCAGGATATGGCCGGCGTGGTCGGCCTGCGCGAAGTGCGCTACGGCATGGAAGGCCGCAACCACTTCGACAAGGCGAGCGCAGTCGCGCCCGACGTCTCCAACCCCTACTTCGCCTACGACCCCGCCAAGTGCATCGTGTGCAACCGCTGCGTGCGCGCCTGCGAGGAGATCCAGGGCACCTTCGCGCTGACGATTTCCGGCCGCGGCTTCGATTCGCGCGTGGCCGCCGGCACCAACCAGCCTTTCCTGGAATCGGAATGCGTATCCTGCGGCGCCTGCGTGCAGGCCTGCCCGACCGCGACGCTGATGGAAAAGAGCGTCATCCAGATGGGCCAGGCGGAAAAGAGCCTGATCACCACCTGCGCCTACTGCGGCGTGGGCTGCTCGTTCAAGGCCGAGGTCAAGGGCAACGAAGTGGTGCGCATGGTGCCGCACAAGGACGGCAAGGCGAACATGGGCCATTCCTGCGTGAAGGGCCGCTTCGCCTGGGGCTACGCCACCCACCCCGACCGCATCACCACGCCGATGATCCGCAACACCATCGACGAACCCTGGCGCAAGGTGAGCTGGGAAGAGGCGATCAACCATGCCGCCAACGAGTTCCGCGCCATCCAGGCCAAGTACGGCCGCGGCGCGGTGGGCGGCATCACCTCCTCGCGCTGCACCAACGAAGAAACCTATCTGGTGCAGAAGCTGGTGCGCGCCGCCTTCGGCAACAACAACGTCGACACCTGCGCACGCGTGTGCCATTCGCCCACCGGCTACGGTCTCAAGCAGACGCTGGGCGAATCGGCCGGCACGCAGACCTTCGAATCGGTGCTGCAGGCCGACGTGGTGATGGTGATCGGCGCCAACCCGACCGAAGGCCACCCGGTGTTCGGCTCGCTGTTGAAGCGCCGGCTGCGCGAGGGGGCGAAGCTGATCGTGATCGACCCGCGCAGCATCGAACTGGTGAAGACGCCGCACGTGCAGGCCGACTACCACCTGAAGCTGATGCCCGGCACCAACGTCGCCATCGCCAACGCGCTGGCGCACGTCATCGTCACCGAAGGGCTGGCGAACGAGGCGTTCGTCGCCGAACGCTGCGAGGACGCCGCCTTCCGCCAGTGGAAGGAATTCGTCTCCCGCCCGGAGAACGCGCCCGAAGCCACCGCCGCGATCACCGGCGTGCCGGCGGAAGCGGTGCGCGGGGCCGCACGCCTTTACGCCACCGCGGGCAACGGCGCCATCTACTACGGTCTGGGTGTCACCGAGCACTCGCAGGGCTCGACCATGGTGATGGCGATCGCCAACCTGGCGATGGTCACCGGCAACGTCGGCCGCATGGGCGTGGGGGTGAATCCGCTGCGCGGCCAGAACAACGTGCAGGGCTCGTGCGACATGGGCTCCTTCCCGCACGAGTTGCCGGGCTACCGCCACGTATCGGATTCGACGACGCGCGGCCTGTTCGAGGCGGCCTGGGGCGTGTCCATCGACCCGGAGCCCGGTCTGCGCATCCCCAACATGTTCGAGGCGGCGTTGGATGGCAGCTTCCTCGGCATCTACATAGAGGGCGAGGACATCGCCCAGTCCGACCCCAACACCCAGCATGTGGAAGCGGCGCTGCGCAGGATGGAATGCGTGGTGGTGCAGGACATCTTCCTCAACGAGACGGCCAAGTACGCCCACGTGTTCCTGCCGGGCGCATCCTTCCTCGAGAAGGACGGTACCTTCACCAACGCCGAGCGCCGCATCTCGCGCGTGCGCAAGGTGATGCCGCCGCTGGCCGGCATGGCCGACTGGGAGGTGACCTGTGCATTGTCGAAGGCACTTGGCTACCCGATGGATTACGCGCATCCGTCGGAGATCATGGACGAGATCGCGCGCCTCACGCCCACATTCCACGGCGTCAGCTTCGACAAGATCGATGCGCTGGGCAGCATCCAGTGGCCGTGCAACGATGAAGCGCCCGACGGCACGCCGATCATGCACGTCGACCACTTCGTGCGCGGCAAGGGCCGCTTCATGCTCACCGCCTACGTGCCCACCGACGAGCGCGCCAACAAGCGCTACCCGCTGCTGCTCACTACCGGGCGCATCCTCAGCCAGTACAACGTCGGCGCGCAGACGCGGCGCACCGCCAACGTCGTTTGGCATGCCGAGGACAGGCTGGAGATCCACCCGCACGACGCCGAGGAGCGCGGCATCGCGGATGGCGACTGGGTGGGCGTGGCCAGCCGCGCCGGCGACACGGTGCTGCGCGCCACCGTCACCGGGCGGGTGCAGCCGGGCGTGGTCTACACCACCTTCCATTTCCCCGAATCGGGCGCGAACGTCATCACCACCGACAACTCCGACTGGGCGACCAACTGCCCGGAATACAAGGTCACCGCGGTGCAGGTGGTGAAGGTGAGCCAGCCCTCGGACTGGCAGCAGCGCCACCGCGACTTCAGCGCGCGTCAGCAGGCTTACCTGAAGGGCCAGCGCCAACCCGGCAAGGACCGCGTCGATGCTTGAGCCGCGCGCCCGCCCCCTCGATTTCGAGTTCGCCGGCGCAGGCCGGGCCGACGAGGCGGCACTGCCGCCGGACCACGTCACCCTGCCGGCGTCGGCGTGGTCCGGCGGCGGACAGCAGCAGCCGCACGATGTTGCAGACACCCTCATCGAAGAGATGCCGGTAGCGCTGGTCTACAACGGCATCTCGCACGCAGTGATGCTGACCACGCCGTCCGATCTGGAGGATTTCGCCTACGGCTTCAGCCTCACCGAAGGCATCATCAGCGAACGTTCGAGCCTCTACGGCATGGACATCGTGCCGACTGGCGAAGGCATCGAGATCCGCATCGAGCTGGCTGCGGAACGCTTCGCTCACCTCAAGCTGCGCCGCCGTTCGCTCGCCGGCAGGACAGGCTGCGGGCTGTGCGGAGTCGACAGCCTGGCCGCCGCGATGCGGCCGGTGGCGCAGCTTCCCCATCGCTTCGCGCTGTCGCGCGCCGCGCTCGCGCGCGGGCTGGAGGAGCTGAACAACGACCAGCCGCTGCACCGCCGCACCGGCGGCGCCCACGCGGCCGCCTGGGTGGGAGCCGACGGCGAGGTGCTGCTGGTGCGCGAGGATGTCGGCCGCCACAACGCGCTCGACAAGCTGATCGGCGCGCTGCTGCGCTGGGGCGGCGATCCGCGCACCGGCTTCGTGCTCGTCACCAGCCGCGCCAGCTACGAGATGGTGCACAAGACCGCCTCCGCCGGCATCGGCGCGCTGGTGGCCGTGTCGGCGCCGACCGCGCACGCGGTGCGCCTGGCCGAAGCCGCCGGCCTCACGCTGGTGGGCTTCGCCCGCGGCGAGCGCTGCACCGCCTACACCTTTCCCGAATCCCTCACCGCATAGACGCCCTCATGGACATCGACAACCTCGTGCGCATGGCCAACCGCATCGGCGACTACTTCGCCGCCTACCCCGACCAGGCCGAGGCACAAGCCGCGATCGCCAAACACATCCAGATGTTCTGGACGCCGCAGATGCGCCGCGAACTGCTCGCCTGCGTCGCCCAAGGCAGCGAAGGCGGCGAAACGCACGGCCTGCACACCCTGGTAGCCGACGCGGCACGCAAGCACCTCGCACAGCCGGCAACCACCGGGGGATAACGCCCCCTCAACGTCGCCGTATGGTTTTTGTAGGGGCGGGCTTGACCGCAACTCCACGGACGGAGCGCTCCCGTAGGAGCGGGCTTGACCGCAATTTGCCAGACCCGGTCGCGCTCGAGCGCGCTCCTACGCGAAACCGCGGCGGCGGGATGCCGCAGCTCAGCCGCGCGGCGGACGGTTGGCGATGAAGATGCCGGCGCCGACCAGCGCCAGCGCAATGAACACCGCCGGCGTCAGCGGCTCGCCCAGCAGCAGGCCGCCGGCGAGCACGCCCATCACCGGCGTGAGGAAGGAAAACGACGACAGCCGCGTCGCCGGGTAGTGGCGGATCAGCCAGAACCAGCCCACATAGCTGGCCGAGGCCACCACCACGATCTGAAACGCCAGGCTTGCCCACACCGCAGGCGTGGGCGCGAACACGCCGGGCTCGCCGAACAGCCACGACAGCACCGGCAAGGCCAGCGCGGACACGCCGAGCTGGTACAGCAGCATCTTCTCCGCCGACGAGCGCCCCAGCGCCGAGACCTTGATCGTGAGCGTGGTGGCGGCCCAGAACACCGCCGCGCCCAGCATCATCAGGTCGCCGATCCACGCCTGCCCGGCCGGGCGCAGCAGGTTCTCGCCGAACAGCGCCACCACGCCGGCAAACGCCAGCCCCATGCCCACCCATTGCGCACGACGCATGTGCTCCTGCGGCAGCAGCCACACCGCGCCGACGGCGACGACGAAAGGCGCGGTATAGAGGAAGATCACCCCGCGCGACGCGGTGGTGAACTCCAGCGCCCAGAACAGCAGCGCGAACTCGCCCGAAAACAGCAGCCCCGCGATCAGCCCCGGCCACAGCGTGCCGTCGCGCTCGAACAGGCGTATGCCGCGCACGCTCGCCCACGCCCACACCAGCAGCGCGGCGCCGATCGAGCGCAAGCCCGCCTGCCATATCGGCGAGATGCCGGCGTTGGCGATCTTGACCGCGACCTGCTGCACGCCCCAGATCGTGCAGAACAGGATCATCAATCCGATGGCGAGGCGGTCGAGTTGGGTCTTGGTCGTCATCGATGCAGTTTCCCTGCGCCTATTTGCGCCAGTTCAGGATGAGGAGCGCGATCGTCCCCGCCACCACGCCCCAGAACGCCGAGCCGATGCCGCCCAGCGACAGGCCCGACGCAGTGACGAGGAAGGTGACGAGCGCCGGCTCGCGCTGAGCCTCGTCCTTCATGGCGGTGGCCAGCCCGCCGCCGATGGTGCCGAACAGCGCAAGGCCGGCGATCGCCAGCACCAGCTCGCGCGGGAAGGCGGCGAACAGCGCGCCCACGGTGGCGCCGAACAGCCCCACCAGCAGGTAGAAGCCCCCGGCGAACACGCTGGCGAGGTAGCGCTTCGCCGGGTTCTCGTGCGCCTCGCGCCCCATGCAGATCGCCGCAGTGATCGCGGCGAGGTTGATCGCGTAGCAGCCGAAAGGCGCCAGCAGCAGGTTGATCGCCCCCGTCCAGCCGATCACCGGCGACACTGGCACGCCGCCGTAGCCCGAGGCGCGCATCACCGCGACACCGGGCACGTTCTGCGAGGCCATGGTGACGATGAACAGCGGCAGGCCGACGCCGATCATCGTGCGCAGGTCGAACTCGGGCATCGTGAACACTGGCGCCGCCATCTCGAGGCGCAGTGCATCGAAGTTCAGCAGCCCCTGCGCCGCCGCGATCACGCTGCTCAGCGCCAGCACCAGCACCACCGCATAGCGCGGCTGCAACCGGCGCGCCAGCAGGTAGGCGAGGAACATCGCGAACACCAGCCAGAAACGCTGGCCCATCGCCACGAACACCTCCATGCCGAAGCGCACCAGCACCCCCGCCAGCATCGCCGCCGCGATGCCCGGCGGAATGCGGTCCATGGCGCGCTCGAACCCGCGCGTGACACCGGCCAGCAGGATCAGCACCGCGCAGAAGATGAAGGCCCCCGTCGCCTGCGCCATGCTCACCCCCGCCAGCGCCGTCACCAGCAGCGCCGCTCCCGGCGTCGACCATGCGGTGACCACCGGCGCACGATAACGCAGCGACAGCCCGATGCAGGTCACCCCCATCGCCAGCCCCAGCGCCCACATCCACGAGCTGATCTGCGCCGGCGTCGCGCCCGCCGCCGCAGCAGCCTGGAATACGATGGCGGCGGAGCTGGTGAAGCCGACGAGGACGGTAACGAAGCCCGCGGACAACGGAGCGAGGTAGGTGCGCATGGGATGGATTGGAAACCTTGGCCGGAGAACGTCCCCCGCCCGCTCGGGGAAATCGGGGCGACAGGCTCATCGGGAAAATCAGGATGGGCTTTCGGCAGGATTATAGGGGCGTCCGCTCGGCTGGCATGGGCTGGGCTATATTCAAGACGATTCCTCCGGGCCGGGTTTTCTCGTGCCGAATCGCAAGGAGCGCCGATGACCAGTCAGACTGCCGCCGAACCTGTCGATTTCAGATTGCTCGATGAGGCCTCCAGAAAGCTGCTGGGCTATTACGTCCATCGCAAGTTCCACAACTATCTGTCTTCGATCGTGGCTGCGCTGAACCAGCAATACCGCGACGGCATGAACGAGGGGCTGACGCAGCCCACGCCGCTGGGCCGGGCGATGCTGCTCGATTTCCGCGCACTCGACTACAACGCACTGACAGATGTCGTTGGCGTCTGTCTGTACGTACTGCTGTGCCACGCGACCGCAAACGCGCGACTCCAGCATCGCGACGATGCGAAGCGGGTGCTCTATCTGCGCGGCTTCGACTTCGAGGCCGCGTTCACGCCCGGCGGCGGCGTCGCGGCGGGCATTTCGACCTGGGATACGACCGGTTTCACGCTGGATCTGCCGGCGCTGCTGCAGCGCCCGCTGTTCAAGATCCTCAGCCCCAAGGAGGTCGATTCGGAAACAATGACCGCAGAGCGGTATTACGAAAACCTGGCCAAGATGAACCAATGGATCAGCCAGCGCCCGGCCGCCATCTACCTCAACGCGCTGCACTGGCAACGCGGGTTGCTCGAACTGATTCCGCGCATGGACCATTTCATCGTCTACGTGTCGTCCCTCACCGAGAGCGCCCTGTGGGAACTCGAACAACTGCGCGGAGCCCGATACCGCGACCGGGTGACGGTCATCTTCGATGACCAAGCGATCGAGAGGAAGGTGTCGCAGCTCGACGTCCAGCAAGCCATGGACGGGAAGGCGGGCAGCACGATCTGGAGCAAGCAGGGACCGCCACCGTCGCTGACCGCCGCACAGGTCCGCGAAAGCCTGGCCGAGGTGTTCACCGTGATGAGCCCCGACGCGTTCAAGGCGAACATCGAGGCCATCAGGCGACGCATCGATGACAGCCATTCCGAACTCGAGCCCGGGGAACGGGAGATCGCGCTCGACTTCGAGTTCTACCCATCCGTCGACGACAGCGATCTGAATCGACTACGCGAGATGTCGCGCGCGCTCGCCAAACTCGTCGAGGCCGGCCAGAGCGGCCCGATAGACAGCCTGTCGCTCTTCGTCGCGCAGATTCAGCTCCTGATCCACGTGAGCCTGCTGCTCGGCGACCATGATGCGACCGGTCGCGCCCTGGCCGCGTATGCGGCCGTGATGTGGAGCGCATCGAATCACTACGAGCCGACGGGCGATCGGGCGGATGAGCTGCCCGAGGAAAATCGGGAACAACTGCTCGGCATGCTCGACAGCAACGGCGGATTTGCCGAGTACGCGGGCCGTCACCTGCTCGCCTACGGCCGGGTCCATGAACTTTCTGACGAGACCGGGCAGGCGGACGCGACATGGAACGCGACCTTCGAGGCCACCCGGAAGTCCGTCGACAAGGTGTTCGCGGATCGCCGAGGGGCGGCTGGATGAGCCTGGCGCTACCGCAGCGGTGAGGGCGAGTGTCCGCTATCTGGCGGTATGGCGAGCGAGTACTTGTGCCGAGAGGGGACTGGGGGCTGTCTTCGCCTGAGTTCGGATGTAAGGGGCTGGTGGCCTCCTTGCACTCGAAGCCGTGGTTTCACCATTTCTCCACATTTCCGCCTTCCCGACAGATGTGTCGGATTCATTTACATGTGTCTCGCCGGAGCAATCGAACCGACAGCAGTTTAGCGCCCTAAGTGCTTGTCGTAGAGATAGAACAACTATCTTCAGAGACCTTAGGCATGAGTCTTGCTTAAAATCTTCGTCAAATACTTTATTGTGGGTTGCCCCGTGGAGAATTCTTGCATGAAGAAAATTACATGTGTTTTGAGCACATTGGCCATCGCCCTGTGTTCCGGCGCTGCATCAGCGGCCCCGATCTTCTGGGCCGATTGGACTGGTGGCGACTTAGACAGCGGTTCCGGCTTTCAGGCGCAAGGGACGATCACGACGGGCAGTTCATCCGTCACGGTGACCTACACTAATGCGCAGGGCATTGGTTTCTATCAACCGAGCGGTGGCATCGACTATTGGCAGAACAATCGAGCCGGAAGGAATCCGGCGACGTCACCGTACACCAGTACGGCGGTGGACAACATCCCGACTGGCACCGACATCGTCGCACTGAGTCAAATGGGGTCGCAGACTTTGAGCTTCTCGCAGGCCATCGCCAACCCGGTTTTTGCCTTCGTCAGCCTCAACGGTAACGGTTATGCCTTCAACCGGGACTTCGAGCTGCTCAGTCTCGGCGGTGTCGATGGCAACGATTGTGGCTATTGGGGTTGCGGTGGAGCCAGCAAGGTCGTTATTGATCTTGGCGGGGGAAATTTCGAGTACCAGCTCAACAGCAACAATGTTGGCGGAACCGAACCTCATGGTGCGCTGCGTTTCCTGGGAACATTCGATACGGTCACATGGCGCAGCAGCTCGAATGAGTTCTGGAACGGCTTCACGATTGGCGTACAGGAAACGGCGGTAGCGTTCTGCGACGCCAATCCAACTGCCCCCGGATGCACCCCATCCAACGGTGTTCCGGAACCGGGCTCCCTGGCCCTGTTGGGCCTCGGCCTTGCCGGCTTGGCCGCCAGGCGTCGCCACAGTCGCTAAACAGGCGCCTGTTCTACCCTGCGAACGGGAGCTGCGGCTCCCGTTCGCTTTTTCGCGTGTCGGCCGTCAAGCCGCGGGACTGTCGGATGCACATGTCACTCCAGTGCTGAGATTCGTGCGAACTAAGGAACCCATCCCCACGGACCGGACTTAACTCAACCCAGTTCGCCTGGCGTCCACTCTGATGGGCCAACGACCCGGAGCGTTGCCGTCATTGTTCCCTCCAATCGCTGAACGGCGGCAGCGGGTCGTCAGCTCACGTTCGCGTGTTTGTGAACCTCACGTTCGCTCCTGCATTAGCTCAACGTCCGAGGTGCGACCGGATTGGCCGATCACAAGCTGCGCACTTCTCTCGTGCGCAGGCTCTTTCAGATCGCTAGGTCTTCTGCTTTGCGCGAATGTAGAGGATCTTGCTCGTTCCCCCAGGCGCCGTTCTCTCTTCGTGTACGAACAAGTCACCGCGACCACGCACCAGATCCGAGAGCTTCTTGAATCCGTAGAGCCTCGAGTCGAAATCGGGCTGGATCTTCTGCAGGTAGCTGCCGAACGTGCCCAGGTGGGCCCAGCCCGAGTCGTCGGCGGATTTTTCGAGCGCTTCCATCAGGAAGTCCTTGGGAAATGGCGGGCGCTGGATGTCGGCCTGCGAGCCGGCGGCATTCCAGGGCACTTCGACAGGCGATGAAGGGGCATTCTGTTGCGCGACGGAGTCGACGGCGGCAGCGGGTTTGCGCAGCACCTCGGTGAAGATGAACTTGTGGCAGGCGTTGCGGAATGCCTCGGGGTCTTCTGTTCGCCGAAGCCGTACACGACGAGCCCTTCTTCCCGAAGCCGCACGGCCAGGCCGGTGAAGTCGCTGTCGCTGGTGACAAGGCAATAGCCATCGAATCGGCGCGTGTAGAGCAGATCCATGGCGTCGATGATCATGGTGCTGTCGGTCGCGTTCTTCCCCGTCGTGTGGGCGAATTGCTGGACGGGCTTGATCGAATGGCGATTGAGCACCTTTTTCCACGATGCACTGTTCGGTGACGTGAAATCACCGTAGATCCGTTTGACGGTCGCTTCGCCGAAGCGGGGGTGCGACGCCGGATCAGTGGTAATGGTAACGGCAGGCAATGATGACCAAGGCGCTGTCATCGACGGCGTACACAAGCCGATGCGTGTCGTCGATTCGGCGGGACCAGAAGCCGGAGAGGTTTTCCTTCAGCGGTTCCGGCTTACCGACCCCGTCGAAAGGATGACGCAGGCAGTCCTTGATCAGGGCATTGATGCGCTTCAGGGTCTTGCGATCCTGACTTTGCCAGTATTCGTAATCTTCCCAGGCCGCCAGTGTCCAGGTCAGTCGAAGCAGTCGGCCCTCAGCCGGCATCGTCGAGGCCCTGCTCGATGGTCTTGCCCTGCTGGAATTGCGCGATGGAGCGCGCCAGGTGCGCCGCGTTGGCGGGCGATTTCAGCAGATGCACCGTTTCCATCAGGCTGTTGAAGGTGTCGAGCGACATGAGCACCGCATCGGGTGCGTCGCGACGGGCGATGACCGTGTAGTCGGCATCGTCGATGACCTGATCGATCACACCCTTGAGACTGTTTCTGGCCTCGGAGAAATTTACGACACGCATGGCGAACACACCCTGAGTTGAACAACAAGCAGTACAAGTCTAGTCCGTTCGCCCGTGCGTTGGCAATGCGCGCCGCCCCCTAGTCACCCCTACGCAGCCGTCCTCGTCCACGCGCGGCCAGGGCGGCGAGTGCCAGCGCCATCAGCAGCAGGCTTCCCGGCTCGGGTACCGTGCGCGCGAAGGCCGAGGCGATCAGGGCGTGCGCGGCGGTGGTTGGATGGAAGTCATCCCAGAACACGAACTCGTCCGGATCGGTGCAGGCCAGCGGCGACAGCAGGCAGCCGTCGGTCGCGTTGGAGAACCCGAACGCGCCAGGATTGGCGACGACATCGTGCAAGAAGGCGAAGGTGTCGAACTGGAAGATCCTGGCGGGCGACAGCAGGTCGAGCTCGTTCAGCAGAGCAGCCAGCGTGCTGTTGAAGAGCATGGAGAACCCCTGGGCGGGCGCCTCCAGGCCGGCCAGCCGCGCGAAGGGCGTCAGCGACAGGTCGGGCAGATTGGGCACCAGGATGTTGCGCGCGCCCATCGCCGCCAGCCCCGCGACGTAGCCTGCGACGCTCTGCGCTGCGCTCACCGGCGAATCCGCCGTCAGGATGTCGTTGCTGCCGCCCCACACGAGATACAGCGCAGACGGGTCGGCCACGCCGCCGGATTCGAAGGAATAGGCCATGAGTTGCTGCGCCATGCCCGGCAGCCCGTAGATGCCCGCACTTCCCGCCGTGCCGCCGTCACCGTAGTTGCCGATGCCGCTGGTCGAGCCGGAGACGGCATAGCCAAAGAAGTTCGCCGGCGTGGCGCCGCCAGGCAGGATCGACGAAGCGAGATATTCGGCAGCGGTGGAGCCATTCGTGTAATGGCCATCCACATAAGGCGGGCAAGGATGCCCGGGGTCGCAGCCACCGATCAGATTGAAGATGCTGAGCCTGGCCGACGGGTTGTTGCCGATGTCCGACAGGCTGTCACCGAAAACGTAAAGGCTGCTGTAGGGCGTGGCCCAGGCATGCATGGCAAGCAACAGACCTGCACAGCCGGCCATGAGGGACTTCAGGATCGTTTTCATCGCAATGGTCTCCCTGAATGCGCGTCGGTTGCGCCGCGTGGACTGCCGTCGGCGCCCAGTCGGCGACAAGCGTGGAGACGAGCTTCGTTCCGGCCCTCCCCGTTTGTCGAGCGACTACGTCAGGATGCTAAACCACTGGAGGGAGGGTGTATCGGCGAAGTGAGTAATTGGGGCAGCCCGGATTTTTTGGCCCGCGCAGCGGTAGAGCGCCACGCAGCCATGCGTGCGCCGGCCGATGACCAGTCGAAACAGCCGCGTCTGCGCTTCCTCCTCGAATGCGCTGCGCCGCTCGGCCTGGTTATTCCGCCGACGCCTTCTTCTTGGGGATGCTCTTTGGGTCGATGGTGACCGGGTGATAGAGCTCGACGCGGTCGCCCGCGGCGACCTTGGTGTCATAGGGCTTGACCTTGCCCCAGATGCCGGCTTTCTGCTTGTCGAAGTCGAAGCGCGGCAGCTGCTCCAGGATGCCGGAGCGTTCGATGGCTTCGCGCAAGGTCGCGTCCTCCGGCACGTCCACGGTCTGGAGGACCTGCCGGCCCGGCACCGCGTAGGCGATCGAAATCTTCATGGCCTGCCCCCTTACGCGACGCTATGCGCGCCGCCCATCTGGATTTCCTTGCCAGCGCGCAGGTCGAGCATGCGCTTGCCGACGATGAGGAAGCCGGTGACGAGGAAGCCGCCCGGCGGCAGGATCATCATCAGGACGTTCGATTCGGCGGGCAGCAGGTGCAGCTCGAGGAACTGGAAGGCCGGCCCCAGCAGCAGCGAGGCGTCGGCGAACAGGGTGCCGGAGCCGAGGACTTCACGCACGGCGCCGATGGCGGTGAGCGCGAGGGTGAAGCCGAGCCCCATGGCGATGCCATCCACCAGCGAGGGCAGCACCGGCTCCTTGGCGGCGAACGCTTCCAGCCGTGCGAGGGGCAGGCAGTTGGACACGATCAGCGGGATGAACAGGCCGAGCACCTTGTACATCTCATGCATCCACGCGTTCATGGCCAGGTCGACCAGCGTCACCATGGCGGCGACGATCAGGATGAAAACGGGGATGCGCACCTCCTGGGTGATGCGGCTGCGGAAGGTCGCCACCAGCAGGCTCGAGGCGGCCATCACCACCGCGGTGGCGACGCCCATGCCGAAGCCGTTGGTGGCGCTGGTCGTCATCGCCATGCTGGGGCACATGCCCAGCAGCATGGCGAGCACGCCGTTGTTGTCCCACAGGCCGTCGCGGACGATGCGTCGGTAGTCGGTGCTCATGACTTTTCCTCAGGCGAAGGCGCGGCCAGCAGCGAGGCCTGGTTGGCCGCAAAGAACTCGAGTCCGCGCTTCACCGCGCCGACGACGGCGCGCGGGGTGATCGTCGCGCCGGTGAATTGGTCGAAATCGCCGCCGTCCTTCCTCACCTTCCAGCGTTCGGGCAGCGGAGCGGCCAGGGACAGGCCGGAGAAACGGTCGATCCATGCGCTCTTCTTGATTTCCATCTTGTCGCCCAGGCCCGGGGTTTCCTTGTGCGAGAGCACCCGCACGCCGAAGATCCGGCCCTGCACGTCGACGCCCATCATCAGCCGGATCTCGCCGGCGTAGCCGCTGCCGCGGATCTCGTAGGCGACGCCGACGAGCTTCCCCTGCTGCAGCGCGCGATAGACCACGACCGGCTTGCCCTCCGCATCGGCGAGCGTCAGCGTGCTCTGCAGCGGGTTGTTGTCGTAGCGGTCGGCGGGCAGCACCTGCGCCAGAGAGGCCAGGCGGTCTTCCATCCTGCGGTCGGCGATATCGCCCGCGGCAAAGTTCTCGGTGCTGGCGAGGATGACGCCGAAGCCGAGGCAGAAGGCGCCGAGGATCAGCGCGTGGCGCAGGGTTCCGAGCTTCATTTCAGCCTCCCGTCGAACACGAGCGGCTTGCCGCCGCGGTCGCGGCCGAACACGCGCGGGCGGGTGTATTGGTCGATGATGGGCGAGAGCGCGTTCATCAGCAGCACGGCGAACGCCATCCCCTCCGGATAGCCGGCGTAGGTGCGGATCAGCCAGGTCAGCAGCCCGCAGCCCAGGCCGAAGATCAGCTTGCCGGCATTCGTCGCCGGCGAGGTGACGTAGTCGGTGGCGATGAAGAAGGCGCCGAGGAAGGTTGCGCCCGAGAAGAGATGGAACAGCGGACCGGCGTAGCGCGCCGGATCGGCCCAGCTCGCCAGCGCTGCCGGCAGCACGACGCCCGCCACCAGCGCGGCGGGGATGTGCCAGGAGATGACGCGGGTGGCGATGAGGAACAGGCCGCCGACGACGAGCAGCAGCGCCGAAGTCTCGCCCAGGCTGCCCGAGCGCACGCCGAAGATCAGGTCGGTGACCGCCGGCACGGTCTGCGCCGACTCGATGACCGGAATGCCCCGCGACAGCTCCGTCTTGACGTGCCCGAGCTGGGTGGCGGCCGTCATGGCATCGGGCACGCCCGACCCCAGGGTGATGGCGAGGCTGTCCGCCAGCCCCGGCGCCGCGCCCGACAGCATCGGATGCGGCGCGACCCAGGTGGTCATGGCGACAGGGAACGAGACCAACAGGGCCACGCGCGCCACCATCGCCGGGTTGAACAGGTTCTGGCCGATTCCGCCATACGCGTGCTTGGTGATACCGATCGCCACCACCGCGCCGAAGATGCCGGTCCACCACGGAGCCCAGGGCGGCAGGCTCATCGCCAGCAGCCATCCGGTGAGCACGGCCGAGCCGTCCTTGAGGTAGAAGCCCACCTCCTTTTCCGCCCACGACAGGCACAGCGCCTCGATACCGACGCAGGCGCCGACGGTGATGGCGAACAGCAGGATGGCGGGGCCGCCGAACAGCCAGAAATTGAACAGCGTGGCCGGCATTAGCGCCAGCATCACCAGGTTCATGGTGCGCGCGACGCCGTTGCCGGCGTGGGAGAAGGGCGCGGCCTTCAGCGTGTTTGCGTTCATGGACTCACCGCCTCCGAGGTCGCCACTTCCGCGGCTGCGGCCTTGCCGGCGCGCGCTTCCTTCTTGGCTTTTTCGAGCGCCTCGACACGCAGGGCGTGGGACTCGGCCAGCGTCCGGGTGCGGTCGTTCTTGCGGCGCTGCCGATCCTGCTCGGCCAACACGCCGTTGGCGTAGTTGAAATACTGGACCAGCGGAATGTGGGATGGACACACCCACGAGCAGCTGCCGCAACCAATGCAATCGCCTACGAAGAGCTTGGCTGCGGCATCGAGCTTGTCCTTGCGGATCAGCGCTGCCATGTCCACCGGCGAGAGGCCGCAGGGACACACGCTCACGCAACTGCCGCAGCGGATGCAGGGGCGCTCCCGCGCCTCGACGACTTCCGCCGCGGAGAGCGCCAGCACGCCAGCCGTGCCCTTGACGACCGGAACCTCCAGGCTGGGCAGCGGCTGCCCCATCATCGGGCCGCCGAGCACGAGCTGCTTGGGCTCGCACGAAAAGCCGTCGCAGGCGGCCACGAGCGTCGACACGAGCGCGCCGATCGGCACCTCCAGGTTGGACGGGCGCCGCACCGCGCCACCCGTCACCGTCACCACGCGCGAGATCAGCGGGCGGCCGAAGCGCACCGCATGGTGCACGGCGCGGGCGGTGGCAACGTTGTGGGTGACCACGCCGACTTCCGCGTTGCGGTGCTCGGCGGGGGTCTCACGGCCGGTGACGATCTTGGTGAGGTGCTGCGCATAGCCCACCGGATAGCGGATCGGCACGCCCACCACGCTGATCGACGGCCACGCGCGGGCGGCCTGCTCGAGACGGGCGATGGCCTGCGGCTTGTTCTGCTCGACGGCGATGAAGATGCGCCCGACGCCGAGCGCATGGGCCATGATGCGGGCACCGTCGATGATCTCGTCCGCATGCTCGCGCATCACGCGGTCGTCGCAGGTGAGGTAGGGCTCGCACTCGGCGCCGTTGATCAGCAGGGTGTCGAGCTTGTACTGCTTGCCCATCCCGAGCTTGATCGCTGACGGGAAGATGGCCCCGCCGAGGCCGACGATCCCCGAGGTGGCGACGCGGTCGATGATCCGCTGCGGGTCGACCGCAAACGGATCATCGATCGGCTCGGGCAGCTCACCCCACTCATCCTCGCCGTCGGACTCGATCACGATCGTCTCCTGCGCGAGCCCGGAGGCGTGCGGCGCGGTGACGGATTCGATGGCGACGATCTGGCCCGAGGTCGGCGCATGCTGGGTGGCCGACATCGTGCCTTGCCGGACGCACAGCACCTGCCCCTTGGCAACGCGGTCGCCGACCGCGACGATGGGCACCGACATGGCGCCCACATGCTGCTGCAGCGGGATGTAGCAACGCGCGGGCATGGGCAGGACGCGAATCGCCTCTTCGGCGGTGAGCTCCTTGCGGTATGCCGGGTGCACGCCGCCCGGAATGTCGAAGATCTTCATCGCCGCCTCTCAGTGGCCGGGGACAACGTGGCCCGACACAGTGTGGCCGGAAACAACCTGACCCGACCCGATGCGCGCGGGCTTGGGCCAGTGCCAGGACGACACCGTCGTCGGCACCGGGCGCATCTCGATACCTTCGGTCGGACAGACGAGGGCGCACTTGCCGCAGCCGTGGCAGAGGTCGGTGATGACGTCGTGCATCTGCTTGGTCGCGCCGATGATGGCGTCGACATTGCACTCGGGCACGCAGCGGGTGCAGCCGTAGCAGCGCTCGGCATGGATGTAGGCGTATTGCGGCCCCTTCTCGACGTGACCGTCCAGCGCGGCCTTGACGCCGAGCTTCTTCGCCAGCGCTTCGGCAACCGCCCTGCCGCCCGGCGGGCACAGGGTCACCGGCGCCTCGCCGCGGGCCAGCGCGGCCGCCGCCTGCGCGCAGCCGACGTATCCGCACTGGCCGCACTGCGAACCCGGCAGCATGGCCTGCAGCTCGGCCTCGATCGGGTTCTCCTCGACCGCCAGCCACTTTGCAGCCACGCCCAGGATGGCCCCGAGCACGACGCCCAGGCCGCACAGCATTGCAATTGCGAAGATCATTTGTGCACTCCTCAGGATCGACCGCGCACCTACGCGCTGATCCCCGAAAAACCCATGAACGCCAGCGCCAGCAGGCTGGCGGTGATGAAAGCGAGCGGCGGCCCCGCGAACAGCCGCGGCGCGTCGGCCAGCGCGAGCCGTTCGCGCAGGCCGGCAAAGATCACCATGACCAGGCTGTAGCCGAGCGAGGAAAAGAACGCGAACAGCACGCTATTCAGGAAGCTCATGCGCCCTTCGACCAGCAGCAGGGCGACGCCGAGCACCGCGCAGTTGGTGGTGATCAGGGGCAGGTAGATGCCCAGCATCTGGAACAGCGCGGGCGACAGCTTGCGCACCGTCATCTCGGTGAATTGCACCGCCGCGGCGATGACGAGGATGAAGGTCACCGTGCGCAGGTAGAGCAGCCCGTGGGGCTCGAGCAGCCAGGTTTCGACCGCCCAGTCGGCCATCGACGACACGGTGATGACGAAGGTGGTGGCCACCCCCATGCCAAGCGCGGTGTCGACGCGGGTGGTGACGCCGAGGAAGGAGCACAGGCCGAGAAAGCGCGCCAGGATCACGTTGTTGACGAGGGCGGCGCTGACCATCATCAGCAGGTATTCGCGCATGGTTCAATGTCCCGATGAAAGGATCGCGGCCGACGACAGGCGCCGAACGACGCGCGGGGTGAGACGCCCGCGCGCCTTGAGGCGGCCGGCGACGATCTTCATCAACGCGAAGCCGAGGCCGAGTCCGGCGATCGCGGCAAGCAGGGTGTAGCCGTCGCGCCCGGCGAGTTCCTGCGTGAACACCGCAGCGCTCAAGGCGCCGACCAGCGGCAGGCCATAGGCAAGCAGCGCCACTGCCGAGACGGACTGTTCGCCGAAGGTGATGACGAGGCGCTCGCCGACGCGCAACTCACCGAGCCCGTCGCCGTCCTCACGCTCGAGGAAGAAACGGCGCCCTTCGAGGCGGCTGGCCAGCGTGCCGATGCCCTTGGAGCCGCAGTTCGCCGCCGATGCGCAGCCGCCGCAGCTTCCGCCCTGCTCAGGCTCGACCCAGACCTGATCGCCTTGCACGGCGACAACCCGAGCGACACCTTCGAGCGAGCCTTGCGACAAAATTCCTGGATCTTCCGCTGCGTTCATGGTCTGAAAATCAGCCACTGTATGCGTGTATCAAGTGGATTTCACTTTATACGCATTTATTGTTGCGTTGCAGCGGACTCGCGCGACTTTTGAGCTAAATCAACGTTCACGCCGCATTGCGGCGCAACGGACGCGCCAGAGGTGAGACCGGACGGGGCGCGCTGGCGGCCCGAGCAGGCGCAGGGGATCAGTCGACGACGGCAGCCTTGGTATCGCCGCTGAACTGCAGCCTTGCGCGCAGCGCCTTCGTCACTTCGACGCTGCCGTCTTCCGCCACGCGCAGCGCGTGCTCGACCTTGAAGCGGCGTGTCATGGCGCGCCAGTCGTCGCCGGCGATGAAGGCGGGCTTGCTGGCGGCGTCCGACAGGGTGCCGACCGACTCCTGCGCCATGGCGCCGGTGATGCTGGCCGGCGTGACCAGCACGGTGAGCGAGTGCGTGCCGTGCGCGGGTTCGCCGGTGCGCGGGTCGAGCAGGTGAGAATAGCGACGGCCGTCCACCTCGAAAAAGCGTTGGTAGTCGCCCGAGGTGCCGATGGCCTCGCCGTCGTAGAGCGGCAACGTGGCGATGGGCGGCTGGCCCGGGCGCGGATCCTGAATGCCGATGCGCCAGGGCTGGCCGCCCTTGGTGCCGATCGCGAGGATGTTGCCGCTGATGTTGATCAGCGCGCTGGCGATGCCCTGCTGGCGCAGGATCGCAGCGGCGCGGTCGAGCGCGTAGCCCTTGGCGTAGCCGCCGAGGTCGAGCTGCACCGCGCGGTTGCGGCTGGCGACGCGATTACCGTCGATGACAAGGTCGGCCATGCGCGGCTTCGCGGCGATCAGCGCCTGCAGCTTTGCCGGGTCGGGCAGGCGGGGCACGAAGGTGTCGGTGTGGAAGCCCCATAGCTCGATGAGGCTGCCGAGCGCGGGATCGAACAGTTCGTCGCCCGCTGCCGCGAGGCGCTGGGCGTCGGCAAGCATCGCGGCGAGCTCGTCGGACACGGTGGCCGTCTCGCCGCGAGCAATGGCCGCGTTCAGCGTCGTCAGCTCGGACGGTTCCCAGGCGTGGTAGGCGCGATGCAAGCGGTCGAACTCGCGCAGCACCGCGCCAATGGCGGCGTCCGCCTGGGCCGGATCCTCGCCATACACCGCGACCGACACCTGGGTGCCGAACACATAGGACTCGCGGTGGAAGACCTGCGGCCGCGCGCAGCCCGCCAGCAGCAGCACGGCCCCGAGCAGGACCAGCAGCCAGCCCGGGACGAGGCCGCGCACGCCCGCCCGCATCAGAGTCCGCAGGCCTGTTCCAGCTTGGTGATCACCAGCCCGGCGACGTCGAAGCCCTGCTGCTGCGCGATCTCGACCATGCAGGTGGGGCTGGTGACGTTGATCTCGGTGAGGTGGCCGCCGATCACGTCGAGGCCGACGATGAGCAGGCCGCGCGCCCACAGGATGGGGGCGAGGTATTCGGCGATCTCGCGTTCGCGCTCGGTGAGCGGCATCGCCACGCCACGCCCGCCGGCGGCGAGGTTGCCGCGGGTCTCGCCGGCCTGCGGAATGCGCGCCAGCGAGAAGGGCACCACTTCTCCGCCGATGATCAGCACACGCTTGTCACCTTCGGAAATCTGCGGAAGGTAGCGCTGCGCCATGATGGTGCGCGCCCCTTCCTGGGTGAGCGTCTCGATGATGACGTTGCGGTTGGGGTCGTCCTTACGCACGCGGAAGATCTGGCTGCCGCCCATGCCGTCGAGCGGCTTCAGGATCACGTCGCCGAGCTCGTCGATGAAGGCCTGGATGTCGACCGCGTCGCGCGCCACCAGCGAGGTGGCCATGAACTGCGGAAACTCGGTGATCGCAAGCTTCTCGGAGTGGTCGCGGATCGCACGCGGGTTGTTGAACACGCGCGCGCCGGCCTGCATCGCGTCTTCCAGCAGCCAGGTGGCGGTGACGTATTCGAAATCGAAGGGCGGATCCTGGCGCATCAGCACCGCGTCGAAGTCGGCCAGTGACATTGGCTGCTCGTCGCCCAGCGTCTCGTACCAGCGTTCATCGTCGGCCAGCAGGCGAATCGGCAGCGCGCGCGCCACCACCGCGCCGTCGCGCCAGGTCAGCGCGCCGCGCTGCATGGTCCACACCGCGTGGCCGCGGGCGGCGGCGGCACGCATCATGGCGATGCTGGAATCCTTGTAGGCCTTCAGCGCGTCGAGCGGGTCGAGGATGAAGGCGAGCTTTAGCGGGCGGCTCATGCGGCGGCCTCGACCTCGTCGGCCGGCGCGGTTTCCTCGATCTCGACCGAGGCGGCGAGCAACGCCAGGCGGGCGACCACGCCATAGGCATAGAACCTGTTCGGCGGCGCGTCCGGACCCTGGGCGCTGTCGGGCAGCGTGCAGCAGGCATCGAACGCGAGCGGCTTGAAATGCATGCCGGGCGCGTTGAGGTTCTCGTCGCGGCCGCGCTCGGTGTGCACGCGGTAGAAACCGCCCACCACGTAGTGGTCCATCATGTAGACGACCGGCTCGGCGACGCCGTCCTCGACCGTCTCGAAGGTGTGCACGCCTTCCTGGATGATGACTTCCTGCACCTGCAGGCCTTCCTTCACCACCGCCATCTTGTTGCGCTGACGGCGGTTGAGGCCGATGACCTCGGAGGCGTCCTTTACCGTCATGACGCCCATGCCGTAGGTGCCGGCGTCGGCCTTGACGACGACGAAGGGCGTGTCGGTGACGCCGTATTCCTTGTACTTGGCGCGGATGCGGGTGAGCAGCGCATCGACTTCGGCCGCCAGGGCTTCCTCGCCGGTGCGTTCCTGGAAGTTGAGCTGGGCGCAGACGCCGAACTCGGGATTGATGCGCCACGGATCGATGCCGATCGCCGTTGCAAACTCGCGCGTCACGCGGTCGTAGCACTCGGCATGCTTCGACTTGCGCCGCGAATGCCAGCCGGCGTGCAGCGGCGGGATCAGCCACTGCTCGTCGAGCCCTTTCAGGATGTGCGGCACGCCACCGGAGAGGTCGTTGTTGAGCAGCACCGCGCAAGGGTCGAAGCCTTCGACGCCGAGGCGGTCGCCGCTGCGCTTGAGCGGCTCCAGCGTCAGTGTGGCGCCGTTGGCCAGTTCCAGCACGGTGGGCTCGACGATGTCGGGCAGCAGGCTGCCGATACGCACGTCCAGGCCGGTGAGGCGCAGGATGGAGACGAGCTTGGCCACGTTCTGCAGGTAGAACTGGTTGCGCGTGTGGTTCTCGGGCACCAGCAGCAGCTTGCTGGCGTCGGGGCAGATGCGCTCGACCGCCGCCTGCGCCGCCTGCACGCACAGCGGCATGAAGGCGTCGTTGAGGTTGTTGAAGCCGCCGGGGAACAGGTTCAGATCCACCGGCGCCAGCTTGAAGCCGGAATTGCGCAAGTCGGTGGAGCCGTAGAACGGCGGCATGTGGTCCTGCCACTGGGTGCGAAACCACTTTTCGATGTCGGACGCGTTGTCGAGAAACTGCTTTTCCAGCTCCAGCAGCGGGCCGGTGAGCGCGGTGGTGAGGTGTGGGACCATGTGCCTTCTCGCAATAGCGCCACGGCCGCCGACGGGCAGTGGCAAAAATGAATTGGTTGGAATGTTACACCAAAGGCCGGCAAGGCCTCGCCAACGCCGGGCGGCACGAGCCTGCGACCCGAACGGTTTCAGCCGCGTGACAGCGGCAGTTTGCGTTCGTCCTTCACCACTTCCATCACCACATAAGTGTGGGTCTGACGCACGCAGGGCAGCGCCGAAATGCGGTCGCCCATCACGCGCCGATATTCGTTGATGTCGCGAGTGCGTACTTTCAGCAGGTAATCGAAGTCGCCCGCGATCATCACGCAGGACTCGACCTCGGGAATGCGCCGCACCGCGTCGTTGAAGCGGCTCAGGTCCTGCGCCGACGTGCTCGACAGCAGCACCTGGACGACGACGAGGTGGTCCACCCCCACCGCTGCCGGGTCGAGCTCGGCGTGATAGCCGCGGATCACGCCCTCGCGCTCCAGCCGCCGCATACGCTCGGCCAGCGGCGTCTTGGTGAGGCCGACGCGCTGCGACAGCTCGACCAGCGACAGGCGGGCGTCGTCCTGCAGCTCGGCCAATATCTTCAGATCGATTCGATCCATTGCAGTGCAGCAGGCGTTTCGCCTGTTTTCCGATAGAACTACAGCCATTATGGCCATATAAAAAGAAATTTTGGCGCCATCAACTATTCTTTCTGGAGAAGAATTCCGCCCCGACACCGCGCATTTGCGGACCTGCCGCGAATTACCCCACGCCGCGCCAAGGAGCGCACGCCATGACCGCGCCAACCGCCTTCGAACACGCTGCCTCCGACTCCGCCGCTCTCGATGCCGCCGCAGCCGCGCTACCCGGCGGCGCACGCAACACGCTGCGCCTGCGCATCGCCGAGGCCTGCCGCGTTTCCGAGCCGGACTGCGTGCCCGCACTGGTGGAAGCGGCGCGGCTCGACGGCGCGACCGCCAGCCGCGCCCACGACCTCGCGCGCAAGCTGGTCAGCGGCCTGCGCGCCACCCGCAGCAAATCGAGCGGCGTCGATGCGCTGATGAAGGAGTTCTCGCTCTCCAGCCAGGAAGGCGTGGCGCTGATGTGCCTGGCCGAAGCCTTGTTGCGCGTGCCCGACAAGGCTACCGCCGACCGCCTGATCCGCGACAAGCTGGCCGACGGCGACTGGCGCTCGCACATTGGCAACAGCCCGTCGCTCTTCGTCAACGCCGCGACCTGGGGCCTGCTGATCACCGGCCGGCTGGTGTCGACGAGCAGCGCGGAAGGTCTGGGCTCGGCATTGACGCGGCTCGTGGCGCGCGGCGGCGAGCCGCTGATCCGCAAGGGCATGGACCTGGCGATGCGCATGCTCGGAGAGCAGTTCGTCACCGGCCGCAGCATCGACGAGGCGCTGGAGCGCGGCCGTGCGCGCGAGCCACAAGGCTACCGCTACTCCTTCGACATGCTGGGCGAGGCGGCGATGACGGCGCACGACGCCGAGCGCTACCTGCGCGACTACGAAGCGGCAATCCACGCCATCGGCAAGGCATCGGCCGGTCGCGGCGTGGTCGACGGCAACGGCATCTCGGTAAAGCTGTCGGCATTGCATCCGCGCTACACCTGGGCGCAGCGCGAGCGGGTGCTCGCCGAACTGCTGCCCCGACTGAAAACGCTGTGCCTGCAGGCCAAGGACTACGACATCGGCCTCAACATCGACGCCGAGGAGGCCGATCGGCTCGACCTCTCGCTCGACCTGCTCGAGGCGCTGGCGCTTGATGCGGACCTCGACGGCTGGAGCGGCCTGGGCTTCGTGGTGCAGGCCTATCAGAAGCGCGCGCCCGCCGTGCTCGACTTCATCATCGAACTGGCGCAGCGCAGCGGCCGGCGCATGATGATCCGCCTTGTGAAGGGCGCCTACTGGGACGCCGAGATCAAGCGTGCCCAGCTCGACGGTCTGGCCGGCTACCCGGTGTACACACGCAAGGTCTACACCGACGTGAGCTATCTCGCCTGCGCAAGGAAGCTGCTCGCGGCGCGCGACCTCATCTACCCGCAGTTCGCCACGCACAACGCGCATACGCTCGCCGCGATCTTCCACCTCGCCGCGGACGCCGCTACCGACGGTGGCTGGCGCGCCGGCGACTACGAATTCCAGTGCCTGCACGGCATGGGCGAACCGCTCTACGACCAGATCGTCGGCGACCCCGCCACCCGGCGCCTGGTGCGCATCTATGCGCCGGTGGGGAGCCACGAGACACTGCTCGCCTACCTGGTGCGCCGGCTGCTCGAGAACGGCGCCAATACCAGCTTCGTAAACCGCATCGTCGACGAGAACGTGCCCGTCGACGAACTGATCGCCGATCCGGTGGAGCAGGCCGCGCCGCTTGCCGGCGCGCCGCATCCGAAGATCCCGCTGCCGGCGGACATCCTCGGCACACGCCGAAACTCCGTCGGTCACGACCTCGCAAGCGAGCCGGTACGCGCGCGCATCGCCGCCGCGCTGGCCGCCTCGCGC
The DNA here is from genome assembly GCA_017302295.1 of Thauera sp. Classification (GTDB taxonomy): domain Bacteria; phylum Pseudomonadota; class Gammaproteobacteria; order Burkholderiales; family Rhodocyclaceae; genus Thauera. The sequence continues at coordinate 15,242 of JAFLDS010000024.1, read as the reverse complement.
ACCACCGCCTTCGCCGCCGCACCGATGCCGGCAGGGGAAACGCCACGGGCGGCATCGCCGGTCGCGGTGGCGAATCCGGCCGATCGCCATGACATCGTCGGCAGCGTCGTCGAGGCCGACAGCGCTGCCGTGGACGCAGCCTGCGCCGCCGCCGAAGCCGCCGCCGCAAGCTGGGCAACGCACCCCGCACAGCAGCGCGCTGCCTGCCTCGAACGCGCGGCCGGGCTCTTCGAACGCGACGCCGACGCGCTGCTGGCGCTGGCGGTGCGCGAAGCCGGCAAGTCGTGGGCGAACGCAGTGGCCGAGCTGCGCGAGGCGGTGGACTTCCTGCGCTACTACGCCGACCAGGCGCGCGGCTTCGACCCTGCCACACACCCGGCGCTGGGGCCGGTGCTGTGCATCAGCCCGTGGAACTTCCCGCTCGCGATCTTCACCGGCCAGGTGGCGGCGGCACTCGCAGCCGGCAACCCGGTGCTTGCCAAGCCGGCCGAACAGACGCCGCTGATCGCCTCGCGTGCGGTGGCGCTGCTGCACGAGGCCGGCGTTCCGGTCGGGGTGCTGCAATTGCTGCCCGGCCGCGGCGAAACGGTGGGTGCGGCACTCGTGGCCGACGCGCGTGTGCGCGGCGTGATGTTTACCGGCTCGACCGAAGTTGCCGTCCTCATCAACCGCACGCTGGCAAAGCGTGGCGGCAACGTGCCGCTGATCGCCGAGACCGGCGGCCAGAACGCGATGATCGTCGATTCCACCGCGCTGCCCGAGCAGGTGGTGGCCGACGTGCTCGCCTCTGCCTTCGACTCCGCCGGCCAGCGCTGTTCGGCGCTGCGCGTGCTGTGCCTGCAGGAAGACATCGCCGCGCATACGCTGGAGATGCTGCGCGGCGCGCTCGACGAGTTGCGCGTGGGCAATCCGGCCGACGTGCGCAGGGACATCGGCCCGGTGATCGACGCCGATGCGCAACGCAGCCTCGAAGACCACGTCGCGGCGATGCGGGCGAAGGGCGCACGCGTCACCCGCCTGCCGCTGGCGGACGATTGCGACGCCGGCACATTCGTCGCACCGACGATCATCGAGATCGGCCGCATCGCCGAACTCGGCCGCGAACAGTTCGGCCCCGTCCTGCACGTGCTGCGCTTTGCCGCCGCCGAGCTGCCGGCGCTGCTCGACGCGATCAACGCCGGTGGCTACGGCCTGACGATGGGCGTGCATACCCGCATCGACGAGACGGTGGCGCAGATCCGCGACCACGCGCACGTCGGAAACCTGTACGTGAACCGCAACATCATCGGCGCGGTGGTGGGCGTGCAGCCCTTCGGCGGCGAGGGTCTGTCGGGCACCGGCCCCAAGGCGGGCGGACCGCTCTACCTGCATCGCCTGCTGCAGCGCAGCCCGGGGGCGAAACTCGAACATGGCGCACTGCGCGTAGAGCGCGATGCGGAGCCGCTGCCGTTCGACGAACTCGTGCGCTGGCTCGACACCCATGGCCGGGCACTGCTCGAAGGCGACGAACTCTCCGTGCTGCGCGACCGCGCCGACGCCTGTCGCGCACGCAGGCTCGCGGGCCTGCGGCTGGCACTGCCCGGCCCCACCGGCGAGGACAACAGCCTGCGCTTCGTGCCGCGCGGCCTCGTCGCGGGCGTCGCGGGCTCGGCAGCGGGCTACCTGCATCAACTGCTCGCAGCACTGGCGAGCGGCAACCGCATCGTGTTCGGCGACGACCCCCTCGCCCGCCGCGTGCTGTCCTCGCTGCCGGACGGCATCCGCAGCCGCGCCCGGCTCGACGCAAGGTGGTTCGAGGCCGCCTTCGGTGCGCTGCTGTTCGACGGGGCCGACGCCGATGCCGACGCCTGGCAGGCCCGCCTCGCCGCGCGCCCCGGCCCCATCGTGCCCTTGCTGCGGCCGACGCCCGACTACGACCACGGCCGCCTCGTGCATGAGCGCAGCGTCAGCATCAACACCGCTGCGGCCGGCGGCAACGCCAGCCTGATGGCGATGGGGGCCTGAATGCGCCCCACGGCACGTGAGGCCTCCTTGACCTGGCGCATGGCACGATGCGCTTTTTCGCCTACCTTACGCGGACGGACACGTCCGCCTGTTCCGCAACGACCGTTGCGACCCACCGCTGCACCCACCCCGCACGCTTGAAAATTCGATTCAGGAGACCCGGATGAAAAAGACCCTGCTCGCCACTGCCTGCCTCGCCCTCGGCACCCTGTCCGGCACGGCCTCGGCCGATCTGTCGGTAGCCATCGCCGGCCCCATGACCGGCCAGTACGCCTCGGCCGGCGACCAGATCCGCAAGGGCGCGGAAATGGCGATCGCCGACCTCAACGCCCGCGGTGGCGTGCTCGGCGAGAAGCTGAAACTGGAAGTGGGCGACGACGCCTGCGATCCGAAGCAGGCCGTATCGGTTGCCAACACCATGGTCAACCGCAAGATCGTGTTCATGCACGGGCACTGGTGCTCGAGCTCGACCATCCCCGCCTCCGAGGTCTATAACGAGGCCGACATCCCGATGGCCACGGTGTCGACCAACCCGCAGGTGACCGAGCGCGGCCTGAAGAACATCTTCCGCATCATGGGTCGCGACGACCAGCAGGGTCTGGTGGCCGGCAACTACATCGCCGACACGTTCAAGGGCAAGAAGGCCGCGGTGCTCGACGACAAGAGCGCCTACGGCAAGGGCCTCGCCGACGAGATCGCGAAGGCGATGACGGCCAAGGGCATGAAACCGACGCTGCGCGAGTCGATCACCGCTGGCGAGAAGGACTACTCGGGCATCGTCACCAAGCTCAAGCAGGCCGGCGTCGAAGTGCTGGCCTACGGCGGCTACCACACCGAAGTGGCGCTGATCCTGCGCCAGGCGCAGCAGGCCGGCCTGAAGCTGACGGTGATGGGCGGCGACACCATGACCAACTCCGAACTCGTCACCGCCGCCGGCCCCGCCGCCGACAACGTGATGTTCACGTTCTCGCCCGACCCGCGCAAGAACCCGGACGCCGCGCCGGTGGTGGAGAAATTCCGCGCCGCCAAGGTCGAGCCCGAGGGCTACGTGCTGTACGCCTACGCCGCGATGCAGCTTTTCGACCAGGCCGCCACCGCGGCCAAGAGCACCAAGTACAAGGACCTCGAAAAGGCGCTGCGCGGCGGCAGCTTCAAGACGGTGATCGGCACGCTGTCGTTCGACGCCAAGGGCGACCAGAAGGCGCCGGGCTTCGTCGTGTATCGCTGGCAGGGCGGGAAGTACGACTACGCGAAGTAAGCATCGCTCCGATGCGGCCGGCTCGCTCCGCGGATCAGCGACGCCGGCCGCAATCGCAGCGACTCTCGGCTGCATGAGACCGCCTCCGGCGCCACCACCACGGGAGACATCGTGGCCTACGCACTGCAACAACTGATCAACGGGCTCACGCTCGGCGCCATGTACGGGCTGATCGCCATCGGCTACACGATGGTGTACGGCATCATCGGCATGATCAACTTCGCCCACGGCGACATCTTCATGGTGAGCGCCTTCATCGCCGTGACCGCCTTCACGCTGCTCGCCGCCGCCGACGTGACCTCGGTGCCGCTGGCGCTGACCTTCGTGCTGATCGTGTCGATCTTCTTCACGTCCGCCTATGGCTGGGCGGTGGAGCGCACCGCCTATCGCCCGCTGCGCGGCTCGACCCGGCTGGCGCCGCTCATCTCGGCGATCGGCATGTCCATCCTGCTGCAGAACACCGTGCAGCTCACGCAGGGCGCGCGGGTGAAACCGATCCCGCCGGTGATCGAGGGCGGCATCGAACTGTGGAACACGCCGGCCTTCACCGTGCAGATCGGCTGGAGCCAGTTGCTGATCATCGTCACCACGCTGATCCTGATGGTCGCCTTCACCTGGATGATCACTCAGACCCCGTTCGGTCGCCAGCAGCGCGCCTGCGAGCAGGACCGCACGATGGCGGCGCTGCTCGGGGTCAATGTCGACCGCACGATCTCCTTCACTTTCATGCTGGGCGCGGCGCTCGCCGCAGTGGCCGGGGTGATGGTCACGGTGTATTACGGCGTGGTGGATTTCTTCATCGGCTTCCTGGCGGGCATCAAGGCCTTCACCGCCGCGGTGCTGGGCGGCATCGGCTCGCTCCCGGGAGCGATGCTGGGCGGCCTGCTGATCGGCCTGATCGAATCGTTCTGGGCCGCCTACCTGTGGCCCGAGTACAAGGACGTCGCCACCTTCGGCATCCTGTGCCTGGTGCTGATGCTGCGCCCGTCCGGCCTGCTCGGCCGTCCTGAAGTGGAGAAGGTCTGATGAGCGCCGTCGTCTTTGCGCGTCACGCGATGACGCCGGCCGAGCGTCTGCGCGACGCGAGTTGGGTGGCCTTCGTCGGCCTCATCCTCGGCATTCCGCTGATCGGCCTGACCACGGTGGACGTGGGTGGCAAGCTGGCGATCGAAACCCGATTCGGCCTGCTGGCCGCCGCGGTGGTGGCGGTGTTCTTCGGCCGCCTGCTGCTGCGCTGGGCGGTGGACCAGGCGCGCAACCGCAAGCTCGACCGCGACCGCGCCAGCACCGCCACCGCCGCCGACCGTGCCCGCGGCACGCAGAAGCTGGTGAGCGTTTTGGGCTGGCTGGCGCTCGGCGCCTCGATCGCGCTGCCGATTGCGTTCTCGGACAACCGCTACGTGGTCGACACCGCCACCACCGTGCTGATCTACGTGATGCTGGGTTGGGGCCTGAACGTGGTGGTGGGCCTGGCCGGCCTGCTCGACCTCGGCTACGTGGCCTTCTACGCGGTGGGCGCCTACTCCTACGCGCTGCTGTCCACGCAATTCGGCTGGAGCTTCTGGGAAGCCTTGCCGGTGTCGGGCGCAATCGCGGCGAGCTTCGGCATCCTGCTCGGCTACCCCATCCTGCGCCTGCGTGGTGACTACCTCGCCATCGTCACGCTCGGTTTCGGCGAGATCATCCGCATCATCCTGGTCAACTGGACGGAACTCTCCGGCGGCCCGAACGGCATCGGCTCCATCCCGCGGCCGAGTTTCTTCGGCCTGGAGTTCACCCGCAGCGCACCCGAAGGGCAGCAGACCTTCGCCGATTTCTTCGGGCTGGAGTTCTCGGCCATGCACCGGCTGATCTTCCTCTACTACCTGATCCTGGTGCTGGCGCTGCTCACCAACCTGTTCGTGTCGCGGCTGCGCAAGCTGCCGGTGGGCCGCGCCTGGGAGGCGCTGCGCGAGGACGAGATCGCCTGTCAGGCAATGGGCATGAACACGACCAACATCAAGCTGTCGGCCTTCGCCATCGGCGCCATGCTGGGCGGCTTCGCGGGCGTGTTCTTCGCCGCGCGCCAGGGCTTCATCTCGCCGGAGAGCTTCGTGTTCACCGAATCGGCCATCGTCCTCGCCATCGTCGTGCTCGGCGGCATGGGCTCTCAGATGGGCGTGGTGCTGGCAGCGACGCTGCTGGTGCTGATCCCCGAGTTCGGCCGCAATTTTTCCGAGTACCGCATGCTGCTGTTCGGCCTGGCAATGGTGCTGATCATGGTGTGGAGGCCGGGCGGCCTGCTTGCCCACCGCGAACCGACGCTGCGCCTGAATCCGCTGGTCCAGGATGCGGGCGCGAAGGAGGCGGCATGACGAGCACGACCTCCACGCCCACGCTGCTGTCGGTGCAGCGCCTGACGATGCGCTTCGGCGGTCTTACCGCGATCGACGACCTGTCGCTGGACGTTCCGGCCGGCAAGATCACCGGCATCATCGGCCCCAACGGTGCCGGCAAGACCACGCTGTTCAACTGCCTGACCGGTTTCTACAAGCCGACCACCGGCACGCTGCGGCTGGCTCATCCGGAGCGCGGCGAGATGCGCCTGGAAGCGCTGCCCAGCCACCGCGTCGCGCGCGACGCGCAGGTGGTGCGCACCTTCCAGAACATCCGCCTGTTCCCGAAGATGACGGTGCTGGAGAACCTCATCGTCGCCCAGCACAATGTGCTGCAGCGTGCGTCGAAGTTCTCCGTCGCCGGCATCTTCAAACTGCCCGGCTACCGCGCCGCCGAGCGCCAGGCGATCGACCGCGCGGCGATGTGGCTGGAGCGCCTGAAGCTCACCCACCTCGCCGACCACGCCGCGGGCGACCTGCCCTACGGCATCCAGCGCCGCATCGAGATCGCGCGCGCGCTGTGCGTCGATCCGGTGCTGCTGTGCCTGGACGAGCCGGCCGCCGGCCTCAACCCGCGCGAATCGGCCGAGCTGAACGAGCTGCTGCTCTACCTGTGCGGCGAACTGGGCATCGCCATCCTGCTCATCGAGCACGACATGAGCGTGGTGATGAACGTGTCCGACCACATCGGCGTGATCAGCTACGGGCGCAAGATCGCCGAAGGCACGCCCGAGCAGGTCAAACACGACCCGCAGGTGATCAAGGCCTATCTGGGCGAGGATGAGGACGAAGGAGCGGCCGCAGCATGATGCTCAAGATGGAGGGCGTGCACGCCCATTACGGCCACATCCACGCGCTGCGCGGCATCGACGTCGAGGTGCAGGTGGGCGAGATCGTCACCTTGATCGGCGCCAACGGCGCCGGCAAGTCGACGCTGATGATGAGCCTGTTCGGCAACCCCAAGGCCAGCGCCGGACGCATCGTGTTCGACGGCGAGGACATCACCCGGGTGCACACGCACGAAATCGCCCGCCGCGGCATCGCGCTGGTGCCGGAAGGCCGGCGCATCTTCCCGCGCATGACGGTGGTCGAGAACCTGCAGATGGGCACCGCGCATGCCGATCCGGCCAACTACGACGCCGACACCGCGCGCGTGTTCGCGATGTTCCCCATCCTGCAGGAGCGCCAGTCGCAACGCGCCGGCACGCTGTCGGGCGGCGAGCAGCAAATGCTGGCGATCGGCCGCGCGCTGATGAGCCGGCCCAAGCTGCTGCTGCTCGATGAGCCCTCGCTCGGCCTGGCGCCGATCTACATCCGCCGGATCTTCCAGATCGTGAAGGAGCTCAACCGCGACCACGGCATGACCATCCTGCTGGTGGAGCAGAACGCGAATCAGGCCCTGCGCGTGGCCCACCGCGGCTACGTGCTGCAGCACGGCGAGATCACGCTGGCGGGGACGGGGGCGGAGCTGCTGGCGAGTCCGGAGGTGCGGGCGGCGTACCTGGAGGGAGGGCACGCGTAAGATGAGTCCCACCGTATTCCGTGAAGGGGGCTTTCGGTTCTACTTCTTTTCACGCGAAGAGCCGAGAATGCATGTGCATGTCCAAGGTCAAAGCGGCGAGGCCAAGTTCTGGCTGGATCCGCGAATCGAACTTGCACAGTTCATCGGCTTTTCGCAGCGCGAGATCGCACTCGCGCTGAAACTGGTCACGGAGCACGAACATGACATCCGCAACGCTTGGCATCGACACTTTGGCGGTTGAGGTCACCAACATCTCTCGTCACGGCCTCTGGCTGTTGCTGTGGGACGAGGAGTTGTTCCTCCCGTTCACGGAATTTCCCTGGTTCAGGGAGGCACCCGTCGGACAGATCCTGAATGTGGAAGCCCCCTCGCCCGATCACCTGTACTGGCCGGAGCTGGATATCGACCTCGCGGTCGAATCGATCCGACACCCAGAGAAGTTTCCGCTCGTCAGCAAGACGGGCAGCACACATCCGACTCAATGACGCAAAGCATCGCAGCGCCCCAACCCGCCCGCTGGCTGCCCTTCGTCGTCCTCGGCATCGGCCTCGCCGCGATTTCCTTCGGCGCCATCTTCGCCCGCCTCGCCCAGGCCGAGGGCGTCAGTTCGCTCACCGTCGCCACCTGGCGGCTGGGGCTGGCGGCGCTGATCATCACGCCGGTGGCCTTCCTGCAGTCGCGCCACGAACTGGCGCGGCTGACACGCAGGCAGATCGGCATGGCGCTCGCCGCCGGCTTCTTCCTCGCGCTGCACTTCGCGACCTGGATCAGCTCGCTGGAATACACCTCGGTAGCCTCCAGCACCGCGCTGGTCACCACCAATCCGCTGTGGATCGGGCTGGCGTCCTTCCTGATCTTCCGCGAGACGCCGACGAAGATGATGATCGGCGGCATCGCACTATCCTTCGCCGGCAGCCTGTTCATCTTCTGGAGCGACAGCCAGACCGCCGGCGCGGGCGCGAACCCCTTCTTCGGCAACATGCTGGCGCTGGTCGGGAGCTGGTGCTTTTCCGCCTACCTGCTGATCGGCCGCCGGCTGCGCGCCGGGCTGGGGCTGCCGGCCTACATCTGGCTCGCCTATGGCGCCGCGGCGCTGTTCCTGTTCGCCGCCAGTGGCGCCGGCGGGGTGGAGCTGTTCGACTTGTCGGGCACGGCGTGGGCGGTGCTGCTGGCGATGGCGCTGGGGCCGCAGCTGCTCGGCCACACCGCCTACAACTGGTCGCTGCGCTACGTGTCGGCCACCTTCGTCGCCGTGGTAACGCTGGGCGAGCCGGTGGGGAGCGCGCTGATGGCCTTTCTCATCTTCGGCGAAGGCTTCGCACCGCTGCAGTTCGTCGGCTTCAGCCTGCTGCTGGTGGGCATCTATCTGGCGGCGAAGGGGGAAAAGGGCTGAACGAAGCAGGCGCGGCCCCCGATGGAACCACATGCGCACAAACGCCACCGTGCAGGAGCGGGCTCGACCGCCCCCGCAGCCCCTCACCGCGCCAGCCCCAGTTCCTGCGTCTGGCAGCCGGAACCGCCGCGGAGGCGATGGCCGGCGAGCTGCGGGCGATGGCGCGGGGATCGCTGCTGAGTCGGTAGCGAACCCGCAATGCTCGACGCCTTGCACAGTCGAAAGGGGTAATCTTCAAGTCGCCGCCGATAGGCCGCGCTTCCTAACCAGAAAGCGAGTCGCCCATGGACGAGAACTTCGATTCCCTGCAGCTTCGCAGCCATTTCCTGAGTGCTACCCAGGTGCCGATGCTGGCGGTTGATCGCGCGGGCCGCATCGTCGACATCAACGACGCGGTCATCCACGCATCCCGAATGCCGCGCGAGCAATGGACAGGCAGTGACTTCGTCGCGCACTTCATCGACCGGCCGGCGGCCGGACGGCTGTTGCAGCGCGCGCTGACCGAAGGCAACGTCGTCAGCGAGACCCTGCGTACGCAGCACGGGGACGGCTCGCCGGCCGAGCTCGAACTGCACATGGAGCCCATCCGCAATGATGCCAGGGAGGTGATCGGGCTGTTTGTCGAGGCGCGCGACGTGACCGACGTGAAACAAGTGCAATGCAAGCTGATCGCAGCCTCGCACTACGCGCGCAGCCTGATCGAGGCGAGCATCGACCCGCTGGTGACGATCAGCACCGGCGGCAAGATCATGGACGTCAACCGCGCCACCGAACAAGCCACCGGGCGTCCACGCGAGGCGCTGATCGGCAGCGATTTTTCGGACTACTTCACCGAACCGGCCAAGGCCCGCGCAGGTTACCAACGGGTGTTCTCGCAGGGCCACGTCACCGACTACCCGCTGGCGCTGTGCCACACATCGGGCACGGTGATTGATGTCCTCTACAACGCCAGCATCTACCATGACGAAGCAGGCCAGGTGGCAGGCGTGTTCGCCGCGGCGCGCGACGTCACTGCGCTCAAGCGTTCGCAGGAGGCGCTGGAGACCACCAACCGCGAGGTGGTCCTGCTCGGCCAGACGAACAGCCTGTTGCAGAGCAGCCGCACAGTGGAGGAGTCCTACCCGATCATCCGCGCCACGATGGAGCAGCTGTTTCCCGCATCGAGCGGACGATTGTTCCTGCTGCGCGCCTCCGGCAACCTGTTGGAGGAGGCAGTGTGCTGGGGCGCTCAATGCACCGAGGAGCTTTCGATCCCGCCTGGCGACTGCTGGGCGCTGCGGCGCAGCCATATTCACGAGATCGGCTTCGAGAAGTCGATCAATCCCCCTTGCCGCTACATCGATCCCGAAACCAAGCCCTATATGTGCATTCCGCTGCAGGCACAGGGCACGGCGCTGGGCATCATCCATCTCGTGATCGATCCGGCAGGCACGGATGCAAACCGCCGCCAGCATTTCCGCCAGCTTGCCGGCGCGGCGGCCGACAACATCAGCCTTGCGCTGGCCAACCTGCGCCTGCGCGAATCACTGCACTCGCTGTCGATCCGCGACCCACTGACCGGTCTCTACAATCGCCGCTTCATGGAAGAGGCCCTGGCGCGCGAGATCAGCCGCATGACGCGGGCGCGCAAACCACTCGCGCTGGCGATGCTGGACATTGACAACTTCAAGCACTTCAACGACGCCTATGGTCATGAAGCCGGCGACATGGTGCTGAAGGAGTTCGCGCAGCTGATGTCGCGCTTCCGCCAGGGAAGCGATCTGGCCTGCCGCTACGGCGGCGAGGAGTTCCTGCTGATCCTGCCCGAACTCGAACCGGAGCAGGCCTGCGCCCGCCTGGAGAAATTCCGCGACTCGGTCAGCCACCTGTCAGTGATGCTGCACGGCAAGGCGCTGCCGGGCATCACGGTATCGATCGGCGTGGCCTGCCTGCCCGGACACGGCACTCACGGCGAGAGCCTGATCAAGGCGGCAGACGACGCGTTGTACCGCGCCAAGGCGAATGGCCGCAACCGCACCGAACTGGCGGACGTCGGCAAGAGCTGAGGGCATTGCTCGGCACCTTTCCCGCGCGACAGCGCAGAGCAGGCCGGCACCATCGGACGCTGCCCCGTTTCCGGGTCAATGCCCAGCCGGTTCAGGCAGCCAATCCGATCGACTGCAGCGCGGCATGGATGCCGGCCGCCATCGCCTGGTAACCGCGCGCATTGGGATGAATGCGATCGGCGCACAGTTCCGGCCGGGCGAGGATGCTGGAGAAGACGTCAGGCACCAGCGGCACGCCTTCTTCATCCGCCAATTCCGCGTAAAGCGCAGCATCGGACGGCCGCCCGGCGACGGCGCCGAGCAGCGACAGCTCGGGAACGGCGACCAGCACGACCTGGACGCCCGCCTGCCTCGCCTCGCGGACAATGCTGCGCAGGTCTTCCTTGACCGCGTTGTGCGAGCGGCGCCGGATGAAGTCGTTGCCGCCAAGCTCGACGATCACCAGCGCCGGGCGGAACTCATCGAGCAGCGGCCCGATGCGCGTCCTGCCTGCCGCCGCGGTGTCGCCCGGAATACCTGCGTTGGCGATGTCCCAGGCCGTCATCGCGGCCAGCAGCGTCGGCCAGTCCTCGCCCTCCGCGGCGCCGGTGCCGAAGGTCACGCTGTCGCCGAACGCAAGCACGCTGGCGCCACGCGGGATGGCCGGCAGCTTTGCGGCCTTTCCGCACGCGGCCAGCAGGGCAGACAGGGCCAGGCTGAGGATGAAGCGCCGCCGGCTCATCGCCGGCATTCGCGTTCCAGGGTCGCTTGGGTGCCGGCCATGGCACACGCCGCTCGAGTCCCTCGGCTCGCTCACTGCGCTCTCCCGATGCTTGCCGACCGCGAAAGCACGCCGTCGGGAGTGGTGTCGGTCACCGTCGCGTCGTCCATGCCCAGGCGCCCGACGGAGGGCAGGCGCAGGCCGGGGCGGTTGAGGTCGAGGCCGAAGCTGAGGCCGAGCAGGTTGAACTCGATGCCCTCCTCCAGCCCCACGATGAGGCCGAGCATGCCGAGAAAGGAGGCCTGTACGCCGGCGCCCGAGGGCGACAGACCAACGATCTCGCTCAACGGTCGATAGTCCTTGCCGATGGCGTTCGCCGGCAGATCGAGCCTGAGCGCGGGCACTTCACGGCCGATGTGGGCAAGGAAGGTATTGCTGTTGGGGCCGGGGTAGCTGCGGTACTCGTGCGCGTAGGGGTAGCCTTCGACCGCCGCCTCGATAGCGGGAATCATCGCCTCGGCGCCGTCACCGCGATGATCGACCAGCACCCTCGGTGTGGCCCCGAACCACAGCCCGTCGGGGATCGCGTAGTCACGCCGCACGACCTTGCCGCCGCCCCAGGCGACGACGTCGTAGCGGGTGTAAGCGGTGTCGCCGCGCCGCTTGAAGATGATCCACGGATGCACGGCAAAGTAGCCACGCCAGCCGTAAGTCGGCGCCGCATACACCTGCACGATGGCGGTCTCGGCGAGCGCGAGCGGGTCGGGCGCGATGCCGGCCGAATGGCGCGGCGCGGTGCGCCAGCTCCGCGACTCGGCATTGCCTGCGCCAGGGGGGTCGTTGGCGAGGCTGATGCCGAAGGACAGGGTCAGCAGGGCGGTGAAGCCCAGTGCGAGGAGTCTTGTGGTTTTCATGTGGGGATGGGTTGCAGAAAGACTGTCGACGGGTTCGACTCCCCGGATCAGAGCCTTGTCGGCGGCATCGGTTCATTTCCCGGTGCCACCGACCGGCCGACGGCCGCCTCGCGTCAGCCGCCGAGCACCGCGCTGGCCCGCTCGTACAGCTTCTGGCGCTCGGCGAGCCCGTTCACGCCGCCGCTGATGCGACGGGTGATGGCGGCGATGTCCTCGCGGTCGGCGAGCTCGTTGAGGCCTCGCACCTTCCAGAACCATGCGCCGGTGCGCGCCGCGATCGCCGGCGTTGCGGCGAGTTCCGGGTTGGCGACCAGATCTGCGCCGACCGCCTGGCCGAAGCGCTGGTAATTGGCGCGGCCGGTGATCCAGATCAGGCCGCGCCCGCGGTAGCGCTCGCCATCGCCCGCCTGAACATTGCCGAGGCTGGTCGCCAGCGACGACGGCGGCTCGTAGCGCGCCTGCTGGTCGGTGGGTCCCCACACTTCTTCCAGGTAGCGCAACTGGCCGGTTTCGTGCGCGATCTGGGCGAGAAAGGCGGCCTGCCGGCGCGCGGTGGTGATGTCGAACTCGGCCATCGCGCGGTTCAGGGTCTCCGTCCACGCGCTGCGGCTGGCAGCGGGCAATGCGGGCATGATGCGGCCGAGCTCATCCTCGGTGAGCCGGTGGGGCGCGGCGGCGACCGGAGCGGGCGGGGGCGCCGGCACGGCCTGTGCGGGGGCGGCGCCTGTCGCCGACGGGGCGGGCGGTGCCGCAGCGACGGCTGGCGCCGGTGACGGCGTGGGCGGAGGCTTCGCTGCAACAGCGACCGGCGCTGGGGCACTGCGGGCCATCAGCGCATCGACGGTGAGCTGCAGCTCCTCGGCCTTCCTGCGCGCCTGCAGGGCCTCGCGCTCCTTCTCCTCGGCGCGGCGCAGATTTGCCTGGGCGAGCTGCGTCTGCCGCTGTGCCTCGAGTCGGTCCTGCTGCGCCTGCGCCAGCGCACGCTCCAGCTCGGCCTTTGAGGCGTGGATACGCCGTTCGCTGTCGAAGAAGTAGCCTGCCGCGCCGGCGATGGCGATGAATGCGGCCAGGGTGGCGAACTGGCGGCGCCGCAGCGCACGGCGCTCGGCCTCCTGTTCCCCCGTGCGCGCGGCTTCGCTAGCCTCGAGAAACTGCATCGCGGCATCGAAGGGGACGCCATACTGCGCCGCCCAGGTGGGATTCGGTCGCTGGCGCGCGCGCCAATTGAGCGCCATCTGCAGTTCCGGATCGCGCAGCAGCTCGGCGGTGCGCTCGGCATGCAGGGCAGCGGTCTGTGCAAGCCGGCGCAGGCTGGCGGCGGAGCGAGCCTCCTCGTCGGCCCAGTCGCGCAGCCGGCGCCAGACCCGCATCAGGCTCTCATGCGAGATGTCGATGACGGTGTCGGCGGCGAGCGCCTCGCCGGCGGGCGGCATCAGGAAACAGCACTCGGGCGCGCGGAACACTTCGACCACCGCGCCCACTTCGTCCGCCGCGGCATCGGCAAGCTCACACAGGGTCGCGAGGCGCGTCGGCCGGCGTACGCCGCGCGCATCGGTGCCGCAATCGGTGAGCGCCTTGAACACCTTCTCGCCGATGCGCTGCCGGGCCTCGCTGCCCAGGCGGGCGTAGGCCTCCTCGGCATGCTGGTCGAGCGCCTGCGCCATCGAGCCGACCGCCTCGTAATGGCGCAACTCGATCTCGCCGCCCCCCTTGTCGGCTCCCTCGCCCACCTCGTCCGCCCAGCGCGCCCATGTACGGTTGAGCGCATGCTGCAGCAGCGACAGCTGGTCGGGCAGATCGCCGACATCATTCACGAGCCGGGTCAACAGCACCGGCGCGATGCGTGCGCCGTGCATCAGCGCCGGGCCCTCTATGGCGCGGCGGCGCTCGTCGCGGTTCATGCGCGGCACCAGGTACTGGCCCTGGTTGATCGCCTCAGGGAGGCCCGCGAACTGCGCACAATCGCCGAGAAAGTCGGAGCGCATGGTGAGCACCACATACACCCCGGGCGGACGCTGCTCGGCAACCGCCAGCAGCAGATTGACGAAGGCGGTGGATTCCTCGGCAAAGTGCTGAGTGGCCCTGCGTTCGCCCGCGGCGAGGGACTGGTAGCGGAACAGCTCCTCGAACTGATCGGCGACCACCAGCAGATTGACCCCACTGCCCAGTTGCGCCTGCTCGTAGGCATCGAGCAGGCCCAGGCTGCTCATGCGCAGCGTCGCCTCCACCATCTCGGTGGCGCTGAAGGGGCCGCTGGGCAGCGCGTCGTAGAGCACGCCGCGCGCGGCCAGCGCCTGCGCCAGCGCGCGGATCGGCGCGTTGCCGGGACGGAATTGCGCCACCCGCCACGCCGACCCCGCGTCGGCGATGAGGCCGCGATGCAGCGCCGGACGCAGGCCGCAATTGACCAGCGACGACTTGCCCGAGCCCGACGTCCCGACCACCGCGAGGAAGTGCGTCTGGCGCAGCTTGTCGGCCATCGCGTCGACCTGGCGTTCGCGACCGAAGAACAGATGCTCCTCATGCTCGAGGAAGGGACGCAAGCCCGGATAGGGGTTGCCGCGCACGACCGGCCGCGGTGCGCTCACGATGCCGCCCCTGCGGCGCGGCCGGCACCGAGCAGCGCATCGAGCGCCGCGTCCGAGATACCGCCGGAGGCGTCGATCGTGCCCGGCTCGCCGAGCATCAGCAGCAAGGCCTTGTCGTCACTGGCGGGCGGCGCGACCCAGGTACAGCACAGACCGGCGTCGCCGCCGGCCTGCTCGCCGCGCGCCTTGCGCAGCTCGTTGAGCTGGTGATATTTCCACGCCTCGTCACCCGCGCCGTAGTAGAGCAGCACGCGATCGGCGCCCGCCGCCTGCTCGCGGAAGGCTTCGCGCACCTCACCGGCATCGCCGCTGAACAGCGGGAGCGTGACCTCGAAGCCGCGCACGCGCAGCGCCTTCACCAGCGGCACCGCGTCGCGGCGGTCGCGCGCCTCGCACACGACGAAGATGCGCCGCGGCCCGTTGGCGCCCGCGCCGCTGCCGCG
>JAFLDS010000023.1 GCA_017302295.1 Thauera sp. | reverse complement strand
CGAGCGCGTCGCGCTGCGGCGGGCGCTCGGCCGCCCGCATCTGGTGGCGGTGCTGCTCACCTTCGGCCTTGGCCTGATGCTGCGCGGCGCGGTCGCGTCGGTGCCGGCCGCCGCGCAGGAAACCTATCGCCTGCCGATCGCCGGCGAGGCGCTGAATGTCGGTGCGTTGACGCTGGCGGCGGGGCAGGTGCTCGTCATCGCCGCGACGGTGGTGATCGCAGCGCTGCTCGCGCTGTTCTTTCGCTTCACGCGGGCGGGACTGGCCTTGCGCGCCCTGTCCGAGGATGCGCGCGTTGCCGCGTTGATGGGTGTGCCGGTGGCGCGCATGCATACGCTGGCCTGGGCGCTGGGCGCCGGTCTCGCCGCGCTCGCCGGGCTGCTGCTGGCGCCAGTCACCTTCATCCACCTGAACATGGGCCTGATCGCGCTGAAGGCTTTTCCTGCCGCGGTGCTCGGCGGGCTCACCAGCCTGCCGGGTGCGCTCTGTGCCGGCATCTTCCTCGGCGTCGCCGAGGCGCTGGCCGGGCTGTTGTTGCCTGAAGGTGTGAAGGACGTGGTCCCTTATGTGCTGCTGATGCTCGCCCTGCTGCTGTTCCCGGGCGGCCTTGCGGCCGGACGCCGCACGTCGGGAGGCGGGCGTTGAGGCCGCGCGGGGTGCTGCGCCCGCTGCTCGCGTGGGCGGCGCTGCTCGTGGTCGCGATGCTCTCCCTGGGCGCGGACTACGCGCTCGGTCAGGCGACGATGGTCGCCACCTATGCGATCGCCGGGCTCGGCGTGATCGTCGTCGTCGGCCAGGCCGGGCAGATCGCGCTCGGGCAGGCGGCGATGGTGGGGATCGGGGCTTACGTCGAAGCGCTGCTCGTCGCGGCCGGCTGTTCGCCGCTGTTCGCGCTGCCGGCCGCGGTGGTGGCGGGCGCGGCGGGTGGCGGGCTGGCAAGCCTGCCGGCGAGCCGTCTCGGCGGGCTTTACTTCGGCATGAGCACGCTGGCGTTCGCGCTCATCGTCGAGGAAGCACTGGTGCGCTGGGAGTCGGTCACGCGCGGCGCTGCCGGCCTTGCGGTGCCGGCGCTGGAGCTTTCCGCAGTCCGTATCGACTCCCCGGCCGCGCAGGCTGTGGTCAGCTTCGCCGCGCTGGCTGTCGCCGCCACCCTGTGCGCCAGGTTGTTGTCCTCGCGCATCGGTCGCGCCTGGCGCGCGGTGCGCGAGGACGAACTGGCCGCCGACGCCTGCGGCATCGCACCCGCTCGCGCCAAGATGCTGGCCTTCGTCTTCGGCGGCGCGCTGTCGGGGCTCGCCGGCGGCCTCTATGGGCACTGGATCGGCTTCATCAGCCCGGAGCAGTTCGGCCTGATGTTCTCCTTCGAGCTGCTGATGCTCGCCTTCATCGGCGGCGCGCAGCGTCTGGCGGGCGCAGTGTGGGGGGCGCTCGTCATCGTCGCCATTCCGCAACTGATCGCGGTTTTGCGCGACTCCTTGCCGGGCGATGTCGCGCGCAGCGCGGGCCTCGAGACGATGCTGTTCGGCGCGGTGATCGTGGTCGTGGTGTTGCTGCGCCCGGGGGGCATCGCCGGGCGCGCCTGAGTCCTCGCGCGGCCGCCAGGCGGAATCGCGGTCGTGGCAGGCGCAACAATTGCTGACAGTTGCTCATGGACAAGCGCGCAGCACGCCGACTAGGATCGCCCCCGAACAGAAAACTGGAGATCTCGACATGATGCTGAAGAAACTGATTCCCGCGCTGATCGGCCTTGCCATCGCCGGTGCCGCGCAGGCAGGTAGTTCGACGATTCTGGGCGGTGCGATCGGCGGCGGCGTCGGCGCGGCCGTCGGCGAAGCCATTGGTGGACGCGACGGCGCAGTGATTGGCGGCGCGCTGGGCGGCGGCGTGGGCGCCGCGGTCGGAAGCGATGCGGGCCGCGAGCGCACCCGTGTTCGCGAACGCGAGACCGTGCGCTACGAAGAACGCCGCTACTACGAAGACGACCACCGCCACCACCGTCGCCATGGGCACTTCTGCCCGCCGGGTCAGGCCAAGAAGGGCAATTGCTGATTGGAAGAAGAGCGTGCAGGAGCAGGCCTGGCCGCAATGTGGCCGAGGCGGTCGCGCTCGAGCGCGCTCCTGCACGAAGTAGCGGCGGTGGGAAGGGTCTGTAGAAGCGCGCTCGAGCGCGATCCACCGCGTCGATTGCTTTATGGGCGTCATCGCAGGCACGCCATGATCCGCTTGGGGGTATAAAGCCGGTTCAGACCTGCCCGCGTAGAGATCCCCGCCCATGAACCTGCTTTTGAAGCTGGCGCTTGCCGTTCTTGCGAGCACCTTCCTCGCAACTGTCCACGCAGCCGCGGCCACGCCCGGCGTCACCGACCGCGAGATCGTCGCCGGCACCGTATCCGACCTCTCGGGCCCGATCGCGTTGCTCGGTGTGCCGGTGCGCGACGGCATGCTGATGCGCTTCGACAAGGCCAATGCCGCGGGCGGGGTTCACGGCCGCAAGATCCGCCTCGCGGTGGAAGATTCGGGCTACGACCCCAAGCGCGCGGTGCTTGCGGCGCGCAAGCTGGTGCAGCGCGACCAGGCCTTCGCCTTCATCGCCAACATGGGCACGCCGGTGGTGATGGCGTCGATGCCGGTCATCGTCGACGCCGGCCGCCTGCATCTGTTCCCCTTCTCGCCGCACGAATCGACCTACCTGCCGCTGCATCCGCTGAAGTTCCAGAACTTCGCGCCCTACCAGACCTATATGGAGGCGGCCACCCGCCACATGGTGCAGACCCATGGCTACCAGCGCTCCTGCCTGCTGTACCAGGACGACGACTATGGTCTGGAGGTGATGAAGGGCGTCGAGGCCGCGCTCGGCAAGCTTGGCCGTCCGCTGGTGGAAAAAACCAGCTACAAACGCGGCGCCACCGACCTGTCGAGCCAGATCGCGCGCCTGCGCGGCGCCGGCTGCGATTTCGTCGTGCTCGCCACCGTGGTGCGCGAGACGGTCGCGGCGATGAGCGAGGCGCGCAAGACGGGCTGGAACGTCGACATGCTGGTCACCGCGTCGGGCTATTCGGCGCAGACGCATGAGCTGGGCGGCGCAGCGGTGGAAGGTCTGTACGGCGTCAGCGTGCTGCCGCACCCGTATGCGGAGGGGGCCAACAAGCAGCTCGCCGACTGGATCCGCCGCTACCGGGCACGCTACAAGGTCGAGCCGAATGTTTGGAGCGTGATGGGCTATACACTGGCCGACATGTTCGTGCGCACGGCGCAGGAGGCAGGGCCGCATCTGACGATCGAGGGCTTCGCCCGCACGCTGGAGAAAATGGACTTCACCCGCGACTATTTCGGTAGCCCGGAATACCGCTTCAGCCCGAACGATCATCTTGGCAACCGGTATGGGCGGTTGGCGCAGATCCGGAACGGGAAGTGGGAGCTGATCTCGGATTACCTCAAGTAAGGTGCCTTGTATCGGGTACGCTGCGGGTACGGATCCAGATTCCAGATTGAACATGAGCAACAATCAACTTCGCACCATCACCGTCGCCTTCACCGGCGCGTCCGGCCTGCCCTACGGCGTTCGTCTGGTCGAATGCCTGCTGCAGGCGGGCTGCCGGGTGTGGCTGTTGTATTCGCAGGTGGCGCAGATCGTCGCGCGCCAGGAGATGGACTGGAACCTGCCGGCGCGTCCTGCCGAGGTCGAGGCCGAGCTATCGGCGCGCTTCAATGCCGCGCCCGGCCAGCTGCACGTGTTCGGCCGCGAGGAATGGTTCGCGCCGCCGGCTTCCGGGTCCAACCCGCCCGACGCGATGGTCGTCTGCCCCTGCACCATGGCCACGCTGGCGGCGATCGCCGGCGGGCTCAGCCAGAACCTGATCGAGCGCGCCGCCGACGTCGTCATCAAGGAAGGCCGCAAGCTCGTGCTGGTGCCGCGCGAGACGCCGTACTCCGCCATCCACCTCGAGAACATGCTCAAGCTCGCCCGCCTCGGCGTCTGCATCCTGCCGCCCAACCCCGGCTTCTACCACCACCCGCAAACCGTGCAGGACCTCATCGATTTCGTCGTCGCCCGCGTGCTCGACCAGCTCGGCGTGCCGCACCGCCTGATGGCGCGCTGGGGCGAAGAGGAGCAAGCGCAATGACCGACACCGCCCATCTCCCGCTGTTTCCGCTCGGCACCGCCCTGTTCCCGGAAGGCAGCCTGCCGCTGCGCATCTTCGAGCCGCGCTACCGGCGCATGATCGGCCAATGCCTGAAGGATCACACCACCTTCGGCGTGTGCCTGATCGCCGCCGGGCAGGAAGTCGGCATTCCGGCCGTGCCCTACTTGCTCGGCACCGAAGCGCAGATCGTCAGCGCCGACCACCTGCGCAACGGCGTGGTCGAGATCGTCGTGCGCGGCCGGCGGCGCTTTCGCGTGCTCGACCACGAACTGGAAGAGGGCGGCCTGCTGACCGGCACCGTCAGCTGGCTGCCCGAGCCACCGCCGCAGCCGGTGCCCGAGCACCTCGCGGAAGTCGTGCCGCTGCTGCAAAAGCTGATCGACCAATACGGCGGCGGCCACGTCGTCGAACCGTATCGTTACGATGACGCTGGCTGGGTGAGCACGCGCTTTGCCGAGTGGCTGCCGCTCAAGCCCGAGGCCAAGCAGCGGCTGCTCGAACTGGACGATCCCATCGAGCGCCTCGCGTTCGTGCGCGATGCGCTGTACGAGCTCGGCATGCTGCCCGACGGCGAGGATGCGCCGCTCAAACCCCGCTGAACAGGTCTGGCGCGCTCAGCGCCGTCAGGATGCGCCGCACCGGCGTCGGCAGCGCGGCGTCGGCCAGCGTCGCCAGCGGCTGCCAGCCGTGGCCGGGCTCCATGGCCTGGGCGGCGACGCGCGTCGCGTCCAGCCGCAGCGGCTGCATGTCGAGCACAAAATGGGTGAAGGTGTGGGTCAGCGGCGCCAGCGGCGACGCGGTGGCGCACTCCACGCCCAGCGTCGTGTCGGCCCAGCCTTTTACGTCGGCCACCTGCTCGGGGATCTCGGGCAGCGCCAGCAGCCCGCCCCAGATGCCGGTCGGCGGGCGGCGCTCCAGCAGCACCTGGCCGTCGTGCAGCACCACCGCCACCCGCACGCTGCGCCGCGGCACCGCCTTCTTCGGTCGCGCCGCGGGCAGTTCGGCGATGCGTCCGTCGCGCCGTGCCACGCAGTCGTCGTGGAAGGGGCAGCGCGCGCAGGCCGGCTTGCCGCGGGTGCACACGGTGGCGCCCAGATCCATCTGCGCCTGGATGTAGGGGCCGATGCCGCGCTCGGGCAGCAGCGATTCGGCCAGCGCCCACAGGCGGTTCTCGACCGCTTTTTCCCCCGGGAAGCCTTCGATGCCGAAGATCCGGCACAGCACGCGCTTGACGTTGCCGTCGAGGATGGCGGCGCGCTCGTCATGGGCGAAGGCGGCGATCGCCGCCGCGGTGGAGCGGCCGATGCCGGGCAGGGTCTCGATTTCCGCCGCGGTGCGTGGGAACTGCCCGCCATGGCGTTCCACCACCTGCTGCGCCGCGCGGTGCAGGTTGCGGGCGCGGGCGTAGTAGCCCAGGCCGCTCCACAGCGCCATCACGTCCTCGACCGGCGCGGCGGCGAGCGCCGCAACATCGGGGAAACGTTCGAGAAAGCGCAGGTAGTAAGGGATGACCGTGTCCACCTGCGTCTGCTGCAGCATGATCTCCGACAGCCAGATGCGATAGGCGTCGTTACCGCCTTGCCAGGGCAGGTTGTGGCGGCCGTGCTCGCGCTGCCAGGCGACGAGCCGTCGTGCAAATTCACTCATGTGCTGCCTGTGTGTGGTTGCCGTTACGGAAGGCTGTTTGAGGGCGCTCGACGCTGTCGCCGGCCGCGGGGATAATCCGGGCCGCGTCAGAACCCTTCCGCTGCGGCGCCGCTGTTGCCATCATCGCAGCCTTGTCCGGCATGGATGCCGCGCGTCGTTTTCGCGATGCCTTCGAAGGCTGCGAATACTACGCGATCAACCCGCTTTCGGCCGGCCGCCTGTCTTTTGTCCGGAGCCCTCATGGCCCAACTCATACTCAAACCCGGCAAGGAACGCTCGCTGTTACGCCGCCACCCGTGGATCTTCGCCGGCTCGGTCGAGCGTCTGGACGGCCGCGCTCGGCCGGGCGATACGGTCACCGTAGTCACCGCCCAAGGCAAGCCGCTTGCGCGCGCCGCGTGGGCGCCGGAGTCGCAGATCCGCGCGCGGGTGTGGAGCTTCGATGTCGACGCGGCGATCGACCATGCCTTCTTCAAGCGCGCGGTGGCCGCTTCCGTGGCGCGGCGTGCGGCCATCCCGGCGCTGCGCGGGCTGCAGGGCGTACGCCTGATCCATGGCGAATCCGACGGCCTGCCCGGCGTCATTGCCGACCGCTACGGTGACGTCGTGGTGCTGCAATTGACCAGCGCGGGCGCCGACAAGTGGCGCGAGGCGATCGTCGCCGGCCTCGTGCAGGCCACCGGCTGCGCCGCCATCTACGAGCGTTCGGATTCGGAAGTGCGCGCCCTCGAAGGGCTGGAGCCGCGCACCGGCGTCGCGCATGGCGAGCTGCCCGCGGGCGGGCTCACCATCGTCGAGAACGGCGTGCGCATGGAGGTGGATGTGGAGGGCGGCCACAAGACCGGCTTCTACCTCGACCAGCGCGACAACCGCCTGCTCACCGGCCAGCTCGCGGCCGGCCGCGACGTGCTCAACTGCTTCTGCTACACCGGCGGCTTCTCGCTGCAGGCACTGGCGGGCGGCGCGCAATCGGTGCTGTCGATCGATTCCTCCGGCCCGGCGTTGGAGTCCGCAAAGCGCAACCTCGCACTCAACCCGCAACTCGACGCCGGCCGTGCGGAGTGGCTGGAGGCCGACGTGTTCAAGGCGCTGCGCGCACTGAAGGACGAAGGCCGCCGCTTCGACCTGATCGTGCTCGATCCGCCCAAGTTCGCGCCCTCAGCCGCGCATGCGGAGCGTGCCGCGCGCGCCTACACGGACATCAACCTGTTCGGCTTCCGCCTGCTCAACCCGGGCGGCATCCTGATGACCTACTCCTGCTCGGGCGGCATCGGCCAGGAGCTGTTCCAGAAGATCGTCGCCGGCGCCGCCACCGATTCCGGCGTCGACGCGCGCATCATCTACCGCCTGTCCGCCGCGCCGGACCACCCGATCGGCCTGGCGGTGCCGGAAGGCGAATACCTCAAGGGCCTGGCCTGCCAGGTGGGGTGATGCGCAGTGCCGCCGGGCAGATCAGCCCGGGCGGCGGACCATGCACACCGCCACCGCACTGGCGATCAGGGTGTCGCCCTGCCAGATTTCGCCGCGGACGTTGCAGATCGTCTTGCCCCGGCGCTCGAAGCTCGCCTTGCCGGTGAGCGTGCCGGTCGTCGCGGACGCGAGGAAGGACGTGTTCAGGCTCAGCGTGGCGCAAAAAGCGCCGGGTTCGAGCGTGGCGGTGACGAGCACCGCGGTGACGTCATCGAGCATCGCGCTCAGCATGCCGCCCTGGATCTGGCGCGCCGGATTCTGAAATTCCGCCTTGCCGTCGAACTCCACGACCAGCGTGCCGGCGTCGAGGTCCAGCGCCAGGATCCGGCGGCCGAGCAGGTGCGTGATGGGCGCCCGCTCGAGCAGCGCAACGAGTTCGGCGGAGGGCAGGGTGTTCGCTGGCATGCTGATGACTCCGGATACGTGGTGGGGCGGGCGACTGAACCGGCACCGAGGGTGACTCACCGCTGCGGGAAATGCACCGCCAGCCAGACGGCATCCGCGCTCGTCGACTCGACCCGGTGCCGCCCGTGCGCCGGGATGAAGACCCAGTCTCCCGCCTCCAGCGCCAGCGTTTCGCGATCGCCGCCCGGGTGTTCCAGCACCAGTTCGGCGCGCCCCGCCGCCAGCATCACCCATTCGTCGCCCTGCTGGTCGTACCAGAAGCCCGGCGGGCTGGCGTGGGCGAAGGAGGCGATGCGCTCGATGCGTGCCGCCGGATGGTCGAGCAGGGTGTCGAAATGCTCCTGCGGTGCGGCCGGCGGGAGGTCAGCGAAGAGCTTGCCGCGCTCGCTCAAGCCTTGCCTTCCTTCTTCATGTCGATCAGCGGCTTGACGCCCTCGAATTCGAAGCGTTTGCGGCCCGGTTCCATCTCGGTGAGCGGCTCGCACGGTTTCAGCGTGGCGAGGCAGCGTTCGGTCAGTTCCTGGTAGGTGCGGGTCCCGTCCGTCTTCCACCCCACTTCCTGCTCGGAAAGGTCGCGCATGACTTTGGCCGGCATTCCGGCGACGAGTTTGCGCGGCGGGATCTCCATGCCGGCCTTGACGAAGGCGCAGGCGGCGACGATGCATTCCTCGCCCACCACCGCGTTGTCCATGATCACCGCGTTCATCCCCACCAGCGCATTGCGCCCGATGCGGCAGCCATGCAGCACCGCGCCGTGGCCGACGTGGCCGTCAACGCCGATCACCGTGTCGGTGCCGGGAAAACCGTGCATCACGCAGGTGTCCTGGATGTTGCTGCCTTCCTTTAGCACGATGCGGCCGAAGTCGCCGCGCAGCGAGGCCAGCGGCGCCACGTAGCAGCGCGGCCCGACGATCACGTCGCCGATCAGCACCGCGTCGGGGTGGACGAAAGCGGTAGGGTGGATGACGGGCTTCAGGCCGTCGATTTCGTAGCAGGGCATGGGGCGGTCCTCGGTTCGGGGGCGGCGGGGATGGTAATGATCGGTTTTGATTCTGCCATGCGAACGATCGCCATCGTTGCCGTCACGGCTTTACCCAGCTCAACTGTCCTCGGCTGCAGGTTCTGCAGGCTGCGCTGCCTGCAGGAACCGCGCGACCTGCAGCCGGCTTTCCGGTTATTATCGATTTAATAGAAAAACAGGAAAACCACGTGCTGCCTCTCGATCACCAGCAGCAGTTGTTCATGGTTGAGTCGGACCAACTTTACCGCGCATGGATCGACGCGCTCCATCACGCCCGTAGTTATCGCTACGGAATGCGATGGGTGTCATCGAAGGGGCACCAATACCTCCTGCGACTGCAGGACGCGCGCGGAAACGGCAAGTCGCTCGGCCCGCGCAATGGCGAAACCGAGGCCGTCTTTGCCGCGTTCACCGAGGGCAAGGCGCGTGCGAAAGCTCGCCTGCAAGCCCTGTCCGAACGCGTGAAGAGCCAGACGCGCTTAAACCGTGCGCTGCGCCTGGGGCGGCTACCCAACATCGTCGGCGACATCCTGCTCGGCCTGGCGGCGGCGCGGATGGAGCACGACTTCTGCGTGATCGGGACGCATGCGATCCACGCCTACGAGGCGATGGCAGGCGTACATTGCCGGATGGAACTGCTGGCCTCGGGCGACGTGGATCTCCTTTACGATCCGCGTCGCCATCTGTCGATCGTGACGCAAAAGCTCGACCAGGGAGGGCTGCTCGGGCTGCTCCGGAAGGCGGATCCGAGCTTTGCGCCCTCGAGCGACGCGCCCTTCCGTGCCGTCAATGACAAGGGTTTCATGGTCGATCTCGTGATCCCCGCGCGAGACATGCGCGACGCAACAGACGTGACCTTTGGCCAGGACGATCTTGTCGCGGTCGAGCTGCCCAACCTGCATTGGCTGGTGAATGCGCCCAAGCACGATGTCGTCGCGATCGCAGCCGACGGTCGGCCAGTGATGATGCGGGTACCTGATCCGCGGGCATTTGCCCTGCACAAGGCCTGGCTCTCCGCACGGCAGGATCGGGAGCCGGTGAAGAAGGGGCGCGACCGGGCACAGGCAGTGCTTGTTACCCAGATCGTCCTGGCCCATCTGCCGACGCTCGAGTTCGATCCGGCGCAGTTGCGCTACTTCAGCGCAGAGATGCTGCAACAGGCACACCGCACATTGGCCGGCAACGATGGAATCCGGCTGCCAGGCATCGATTTCTGATGATGCTGTCCGACTGGGCCTCAGCGTGCAATCGACGTTTCAGACGTGGCCCTATTGCTGCTGCCGGATGTCCGCCCACGCGGCGCCGGTCAGCGCGGACAACTGCGCCGGCGTCAGCGGAAACACCGAGAACGGCGTGCCCGCCGCAGCCCAGATCCGGTCGAATCGCTGCAGGTCAGCGTCCAGCAACAGCGTGACGGGCTGGGCATGGCCAATCGGCGACACGCCGCCGATGGCGTAGCCGGTCGATTCGCGCACGAAATCGGCATCCGCCCGTCCCACCTTCTCGCGCACCAGGTGCGACACCTTGCTTTCGCACACGCGATTGTCGCCACAGGCAACCACCACCACCGCCCGCCCGCTCTCCTTCGCCCGAAACACCACCGACTTGGCGATCTCGGCCACCGCGCAGCCGATCGCCGCCGCGGCTTCGGCGCTGGTGCGGGTGGGCTGTTCGAATTCGACCACCTGGGTGTCGATTCCGGCCTCGGCGAGCAGGTTCTGGGTACGGAGCGCGGTGGGGTGCTGGGCGGGTTTCATGGTGGCGATCAGGGTTCGGTTCGCGGTGGAGAGGCGGGCATGCTAACGGCCTGTTCGGCGCGGGATCAAGGATCGACCATCGCTGATAAGGCGCGACAGCCGCCCGCAAAGGCGGCGTCGCCGGCGGTGGGGCTACGCTCGGGATTACATGGATTTTTAGTCTGAATCGTGCTTTGAGCCGACTCCGTCTGCGCTCCTACCCGTCAGCGGGTAGTGGGTCTTTTCACCTCGCCCATGCGATCTCCTTTCTTCGGCATCACCCTCATGGTGATCGCTCCTGCCTCGTGACCTTAGGTAGTTCCGGCCCCGGTTCGCGCACCAGTGAGTACGACGCCGCGTTGTTGGAGTTTGCCCGCGCCGCGGGGCTCCATTGCGTGTACTTCGGAATCTCGGAATCCCGCCTGCTGCGAGGCGAGGAATGCTACGAGCGTCTCGACCAGTTCCTGACCGAGTTGCAGGCGCGTGAGCACGCCCCGCAAGGCTGCCCCTTCGTGCCGCGGCGAAATTCACACCTCTGACCATTCCCGTGACACCTTCTCTCATTGCTTTCAGCATAATCACACGCCATGAATCGACGTTACCGCAAATCCCGTCGCGAACCGGGGCTGATCGAGATCGCACTCACTTCGGACTGGAAGGTCTCCGCAGGCATGTCCGCCTTCTGCGTAGTAGGTGCCTTGGTGATCGTGCCTGTTCTCTTTGGTGGACAGCCATTACTGCGCGGGGTGGCTGCGCTCGTCACCCCCTTGGCTTGGATGATGGCCACCGTGTTCGGCTGCATTTCCCTGCTTCGCTTCTCCAGGCAGCAGGCGAAGACCTCATTGCCGAGCGAGGGCAGCGGGGAGGTGAGGCGGACTGAGCCAGTGTCCGCAGCGGTTAATCCGCCGCTCTCGGCGCTTGACGAGGCCCTCATGCCTGCGTGCAGCGAGAAGAGCATGCCCCTCTGCGTCCCAGAGCGCCCGACGGAGTGGACACGGGAGGTTATCGATCGGCTCGAGTGGAAGCGCTTCGAAGATGTGTGCTGCGAGTTTTACCGGATTAAGGGGATACGGGCCGAGACCACGGACTTGGGCGCTGACGGCGGCGTCGACATCCGGCTTTTTCAGAATGATGGTGATCCTGGTCGTTGCACGGCGATCGTTCAATGCAAGGCATGGAGCCAGGCCGTTGGCGTCAAGCTGATTCGCGAGCTGCGTGGTGTCATGGCGCACCAGAGCGTCGAAAAGGGGTTTTTCATGGCGCCGAACGGCTTCACCGATGATGCGCGAGCATTCGCGGGCGAGAATCGGATCACCTTGGTCGACGGCCGACTCTTTCTGGCCATGTTGGAGCGTCTGCCCGAGACCTCTCGTGCGGAGCTTCTGGCGTTTGCTACGGAGGGCGACTGGATTACGCCGACCTGCCCGGGCTGCGGTGCCAAGATGATGGCTCGCGAGAGCAAGCGCGGGCCCTTCTGGGGCTGCCCAAGCTTCCCGAGGTGCCGTTCGATGTTGCCCATGCGTGCTGCCGACAAGAGCACGCATCGTCACGGCGTGGAGGGGTAGCATCGATGTGCGGATCCGAGATGCCCTTCAACGCCTACGACGCGGCGTTTGAGCGATTGCAGGCGTCGGGAAGAGCGCCCGGGGATGCCCTGCGTCTTGTGTTTGAAGACTACCTGGATGGCAAGCCACGCCTGCGCGGGAAAAAGAAGGTCTCGAAGGCAGAGCGGGATGAGGCCTTCTGGAGCAGTGCCGTCGTGTGTGCGGTGCCCGCCGAGCGATGGGCCGCAGAGCCCTTCACGTTGGCCTTGGTGCGGTACTTCTCGCAGGATCGCGTCGCCAATATCCCGCTCCTCTCGAGGCTCGCGCAGTCGTTGCCCGACACCGTGTGTTACGCGGTGCGGCGCTCGGGACTCGTCTTGCGCTCGACATCCCCGCGACTCGCGGAGTTGGCTGGGGTGGCCGACGTCGCTCCTGAGGTGGCGGAACTTTGCCGTGTCCTTGAGATTTTCGAGGCGGCTCATCAATTACGAATTGTTGCGCTCGAGAAAAGTCGGGCGCGGCTATCCGAACTGACGCCATTCGAACTCCTCATATACGCGAGTCTTCATGCTTTCCACACGCTCGTCCCGCGAAACGTGGGGACCACCGTCCTGGACGAGCGAGACGAGCAGCCGTCGGACGAGGAGTTCTGGGATGCCGTCACCGACCTCGTGAGTTGGAAGCTCGCCACGGCGCCGGAGCACACACTGCGCGTTTCGGAAACTGACGCTGCAAGGTCAGTCGGGAAACATTTGTCTCCGCTGATCTTTCCGTCTCCGTCCGGGTCGCCGCCACGGCACGATATCGTGTCGGCCTTCGCGCAGGTCATGGCGGACCAGGTGGAGCTCAATGGATTCCTCTCGCGCTCGGCAGAGGCGTTTTGCTACGACGACACAATCCGCTTCGTGCGGCACGACCACCGGCTGGAGATCGAACTGATCAATCCGGATTTGCGGGCGGCGTGGTCGAGGGATGGTCGCAAACTCGATCGCTTGCATGTCTACTGGCTCTACCGGGCGATGTATGCCTTCGCATCGTCGGAGAAGGCAGGAGAGATCATCGGTCGCCCCGAGAATCATGAGGCAAACCAGTTTGCCTACATTGCCGCCATGCGGACCCACCTTCGGCTGACAGAGGTGTACGGCGCCGATGAGACGGTGACCGCCGACACTGGCGAGCAAGTGCATCTCTTTACGGCGCTGCTGTCGCTTGAACTGATGTCCGCGTTCTTCCAACGGGACTTTCTGTTGGTGTTTGCCGAGCACCTCGAGGACAGCAGGAACACGCTCGCTGCGTTGAGTCGCCTCGCCTTCTTTGGCCTTGCTGACGGGCTCCAGAATCGATTCCCCCTGACGTGGTCCGATCGGTCAGAGAAGATCGCAAAGATCCTAGGCTGGACGGTGCGCGACGACTGTCCCAACGGCAGCCTGCAGATGGCGGCAGCGATTCTGGACTTCTGGACCAGTGACTGGGGGCACCTAGGCAAGCGGATGCGCGAGGGCGGAGGCGGCTTGCAGCCGGGGCTATTTGAGCGGCCTGTCTTGAAGCTTGGGTCGCTCCTCGTGCAACTGCCATGGGTCGTGGGGGTACAGAACAACAGCTCCGCCGCGATCAACAACCTGCGTCGCTTGGGGGCGCGTCGCGACGAAGCCCGGCACGAGACGCGACGAATCGAGGAGCGGCTCGGCCAGCTATTCGAAT
This sequence comes from Thauera sp., assembly GCA_017302295.1. Classification (GTDB taxonomy): domain Bacteria; phylum Pseudomonadota; class Gammaproteobacteria; order Burkholderiales; family Rhodocyclaceae; genus Thauera. Next base: position 32,319 of record JAFLDS010000023.1, on the reverse strand, counting down.
CGAGAGGGTTTCGTGTTGTCCTGAATTGGACACCGCCGCCTACCGACTCTGAGATCCCCGGCGAGGTTGATCTAGTCTGCGCCCGTGACGGCGTAGTGCTCGTTCTTGAGCTCAAATCCACTTACCTGAGGCAATCGAAGCGCGACGCTTGGCTGCATTCGACGACAACACTCCGCAAGGCAGGCATCCAGCTGCGGCGTAAGGTGGCGGCGGTCCAGCGGGCGCTAACGGATATCCAGTTCTCAGAAATGCACGCGCTGAATGGTGGCGAGGAGGAGTTGAGTACTCACGGGTGGATCGTCGATACCTCCATCGAGTGTGACCACCAGCGGTTCGAGGGTTTTCTCAAGGTGTCGCTGGAAGAGGTCTTGATCGCACTGCGGGATGATTCGTACCTCCTGCAGGATCCGGCCGGCCTCCTGCGCGGCAACTTGGACGAGAGCGCTCTTCCGGACATGGAGGACCCAGTGTCGAAGAGTTTGTATCCCGAGGGGTTCAGTGCTCCCCGATTTCTGGAAGTGATCGAGGGTGAGGAAGTGTGGAAAGACGTAGATGGGTGTTGGGCGACCGTGAGCTAGCAGCGATATGGCCGACCGCTACACTCCGGAGCCTGTCGGAAGGCAAAGTCACACAAATCGGCCTGAGCTGCCGGTGGCTTGATGGCGCAGTCAGGCAGCGATGTGCTGGTCACCTGCCGTTCGAGCGTCAGAGATTGAAGCTCGGAGGGAAACTGCAGGCGCTTCTGTCGATCGACTGCTCGGGCACGGTGGCCGACGCTACCGCAAGCCTCAAGAATGGACTGGTGTTGCGGAGATCTTCACGCCCAGGGCATGAAGCAGCTTGAGTACAGTGTCATAGCGTGGCTTCGCGCCGGGCGTGAGTGCTTTGTACAGGCTCTCACGGCCAAGACCCGCATCCTTGGCGAGCTGCGTCATGCCACGGGCGCGCGCAACGTCGCGAACGGCAGTGAGGAAGACATCAGGGTTTGGGTCTTCCAGGGCTGCTGTCAGATACTCAGCGATGGTTTCCTCATCGTTCAGGTAGTCGGCAGCGTCAAAGGTGGCGGTCTTGACCATCGTTCACTCCTTGTCCAAAAGCCGCGCCATCTCGATGGCACGTTTAATGTCGCGCTTTTGCGACGACTTATCCCCGCCCAGCAGAAGCAGATAGATCACTGCCCCACGTCGCGTGTAGTAAGCGCGGTACCCAGGGCCGACGTGGATGCGCATTTCCGAAACGCCTTCACCTACCGGCTCACAGTCGCCAAAATTTCCGTGTTCGGCAGAGCGGATACGGTGGACGATGCGAGCTCGTGCCACGTTGTCTTTCAAGCCGACAAGCCAGGCGTCGAAATCGTCCGTACGCAGGAAGGTGTTCATAGTGGAATTGTATCCATATGGATACGGTTGAACAAGGGTGAACCGGTGGCGAAAACCGAGAGGATCAGCCCTGCACATCGGGCAGCAGCATTGGCCGGTCGTACGCTGTGGGCATCTTCCCCGATAGCCGCCGCACGCCACGGGTTCAAGAATCAGACTCCGATCAACAGCAAGGAGCCTGTCATGGAAACCCGAGAACATCCGCATCGCGGAGCCTGGAACAAGGGGAAGCTTGGCCGGCGACAATTAGCCTGACCGGTCGACGACAACTATCTTGGCCGGTTGGATCTGCAGCCGGGAAGGTCCGGAAGCGAGGGATAGAGTGCTCTTCTGACGAGAGGCGTTGGGAGGCGCCCGGTGCCCGGCAAGAAGATCACGGACCAACAAGTGCGCAAATACAAGGAAGCAAGAAGGCAGGCGACGCAGCAGATCGCGGCGGCTCGGATGGGCATCAGCGTGCGCTGTTCTTGTTGCCGTCGCAGTACCACACACTGACATCCCAACTGACGAAATAGCAGGTCATCGGAGCGTCGCAGCCTTTTCCCTGCATCGGGTTTTGTTTCCAAGCCCAGAAGATGTCCCTCCGCACCCTCAACGCTGGCCTACAAGTCGAATAGCGTCACTTCCGGCCGTGCGAAGAACCGAACCGGTATCAGTGAGGTGCCCAGCCCCCGCGACACGTACAGCGGACACATCGCCGTTTCATACCACCCTGCCACAAGATCACCACTGCCGGGCGGCAACAGTCCAAGTGGCCAACCGAAAATCGTAACTTGGCCGCCGTGGGTGTGGCCGGACAAACAGAGATCGAATCCTTTTCCAGCCAAGTCGCGGCGCGCCGATTTAGTAGTGAAGAAACCCGGCGAATGCTGGATCAGAATAGAAATTTCAGCTTTATCGTCGTCGGGCGCCCGCGTCGCGACATCTAGTCGTGGCGTACCCGCCGTAGCGTCATCTAGGCCGACCAAGCGAACTCGGCGGCCAGTGACCGTGATCTCTACGGCAGCATTGACCAGCAACGCTACCTTGTTTTCGCGGTAGAGCGCCTCCAACTCGTTAAAAGGCATCTCGCTCCAGTATTCCCAGTTGCCAAGCACAGCAACCGTTTGCGGAACTGCAACCCGGGACAGCAGTTCGCGTAGCACCGGTAGATCATCGGACTGATCGACGACATCGCCTCCGAGGACAAGGATGTCGGGCTTGGCTTGCTCAAGTATCTTGATGAGACTGCGTTCGCGGTAGCCGATACTGTTTAGGTGAAGATCCGTCACGAGGGCAATACGAACAGACTGGCGTCCAGGGGCGCTTTTCTCGTAATGCCTACTCTCCACCCAATTAGGTTCGACGGTCAGTGCATATAGGGACGCGCAGAATGTGAGCAGCAGAAGTGTCAGCCGAAGGCGAGATGTTGTAGTGCTCGGTTTGCGGTATCGCATCGTCGGCTGTCTCTCGTAGCTGAGCATACCTTACTGCTTCGTCCAGTGCGGTAGCGTCATGCATACAAGGTGATGCCAGTCAAGGATCGAGCAGTCGCGCGCTTGTAGCCCGCTGCTTGCGAAGCAGCCACTCAGTCTCCGACTCGGTGAACGCCGGTTTTATGTTGGCTCAAGCCTGTCGCAGACGATCCGATTCGCTGGGTCCCTACGAGCGGAACCAGGGGTGAAGGACTCAGCCCGGCAATTAAGAAACATAGCGGCTGAGAAACGTCACCTAGCGCGAATTTCGGGTATCAATCCGTCGCCGAGAAAGTATTGAAGATTTTCGGGCTCAGCGAAACGCCATTAATTACTGCCACTTTTGAAGACTCCATTTGAAGGATGCCCTTCGGGATCTCTGCGAGCACGTTCCGGTACCAGGTTACATAGGGATCATCGCTCCCGAGTGCAGCCTCCATTAGTTGGGGATACTTGGCAGTGATTCCGTCGGCGATCTCCTCTGGAGTCTTGCCCCAAGAGACGGGCCAACCTGGAAGAGAGCAGCTGGCCGTTAGCTCAGGCAAGTCGCGGATGTGGTCGGGAAAGGTCTCCGAAGCAAAGAGCATATGCCTCCAAGCTCCCAGGCCTTCTTTGAAATAGCAGAAAAGTTTTAGGCGACCAAAGCCTCTTTGATGCAGTATCGCGACAGCTTCCATGATGAGTCGTGCTTGGTTTTTAGGGTACATAGAAAAAATCTTAATCGGGATAAATCAATATCGGCAGCAGAGTTCACTGTGACAATTATGCGTGGGCATCGCTAGGCTAGCCGCCGTCTGGGTACTACTGCCTTCGCTTGCGGCGCATCGACTGGCCCTGCACTAACAGAAGCTGAGGACTCAGGCCGCTGAAGGGCTGTGCGCTGCGGCAGTTCAGGATTCCGCGCGGCAGCGAGGTCACGCTCTGTTGCACGAACGGGAGCGACATCCGCTGCTCGCACGCCAGTCGCCTGCGTTGTGGTCTTGCCGTCAGCGGCCCGCCCGACGTGGCCCAGTTCCCGGACAACCGCCCCCTCACCGAAAACTTTGGTGACCAGAAAAGCGATTGCTCCAATCGCCGAGGCATGGGCACTGCCTGGCAAGCCAAGCATCGACAATGCGAGCACGGCGAAAACGAGAAACGTTCTGGAACCGATCACGGGATCACGCTGCCGTTTCAAGCGGGTACTCCCGAAGCGCATATTGAACAAGCTCGTCAAATTCTTCCCCGTTAACCTGCGAGTTAAGGCGCCCGAGTTGATCGGCTATCAGTTCAAGGCGTCGACAGACCCTTCGATTCTTCTCCCCGTTCTTGCCTCGGGCGAAATCGCTACCGTTCTCGACCAGTCCTTCGCAATGTGTCCGGTGAGCCCTCAACCCTGTTCCTGAGTGGTGCAGTGACCGGAAAAGCGGATCCGTGAGAAGACCGCTAGCGATGAGAAGACTCATCAACTCAATGGACCGGCCGGCGTAAGTTCCACTTTGCAGGGACGACCGGGTTGAGTCATGCCCCGGGGCGCAGCTGAGCGGATGAACCATCGAAGCACTCCCTTTCTCGCTCTGAATCTTCTGAACTTCCATTGAACCTTGAGCCCCTTCTGAAGCAAGAACGTACTCAACGCCGGACCGACGTAATGCCTCGGATGCCACCTCGCGCGCGCGCGGCTCGCCGACACCGCCAAGCCATTCTGTCAACCGTCGCTGACCCCGGATTCGAAAAGGAGCCAGACCTTCAAGGACGGCCTTCTCGACCCGCTGAAGATCACCTTTTCCACCGGAAACGTACGCAAGGATGTGAAAATTCACGCTGCCACTGCCAAAGGTCTTGGTGTAGTTTCGATGGCGGCGGACGAGATCTACGGCCTTGCCGACCTTGAGATTCCCCCGCCGAACCTTGATCGCGCGGTCAGCGAGACGACGGTCGTCGGCGTTGACCGAGATCGGCACATCATTGTTGAGAGTGACGAGATAGAGACCGCTTTGGGTTGAGCTCTCCAACATATGATGATTCTCCGCGATGAACTTAGTTGATTTATATTACATCTACGATGCCTAGTACTGCAACAGTAACTGCAATGATAGATCCTCGATTGGAGCGTTGATGGCCAAGCAAGCCTGGAGCATTGATGAGCTCGCGGAACTGAGCGGCTTCCCCGCGAGAACGATCCGCTACTACCAGACCGAAGGCCTTCTCGCACCACCGGTTCTTCAGGGCAGGTACGCCACCTATTCGCAGGACCACCTCGATCAACTGCGCAAGATTATGAGCACAGGCAAGAGGGGAGCTTCTCGAAGCCGTACGGAGGTCGACTCGGAACAAGCAGAGCCCCTGGCCGAGGCCCCGAGCCCGAAGAACGACCCGCGGGGCCTTCACATGGAGCCGCTCGTTCGGTGCGTTATTGCAGAGGGCATCGAGGTGATCGTGTCGCCGGATCGTAGCGGATTGGATCGGAAACAGATCCGGACCACCCTCGAGGAGATCGCGACCATGCTGCAGCGCCGAAGTCACGATGAGCCCATCAAGATTGCACCCATCGAACCGACGTCGCCTCCGCGACCGGTCGTGCCGCCCCTTGCTCCCGCGTCACCGGCAGGAACGAGCAAATTGTTGGATATCCTGCAGGGAGCCGGCCTGACGGATGAGCAGTTCAGACGCATGCATCCGAAGTATGGAGAAACGATTAAGCGTCACCTCAGCTATGTCAGCGGTATTGATGTTTTTCGAGCGGGTTCGCAAAACGTCCTGGTGAACCACCGCCTCCAGGTTTGTCTTTACTTGCTGCGTGATCAAGCAGGGCAGGCACTCGCGAATGTCGATCAATCGTTGATGGACCGATGCGTCGAGGAAGCTGCGCGAGCAATCCCGCTCGTGGCCTGAGTCTGTGGTGAGCGGAACGTCCGTCCAACTGGGCACGCGTCATAGATAACTGTCGTTTGCTGTTCGTCTTGTGCTCTTCGCGTCGACTTCCTCACCCTTGGATTCGGTGGACGACGAGGGGCAGCCTAAAGAAACGACTGACCGCTTGAAGATTCGAAAGCCGACTGCGATCTTGCAAACATCATCAGGCAGGTCAGGGTCGAGACGACTCGTGGGCGAGCGGCAGCTTACGGGAAGCGAACCTCCAGCGGCGGCTTTCCGGCGATGAACCCAAGTAGGCGTCGGTCGCAACCCGACCGGAACAGTCACTCGCTCAAACGTCGCCTATCCGGCAGGTAAGCGAGTAGAGCGGTCACAAAGCGCAGCAACCGGTTGACTCCATGTCGGCCATGCCGTTCGAATCCCTCTATGAGGCCGACCACTTTGATTGAAAAAGCAGTCATCGGATGGGTCTCAGTAAGTCGGGGGGCCAGACTATGGCTTGTCGGCGGCGTTCACTCGGGGCATGAGCTAAGGGAAAGCGCCTAAAGTATCATCCCCACATCACTTAACTAGCTAAAAAGAAAACTGCTCGTCATGGACGCCAACACCCGTAAGCTCGAACGCATTTTCGATTCGACCATCACCTACCAGGTACCACTTTTTCAGCGCCCCTATGTTTGGACGCAAGAGGCCAACTGGGAACCGCTGTGGGAAGACATTCAAGCACTGCTCGATAAGCATCTGCGTGGCGGCAAGGTTCATCCACACTTCTTGGGCGCAGTCGTTCTGGAGCAACTGGCGAATCCAACGGGGTCAATCGAAAGCCGGCAGGTCATCGACGGACAGCAGCGCTTCACCACCCTGCAGCTATTCCTTATGGCGGCCCGCGACCACGCCAACGCACATGGCAACACGAAGTACGCCGAGCGTTTTACCGATCTCGTCGCCAATCGGCGCAACCGCATTGATCATGATAACGAGGTTTACAAAGTATGGCCCACTAACAGCAATCGCGCTGCGTTCAAGGCGGTTCACGCGGCCGGCTCACCCGACGCCCTTGATAAAATCATCAGCAATGAACCCGCGCTGAAGGACAGCACCAACAACGTCGTCGATGGCTATCGCTACTTCCATTACCAGCTCACGGACTGGCTTAATGGCGAACTAGACGATGACCTTGATGAGGAAGTATTGAAACCCAAGACGCTCGACGATCGTTTCGATTCTCTCTGGCATGTCGTCAAAGATTGCCTACAGCTTGTCGTGATAGACCTCGACAAGGACGATGAGACCCAAGTCATCTTCGAAACGCTCAATGCGCGCGGCGAGGACCTATTGCCTGCCGATCTGATCAAGAATTTTCTGTTCCGACGCGCCGACGCGCCGACGCGGCCTCTGGCGGCAAGGATGTTGAAAGGCTCTACGCCGACTACTGGCAGCGTTTCGAGACCAACTGGTGGCGAGAGGAGGTCAAGCAGGGCCGCATCACCCGCCCCCGCGTCGATGTCTTCATCAACCACTATCTGGCGATGATGACCCGGGACGAGGTGAAATCTTCGCACCTGTTCAATGCCTTCAAGGCTTTTGCCGAGCAATCAGAATCAGCAACCGGCTCGCTATTGAAGACCCCGCAGACCCCCGCCGAACATTTAGCGCGACTCGCTCGCTACGCTGATGTTTTCAAGACTTTCTACGAACCAGGCAAACACGCACGCCTGGCGACATTCCTGCGCCGCCTGGAAGCCATCGACACGACTACGGTGTACCCGTTCCTGCTCTATGCCTATGCCGAGCTCGTACCCAAACACACCGACGAATTCGACCGGATCCTTGAGTTGATCGAGTCCTACCTGATGCGGCGCATGATTTGCGCGATGACCACCAAGAACTACAACCGCTACTTCATCGATTTGATGCGGGCGCTCGATAAGAAGGGGGCAATCACCGCTGCCAATGTCGTTGAATACATGGCGAAGAGCACCGCCGACAGCACACTGTTCCCCGACGACAGCGCATTCGAGACAGCGACTTTCGGTATGCCCTTGTATAACCGTCTCGCCCAGTACAAGGTGCGCTCTATTCTCGAAGCGCTTGACGCCTACTCTCCGGACGCGAAGAGCGAACCACTTCCCCTACCTCCCGGGCTGACCATCGAGCACGTTATGCCTCAGTCTTGGCAGACCCATTGGGCGCTTTCGGATGAGGACAAGGTGGACCCTGTAACGGAACAACAAGCAGTTGCGCGGCGTAATAGGCTGGTTAATACCCTCGGCAATTTGACGCTTATCACCGGCAGCCTGAACCCGTCACTGTCCAATAGTAACTGGGGCACTAAGCGCCCTGAACTACTGAAGTTCAGCAAGCTGAACCTCACCCAGTATTTCCACGGTAGTGACGCTGAATATTGGAACGAAGAAGCTATTGAGAAACGGACACGTCACTTGTATTTGCAGATGGGCAAGATATGGCCGGCACTACCGGTAGTAGTCCCGAGCGACAATTCACTGATCGCGAATAGCTGAGTGAGTTGCCTCGATTTATGTAGATACGTCCTAGGAGTGTTTTGCCACTCAGAGCGACCGGTGTCTTGATGCGGAACGAACTTCAGCAAAGGCCGAGCAGCCGAAGTGGACATTCGGACATGTTTCGGCGTGGACCTGACACTCGAATGACCATGGCTTCTAGAGGTGGAACGACGTAGATGGCCGATAGTACCCTCTCGGCATCGTCACGGTAAGCAGCCGCCGGCCGGCAAAGGGTGCTTGGCGGGCAGCCGCGCCGGGTTCAGACCTGCCGCCGCCTGATTACGTGCAACCTCTCCAATTTTTGCTTGGCGGCAATGATTGATCTGATCAATGAGATAGGCTGCAACGGGACGACTCCCCTCCTGTCGGCTAGATTCCATTATGGGTAACATTGCCCTGAGGTGGGTAATTGACCCACCAATGGGAGTGCACGAGGACTGTTTGATCGTACCGCCTTTGATCTGAATTTGTATGATAGCCATACCCAATGAAAGGAGGCAGGATGGGGCCCTATAACGGCTATACCGCCAAAGAGCGACAAGAAAAATTTGATGAACTCAAGCGTCGTCGGGCAGCTGGACTTCCCCAAGAGAGCACCCCCTGCATGATGTGCGGTGACCCTGAGGCGCCGGTCGAACAGCACAGTGAGGATTACTCAAAGCCCTATCGCTGGACACCTCCTGCTGAGTACGCCCTGTGCGGTAGCTGCCACTATTGGTTGCACCAGCGTTTTGGAAAGTCACTTGCCTGGCATGCGTACAAGGCGCACATGCGCCGAGGTGGTTACGGCAAGGAGTTCACCGATAAGGAGGTGAAGAAGGAGCGCAAAGCCTTTGAGGCTGCACAAGCATCCGGACAGGAATACACGTGGAGGGAGTTGCCGGGCCGCGTGGCACGAACCGGCATGGACTGGTGGGAGCACCTGACATTGTCTCCCGATGCACTCGCTGCGCTGTGGGCCCGGCCGCGGCCCTAATCGGCGTGCGTGTTGTGGACTGAAAGTCACGCTGGATCCAGAAGTCCAGTCACGACTATCTGAAGCGAATGTTTGCAGATTGCAATGCGTATGCCGCGTACGCGGAGGGCGATACTGCTGCCAAAGTGAGAATTCATGAGCATAGAGTGGTGTGGGATCACGAAGGCTGCAACGCTGAAAAAAGACGTGGTGAAGAAGGCTCATGCCCTGGCTGATGCAGCCAAGCGGTACGACTGGCCTCAGCTTTTCACGCTACTGGAAAATTCTCCGTTTGGCGTCAATGGCTGCCGTCCGGATGGCAAGTCGATGTATACGCCCCTGCATCAGGCGGCACATGCTGGAGCCCCCGTTGAAATCGTCAGCAGGCTGATCCGGCTGGGGGCGTGGCGCACACTGCAGAATGCACGAGGAGAGAGGCCGTTGGATGTGGCTGTTCGCAAGGGGCATTCCCATCTTTTCGCGATCCTCACGCCAGTGCTCCAGCGCCAAGTGCCTGTCGGGATACTGCTCAAGATCCAGCAGCACTTCCATGCGGTGATTCGCGGACGTGTGGACGACTTGGTTCGCGAGCATGCGCTGCGCTTACCCGAGTTGGAGCCGCTGCTTGAGCTGCCGGCGCCACGCGAACCCGGGTCTTTCACGATGTGGTTCGCTGTACCGGGGATGTACGGTGGGTTTGCTTACGATCTCGTCGCCGATGGTGTCGATGCGAAACTGGTAACGGAGAGTTGGTGCCGTGTGTTCGGCGGCTCTGGGCAGCGGCACGAGATCACCTCGGCCGGCAGCCTGTTAGTGGAAGAAGGCTTTGTTTGACCCTCGGCGGAAGGTAAGCGGTGCCTGTTCGCTCAATAGTCGAACAAGGCACTCAGCTCCTCGATATCTGCAATACTGGCCGGGGTCATCATAGAGAGTGACGCTGCAAGACCATACCGTGCGCGGCGCTGGGCGCGTTCGGCCGTATTGCCGTCGGCAGTATCGGCGTAGCACTGCAGCGAGAGGTCATCTGCGACGGTTTCAAGCACGTCCCTCAAGTCAAGCTGCTCCAGCCCGTCCTGTGGTAGTGCGGATGCGCCTAGACGGGCTCCGAGCAGGGTGCCGGTGATCAGTCCGGTCGCGCTGCGATGACCGTCGTGACTGACCGCTGCCTGGACGCCACCAGCGAAATCTTCGGCGCGCACCGCGCAGAGTACGCCGATGGCGAGCGCCTCATCGGCGGTTCTGCCGTCGCCCAGGCGGCGAATGCCCGCGGAAACCGTGACCTGGGACTTCGCCAGTTTCAGGGCGATGCGAACGGCGAGTGTGACTTCTTCATGCCCCGGGTATGCGCTCAGTTCCTTGAGGGCGTCTTTCGCCGCCGTGGTGATCGAGCAGCCGCAGAGCACCCGGTACACCATCAGCGAGAACGCGCCGGCGGCAAGCTGCGCGGTGATGTGTCCATGGGTGACCAGTGCGGCATCGCATGCCCACTCGAGCGCCTTGCTGCGGTAGCACCATCGCGGCACGCGATAGTTGAGCGCGCGCGCAAACATGCCCACAGGCGCAACGCGCATCAGCCCATCGCAGTCCTTGCTGTCGTTGCCCGCAGCATCATCGAGACGGGTGAGAGTGGTCAGGCTGTCCATGACGGCTTTTCCGGGGCTGCGCCGGCAATGCAATGCGGCGTGATCGAGCAGCCAGCCCGAGGCGACCTGGTGCTGCAATGAAGGCGACTCGCCTTGGGTGCACAGCCAGCGCAGATAGGCCGCGGCCAGGGTTTGCCGCACCGTATCCGGATCATGCCGCTTCTCGGCGGCTAGTGGGCTCAACAAACCTTCCGCGGTGAAGAGCGTCAACTGAGTTTGATGCGTGATGGTGCCCGGCCGCCAAGACGTGCGCGCCGGCCCCTGCAGGTCATCCGCCCCGGCGGCTTGCCGAATCTCGCCGCCAGGCATGGACCCGACATTTGCCCCGAGTGAATCTCCCAAGGCACCGCCGAGCAGACACCCGCGGAAGTGCTCGCGCAGCCCTTGTTTCGACAAACGTGCCATGGTCCGCGCCTTCAGGAAATCGCGACGAAATTGGCCGCCGCAAGCGTCGACTCGCCGTTCCAGCGGTAGGCTACCAAGGCGCCACCTTTACCTGCGCTGTAGTCCACACAGGCGCAAGGCGGGCCAAGCACTTCGGGCTCGCCCGTGAGCCAGTAATGCCCAAAGAAGATGGGCTTGCCCGCCGCGTGCGGCAGGACGGCGTGAGCGGGGATCGGCAAATCCGGGAGTTGTTCGCGCAGGTCGGGAGAAAGCATGGCTGCCTGCGGATAGCGCTGAGCCTGCCCGTCCCACCAGCGGACGCGTACCCGCTTGCGCACGATACCGTCCTTGTCAGTGAAGTGATGTGGTTCGGGCAACGGAATCTCGATGCCTTTGAGCAGCGCCTCGACGGCCTTGAAGACGGACGGCGTAGCGTCGTCTTTCGTTGCGGGGTCATCGGGTTCGCAAGTTGCCGCTTCAAGCAGTGCGCGTGGCAACTGCTTGTTGTCGGTCAGGAAGGGATTCAGCCAGTCCATGTAGGGCTGGTGCCAGCAGGCGTGCACCACCCGGATGCCGGGCAGATCGAGCCAAAGGGGGAGCGTGAGGAACCATTCGATCAGCTCGCGATGGACGTCGGGCTGGTGCTCAACCTCGGTGAGGAAGCGCTGATGCTGGTGGCGGTTCTTGTCGCCCCACTGAGGGTGAAAGTGGGAACGCAGGTAGTCGCCGCTTCCATTCGGATGAGGTGTGTGCCAGGCAACCGCATTGAGTTCGTGATTGCCCATCACGGCGAACGCTGCGTCGCTCTCCACCATCCGGCGCACGATGCCGACCGTGCGCAACTGCGCCGGGCCGCGGTCGATGAAATCGCCCACGAAGATCGCCTTTCGTTCGGGGTGACGCCAGGATCCATCACGCAGTTGATAGCCGAGCGCTCGCAGGAGCCGCTCCAGCTTCTCCGCTTGGCCGTGAAGGTCACCGATGATGTCGTATGCCATGAAAGTTCTATGCCCATAATCATGCGGAACAAGTAGACGATACCTTCAATTCCTATCTGACATGACAAGGGCACTCGCACGCAGGGGCTATACAGCGGACGGTGCTTTCCAGCTTGGCCGTGCCGAGCGACTGCACAGCAATAAAGACAAGGCGGAAGTCATCCAACGGTGAGGCCCGCGGAAAAGTGTTGCAGCGGTCGAGTTGGCCACGTCCGCATGACTCCTATCGTTCGGTCTCCACTGGTTGCTTGAGCCGCTCGGGTACATTCCGCCTGCCCGGGAGTGAAGGAAACGACTACTGCAGACGAAGGTACAGACCGTTGGGACTGACTCACGCCGAATGACCTCCTCGAAACGCGGTGCGATCCGGTCTAACAAGTACTGTTGGGCTCCGCTCAGAAACCGGCGACGGAATCACCGAATGGGTGAATGTTTCTTGTGGGTCGGGTGCTGTCCTACGTCACCGATAACGGCTGTCATTGACCACCATTAGCAACCGAACGTCAGGTAAGCATCACATTGCCGCCTACCCCGGACCGGTAACCCAATGTCGGCTCAGGCCGAAGTCCCGCCGTTCAATCAGTTGAAGCAAGCCCAAGATCCTTGATCTTCGGTATCACATGATCCATATTTGTTTAGCCATGTGATCCAAGGATGTTAGTCGTGCAACTCGTTACGCCCGAACAGATCGCCGCGGTGATGGCGTTGGTGCCAGCGCCACATTCGTTTGCCGAACTTGATGACCAGGTTTCTGAAGGATTGCCCAAGACGGCCCTGAAGGCGGGGGTCGAGCGGCTGGGGCGTACCGCTGAGGAGCGCCGCGCGCTGCTTTACCGCGTCGTGCCGGAAGCTACCTTCAAACGTCGGCGCGACCGCCTGACCGCGAACGAGTCCGAGAAGACGGAGCGTCTTGCCCGGGTGTACGCGACCGCCCGTCATGTCTGGGATTCGGATGAGGATGCGCTCGCCTTCCTGCATGCCCCGCATGCAATGCTCGGGGGGCAGCCGCCGCTCGAGGTAGCGATGACCGAACTCGGCGCGCGCAGGGTCGAAACTTTGCTGTGGAGGCTGTTCTACGGCATTGCCGCGTGATGCGTATCTACCGTATCGCGGACAAGCGTCATCCGCTCTGGGACGGAACGGGGGCCGCGCTGCTGGGCGGGCGCTGGAACAGTCCCGGACGCCCCGCCATCTACGGTTCACTGAGCTATGCGTGCGCAATGCTCGAAATCCTCGCGCACGCCGGCATCGGACGAATTCCCGCGAACCACCAGTTCGTGATGGCCGATGTGCCCGCTGACGAAGCCTTGGTCGAGCGTCGCGAGCCTGCCACACTGCCGGACGGCTGGGACAGCGAGGACAGTTCGGTGGCTCGCTTTTTTGGCGACGAGTGGCTCAGGTCGCGCCGTAGCCTGGTCCTCGTGGTGCCGTCCGTGGTCGCCAGGCTGGAGTTCAACGCGATCGTTAACCCGGCGCATCCCGACTTCCAGAAGATCGAGACGAGTGCGCCGGCCGCAGTGCTCTGGGATAGGCGCTTGTTCAGATAAGCCTTCGCGCTTCCTGGGCTCGCGGCCTCTCACCCATGCAGCGCCTTCACCACCCGCCTGAGCGCGCTCTCTTCCGGATGCGGCTGCACCTCGAAGCCCAGGCCGTGCATCATGCGCAGCATCTTGGGGTTGTTGCCGAGCACGTCGCCGACGATGTGGCGATAGCCTTTGCTGCGGGCGCAGTCGATCAGGGCGCCCATCAGGCGGCGGCCGAGGCCGAAGCGTTGCCAGTCGTCGGCCACCACCAGGGCGAATTCCACTGATTCGCCGTCGGGCGCCAGCGAGTAGCGGGCGCTGCCGATCATCGTTTCGCCGTCGTCGGCGCGGGTGGTGGCGAGCAGGGCCATCTCGCGGTCGTAGTCGATCTGGGTGAAGCGCGCGATGAGGCTGGCCGGCAATTCCTCGATCTGCTCCATGAAGCGGAAGAAGCGCGTCTCTGGGCTCAGGCGGTCGAAGAAGGCTTGCATCAGCGCGGCATCCTCGGGGCGCACTGGCCGGATGCGCACGATGCGGCCATCGGCCATCTTCCAGTCCTGGCTGAGGTGGCCGGGGTAGGGGTGGATGGCCATGTGGGCGTAGCGGTCGCTGCCGGCCGGCGGGCCCTGGTCGATGGCGACGTGGGCGTCGGCGACGATGGCGCCGTTTTCGTCCGCCACCAGCGGGTCGACCACCAGCTCGCTCACCCAGGGCAACTCGCACACCAGGTCGGACACCGCGACCAGCACCTGCTCCAGCGCCTCGCGGCTGACCGCCGGCATGCCGTCCTGTGCTTCTATCAGTGGGGCGACCTGCGGCGACTCGATGAGGTCGCGCGCCAGCACCGCATTGAGCGGCGGCAGGGCGTAGGCGCGGTCGGCGGTGTGGCCTGCCGCGGCGCCGCCCGCGCCGAGGCTGATCACCGGGCCGAAGACCGGATCGCGGAACACCGCCAGGCGCAGTTCGCGGCCGTGCGGCCGGTGCAGGTAGGGTTCGATCGACACGCCGCTGATGCGCGCGTCGGGGTGGCGGGTGCGCACCGTGCCGACGATGTCGTGGAAGGCGCTCCACACGGATTCGGTCGCGCTCAGGTTGAGGCGCACACCGCCGGCGCCGGATTTGTCCGTGACGTCGGGCGAGTCGATCTTCATCACCACCGGAAAGCCGATCTGCTCGGCCACGAACAGCGCCTCGGTGAGGTCGTGCGCCACCATGGTCTGCGTCACCGGCACGCCGAAGCTGCGCAGCAGCGATTTCGCCTCCATCGCCGACAGCACCGTGCGGCGCTGGTTGAGCAGCGCCTCCACGAGCATGCGCGCGCCACTGGCGCCGCCGCGGCCGGACTCGTCCGAGCGGCCGGCGGTCTGTAGCAGCAGGGCCTGGTTGCGGTGGAACTTGGAGATGTTGTGGAACAGCTCGACGGCCGCCTCGGGTGCATGGAAGACCGGGATGCCGGCCTTGTCGAGCAGGCTGCGCGCCTGCGCCACCTGGCCGCTGCCCATCCAGCAGCAGCACAGGCTCAGACTCACTTGGCTGGCGACATCGATGATGGCCTGGGCGACGTCGACCGGGTCGGTCAGCGCGTGCGGCGAAAGGATCACCAGCAGGTTGCGGAGCGCCGGGTCTTCGGCGAGCGCGAGGATGGCGTTGCGGTAGCGCTCGGCCGGGGCGTCGCCGCCGAGGTCGAGCGGGTTGCCTATGGGGCCGGCCGCCACTCGAGCTTTCGTCAGCGCGGCCTGCGTTTGTGCCGACAGGGCGGCCAGCGGCGTGCCGAGGTCGCCGGCGCGGTCGGCGGCGATCGCCCCCGGGCCGGCGCCGTTGGTGATGATGGCCAGCTCCTCGACACGTGGGCGGAAGCCGGTGGCGAGCGCGCGCGCGGCGAAGAACAACTGGCCGATGTTCTGCACGCGCACCACGCCGGCGCGGCGCATGGCGGCGTCGAACACCGCGTCGGCGCGCTCGGCGGCGTCCGCCTGTGCGCCGTCGCTGCCGTGGCGGCCGGCCTTGAGCAGGATGATGGGTTTGACGCGGGCCGCCGAGCGCAGCGCGCTCAAGAAGTGGCGTGCGTCGCGCACCCGGTCGACGTAGAGCAGGATGTAACGGGTGCGCGGGTCGTGGATGAGGTAGTCGAGCGTCTCGCCAAAATCCACGTCCATGCCGGTGCTGAGCGAGATCACCGACGAGAAGCCGATGTGGTGGGTGGCGGCCCAGTCGAGCACCACCGAGCACATCGCCCCCGACTGCGATACCAGCGCGAGCTCGCCGCTGGCGACTTCGATCTGCGTCAGCGCCGCCTTCAGCCCGTCCGCCGGGCGCAGGATGCCGAGGCTGCCCGGTCCCAGCAGGCGCACGCCGGCGGCGCGCGCCGTTTCCAGCATGCGGCGCTCGAGCGCGGCGTCGGTCGGCCCCAGCGCGGTGACGATCACCGCGTTGCGCACGCCGGCGCGGCCGCACTGTTCGACGATGGCATGCAGGGTGCGCGTCGGCGTGGCGATGATGGCGAGGTCGACGCGGCGGCCGATGTCTTCCACCGAGCGCACGCAGGGGTGGCCGAGCACGGTCTCGTGCTTGGGGTTCACCGCATGGAGCTGCCCGCGGTAACCGGCGTCGATCAGGTTGCGGAAGATGATGTGGCCGACCGAACGTGCCTCTTCGGAGGCGCCGACGACCGCGACCGAGGCGGGCTTGAAGAGGGAGCTCAGGGCGTGCTCGTTGGGCATGGCGGTGGGGGCGATCGTTGGAGTGAGGTGAGTCTAGGCAAGCGCGTGGGCGAGTTCATTGACCTGCATCAGCGGCGAAGGCGAAGCGGGCGGCTTCGCCGGGTCGCGCTCAAGCGCGCTCCTACAGGGATGTGCCGCGCTTCTGCAGGAGCGCGCTCGAGCGCGACCGGCAAGTCTCGAAATGCGGCCTGTCGACAAAAAACGCGGCCGACGAGTCGACCGCGTTCCGAGACTGGGCAATCACGCCGAACGCCGTATCAGCGCTCGTCGAAGCTCACCTTCAGGTGCTTGGTGGTGCACCGCGCCTGACAGCTGAGCACGAAACCCTGCGCCATTTCGGCCGCTTCGAGGGTGAAGTTCTTGTCCATCACCACCTCGCCGTCCAGCACCTTGGCGCGGCAGGTGCAGCACACGCCCGCCTTGCACGAGAACGGCAGGTCGAGACCGGCGTTGAGCGCGGCGTCCAGCACATGCTCGTCGGCGCCGATGGCGATCTCATGCTCCTTGCCGTCGAGCACCAGCGTCATCGTGATGTCCTTGGCCGCGGTCGCGACCGCCTCGGCGGTGCTCGAGGCGCCGACCGGCTTCGCCCCAGGGGCCAGGGTGGCGGTGAAGCGCTCGGTGCGGATGCGGTCGGCCGGCACCCCGGCGTCGACCAGCGCGGTTTCGGTGGCGGTGATCATCTCGTCCGGACCGCAGATGAAGACCTCGTCCATGCTGCCCACCGGCAACAGCGCGGCGATGATCTCGCGCACCTTGTCGCCGTCGATGCGGCCCTGCAGCAGGTCGACTTCCTGCGCCTGGCGCGACAGCACGTGGATCATCGTCAGGCGGTCGCGGTAGCGATCCTTGAGATCCTGCAGGTCTTCGTTGAACATCACGGTCGACATGCGGCGGTTGCCGTAGATCAGCGTGAACTTGGAGTCGGGCTGCTCTTCCAGCGTGGTGGCGGCAATCGACAGGATGGGCGTGATGCCCGAACCGGCGGCGAAGCCGACGCGGTGGATGGCGCGCTGCTTCTTGACCACGAAGCGGCCGTCGGGCGGCATCACCTGAATGGTGTCGCCGGCCTTGATCGACTTCGCAGCCCAGTTGGAGAACAGGCCGCCTTCAACCGGGCGGATGCCGATCTCGAGCTCGCCATCCTTCGCCAGGCGGCTGCGCGGGCTGCTGATCGAGTAGTTGCGGCGCACGTCCTGGCCGTCGATGGTGGCGCGCAGGGTGAGGAACTGGCCCGGCTCGAAGGCGAAGCGTTCCTTATCCGTGGCGGGAATGTCGAACGTGATCGCCACCGCGCCGGCCGCTTCGGGGCTGACGCGCTTGACGGAGAGTTCTTGAAAACGGAGTGCTGACATGTCGTTTTGGCTCCGGCCTTAATAGGGTTTGAAGTAGTCGAAGGGCTCCTGGCAGTCGAGGCACTTGTACAGCGCCTTGCAGGCCGTGGAACCGAACTGGGAGGTGACGACGGTGTGGGTGGAGCCGCACTGCGGACAGGCTACGACCTCGGGCGCGCGCCGTACGAACTTCATCACGCTGACGTCCTTGGGCGTCTGGTGAGGCGGCGCGATGCCGTACTTGCGCAGCTTCTCCTTCGCCTCATCGCTCATCCAGTCGGTGGTCCAGGCCGGCGCGAGCTGGGTGATCACCCGCGCTGCGATGCCGGCCTGTTCCAGGCTTGCGCGCACGTCGTCCTCGATCTGGCCCATCGCCGGGCAACCGCTGTAGGTCGGCGTGATGACGACCTCGAGCCCGTCCGCCGTTTCGCGGACGTCGCGCAGGATGCCCAGCTCGCGCAGGGTCACCACCGGGATTTCGGGGTCGGTCAGGTGCTCCAGGCTGGCCCAGACCTTGTCGACGTTGCTGCTCATGGCCGTTCGCCTTACCAGATACCGTTGGGATGGGCGCGCGCCAGGCCCTGCATCTCGGCGAGCAGGTAGCTCAGGTGCTCGGAGTGGCGGCCGTGCTTGCCTTCGGTCACATAGCCCCGCACTTCGGGACGCTTCAGCGTGGCTTCGGCCAGCGTGTCGGCGACCAGCGCATCCCAGGCCGCGCGCAGCGTGCGCACGTCCACCGCCGCACCGGCGGCCACCGCGGCGTCCTCGGCAGCGCTCGGCGTCCAGAACTCTTCGGTGTAGGGGAGCAGGTGCTCGAGCGCAGCCTGGGCGCGGGCGTGCGATTCCTCGGTGCCGTCGCCGAACTTCACCACCCAGTCGGCGGCGTGGTGCAGGTGGTAGCGCGCTTCCTTCAGGGACTTGGCGGCGATCGCGGCCAGCTCGCTGTCGGCGGACTTCTCCAGCGCATCCCACACCAGCACCATCAGCGCGCTGTACAGGAAGTTGCGCATGATGGTGGTGGCGTAGTCGCGGTCGGAGGCGGCGTAGCCCACGAGCGGGCCGTGGTTCGGCAACTCCAGCAGCGTGTAGTTGCGGAACGCGGTGTCGTCGCGGAAGTAGGCGAGCTTGTCCTCGGTGGCGTCACCGCCGATGCGGGCGGCCGCCAGCTGGTACAGCAGGCGGGCCTGGCCGATCAGGTCGAGGCTGACGTTGGCGAGCGCGAGGTCCTCTTCCAGGATGGGGCCGTGGCCGCACCACTCGGCGTCGCGCTGGCCGAGCACGACGGCGTTGTCGGCCAGGTGCAGCAGGTAGTCGACGGGAGCCTTCATCACATGTGCCCCACTTCTTCAGGGATTTCGTAGAAGGTCGGGTGGCGGTAGATCTTGTCCGCGGCCGGGTCGAACAGCTCGCCCTTGTCGTCCGGATTGCTGGCGGTGATCGCCGACGACGGCACCACCCAGATGCTCACGCCTTCCTGGCGGCGGGTGTAGACGTCGCGCGCCATGTGCAGGGCCTGCGCCGCATCGGCGGCGTGCAGGCTGCCGCAGTGCTTGTGCTCGAGGCCTTGCTTGCTGCGGACGAAGACTTCCCAGAGGGGCCAATCCTTCAGTGCGGGGGTGTTCATGCTGCCTCCTTGGTTGCGCGTTCTTGTTGCTTGCGGGCGTGGGCCAGCGCCGCCTGGCGCACCCATTCACCATCGTTGTGGGCTTTCACGCGGGTGGCGAGGCGCTCCTTGTTGCAGGGACCGTTGCCTTCCACGGTGTTCCAGAATTCCTGCCAGTCGATCTGGCCGTAGTCGTAGTGCTGGCGCTCCTCGTTCCACTTCAGGTCGGGGTCGGGCAGCGTCACGCCCAGCACCTTGGCCTGCGGCACGGTGGCGTCGATGAACTTCTGGCGCAGGTCGTCGTTGCTGATGCGCTTGATGCCCCAGCGCATGCCTTGCGCGCTGTGGGCGCTGTCGGCATCGGGCGGCCCGAACATCGCCAGGCACTTCCACCAGTAGCGGTTCACCGCGTCCTGCACCATGGCCTTCTGCTCGTCGGTGCCCTTCATCATCACCAACAGGGCCTCGTAGCCCTGGCGCTGGTGGAAGGATTCCTCCTTGCACACGCGGATCATGGCGCGCGAATACGGGCCGTAGGAGCAGCGGCAGAGCGGGATCTGGTTCATGATCGCGGCGCCGTCGACCAGCCAGCCGATCACGCCCACGTCCGCCCAGTTCAGCGTCGGGTAGTTGAAGATCGAGCTGTACTTGGCCTTGCCCGAGTGCAGGCCGGCCAGCATTTCGTCGCGGCTGGTGCCGAGCGTTTCGGCGGCGGAATACAGGTAAAGGCCGTGGCCGCCCTCGTCCTGCACCTTGGCGATCAGGATCGCCTTGCGCTTCAGGCTCGGTGCGCGCGAAATCCAGTTGCCTTCCGGCAGCATGCCGACGATCTCGCTGTGGGCGTGCTGGCTGATCTGGCGCACCAGCGTCTTGCGGTACGCCTCCGGCATCCAGTCCTGCGGCTCGATACGGCCGTCGGCGTCGATGCGGGCCTCGAATGCGGCTTCCTGCTCGCTCGAAGCGCCGGGCACGACGGCCAGCTTTTTCCCGGATTCGTCTGGGATGTCCATTGCCTGGGTGTACATCTGCTCTCTCCTCCAAATACCGACCCGGGAGATACCGGGGCGGAACTCAAGACTGCGTTGTTTCGACTGGCTCTCTGCTGCGTTGTTTCCGCTTGCCGACGTTCTCAGGCCATCCAGGCCGGCGGGCGCTTCTCGAAGAAGGCCGCGAAGCCTTCGCGCGCCTCGGCAGTCGCGCGCTGGCGGGCGATCCGGATGGCCGTTTCCTCGCTGGCTGCGTCGTCGATCGGGCGCCCGGCCAACGCGGCGATCAGCTGCTTGGCGGCGAGCTGGGCTTGCGGGCCGCAGGCGAGCAGCGCCTGCACGAGGCGATCGACGGCGGCATCGAGTTCGCCCACCGGCACGACTTCGTTGACCAGGCCCATCGCCTTCGCTTCGACCGCGTTGAAACGCTCCGCGCTCTGGAAGTAGCGCAGCGCGTGGCGCGGGCCGATGGCGCGCAGCACGTAGGGGCTGATCACCGCGGGGATGATGCCGAACTTGACCTCGGAGGTCGCGAAGCTGGCGTCAGCGGCGGCGACCGCCATGTCACAGGCCGCGGTCAGGCCGGTGCCGCCGCCGAGCGCCGCACCTTGCACGCGGGCGATGGTCGGTTTCGACATCCCGGACAAGCTGCGCAGCATGGCGGCGAACTTGCGCGAATCGGCGAGGTTCTCGGCCTCGGTGCTGTCCGAGGCGCGGCGCATCCAGTTCAGATCGGCGCCGGCCGAAAAGTGCTTGCCGCGGCCGGCGAGCACCACCACGCGCACGCTGGCATCGGCGTCGAGCGCGGCGCAGGCCGCGGCCAGTTCGGCGATGAGCTGCTCGTTGAAGGCGTTGAACACCTCCGGCCGGTCCATCCAGATCGTGGCGATCGCGCCGCGGCGTTCGATGGCGAGGGTTTCGTAAGTCATGACCCTGGTGCCTCAGACGCGCTCGATGATCATCGCAATGCCCTGGCCGACGCCGATGCACATCGTGCACAAGGCGTAGCGGCCGTTGCGGCGTTGCAGCTCGTAGGCGGCGGTGGTGACCAGGCGCGCGCCGCTCATGCCCAGCGGGTGGCCCATGGCGATGGCGCCGCCGTTGGGGTTCACGCGCGCCTCGTCGTCGGCCAGGCCGAGGTCGCGCACCACGGCCAGCGCCTGCGCGGCGAAGGCTTCGTTGAGCTCGATGACGTCCATCTGGTCCAGCGTCAGGCCGGCCTTGGCCAGCACCTTGCGCACCGCGGGCGCCGGGCCGAAGCCCATGATGCGCGGCGCCACGCCGGCAGTGGCCATCGCCACTACGCGGGCGCGTGGGGTGAGACCGTGCTTTGCGGCGGCGGCTTCGGAAGCCAGCAGCAGCGCGCAGGCGCCGTCATTGACGCCCGAGGCGTTGCCGGCGGTGACGGTCAGATCCGGGCCATTCACGCCCTTGAGCTTGGCCAGCATCTCGATCGTGGTTTCGGGGCGCGGATGCTCGTCGGTGTCGAACAGCAGCGGGTCGCCCTTCTTGCGCGGAATCTCGACCGGCACCAGCTCGTCGCGGAAGCGGCCCGCGGCATTGGCCGCGGCCCAGCGTTGCTGCGAGCGCAGCGCGAAGGCGTCCTGGTCGGCGCGCGAGATTCCGAACTGCTCGGCGACGTTGTCCGCCGTCTGCGGCATCGAGTGCGTCTCGTACAGCTTCTTCATCATCGGGTTGATGAAGCGCCAGCCGATGGTGGTGTCGTAGATCGCGGCGTTGCGTGAGAAGGCGGACTCCGCCTTGCCCATGACGAAGGGCGCGCGCGACATGCTCTCGACGCCGCCGGCGATCATCAGCTCGGTTTCACCCGACTTGATCGAGCGTGCGGCCAGGCCGACTGCGTCCATGCCGGAGCCGCACAGGCGGTTCACCGTGGTGCCGGGCACCTCGATCGGCAGGCCGGCGAGCAGGCCCGACATGCGCGCGACGTTGCGGTTGTCTTCGCCGGCCTGGTTGGCGCAGCCGTAGATGATGTCTTCCACCGCGGTCCAGTCGACCTGCGGGTTGCGCGCCATCAGCGCCTTCAGCGGCACGGCGCCGAGGTCGTCGGCGCGCACGGCGGCCAGCGTGCCGCCGTAGCGGCCGATCGGGGTGCGGATGGCGTCGCAGATGAATGCCTGGGTCATCACCGGCTCCTTACAGTTGCTTCGGGCGCTGGTCGATGACGCGGCGAGCCTTGCCGGTCAGCGTGCGCGGGATCGCTTCGAATTCCATCACGTTCACCTTGGTGGAGATGCCGATGATGGTCTTGATGTGGTGCTGCAGCTCGCGGGCGATGCCTTCGGTGTCGTTGCGGCTGAGCTTGCCGGAGAGTTCGCGCTGGACCTCGACGCGGATCTCGACGTTGTCGAGGTGGCCGTCGCGCGTCAGCACGATCTGGTAGTTACCCGACAGGCGCTTGTCGCGCATGATCTGCTCCTCGATCTGGGTCGGGAACACGTTCACGCCGCGCACGATCAGCATGTCGTCCGAGCGCCCGGTGATCTTGCCGATGCGGCGGAACGAGCGCGCGGTCGGCGGCAGCAGGCGGGTAAGGTCGCGGGTGCGGTAGCGGATGACGGGGAAGGCTTCCTTCGTCAGCGAGGTGAACACCAGTTCGCCTTCCTCGCCGTCGGGCAGTACCTCGCCGGTGTCGGGGTCGATGATCTCGGGGTAGAAGTGGTCTTCCCAGATCACCGGGCCGTCCTTGGTCTCGATGCACTCGCTGGCCACGCCCGGGCCCATGACTTCGGTGAGGCCGTAGATGTCGATGGCGTCGATGCCGAGCTTGCGCTCGATCTCGCTGCGCATGCCTTCGCCCCAGGGCTCGGCGCCGAAGATGCCGACCTTCAGCGAGATCTGATCCGGGGTGATGCCCAGGCGTTCGAACTCCTCGGCGATCACCAGCGAGTAGGACGGCGTCACCATGATCGCGTCGGGGCGGAAGTCCATGATCTGCTGGACCTGCTTCTCGGTCTGGCCGCCGGACATGGGCACCGCGGTGCAGCCGGCGCGCTCGATGCCATAGTGGGCGCCGAGGCCGCCGGTGAACATGCCGTAGCCGTAGGCGTTGTGCACCATGTCGCCGGCGCGCACGCCGGCTGCGCGCAGCGAGCGGGCGACGACGTTGGCCCAGTTGTCGAGGTCGTTCTTGGTGTAGCCGACCACCACCGACTTGCCGGTGGTGCCGCTCGAGGCGTGCAGGCGCGCGACCTTGCTGCGCGGCACGGCGAACAGGCCGAAGGGGTAGTTGTCGCGCAGGTCCGTCTTCGTCATGAACGGGAACTTGGCGAGGTCGGCCAGCGACTTCAGGTCGTCGGGGTGCACGCCCGCTTCCTCGCAGCGCTTGCGGTAGGGGGCGACGTTGTCGTAGGTGTGGCGCACCGACCACTGCAGGCGCTGCAGCTGCAGCGCGGAGATTTCGTCGCGGCTGGCTTGCTCGATCGGCTCGAGATCGCCGGGCTGGGGGCTCTTCACGGTCATGGTGTTGTCCTCTCCTCTCTGTTTTTTCGGGTGGCCGGTCAGGCCTGTTCGGCAGCCAGGCCGGCGATCACTTCGCCGGCGATGCGGTAGCTCTTGCCGCGGAAATGGGCGATGGCCTTGCCAGCGCTGTCGCGCACGGTGACGTCATAGACGCCGGTACGGCCCGACAGTGCGCGCTCGACCGCCTCGGCCTGCAGCGTGTCGCCTTCCTTGCCGGGGGCGACGAAGTCGATGTTGCAGCCGGAGGCCACGGTGTTGCGGTTGTAGGCGTTGCAGGCGTAGGCGAAGGCGGTGTCGGCGAGCGCGAAGATCAGGCCGCCGTGGCAGATGTGGTGGCCATTCACCATGTCGCCGCGCACCGGCATGCTCAGCTTCGCGTGACCGGGGCCGACGCTGTCGATGCGGATGCCGAGCGCCTGGGCGGCGCGGTCGCGCGACCACATCGCCGCGGCGACGGCCTCGGCCAGCGCCTGCGGATCGGTGGGGACGGTCTGCGTTTCAGTCATGGATCTTCTTTCCGGCAAAGACGCGCTGCTGGATCAGCGGCGAGACGCGATAACGGTCCTCGCCGTAGAAGCGGGCAAGGTTGGACAGCACGGTGCAGATCGTGGGCACGCCCACCCGGTCGGCCCATTCCAGCGGCCCGCGCGGGTAGTTCACCCCCAGCTTCATCGCCGCATCGGCTGCGGCGGCGTCGCATACGCCCTGGTTCACCGCGTCGGCGGCCTCGTTGGCGAGCATGGCCACGGTGCGCATCACCGCCAGGCCCGGCGTGTCGCCGAGGCGGCAGACCTCGAAGCCGGCGGCCTGCAGCAGGCCGATGGCGGCGCCCACTGCGGGCGCGAAACAGTTGATCGCCGCGCCGACGGCGATGCGGGTGGCGGTGGCGTAATCCAGCGCGAGGTCGATCAGCACCACGTTGGCGATGCCGCTCTCGGCGGCGCGCTGGGTGGCGGTGCGCCCGTCGGTCACGAACACCACGGCGCCGCCGGCGTCGGCAATGCGGCCATCGTGCGCTTCGCCCCAGGTGTAGGCGACGCCGCGTTCATGCAGGCGGTCGGCCAGTGCGTGTGCGGCGGCCGAGTGGCCGTGGAGCACGATGTCGGTGGGGGCGTTCTGGCTCACCGCGACCTTGGGCTCAGGGCGCGCCGCGCCTTCGCGGTAGTCGTAGAAGCCGCGCCCGTTCTTGCGCCCGAAGAAGCCGGCATCGACCAGCTCCTGCTGGATCAGCGACGGCGTGAAGCGCGGATCGTTGTAGAAGGCGTTCCACACCGAGCGCGTCACGGCGAAGTTCACGTCGTGGCCGATCATGTCCATCAGCTCGAACGGCCCCATGCGGAAGCCGCCGGCGTCGCGCATGATCGCGTCCAGCGTGGCGCAGTCGCCGCCGCCCTCGTTGAGGATGCGCAGCGCCTCGGCGTAGTAGGGGCGGGCGACGCGATTGACGATGAAGCCGGGCGTCGAGCGCGCATGCACCGGCGTCTTGCCCCAGGCCGCAGCGGTGGCGAACAGGGTGTCGGCGACGGCGCGCTCGGTGGCCAGCCCGGACACGATCTCGACCAGCTTCATCAGCGGCGCCGGGTTGAAGAAGTGCAGGCCGGCGAGGCGCTCGGGGTGCTTCAGCGCGGCGCCGATCGAGGTCACCGAGATCGACGAGGTGTTGGTGCCGAAGATGCAGTCGGCGCCGACGATCTCTTCCAGGTCGCTGTAGAGCTTCTGTTTCGCGTCCAGGCTCTCGACGATGGCTTCGACAACCAGCGCGGCGTCGGCCAGCTCGGCGAGCTGCTCGACGGCGACCAGACGCGCGCCGGCTTCCTGCGCCGCCTCGGCCGTCATCCTGCCCTTTTCGGCCAGCTTGGCGAACTGGGTGCGGATGCCTTCGATCGCCTTGGCGGCGGCGCCGGGGCGGTTGTCGAGCAGCTTGACCACATGGCCCGCGGTCGACGCCACCTGGGCGATGCCGGCACCCATCGCGCCGGTGCCGATTACCGCGATGACGGCCGAGGGGGGCAGGGGCAGCGGCTGTGCGGCGGGCTTGGAGGTTTGGGTATCGGTCACGCTCATTCCCCGGTGAACTTCGGTGCGCGCTTTTCCATGAAGGCGGCGACGCCTTCGGCGTAGTCCGCGCTCCAGCCCAGTTCGCGCATGAAGCCGCCCTCGAAGGAGAGCTGCTGCTCCAGCGTGTGGCCCGGCGCCGCATGCATCGCCTGGCGGGTGCGAACCAGCGCCTTGGTCGGCATGGTGGCAAGCTGCGCCGCCATCGCGTCCACTTTGGACGCGAACTCGGCTTCGTCGTATGCGGCCCAGATCAGACCCCAGTCGGCCGCCTTCTCGGCGGGCAGCTTGTCGGCCAGCATCGCCAGGCCCATGGCGCGCGCCATGCCGACGCGCTGCGGCAGGAACCAGGTGCCGCCGGTGTCCGGGATCAGGCCGATCTTGCTGAAGGCCTGCAGGAAGGAGGCGGACTTCGTCGCCACCACCAGGTCGCAGGCCAGCGCCACGCTGGCGCCGGCGCCGGCGGCGATGCCGTTGACGGCGGCGAGGGTGGGCACGCGCAGGTTCTGCAGGCGCAGGATCAGCGGCTTGTAGTTCCTTTCGACGACGTTGCCGATGTCGGGCATCCTGCCGCCCACCGAGGCCATGTCGGGGTCGGCCAGGTCCTGGCCGGCGCAGAAGGCGCGGCCGGCGCCGGTCAGCACCAGCACGCGCGCGGACTTGTCGGCCTGCACACGGTCGAGCGCGTCACGCAGCTCGGCGTGCATCTCGCCGGTGAAGCTGTTGAGCTTGTCCGGGCGGTTCAGCGTGAGGCGCGCAACGCCGTTGGTGATTTCGAACTGGATGTTCTCGAACTTCATTCAGATCTCCTGAACTCGTGCAGAAATCGTAGCGAGCCCGTTCAGGCCGGTTCGAGAAGCGCAGCCGTACTCATGTACGGCGAGCATCGCAGGGCCGGGCTGGGCGGGCGCAGTAGATTTATGCACGGGTTCAAACGTGGTAGCGACGCTGAACGACACGGAAGCGGTTGGCGACGAAGGCCGAATCCGCGTAAGAGGCGTTGGCCGACGGGTTGCCGCCGGTGCCGTGGTAGTCGGAGAAGGCCGCCGACTGATTGACGAACACGCCGCCGGTGAGATTGATCGACAGCGCGACCTTGCCGCGCCAGGTGGCTTCGGTCATGGCGTCGATGACGTCCTGCTTGGTCGAGTAGAGGCCGACCGTCAATGCGCCATGCGTCTTCACCACGCGCTCGGACAGCGCGATCGCCGCGGCGGTGTCGGCCACCTTGACGATGAAGCTGATCGGGCCGAAGCGCTCCTCCATGTAGGCCTTTTCGTCGGCCGCATCGCAGGCCAGCAGCACCGGGGTGCGCACCTTGGCGCCGGGGAATTCCGGGTTGTCGAGCTTCTGCGAGGCCAGCACGACCTTGCCCAGTGCGCCGCTGTTGGCGAGCTCGATGCGCTCGGCGGTGTCGGCGGACTGGATCGCGCCGAGCACCGCGAAGGCGACTTCCGGCTTGGACAGGAAGCGTTCGATCGCTTTGGCCAGATCGGCGCAGACTTCGTCGTAGCTCTTGTGGCCGTCTTCGGTGTCGATGCCGCCGGCCGGCACGAAGAGCGCCTGCGAGGTGGTGCACATCTGGCCCGAGTACAGCGACAGGGTGAAGGCGAGGTTGCCCAGCATCGCCTTGTAGGCGTTGGTGGAGTCGATGACGATGTTGTTCACGCCGGCCAGCTCGGCATAGACCTGCGCCTGGCGGCAGTTGTCGATCAGCCATTGGCCGAAGACGTTGCTGCCGGTGAAGTCCACCGACTGCACCGCCGGGTGGGTGGCCAGCGCCTGGGTGACGGTGCGCTTGGTGGCGACGCACAGGCTCACCAGATTGGGGTCGATGCCGTTCTCGGCGAGCACGGCGCGGATGGTGCGCACGGTGATGGCGGCCGGCAGGATGGCGTTGCTGTGCGGCTTGATGATCACCGCGTTGCCGGTGGCGAGCGCGGCGAAGAGGCCCGGGTAGGTGTTCCAGGTCGGGAAGGTGCCGCAGCCGATCACCAGGCCGACACCGCGGCCGACAATCTGGAAGTGCTTCTTCATGACCAGCGGCGGGTTTTTGCCCTGCGGCTTTTCCCAGGTGGCTTCAGCCGGTACGAAGCTCTGCTCGCGCCAGGCGTAAACGACCGACTCCAGGCCGCGATCCTGCGCATGCGGCGCGCCGGCCTGGAAGGCCATCATCCAGCCCTGGCCGGTGGTCATCATCACCGCATGGGCGAGCTCGAAGCTCTGCTTGTTCAGACGATCGAGGATTTCCAGGCAGATGCCGGTGCGGCCGTCGGCGCCCGCCGCTTGCCAGCCCTTCATCGCCTCGAGGCCAGCGGCGATCAGCGCGTCGGGCTCGCACACCGGATAGCTGACGTCGAGCGCGACACCGTAGGGCGAGGACTCGCCGCCATGCCAGCCGGTCTGGCCCGGCTGCCCCAGTTCGAATTGCTTCCCGAGGTGAGACTCGAAGGCGCGCTTGCCGTCGTCCGGTGCCGTTTCGCCGTAAACCTTTGGGCTGGGCATCTCGGAGAAGGGCGACCAGTAGCCGCGGGTGGCGATGGCGTTGAGGGCGTTATCGAGGGTCGCGTGATGCTTCTCGAACAGGGGATGCGTCATTCGTCTCTCTCCGGGGGCGGTTATGTGGGGTCAAACGATACGAAGTGTTTTGATGAATGTCAATAATAAGTATCTAATTTCATGTTCGGACGGAGGTTTGATTCTGGATTACAGAAGGTCTTTTGTTTAACAAAACATATTGTATAACAACATCTTATGTTATATTTTAGCTGCGGAATGTCGTGTTCTCGCCTTCCGGAGTGTACTGAGTGTGGGTGATAAATTTCTTTTCGTGATACATATACGTAAAATATAATTAAAAAAACGTATCATATACACCGGACGAAGCGAGTCGCGCTCTGTCCTGTGGCCGACGTGCCGGCGCACGCTACCCGTAAGCGGGGTGTATCGATAGACTCCGCGTCCGTAAGCAACCGTGGACCCATCAAGAAAGTGCTGCCCCCGATCCAGAAACGTCTCGATGACTTCCGGCAGTTGAGCCGCGTACACGCAGGCTCGCTGATCATTTCCGTGTTCGGCGATGCCGTGGTGCCGCGCGGCGGTCGCATCTGGCTGGGCAGCCTGATCCGCCTGCTCGAGCCCCTGGGGCTCAACGAGCGCCTGGTGCGCACTTCCGTGTTCCGTCTCAGCAAGGATGGCTGGCTGCGCAGCGAGCCTTCGGGCCGGCGCACCGACTACCTGCTCACGCCCTCCGGGCAGCAGCGTTTCGAGGAGGCGTCGCGGCACATCTACGCCTCGAGCACGCCGCCCTGGGATCGGCGCTGGCGGCTGATCATGGCGGTGGGCGAGCTCAGCGCCCGGGAGCGGGAGTCGCTGCGCCAGGCCTTGTTCTGGCAGGGTTTCGGCACGCTGGGCGGAGACTGCTTCATCCATCCGAGCGCGGACCTGATCGCCGCGTTCGACGCCCTCGCCGCCGAAGGGCTGGGCGGCCTGCTGCACCGGCTGAAACCGTTGCTGGCGGCCGATGCCGCGCTGGGTGCCGCGGCGACCGACGGCGATCTGGTGCACCGCGCGTGGAATCTGGATCGCCTGGCCGGCATGTACGAGGATTTCGTCTCCTGCTACCAGCCCATCCTTGCCCAGCTGCGCGACGAAGGGGGCGAGGTCGGCGACGACAGCGCCTTCCTGTTGCGCGTGCTGCTGATCCACGATTACCGCCGCCTGCTGCTGCGCGACCCGGAACTGCCTGACGTGCTGCTGTCGCCCGACTGGTCGGGCCAGCGCGCACGCCTGCTGTGCCGCGAGTTGTACCGTCGCCTGCTGCCGCCCTCCGAACGTCACCTTGACAGCCAGTTCGTGCTCGCGGACGGTCATACGCCGGAAGCCTCGGTGGCGCTGGTCGAGCGCTTCCGCGACGTCGATCCCCTGCTGATGCAGGCTTGAAGGTCTGAGGCGGCGAGTGGCGGCCGAGCTCCCTGCATGGCGGTTTTCCTCCCCGTTGAGTTGTGTTACACATTAAAGAACAAATTCTTTATTTTGTAATGCGGCGGTGCGTCGAACATGAGCGAAGAACTCGAAGGCAAGCAGGGGGTCCAGTCGCTGGAGGTGGGCATGTCCATCCTCAGGGCGATGGCGACCGGCCAGCGCTCGATGATGCTGAAGGACATCGCCACCGCGGCTGACATGCCGCCGTCCAAGGCGCACCGCTATCTGGTGAGCCTGATCCGCAGCGGGCTGGTGGAGCAGGACCACCTGACTTCGCGCTACGACCTCGGCCCGTTCGCGCTCAACCTGGGCCTCGTCGCGCTCGACCGCATCGACCGCATCCGGCTCGGGCTCGCCGCGATCACCGAGCTGCGCGATGCGGCCAACGAGACCGTGTCGCTGGCGGTCTGGAGCGAGAGCGGCCCGGTGGTCGTGCGTTGGGAGCGACCCCGGCGGCCAATCACCGTGAACGTGGTAACCGGCACGCATCTCTCGCTGCTGTCTTCCGCTGCGGGCCGCATCTTTGCCGCCTGGCTGCCCGAGCGCCAGACCGAGGCGCTGATCCGCAAGGAGCTCGAGTCGGGCAGGGCGCCTGCGGGGCTGACGACTCTCGCGCAGGCGCGCGAGATGCTGGCCGAGGTGAAGGCGCAGGGGCAGGCAATCGTCTCGCTCGGCTATTTCGCGCGCGGGGTCGAGGCCGCGGCGGCGCCGGTGTTCAACTTCCGCAACGAGATCACCATGGCCGTCTCCCTGGTCGGGGTCGAAGGCTCGATGAACCTGGGGCCGGACAGCCTCGCACTGACGGAGCTGCGCCGCGCCTGCAGTGCGTTGTCGACAAGGCTGGGCGCGTCGCTTGAGGCGCATGGGGCGAACGCCACGGCCTGACGGCGCGGCTGCTCCCGTACTGCGGGCGGTTTTCGATACATTTTTTTAACTTGACGAGAGTTTTTGTCTCATTTCTAATACACAGAACTGATTACGAAATACGGAATCCTCGGTGATGCCGAGCGTTTCCGAAACTCTCACGGAGGAGCATCCATGAAGCTGCGTCACACCCTGATGACCGCCATCGGTCTTGCATTCGCTGCCACCGCGGCCCAGGCCGAGATCAACGTCGGTGTCGTGCTGTCGGCGACCGGCCCCGCCGCCTCGCTGGGCATTCCGGAGAAGAACACCATCTCGCTGTTGCCGCAGACCATCGGCGGCGAGAAGGTGAACTACATCCTGCTCGACGACGCCTCCGACACCACCACCGCGGTCAAGAACGTGCGCAAACTGGTGGCCGAGGACAAAGTGGATGTGGTCATCGGCTCGACGACCAGCCCGGCTTCGCTGGCCATGATCGATGTCGTCGCCGAAGCACAGACGCCGATGATCTCGATGGCTGCCTCGGCCCGTATCGTCGAGCCCATGGACGACAAGAAGAAGTGGGTCTTCAAGACTCCGCAGAACGACCTGCAGATGGCCACCGCGATCGTCGAGCACATGCTGTCGACGAACGTCAAGAAGGTCGCCTTCATCGGCTTCGCCAACGCCTACGGCGAAGGCTGGTATGAGCAGTTCAAGAAGCTCGCCGACGCCCGCGGCATCGAGATCGTTGCCAACGAGCGCTTCAACCCGGCCGACACCTCGGTCACCGGTCAGGCGCTGAAGCTGATCTCGGTGAAGCCCGATGCGGTGTTCATCGCCGGCTCCGGCACGCCCGCCGCCCTGCCGCAGAAGGCGCTGCGCGAGCGCGGCTACAAGGGTGTCGTCTATCAGACGCACGGCG
Organism: Thauera sp.; assembly: GCA_017302295.1. Lineage (GTDB taxonomy): Bacteria > Pseudomonadota > Gammaproteobacteria > Burkholderiales > Rhodocyclaceae > Thauera. The sequence continues at coordinate 666 of JAFLDS010000023.1, read as the reverse complement.
TGGCCAACAACGACTTCCTGCGCATCTGCGGCAAGGACTGCGAAGGCACGCTGCTGCCGGTCGGCCCGGTGCAGATGGCGCGCAGTCTCCCCGACAGCAACCCGGTCAAGAAGAGCGCTCTCGCCTATGTCGAGAAGTACGAGGCCGCCTACGGCAAGGGTAGCGTGTCCAGCTTCGGCGCCTACGCCTGGGATGCCGGCGTGCTGCTGAATGCGACCGTCCCTGTGGCGCTCAAGAAGGCCAAGCCGGGCACGGCCGAGTTCCGGGCCGCGCTGCGCGACAGCCTGGAGCAGGTCAAGGAAGTGGCGGGCGCGACCGGCATCTACTCGATGAGCGCAACCGACCACCTCGGCCTCGACCAGCGCTCGCGGGTGATGATCGAGATCCGCAACGGCACCTGGACGCTGCTGAAGTAAGTTTTCGCAAGTCTGGCCGGGGTGCGTGTCCGCAGGGATTCGCACCCCGTTTTTTCGACGCTGCCGGGTGGTTTGAGCAGGAATTCGGCAGGGGCGGGCGGACCGCAGAGCGGTCGGCCGCAACGGGGCGAAACGATGGATCTGACAATAGCAATGATGCTGGCGCAGGACGGCCTGACCAACGGCGCGATTTACGCGTTGCTGGCGCTGGCGCTGGTGCTGGTGTTTGCGGTCACGCGGGTGATCTGCA
>JAFLDS010000022.1 GCA_017302295.1 Thauera sp. | reverse complement strand
CGACGCCGCCGGCCAAGCGGTCGAGATTGTCGGCGCGTGGACCGACATCAGCACCGCTCGACAGGCGATGCTGGCGCTGCGGGCGCTGCGAGCCCGGCGGCGCGCAAGATTCTCGAAGAGAAAGGGGTTGCGGCAGCCGACGTGGCTGGCAGTGGTCGCGGTGGTCGTGTGACGAAGGAAGATGCCGCTGCCGCTCAGCCTCGCGCCGCTGCAGCCGCTGCGCGGGCGGCCGCGCCCGCCGCTGCGCCGGTGACTCTGGCCGGAGACCGTCCGGAAGAGCGCGTGCCGATGACGCGTCTGCGTGCCCGCATCGCCGAGCGCCTGATCCAGTCGAAGAACGAGAATGCCATCCTGACCACGTTCAACGAAGTGAACATGGGTCCGGTGATGGCGCTGCGCAAGCAGTACGGCGAGAAGTTCGAGAAGGCGCACGGCGTGCGTCTGGGTTTCATGGGCTTCTTCGTCAAGGCGGCGGTCGCGGCGCTGAAGAAGTTCCCGATTCTCAACGCTTCGGTCGATGGCAACGACATCGTCTATCACGGTTACATCGACATCGGCATCGCGGTGGGCTCGCCGCGCGGCCTGGTAGTGCCCATCCTGCGCAACGCCGAATCGATGTCGATCGCCGAGATCGAGCTCAAGATCGCCGAGTTCGGCGAGAAGGCCAAGAACGGCAAGCTGACGCTGGAAGAGCTGTCGGGCGGCACCTTCTCGATCTCCAACGGCGGCGTGTTCGGTTCGATGCTGTCGACGCCGATCATCAACCCGCCGCAGTCGGCCATCCTGGGCATCCACGCCACCAAGGACCGTCCGGTCGCCGAGAACGGGCAGGTCGTGATCCGTCCGATCAACTACCTGGCCATGTCCTACGACCACCGCATCATTGACGGTCGCGAGGCGGTGCTCGGCCTGGTGACGATGAAGGAAGCACTGGAAGATCCGGCCCGCCTGATCCTCGACGTCTAACACGCCTCAGCCGGGGCACGCTGCGGGGGAGGGAGAACCCTTCCCCGACGGGCGTGCCCCGTTTTTCAAGAGAGGGAGAGTTCAATGTCTCAGCAATTCGACGTTCTCGTCATCGGCGGCGGGCCCGGCGGCTACGTGGCCGCGATCCGCGCAGCGCAACTCGGCTTCAAGACCGCGTGCTGCGAATCCAATCCCTACGCCGATCCGAAGGGCGAACCGCGTCTCGGCGGCACCTGCCTCAATGTCGGCTGCATTCCGTCCAAGGCGCTGCTGCACACCTCGCATCTGTTCGAGGAAGCCGGCCATTCCTTCGCCGATCAGGGCATCAGCGTGGGTACGCCGAAGATCGACGTGTCGAAGATGATCGCGCGCAAGGCGAAGATCGTCGATCAGCTCACCGGCGGCATCAAGGGCCTGTTCAAGAAGAACAAGGTCACGCTGCTCAACGGCCACGGCTCCTTCGTCGGCCAGGTTGCCGAGGGCTGGCAGGTGAAGGTGGGCGAAGAGATCGTCACCGCCAAGCAGGTCATCGTCGCCACCGGCTCGTCGGCGCGTCACCTGCCGGGCATCCCGGTGGACAACAAGCTCGTCTGCGACAACGTCGGCGCGCTGGACATCGATGCGGTGCCGGGCAAGCTTGCGGTGATCGGCGCGGGCGTCATCGGCCTGGAGATGGGTTCGGTGTGGCGCCGGGTGGGTGCCGAGGTGACGGTGCTCGAAGCGCTGCCCGATTTCCTTGCCGCAGCCGACCAGGACGTGGCCAAGGAAGCTCTGAAGGTATTCAAGAAGCAGGGGCTCAACATCCAGCTCGGCGTCAGCATCGGCGAAGTCAAGGTCGGCAAGAAGGGCGTCACCGTCGCCTACAAGGACAAGGACGGCAACGACCAGAAGCTCGAAGCGGATCGCCTGATCGTGTCGGTAGGTCGCGTGCCCAACACCGATGGCCTGAATGCTGAAGCAGTCGGACTCAAGATCACCGGGCGCGGCATGATCGAGGTCGATGGCCACTGCCGTACCAACCTGCCCGGCGTGTGGGCGGTGGGCGACGTGGTGCGCGGCCCGATGCTCGCGCACAAGGCGATGGAAGAGGCGGTGATGGTCGCCGAGCTGATGGCGGGCCAGGCCGGCCACTGCAACTTCGACACCATCCCCTGGGTCATCTACACCAGCCCCGAGATCGCCTGGGTCGGCAAGACCGAGCAGCAGCTCAAGGCCGAGGGCGTCGCCTACAAGGTCGGCAAGATCCCGTTCATGGCCAACGGCCGTGCGTTGGGCATGGGCGACCCGACCGGTTTCGTGAAGATGCTGGCTGATGCTGCTACCGACCGTATCCTCGGCGTGCACATCATCGGCGCCAACGCTTCGGAGCTGATTTCGGAGGCGGTGGTGGCGATGGAGTTCGCTGGCTGCAGCGAAGACCTCGCCCGTATCTGCCACGCCCACCCGACGCTCTCGGAAGTGGTGCACGAGGCTGCGCTGGCCTGCGACAAGCGGCCGTTGCACTTCTGATAGGCGCTTGAGCCACGCGGGGTGAGGGAGCGGGGGCAACCCCTCTCGACTCGCCCCGTTTTTCCGTTAACGTTCCTGTCCCTCGACGCGTCGCTTCGTACAATGCCCCATCGCATCCTCAACGTGGCCGAGCACGGCATGCTCGATGCCTACGAGGCCGAGCTCAAGGCTCGCGGCTTCACCTCCGACCCGGCGCAGCGCGCCGCTGCCACGCGCCTGCAGCGCCTGTATTCCGAACTCGTCGGCTTCAAGGCCGCGCGTCGCACGAAGCTGCGCAAGATGTTCGCGCGACCGGCGCAGCCGCGCAGCGTTTATTTCTGGGGCGGAGTGGGGCGCGGCAAGAGCTTTCTGATGGATTGCTTCTTCGACGCGGTCCCCTACAAGCGCAAGCGCAGGGTGCACTTCCACGCCTTCATGCAGGAAGTGCAGAATGACCTGAAGGACCACAACCACGAGCCCGACCCACTGCAGAAGGTGGCCGACCGCATCGCGGCCGGAACGCGGCTCCTGTGCTTCGACGAGTTTCATGTGTCGGACATCGCCGACGCGATGATCCTCGGCCGGCTGCTGGAGGCGCTGTTCGCGCGTGGGGTGATCTTCGTCATGACCACCAACTACCCGCCCGACGGGCTGTACCCGAACGGCCTGATGCGGGTGAACTTTCTGCCGACGATCGAGTTCATCAAGAAGAGCTTCGACGTCATCGAGGTCGATGACGGCACCGACTACCGCCTGCGCACGCTCGAGGCGCTCGAGATCTACCTGGTGCCGCACGACGCCATCGCCGAGCGCAAGCTCGAGGAGGATTTCGTCCGTCTCGCGGGTGGGCCGGGAGATACGGGCGAGGTCGAGATCCTGGAGCGCAGGCTGCCGGTGATCCGCAAGGCGCCGGGTGTGATCTGGTTCGATTTCGAAACCTTGTGCAAGGGCGCGCGCTCGCAGAACGACTATCTTGAGATCGCGCGCGAGAACCACACCCTCGTGCTGTCGAACGTGCCCAAAATGCTGCCGGGCAATGCCGCCGAGGCGCGCCGGTTCACGTGGCTCATCGATGTGCTCTACGACCACCGCGTGAAGCTGATCGTCAGCGCCGAAGCGCCGGCCTACGAGCTATACACGGAAGGCCAGAACGCGCACGAGTTCGTGCGAACGGTCAGTCGCCTGATCGAGATGCGCACGCGCGACTACCTCGCCGAGGCGCATCGGACCGAGTGAGCGTGCTTCCCGTACCCGTGCCATCCCCCATCAAGGACGTGCATGTCCGATCCCGCGCCCATCTTCGCGCCTGACGGTCCGCTGGCCGCAGCGATCCCCGGCTTTCGCGCCCGCCCCCAGCAGATCGAGATGGCGCAGAAGATCGCCGAGGCGATCAAGGGCAACCGCATCCTCGTCGCCGAGGCCGGCACCGGCACCGGCAAGACCTTCGCCTATCTGGTGCCGGCGCTGCTCGCGGGCGGGAAGGTCATCATCTCGACCGGCACCAAGACGCTGCAGGACCAGCTCTTCAACCGCGACCTGCCGACGGTGCGCGCGGCGCTGAAAGTGCCGGTCTCGATCGCCTTGCTGAAGGGGCGGGCCAATTACGTGTGCCCCTACCACCTCGAGCGCAACGAGCGTGACGGGCGTTTCCTCACCGCACAGGACGCGGCCGACCTGCGCGCGATCTCGCGCTTCGCCAAGATCACCGCCACCGGCGACAAGGCCGAATGCACCGATGTGCGCGAGGACTCGGCAGCGTGGGTCGCAGCCACTTCGACGCGAGACAATTGCCTCGGCCAGGACTGCCCGAACGTCAAGGAATGTTTCGTCATGCAGGCCAGGCGAGCTGCGATGGAAGCCGACGTGGTGGTGGTCAATCACCATCTCTTCTTCGCCGACGTGATGTTGCGCGACGAGGGCATGGGCGAGCTGCTGCCCGCCTGCAACGCGGTGATCTTCGACGAGGCCCATCAATTGCCGGAGACGGCGAGCCTCTTCTTCGGTGAGACAGTGTCGACTTCCCAGGTGCTCGAGCTCGCGCGCGACACCCGTTCAGAAACGCTGGCCGCGGCGCGTGACTGCATCTCGATGATCGACGAGTCGCGCAAGCTCGAAAAGGCGGCACGCGATCTGCGCCTCGTGTTCGGCAACGACACGACGCGGCTGTCGGCGGCTCAGGCGTCCGAGCGCGAGAACTTCGATGCGCAGGTCGAGTCGCTGGAGAAGGCGCTCGACGCCTTTCACTCGGTGCTCGACACCCAGGCAGAGCGCTCCGAGGGGCTGGCCAACTGCCTGCGCCGCAGCGAGGAAATGGGGCAGCGGCTGGCGCGCTGGCGCAATCCGGAAGAGAAGGATCTCATCCGCTGGGTCGAGGTGTTCTCCCAGTCGCTGGCGCTCAACGCGACGCCACTGCACGTGGCGGACGTGTTCAAGCGCCAGCTCGAGGGCCATCCGCGGGCCTGGATCTTCACCTCGGCCACGCTCGCGGTGGGCAAGGCAGATTTCGGCCACTACTGCCGTGAGCTCGGGCTGGCCTGGATGGACCCGCCGCCGATGACCTCGGTTTGGGGCAGCCCCTTCGACTACGCCGAGCAGGCCTTGCTTTACGCGCCGGCCGACATGCCGGACCCCAACGCCGCCGATTACACCGAGCGTGTCGCCCGCGTCGCGCTGCCGCTGATCCGCGCCGCGCGCGGGCGGGCCTTCGTGCTATGCACCTCGCTGCGCGCCATGCGGCGCATTCACGAGCTGATCGTCGATGGGCTGCAACAGGGCGGCGACGCGCTGCCCGTGCTGCTGCAAGGCGAGGGCTCGCGCACCGAGCTGCTCGATCGCTTCCGCCGCCTGGGCAATGCGGTGCTGGTAGCCAGCCAGAGCTTCTGGGAAGGCGTGGACGTGCCGGGCGACGCGCTGTCGCTGGTGGTCATCGACAAGCTGCCCTTCGCGCCGCCCGACGACCCGGTGCTCGCGGCGCGGGTCGAGCACATGCAGAAGCAGGGCCTGAGCCCCTTCGTGCATCACCAGCTGCCGCGCGCGGTGATCAACATGAAGCAGGGCGCCGGCCGGCTCATTCGCACCGAGCGTGATCGTGGCGTGCTGTGTATCTGCGATCCGCGCATGATCGAAAAATCCTATGGGAAGGTGGTGTGGCGCAGTCTGCCGCCGATGCGACGCACCAGGCTCGAGGCCGATGCGGTCGCTTTCCTCGAGACGCTGCCGCCGCCGCACACGCCGGCTTGAGGCCGCGGGCCGGTGGTCCGGCGGCGAGGTCGTGTCGATTGCCGCCGATCAAGGGCGGGAGACGGCCGCATGCGCTATCCTCAACATTCATCACAACATGGAACGGTCCCGCGATCCGATGAAAGTCATAGGCATGGCCGGCTGGTCCGGCTCGGGCAAGACCACCCTGGTCGAGCAGCTCATCCCTCACTTCACCGCCCGAGGCCTGCGGGTGTCGGTGATCAAGCATGCGCATCACGGCTTCGATCTGGACAAGCCAGGCAAGGACTCCTACCGCCACCGCGAAGCGGGCGCCGTCCAGGTGCTGATGCTGTCCAACGACCGCTGGGTGCTGATGCATGAACTGCGCGGCGCGCCGGAGCCCACGCTCGACGAGCAGCTGCGCCTGCTCGCGCCCTGCGACCTCGTCCTGATCGAGGGCTACAAGGAAGCGGCGGTTCCGAAGATCGAGATCCATCGCCCGGCGCTGGGCAAGCCGCCGCTATGGCCGGACAACCCCCACGTCATCGCGGTGGCGTCCGATGCCGACCTCGAGTGCCCGCTGCCACGCCTGCCGCTCAACGACCCGGCGACGATTGCCGCCTTCATCCTTGACCGCTTCAACATGCTATGAACGCTCCCATGCTTTCCTTCGACGAGGCATACGCGAAGTTGCTCGGCTTCGTGCGTCCGGTGCGCGAGATCGACACCGTCGACACCATGGTTGCCGCCGGTCGTGTGCTCGCCGTGGCCCAGCGCTCGGCGATCGCCCAGCCGCCGATGGACAATTCCGCCATGGACGGCTACGCGCTGCGTGTAGCCGATGTCCCTGTTGCGGGCACCCGGCTCATCGTAAGCCAGCGCATTCCCGCAGGCAGCGTAGGCCATCCACTCGCCGCGGGGACGGCTGCGCGCATCTTCACCGGGGCGCCGGTGCCGGCCGGTGCCGATGCGGTCGTGATGCAGGAGCTGTGCGAAGCGGCTGGCGATGCCGTGGTCATCAATCAGGTGCCACGCGTGGGCGAGGCGGTCCGCTTTGCCGGCGAGGACATACGCGTCGGCGAGGAGATCCTGCCTGCGGGTATCCGCCTTACTCCGCAGGCCGTGGCGCTGGCAGCGTCGGTGGGCATTGCACAGTTGCCGGTCCATCGCCGCGTCAAGGTCGCGCTGTTCTCGACCGGCAGCGAGCTGGTCATGCCCGGCGAGGCGCTGCCGCCGGGTGGCATCTACAATTCGAACCGGTTCATGCTGCATGCACTGCTTGCCGGACTCGGGTGTGAAATCGAGGACTTCGGCATCGTCCCCGACGATCTCGGCGCCACGCGCGAGGTGCTGCGCCGCGCCGCGCAGGGCCATGACCTGATCCTGACCAGCGGCGGGGTGTCGGTGGGCGAGGAGGATCACGTCAAGCCGGCCGTCGAGGCCGAAGGCAGCCTCGACATGTGGAAGATCGCGATGAAGCCGGGCAAGCCGCTCGCCTACGGTTCGGTCCACGGCGCCGCCTTCATTGGCCTTCCGGGGAATCCGGTGTCGAGTTTCGTCACCTTCCTGATGCTGGTCCGGCCTTTCCTGCTGGCAACACAAGGGGTGGCCCAGGTGGCGGCGCCGTCGCTCACCTTGCGAGCGGAGTTCGACTGGCCTCGACCTGACAAGCGAAGGGAGTTCCTGCGTGCCCGGATGACGCCGTCAGGCGGGGTGGAGCTGTTTGTCAGCCAGGGTTCCGCCGCACTTCACTCGACCGTGTGGGCCAACGGTCTGGTCGACATTCCTGCCGGGGCACCGGTTGCGCGCGGCGATGAGGTGCGCTTCCTGCCCTACGCCGAATTGCTGCACTGACAGGTCGAAGAGCCCTAGATGAACATCCGTATTCTCTACTTTGCGGCCTTGCGTGAGTCCCTTGGTGTCTCTGCCGAGGATTTTCCCCTGCCCGACGGCGTGGGCAGCGTCGATGGCGTGCGTGCGTGCCTGGTGAGTCGGGGGGGCAACTGGGAGAAACTGTCGGCACCCAGCGTCAAGGCAGCCGTCAACCAGTGCATGGCGGCAGGCGGCGCGCCGGTGCGCCCCGGTGACGAAGTCGCCTTCTTTCCGCCGGTAACCGGCGGCTGAATCGGCGCGCGGAGCATAGCCATGAGCGCATCGCACATCAGTGTGCAGCACGAGGACTTCGAACCGGGCGCTGAAACGGCCGGGCTGGGCGAGGGCAGGACGGACGTCGGCGCGGTGGCGAGCTTCGTCGGCTACGTGCGCGACGCCAATGACGGCAGCGGCGTCTTCGCGATGACGCTCGAGCACTATCCGGGGATGACCGAGCGTGCGCTGGGCGAGATCGTCGAGCAGGCGCGCGCCCGCTGGTCCCTGCTCGGCGTGCGGGTGATCCACCGGGTGGGCCGGCTGGTCCCGGGCGATCGCATCGTGTTCGTCGCCGTGGCCGCATCGCATCGTGGCGAAGCCTTTGCCGCCTGCGAGTTCATCATGGATTACCTGAAGACCCGGGCACCATTCTGGAAACGCGAGGAGACCCCCGACGGCGCAAGATGGGTAGACGCGCGCGAAAGCGACGATCTCGCCGCGGCCAAGTGGTCAGATGCCAAGGGGCGGCATTAGGTACCGCGACGCGACAACACAGAAATGGAAACGGCGCCGATCGGCGCCGTCTGGTGTTCGGCCGTTGCGCGCACCCGCGCGCAACGCACCGACTGCCGGTGTTACTTGCGACCCTTGGCTGCCGGCTGCGAGAAAGACTGGAAGGCTTGAGTCGAGGCACGGGTCATCTGCTCGAAGGCGGCGCGTGTCGTTTCCATCGCCGTCTGCATCGCACCCAGGGCATTCTGATCGGTGATCGGCATGCCCTTGAACATCTTCTGCATGGCCTCGAACACGTCATGGCTGCCCGTGGTGAGTTGCTCGCCGACCAGCTTGCCGACTTCAGCCTGCGTGCGGGTCGTGATCTCAGCGATCTCGCGCGCGCACGCCAGCATCTTTTCGGTGGTGCTCTGGGCGAACTGGGTGCGCAGATCCATCATCTCCTTCGGATCCTTGACCGACGAAAGCGCCTTGGCGTTATGCACGCCTTCCTCGAAGAGGGTCTTGGCAGTCGAAACCTGGATTTCCATGATGCGCTGGGAGTTCTCGATCGAGAGCTGAGCCAGGCGCATCGCGGCCTCGAGGTTCTTCTTCTGAAGTTCGTTCAATTGGTCTTGTTTGCCAGCCATAGAAATCCTCCACGCACGCGGGTTGTTATATGAAGTTCGCGAGGCGTGATCGGGTTCGGCGTCACTTGGATGCACTGACCGGGATCGTCGGATTCTTCCGCCTCAGTTCGAACAATAGCACAGGCATACGGGACGCGTCCGATGAGCGGGCAGACGGCGGACGAAGGCGACGGCTTTCGTGGCAACGGGGCAACGCATGGTTGCGGATCGCGGGCCCTAGAGCAGCGTCGGCCTGTCGGGAAGTTCGTCCTCGTTTCTGACTTCCGACGTGCCGCGCCAGGGGAAATGGCGTTGCAACGCGTCTCCCACGCCGTCGATGGCCTGGCCGATGCCATCCGCGAGCGAGCGCGCGCGCAAGGCTTGTGAGACGTCGGCAAGCAGGGCGTCCCAGTGCGCCTGCGTGACATGGCGATTGACGCCCCGATCGGCAACGATTTCGACGCGGTGCTCGGCCAGTTGAAGGTAGATGAGGACACCGTTGTTGGCTTCGGTGTCCCAAACCCGCTGCGCGCTGAACAGTTCGATGGCGCGCTCACGGCTCAGGCGCGCGAACGACTCGCCACTGCGGAGGTGGCGCCACAGCAGGTGGCCGGGCAGCGCGGCTTCGACACAGACGCAGATTTCGCCGCTGTGCGTGGTCTCGCTGCTGCGTATGCGGGCCTCGATGCGTGCAAGGCCGTCATCGCCCAGCGCGCGGCGCGCATCGCCGGTGTCAAGCCAGAGATGGCGGAGCAGACGAAGTATCTCCATCACCAACTCCCCGAAGCGCCGCCGCCGCCGAAGCTGCCGCCGCCGCCCGAACTGAAGCCACCACCGCCACCGCCACCGCGCCCGCCGCCGCCCCAGATGATGGGACCGCCGCGCCGCATGCCACCGCCGCTACCGCCGCCACGGCCGCCGGCACCCAGCGCGAGGACGAACAGCAGGGCGAGCACACCGGCAAAGCCCGCCAGCAACAGGCTGCCGGTGAGCAGCTTGACGACGAAGCCCGCGGCGCCGCCGGTTGCGAGCGCGCCGAGCTTGCGCCCGAGCGCGCCCATCAGCACCGCGCCGATGACCGGCACGGCGACAAATAGGAAGGCGGCAAGGTCAGCGATGGCGAACTCGCCGTCCGTATCCCGCGTCGCGGCGGGAAGCGGAAGGCTCTCGCCGCGCACGAGCGCCATCAGTGCGTCCACGCCTTGCTCCAGCCCGCCGGCGAAGTCTCCCGTGCGAAAGGCGGGGGTGATGATCCGGTCGATGATGCGGAAGGCGGCGACGTCGGGGATCGCGCCCTCGAGCGCGCGTGCGACCTCGATGCGGATGCGCCGATCGTTCTTCGCCACCACGACGAGTATGCCGTCGCCGATATCGCGACGACCGATCTTCCACGCATCCGCCACCCGGAAGGCGTAGGCGGCGATCTCTTCCGGCTGGGTGGACGGCAGCATCAGGACGACGATCTGCGTGCCGCGTTCGGTCTCGAAGGCGGCCAGCCGCGCGTCGAGCGACTGCAACTGCTGTGGAGCGAGCGTTCCGCTCAAATCCATCGCCCGCGCCGTCAGCGGGGGAATCGGCTGCAGCGCTTGTGCCGGCGCCAGCGCTGGCCACAGCAGCGCGAGCAGCAGCAGGGCGACGGCCCGCAGCATGACGAAGTGGCTCAGCGGGCCGGCGTGGACTTGCCGAAGTCGACCGTCGGCGGACGCGAGATCTCGGCCTCGTTGGCGACGGTGAAGCTGGCCTTGGGCGCGTAGCTGAAGATCATCGCGGTGAGATTGGTCGGGAAGCTGCGCGCCAGCACGTTGTATTGCTGGATGGTCTCGATGTACTTGTTGCGCGCCACCGTGATGCGGTTCTCCGTGCCCTCGAGTTGCACCCGCAACTCCTGGAACGCCTGGTTTGCCTTCAGGCTGGGGTAGTTCTCGGCCACCACCAGCAGCCTTGACAACGCGCTGCCGAGTTGGCCCTGCGCCTGCTGGAAGCGCTCCATGGCCTGAGGGTCGTTCAGCGTTTCCGGCGTGACCTGGATGGCTGTCGCACGCGAACGCGCCTCGATGACCTTGGTCAGCGTTTCCTGTTCGAAGTTGGCCTCGCCCTTCACCGTGCTCACCAGATTGGGGATGAGGTCGGCACGCCGCTGGTATTGGTTCAGCACCTCGGCCCACGCCGCCTTGCTCTGTTCGTCGAGGCGCTGGAAGTCGTTGTAGCCGCAGCCCGACAGGCCGAGCAGGGTGATGGCGGCGAGCAGCAGGGAGAAACGGCGCAGGGCGTGGTGGAACATGATCGATCTCCGAGGTGAGCTTTCAGGCGCGCAATGCCGATTACTCTAGCAGCATTGTCTGCGGCAGGGGCGGTCAGCGGCTGCGCTTCGCGCCCGCGGTGGCGCTGCCAGGCGGCTTGGCGTACTTGCGGAACACCTCCTCGGCGTCTGCTTCGGCGCGGGCCTGGGTGCAGATGGACGGGTCATCGTCGTGCGCGCTGAAGTAGCCGTCTTCCTGCGCGAGCATGACGATGCGGATCGCCGCCTTCTCGCTCAGGTCGTGGCGTTCGTAGATCAGCGTGGTGACTTCATCGAGATGCTGTTCATAGCTCATGGACATCGGGATTCTCCTCGCGGACGTTGCATGCGGTGGGGCGCGGTCGGGCTCTGCCCGCCATCGTAGCGTGATGTCAGCGCGTCGTGATCGAGCTGCGGATTCTTGTTCTGGCTCAAGGCTTTCGCTGTTCCGGGGCGGCACGATGCGAAGCCTGCGGCGCGCCTGGCGCCGATCTACCCGAGGAAGGATTCCGATGAGCGAACTGCCTGTTATCGACAATGCGGTGTTTGGTTTCGACGCGCGTGGCGTGGCCAAGCGATTTCGTCACGCGGCGATTTTCGGTGCGCTCGAGTCGCTCGACGACGGCGAGACCATGCGCTTCGTGAACGACCACGATCCCGTGCCCCTGCTCAACCAGATCCAGCAGCGCTACGGCAACCAGGTGGGCATCCAGTACGTGGCGCGCGAGCCCGGCAACATCGTGATCGATTTCAAGATCCAACTCGAAGCGCTGGACCAGACTGCGCCGAGCTACGCTGCCTCGGCCGGCTCGTGCGGCGGCGGTGGCGGCGGTTGCGGCTGCTCCGGCGGCCGCTAAGTCAGTCGCAGAGCCAATCGCACCCGGCAGCCTCCGCCACCGGGGGCTGCCGCTTTTCAACCGGTCAGCGCGTGATCGGCTTGTAGCGGATGCGCTTGGGCTTGGCGCCTTCCTCGCCCAGGCGCTTCTTCTTGTCTTCCTCGTATTCGTGGAAGTTACCGGCGAAGAAGGTCCATTGCGAATCGCCTTCGGCCGCCAGGATGTGCGTACAGATGCGGTCGAGGAACCAGCGGTCGTGCGAGATCACCATCGCGCAGCCGGCGAATTCCAGTAGCGCATCTTCCAGCGCCCGCAGCGTTTCCACATCGAGGTCGTTGGACGGTTCGTCCAGCAGCAGCACGTTGCCACCCTGGATCAGCGTCTTGGCGAGGTGGAGCCGGCCGCGTTCGCCGCCCGACAGATTGCCGACGATCTTCTGCTGGTCGCCACCCTTGAAGTTGAAGCGGCCGATGTAGGCGCGGCTGGGCATCTCGAAGCGGCCCACGGTGAGCACGTCGGCGCCGTCCGAGATCGCCTCGAACACGGTCTTGTCGTTGGCCAGGCCTTCGCGCGTCTGGTCGACCGCGGCGATCTTCACCGTCGAGCCGATGACGACTTCGCCTGCGTCCGGCTTGTCGCGACCCTCGATCATCTTGAACAGCGTCGATTTACCCGCGCCGTTGGGGCCGATCACGCCGACGATGGCACCCGGCGGAATGCTGAAGCTGACGTTGTCCATCAGCAGCTTGTCGCCGAAGGCCTTGGTCACGCCGTTGAACTCGATCACCTTGTCGCCCAGGCGCTCGCCGGGCGGGATGAAGATTTCCTGCGTTTCGTTGCGGCGCTGGTATTCGACGCTGGCCATTTCCTCGTAGCGGGCCAGACGCGCCTTGGATTTGGCCTGTCGCGCCTTGGGATTGGAGCGCGCCCATTCCAGTTCGGTCTTCATCGCCTTCTGGTGTGCGGCTTCCTGCTTGGCTTCCTGCGCCAGGCGGTCGCCCTTCTGCTCCAGCCAGGACGAGTAGTTACCCTTCCACGGGATGCCGTGGCCGCGGTCGAGTTCGAGGATCCACTCGGCGGCGTTGTCGAGGAAGTAGCGGTCGTGGGTGACGGCCACCACGGTGCCGGGGAAGCGCGTCAGGAACTGCTCCAGCCACTCGACCGATTCGGCGTCGAGGTGGTTGGTGGGTTCGTCCAGCAGCAGCATGTCGGGCTTGGACAGCAGCAGCTTGCACAGCGCGACGCGGCGCTTCTCGCCGCCGGAGAGATTGCCGATCGCTGCGTCCCAGGGCGGCAGGCGCAGCGCGTCGGCGGCAATCTCCATCTGGTTGTCGATGTCGCTGCCCGCGGTCGCCAGGATGTTCTCGTACTTCGCCTGCTCTTCAGCGAGCTTGTCGAAATCGGCATCGGGTTCGGCGTAGGCCGCGTAGACCTCTTCCAGCTTCTGGCGCGCCTCGAGGATTTCGCCCAGGCCGGATTCCACTTCTTCCTTCACCGTCCTGCCGGGGTCGAGTTCCGGTTCCTGCGGCAGGTAGCCGATGCGCTGGCCCGCCAGGTGCTGGACTTCGCCGTCGAACTCCTTGTCGACGCCGGCCATGATGCGCAGCACGGTGGATTTGCCCGAGCCGTTCAGGCCGAGCAGGCCGATCTTCGCGCCGGGGAAAAAGGAGAGGGAGATGTCCTTGATGATCTGACGCTTGGGCGGGACGATCTTCGACACCCGCAGCATCGACATGACGTATTGGGCCACGCTGGGATTCCTGCAAAAGGGGATTGTTCAGGCTTGCTGCGGCGAAGCGTGTCCGAAGAGACGCGCCGCAGTGCAAGCCCAACAGTTTACCCCAGCGCTGGCGCCACGCCTTACTTCTCCACGAAGGCGCGCTCGATCACGTAGTCACCCGGTTCGCCGATACGGTGCGAGACGCGGAAATTGCGTGCATCGAGCAGCTTGCAGGTATCGGTGATCATCGCCTGGCTGCCGCAGATCATCACCCGGTCGCGGGCCGGGTGCAGCGGCGCGAGGCCGATGTCCTCGAACAGCTTTCCCGACTCGATGAGGTCGGTGACCCTGCCCATGTTGCGGAAGCGCTCGCGGGTCACGGTGGGATAGTAGATGAGCTTCTCGCGCACGAAGTCGCCGAAGAATTCGTTCTCCGGCAGCTCGCGGGTGATGAAGTCCGAATAGGCCAGCTCGGACACCGTGCGCACGCCATGCACCAGGATCACCTTCTCGAAACGGTCGTAGGTCTCGGGGTCCTGGATCACACTCATGAAAGGCGCCAGCCCGGTGCCGGTCGACAGCAGGTAGAGGTGCTTGCCGGGGTGCAGGTCGTGCAGCACCAGCGTGCCGGTGGGCTTCTTGCTGACGACGATCTCGTCGCCTTCCTTGAGATGCTGCAGGCGCGAGGTCAGCGGGCCGTCAGGCACTTTGATGCTGAAGAACTCCAGATGCTCCTCGTAGTTCGGGCTGGCGATACTGTAGGCGCGCGTCAGCGGGCGACCGTCGACGTCGAGCCCGATCATGACGAACTGGCCGTTCTCGAAGCGCAGGCCGGGGTCGCGGGTGGTGCGGAAGGTGAAGAGGGACTCGTTCCAGTGACGGACGCTGAGGACACGTTCGGTGCGCAGGTTGCTCATGGTGATCCGGTAGCTCGTAAGGACGTTGAAGCAATTTTAGGGATGCGTGACTTACCGATTAAGCGAATAATTCGGATATAACTCATCGGTTAAATAGATATGCGATACACGATCCGCCAGATCGAGGTCTTCGTCGCCGTTGCCCGCAGCGAGAGCGTGTCTCGTGCCGCCGAGGCGCTGAGCCTGTCGCAGTCGGCTGCGAGTTCTGCGCTGGCCGAGCTCGAGAACCAGTTTTCGCAGCAGCTCTTCGATCGCCACGGCAAGCGCCTGCGGCTGAACGAACAGGGGCGACTGCTGTTGCCGCGCGCGGTCGAACTGCTCGACCGCGCCGCCGAGATCGAAGCCATGCTGCGCGGCGAGCGCGGCCTGGGCGATCTGCGCGTCGGCGCCACGCTGACCATCGGCAACTACCTGCTACCGCTGATCGTCGCCGGCTATCTGCAGCGCCATCCCGAGAGCCGGGTGCAGTTGCAGGTGCACAACACCGCGACGATCGCCAGCCAGCTGCTGCATTACGAAATCGACCTCGGCCTGATTGAAGGCCAGGTGCGTGATGCCGAACTGGACTCGGAGCCCTGGGTCGAGGATGAACTTGTCGTGTTCTGCGCGCCGGACCATCCGCTCGCGCTTCGACGTGTCGCGACAGCGGAGGAGTTGGCGGTGCAGCCCTGGATCCTGCGCGAACTGGGCTCCGGCACGCGCGAGACCTTCAATGAAGCGCTGCGGCATCTGCCGCGCGGGATCACGCCGCGGCTGGAACTCGAGCACACCGAGGCGGTGAAACGGGCTGTGGAAAGCGGTCTGGGCATCGGCTGCATTTCACGGCTCGCTTTGCGCGACGCCTTTCGCCGCGGCAGCCTGGTGGCGGTCGAGACGCCCGATCTGGACCTGCGGCGCAGCTTCAATTTCGTCTGGCACCGCGGCAAGTACCACACCGCTGCCATCCGTCAATTCCTGCAGGATTGCCGCAGCTTTACTGCGGGTGCGCAGCGCAGCGACCAGATCCCGCTGCCGCCGGTGCCATGATGCGTCACCGCGGTCATGCCCGCTCCTGCAAGGCGGCGCCATCGCAACGCGAGGTGGGAGCGCGCTTGAGCGCGAGTGCTCCTCCAAGTCGCGATCCGATGGCGCCTTGCGCTGAGCGTCACTACGCAGCGCGGCGGCGGAAATCGCGCAGGCGGAAGCCGAGCGCGAACAGCGTGGCGAAATACGTCACCGCGCCGGCAAGGATCACCGCCGTCAGGCGCAATCCGCGCTCGAGCCCGTGAATTTCCACCCACCGTGCCTCCGGACCGCTGCCAAACCACAGCACCGCCCCCATCGCCACCAGGGCCACCAATAGCTTGAGCGCGAAGCGGCCCCATCCGGGCTGCGGCACATACACCTTGCGCCGGCGCAGGCCGCGGTACAGCAGCGTCGCGTTCAGGCACGAGGCCAGGCCGATCGCCAACGCCAGTCCGGCATGGCGCAGCGGCAGAATGAAGGCAAGGTTCATCAACTGGGTGGCGGCGAGGGTGACGAGCGCGATCTTCACCGGCGTGCGGATATCCTGGCGCGCATAGAAGCCGGGTGCCAGCACCTTCACCAGGATCAGGCCCGTCAGCCCCACGCTGTAGGCTACCAGCGCGCTGCGCGTCTGCATGACGTCGCTCGCGCTGAATGCGCCGTAGTTGAACAGCGTCGCCACCAGCGGCACCGACAGCAGCGCCAGGCCCAGCGCGGCGGGCAGGGTCAGCATCAGCGTCAGGCGCAGGCCCCAGTCGAGCAGCGACGAAAACGCCTCTTGCTTGTCGTCGGCGTGCAGCTTGGCGAGGCTCGGCAGCAGGATGGTGCCTAGCGCCACGCCCAGCAGCCCGGACGGAAATTCCATGAGGCGGTCGGCGTAGTAGAGCCAGGACACGCTGCCGCTCTCGAGGAAGGAGGCGAAGATGGTGTTGATCAGGAGCGAGATCTGGCTCACCGACACGCCGAGGATGGCCGGCGCCATCAGCTTCATGACGCGTCGCACGCCGGGATCGGAGAGGTTGAGGTCGAACTTCGGCAGCAGCCCGATCTGCCGCAGCGGCCGCAGCTGCAGCGCGAGTTGCAGCAGCCCGCCGATGAACACCGCCCACGCCAGCGCCAGCACCGGCGGATCGAAGTAGGGCGCGGCGAACAGCGCCATGCCGATGAAGCTCAGGTTCAGCAGCACCGGCGTGAAGGCCGGAATGGCGAATCTGCTCCAGGTGTTGAGCGCGCCGCCCGCCAGCGCCACCAGCGACATGAAGAAGATGTAGGGAAAGGTGATGCGGGTCAGCTCCACCGTCAGCTCGAACTTGCCCGGGTCGCCGGAGAAGCCGGGAGCCGATACGTAGATGATCGCCGGTGCCGCGAGCGCACCGAGCGCGGCCACCACCGCGACCACCAGGCCGAGCAGCGTCGCCACGCGGTTCACCAGCGTGTGCGTGGCCTCCGAGCCCTGCTTGTTCTTGTATTCGGCAAGGATGGGAACGAAGGCCTGCGAGAATGCGCCTTCGGCGAACATCCTGCGCAGCAGGTTGGGGAGGCGGAAGGCGACGAAGAAGGCGTCTGTTGCCATGCCGGCGCCGAAGGCGCGTGCGATGACGAAGTCGCGGACGAAACCGAGGATGCGGGACAGCAGGGTCATGCCACTTACGGTGGCGAGGGCGCGCAGCAGGTTCATGCGGGGGAGGCGCCTGGTGGAGCCGAAGCGGGAGAAAGCCGGCATGATAGCCGGCCGAAGCGCTCGAACGGAAATCTCGCTTGCATCCGGCGTTCTTCGTGGATACAATCGCGGGCTTTCAAGAACCACCTAATTCAGGAATCACGTTATGGCCAACTCGGCTCAAGCCCGCAAGCGCGCCCGCCAGGCAACCAAGGCTCGCGCTCACAACGCCAGTCTTCGTTCGCGCCTGCGCACCGCGATCAAAGCCGTTCGCAAGGCTATCGTGGGTGGCGACAAGGCGGCGGCTCAGTCGGTCTTTCGCACCTCGATGAGCACCATCGACAGCATCGCTGACAAGGACATCATCCACAAGAACAAGGCCGCTCGCCACAAGAGCCGCCTGTCGGCTGCCGTCAAGTCGATGGCTGCCTGATCGTTCTGCGATCCGGTTGTAGCAGGTTCGTCCTGCAGCAAAAAAGCGACCTGCGGGTCGCTTTTTGATTTTCTGCGCTTGACCGAGAAAGTCGCGCTTGAGCGCGACCGTATGGTCGATGGATCAAATCGGCGTGTCGCCCATCCAGTCGAGCTGCAGTTCGTTGTCGTGGGCGAAGTTGATCAAGAATCGGTACGCCAGCGGCTCCACGTCGTGGAGTCGCGCATCGACCAGAACGGTCTTGTCTCCCTTCAGGGTGCAGCCGGGGCGCACGTAGGGGGAGTAGGCCATGCGGCGGTCGGCGCCGAACGCCGACATCACGCCGCACAGACGATCGGCCCAGTCGCTCGGGCGAAACCTTCTTCCTTCCCTCGTGACCCCGATGATGACGAAGTTTTCGATCTTCTGGTTCATGTCTCACGCCTTGGCGGCTACGGGGTGTTCTGGCGTTGTCGTCTGACGCAACTTTGCTCAAAACGGCCGTGATTCTAGCAGAAACGGATGCCCACGGTCCGCGCAGTCGCCGGTCCTGCGCGGCGGGGCGCCTGTGCGCGGAAAGGCCCGCAAAGCCGCGGGATATGTACAGGTCGAGCGGTTTTGGCTTAAGATTCAGCGCTATTCCTGCACGGCGGCCCATGCCGCCGTGTGCGTTTCTGTGCTTCGTCCTGTTCGGGGTTTCGCATGTCCCATGTCATGAATACCTACGCCCGGCTCCCGGTGGCTTTCACCCACGGCGAAGGGGTGTGGATGTATGACGAGGCTGGCAAACGTTATCTCGATGCCTTGTCGGGCATCGCCGTTTCCACCCTCGGCCACAATCATCCGCGGCTCGTGCGCGCCATCGCCGAACAGGCCGGAAAGCTGCTCCACACCTCCAATCTGTATCGCATCCCGCTGCAGGAGCGGCTCGCCGACCGCCTCGCAGAAGTCTCCGGGATGGACGAAGTCTTCTTTGGCAACTCCGGCGCCGAGGCCAACGAAGGTGCGATCAAACTCGCGCGCATGTACGGCCACACCAAGGGCATCGAGCTGCCGCACATCATCGTGATGGAGAACGCCTTTCACGGGCGCACGCTGGCCACGCTGTCGGCCACCGGCAACCGCAAGGCGCAGGCCGGTTTCGAACCGCTGGTGTCGGGCTTCATCCGCGTGCCGTACAAGGACATCGAGGCGATCCGCCACGTGGGTGAGCACGATCACAGCGTGGTCGCAGTGATGCTCGAAGTCATCCAGGGCGAGGGCGGCGTCAACATGGTCGACGACGCCTACCTGCGCGAAGTCCGCGCCATCTGCGACGAGCGCGGCTGGCTGCTGATCTGCGACGAAGTGCAGTGCGGCATCGGTCGCACCGGCACCTGGTTCGGCTGGCAGCACGCGGGCGTCAAGCCCGACGTGATGACGCTGGCCAAGGGTCTGGGGTCGGGCGTGCCGATCGGTGCCGTCCTCACCTCGGGGCGCGCTGCCGGGCTGTTCAAGCCGGGCAATCACGGCTCCACCTTCGGCGGAAATCCGCTGGTGTGCGCGGCCGCGCTGGCCACGCTCGACACCATCACCGACGACAAGCTGATGGACAACGCCGTCGCCGTCGGCGCTCACATCCGCAACGGCCTGGCCGAAGCGCTGAGGGATGTCGCTGGCGTCGTCGACATCCGCGGCCGCGGCCTGATGATCGGTATCGAGCTCGATCGCCCCTGCGGTCCGCTCATGGCGAGCGCGGCGGAGCTGGGGCTCCTCATCAGCGTCACCGCCGACCGCGTGGTGCGCCTGCTGCCGGCGCTGATCTTCTCCGAGGACGACGCGAGGGCGCTGGTCGCCGCGCTGGCGCCGATGATCCGCGACTTTCTCGCGCAGGGATGAAGGGGGCGCAAGCGATGACCGCACTCAGGCACTACCTGCAATTCAAGGACTTCACGCGCGAGGATTACGACTACGTGTTCGAGCGCGCGAGGTGGATCAAGGACAAGTTCAAGCGCTACGAGCCCTACCACCCGCTGTTCGACCGTACGCTGGTGATGATCTTCGAGAAGGCCAGCACCCGCACGCGGCTGTCGTTCGAGGCGGGCATGCAGCAGCTCGGCGGCTCGGCGATCTACCTCAACACGCGCGACTCGCAACTCGGGCGCGGCGAGCCGGTCGAGGACGCCGGCCAGGTCATCTCGCGCATGAGCGACCTCGTGATGATCCGCACCTTCGAGCAGGAGATCGTCGAGCGCTTCGCGGCGAACTCCCGCGTGCCGGTCATCAACGGCCTCACCAACGAATACCACCCCTGCCAGATCCTCGCCGACATCTTCACCTACATCGAGCACCGCGGCCCGATCCAGGGCAAGACGGTGGCGTGGATCGGCGACAGCAACAACATGTGCAACACCTGGCTGCAGGCAGCCGAGGTGCTGGATTTCAACGTCCATGTATCCACTCCGCCGGGCTATGAAGTCGAGCCCGAGCGCGCCGGACTCTATGGCACCGACAACTTCGAGCAGTTCGCCGACCCGATGGACGCCTGCCGCGGCGCCGATCTCGTCACCACCGACGTGTGGACCTCGATGGGCTGGGAAGCGGAGAACGAGAAGCGCATGAAGGCCTTCGCCGACTGGTGCGTCGACGCCGAGATGATGTCGGTCGCGCACAAGGACGCGTTGTTCATGCACTGCCTGCCGGCGCACCGTGGCGAGGAAGTGACCGCCGAGGTCATCGACGGCCCGCAGTCGGTCGTGTGGGACGAGGCGGAGAACCGGCTTCACGCCCAAAAGGCGCTGATGGAATTCCTCATGCGTGGCCGCATCGAGGACTGATTGCTTACTCAAAAAGTGCGCAAGCACGGAAGACACAGGAAAACAGCATGAGCGACGTCAAGAAAGTAGTGCTCGCCTACTCGGGCGGTCTGGATACTTCGGTCATCCTGAAGTGGCTGCAGGACACCTACCAGTGCGAAGTGGTCACCTTCACCGCGGACCTCGGCCAGGGCGAGGAGCTCGAACCCGCGCGCGCCAAGGCGCTGCAGTTCGGCATCAAGCCCGAGAACATCTTCATCGATGATCTGCGCGAGGAGTTCGTGCGCGACTTCGTCTTCCCGATGTTCCGCGCCAACACCATCTATGAAGGCGAGTATCTGCTCGGCACCTCCATCGCCCGTCCGCTGATCGCCAAGCGCCAGATCGAGATCGCGCGCGCCACCGGCGCCGACGCCGTGTCGCACGGCGCCACCGGCAAGGGCAACGACCAGGTCCGTTTCGAGCTCGGCTACTACGCGCTGATGCCCAACGTGAAGGTCATCGCGCCGTGGCGCGAGTGGGACCTGCTGTCGCGCGAGAAGCTGCTCGCCTACGCGGAAAAGAACGGCATCCCCATCGAGATGAAGCACAAGCAGGGCGGCTCGCCCTATTCGATGGACGCCAACCTGCTGCACATCTCCTTCGAAGGCCGCCACCTCGAGAACCCGGCCGCCGAAGCCGAGGAATCCATGTGGCGCTGGACGGTGTCGCCCGAAGCGGCGCCGGACGCCGCCGAATACGTCGATCTCGAATTCGAGAAGGGCGACCTCGTCGCCATCAACGGCACCCGCATGAAGCCGCACGAACTGCTCGCCAAGCTCAATGAGCTCGGCGGCAAGCACGGTATCGGCCGTCTCGACCTGGTGGAGAACCGCTACGTCGGCATGAAGAGCCGCGGCTGCTACGAAACCCCGGGCGGCACCATCCTGCTCAAGGGCCACCGTGCCATCGAATCGATCACGCTCGACCGCGAAGTCGCCCACCTCAAGGACGACCTCATGCCGCGCTACGCCAGCATGATCTACACCGGCTACTGGTGGAGCCCCGAGCGCCTCGCGCTGCAGGCTCTCATCGACAACACGCAGCAGACGGTCAACGGCTGGGTGCGCGTCAAGCTCTACAAGGGCAACGTCATCGTCGTCAGCCGCGACTCGAAGACCGACTCGCTGTTCGACCCGACGATCGCCACCTTCGAAGACGACCAGGGCGCCTACAACCAGAAGGACGCCCACGGCTTCATCCGCCTCAACGCGCTGCGCATGCGCATCGCCGCCAACGCCAGGGCCAAGCGCGGCTGATCGAAGCTGAGAAACGGAAATCCGGTGATGGACAACGACGTACTGATCTTCGGCCTGACGATTGCAGAATTCGAGGACATCTCCCTCAAGGTCTGCTTCACGGCGCTGATCCTCTACATGCTGTTCATCATCGGCAACCTCGCCAAAGAGTCGAAGGCGGGCAAGTACGGCGCGATGTGGATGTTCGTCGGGCTGGGGCTCGGCTTCATCGGCTTCGTCGCCAAGGCCATCATCCAGAAACTGATCGGCATCGAATAGGGAAACACATGAGCGTCACCGAGAAGATCGACGGCATCACCGTCACCACCAAGGCCAACGTCTATTTCGACGGCAAGTGCGTCAGCCACGGCATTCAGTTCGCTGACGGCACGAAGAAGTCCGTCGGCGTCATCCTGCCCGCCACGCTGACCTTCAACACCGGCGCCCCCGAGATCATGGAAGGCGTCGCCGGTTCGTGCCGCGTTCGCCTGAAGGGCGAGACGGAGTGGAAGACCTACGGCGCAGGCGAGTCCTACAATGTGCCGGGCAATTCCAGCTTCGACATCGAAGTCTCGGGCGAGCCGTATCACTACATCTGCCACTTCGGCTGAGTCGGCGAAGGGAACGAAGCGATGCCGTCTTTCGACATCATGTCCGAGGTCGACCAGCCCTCGCTGCGCAACGCAGTCGAGCAGGCCAACCGCAAGGTGGACGGCCGCCACGACTTCAAGGGCACCAGCGCCAAGATCGAGCACGCCGAGAAGCTGCTCACCCTCTACGGTGACAGCGACTTCCAGCTCGACCAGATCAAGACCATCCTGCTGCCCGAGATGACCAAGAAGAACGTCGACGTCCGCTGCCTGGACTACGGTGACGTGCAGAAGATCTCCGGCAACAAGGTCAAGCAGGAAGTGAAGGTGCGCGTCGGCGTCGACCAGGACCTCGCCAAGAAGATCGTCAAGCTGCTCAAAGACAGCAAGATGAAAGTCCAGGCCGCCATCCAGGGCGACGCGGTGCGCGTCTCCGGCGCCAAGCGCGACGTGCTGCAGGAGGCGATCGCGCTGGTCAAGAAGCAGATCACCGACTTCCCGCTGCAGTACGGCAATTTCCGCGACTGATTCGGCGGGAGGTGATTTCGGATTGAAAGCTCCTCAGCGCTCGCTACGCAGCATTGCCCCGATTTGCTCTCCGGCCTATGATGTGACCACTTGGTCATTTTCGAGGTGAGCGATGCGATCTGTTCCCGTCGTCGAGGCAAAAGCGCATTTTTCTGCCTTGCTCGCCGCGGTGGAAGCGGGCGAAGAAGTGGCGATCACGCGCCGAGGGCGCGTTGTTGCCCGCCTCTCGCCCGACGGCCCGCGTACGGCAGCCGATGCGTTTCGTGCCTGCTGGGACGAGGGGGGGCTGGATGTCGAGGCGCCTGCCGACCTCGATGCTGACGCCGTTCCCGCCTGGGATTGAGCGCGTGGCCTACCTCCTCGACACCAACATATTCATTGCTGCGCTGCAGGGGCAGGCCGCGGTGCGCGCGCGTTTGGAGCGTATCGCGGCGAGTGAGATCCTGCTTTCTCCCATTGTGCTCGGTGAGCTCGAACTGGGTGTCGAAAAGAGCGCCCAGCGCCAGCGTAACCGCGAGCGTCTTGCCGCAGTTGTGGCAGGGCTCAGGGTGGTGCCGCTCGATGCGACCGTCAGTCATCGATATGGTCTCGTACGCGCTGAACTCGAGCGCATGGGGACGCCGATCGGTGCCAACGACCTGTGGATTGCCGCCCATGCGCTTGCGCTCAACGCGGTGCTGGTCACGGACAACGAGCGCGAGTTCGGTCGTTTAGAACATCTGCAGATTGAGAACTGGCTCAGGCCGGATGAATGAGTCGGCGATCCCGCCCTCAAATTCTGTCGACATCGGCCGTTAAAGCATTCACGACACCTGCTTCCAGCCAGGGGCAGGGTGTTTGCGCCACAAGGAGTCGATCATGGATATTTCATCCATCGCTGCTGCGGCAAGCAGCAATGCCATGTCCCAAGTTCAGCAGCAAGCCTCGGTTTCGGTGCTGAAGAAGGCGATCGAAACGCAGGAGCAGAGCGCAATGCAGCTCCTGCAGGCCATTCCGGCGCCGCCGCCGATGCCCACCGGCACGGCGGGCGGCATCGTCGATACCTGGGCCTGAACCCGAACATTCAACGCCGCGGCCGCAGTACCGGCCGACCTGTCCGCTACTCGATGCCGCTCTCGGCGCACGGCGATGCGCGAGGCGAAGTCTCGCCCGCCGCTGCGGAGTCGGCGGGCGTCCATTCCGTTTGTCTTGCCGCAAAAGCCACTCGTCGCACGGGGCAAGACGTTGCCGCGTCGCGCGGTTAAGGTCACGCTCAAGCACATAGGTGGAAACATGCGGGCCGAAAAAGGTTTCACGCTGATCGAATTGATGGTGGTGGTGGCGGTGATGGGCATCATCGCCGGCATTGCCTTCCCCAGCCTGCGCGACATGATCGTGAACAGCCGCATCACCACGCAGACCAATGAGTTCATCGCCGCGCTCAACTTCGCGCGCAGCGAGGCGATCAAGCGTGGGGCGGATGTCATGGTTTGTGCTGACGATGAGGCCGACCTTGGCAACGGCTGGTTCATCAACCCAGGGGTGGCCTGCAATACGGATCTGGCGCTGGTCCGGCACGAGGCGCTTCGCGATCTCGGGCTCACCCCCAAAACAGTGTCGATCGGCTTTAACGGTCGCGGCGGGTTGGCGACCGGAGCAATCACGTTCACGCTGAATCCGCACGACTGTCCGAGCGGGTCAGATCGCAAGCGTGAAGTGTCGATCCTCGGTGCGGGCCGGATCGCAGTGAGCCGCAAGGCGTGTAGCTGATAGGGAGGTGCGAGATGCCGCTTTCGCTCGAGTCGCGTCGCCTTCAGGGGGGAACCAGTCTCCTCGAGGTTCTGATCGCCGTCGTGATCCTTTCGATCGGTCTGCTTGGCCTTGCCGGGCTGCAGGTCGCGTCCCTGCGCGTCAATCAGGGGGCCATGCAACGTTCGCAGGCTACGATCCTGGCGTATGACATGCTCGACCGCATGCGCTCCGATGTTGCTTTTGTCGCCAACTTTAGGCTCGAGACGCCAGATCCGAACGTGGCCGACAATTACGACGCGTTCACGACGGTAGATGGAAAGAGTGTTGCCGTCTCCGGGGACGTGTTGAAAGGGAGCGCCAATAGGGCCGTCAGTGATTGGGCGATTGCTGTCATGACGGCGTTTCCCGCTGCTGAAGCCATGATTTGCCGTACTTCCAATCCCGCCTCTCAGAACTGTATGGGGACCGGGGACTTCATCATCATTCAAATTCGTTGGGCGGACGAAAGCAACCGTGGAGTAGACACGCAGTCTATTTCGGTGATGGGGCAGCTATGACAAAAGTTTCGAGATTAGAAAACTCGCGCCATTCCTTGTGTGGGAGGATGGTAGCTCCTCTTCGCTACGAACAATCTGGTGTCACGCTAGTTGAGTTGATGGTTTCGTTGGTCATTGGAATGCTCGTGCTTTCTGGGGTGACCTATGTGTTCTTCTCCAGTCGGACGACCTACGGCTATAACGAGTCGCTTTCTCGGTTGCAGGAGAATGGTCGCGTCGCCTTGGATGCACTGAGTTACGACATTCGGATGGCAGGGTTTCTCGGTTGTGGAAGCCGCAGTCCCGTAACCATGAACGTGATTGCAAATGACCCGCCGGTCGATGCTGTAAAGCCAATTATCCCGGTAACAGGCTATTCATACGGAGATGCTGCCGTGTCCTTTGTCGATGCAGGCGCATTGAAGGGTGTGGCGAATTCTGATGTCTTGGTCATTCATCGTTCCTCGCCAAAAGCGATCAATCTAGTCGGGCAACTGTCGACGAACAACGCCAACATTCAGATTGCCTGCAATCCTGACAAGTTCAAGGATAACGACGTCTTGCTGGTGACTGATTGCCGTTCGGGTGATCTGTTCAGGGCAACTACCGTGTCCGAGGGTAAGGATGCATCAACCTGCGATGGCGATGAGGAAGGGGCAAAGGACAAGGACGGGAAGGTGATTGAGACTAACAAGGTGACGATCGCGCATGCAGCGTCGGCGAACAGCGACGTCGACGGCCCGACCAGTAAGCTTTCTAAGACTTATGGTAAGGATGCTCAAATCATGCGTTTCGAGCAGGTGGCCTTTTTCCTGCGAGACTCAGGACGCAAGACAGCGAGCGGCGCCCCTATTGTGTCGCTTTATCGTCGGGTCAATGGTGTCGATGAGGAAATTGTCGATGGCGTCGTCGGTCTGCGGGCATTCTTCGAACTCGAGAATGGTGGAGGAGTTTATGCGCGGGTCGGGGATCTCGGCGCTGACGATTGGCCTAATGTCGTTTCCGTGCAATTGCACCTGCTACTGGCGTCGCAAGAGCAGAGCTTGAAGGAATCTCAGAGTTATTGGTTTCCGTCTGCCGGCGAACTGCCAAGCGACGAACTCACGCCTTCGGCCGATAAGTTAATGCGGCAGACATTTGTTCAGACGATTGCACTCAGAAACCGACTGCCATGAGCGCCCCAATTTCCGTTTCCGACATCCGTGATTGTGCCTTGGTGAGGCATGTTCAGCGAGGCTCCGCGCTGATTATGGGGCTGATCATGCTGCTGGTTATCACCATGATTGGACTGACAGCCATGCAGACCACAACTCAGCAGGAACGCATGGCCGGTAATCTTCGCGATCGCAACATTGCCTTTCAGGCAGCTGAAACCGCGCTCAGACGCGGGGAGGAGGCGTTGATGAATCGGTGCATTGACAAATTCGACGGTGATGTCGCTTTTGATGTCGAGAGCAACTCCAGTACTGTACGGGCGTTCATCTACAACGCCGCTACAGACGGGGAGGGTTGGCTGGAATATGGCCACCTCTTTGATTACTGCAGCGAAGCTGGTGAGGTGGCAACAATACACAGCAACATTGCGCAGGTGAATGAGGCTCCACGTTATTTCGTCGAACGGCAGCCGGCAGTTGGCGGGCCTTCGCTCGAGGCGGGAGTTGCTAAGACGATCGATGCCTTCAAGGTGACCAGCCGGGGTGTAGGCGGAACTCGGGATGCGGTCGTGGTGCTAGAAAGCAGTTTCAAGCGGGAATAAGGGAGAGGGTCATGGGCGCGTTCGATCGTTCGATCAGTTCGAGTGTGACACGGCGGCTGGCGAGTAGGCCAACGGTTGCTGTCCCAAGGATGGCCTTTTTACCCACACTAGTTACCGGCGTGCTGATCAGTATTGGAAGTGCTTCGGCGGCGACGTTGACCTTCGATGTCTCGCAGGTGCCCTTGTACCTGGGTGGAACGATCGAGCCCAATCTGATGTACATCCATGACGACTCCGGGTCGATGTACTGGTCCTTCATGCCGGACGAAACGTATGGCTCGTACAACCTGCGGCGTGCGCGTTGGGCCGGATACAACAAGGTCTATTACGATCCGAACGTTGTCTATCCGCCTGCATTGAACGAAAGCGGCACCTCGCTTGGCAACGCCAGTTTCACCGCGGCGTGGTTCGACGGCTACAAACTCGACAGTTCGGGGAACCATACGTCGTCTGTCGTCGACCTGAGCAAGGATTTTCGTGCGACGTGGTACTACACAGGGGCCGCTGACGAGTTTGCGGGTGCCAAGGCCGCGGCTCACTATTTCGTATTCAACGCGTCGAATGCCGGCTGTGACGGCACGACCGGTGACAACGACTGCTTCACCCGAGTGGATGTCGGGGCGACGTCGGGCCCCGGGACAGTCGATCTGAATGGCGATGGAAAGCTCGATGCGTCCGACAAGGACGAACGTCAGAACTTTGCCAACTGGTATTCGTACTACCGCACGCGTAACTACGCGGCCAAGGCGGGCGTGAGCCGCGCCTTTGGCGTCCTGGGCAGTGCGATCAGAATCGGGTACGGCCGCATCAACAAGGCCGACTCGAAGACTGTTGATGGCAAGAACCTGACGACGATCGAGCGCGGAGTGCGGACTTTCTCCGGTACCGATCGCAAGGCCTTCTTCGACTGGCTGTTCGGCTTGCAGCCGACTGCGGCGACCCCGCTGCGCCGTGCTCTCGATGCTGCCGGGCAATATTTCGAGAACAGCGACGCGACGGGGCCGTGGAGCACCACGCCCGGTGTCGCTGGCGGCAAGGATCTGTCCTGCCGGCACAGCTACACCATCATGATGACCGACGGCTACTGGAACGAAGGCGCCGCAGCCACCGCCGACGCGCGCAAGAACGTCGATGGCACGGCAGGGCCGACGGTCACCAGCCCCGACGGAACCTCTTATTCCTACAAGGCGGTGTCGCCCTTCACCGACACTTACAGCAACACCCTCGCAGACATCGCGATGTATTACTGGAAGCGCGACTTGCGCACCGATGTCGCCAACCGGGTGCCGACCTCGATCATCGACCCGGCGTTCTGGCAGCACATGGTGACCTTCGGCATCGGCCTCGGCGTCGAGGGGGCGATCAAGCCCGACGAGGCCTTTTCCGCGATCGGCACCGACAAGACCATCACCTGGCCCGACGGAGCGAGCAACCAGGTGGACGATCTGCTGCACGCGGCGGTCAACGGGCGCGGCGATTTTTTCAGTGCCAAGAATCCGGACGAGTTCTCGAAGGCGCTGGGTGATACCCTGGCCAAGATCGCCGACCGCACCAGTTCCTCCGCGGCCGTGGCGACCAACTCCAACCGCCTGTCGTCGGGCAGCCTAATCTATCAGGTCACCTTCGAGAGCGCTGGATGGACGAGTGAGATCTCGGCTTTCAAGCTCAATACTACCAACGGCGATGCGGCCAGCATACCAACCTGGAGCGCCAGTTCCCTGATCCCATCAGCGAGCGCGCGCAACATCCTGACTTGGCGCCCAGACACATCACCGCCGGCGGGCACGACCTTCACCTGGAGCAACCTCTCGTCTGCGCAGCAGACTGCCTTGAAGTCGGAAGAGGTCCTTAACTGGCTGCGCGGTGACCAGAGCAAGGAGAGGTCCGTCGGTGGAACCTTGCGCAATCGCTCCAGGCGCCTCGGCGACATCATCAATTCCGATCCATTTTTCGTCGGGTCGGAAGATTATGGCTACGGTTCATCAGGGATATTGACGACCGAGGTGCGCGCCGCGTATGCGACGCGTAAGTACAGCGATGCGTTCAAGACGCGCAGGAAGATGCTGTACGTCGGGGCCAACGACGGCATGCTGCACGGTTTCAACGCTGAAACTGGAGTGGAGGAGTTCGCTTACGTTCCCAATGCCGCTGGGTACGATAACTTGTACAAGCTCGCACAACCTGGCTATACCCACCGTTACCTCGTCGATGGGCCTCCGCGTGCGGCCGATGCTTACATCAAGGGCGTCGGCGACACCAGTGCCTCTTGGCGCACAGTTTTGGTCGGTTCGACGGGCGCAGGTGGAAAGGGCTATTTCGCCCTTGACGTGGAGAATCCGGGCGCGATGACCAATAAGAAGGTGTTGTGGGAGTTTTCTCACGCAGAACTTGGGTTGGCGATCGGGCAGGCCTCGATTGTGCTGGGCGAGAATGGCAAGTGGCTCGCCATTTTTGGCAACGGCTACAACAGTGCGTCGGGCAAGGCACAGTTGTTTATCGTCGATCTCGAGACCGGCGCGCTTTTGAAGAAAATCGACACCGGCGTCGGCTGTGTTCCGCTTGATAAGAAGACCGGCGCCTGCACGAATGACGTTAATGGATTGGCGACACCTCTCGCCATCGATACCGACCAGAACGGCGCCGTCGATCTGGTCTATGCGGGGGATATGTACGGCAATCTGTGGAAGTTCAACTTGAGCGACGTTGATTCGGACAAGTGGGCCATTCCCTTTACTAGCGGGAGCACGCCGAAGCCGCTTTTTGCGGCGACGTACGGCTCAGTGCGTCAACCAATCACCGCCAAACCTCAGGCCGGTCGGCACTCCAGCGGCGGTGTGATCTTGTATTTCGGGACCGGCCAGTTCTTCGAGGTCGGTGATCAGGCTGATACGAACGTGCAGAGCTTCTACGGGATCATCGACAAGTGCGGAAGAAAAGCTACCGGTGGTGATTGTGCAAAGGCGACTGATGGTGCGCACGTAGTGCGTTCCGAACTGCTGCGACAGACCATAGAAGAGGAGAAGATGGGCACCTTCGGCGAGGCCTCTTGGGATGCGCGCTTGCTGAGCGACAATAAGCTGACCGACAGCCAGAAGGGGTTCTATCTGGACCTGATCTCGCCTGCGAAGGGAAATCAGGGCGAACGAGTGGTCAGCATGCCGCTGATCTGGGACGACCGTGTGATTTTCGTGACGCAGATCCCCGATTCCGATCCCTGCGCCTACGGTGGCGAGAGCTGGATCATGGAGATCGATCCGAAGGCGGGTGGGCGCACGACATTCGCCGTGTTCGATATGAACGCGGACGGGCATTTCGACGGTGGCGACAGCATGGACAAGACGATCGTCAATGGGCGCAAGGTGCCGGGTGGCTTGGCCAAGACTCCGGCGACGGTGTCCGGTGGTGGGGCCACTTACAAGTACACCATGGGTTCAGCCGCAGTGCTAGGCAAGACGGCCAACAAGATGTCGATCGGGCTCGGGCGCCAGTCCTGGCGGCAGATGCGCTGAACGGCGTTGAGTGGATCGAGGAGAGTGATTGTGCGAGACGCGATTTTTCTGGGTGGCAGGGTCGCCCTGGTGTGCGCGATGCTGACGCTGCCCGTGGCGACATCGTTTGCGCAGAGGGCGGATGAGCTCCGCTTCCAGATGCCCGAGTTGATCGGCCAGGTGGAGCGCGTTTCGATGAGCCCGCCTTCGCTGGTGATCGACGGCCGGACGTATGTGGCGGCGCCGAGCATCATGCTGACGCGCGAGGGGGTGAGGGATCAGGTGGTTTCCTTCGCTCAGATCGCGAGTGATCTGGTGGGCAAGAGCGTGGCTTACGGCTGGCTGGGGGCGGATGCGCCAGCCGGTGGCGCCGCGGTGAACCGTATCGTGGTGCGCGGTGCGCCGGCGCTGGCCCAGCCGGCAAGCGGGGCCGCGCGATGACAATCCGGCGCAATGCAGGCTTCACCTTGATCGAACTGATGATCGTGGTTGCGGTGATCGGCATCCTCGCGGCGATTGCCTATCCGAACTACCAGGAGTATCTGAGGAAGTCGCGCCGGGCCGAGTGCGCTGCCGTTCTGGTCGGGGTGGCGAATGCGATGGAGCGGCGATTTTCGACGACCAGTCGCTACACGAATGACGCAAAGGACCAATGGCCTCTGCAAGAGCCAAGGTGGTGCCCTCGTGATAGCGCGGACGCGGCGGGGGCCTATTACGATCTGAGTTTTGCCGACGCCGGTCCGGAGGACCTTTCCTTCGTGATCCAAGCTGTGCCAAAAGGGGTGCAAAAGGGTGACAAGTGCGGAACCCTTACCTTGGACAATACCGGCCTCAAAGGTCTGGACGGTGGGGCGGCTGGTGTAACGATCCGGGAGTGCTGGTAGATGAAGTATCGCGCGGCGCTCTCGCTGCTGCTGCTAGCTGTCCTCGGTACCGAGGCCACGGCAACCGAGGTTGCGCTCGCCGGAGTGATCGGAAGTCGTGCCGTGCTGGTGGTCGATGGCGGTGGGCCGCAGACGGTGGCTATCGGCGCCCGCACGCGTGAAGGCGTCACGTTGAAGAGCTTGGTAGGGGAGGTGGCCGTCGTCGAGATCGATGGCAAGCCCGAGCGTCTGCGCCTGGGTGACAGGGCGGTGCACAGCGTGGGCTCGAGCGCCGAAGACTTGGTGCTGCAGGCGGACTCGCGCGGGCACTTCATGACGCGCGGGCGTGTCAATGGCGTACAGACGCCTTTTCTCGTCGACACCGGCGCCACGCTGGTTTCGCTGGGCGCCGATGCCGCGCGGCGCGCCGGACTGGACTATCGGCGCGGGATCCCGGGAATGAGCAACACCGCGAACGGCAGCGTACGCATCTGGCGCATGAACATCGATTCGCTCGAAGTGGGAGGCGTGCGTCTGCATAACGTGGAAGCCGCGGTGCATGAGAGTGACCTGCCGTTCGGGCTGCTGGGCATGAGCTTTCTCAACCGCATGCAGTGGCAGCGCGAAGGGGACAAGCTGATCTTGAAGAAGCGCTATTGAAGCGCGGGGACGCAAGCCGTGTCGCATCACAATTTTCGCTTTCACCCGCATGACTTGCAGCGCCGGCTGCTGTCGACCGCGCTGCAGCCTGCCGCCGACTGGCCGGAGGCCACGCGCGGCGAACAGCACACCGCCGCGGCGGTGCTGGTGCCGATCGTGGCACGGGATGCGTCTGCCTCGCTGCTGCTGACGCGGCGAACCGATCATCTTCACCACCACCCGGGGCAGATCAGTTTTCCCGGTGGGCGGGTCGAGGAGGGCGACGAATCGGCGACGATGACCGCGCTGCGCGAAACCGAGGAGGAAGTCGGCCTGCAGCGGCAGCATGTCGACGTGCTCGGGACCTTGCCCGACTACTTCACCGGCACCGGCTTTCGAATCACCCCGGTAGTGGGGCTGGTGCGGCCGCCGTTCGACCTGACGCTGGATGCCTTCGAGGTGGCCGAGGCCTTCGAAGTGCCGCTAACGCATTTCCTCGACCCCGCGAACCACCAGCGGCTGAGCCGCGAGTTCGAAGGGCGGGTGCGGCACTTCTACGCCATGCCCTACAACGATTACTACATCTGGGGCGCCACCGCAGGCATCATCATGTCGCTATACCGGGTAATGCAGGAAGCTCAGGGCTGAGGCTTGCGCGCCACCATGCCGATGAGCGCCGAGCGGCCGACGTGGCCGGTGCCTTCGGCGATGCTGTCCTCGTATTCGACAAGTTCCTCGATCTCCCAGTCGGCGAAGGCGCTGCGCAGCGTTTCGTCGGTGTAGAGGTTTTCTACCGCAGATGGCCCGCCGGTGCGGTGGTCGAGCTGCCTGGGGGTGTAGCCCTGCAGCAGGATGCGGCCGCCGGGGCGGGTGAGCTGCTTCATGGCGTCGAACTGGCGCTCGCGCCACTCCGGGCCGACGAACTGGATGAAGATGCCGACCACCCAGTCGAAGGCGTCGTGCATTTCGGCCGGGGGCCAGCCCGGGGCGAGCATGTCGGCCTGGATGAAATTGACCGCTACCTTGCGCGCCGCGGCCAGATGCCGGGCCTTCTCGATGGCGACGGCTGAGATCTCGATGGCGGTCACCTCCAGGCCCAGCTCGGCAAGCCAGACCGAGTTGCGGCCCTCGCCATCGGCGATGGAGACTGCGGTGCGGCCTTCATGCAGCAGGTGCTCGCGGCGGGCGAGAAAGCGGTTGGGTTCGGTGCCGAACAGGTAGGCCTCGCCCGCGTCGCTATAGCGTTTGCTCCAGATGCTGTTCTGGTCCATGGGGTTGCCTCCTGTATGTGTTGGATGAGCTTGATGCGGCACCGCGCCGCGTGAGACAAGCTGCATCATAGAGGACCGGATGGCAGGCATGGTCGGTAAAACAAAAAGGGCTGTGGATAAGTATCCACAGCCCTTGCTGTTGTTGGGGCGACATACCGGGATCGAACCGGTGACAACTGGAGCCACAATCCAGTGCTCTACCAACTGAGCTAATGCCGCCACTACAGGACCCCGGCAACACCGAGACCCTAAAACCTTCTCCTGGCCTGCCCGGCAGGGATCGAACCTGCAACCCCCAGCTTAGAAGGCTGGTGCTCTATCCAGTTGAGCTACGGGCAGATTCCCGCGGGCAATCGGAGTGTGAGCTGGTCGGGGTGGAGGGATTCGAACCCCCGACATCTTGCTCCCAAAGCAAGCGCGCTACCGGACTGCGCTACACCCCGAGAGCCGCGCACTTTATAGATCTCCGGCGATTCCGTCAAACGGTATTTTGAACTTTTTTGCGCGGCCCCTGCTGCCACTGACCGCCAGCGCGGCGCCAGGCGTTCACTACGCGGCTCAGATTGACCAGGAGCCAAGCAAACTCGATCACGATGGCCATGGCGGCGATGGGCGCGAGGGGCGTCCATAGCGCCGCGGCGAGCAGGGCGGCGAGCGAGGCGCTGTGGGCTCGCAGCTGTCGACGCACCGGAAGGTCCGGCGACAGCTTCTTTACGTTCGGCGCCTTGATGCCGGCCTGCACGAGGTGCAGCCAGGCGAGAAAGGGCACGATCTTGTAGAGCATGGCGCTGATCGCGCCGACGAAGCCGCCATGCAGGATCAGCACGCCGGCGATCACCGGCGCCGCCTCATGGTCGACGACGATGGCGACTGCGGTCGCAAGTGTTCCGGCGACAATCGCAAGCATGGCGGCGCGGAAGTTGAGAAAGGAAGCATCCGGCGTGCTGCGGCGGGTGCGGCTCTGCAGGTGCAGGGTGGTGAGTGCGAAGGCGAGGGCGAGCACGCACAGCAGGGAAATGAGGGCGAGGCGGGCGCCCTGCCAGGGCGATGCCATGACGGCCGACCACAGCAACAGTGCCGCAAATACGGCAGGCGTCCACGACTGGACGACGGGCTTCGGGTAGGCGGGGGTAATGTGGAACATCGGCACGATCACCCAGCTTGCGGACGCAAGAAGGACGCCGCCCCAGCCCATCCAGCCCCAGCCTGCATGCAGGTTCACCAGGTCGGGCAGGGCGACGGGCAGTGCTGCCCCCGTTGCCAGGGCCGTGGCAAGGAGCAAGCCGAGCGCGGCGGTGACGGCGAGACCGGCCAGCGCCAGGCGCAGGTCGCGCGGCGTGCGCCCCTGGCCCGGCGGTGCGGGTGCGCGCAGCAAGGCAAGCATGGCTGCGGCGAGGAAGGTGGCCAGCCCGATGCCCAGCAGGGCCGCCCCGCCTAAGGTGAGCGGCGGCTGGCCCTGCCAGAGTCCCCAGCTCAGGCCCAGGCTGCCAGCGGTGATCAGCAGGTGGGTCGCGGTGGCGATGCCGCGTGGGACGGGTAGCGGTGCGCCGGCAACGACAGGCAGGATCTGCATCAGTGCGCCGAGCATCGCCTGGAGCATCACGCCGGTGGCGATCAGGTGCACGGCGGCCAGGGCACCGGGCGTCCAGCGCGAGGCGAGCGCGGAGGGATCGAGCAGCAGTACCAGCCCGGCGGCGATGCCGAACAGGGGGGCGGTGAGTAAGAAGCGCAGCGGCGCCGAGAAGGGGGGCGTGTTGTCGTAGGCGAGGCCGGGGTTGGCGCTGCTCATGGCCGGAAGATTCGGATCTCCACCGCGTTGTCGTCGCGGACCTGGGCCTCGTGGCGAAAGCCGTCGCGGTCGAGCAGGCGCAGCAGCGGATAGGGCATGCGGTCGATCAGCAGCACGATGCGGCCTTGTGGCGGCAGCGCGGCGAGGGCTTCCATTGCGTGCTCGAAGGGCTCCGGCGGCTCCATTCCGCGCGTATCGACGAGGATGTCGCTCATGTCGATGCCTCGTGCGCGAGTTGGCCGGAGATCGTCGCGATCAGGGTGTCGCGCTCGAGGACGAGGCGGGCGTCGCACATCGGGTAGAGGATGTTCTCTTCCTTCATGTTGTGTTGCTGCATCAGGATGAGGAGGGTTTCGGCTTCGCCGCTGAAGTCGTCGGCATCGCGGCGGCGCAGGGCATTCTGAAGTTCGGCGAGCACCCTGCGCATCTCCGCATGTTCGCCACGCATGACCGCGGTGGGGCCGTTGCTCATGCCGGTGACGGCCTCGAAGCGTGGGAAGAGCACCTGTTCTTCGGTTTCGAAATGCCTGTCCAGATCGGCGGCGAATTCGGCCGTGGCCTTGTCCGCGGCGCTCCATTCGCGTTTTGCGACAAGCGCTTCGGCACGGGCAAAAGCGTGGTCGCAGTCGCGGTGATCCTGCGCCAGCACATCAGCGATGAGTGTCATGTCGTGGGGCTCCGTTGAGGGTGAAGGTATTTTCACCTTCGTCCGGCCGTCGGCATTGATGCGAGTCAAGTCTGCCCCCGTGGCGCCGGCAAAGGCCTCGCTCGCTGACGGATGGGCGACCACGGACGTGATCACAGGCACAATGGCAGGCCCCACTCGATCCGGATCAAGCATGTCGGTCGCCCGCGGTCCGGGCGCCTGGGCGCGCATTTTTGTGCCCTTCGCGCTCGGCTATTACCTGTCCTACCTCCTGCGTACGGTCAATGCGGTCATTTCGCCCTCCTTGACTCAGGAACTCGGGCTCTCCGCCGCCGACCTCGGTCTGCTGACGAGCATGTATTTCCTGGCTTTCGGACTGGCGCAGATTCCCGTCGGCATTGCGCTCGACCGCTTCGGGCCACGGCGGGTCGAGGGGACGTTGCTGCTGATGACGGCGGCAGGCGCGGTGTGTTTTGCGCTGGGCGATTCGCTGCTGCAACTCGGCATCGCGCGGGCGATGATCGGCCTCGGCGTTTCGTCCTGCCTGATGGCGGCACTGACCGGTTTTGCGCTCTGGTATCCGCGCGAACGGCAGAGCTCGATGACCGGCTTCATCATGTCGGCGGGGGCGCTCGGGGCGCTGACGGCGAGCGTACCGGTGGAGGCGGCGCTGCCGGTGCTGGGCTGGCGCGGGGTGTTCTGGATCATCTCAGGTGTTGCGCTGGCCGTTTCGATGATGATCTTTCGCTCCCTCCCGGACGAAGTGGACTCGCGCCCGCACGAAACGCCTGCCGAGGCGCTGGCGGTGGTGGCCGGCATCTTCCTGTCGCCCGCCTTTCTGCGCTATGCCGGTTCGTCGATGTTCTTCGTCGGAGGCTTCATGGCGTTGCAGAGCCTGTGGGCCGTGCCGTGGCTGATGAACGTGAATGGGCTCGACATCGCGCATGCGGCGCAGACGCTTGTGCTGTTGAACCTTGGCATGCTTGGGGGGCAGTTCTCGATCGGCGTGCTCGGCACATTGCTCGCCCGGCGCGGGCTGAAGCCGCTGAACCTGATGCAGTGGGGTTATGGATGCGTGCTGGTGGTGCAGGCGGCGATCCTCTTCAATATCGGCCCGGTGCCCCTGCTGTGGTTACTGTTCGGATTTCTGTCGGCGGTCAACTCGCAGACCTACCTCGCGACCTCGGCGAACTTCTCGCGCACGATCTTCGGCCGCGTCAGCACGGCGACGAACCTCATGGCCTTTGCCGGAGCCTTTGCGGTGCAATGGGGCTTGGGGCTGGCACTCGATTTCCTGCGCGGCGCGGGACTGGAGATGAAGGCTGCGCTTGAGCTCGGGTTTGCCGGCCTCATCGTGCTGCAGCTGCTGGCCTTCGTTCCGCTGCTGCCCGGGCTCAGACTGCCGTTCCGGCGGCGTGTCCCGACGACCACGCCCACTGAAAGTTGTAGCCGCCCAGATGGCCGGTGACGTCCATCACTTCGCCCACGAAGTAGAGTCCCGGGCAGTCCCGCGCTTCCATGGTCTTCGACGACAGGGCACGCGTGTCCACGCCGCCCAGCGTGACCTCGGCCTTGGCATAGCCCTGGGTGCCCGACGGGGCGAGTTGCCAGGCGGACAGCATGGCGGCGATATGGCGCAGTTCGGCGTGGCGGAATTCGTTCAGCGGCCGCTGCCAGCCGTGGAGCTCGCACCAGGCCTGGGCGAAGCGTCGGGGCAGGCGCTCGGCGAGAAGATTGGCTAGCACGGTGCGCTCGTGCGCGTGCTGCAGCAGCCAGGACTCCGCATCGGTG
Organism: Thauera sp.; assembly: GCA_017302295.1. Taxonomy (GTDB): domain Bacteria; phylum Pseudomonadota; class Gammaproteobacteria; order Burkholderiales; family Rhodocyclaceae; genus Thauera. Next base: position 9,168 of record JAFLDS010000022.1, on the reverse strand, counting down.
CTCGGCAGGAGATTCAGAGCGACCGGCGACCATTCCCTGCCCGGTCTCGCATCCGTCGGCGACTCCGCGCGCGCGTCCGCCCGCCCTGCCGGCGCATACGCTTGCGCCTGCCAGTAACTGGAAACCTGCAGGATGGAGGGACCCGAAAGGCCGCGATGGGTGATGAGCGCCGCCTCGCGGAAGGTGCCGCCGTTGCAGCTCGCCTCCACCTCGAACGATGCGCCGGCCAGGGGGGCTAGCAGGGCGAGCGTCTCCGGCGAAAGCGTCAGCGGTACCAGGGCGGGGCGGGGCGGCACGATCGACAGGCCGAACTGCTCGGCAACCTTGTAGCCGAAGGGCGTCGCGCCGATCTTGGGGATGGACAGGCCGCCGGTGGCGATCACCAGGTTGCGCGCGGCGTAGCGTCCGCGGTCGGTTTCGATCAGGAAGCGCTCGGCGGCATCCGCGTGATGCTCGATACGCTGGATGGAGGCCGGCATGGCCCAGCGCACTCCGCCCGCATCGCATTCGGCGCGCAGCATGTCGATGATCTGTTGCGCGGAATCGTCGCAGAACAGCTGTCCCCAGTCGCGCTCGTGATAGCGGATGCCATGGCGCTCCACAAGCTCGATAAAATCGCGGGCCGTGTAGCGTGACAGGGCAGAGCGCACGAAATGGGGGTTCTGGCTGAGGTAATGCTCGGTGCCTACCTTGCGGTTGGTGAAGTTGCACCGGCCACCGCCGGAGATGCGGATCTTCTCGGCGAGCTTGCTGGCGTGATCGAGCAACAGCACGCGCCGCCCGCGCTGCCCGGCGGTCGCCGCGCACATCATGCCGGCGGCACCGGCACCGATCACGACGACGTCGTGGCTGTGGTCGGAAGGATGCATGCCCATGCGTGGTTACCAGCTGCGGTGAAAGCGGCGCAGAATACGCGTTGAGCGCCGCAGCGGCAAACGAGCACCGGTGTGGCGCCGGCGACGACAATACAAAGAACGACAAGTGAATTCGGGGAGTGCCCTTATGACTGAATCCACCACCAGCCCGGCCGCTGGCAAGCTGCAGCGATTGAAACGTCCGGCGAAGTGGGGGGCGGGGGTGTTGCTGGCCGTAGCCGCGATCGGCTTCGGCGCCGTGCCGCCTGTTGCCAAGCATTATGCGGTGAAGATCCTGGGCGAGGTGCTCGGGCGCCCGGTGTCGATCGAAGCAGTGCGCTTCAACCCTTTTACCCTGAGTGCCGAGTTGCAGGGCGTGCGGGTGATGGAGGCCGACGGGCAGTCGGAGGCGCTGGGCTTCGATCTCTTGCGCGCCAACGCGGAACTCGAATCTTTGGTGCGTGGCGGCGCCGTGCTGCATGAGCTGACGCTGGCCGGGCCGCGCGTGAATGTAGTGTTATCCGGCGCGGGGCAGCACAACTGGAAGGACGTGCTCGACCGCCTGGCCGCCCAGCCCAAGAGCGAGGATTCGGGCGAGACGCTGTTCTCCGTCGGCAACATCCGCATCAGCGGTGGCCGCATCGCGGTGGACGACCAGCCGCGCGGGCTCAAGCACGAACTGGCGGGCATCGAGGTGGGTGTGCCCTTCGTGTCGAATCTGCCGGTGAAGGTCGATGTGTTCGTGGAGCCGACGCTGTCGGCCAACCTCGATGGCGATCCGGTGGGCGTCAGTGCGCGTAGCAAGCCTTTCAAGGACACGCACGAGACCATCCTCGACCTGAAGCTCAAGGAGTTCGATCTCGCGCCGTGGATGGCATACCTGCCGTTCGAGCCGACTTTCCGTCTGCCTTCCGGGCTGCTCACGACCAATCTCGAACTGTCGTTCGCGCAGCAGGACGACGCCAGGCCGGTCGTCAAGCTGCGCGGGCAGCTGCAGGTGGACAAGCTCGAAGTGCAGGATCGCAACGGCGCCCCCGCGCTCAAGATGGCCGAGTTCGGTCTCGATCTGGCCGACGTCGAGCCCTTTGCCAACAAGTGGCATTTCACCAAGCTCCGCCTGAATGCGCCGGAAATCGATGTCGTCCTTCTCAAGGACGGCGGCCTCAACCTCGCGACGCTGGCGCCGCCGGCGGGCAAGCCGGCCGCCGAGCCGCCGGCGAAGACTGCGGCTCAGCCGTCCAAGCCCGACTTCCTGCTTGCAGACGCGCGCATTCGCGACGGTGTCGTGCGCCTCGAGGATCGCAGCCTCGCAGAGCCCTTCCGCGCGCGCCTCGAGGCGATCAACCTCGATATGCGCGACATGGCCAACACCGGCGACATGCCCGCCGAGATCCGGCTCGACTACGTCACCGATGGCGGCGAGAAGATCAGCCATGAGGACAAGCTGAGCCTTGCGCCCTTTGTCTTCGAGGGGGCCGCCACGCTGGAGGCGATCAAGCCGGCGCGCTATGGCGCCTATCTTGCGGCGGCGCTGCCGGGGGGCGAGCTGCGCAGCGGCCAGGTCGACGGCACGGTGCGTTATCGCGTCGCGCTCGGCGAGTCTGCAAAGCCCGAGATCAAGGTGGGTTCGGACAACCTCGCGTTGCGCGATTTCGCGCTGGCGCTGAAAGGGCAGAAGGACGCCGCGATCAAGGTGCCCGAGATCAACGTGCGCGAGGCGGCGATCGACGTCGGCGCGAAGTCGGTCAAGGTGGCCGAGGTGGGCGTCAAGGGTGCCTCGCTTGCGGCGGTGCGCCTGAAGGACGGCAGGGTCGACCTGCTCGACATCGTCGGCGACAAGCCGGCAAAGAAGGACGAGGGACCAGCGTGGACCGTCGTCGTCGACAAATTCGCCCTCGATGCTGCCGCGGTGCGCGTCGAGGACCGCTCTGTGGCCAAGCCGGTCGTGCTTGCGGTCGATGCCATCGGTTTGCAGCTGGACAACGTGTCGACAGCGAAAGGGGCGACGACGAAGGTTCAGCTCGATTCCAGGATCAACAAGCGCGGCAAGCTGGCTGCCAATGGCGCGGTCACGCTGGAGCCGCTCAAGGCGGACCTCAAGCTCGATCTGCGCAGCGTCGATCTGTTGCCGCTGCAGCCCTATGTGCTGGAAAAGACCAAGATCGCGATCTCGCGCGGCAACGTCACCACCCGGGGCACCCTCGCGCTGCAGACCGGCCGGCATGGCGATCTGCTGGGGCGCTTCCAGGGTGATGTCGGCGTGGCGGATTTCGCCTCGGTAGACAAGCTCAACGCCACCGATTTCGTGCGCTGGCGCGCGCTGAACGTGGGTGGCATCGATCTGCGCCTGGAGCCATTTGCGCTCGACATCGACCGGGTGGCGCTGAGCGATTTCTACACCCGGCTGATCCTCGACGAGCAGGGCAGGCTGAATCTGCGCGAGATCCGCGGCGACGGTACCGACCAGCCTGCGGCCGCGGCGGCCGAGGCCACGCCGGCCGTGCCCGCCGCTTCGCCCGTCGCGGAGGGGCCCGGTGGTGTCGAGGCTGCCGCGGGCGCGCCGGCTGCGCGTGCCAACGGTGGCAAACGCACTGCCGAACTGCCTCCGCGCAGCGAACCGCCGCCGCCGATCCGGCTGGGGCGTATCGACGTCAAGGGGGGCAACATCGCCTTCAGTGACCGCTTCATCAGGCCCAACTACGACGTCAACCTCACCGGCATGGCGGGCTCACTCGTCGGCCTTTCTTCGGATCCGAGCACGATCGCCAAGCTCGACCTCAGCGGCAAGGTGGACAACGCCGCACCGGTGAAGGTCACCGGTGAGCTCAACCCCTTCCGGCAGGACAGCCATCTGGACATCCTCGCCACGGTGAAAGACTTCGAGCTCACCACGCTGTCGAGCTACTCGGGCAAATACGTCGGCTACGGCATCGCCAAGGGCAAGCTGTCGGCCGAGCTCAACTACAAGATCGAGGATCGCAAGCTCACCGCGACGAACCAGATCTTCCTCGATCAGCTGACCTTCGGTGACAAGGTCGATAGCCCCGATGCGATGAACCTGCCGGTGACGCTGGCGGTGTCGTTGCTGAAGAATGCACGCGGCGAGATCGACCTGCACCTGCCGATCAGCGGCACGCTGGACGACCCGCAGTTCAGCGTGTTCGGGCTGGTGGTCAAGGTCATCGTGAACCTCATCGGCAAGGCGATCACCGCGCCGTTCGCGCTGCTTGGATCGGTGCTCGGTGGCGGCGAGGAGTTGTCGCAGCTGGAACTCGCGCCCGGGCTTGTGCGCCCCGGCGAGGCTCAGAAGGCGAAGCTGACGACGCTGGCGAAGGCGCTCGTCGATCGGCCCTCGCTGCGCCTGGACGTGACCGGGCGCGCCGACCCGGCGAGCGACACCGAAGGCCTGAAACAGGCGCTGGTGCAGCGCAGCGTGCGCGCGCTGAAGCTGAAGGCGATGGTCGCGAAGGGGCAGGATGCGCCCTCGGTTGACGACATCGTGGTCACGCCGCAGGAGTATCCGGATCTACTGAAGAAGGCCTACAAGGACGCAGATTTCAAGAAGCCGCGCAACATGATCGGGCTGACGAAGGACCTGCCGGTGCCCGAGATGGAATCGCTGATGGCCGCGAACACGAAGGTGTCCGATGCCGATCTGCGCGCGTTGGCGCAGCAGCGCGCGCAGGAAGTCAAGAACTGGCTGACGACCGAGGGCCAGGTGCCCGGCGAGCGCATCTTCGTGCTGGAGCCCAAGGTGGAAGCGATTGCCGAGGGCGGCCAGGTGCAATTCTCGCTGCGCTGAGCGCAGCCCTCACGCGGACAGGCGTTGCGCGAGGCGCAGGGTCTGTCCGCGTTCGAGTTGTCGTGCGAAGCCCGGAAAGTCCAGCTTCATCCGTTTCTGCAGCTCGAGCGCGATGGCGCGCATGAACTTCCAGCGCGGCTCGAACGCGGCGTCGCGGAAAGCGAACAGGATGTAGTTGCCGTCCTCGCGCACCGACATCGCGATCACCGCCTCGTCGAAGGCGGTGAGCAGGCGTTCGACGTGGCGCGCATAGGTGTCCTTGTTGCCGGCAATGTTCATCACCAGAATGCCGTTGGCCGTCAGCCGGCGGCGGGCGTTCTCGTAGAACTCGAAGCTTGCCAGTTCCTCGGCCACGCCGTCGGCGCCGAAGGCATCGACCATGAGCACGTCGATGCGTCCGGGGTGTTCGGCGATGAAGGCTGCGCCGTCGCCGTGGATCACGCGCAGGCGGTCGTCGTCGGGCGGCACGGCGAACTGGTCGCGCAGGGCGATGACGTCGGCGTCGATCTCCACCACGGTGAGATCGGCCGCGTTCAGATGCCGATGGCAGAAATTGACCAGCGAACCGCCCCCCAGGCCGATCATCACCATCGCGCGTGGACGCGGATTGAACAGCAGGAAGACCATCATGCGTTGCGCGTAACCGAGTTCCAGCGCGCAGGGATCGGCGATCCGCATCACGCTCTGCACGTAGCCCAGGCTGAAGTGCAGGGCGCGCAAGCCCCCATGCTCCAGCACGAAGGGGCGGCCGTAGCGGCCGTCGAGCAAGCGCGCGCGCAACTCGTCGGCGTCGCTGCCGGGTGGGTCGAGCAGCCGGATGAGGCCGGGTTCTTCGGGGAAGGGGCTGGGGATTTCCAACAGCGTTTTCACGGGGGCATGAATGGCAACGCAAGCGGAGGCTTCGCCACGCTGGCCGGCTCGTCTCGTGCATGAAGCTGAATGAACGACGCCGCCATGCGCGGCGGCGTCGTTCGCCGGTCGGGAGGGCAGTGTGCGTCGCGCTCCCGGTCTGCTGCGCATCACACGGCAGCCAGGGCCTGCTCGAGGTCGGCGAGGATGTCGTCGATGTGCTCGATACCGATCGACAAACGCACCATATCGGGCGAGACGCCGGCCTTGGCGAGTTCGGCGGGCGAGAGCTGACGGTGGGTGGTCGAAGCCGGGTGGCAGGCAAGCGACTTGGCGTCGCCGATATTCACCAGCCGGGTGACCAGCTTCAGCGCATCCTGGAAGCGTGCGCCGGCTTCGAGACCGCCACCGTTTGCGCCCGGCTTGACGCCGAACGACAGGATGCCCGATGCACGGCCGCCCATGTACTTCTGCACCAGCGCGTGGTCCTTGTGGTCGGCCAGACCCGCGTAATTGACCCATTCGACCTTGGCGTGGTTCTTCAGAAACTGGGCGACCTTGATCGTGTTGGTGCAGATGCGGTCCATGCGCAGTGCCAGCGTTTCGATGCCCTGCAGGATGAGGAAGCTGTTGAAGGGCGAGATCGCCGCGCCCATGTTGCGCAGCGGCACGACGCGCGCTCGGGCGATGTAGGCCGCCGGCCCCAGCGCTTCGGTGTACACCACGCCGTGGTAGGACACGTCGGGCTCGTTAAGGCGCTTGAAGCGCGCCTTGTGCTCGGCCCAGGGGAACTTGCCCGAGTCGACGATCACGCCGCCGATCGAGTTGCCGTGGCCGCCCAGGTACTTGGTGAGCGCATGCACGACGATGTCGGCCCCGTGCTCGAAGGGGCGGCACAGATAGGGCGAAGGCACGGTGTTGTCGACGATCAGCGGTACGCCGGCCTTGTGCGCGATCTCGGCCAGCCGCCCGAAGTCGGTGACGTTGCCGAGCGGGTTGCCGATCGACTCGCAGAAGATCGCCTTGGTGCGCTCGTCGATCAGCGCGGCGAAGCTCTCAGGATCGCGATGGTCGGCGAAGCGGACCTCGATACCGAGTTGCGGGAAGGTGTGGGCGAACAGGTTGTACGTGCCGCCGTACAGCGTCGAGACCGACACGATGTTGTCGCCCGCCTCGGCGATGGTCTGGATCGCATAGCTGATCGCCGCCATGCCCGAGGCCACCGCCAGCGCGCCAATGCCGCCTTCCATCGCCGCGACGCGCTGTTCGAGCACGGCGGTGGTCGGGTTCATGATGCGGGTGTAGATGTTGCCCTGCACCTTCAGGTCGAACAGGTCGGCACCGTGCTGCGTGTCGTCGAAAGCGTACGAAGTGGTCTGGTAGATCGGCACCGCGACCGCCTTGGTGGTCGGGTCGGGCGAATAGCCGCCATGGACGGCAAGAGTTTCGAGCTTCATGCAGTGGTGTCCCCCATTTGTGTTCGAGCGCCTGAGTATAGCCACAGCCGCGGGGGGCCCCAAACAGCTTGTATCGATATGCTTTCCAGCCGTCATTCGAAGGGCGATGGGCGGCGCGCCGTCAGGCTTGAGATCGGCTGACTGCGGGAGCAGAATAATAAAGTATTACGCAATGAACTCACGCAGCCGACATGTCGGCTGCACCCGTGGGGAGGGCGCATGAAGAAACGCGGCATCGTCGCACTGCTGTCGCAAAAGGGCGGTGTCGGCAAGACGACCGTGACCATGCAACTGGCCGCCGGCCTTGCACGGCGGGGCCGCCGGGTCGCGATCGGCGATCTCGATCCTCAGGAGAGCGCGTCGAGGTGGGCCGCATCGGCAAGCGCCGCAGCACCTTTCCCGGCGCTGGTAGCGGGGCTGCGTGGCGAGCGCGCCGACATCGAACGCGCCTTGCGCACGCATGCGCAGGGCGCCGACCTGATCCTGCTCGACTGTCCGCCCTCGATCGAGCACCTCCATACGCTGGCGGCGCTGGAACTGGCCGACGTTGCCCTGCTCCCGGTGGTGCCCAGTCCGACCGACCTGTGGTCCACTCGCGCGGTCGAGCGCCTGGTGGTGGCGACGATGGCGCGAAGGCCGGCCCTGCGCGCGGCGCTGCTACCCAATCGTGTGCAGCGCACCGGGCTGGCGGGCGACGTGCTCGAGGTGCTGCGCGAGTTCGAACTGCCGGTGCTCGACGCGGCCCTGGCGCAGCGCAATGCCTACGCGCAGAGCGCGGTGATCGGCGGATCGATTTATGCCTTGGGGCGTGCGGCCGATGCGGCACGCGAAGAAGTGGAACGGCTGGTGACGGCCGTCATGGAACTGACGGGAGACTGACCATGAGTTCGAGCAGCAAGACCCAATCCGCCCTGCGGGCGGCCCTGAAGCAGGAAGACGCGGCGGTGGCCGAGCGTTTGCCGGTCGTCGCGGAGGCGGCAGCGGCGGCGCCGGCAGAGATCGCAGTGCTCGAGAAGGCGGCGCTCGAGGCTGTTGTTGCGCCGGTCGAGAGCAAGGTGGTTGCGGCTAAGGACGCTGCCGCGACGAAGCGGCAGGCGCCGAAGAAGTCGGCGGCCAGGACGGCCGCGCCGAAGAAGGTAGCGTCGCCGCCGGATGCAGCCAAACCGGCTGCGGCAAAGGCGGCTGCGACGAAACCGGCGGTGAAGGTCGCTGCTGCGAAATCTTCGGCCAAGGCCGCGGCGCCAAAGGCGGGGGTTGCCAAAGCGGCAGTCGTCGAGCCGCCACCGCTGCCGGTCGTCATGCCGCCCAAGGCGGAGCCGGTCGCCAAGGATGCGGCCAGGAAGGACAAGCGCGAGAAGGTCGTGCGCGATTCGTTCTCGATGCCCAAGAGCGAGCACGCGCAGATCAAGTTCCTGCGCACGGTGCTGGCGAAGAGTGGCCGACTGGCGACGAAGTCGGAGGTGTTGCGTGCCGCGTTGCAACTGCTCGCCGCGCGCAGCGAACGCGAATTGCTGGCGCTGGTCGAGGCGCTTCCGGCAGTGCCGAAAGGCAAGGGCAAGAAGTAGTCCGGTGCCAGTAGTCCGGTGCCGCGGGTTGAGAGAGCGTCCGCGGTCGACAAGCTCTGCTCAGTGGAAATCCCGGCTGCGCGCATCGAGGGTGCCGAGCAGGGTGGAATGGTCCACCGCGCGGCTGGCCTGCAGGTGGACGACGCTGCCCTGGCGGCTGATCTGGCCGTAGATGCCGAGCAGCCGGGCGCTGAGCAGGATGCGGCGCTGACGTTCGAGCAGTTCGGGGCGGACGATGACGTTGATGAGTCCGGTTTCATCTTCCAGGGTGATGAACATCGTGCCCTTGGCGGTGCCGGGGCGCTGGCGGCAGGTCACCAGCCCGGCGGCGCGCGCCAGCATGCGGTCGGGGGCGTCGGCGATGTCGGCTGCCGGCAGGAAGCGCAGCGCGGCGAGTTCGCCGCGGATCAATGCGAGAGGGTGGCGGCCGAGGGTGAAGCCCAGGCGCGCGTAGTCGGCGAGCAGGTCTTCGCCCTCCGACGGGGCAGCGAGCCGGGCCGGCACGTCGGCACCCGGCGCGCCGGCCACCTCAAAAACCGCTCCTCGGTCTCCCGCACGAGCAGATTGCCGGCCGCCGGATCAGTCTGTTCACCAGCCCTGACGAAGCCCTCGAACTGCCGCCTGATTGCGCCAGGACTCAA
>JAFLDS010000021.1 GCA_017302295.1 Thauera sp. | reverse complement strand
CAGCCGGCGGCCACGCCACGCAGCGGGCCTAAGCCACGGCTGGCCGACCCGGTGGCCGTGCGCGCAACGCCGTGGCCCGCCGAGCTGCAGCCCTTCGTCCGTCAATGCGGCCAGTGCCATGCCGGCACGACGAGCTTTCCACCCGCGTTCCTGCGCGGCAGCGACGCGCAGGTGCGCACGGCCCTCGGCGGCTGCGCCGAACGCATGCTGTTCCGGCTGACAATGAATGCCCGTGCGCCGGCCGCGCGACCGAAGACACCGATGCCGCCGCCGGCCGCCGCCCATGCTTCTGCCTTCGCCCAGCCCGACAGGCTGCCCGATTACCAGGCCATGAGTGCGCTGCTCGACACCCTGCTCAGGCAGCGCGCCACCACGCCGGCCGCCGTGCTCGCGCGCCCCTATGCAACGCTCGCGCCCTGCGTGGCGGGCGCCGACTGATATGCACCGAGGAGGATCATCGTGAATTCGACCGCCCGCCCGGATGCACCCGCACCAACTCCGTCGAAACCGCGCTGGCTGTGGCGCGTGCTGGTGTGGCTGCCGTGGATCGGGATCCTGGCCGGCGGCCTCTATGCCGCCGCGCGCTTCCTGCCCGACGAGCCGGTGAGCTACGCCGACCCGGTGCAGCACTTCAAGTACGGCTCCACCGGCGGCGAGCGCGAATCCGGTTTTCCGTACTGGATCTGGCAGGCGCTGCCGCAGGTATGCGCCGAACACCTGCCCGCGGCAGGCCGGACGAGAGGCTATGCCGCGCTCGGCCTGATCTACGAGGACGGCCGCGACCTGCCGATCGGCGTGTCGAAGCGGCGCAACCTCGGACTCGACCGCGTATTCCTGAACTGCGCCGCCTGCCACACCAGCACCGTGCGCGACACCCCCGACGCCGCGCCGCGCATCGTCGTCGGCATGCCGGCGCACCGCTTCGACATCCGCGCCTTCGAGACCTTCTTCTTCAACTGCGCCGCCGGGCCGAAGTTCTCGCGCGAGTTCATCGTGCCCGAGATCGACCGCCTCGCCGGCAAGCTGAACCCGATCGACCGCTACCTGGTGTACCCGGTGGCGATCGCGCTGATGCGCGAGCGCCTGCTGATGCTGCGCGGCCGCTTCGAGTTCGTCTTCGAGCAGCCGGAGTGGGGCCCCGGTAGGGTCGATACCTTCAACTCGGCGAAGGTGCTGTTCAACTTTCCGATGAAGAACCTGCCCGCGCACGAACTGCTCGGCGCGTCGGACTTCCCGTCGATCTGGAACCAGAGGAAGCGCATGACGCGCGACGACGGCCAGCGCATGGAACTGCACTGGGACGGCAACAACACCCGCACCGAGGAGCGCAACAAGAGCGCCGCCTTCGGCACCGGCACCACGCCGCCCACCATCGACCTCGCCGCGATCGGCCGCGTCGAGGACTGGCTGCTCGACGCCACGCCGCCGCCCTACCCCTACCCGATCGACCGCGAGCTCGCCGCGCGCGGCGCGCCGCTCTACGCCGAATACTGCGCCGCCTGCCACGGCGCCAGCGGCAGTGACTTCAAGGGTGAAAAGGTCGGCCACGTGACGCCGATCGCCGCGATCGGCACCGACCGCGCCCGGCTCGACTCCTACACGCGCGACCTGGCGGTGAACCAGGCCACGCTCTACGCCGGCTACCCGCACCGCTTCCAGCATTTCCGCAAGACCTGGGGCTACGCCAACATGCCGCTCGACGGCGTGTGGCTGCGCGCGCCCTACCTGCACAACGGCGCGGTGCCGACACTGCGCGACCTGCTCGAGCCGTCGGCATCGCGCCCGGCGAAGTTCGCCCGCGGCAGCGACCTCTACGACCCGCACCGGGTCGGCTTCGCCTCCACCTTGCCCGCCGACGCGACGAAGGCCGCTGCCGACGGGCTGTTCGCGTTCGACACCGCACAGCCCGGCAACGGCAACGCCGGCCACGAAGGCCCTGCCTACGGCACCGCGCTGCCCGCCGCCGACAAGGACGCGCTGGTCGAATACCTGAAAACCTTTTGAGCGAGGAAGGAGACCCCGATGAAATCCGCCCTCCGCAGATGCAACCGCGGCCGCAGCCTGGTCGCGGCGATCGTGATCCTGCTCGTGCTCGGCGCCGCCGGTGGCGCCTTCGCCTGGTACAAGTTCTTCCGCGAGGAACCTCAGCCGGAGTGGATCACCAGCGACCCCGACATGCGCTTCAAGTACGGCTCGATCGGCGCCGAGCGCGACGCCGGCATCCCGTACTGGATCTTCTACGTGCTGCCGCGCGTGTTCCCCGATCTGCTGCCCGGGCCGGGTGGCTACGCCTCCTTCGGCGTGGTGTGGGAGGAGGGCCAGGAACTGCCGGCCGGTTTCTCGAAGAAAGTGGTGGGCTTTCCACGGGTGGCGAACAACTGCGCCTCCTGCCACGTCGCCAGCTACCGCACTGCGCCCGACGCGGCGCCGGTGTTCGTGCCCACCGGCCCGAACCACACCCTGAACCTGTGGGCCTTCTTCCGTTTCCTCGTCGACTGCGCGAAGGACCCGCGTTTCAACGCCGACAACCTGATGGCCGAGATCCGCCTGGTCACCGACATGTCCTTCATCGACCGTGCGATCTACCGCTTCCTGATCATCCCGATCACGAAGAAGACCCTGCTCGAGCGCGAGCAGCAGTTCGCCTGGCTGTACCGCGCCGACTTCCCGCCCTGGGGCCGCGGCCGCGACGACGCGATGAACCTGACCAAGTACTTCATGATTCGCTGGCCGATGGACGACAGCCTGGGGCCGACCGACATGCCCTCGATCTGGAACCTCGGCAAGTACAAGCCCGAACAGGGCATGCGCATGAACTTCGCCGGCGACAGCCACGATCCGTTCTCGGTGATCATCGACTCGGCGCTCGGCCTGCTTGGCGCGCCCCCCAAGGACAACGAGGAATTCCTCGGCCACGTGCGCTGGATCCAGGACTACGTCAGCGCCAAGCGTGCGCCGCAGTATCCGTTCCCTGTCGACACGGCCCTGGCCGCGCGCGGCAAGGCGGTGTTCGACGCGACCTGCGCCGCCTGCCACGCCTCGGCGCGCACCGGCACCATCGTTCCGCTGGCCGAGGTCGGCACCAGCCGCGACCGCATCGACACCTGGAACGAGAAGGCCGCGCGCGAGGCGAACAAGGTCGTGCGCGACATGGGCATCGAGCGCCCGGGCCTGGTCGAGGCGCCGCTCACCGGCTATGTCGCCGCCTTCCTCGACGGCATCTGGCTGCGCGCGCCCTACCTGCACAACGGCTCGGTGCCCACGCTGCGCGACCTGCTAGAGCCGGCGGCACTGCGGCCGAGGACATTCCGCCGCGGCTACGACGTGTATGACCCGGCAAAGGTGGGCTTCGTCACCGAGGGCGCCGAGGCCGAGCGCATCGGCACGCTGCACGACGTCGCGCAAAAGGGCGGCGGCAACCAGGGGCACGAATTCGGCACCACGCTGCCTGCGGACGACAAGGACGCGCTACTCGAATACCTGAAGACCTTGTAGTGACCTCAAGGAGACGGATCATGAAATCGCTGCTGCGCAGGCCCTGCGCCGGTCTGGCGGCCGCCATCGTGGCCACCGCGGTGTCGACCTGCAGCGCATGGGCCCAGACCTACCCCTCCGACGGCCCGGCAGCACCACCGCCATCCGAGGGCGGTGGCCGCGGAGGTGGGGGCGGCGGAGGTGGTGCGGGCGTCGGCATCAGCATCGACCTCGGCCCACTGCTGCGGTCGCTCTTCTCCCGCCCGGCACCAGAGGCGGTCGAACTGGCGCAGGGCGGCCCTCGCCTGCCGGAGGCCTACGCCTTTGCCAGCCTGAGTTTTCCGGCAGTACTCAAGGGCGGCTGGCCGGCGGTGGTGGCCTACGACATCGCACCCGGCGCCGAGGTCGAGATCGAGTTCGCCACCACCGGCGCCGATCCCCAGCGTTTCCGCCTGCCATCGCCGCCGGCGGATGCCGGCGGCCGCGAACGCGTGTTGCTGACCTTCGAGCTTCCGGCGCGCCTGGGCAAGGAACTCACCGCGGGCATGGTGAGCATGCACGTGCTCAGCAGCAGCGACGACGCGCGCAAGCCGGTGGTGCGTCTGCACGGGCTGGGCGCAGGGCCGCTGGCCGTGGGCTCGGTGGCGATCGACAACGTCGTCTTCGAGCCTGAGCAGTTCAGGCTGGCGACCGGCCAGCGAGCCTACTACGGCTTCCACTCGAAATCCGACTTCAGCCGTGCCGGCGTGGACATCGCGCGCCTCGAGCGTCAGGGCGAGGGCGTGCGTCTCGTGCGCGTTCGCAGCGATGCAGTACGGCAGTCGATCGCCCGCAACGCCTGGGTGGGACGTGAGCCGCCGCTTTACTGGGACGGCCGCACCCAGAATGGCCAGCCCAGCCTCGGACCTCACCTGCTGTACGTCCGCGCCTGGGCAGCGGACGCCGGCGACTGGGTGATCGCCTGGTCGCCACGTGCCGTCGAGGTGAGGCCCTGATGCAGGCTGCGTCGATGACGCGTGCGAAGTTGGCCGCCACGGTTCGCCGGCCTGCGTTGACGCTGCAACGTGGCGTCTGGGGTCTTGTGCTGATCGTCGCGCTCGCCGGGCATTTCTGGCTGGCGCGCCTGCCCTTTCCGATCGATGCCGAGCTTGCTCCGCCGCTGGCGGCAACGCCCGGCGAGCGCCTCGTGCTGGTCGGGCCGGCGGCCGGCGTGCCGCTGCTCGAATTCGTCGGCGCACCCGGCGCAGCGGCCGAAGTGCGCTTCGAGCGCGCGCGCCTGTCGCTGTCCTCGCTGTCGCTGCTGCGCAGTGCAGGGCTGGATCCGCCGGCCGACGACGGTCCGCTCGAGTGGCTCACGACGGAGACCGGCGCCGACGGCACGCGCAGCCTGTTCACCCTGGGCCTGCCTGCGGACGCAGCGGGCGATGCACGCGTCGAACTCTTCCAACTGCAGGAGGAGAACCGCCGCTTTCCCTACTTCGAAGTGCGCACGCAGGGCGCCGAGCTGGCGGTGACGCTGGCCGCGATCAGCGCCGACCCGTTTGCCGAGCGTGCCGAACGCCCCGCCGAACAACGCACCCTGATCGCCGGCTCACGCCGGCTGACGCTGCCGGCGGCGGTGCCTCTGACGATCGTGGTGCCGGCGGGCGAGGCGCTGCGCCTGCGCGCAGTGGCAGCGGGCAATGGGGCGGCACAGCCACCGCAGTGGCAGTGGTCGATGGGCACCCGGCATGAGGGCCAGCTGCCCTTGCGCGCGGCAGGCGTGCGGGACAGCGCAGGCCGCTTCCGCCAGTTCGCCTGCGCCGCGCCCGCGCGCGGCCCCTATGCACGCGGCGCCGACCGGCTGGGGGAAGGCGTCTGCGATCGCGGCGCAGCCACGCCCACCCTGGTCGGGGAGCAACTGAGCGTGCTGCCCGAGCGGCTGGCGCTCACGCTGCGCGGACTGGCGTGGGTCGCCCGCGACGGCGCCGCCGTCAACCGTGGCCTGCTCGATCGCTTCGCAGGCGAGCCGAGGCTGATGCTGGCGCTCGCCGCGGTGGACCTCGCGCTCGTGCTTGCCGCAGGCCTTCCGCTGTATCGCGCACTGCGCGGGCGGCGTGCCGCTCCCGAACCGGACATCTTCATCAGCTACCGGCGCGACGACAGCATTGCCGAAGCCAAGGACATCGCCGACGAACTGGCGCGCCACCTTGGCGCCGACCGCATCTTCATCGACCTGGAGGACATCCGGCCCGGCGACCGCTTCCTGCAGCGTATCAGCGAGAACATTGCACGCTGCCGCGCCATGATCGTCGTCATCGGACCGGGCTGGCTGGGCGCAATGCGCGACGGCCAGCGACGGCTGGACGACCCGAAGGACGTGGTGCGCCACGAGATCGGCGAGGCGCTGCGCCTCGGCCTGCTCGTCATCCCGGTGCTGGTGCGCGATGCGCCGCTGCCGCGGCCGCAGGATCTGCCCGAGTCGCTGCGCCGCCTGCTCGAGCACAGCGCACTGCCGGTTTCGGTCGTCCGCCTGCGCGAGGACGTGCAGCGCCTGGCGGCGGCGCTGCAGCCCATCGAGTCCGCAGACGGGGCGGAAACCAGTTGAGTTTCCCGAGACGGCGCGTCAGCGCGAACGCAGCAGATCCAGGTCGGCGGGGTTGCGCTCATCACGATAGGGAGCCGCATCGCCCGGCTCGGGGCCGGCGAAGCACTGCACCAGCACGTTGCCCTCGGCGCGCTCGCGAAACAGCAGTTCTACCGCGCACGGGCCATACACCGCCTGGATGGTGCCCAGCACATTGCGCGCATAAGGCGTGGCCAGGCGCTGATCGAGGATCAGATTGACGAACATCACCCCGCCCGGTGCCAGGGCCTGGCGCGTCCCGCGCCAGAACTCCTGCGTCACCAGATGGCCCGGCACGCTGGTGAGCGCGCTGTAGGCGTCGACGACGATGGCGTCATAGCGCTCGGCGGTGTCGGCGATATAGCGACGGGCATCGGCGGCAACGAAGCGGCCGCGAACCGGCTCGCGCAGGAACTCGCGTTCGGCCAGTTCGCGGATCGCCGGATCGATGTCCACATAGGTGTAGTCGTTCAGCGGCTCGCGGTGCGACAGCGTGAAACCGCCCGCCCCCAGCACCAGGATGCGGCGGTCTCGGTAAGCCATTTCGTCGAGCAGCACATTGCGCAGACGCTCGATGTAGCGGGTGTAGCGCGGCGGCTCGCTGGCATCGAGCAGCGAGGCGAGCGAATTGTTGACCCAGAACGCGCGCGGCGTCCGCATGCCTGCCAGTTCGACCTCCTCTACGCGATAGGTGGCATAGGCGGTCTCGGTCTGCTGCGGCGGCCACAGGTTCAGCGCGACTGCGGCAGCCGCGATCATGCCGGCCACCACGCCCGCCGTGCGGCGCGCCCGCGGCGGTCCGGCGGCGATGAAGGGGACGACGCCAAGCAGCAGCGCCGCGCTCAGCAGCACCGCGGCCGACACCCCCAGCCACTGCATGACCCCCAGCGACAGCGACAATGAACCGAGGAAGGACCCCAGGGTGGACCAGTACAGCGCCGCTCCGCTGCGCGCACCCGCCCGTTCATGGCGCAGCAGGTTGGTGAGCGCCGGCACGGTCTGGCCGAGCAGCCAGGCCACCGGGCACAGCACGCCACCGACGAACAGCAGGTAGGCGAACAGCGCCGGACGCACATGTTCGAACAGGGCATCGACCACCGGCCCCGCCATGCCCAGCGCGATCAGGGCGCCCGCCATGAGGAAGTTTGCGCGCACGCGCGGCAGGAAATCGCGCTCGATGCGACCGCCGGCCTGGTAGCCAAGCGCCAACGCGAGCAGGAAGAAGCCTATCGTGGGTGCGGTGACGGTGATCGCGCTGCCCAGGTGCGGCACCAGCCTGCGAAGCGCGACGATCTCGGCGCCGAGCGAGGAGTAGCCCTCGACGAAGACGAGTGCGAAAAGCAACGCGGGCGACAGCGCACCGGCCGGCGCCTTGGAGGGGCGCGGCAGATCTAGCGGCACAGGCGGTGGCGCGCTCACGACCACATGTCCCGCATGCGCGCGGCGAGATCGATCGCCGCCTGGCGTGACGCCGAAGTACCTTGAAACTCGGGCGGCGGGGGCGGCCAGGTGAGCTGCTCGAAACGCTCCAGCAGCCGGTTGGGGATGAAACGCGTGCGCCCCGCGTAAACATGCCGGTCGCCCAGGCCCTGCTGCTGCGTGACGTAGAAACGCTGCGGCACGACGAGATCGAGCTGGTCCTTCGCCCGCGTCATCGCCACGTAGAGCAGGCGGCGCTCCTCCTCGATCTCGGCGGCGTTGCGGGTAGCGATGTCGGACGGTATGCAGCCGTCGACCACGTTCAGCACGCTCACCGCGCTCCACTCCTGGCCCTTGGCCGAGTGCATCGTCGACAGGATCAGGTAGTCCTCGTCGAGCAAGGGCGCGCCGGCCTCGTCGCTGGTGGCGCTCGGCGGGTCGAGGGTGAGCTCGGTCAGAAAGCGCTGCCGGCTCGGATAGGTGGCGGCGATGCGCGCGAGCTGCTGGATGTCGAGCAGGCGCACCGCGGCGTCCTCGTAGAGGCGCGGCATCTGCACCTCGTACCAGCGGCAGGCGAGCTCGAACTCGGCCGGCCACGCCGGCGCCTGCCCGGTATCGCGTCCGGCAAGACGATCGACCAGGGCGGCGAACACCGTCCAGCCGTCGCGCGCGGCGTCGGGCACCGGCTGCTCGGCCAGCAGCACGCAGCCCGCCGGCGCGGCGCACAGGTTGTCGAGCACGCGCCCCGCCGTTTTCGGTCCGATGCCGGCGAGCAGCTGGATGGCACGAAAGCCGGCGATACGATCGCGCGCATTCTCGGCCCAGCGCAGCAGCGCAAGCACATCCTTGACGTGCGCCGCCTCGAGGAACTTCAACCCGCCGAACTTCACGAAGGGAATGTTGCGCCGCGTCAGTTCCATCTCCAGCCGCGCGCTGTGGCTGGAGGCACGGAACAGCACCGCCTGCTGCTTGAGCTTGAGTCCCTCCTCGCGCCGCGCGAGCGCCTGCTCGACGACGAAGGCGGCCTGC
This sequence comes from Thauera sp., assembly GCA_017302295.1. GTDB lineage: Bacteria > Pseudomonadota > Gammaproteobacteria > Burkholderiales > Rhodocyclaceae > Thauera. The sequence continues at coordinate 39,427 of JAFLDS010000021.1, read as the reverse complement.
TCGGCGTCGTCCCTCACCGACACCAGGCGCGGGCGCTGGGAGGACGCGCGCTCCGACCACAGCTCCTTGGCGTAACGCTCCTGCGCCTGGGCGATCACCGCATTGGCCGCGGCCAGGATGGGCTGGGTGGAGCGGTAATTGCGCTCGAGCGTGACCGTGCGTGCCGGCGGATCGAAGGCGCCAGGGAAATCCAGGATGTTGCGCACCGTCGCGCCGCGGAAGGCGTAGATGGCCTGCGCGTCGTCGCCCACCACGGTGAGGCCGCGGCCGTCGGGTTTCATCGCCAGCAGGATGGACGCCTGCAGGTGATTGGTGTCCTGGTATTCGTCCACCAGCACATGCTCGAACAGCGCGCCCACCTCGCGCGCCAGCGCCCGCTCGCTCATCATCTGCGCCCAGTAGAGCAAGAGATCGTCGTAGTCGAGCACCTGCTGCGCCTGCTTGGCTTCGACGTAGGCGCGGAACAGGTGCTTCAGCTCGTCCTCCCACTCGGCGCACCAGGGGAAGGAGGACTGCAGCACCTCGCCGAGCGACGCGCGGGTGTTCACCGCCGCGGAATAGATCGCCAGGCAGGTGCCCTTGAGCGGGAAGCGCTTATTCTTCGACGACGAGCCGCGCTCGTGGCGGACGAGGTTGAGCAGGTCGGCCGAATCCTCGCGATCGTGGATGGTGAACGACGGGTCGAGCCCAATGCGGCCGGCGTACTCGCGCAGCAGCCGCGCGCCCACGCCGTGGAAGGTGCCCGCCCATTGGAGCGCGGCATGCGCGAGCCAGGGGTGCGTGGCCCCGGCCTGGCCGAGGATGCGCTGCGTGCGGCGCGCCATCTCGTCGGCGGCCCGGCGGGAGAAGGTCAGCAGCAGGATGCGCGAGGGGTCTGCCCCCTGCACGATAAGGTGCGCGACCCGGTGGGCGAGCGTGCTGGTCTTGCCCGAGCCGGCGCCGGCGATGATCAGTAGCGGACCCGCGCCGCCAGGCGCATTCGCACCGAATTCGACGGCCTCGCGCTGCGCCGGATTCAGCGCCTCCAGCCAGGGGAAGCTGGCCGCGCCGGCAGGTGTGGCAAGTGTGCTCGATGGGCTCATGACTGAAATTATATCCAGTCATGAGCGGTCGGCGAAGCTGGTGGCGGCCCGCTCAGCCGAAGATGCTGTGCAGCATCTTGAAGCACAGCACGATCAGCACACCGGCAAACACCTTCTTCAGCGTGGGCACCGGCAGGCGGTGCGCAAGGCTGGCGCCGACCGGTGCGGCAAGGACGCTCACCGCACTGACCAGCACCAGGGCTGGCAGGTAGACGTAGCCCAGCGTGTAGGCCGGCATGCCGGGCGTCCCCCAGCCATTGACCATGTAGCCGACCGTCCCCGCCACCGCGATCGGCAAGCCGATGGCTGACGAGGTGCCGATCGCGTGCTGCATCTTGACGTTGCACCAGGTCATGAAGGGTACCGACAGCGAACCGCCGCCGATCGCCACAAGCGCGGAAAAGCCGCCGATCCCCGCGCCGGTGGCACTGAGGCCGACCCAGCCGGGAATTTCGCGCGAAGGCTTGGGCTTGATGTTGACCAGCATCTGGAAAGACACGTAGGCCATGAACAGCGAGAAGAAGATCGCCAGCGGCACGGTGTCCACACGCGAAGCGAGGAAGGTGCCGCCGAAGGTGCCGAGCAGGATGCCCGGCGTGATGCCACGCACGATGTCCCAGCGCACCGCCCCGCGCTGATGGTGCGCGCGCAGGCTGGACAGCGAGGTCAGCACGATGCCCGCCATCGAGGTACCGAGGGCGAGATGGATGACCTGCTCATGGGCAAAGCCCTGGGCGATGAAGAAGGTCGTCAGCATGGGCACCATGATCGCGCCACCACCGACGCCGAGCAGGCCAGCAAAGAAACCGACGACGGCGCCAAGCGCGGGATAAGCCAGCCACCAGACATCGAACGCCATCACCCACCCTGCTCCAAAAAAGAAAAGCGCGGCTGTCGCCGCGCTTTTGAATAGGTCCCCCGCCTGTGCCGTTTCCGCCGGGCATCCTGAACCTGGGGTTCAGGGAGGTCGCTTTCCTTCCGCTTCAGGCTCACCCGCTGGGGGCGTGCACACCGCGGCATCGTTGGTACGCAACCGAGTCTCTCGACTATTGGTTCAAGGAATCTACGACTTCAACGAACACTGCAGGGGATTGACCTTTTGCTGCCTCGCGCCGCCCCTCAGAACAGTTTTTCCTGCTGGGCCAGCACCCCGTCGAGGCGCGCTTTCATGAGTCCGATTCTACGCTTCGCACCTGCCATGTCAAACCCGCCGCCGCGCTGGTGCATGAGAAACTCATGGGCGATGTTGAGCGCCGTCATGACGGCGAGCCGCTCGCCGGATGCGTGCGTCTTGTCGGCAAGATCGACGAGTTTGTCGTCAACATAGGCCACGGCTTCCTGCAGAGCCTGCCTGTTCTCGGGCGTGCAGGAAACGCGGTACTCCTTGCCCAGCAGAACGATGTCGAGGTAATCGGTCGCCACGTGCTCAGGCCTCCGGCAGTTTTTCCAGCACCGCCTCGAGGCGTTCGGCGGCAAGCCGGACCTTGTCGGAGAGCTGGCGGTTTTCGGCTTCCAGTTGCATCAGGCGTGCGCGCAGGCTGAGATTCTCGGTCCTGAGCACGCCGTGATGGCTGATGAGTTGCTCGAGCTGGGCTTCGAGCTGAGTGAGTTCGGCATCCATGCGCTGATGGTAGAAGTGGGGAAGTGAGGCGGTCAATATGCCGGACGGTCCGCTGCGCCGGGGATGGCCTGACCACCCCCGGGCACGCAACGCTCAGCGTTGTACCTGGGTGATGTCGCGCACAGCGCCGGTGTCGGCCGAGGTCGTGAGCGCCGCGTAGGCCTGCAGGGCGGCAGACACCACGCGCTCGCGCTTGACCGGCTTCCACGCTGCCGATCCTTTCGCCTCCATCGCGGCACGCCGCGCGGCGAGCGCCTCGTCGCTGATCGCCAGATGGATACGACGGTGGGGGATGTCGATCTCGATCGTATCGCCGTCCTCGACCAGGGCAATCGCGCCGCCACAAGCCGCCTCGGGCGAAGCGTGGCCGATCGACAGGCCGGATGTGCCACCCGAGAAGCGCCCGTCGGTCAGCAGCGCACATTCCTTGCCCAGGCCACGGCTCTTCAGGTAGGAGGTCGGATACAGCATCTCCTGCATGCCGGGGCCGCCCTTCGGACCTTCGTAGCGGATGATGACGACGTCGCCGGCCTGCACCTGCTCGCCCAGGATGCCGTCCACCGCATCTTCCTGACTTTCGTAGACGCGCGCCTTGCCGGTGAACTTCCAGATCGACTCATCAACGCCGGCCGTCTTCACGATGCAGCCCTTTTCCGCGATGTTGCCGTACAGCACCGCAAGCCCGCCGTCCTCGCTGAAGGCATTGGCCTTGTCGCGGATGATGCCGCGGGAACGGTCCATGTCGAGTTCCTTCCAGCGGCGATCCTGCGAGAACGCCACCTGCGTCGGCACACCGCCCGGTGCGGCGAGGAAGAGGTCGAACACCGACTTGTCGTGCGCCTGCATGATGTCCCAGCGCGACAGGGCTTCGCCCATGGTCTTGCTGTGCACGGTGGGCACATCCCGATGCAGCAGCCCGGCGCGGTCGAGTTCGCCGAGGATGCCCATGATGCCACCGGCGCGATGCACATCCTCGATATGCACGTCGGCCACCGCCGGCGCGACCTTGCACAGGCAGGGCACGCGGCGCGAGATGCGGTCGATGTCCTTCATGGTGAAGTCGACGCCGGCCTCGCTCGCTGCTGCCAGCAGGTGCAGCACGGTGTTGGTCGAACCGCCCATCGAGACGTCGAGGCTCATCGCATTCTCGAAGGCCTTGAAGCTCGCGATCGAGCGCGGCAGAACCGATGCGTCGTCCTGCTCGTACCAGCGGCGCGCCAGATCGACGATGCGCCGGCCGGCTTCCCTGAACAGCTTCTCCCGGTCGGCATGGGTCGCGAGTGTGGTGCCGTTGCCGGGCAGCGAAAGCCCGAGCGCCTCGGTGAGGCAGTTCATCGAGTTGGCGGTGAACATGCCCGAGCACGAGCCGCAGGTCGGACAGGCGGAACGCTCGATGGCCTCGACCTCCTCGTCCGAGCAGTTCTTGTCGGCGGCCTTGACCATGGCATCGACCAGGTCGAGCGAAATGACCTTGGCCTCCCACTTGACCTTGCCGGCTTCCATCGGCCCGCCGGACACGAAGATCGCCGGAATGTTGAGCCGCAGCGCGGCCATCAGCATGCCCGGGGTGATCTTGTCGCAGTTGGAGATGCACACCAGCGCGTCGGCGGTGTGGGCGTTGACCATGTACTCGACGCTATCGGCGATCAGCTCGCGCGAGGGCAGCGAGTAAAGCATGCCGCCGTGGCCCATGGCGATGCCGTCATCCACCGCGATGGTGTTGAACTCCTTGGCGACGCCGCCCGCGGCCTCGATCTCGCGCGCAACGAGCTGGCCCAGATCCTTCAGGTGCACATGGCCGGGCACGAACTGGGTGAAGCTGTTGGCAATGGCGATGATCGGCTTTTCGAAGTCGCCGTCCTTCATGCCGGTGGCGCGCCACAGGGCACGGGCACCTGCCATATTGCGGCCGGCGGTGGAGGTACGGGAACGATACTGGGGCATGACTGCGCTCCGGAAGCTCTGCGGGAAGAACAGGGATTCTAACCCTGCCGGCGGACCCGGTCACGCCATGTCGGGAGAAGACTCGCGACGCGCTCGCGGTAGTCCCGAACCCTCGACCCTGCGTATCATCCCATGCCTGCACCTACTCTCCCGGAGTCCGCATGGAAGCCCCGACCCCGTCTCTTGTCCCGAACGCGTCCCCGTCCGGCGACGATGGCCACGATCTCGACCCTATCGAAATCCGCGTGCTCGGCGTCCTGATCGAGAAAGCCTTCGTCACGCCCGACGCCTATCCCTTGTCGATCAACGCCATCGTCAGCGGCAGCAACCAGCTCACCGCCCGCGACCCGGTGATGTCGATCTCGGAGGGCCAGGCGCAGGCGGCGATCGACAGCCTGATGGCGCGCAAGCTGGTATCGCGGCGCGACCAGGCCGGCGCGCGCGTGTCCAAGTACGAGCATCTGGTGCGGGTGCGCCATTCGCTACCGCCCGCCGAGCAGGCCGTGCTGGCCACCCTGATGCTGCGTGGCGCGCAGACGGCCGGCGAGATCCGCCAGCGCTGCGAGCGGCTGTACCGCTTCGACGACATTCCCGCGGTGGAAGCGGTGCTCGAACATCTGGCCGAGAAATATCCGCCCATGGTCGCCAGCCTGCCACGCGCGCCCGGCACGAAGGAGGTTCGCCATGCGCACCTGCTCGGCGGCACCGCACTTTTCGAGGAGATGGCCGGATCGTCAGGTGGGGCCGTCAGCACTTCGTCGGGCCGGGGCCGTCTCGCCGAACTCGAGGACGAGATCGGACGACTGCGCGGCGAGCTCGATGCGCTGCGGCGCGAGTTCGACGCCTTCCGCCAGCAATTCAACTGACGCGCTTCCATGCTGACCCATCCGCAGTTCGACCCCATCGCCTTCTCCGTGGGCCCTGTCTCGGTGCGCTGGTACGGTCTGATGTATCTCGTCGCCTTCGTCCTGTTCATCGCGCTCGGACGCATCCACGCGCGCAGGCGGCCGGAGCTTGGATGGAACGCCCCGATGATCGACGATCTGCTGTTCTACGGCGTGATCGGTGTCATCGTTGGAGGCCGGCTCGGCGAGGTGCTGTTCTACCAGCCCGCCTGGTACCTCGCCCACCCCGGCGAGATCCTTGCCGTGTGGAAGGGCGGCATGAGCTTCCATGGCGGCTTCCTCGGCGTGCTCGTGGCGATGTGGCTCTATGGCCGGCGACACGGCAAGGGCTTCTGGGAAGTGACGGACTTCATCGCGCCGCTGGTGCCCACCGGGCTGGCGGCCGGGCGCATCGGCAACTTCATCAATGGCGAGCTGTGGGGACGGCCGGCGAGCGGCGAACTGCCCTGGGCGATGGTCTTCCCGTGGGTCGACCTCCTCCCGCGCCACCCGTCCCAGCTCTATCAGGCCGCAGGCGAGGGATTGCTGCTGTTCGCGATCATGTGGATCTATGCGGCCAGTCCGCGGCCACTGCGCGCGGTGTCGGCAGTCTTCCTGATCGGCTACGGCGCGCTACGCTTCGCCGCGGAGTTTTTTCGCACGCCGGACCCCGGCATCTTCGGCACGCTTTCACTCGGACTGTCCACCGCCCAATGGCTGTGCGTCCCGATGGTTGTGGCCGGCCTCGTTCTGCTGGCTGCTGCCAGGCGCGCCCCGGCCACGCGCTGAAACAGTCCCGGCGCCATGCCTGACGCGCGCGTGCTCGCGCCCCAGCCGCTCGACATGCTCCAGCAGTTCGGTCATCGAGACGACGGTCGTGGCACCGAAGACACGCACCGCGCGGCCTGCGGTCGACGCATGATCCGGCACCAGGGCGAGCACCCGGGCGCCAGGCGCGACGCGCTGCAGCAGCCCGACCAGGCGTGCCGGCTCCTCGGTGGCGAGGCGCAGATCGACGATGACGAGGTCGGGTGCAAGGCTGAAATAGAGCTTCAGCACCTCGCTCTCGCTCGACGCCCGGCCGATGGGTTCGACGTCCTGAAGGTTTCCAAGCGTGGAGAGCAGGACATCCGGCCCGTGCGCTGGCGGCGCGACCAGGATCAGGCGCAGCACCGCCGGTGGCTTGAGGGACGGCCGGAAATCAGCTGCGGTTCTCATTGATGGACCTCCTGCGCCCGCCATGACATATCGATCGTGCATGTACTTCACTTGTACTGCATCCCGGTCATTATGCACAGCGGAAGATGCAGCGCAGCAGTTAAGATGGATTCATCTCGAGGGGAGAGGGGGGGTCGGGCATGTCTGCCGGGGAACTGGTTTCGCGTAGTCTTTCAAAGATGCGCGCGCTGATGTCGGGTGCGCCGGGACGGCCGCGCAGCCCTTCCGCCCGCGATCTCGATCGCATTCGCCAGCAATTGCAGGAGTGCGCCGACGGACGCGGCGGCGAGGTTTCCACCCGGCAACGCGCTGCGCGCCTCGCCGAGAGCTACCTCAAGCTGAACGACAGCGGTCGGCATGCCTTCCTGCGCATGATCGCGCTTGAATTCGGCCCCGATCCCGCAAGCGTTGCCCAGGCGCACGCAGACTATCAGGGAGCCGTCGGCAGCGACCGCCAATGGGACGCCGAGGCGCGGCTGCGCGTGGCGATGCGTTCCCGGCGTCTGCGCATCCTGACGCAGTTCAACGCGATTCCGCAGGGCGTGAAGTTTCTCGTCGACCTGCGCGCCGACCTGTTGCGCTTTCTTGCCGACGACCCCTTGCTCAAGCCGCTCGACCGCGAACTGGAGACCCGGCTCACCGCCTGGTTCGACGTCGGCTTTCTCGAGTTGCAGCGCATCACCTGGCAGTCGCCGGCGGCGCTGCTCGAGAAGCTCGTCGAATACGAAGCGGTGCACGAGATCCGCTCCTGGGAAGACCTGAAGAACCGCCTCGACTCGGATCGCCGCTGCTACGCATTCTTCCACCCGCGCATGCCCCTCGAACCGCTGATTTTCGTGCAGGTGGCGCTGGTCGACAGCCTGGCCGACGACGTGCAGAAACTGCTCGACGTCGAAGCGCCGCTCGCCGATGTCAGTCGTGCGAACACAGCGATCTTCTACTCGATCACGTCGACCCAGGAGGGCCTGCGCGGCGTGTCGTTCGGAAACTTCCTGCTCAAACGGGTGGTGGAGGACCTGCGTCGTGACTTCCCCCGGCTGAGGACTTTTTCGACGCTGTCCCCCATTCCGGGCCTGGTCGACTGGGCCGCGCGCCATCCCGAGGAATGCGCGCAGGTACTGGCCGGCGCAGACTGGAAGCGGCTCGCTGCCGCGGGACTGCACGGACCCGATTCACCGGAGATGCGCGCCCTGCTCGAAGGTGGCTCCTCCTGGGCTCAGGACCACCGCCTGGTACTCGCGCTGCGCGAGCCGCTGATGCACCTGGCGGCTCACTATCTGCTCAATGCCAAGCGCAATGACCGGCCGGTCGACCCGGTAGCCCGCTTCCACCTCGGCAATGGCGCCCGGATCGAGCGGCTGAACTGGCTCGCCGACTCGTCGGCAAAAGGCCTCGCGCAATCCTGGGGCATGATGGTGAATTACCTGTACGACCCCGACCGCATCGAGAGCAACCTCGAGTCCTTCGCCGCGGAAGGGCGCATCGACGCGGCGGCGGCCATCCGCAGGCAGGCGAAACCTTGAGCTTTCAGGACGATTCCTTGCCCGCCGCATATTCCGGGGCAACCCGAAGCCGGATCGGTTATTCTGCGAGCGCGTGGCGAGACTCGTCCGCCCCGACCGTTCCCGGAGACAAGCGCGTGCGCCTGCCTTTCAGGCACTCTTCCATCCGTTTCAAGCTCTTGCTCGCCAGCACCGCAGTTCAGGTCGTGCTGTTATCGCTGCTACTCGCCAACAGCGTACGCCTGATGAACAACGCCGCATCGGCGAGCCTCGATACGCTGGTCAGCCAGAATGCGAGCATGCTGCACGCGATGGCTGCTTCCTACGGCGACCAGCAGCGCTATGGGGAATTGCAGGACATCCTCGGTGAGCTTCTCACCGATTCGACCGAGGGTCTCGTCTACGTGCGGATCGCGTCGCCCGGCGGCCGCAAGCTGTTGAGCGCCGGCCAGCCGGAAATGGAAGGAATTCCCGCACCGACCGAGATGACTCCGGACGGGCCGCTGGACAGCTGGCTCGGCAGCAAGATCATCCACATCCGCCGCCCGCTTCTGCTGCCGCGCAACGAGATCGGCTTCCTGCAGTTCGGCGTCTCGGTGTCGGTCCTGGCCGCCGCACGCCGGGCCATCATCGAGCAGGGAGCGATCATTTCGCTGGTCGAGATCGCGCTGACCTTCGTCCTGCTGTCGGGTATCGGCTACCTCCTGACCCACAACCTCGGGCGGCTGCTGGCAGGGAGCAAGGCCATCGCCGACGGCCACTTCAACCACCGTCTTCCCGCCACCGGCAACGACGAGCTCGCAGTCCTCGCGCGCCATTTCAACATCATGGCGGCGACGCTGCAGCAGCGCATCGGCGAGATCGAGGAGACGGCCAACCGGCTCAAGGCGAGCGAGGAGCGCTACGCGCTTGCCATGCACGGCGCCAACGACGGCTTGTGGGACTGGGACATCCCCGGCGGCACGATGTATTTTTCCGACCGCTCGTGCGAGATTCTCGGCCTGCCGCCCGGGTCGCTTCCCTCCCACCCGGACGGCATCATTCCCTATCTCCACCCGGATGAAGTCGACGCCTACAAGGAAAAGATCCTTGCCCATCTGCAGGGGCTCACTTCACAGTTCATGATGGAGCATCGCGTGCGGCAGCCCGACGGCAGCTATCGCTGGGTCCTGACCCGCGGCGTCGCCCGCCGCAATGGCTCAGCCAGGGCAGTGCGCATGGCCGGCTCGATTGGCGACATTCATCTGCGCAAACGCGCCGAACAGCGGCTGATCCACGACGCCTTGCATGATGGCCTCACCGGACTGCCGAACCGCGCGCTGTTCATCGAGCATGTCACGCGCGCGATCGGCCAGCAGCGGCGCAACGAGCGCTATCACTTCGCCGTGCTGGCGATCAATATCGAGCGCTTCAGCCTGGTCAACGACAGCTACGGCCACGCCGTCGGCGACGAGCTGCTGCGACGCGCCGCCGAGCACATCACCGCCACCATGCGGGAAGGCGACGTCGCAGCGCGCGTCGGCGGCGACCAGTTCGCCGTGCTGCTGAACGGCATCACCGACTCCACCGAAGCGCTGCGCATCGGTGAGGCACTGGTCGAACTGCCTGGTTTCGCCACGCCTTCCGGCGAGCACGTGCTGCACCCGCGCTGCCGTATCGGCGTCGCGCTCAGCGATGACGAGCGCGACGATGCGGAAGCGCTGCTGCGCGATGCGGACAACGCCCTGCACAAAGCACGCAAGAAGGAGAGTTCGCCGGTCGAGTTCTTCCACGCCTCCATGCACACCCAAGCCGTTCGCTCGCTGCAACTCGAGGCCGACCTGCGAGCCGCGCTCGCCGACGGCGGCCTGGCGGTGCACTACCAGCCCATCGTCTCGCTCGCGGACAGGCAAATCGCAAGTTTCGAGGCGCTGGTGCGCTGGCCCCACCCGACCCATGGACTACTTCCGCCGTTCGAGTTCGTCCCGCTTGCCGAGACACTCGACCTGATCCATGAACTCGGCATGCAGGTCCTGGCGATGGCCTGCGCCGACATCATCGCCTGGCAGAAGCTCAACCCGGCGGCGCCCCCGGCACGGGTCGCCGTCAATCTGTCGGCCCGGCAGCTCGCGCGTCCGCAACTTGCCGACGAACTGCTCGCCGTGATCGAGAAACATCAGGTGCCGCACTCCTCGGTCCGCTTCGAGGTCACCGAGAGCCTGCTCGCCCATCCCGACGGCCCTGCGTCGCGCACCTTGCATCGGCTACGCGACGCCGGCCTGGACATCCTGATCGATGACTTCGGCACTGGCTACTCCACCCTCAGCTACCTCCATACGATCCCCTGCGACCAGGTCAAACTGGATGGGTCCTTCGTCCGCTCCATCACCGAGGACGAGCGCCTGCGCGCGATCGTTGCGCGCAGCATCGAGCTGGCACATGATCTTGGCATGACGGTCGTGGCAGAATGCATCGAGACGGAGGATCAGGCCCGGATCCTGCACGAAATGGGATGCAACTATGGACAGGGATACCTTTTCGCCCGCCCGATGGACGCGAGCAGCGCGCAACGCCTGCTCGAAAAACAACTGCCAATGGGAGCGTGAGCCATGAAGTGGGCCATCATGCCGGCGCTTGCTCTTTCGTCGCTGACCGCAACCGCAGGCGGCACGGACATGCTGAATCTGTCCGGGTTTGCCACCGCGGGCGTGGTCCGGACCTACGAAGCGGACGTACGCTACACCCGCGTGGGCATCGACCGCCCCGGCAGGGAACGGCCGGACTCCGGCCCGGACTCGATCATCGGCATTCAGGGCAGCTTGCGTATCTCCGACGCGAACTCGGCAGTCGTCCAGATCATCAGCCGGGAGAACACCGATGGCAACTATCAGCCACGCGCGACACTGGCCTTTCTGAGCCACCAATTCACACCGGAACTCACCGGACGCGTCGGCAGGCTGCGCATTCCGTTTTTCATGCAGTCCGACTCGCTCAACATCAACTATGCGCACCCATGGGTCCGCCCACCCGAAGAGGTGTATGGCCTGAACCCGTTTTCGGACCTCGATGGCGTGGATTTCCTGTACCGCACGCGCGCCGGCGAGACCGACATCGAACTTCACCCCTTCGTCGGTACGAGCCGGATTCCGCTGTACCCTGACACCAACGCGCGCCTGAAGCGAGTCGCGGGCGTCAACCTGACACTCACGCGCGGCGATTTTTCCGTCCGCTTCGGCCATGCCGAGGCGGATCTGTCGATCCACTGGCGCGACCCGCTGTTCAAGGCCCTGGCACCGGTGCTACTTAGCCCCGGTCTCGACCGACGCGACATCGTCGCGCAGATGGCGGGGGACAGCGGCAAGGTCCGCTTCAGTTCGGCCGGATTTCAGTGGGACAACGGCGACTGGCTGCTGGTGGGCGAGTACGCGCGGCGCCAGTCGCAGCGCTATGCCAACAGTGCCCATGCATGGCAATTCACTGCCGGTTATCATTTCGGCCCGGTCACCCCTTATCTGGTGTTCGCGCGCCACGCGCAAAAGAGCCCTGTCGTCAGCGATGATCAGATCGCCAGCCTTCCCCCCTTCCCCGAGCTCGATCCCTTGCGTGGTGGCCTGGCCGTCTTCAATGCGTCCCGCAACCTGGCGCAGCGAAGCATCACCGCTGGCGTGCGCTGGGATGTTCTGGACAACACGGCGTTGAAGGCGGAATTTGCGCGTTCCCGAACTGCCGACGACGCCTGGGGTACATTCGACCCCGCCAACGATCGTGCCGCCGGCAGGATGGGAAATCGTTCGATCAACACGCTGAGCCTGTCCGTCGATGTCACGTTCTGAGCGCCGATTCTGGATGCGCCGACGCATCACCGCGCTGGCGGTGGGACTCGTCGCGCTCTCCGGTCAGGCCAGGGCGGCGGAGGTGATGCTGGTCACCGCGGCCAGCAGCCGGATTCCCAGCCTCAATGCGGACGAGGCGAGCCAGCTGTACCTGGGCCGGCGCACAACACTGGAAGACGGCACCCAGGTCACCCTGTACGACCTGCCCGGCGGTTCGACGCGAGACCGCCTGTATGCCCTGCTGACCGGCAAGAATCCCAGCCAGATACGCGCCTACTGGTCCCGCCAGGTGTTCACGGGTCGCGCACTGCCGCCGCGCGAAGCCAGCAGCCCGGCCGACCTCCCCACCCTTCTGTCGAACGATCCATCGGCGATCGGCTACCTGCCCGACGGCCCCCTCGACCCGCGCCTGCGCGTCCTGCTGAAGCTACCCTGAAATCCGCGGCCGGCGCGAGCAGGCGAGCAGGTCATGGGCGACTTTACACATCGTGTTGACCTTACCTGGACTAAAATGTTTAAATGCGAATCATTGTCGTTATTGAATGCACTCATGAACTCAGCTCCGCCTGCCGCTGCGCCGGCTACGAATTCCAGTCAGGAAGATAATGCCGACGCAAGATCGGAGTCCGTGCGCACGATTGCAAGCGACGCGTTGCTTGGCGGACAACGGGCGGTCAAGATCGAGCACCTCGGCACGCACTATGTGCTTCGCGTGACGCGCGGCGGCAAGCTTATCCTGACCAAGTAGGCGCTTTTTCACTTAGGCAACCTTTCCTTGCGAGACTAGACTATGTACGTCTGCATCTGTAACGCGGTAACCGAACGTCAGATTGCCGAAGCCGCGCAACAAGGCATGACACGCCTGCGCCATCTGCGCGACGCACTGGGTGTGACGGTCGACTGCGGACGGTGCGCGAAATGCGCGCATCAATGCCTTCGCGATGCACTCGCGGCAAACGGCACCCGTCGCGCGTCAAGCATGCAGCAGACGCATTTTCCCGATCACTCTCTCGCGATGGAGGCCGCATGAAAGGCGACAAGAAAGTCATCCAGTTCCTGAACAAACAACTCACCATCGAACTCACGGCGATCAACCAGTATTTCCTGCACGCGCGGATGTACAAGAACTGGGGGTTTTCGAAGCTCGGAAAGCACGAGTACGACGAGTCGATCGAAGAAATGAAGCACGCCGACCTGCTGATCGAGCGCGTGCTGTTTCTCGAGGGGCTACCCAACCTGCAGAATCTGAACAAGCTCATGATCGGCGAGAACGTACCCGAATGCCTGCAGGGCGACCTCAAGCTCGAACAGGGTGGCCGTGAGAACCTCGTCGAGGCCATTGCGTATTGCGAATCCTGTAAGGATTACGTGTCACGCGAGATCTTCGAGCACATCCTCGAGGACACCGAAGAGCACATCGACTACCTGGAAACCCAGCTCGGTCTGATCGAGCGCGTCGGCCTGCAAAACTTCCTGCAATCCCAGATGGAGCCCGGTGCGTCCTGATCGCATCGCCGCCGTGCTACCGGCCGTCCGCCTGATCCGGCCGGACGGCCGGCTTCCCTGACTCCTGCCCATGACCGCTGCCTCCCACGCGCTTGCGCTGCCCTCTGTCGCGATGCCCACGAATACGACGAACGACACCGCCGAGCGCAGCCACACACGCACGGATCACCCGCCCCGGCAGAACACGCAGGCCGACGGACCGGACCGGCTCAAACGCGCAGCCATCGCCGGGCTGGTTGCGGCCGCGCATGTAGCGGGACTGCTCGCGCTGACCCTGATTGCGCCGCGGCGGGACGTCGAACCCGTGATGACGCCGATCCAGGTCGCCCTGATCCAGGCCGAAGCGCCCAAGCCGCCCGCAGCGCCCCCGCCCACGGTGAAGCCGGAACCCGCTCCACCCCCCCCAGCCAGAGTCGAGCCCAAACCCCGGCCGCAACCAGCGACAAAGGCTGCGCCCGCGAGACCGACGCCCGTGCCAACGACCGCGGCCCCCTCGGCCATCACGAACGAGGCGACCGCCCCCACACCCGCACCCGCCGCACCGGTGCAGGCTGCCGCACCCGCGCCAGCGGCAGAGCCTGCGCCGGCGCCAGTGGTGGCCGCACGCTTCGACGCGGCCTACCTGAACAACCCCGCTCCGGCCTACCCCCCGTTGTCGCGACGCATGCGCGAGGAGGGCAAGGTGATGCTGAAGGTTCTCGTCTCGCCCGAGGGGCTGCCAGCGCGCATCGAACTTTCACGAAGTTCCGGCTCGGATCGGCTCGATCGTGCCGCGGAAGACGCGGTTGGGCGCTGGAAGTTCGTGCCTGCGCGCCGGGGCGATCAGGCCATCGAATCCTGGGTCCTCGTACCCATCATCTTCAAACTGCAGGAAAGCTGAACATGGAAACCACCCAGGCCTTCGGGCTTGCCCACCTGTGGGCGCAATCCGATCTCGTCATCCGGAGCGTCGCCCTGCTGCTGCTGGCGATGTCGATCACCAGCTGGTATCTGATCCTGCTGCGCGTCGCGCGCCAGCTGCGCGCACGCGGCTTCGACGGCGCCGTCGAAGCTTTCTGGTCGGCGCCCGACCTCAACCAGGGTCTGGGCCGCCTGAGCGAAAAGGCGGCCGGCTCGCCCTTCGAGGCGCTCGCCCGGCACGGCGCCGCCGCAGCCGACCACGTTCGCCGGCACACGAACCAGGGCAGCCTGGGCGGCACCCTGGATGCCGACGAGGTGATCACCCGCGCGCTGCGCAAGTCGATCGCCCTGTCGACGGCGAGCCTCGAGTCCGGCATGACGCTGCTCGCCTCCATCGGCTCCACCGCACCTTTCGTCGGGCTGTTCGGCACCGTCTGGGGCATCTACCACGCGCTGGTGAATATCAGCATTTCCGGCGCCGCTACGCTGGACAAGGTGGCCGGCCCCGTCGGCGAAGCGCTGATCATGACCGCCTTCGGCCTGTTCGTCGCCATTCCGGCGGTGCTGGCGTACAACTGGATCACCCGCGCCAATCGCCTCGAACTCTCGGAGCTGGACGCCTTTGCCCACGACCTGCACGCCTGGTTCTCCACCGGCTCGCGCATCGCCCCGCTCGGTGAGTCCTCCGCGGCGAGCACGCCGCTGGCCGCGGCACGCCCGGCCATCAGCGGAGCGGCGTGATGGCGTTCGGCGGATTCAGCCAGGGGGACGCGCGCGCCCCGCAAAGCGAGATCAACATGGTCCCGCTGATCGACGTCATGCTGGTGCTGCTGATCGTGTTCATGATCACCGCACCCTTGCTCACGCATTCGGTGAAGATCGACCTGCCGCAGGCCGCCAGCCAGCCGACCGTGGAAAAGCCGGAAACGGTGACGCTCGCGCTCGATGCCGCCGGCAAGATGTTCTGGAACGACCAGCCGCTGGACGAAGCCTCCCTGCCGGCGCGTCTCGCCGAAGCCGCGGCGAAGTCTCCGCAGCCCGAGCTTCACTTGCGTGCCGACCACGACACCCGCTACCAGAAGCTGGCCGAAGTCATGTCGCAGGCCCGCACCGCAGGCATCGAGAAGATGGGGTTCATCACCGTGCCGAAGGAATAGACGCACGCTCCGTTCGATGCCGAGCCGAAGG
Source organism: Thauera sp. (assembly GCA_017302295.1). Classification (GTDB taxonomy): domain Bacteria; phylum Pseudomonadota; class Gammaproteobacteria; order Burkholderiales; family Rhodocyclaceae; genus Thauera. Next base: position 23,770 of record JAFLDS010000021.1, on the reverse strand, counting down.
GGCACCGCGCACCACGCGCCGTGCCCCTTCGTTCGCTTCGCAAGCGCTTGAGCGGGGTCGCCTACAGCCCGATACACAACGGCCGGCCGCGAACCTCTATGCTTCGTCCATGGTCTGTTGTCGGATACCCGCAACGACGGCCGGGGCCGCGATGCCCGCTGCAGCCCGCTCAATTCCACTATCGCCCATGACATGAACTCAAACGCTCCGTCATCCGCCCGCCGATTCCGCTGGCGACCTACCTTGCTGATCCTGGCCGGGGCCGCGCTCGTCGGCGGCGGGGTCTGGATGGCTTGGCCGGCCGTATTCGGCAGCGCCAACGAGCAGGCCAGATACCAGTTTTCGACGGTGCAACGCGGCGACATCGAGGACGTCGTCACCGCCACCGGCACGCTGCAACCCCGCAATTACGTGGATGTGGGCGCGCAGGTGTCCGGACAGTTGAAGAAGATCCATGTCGAAGTGGGATCCGAGGTCAAGGAGGGGGAACTGCTGGCGGAGATCGACCACACCGTGTATCTGGCGCGGGTGGACGCCTCGCGCGCCCAGTTGCGCAATCTGCGTGCCCAACTCAAGGACAGGGAAGCGCAGCTCATGCTGGCCGGCATCCAGTTCCGCCGCCAGACGGCCCTGATGGCCGAGGACGCGACGACGAAGGAAACGCTGCAGACGGCCGAGGCAGCCCTCAAGTCGGCCCAGGCCCAGCTCGAGGCCTTGCGCGCGCAGATCGAGCAGATCGAATCCACGCTGCGCGCCGACGAGGCCAACCTGCAGTACGCCCGCATCCTGTCGCCGATGAGCGGCACCGTGGTGTCCATCACTGCGCGCCAGGGGCAGACGCTGAACACCAACCAGCAGGCGCCGGTCATCCTGCGCGTGGCGGACCTGAGCACGATGACGGTGCAGACCCAGGTCTCGGAAGCCGACGTCAGCCGCCTGAAGCTTGGCATGGAGGCCTACTTCACCACCCTGGGCGGCCAGGGCCAGCGCTGGTACGGCAAGCTCGAGAAGGTGGAGCCGACGCCTACGGTAACGAACAACGTCGTGCTGTACAACGCCCTTTTCGACGTTCCCAACCCCGATGGCCGACTCATGACGCAGATGACCGCGCAGGTGTTCTTCGTCGTCGCACAGGCAAAGGACGCCTTGCTGATGCCGATGGCTGCGCTCAACCAGGGGGTTCGTGCCCAACGCGGACAGACGCCCAGCGGCAGCCGAGCGGGCACCGCGCAGGAGAGTCCCGCCGCCGTGCGTCCGCGCGAGAACGCAGAGCGCAGCCCGGCAGCGGCGAGGCCCGGCGCCAGCGGCGGAGCCGCGCAGCGTCCGCGCCAGGGCAGCGTGCGCGTCGCGCGCGGCGACGGCTCGCTGGAAGAGCGCAGCGTGGAACTCGGCGTATCCAACCGAGTGCAGGCGCAGGTGCTATCCGGACTGGCCGAGGGCGAGCGCATCGTCTCCGGCCTCAGTGCCGCGCCCGGCAACGGCAACGCCCCCCGCATGACGCCGCGGCTATGAAGCGCGACACCTTCGGCAGTCCCGCGCCGCGGACGGCGCAAGGCGCCGCGGCGCCGGAACGCGCGCCGCTGATCGAGCTGTCGGGCATCACGCGCAGCTTCGTCAATGGAGAGGTCGTCACCCAGGTGCTGCACGGCATCGACCTGGCGATCTACCCGGGCGAATTCGTCGCCATCGTCGGCGCCTCGGGCTCGGGCAAGTCGACGCTGATGAACATTCTCGGCTGCCTCGACCGCCCCAGCAGCGGCACCTACCTCTTCATGGGCGAGGACGTGGCCGGCTTCGACCGCGATGAGCTCGCGCGCCTGCGGCGCGAAGCCTTCGGTTTCGTGTTCCAGAGCTACAACCTGATCGGCGGCGCCACTGCGCGCGAAAACGTCGAGGTGCCGGCGGTGTACTCCGGCATGCCGCCTGCCGAGCGCCATGCGCGCGCGGAGCAACTGCTGGCTGCGCTGGGTCTGGCCGAGCGGACCCGCAACCGCCCCAGCCAGCTCTCCGGCGGTCAGCAGCAGCGGGTGTCGATCGCGCGCGCGCTGATGAACGGTGGCCGCATCATTCTTGCCGACGAACCCACCGGGGCGCTCGACAGCAAGAGCGGCGAGGAGGTCATGAAGTTGCTGCGCCAGCTCTCGGCCGAAGGCCACACCATCATCCTCATCACCCACGAGCGCGAAGTCGCAGAGCAAGCGCAGCGCGTCATCGAGATCCGCGACGGCCGCGTCCTGAGCGACCCCGGACCACAGCCGCCACAAGGTCCTGAACCCGACTTCACGCCCCATATCGACCGCAGCTCGCCGCTGTCCGACGTCATCGAGGCCGGCCGCACCGCACTGCGCGCGCTGCGTGCCAATCTGTTCCGTGCAATCCTGACCCTGCTCGGCATCGTCATCGGCGTCGCGTCCGTGATCGCGATGCTGGCGATTGGCGACGGCGCCAAGCAGAAGGTGATCGACCAGATCAGCGCGATGGGGACCAACCTGCTCACCGTGCGCCCGGGCGCGCCCAACCAGCGCGGCCGCGACACTACCGCGACCCTGGTGATCGAGGATGTGCGCGCGATTGCGGAACTGCCCAACGTGCGCGCCTCGGTGCCGGAGCAGGGGGCGAGCGTCACCCTGCGCTACGGCAACACCGACCAGCGCACCAGCGCGAACGCCACCTCGGCCGAGTACGTGCTCGCCCGCAACTGGGACGTCGCCAGCGGCACTTTCTTCAGCACGGCCGACGAGGCCCGCTATGCCACCGTCGCCGTGCTCGGTCAGACGACCGCCCGGGCGCTGTTCGCCGACGCCGACCCGATCGGCCACTACGTGCTGGTGAACAACATCCCCTTCCAGGTCATCGGCGTCATGACGCCCAAGGGCGCCACGCCGTGGGGGCAGGACCAGGACGACATCGTGTTCGTGCCCTTCACCACCGGCAGCCTGCGCCTGACCGGCCAGCGCTTCCTGCGCAACGTCACGGTCGCGGTAGAGGACGTCGCGCTGATCGACGACACCCAGGCCGAAGTCAGCAAGCTGCTGCTGGCGCGCCACGGCGTGGAGGACTTCCAGATCCGCAACATGGCCTCGGTGATCGCCACCGTGACCGAAACACAGAACACGCTGACGGTGCTGCTCGGCACCGTCGCGGCCATCTCGCTGATCGTCGGCGGCATCGGCGTCATGAACATCATGCTGGTGTCGGTCACCGAGCGCACGCGCGAGATCGGCATCCGCATGGCCACCGGTGCGCGCATGCGCAACATCCTGCAGCAGTTCCTGATCGAGGCGCTGGTGGTGTCGGCGGTCGGCGGCCTGATCGGCGTCGCGGTGGGTCTGGGCTCCGCGGCGATCATCGCCAGTTTCGACACCCCGATCCAGTATTCGGTGATGCCGGTCGTGCTCGCCTTCGGCTGCGCCTTCGCCACCGGCCTGATCTTTGGCTGGCTGCCTGCGCGCAAGGCGGCGCGGCTCGACCCGGTGGTCGCCCTCGCATCCGAATGACCAACATGCAACTTCGATCCCCCCTGTCCGCCCTCGCGCTCGCCATCCTTGCCACGCTGGCGGGCTGTGCAGTCGTCGAGCCCGTCCCGCAGCCCGACGTGGCCTTGCCGGCCGCGTGGGCTGAAGCCGCAGAACGCGGCGCCACCGAGGCGCTGCCCGACACCTGGTGGCAAAGCTTCGGCTCACCCACGCTCGACGCCCTCGTGGCCGAGGCGCTCGCGGCCAGTCCCGACCTCGGCATCCAGGCCGAACGCGTGCGACAGGCGGAGCTCGCGCTGCGCGTTGCCGGCGCGTCGCTGTTCCCAACGCTGGACCTGTCCGGCGACACCGGCTGGCGGCGTAGCGACAGTGGCGACCGCGGCGGCAGCACGGTGAGCGAGAGCCGGAGCACCGGCCTCGGCCTTACCGCGAGCTACGAGGTCGATCTGTGGGGCCGGCTCGCGGCAGGCACGCAAAGTGCCACCGCCGAGCTTGCCGCCAGCCGCTTCGACCGTGACGCAGCGAGCCTGAGCCTTGCCGCTGCGGTCGCCACCACCTGGTTCGACGGCCTCGCGCTGCAGCAGCGCCTCGCCATCGCACGCGACAATCTCGCCATCGCCGAGCGCGTGCTGAAGATCGTCGAGGCGCGTTTTCGCAATGGCGCCGCCTCCGCGCTCGACGTCAGCCGCCAGCGCACCACGGTGCTGACCCAGCGCGCGGCGATCGAACCGCTGGTGGTGAGCGAGCGGCAGACGCGCACCGCGCTCGCCCTGCTGCTCGGCCGGACGCCCCAGGATGCGGCGATCGCCACAGAACGCCTCGATGCGCTCGTCGTCCCGGCCATCGCCCCCGGCCTGCCCGCCGATCTGTTGTTGCGCCGGCCCGACCTCGCCAGCGCCGAAGCGCGCCTCGCCGCGGCCTCCGCCGACATCGCCGCGGCGCGCGCCGCCTTGCTGCCGCGCATCAGCCTGTCGGCGAGCGGTGGCGTCGCCAGCGGCATGCTGCTGTCGCTCGCCGACCCTTCGCACACGCTGTCGCTCTCCGCCGGGCTGCTGCAGACGATCTTCGACGGCGGCCGCCTGCGCGCGCAGGTCGAGCTGTCGCGTTCGCGCCAGCGCGAGCTGGTGGAGACCTACCGCCGCGCCATCCTCACCGGCCTCAAGGAGGTCGAGGACGCGCTCGGCAACGCCGCCCGCGACGCCGGCCAGGAGTCGGCGCAGCGCGAGATCCTTTTGGAAGCACAGCGCTCGCTGCGGCTGGCCGAGTTGCGCTATCGCGAAGGCGCCGACGACTTGCTGAGTGTGCTCGACGCCCAGCGCACGCTGTTCGCCGCGCAGGACCAGCTCGCCCTGCTCCGCCAGGCGCGGCTGGCGGACGCGGTGGCGCTTTACAAGGCGTTGGGTGGCGGCTGGCGGGGAGAAACCCGGGCCGGGGCCGCGCTCATCCAGAACTGAAACGGGCCGACCAGAGGAGAGGCAGGAAGTACACGAAAACAGTATTGCGAATTGTTCTCGTTCGTAACATAATCCGCCCTCACCTAGCCAGCCACCTGCTGCGGGGCCGTTGCGCCTTCGTTCGTCGGGAAGCCAGCCACAACGACTCCCCGACAATCCGGAGACTTACCCCCGATGGCCCAAGACGCCCTCCAGACCCCTGCGCGCGCACCGCGTGAAACCCCTGCCCTGCTCCCCCTCGGCGCCCTGATGCTGGCCGGCATCTCGCTCGGCGCCCATGCGCAGAGCACCGCGCCAGCCGCAACGCAGCAACTGCCCGCCGTCACCGTGCAGGCCGCCGGCGAAGCTGTCCAGGATGGCTATCGCGCCACCACCACGCGCGTCGGCAAGACGCTGCAGGATCCGCACGACATCCCGCAGGCGGTCACCACCGTCACCAACACGCTGATGGAAGAGCAGCAGGTCGGCTCGCTGCGCGAGGCGCTGCGCAACGTGTCGGGCCTCACCTTCAACGCCGGCGAAGGCGGCCGCTCGGGCGACAACATGAACCTGCGCGGCTTCTACACCTTCGGCGACATGTACCTCGACGGCATCCGCGACACCGCTCAATACAACCGCGAGACCTTCAACCTCGAGCAGATCGACGTGCTGCGCGGCTCGGCGGCGATGCTGTTCGGCCGCGGCCAGGCTGGCGGCGTGATCAACCAGGTGAGCAAGACGCCGCTGCTCGGCGATCGCGGCAAGATCACCGGCAGCCTCGGCACTCACGACTACCGCGAGGTGACGGGCGATTTCAACAAGCAGCTGGGCGAGACCACCGCGCTGCGCCTGAACCTGATGAAGCGCGACGAGGGCAGCATCCGCGAGAACCCGGTGACCGGCGCCGAGGCTGAAGTCCACCGCGAAGGCGTCGGCGTGAGTCTGACGACGGGGCTCTACACCGACAACGAGATCACGCTCAACCACTACTACCTGAAGACCGCCGACAACCCCGATTACGGCGTGCCTTTCGACAGCGCCACCAAGCGGCCGTCGCGCCGCTACGACGCGGAAGACTTCTGGGGCACCCGCGACACCTTCGACGACTCCGAGACCAATATCACGTCGCTGGTGCATCAGTTGAAGCTGTCGCCCAAGGCCGAGCTGCGCACGCAGCTGCGCTACGCCACCTATGACCGCGCCTACTGGGCCGCAGCACCGTCGAACACGCGGGCGCCAACGGTGGATCTGACGGCGGGCCAGAGCAAGACCCGCCGCAGCGAAACCGAGAACCTGACCCTGCAGTCCGACCTGACCGCGCGCGCCGACCTGTTCGGCATGAAGCATGAGCTGCTGGCCGGTTTCGAGTACCTGAAGGAGGACTCCGTGCGCTGGTCGCTGCGCAACCAGGGCACGGCCGCCAGCGCGCGCTACAGCGCCGGCGTGGTCAATACACCAGCCACCCGCTACGAGGGCGAGACGATCGCCGTCTATGTGCAGGACACGATCGAGTTCGTGCCCGACTGGAAATTCACCGTCGGCCTGCGCCGCGACGAGCTGGACGCCACCTACTCGGCGGTGAACTCGCCCAAGCTCAACTTCGGTGAGACCAGCATGCGCACCGGGCTGTCCTGGCAGCCGAGCGCCGACACGCACTACTACCTCAGCTACAGCGATTCGTTCAGCCCGACAGCCGACCTTTACCAGTTGTCCGGCGGCGAGTATCCGCCCGAGCGCAGCAACGTCACCGAACTGGGCGCCAAGTGGCTGCTGCTGGAGGGCGACCTTGCGCTGCGCGCCGCCCTGTTCCGTGCCGAGAAGGAGTGGGAGCGCAACACCGACCTCGAATCGACGGCCGCGATCCTGACGAAGAAGCGTCGCACCGACGGCATCGAGTTCGAGGTGGCCGGCCGCATCACGCCGAACTGGGAAGTGTTCGCCGGCCTCGCCCTGATGGATGCCGACATCCTGCAAGTGGCGGAGAACCGGAACACTTCTGGGGTGGTGACGAAGGCCGACCCGCGCCTGAAGGGCCAGATGCCGCGCAACACGCCGGCTGCCACCTTCAACCTGTGGACCACCTATGCGCTGGGCCAGGGATGGAAGGTCGGCGGCGGCGTGGAAGCGAAGACCGAGCGCTACGCCTACTCGCCGTCGACGGCGAACGCCAGCAACATCTTCGTCAATGGCGACTTCAAGCCCAACACTGCGCCGGCCTACGCGCGCTGGGATGCCATGCTGGCCTACGAGCAGCCGAAGTGGGCGGCACGCCTGAACGTGAAGAACCTGTTCGACAAGGTGTATTACGACCAAGTGTATGACAACGGCGGCTTCACCGTGCCGGGCACGCGGCGCACGGTGATCCTGACGGGCGAGTACAAGTTCTGAGGCGCTTGTAGCTGCGGGCTCCAATTGCAGACGCGCGGGGTGTTTGCTCCGCCCCGCTGCGGAACTCGCTCGCTACGCTCGCTCAGACAGTCCTCGCGGGACTCCGCAAACACCCCGCACGTCTGCAAGCTTGTGCCGAAAAGGCGAAAATCCAGGAACCCGAAACCTGCCATGCTGATCACCATTCCAGACGTCCTCACCGCTGAAGAACTCGCCCTGGCGCGCGACCTGCTCGCCCGCTCGGAATGGGCGCATGGCGGCAACACCGCCGGCATGCAGGCAGCGCAGGTGAAGAACAACCGCCAACTGGGCGAGGAGGCCGAGCATCTGCCTGCGCTGCGCCAACTCATGCTGGGCGCGTTGTCGCGCAGCGCGACCTTCTTCACCGCCGCGTTGCCGCTCAACATCTACCCGCCGCTGTTCAACCGCTACGGCGGCGACGCCAACAGTTTCGGCAACCATGTGGACGGCTCGGTGCGGCGCCTGCCCGACGGCCGCGGCTATGTGCGCACCGACGTGTCGGCGACGCTGTTCCTGTCCGACCCGGAAAGCTACGACGGCGGCGAGCTGATGATCGAGGACACCTTCGGCGACCACGGCGTCAAGCTCGCCGCCGGCAGCATGGTGGTGTATCCGTCCTCATCCATCCACCGCGTCCTGCCGGTGACGCGCGGCGAGCGCGTGGCCTGCTTCATGTGGATGCAGAGCATGGTGCGCGATCCCGGCCAGCGCCGCCTGCTGTACGAGATGGACATGGCGCTGCTCAAGCTGCGCCACGACATCGGCGACACCGACCCGGTGGTGCGGCTCACCGGCACGTATCACAACCTGCTGCGGCAGTGGGCCGACGTCTGAGCCGACAGCCGACCCTGCGCAGCCCACGCCCCGGCTGACCGCAAGCGGTCGCGGCCACGCCGCTGCACCGTGCCTCGGACCTCAATGCTCGTCGGTGTCGAAATCCCAAAGCTCGTGGGTATCGAGGCGCCAGCGCTGCAGCGCCGCCAAAGCGTCGATGCGCGCGAGGCGCTCGGCCAGGTGCAGCTCGTCGGCGGTGCGCCGCGCCTGCAACAGGTCGGCGATCGACGCCTCGCCCAGCTTCCAGGCCTTTTCCTGCATATCGGTTGCCGTCTGCTGCGCGGCCGCGGCCGCCTGCAGACGCTGCCAGGTCTGGTAGCTGCTGCGCACCACGGCGAGCGTGCGGCTGGCCTCGGTGCGAACCCGAGCCTCGACGGCTGCCTCCTGGGCCGCCGTAGCCCGCGCCATCGCCAGGCTGGCGTCCGACGCCGACACACGGGCTGTGCCGCCGAGGGGGATCGCGACACTGAGGCCGAGCACGCGCTCGTCGCCGCCCTTGTCGCTCGCGACGCGCACGCCGAACACCGGGTCGGGCATGCGGTTCGCATCGGCGCGCTGCGCCGTCAGCATCGCCTGGCGCGACAGCGCGCGCGCCTTCGCCAGTTCGTGGTTGCGCGACAGCAGCGCATCGAGATCGAAACGGGCGCCCGCCGGATCGGACGGTTCGGACAGAACCACCGCTGCGCGCGGCCGCAAGCCGGGGAAGCGGATGTCCAGCGCGCCGCCGATCTCGTCCCGTCTCGCTTGCGCAGCGGCGAGCTGTGCCGAGGCCTGCGCGACTGCGCCCTGCGCCAGGGTGAGATCGAGCCGGGCGGCATCGCCCTGGCGCAGGCGAATCTCCGCCATGCGCGCCAGCTCGGTGGCGAGCGCATGCTGGCGGCTGCGGGCGGCGAGCTCGCTGTCGGTCCGCAACCAGTCGAACCACAGCGCCAGCATTTCACGCGCGGTCTCGTGCTGCGCGTCGCCCAGCGCCCAGCGCGACACGTCCTGCCCCACTGCGCCGAGGCGCTCGTCGATGTCGGCCTTGCCGCCAATGCGCACGCCGCGCTCAATCGCGGCCGCATATTCTCCATAACGGCGGTCGTTCTCCGGCCGCACGGTGCGCTGTTGCACGTCGCCCCTCAGCGTCCACTCGTGCGGGCCGGCGCGCAACTGGCGCGCCTGCGCCTCGCTCGCGGCAAGCTCATGGCGCGCCGCATTGACCGCGGGAGCCGTCTCCAGCAGTTGGCGGACCACCGCCGCCGGCGGCAGATCAGTCGCCTCCGGCTCAACGGCCCACGCGTGCTGGCAGGCGACGACGACAAGGCCGAACGCCATCAGGCGGCGCGGGATCAGGCCGCGCCGGGTCGGGAAGCGGCTCGCCTTCATCCCAGCCTCCCTTCCAGCAGAATGGGCGTGGCCCAGTAAAAGACCTTGGGGTTGGGCAGTTGCGCCTTGAGGTAGCCGAGCACGGTTTCGGCGTCCTCGCGGCGCAGCAGCAGCTGGATCTGGATGCGGCTGGCCTGGCCGCTGACGTGTTCGCTCGGCTCGACCAGGGCCACGTCGGCACCATGCGCGTTCACCGGAAAGCTGGCGAAGCTGATCGCCAGTTCGCGATGGCCGAGCAGCAGATCCACCACATCGTCGGCCAGCGCGCTCGGCATGATGAGGTTGAGACAGGTATCGGGAGCAGACATCGATTACGCCTCCAGCGTGGCCTGCTTCGGCGGGAAGCCGAAGCGCAGATAGATCAGGGGCAGCAGGATCAGCGTCAGCGCGGTGGAGCTCAGCAGGCCGCCGATCACCACGATCGCCAGCGGACGCTGGATCTCGGAACCGGGCCCGGTCGCCAGCAGCAGCGGGATCAGGCCGAACGCGGTGATGTTGGCCGTCATCAGCACCGGTCGCAGGCGCCGCATCGCACCCTCGCGCACCACGTCATAGCGGCTCATGCCGGCGGTGCGCAATTGGTTGAAGGTCGACACCATGACGATGCCGTTGAGCACGGCGATGCCGAGCAGCGCGATGAAGCCGACCGAGGCCGGAACCGACAGGTACTCGCCCGTCACCGCCAGTGCCAGGATCCCGCCGATGAGGGCGAAAGGGATGTTGGACAGGATCAGCGAGGCCTGGCGCACCGAGCCGAAGGTGGAGAACAGGAGGAAGAAGATCAGCGCCAGCGCCACCGGCACCACCAGGCCGAGCCGGGCCGCGGCGCGCTGCTGGTTCTCGAACTGGCCGCCCCAGGCGATGCGGTAACTGGCCGGCAGCTTCACCTGCTCGCCCACCGCTCGCTGCGCCTCGGCGACGAAACCCACCAGGTCGCGCCCGCTGACGTTCGACTGCACGACGACGAAGCGCTGCGCCGACTCGCGGTCGATCTTCACCGGCCCCTCGATACGCTCGAGATGCGCCAGCTGGGCCAGCGGCAGCCGGCCTCCGTCGGACGTGGCGAGCTGCAGCGCGGCAAAGGCCTGCGGTGTGGCGACCGCGCCGCTTCCGCGGATCACCAGCGGCGTGCGCCGCCCGCTCTCGATCACGGTGCCGATGGTGCGCCCCTCGAGCAGGCGGCGCAGGTCGTCCTGCACCGCCTCCACCGTGAGCCCGGCGCGCCCGGCCGCGAGCCGGTCGATGACGATGCGGAAATACTGCACGCCGTCGTTCTGCAGCGTGAAGGTATCCTGCGCGCCCGGCACCTGTCGCACCACTGTCTCGACCTGCTTCGCCAGACCGTTGAGGGTGGCGAGGTCGCTACCGTAGATCTTGATGGCGAGGTCACCGCGCACGCCGGTCAGCATCTCCGAAACACGCATGTCGATCGGCTGGGTGAAGCTGTAGGCGACGCCGGGGAACTGCTTCATCACTTCGCGCAGCTGGTCCATCAGCCATTCCGGATCGGGCACCGGCCAGGTTTCACGCGGCTTGAGCACGAGGAAGGTGTCGGTCTGGTTGAGGCCCATCGGGTCGAGGCCGAGCTCGTCAGAGCCGGAGCGCGCGACGATGGCCGACACCTGCGGCACCGCGGCGAGCACCGCCTGCTGCACCCGAGTGTCGAGCGCGATGGTCTGGTCGAGCGAGATCGACGGCAGCTTCTCGAGCTGCATGATCAGGTCGCCCTCGTCCATCGTCGGCATGAAACTCTTGCCGATGAAGGGAAACGCGGCCACCGCCAGCGCCAACCCGACGCCGGCAGCGACGAAGACCGTCTTCTGCCGCACGAAAGCCAGATCGAGCAGCTTGCGGTAGTGGCGGTTGAGCAGGCGCACCAGCCAGGGCTCGCCGGCGTGCGCCGAATTCAGCAGGTAGGAGGACAGCACCGGAATCACCGTCAGCGACAGCAGCAAGGACGCCGACAGCGCGAACACGATGGTCAGCGCCACCGGCCGGAACAGCTTGCCCTCGAGCCCTTCCAGCGTGAGCAGCGGGACGAACACGATGACGATCACCAGGATGCCGGAGGCCACCGGCACGGCGACCTCGCGCGTGGCGCGGAAGATGCGGTGCAGGATGGGCAGGCGACTGCTGGCCCCGTCCTTGGCCAGCTCCGTCTCGACGTTTTCCACCACCACCACCGCAGCATCGACGAGCATGCCGATGGCGATGGCCAGGCCGCCCAGGCTCATCAGGTTGGCGCTGAGGCCGAACTGGCGCATCAGCAGGAAAGTGGCCAGCGCCGCCAGCGGCAGCATCATCGCCACCACCAGCGCCGCGCGCAGGTTGCCCAGAAACAGGAAGAGCAGCACCAGCACCAGCACCACCGCCTCCAGCAGCGCCTTGGAGACCGTCTTGACCGCGCGATCGACCAGGTTGCTGCGATCGTAGAAGGGCACGATCTCGACCCCCTGGGGCAGGCTGGGGGCCAGTTCGGCAAGGCGCTGCTTCACGCCCGCCACCACGTCGCGCGCATTGGCGCCGCGCAGACCCAATACCAGGCCCTCGACCGCCTCGCCCTGGCCGCTACGGGTCACCGCGCCGTAGCGGGTGAGGCTGCCGATGCGCACCTCGGCGATGTCGCCGACGCGCAGCACCGCGTCGCCAACCTGCTTCACCGCGATCGCGGCCACGTCCTGCGGCGTGCGCACCGCGCCTTCGGCGCGTACCACCAGCGTCTCCTCGCCGTCGGTCAGGCGGCCGGCGCCATCGTTGCGGTTGTTGGCGGCCAGCGCCGCCTCCAACTCGGCGAGCGACACGCCCTGCGCCAGCATCGCGGTGGCATCGGGCACCACCTCGATGGTGCGCGCATGGCCGCCCAGGCTATTGACGTCGGCCACGCCAGGGATGGTGCGCAGCGCGGGGCGGATCGTCCAGTCGAGCAGCGTGCGCTTCTCTTCCAGCGACAGCGGCCCCTCGACGGTGAACATGAACATCTCGCCCAGCGGCGTGGTGATCGGCGCCAGGCCGCCGGAAACGCCGGCCGGCAGATCCTGCAGCACCGTATTGAGCCGCTCTGACACCTGCTGGCGCGCCCAGTAGATGTCGGTGGCGTCGTCGAAATCGATGGTGATGTCGGCCAGTGCGTATTTCGACGTCGAGCGCAGCATGCGCTGGCTGGGGATGCCCAGCAGCTCCTGCTCGATCGGCGTGGTGATGCGCGTCTCGACCTCTTCGGGCGTCATGCCCGGCGCCTTCATGATGATCTTCACCTGGGTGGTGGATACATCGGGAAAGGCGTCGATGGGCAGGCCGCGGAAGGCGACCACACCAAGGCCGACCAGGCCCAGTGTGAGCACGAGCACGAACAGACGCTGCGTGAGCGCGAAGGAAACCAGACGCGTCAGCATCATCAATCTCCTGCGTTCATCATCGACTTCAGCGCCGCCGTGCCTTCGACCACCACCTGCGCATCGGCAGCGAGACCGGACACCACCGCCTCGCGCACATCCTCGGCCAGCACCTGCACCGGCTGGGCGACGAAGGCGCCCGGCACGCCGGCCGCGACGAAGCACACCGTACGGCCCTGGCTGCGCACCAGCGCACGTGCCGGCAGGCGCACGCCGCGCAGCGCGGTGTCGATCTCGGCCTCCACCGCCTGGCCGGGCAGCAGGCCTGCCGCCGCGGGCAGCGTGCCGCGCACCATGGCCATCTGCGTGCCCTCGCTCATCTGCGGGTCCACGCCGACCACCTTGCCTTCGGCCGTGCCGACGCGCATGCGCGCACCCGGTGCGATGCTGCCGACGCTCGCGCGCGGCACCATCACCTCCACCGCCAGCGGACCGTTACGCGTCACGCGCGCCAGCGTCGTGCCCATCTCCACTCGCTGTCCGGGGCTCACCGTCAGCTCGCCGACGCGGCCAGCGAAGGGGGCGGACAGTTCGGCACCCATGCCGCCGGCGCTGACGCCCGCGATCTTCGCCTGGCGCAGCTTCTCGTCGCGCGCAGCACGCGCCACCGACTCCGCGACGCGGCTCTGCTCGAGGCGCGACTGCGGCACGATGCCCTCGCGGAACAGGCTTTCGTCGCGCACCCGCTGCGCCTGCGCCTGCGCCAGCTGCGCGGTCGCCTGCGTCGTGTCGCGCTGCAGCTCGGCCAGCCACGGGCTGGCAAAGCGCAACAGCGGCTGGCCTGCCTTCACCGCTTCGCCGGGGACGACATGCACGCCCTGCACCACTCCGGCGGCCGGCGCCGACACCAGCCAGACGTCCGCCGGACGCGACATGAGCCTGGCCTGAAGACCACGCAATCCGCCAGTTTCGGTCGGTCGCACCGGTTCGAGGCGCAGGCCAAGCTGCTGGACCTGGGTCGGCTCGAGCCGGATGTCGGTCGCCGGGTCGGCCGCAAATCCGGGGTGCCCGGCACCGAGCAAAATAAGGAGCGCCAGCCCCCTCGCAGCCATCCGCTTCACCCGCTCTGTCGGGTGTGCCAATGGGAGGCGGTGCCGGCGCCGAGTTGGAGACTGCGTAGGGATGGATGGATGCATGACGCCCCCTGGGGAACCAAAGACGATGAGTGTGACAGTCAAAGCTTAAATCATGCTGAAAGCTTGCCGGCATCGCGTCGCCGGCCTCGCCCCCAAACCGGGCGCGCTCACCGCATTGAGTGAAAGAGCACCAAGCCGCTCGCCCGATGGTGGCCAGGTGCGGAAGGGCTGCTGCGCGAGGTGAATGCGCAACACTGGAGCTGACGAGACGCCCAGATCGCATTGTCGTTTTCAACTGAGCCTACGAAATTTGAGCCAGATCAGAAGAGCATCGAATAAGATCGATTATCGTTTTCAGCCCCGAGAAATTCGGCGCACCCGCTTCCGGATCCCTTCATGAATCACGCTGCCTCACTCACCGGCGACCGCGCGCTGCGCACCCTCGCCCTCGTCGGCCACCCCAATGTCGGCAAGTCGGTGCTGTTCCATCGCCTCACCGGCACCTACGTCAACGTCTCGAACTACCCCGGCACCACGGTGGAGGTGGCGCGTGCCACACCGCGCTTCGACCGCGACGCCTCCCTGCTCGACACCCCGGGCGTGCTGGCGCTGCCTTCGCGCAGCGACGACGAACGCGCGACGATGCGGGCGCTGCTGCATGAGGACATGCGCACCATCATCCAGGTGGGCGACGCCAAGAACTTGCGCCGCACGCTGAACCTCACCGCGCTGCTGGCCGAGCTCGGCGTGCCCATGGTGCTGGCGCTGAACATGACCGACGAGGCCAAGGCGCGCGGCGTGACGGTCGATACCGCGGCGCTGGCCGAGGCGCTCGGCGTGCCGGTGGTGGCGACCGTGGCAACGGGCGGCGAAGGCGTGGGGCCGCTCGCCGACGCGCTGCCGCGCGCCGCCGTTCCGGCGCCGCTGCTGCACTACGATGCGGAACTCGAGGCGACGATCGGCACGCTGTCGGCCCTCCTCGCCCAGCACACGCCCCACCCGCGCCTGGCGCCGCGCGGCCTGGCCATCCTGCTGCTGGGCCGCGACCCCGAGGTGGAAAGCTGGCTGGCCGGGCAAGCCGGCAGCGCGGCGGTGCGCCAGGTGCTCGACGCCAGCATCGGAACCACCGGACGCGAGTCGCCACCGGCCTGCCTCGCACGCCAGCGTGGCAGCGCCGCGGAAGCGCTGGCGCGCACCGTCAGCCGCCAGGCCGCGGGCAAGGATCGCACGCTGTCGCTGCTGGTCGGCCAGCTCGCGGTGCATCGCGTGTGGGGCTGGCCGGTGCTGCTGGGCGTTCTCTATGTCGTTTATCTCTTCGTCGGCGACTTCGGTGCCGGCACGCTGGTCGGCTTGCTGGAGGAAGACTTCTTCGGCGGCGTGCTCAACCCGGCGGTGACCGGCTTCGTGCAGCAGCACGTCACCGTCCCCTGGCTGGCCGACCTCTTCGTCGGCGAGTACGGGCTGTGGACGATGGGCATGACCTACGCACTGGCGCTCATCCTGCCCATCGTCACCACCTTCTTCATCGCCTTCGGCGTGCTCGAGGATTCCGGCTACTTCACCCGCCTGTCGGTGATCGCCAACCGCATGTTCGCGGCCATCGGCCTCAACGGCCGCGCGGTGTTGCCGATGGTGCTGGGCCTGGGCTGCGTGACGATGGCGACGCTGACCACGCGCATCCTGCACAGCCCGCGCGAACGGCTGATCACCACCTTCCTGATGGCGCTGGCGATTCCGTGCTCGGCGCAGCTTGGCGTGGTGCTCGGCATGCTCGGCGGCCTGTCGTTTGCCGCAGTGGCGATCTGGGCCGCCAGCATGGTGGGGGTGCTGCTGTTCACCGGCTGGCTGGCAAGCAAGGTGGTGAGGGGCCGGCGCATCCCGCTCGTCACCGAGCTGCCGCCGATGCGCATGCCGGTACTGGGCAACGTGCTGAAGAAGACCGGCGGTCGGCTGAAGTGGTACCTGATCGAGGTCATCCCGCTGTTCCTGATCGGCACGCTGATCATGTACCTGCTCGACAAGAGCGGCGCGCTGCCGTGGATCATCAAGGCCGGCGAACCGCTGGTCACCGGCTGGCTGGGCCTGCCGCCCGAAGCCAGCGCCGCCTTCGTGATGGGCTTCCTGCGCCGCGACTTCGGCGCCACCGGACTGTTCGCGCTGCAGGGTCAGATGAGCGCGGTGCAGGTGGTGGTCGGCATGGTGACGATCACGTTGTTCATCCCCTGCGTCGCCAGCCTGATGATGATCATCAAGGAACAGGGCCTGCGCACCGCCGCGACCATGGTCGCGATGATCGTGCCCACCGCCTTCCTGGTGGGCGGCGTGCTGAACCGCATCCTCCACCTCTTCGCGTGAGCCCGACCACGATGACTGCCCCCTTGCCCCGTCCGCACGAACGCATCCGCCTCACCGGCACACCGGTCGGTCGCATGGTGCACCTGGCCGAATTCGGCGACGACATCGATCCGCTGCAGCGCGAGCAGCTGCACGCTTACGGCCTGTCACCCGCGCATGCAGTGCGGGTGCTGCAGCAGCAGCCGATGACGGTGATCCTGTGCGACCACGTCGAGATCGCGCTCGAACACAGCGTCGCGCGCCACATCTGGGTCGAGGCGAGCTGACAGGCGGGCTGAACGACCGCGGTTAAACCGACACCAGCACGTCGCATTGCGATTGCGCCAGCACATGGCGGGTGACGCTGCCCAGGAGCAGATCCTCGAGCATGCTCTCGCCGTGCTTGCCGACCACGATCAGGTCGCAGTCCTCTTCCTGTTCCTGCTCGATGATGTGCTGGGTGGGATCGCCGTGCAGCACCTTGACGCGCACCTCGTGCGGCGCCAGGCCGGACGCCTCGCGCAATTCATGGATCTTGCGCATCGCCTCCTGGCGCGCGGCGATCCGGTAGCTGTGAATCATGCTTTCCTCCACCCCGGCGAACTGCAGCTTGCTTTCGAACGGCACTTCGAAGGCGTGCAGCAGCACGATGTCGGCGCCCGGCGCCACCACGCGCGCAAGTTGCAGGGCGCGCAGCGAGGACAGCGAAAAATCGACCGGCACCAGCACCGAGCGGTAGTTGTCGTGCGCCGCCTGCTTGACCACCAGCATCGGCCGCGTCGCCCGCTTCACCATGCGCTCGGCGGTCGAGCCCAGCAGCAGGTGGCGCATGAAGCTCGCGCCGCGCGCGCCGAGCACGATCAGCCCGGCGCCGACCTCCTCCGCGCTGCCGGCGATCTCGGGCAACAGGTCGCCGGGCGCCACCTTGACGGAAGGCTCGAGCGCGTGATGCCGGCGCAAGGCCGCTGCCAGCTCGTTGAGTTCCCCCCGCGCCACCTCGAACATCCGCTGCTCGATCTCCTGCGGAAGCGAGGCGACCAGCTGGCGCAGCTTGTCCAGCGGCGTCAGCCCCAGCACGTGGATCAGGTGCAACTGCGCACCGATCGCCACCGCCACCCGCGCCGCCCGCTCCGCCGCATGGCGCGCCGGCGCCGACAGATCGGTGGACGCGAGGACGTTGCTGATTGCCGTCATATGCCTTCTCCTTGATCAGGGCATCAATACGACAGAGCCTGCGATGCCCGCGAGGTTCCCGCGCCCGGCCACCCGCCGACCAGCGAGGCAGGGGGGGATGCATGCCGTGTGTTAATATATTTCCATAAATATATTAACCGCGTTCATATTCGTTTCCCAGGGGCCGAGTCATGACCGAGCGCAATCCCGCCGCAGTCGCCAACCCCGTTCATTGGCACACGATGCCCGCCAGCGACGTCGCCCACTGGCTGCAAACAGGCGACGCCGGTCTGGACGCGGACGAGGTCCGCACCCGGCTTGCCCGTTACGGCTACAACCGCCTCGCCCCGACAAAACGTCGCGGCGCCCTGATGCGCCTGTTGCTGCAGTTCCACAACGTGCTGCTCTACGTGATGCTGGGCGCTGCGGCCGTCACCGCGCTGCTCGGGCATTGGGTGGACTCCGGGGTGTTGCTGGCGGCAGTGATCGTCAATGCGATCATCGGCTTCATTCAGGAGGGTAAGGCCGAGGCGGCGCTGGATGCCATCCGCGCCATGCTGTCGCCCCACGCCATGGTGATCCGCGCCGGCAGCCGGCGCGAGATCGACGCGGCGGAACTGGTGCCCGGCGATGTCGTCGTGCTGGCTTCGGGCGACCGCGTACCCGCCGACCTGCGCCTCGTCGCCGTGAAAGATCTGCGCCTCGAAGAGGCGACGCTGACCGGCGAATCCTTGCCCGCCGACAAGGGCACTGCCGCCGTCGCGCTCGACGCGCCCCTTGGCGACCGCAGCTGCATGGCCTACTCGGGCACGGTGGTGGTGTATGGCCAGGCGACCGGCATCGTCGTCGCCACCGGCGACGAAACCGAGCTGGGGCGCATCAACGACCTGCTTTCCAGCGTCGGCCACCAGGCCACGCCCCTGCTGCGCAAGATCGACGAGTTCGGCCGTGTGCTGGCAATCGCCATTCTCTGCGCCGCCGCCCTCACCTTCGTCATCGGCACGCTGTGGCGCGGCCATTCGCCGGCGGAGATGTTCATGATGGTCGTGGCGCTGGCCGCCTCGGCCATCCCCGAAGGCCTGCCCGCCATCCTCACCGTGACGCTGGCGCTGGGCGTGCAGCGCATGGCGCGGCGCAACGCGATCATCCGCCACCTGCCCGCGGTGGAGACGCTCGGCTCGGTCACCGTCATCTGTTCGGACAAGACCGGCACCCTCACCCGCAACGAGATGACGGTCCAGCGCGTGGTCACCGCGCACCATGCGATCGACGTCGGCGGGATCGGCTATGCGCCGGTGGGCGATTTCAGCATCGACGGCCGGCTGATCGACGTCGGCCGCCATCCTGCCCTGTCGCAGGCGATCCTCGGCGGCGTGTTGTGCAACGACGCGCAGCTGCGCGAGGAGGACGGCCGCTGGCGGGTCGAGGGCGATCCCACCGAGGGCGCGCTGCTGGTCCTCGGCGACAAGGCCGGCCTCAGCCGGCATGCGGCCGACGAACGCCTGCCGCGGCTCGACTCGATCCCCTTCGAGTCCGAGCACCGGCTCATGGCCACCCACCATCGCGACCGCGACGGCGCCTCGTGGATCTACGTGAAAGGCGCGCCGGAGCGCATCCTCGAGCTGTGCGACCGACAGCTGCAGCACGATGGCGAGCATCCGCTCGAAGCCGACTACTGGCGCCGCATGGCGACCGACACCGCAGCGCAGGGCCTGCGGTTGCTCGCGATCGCGTCCCGCCAGGCCAGTACCGCCGGCGGCCGCCTCGGCTTCAGCGACCTGCAGTCCGGCTATACGCTACTCGCGCTGGTCGGCATCATCGACCCACCGCGCGCGGAAGCTGTCGACGCGGTGGCCGAGTGCCACCACGCCGGCATCCGCGTCAAGATGATCACCGGCGACCACGTCGAGACTGCGCGCGCGATCGGCGCGCAGCTTGCGATCGGCGTCGGCAGGCCGGCGATCACCGGCGCCGAGGTGTCGATCATGGACGACGCCGAATTGCGCAGGGTGGCGATGGAGGTCGACGTGTTCGCCCGCGCCAGCCCGGAGCACAAGCTGCGCCTGGTGCGCGCGCTGCAGGACGACGGCCAGGTGGTGGCGATGACCGGCGACGGCGTCAATGACGCCCCCGCGCTGAAGTGCGCCGACGTCGGCGTGGCGATGGGCATGAAGGGCACCGAAGCGGCAAAGGAAGCGGCCGACATGGTGCTCGCCGACGACAACTTCGCCACCATCGCCACCGCGGTGCGCGAAGGCCGCGCGGTGTACGACAACCTGAAGAAGTTCATCCTGTTCATGCTGCCCACCAATGGCGGCGAGGCGCTGGTGGTGATCGCCGCCATCCTGTTCGAGCTGGCGCTGCCGCTGACGGCGGCGCAGGTGCTGTGGATCAACATGGTCACCTCCAGCACGCTCGGCCTGGCGCTGGCCTTCGAGCCTGCCGAACCGGGCATCATGGGCCGCCGCCCGCGCCCGCCCGATGCGCCGCTGCTGTCCGGCTTCTTCGTGTGGCGGGTGACGATGGTGTCGCTGCTGATGATGACCGGCGCCCTCGGCCTTTTCCTCTGGGAGCTAGAGCTCGGCAACGACCTCGAGACCGCGCGCACGATGGCCGTCAATGCGGTGGTCGCGGCAGAGATGTTCTACCTGCTCAACAGCCGCCACACCTTCGCGCCGGTGACCACGCGCGACGGCCTGCTGGGCAACCGGGTCGCGCTCGCGGCGATCGCGTCCTGCATCCCGCTGCAGCTCGCCTTCACCCACCTACCGGCGATGCAGACCCTCTTCGGCTCCAGCGATCTGACCACGCTTGAATGGGGCAAGGTCGTGGCCGCCGGCATGATGGTGTTCGTCGTGGCCGAACTGGAAAAGCTGGTGATCCGCCGCAGCGGCCTCGCCGCACGGCTGGCGAGCGGCTGAGGCCCCACACCGACCATCCCTGCGAGCCCAGCCCTACCAGCCCAGCCCCTTGCGCAGCGCGATCAGCACCCCCATGCCGAGGATGAAAGGCAGCCACGGATTGCGCGTGCGCAGCGCGATCGCGACGATCACCAGGCCCGCGACCAGTTTCGGGTTGAAGGGCTGTAACTGGCCGTGGTCGAGCAGCAGGTCGGGCACGATCAGCGCCGCCAGCGCCGCGGCCGGCGCGTAGCGCAGCGCGCGCTGAACCAGGGGTGGCAGCCGTCCCTTCTCGCCGATCAGGATGAAGCTGCCGCGCGTCAGCATCGTGGTCAGCGACAGCGCCGCCAGCGTGATCCACAACCACACGCCCTCGATCATCGCGCGGCCCTCCGCTCCTGCCAGTGTTCGGCGACGAAGCCGGCGGCGATGCCGAGCGCGATCGCGACGACCCCGCCCAGCCGCAGCGGCAGGTCGCGCAGCAACACCGCGCCCAGCCCGCCCACCAGCGCGGCAAGCAGCATCGGCCGGGTGCGCACCATCGGCACCAGCATCACCATCAGCGCGATCGTCGCCATGAACTCCAGCGACCAGTCGCGCGGCACGGCACCGGCGCCAAGCACGCCGATCAGCACACAGACCTGCCAGATCAGCCAGCCATACAGCGACGGCGCCAGGTAGCAGCCCCAGCGCCACTGCGGATCGTCGGAGGTGCGCAGCCGCTCCGACACCGCCGCGAACACGCCGTCGGTGAGCAGGTAGCTGCTCGCCAGCCGGCGCGCGATCGAATGCTCGTGAAAGGCCGGCGCGATCGCCGCGCTGAAGATCACGAAGCGCAGGTTCAGCACCAACCCGGTGACGAAGATCAGCCACAGCGGCGCACCGCTGGCGATCAAGGGCAGCGTGCCGAGCTGCGCGGTGGCGGCGAACACGAGCAGGCTCATGCCCATCGCCTCGAGCTCGGAGAGCCCGATCGAGCGCATCGCGATACCGGTGACCATGGCCCACGGCATCAGCCCGACCGAAATCGGCAGGAAGGCGCGCATGCCCTCGCGCGCGCCGCGGCGAAAAGCGGATTCCATTGGCAAAACCATCAAAAGGCTGGAGCATAACAGCCGGAACAAGCCGTACGCAGCGTCAGTGCTGGCGGCCCGGGTCCATGACGATCTGCGCGCAGCGCTGAAACCCTCGGCTCGCCCAGCCTCTGGAGGACGAACGTGACGATGGAACCGCCGCAGCCGCTGCCGCCATCCGCTGCGGCACCGTTCGGACGCGCGCGCCGCGGGCCGTTCAGCATCGTGCTCAACCTTGCGTCGGGCTCGCAGGACGCCGCCACGGCCCAGGCCGCCATCGCTGCGGTGCTGGATGCGGCAGGCTGCGACCACCGTTTCGTCCCGCTACCCGATGCGCGCCGCATCGGCGAGGTTGCCGCCGCGTGCGCACGGCAGGCCGCCACGGACGGTGGCGTCATCGTCGCGGCGGGGGGCGACGGCACCATCAACGCGGTGGCGCACGCGGTGCTCGGCAGCGGCTGCACTTTCGGCGTGCTGCCGATGGGCACCTTCAATTATTTCGGCCGCACGCATCGCATTCCGGAAGACATCGAGGCGGCCGCGCGCGTGCTCGTCGAGGGACAGGTGCGGCCGGTGCAGGTCGGCGTCGTCAATGATCGCGTCTTCCTCGTCAACGCCAGCCTCGGACTCTACCCGCAACTGCTCGAGGACCGCGAGGCGGCCAAGCGGGCTTTCGGCCGCAGCCGGCTGGTGGCGCTGGGCTCGGCGCTGAAGACCCTGGCGCGCGACCATCGCGTGCTGCGTCTGCGGCTGCGCACCGACGAGGCCTGCGGCATCCTCGACACGCCGACCCTGTTCGTCGGCAACAACCGCCTGCAGCTCGAGCAGATCGGCGTGGCCGAAGCGGCATGCGTCGAGCAGGGCCGCCTTGCGGCGATCGCGCTGCGCCCGGTGAGCCAGCTTGGCATGCTGCGCCTCGCCTTGCGCGGTTCGCTCGGCATGCTCGGCGACGACGACAACGTGGCATCGTTCTCCGCGCGCGAGCTGACGGTGAGCGTGGCCAGCGGCAAAGCGCTGCGCATCAAGGTCGCCACCGACGGCGAGGTCGGCTGGATGCGGCTGCCGCTGCGCTTCAGCGTCGCCCCGCAGCCGCTCGCGCTGCTGTGCCCGCCGCCCGTTGCCGAGGGCTGACGATGCCCGCGCTGCTGCACCTGTCCGATCCGCATTTCGGCACCGAGCGCGCGCAGGTGGTCGAGGCCCTGCTCGACTGCGTCGCCGGTCTGCACGACGTGCGCTTCACGGTGATTTCCGGCGACATCACGCAGCGGGCGCGCACGGGGCAGTTCCGCCGCGCCCGCGCCTTCGTCGACCGCCTGCGGGCGCAGACCGGACGGCCGGTGCTGGTGCTGCCAGGCAACCACGACATCCCGCTGTTCGACCTCGCGCACCGCCTGCTCACCCCGTTCGCCAACTATCGCGCCACCTTCGGCGACGACAGCGCGCACGTCCATGAAGACGGTGGCATCCACATCCAGCTCGTCAATACCGTCGGCCGCTGGCTTCATACCGACGGCATCGCCCGTGCCGCCGACGTCGCCCGCGTGGCGCAGCGCCTGGCGGCAGCAAGCCCCGGCCAGCTGCGCGTCGTGGTGACCCACCAGCCCGCCGCCGTGACGCGCGCGGAGGACGCTCCGCACCTGCTGCGCGGCCACACCCGCGCCCTGCGGATCTGGGCCCGCGCCGGCGCCGACCTGGTGCTGGGCGGCCACATCCACCTGCCCTACGTGCAGCGCGTCACCCCCGACGGCGCCGACGGCCGCTGGCTGTGGGTGATACAGGCCGGCACCGCAGTGTCGCGCCGCATCCGCCACGAAGCCGGCAACGCGTTCAATGTGATCCGCTACGGTGAAGCAGGCGCGGCACAGTGCGTCGTCGAGGCCTGGCACTATGTGGAACAGCAGGGTCGATTCGCATGCCGCACCCGCACCCCGCTGGACCTCGACCCGGCGCGAATGGGTGGATGAAACGCCGCGGAAGTCGAGGGTGAAGCCTCGCGCGGCAGGCGCCTGGCCGTGTGGGGTGCATCGGCTTGGCGTGTCCGCTATTGCAGGCGACTCCAGTGAAGCGGAGGGCAAACTGGACTGGCGGCGGTTGTTAAGGGTTGTCTGACGCCTGCCCTAACGCGCAGGCCGTGGAAACTTGTGCAGACCAGTGTGGCAGGCGTCGGACAACCCTTAACGATTAAGGTTAGATCGTGATCGCGAAGCGAGCCACGATCTGAACCGGTTGTTGAACAAGCCCGGTCCGTCTCCCTGGAAATAGCTTTCTGTTCCCGAGCCCGGGATCGGGCCGGTAGGTCCGC
>JAFLDS010000020.1 GCA_017302295.1 Thauera sp. | reverse complement strand
GGAGGCCGGACCGTGTGACGTCGCGTCGCGGGTCCGCGCCGGGGAACCGCATCGACAATCGCCGCCCGGCCGCGATCGACGCCGGCGGGCTGCCGCTGCGCAGCGTGACGGGCGTGCTTGCCTGGCATAGTGGCGAAGTGGCCATCGAGGCCCTCGACTTGCGCATCGCCGGGACGCCGGACGCCAGCCCCGAGGGCCGTATCGCCGGCAGGCTGGCCTGGACGCTCCCTGCGTCGGCGAGCGCGGGCCGCGGTGCGCAGGAGAACGGACAGACGGAACGCCAGGGTGGGGCGGGTTCCGCGTCCGCTTTCGGCAGCCTGGTGGGCGCACTGGCGCTGGCCGATATCGACACCCGCGCGCTCGATACCCGCCTGCCCAGCCAGCGCGTCGCCGGCCAGCTGAGCTTCACCGCCGATGCGTCGCGGCAACAGGGACGCGTCGCGCTCGCCGTCGGCAAGGCTCGCATCGACGCGAGCGCCGAGCTGATGGCCGCTGCAACCGGCGAGTCTCAAGCATCCGGCGAGGAGCCCGCCACCCTGCCTGCCGGCACGCCCGCGCGCCGCTTCAGGCTCGACGGCAAGCTGCGCGGGGTCGACCCGCGCGCGCTGGCCGCCGATGCGCCCTCGGCGCTGCTGAATCTCGACCTCGAGGCCAGCGGCACGCTTGCCGCACGAACCGAACTGCAGGCCCGCTTCGGCTTGCCCGACAGCCGCTTCGGCGATAGGCCGCTCGCCGGTAGCGGCGTCTTTCACTTCGCGGGCGATGCCGAGGCGTTCCGCCTGTCGGACGTCGTCCTCGCCCTCGATCTGGCGGGCAACCGTCTGCGCGCCAAGGGTGCCTGGGGCGGGCAGGGCGATCGCCTCGCGCTCAAGCTGGACGCGCCGGCGCTGGCGGCGATCGGCCACGGCCTCGGCGGCCGGGCCGG
Organism: Thauera sp.; assembly: GCA_017302295.1. Taxonomy (GTDB): domain Bacteria; phylum Pseudomonadota; class Gammaproteobacteria; order Burkholderiales; family Rhodocyclaceae; genus Thauera. The sequence goes on along the minus strand of JAFLDS010000020.1, from coordinate 62,503 downwards.
CGCCGAAGGCACGATCGGCGGCAGCTTCGCGTCGCCCTCCGGCACGCTGACGTTCTTCGGCGAGGCACTGCGCCTGCCGGGCGAGCTGCGACTGTCGGGAGTCAATGGCGAGGCGCGGCTGGACGCCGGCATGGCGGGACCGTTCCGCCTCTCGGTAGGGCTGTCGGGCCTGGCTTTCGCTGCCGCCCGGCCGGCGAGCGGCGCGAGCAGTCCGGGTGGGAGCGAGCAGCTGATCGATTCGGCCTTCATGTCCGCCGAAGGGACGCGCGCAGCCCACGTCCTGCGTCTGCAAGTCTCCGGCGTGCAGGACCACACGCTGGCGCTGCGCCTGCAGGGCGGAATGGAGGCGCTGCGCACGGCCGACAAGCCGGGCGCGTCGGCGCCTGCAAGCCTGAACTGGACTGGACAGCTGACGGAACTCGCTTCAGCCGGGCGATTTGCTGCGCGGCTGGTAGCACCGGCCGCGCTCGAGCTGGGTCCCGAGCGCATCAGCCTCGGCGCAGCAGAACTGGTGACGGGGGCGCAAGGCCGCATCCGTCTGCAGGAAACGCGGTGGACGCCCGCGGCGAGCGTGGTCCGGGGGTCGCTTACCGGGCTCGTCGTCGATCTGCGTTCGCGCGATGCGACGCGCGCGGCGACGCCGCGCGGCGACCGTCCGCGTCGCACCGGCCCGCTGACCCTGGGGGCGGAGTGGAACCTGCGCGCGGGCGACACGCTGGACGGCGAGGCGCGCGTGTTCCGCGAGTCGGGCGACCTCAGCCTCGAGGGCGAGATCCGCACGCGGCTCGGTCTCGAGGCGCTGGAAGCGCGGCTGGCGGCGCGCGGCGACCGGCTGGCGCTGTCGCTGGAAGCCAGCGGCAGCGAGATGGGGCGTGTCGAGGGCTCGGCGACGGTGCGCGCCGAGCGCGTCGGCAGCCTCGGCTGGCGCATCGCGCCGCAGGCCGCTGTGCTCGGCTCGGCCCGGCTCGACATGCCGTCGATCACCTGGCTCGGGCGGCTGATGCGCGAGAACATCGAGACCGGCGGCCGCCTGAATGGGGAATTCGCGCTCGCCGGCACCGTGGCCGAGCCACTGGCGAGCGGTCGCATCAGCGGGCGGGCGCTGCAGTTCGCGCTGGTCGATCAGGGCCTGGTGCTGTCGGGCGGCGAACTGGACATGAGCTTTGACCGCGACCGCCTGCGCCTCGACCGCCTGGACTTCGTGTCGCCCAACCGCGTGCGTCCGCGCGACAGCCGCGTGCCTGTCGAGCGCCTCACCGCCGCGCCCGGCACCCTCAAGGCGTCGGGCGAAATCCGCCTCGCCACCGGCGCCGGCGATTTCCGCTTCGAGGCCGAGCGCTTGCCGCTGCTGCAGCGCCCGGAGCGGTGGCTGATCGTTTCAGGCACCGGCCGCGGGCGCTCGACCTGGACCTCACTCGACCTGCTGGCCGATTTTCGCGCCGACGCCGGCTATCTGGAGTTCGCCGAGACGCCGGCGCCCAGCCTCGGCGACGATGTCGTGGTCCTCGGCCGCGAACAGATCCCGGGCAGCTTCGGAGTGACTGCGGATCTGCGGGTGGCGCTGGGCGACGCCCTCTACCTGTCGGCAATGGGGCTGGACACGCGGCTCACCGGCGAGCTGCGCCTGCGCCAGCAGCCCGGGCTGCCGCTGTCGGCGGTGGGCACGGTGGCGACTGCGGGCGGCAGCTATCGCGGCTACGGCCAGCGCCTCAGCGTCGTGCGCGGTCTGGTGAATTTCCAGGGGCCGCTCGACAACCCCGGTCTCAACGTCGTCGCGCTGCGCACCGGGCTCGAGGTCGAAGCCGGCGTCGAAATCCTCGGCAGCGCGCGCCGGCCGATGGTGCGCCTGGTGTCCGAGCCTTTGGTGCCCGACCCGGAGAAGCTGTCGTGGATCGTGCTCGGACGCGCGCCGGATGCGGCATCGGGCGCCGATCTCGGCCTGCTGCTGCCGGCGGCGCAGGCGCTGCTCGGCGGCCCCGGCGGCGGCATGACCGACCAGTTGTCGCGCAGCCTGGGCTTCGACAGCCTGTCGATTGGCCAGGGCGAGCTCAACAGCACCTCGCGTCGCGCCACCAGCCGCGTGGTGGGCGGTGGCTCAGTCATTGCCGGCGGCCCGACCGTGTCGGGACAGGTGCTGAGTCTGGGCAAGCGCTTGGGGACGGACTTGTTCCTGTCCTTCGAGCAAAGCCTGGGCGGCGCTGAAACCCTGGTCAAGCTCACCTACCAGCTTTCGCGGCGTCTTTCGCTGATCGCACGCGGCGGCACCGACAACGCGCTCGACCTGCACTACAGTTTCAGCTTCCGCTGACGCGCCGCCGCGATGGCTGGAGGGTTGTGTCGGAGCGGGCTTGACCGCGATTCCACCGGTTTGATCGCGCTCGAGCGCGCTCCTACGTGAAGCTGCGACGGTGGATGAGTTGTGCAGGCGCGGGCTCAACCGCGCTCCGGCGCGATGAACGCGGACAGAACGATCGGCTGGCGCAACCGGTCACAGAACAGCGGGCGGCCCTGGTTCGCCCACGACGATACGGAGAAAGACACGATGAACGACCCCCAACCCCTCGAAACCGCAGTCCTGGCCGGCGGCTGCTTCTGGTGCCTGGAGGCGGTGTTCCTGATGACCGACGGCGTACAGTCGGTCAAGTCCGGCTACTGCGGCGGCGGTGTCGACTCGCCCAGCTACCGGCAGGTGTGCTCCGGCGGCACCGGCCATGCCGAGGTGGTGAAGCTGGAGTTCGATCCGGCGCGCATCAGCTATCGCGAACTGCTGGAGATCTTCTTCACCATCCACGACCCGACCACGCTCAACCGCCAGGGCAACGACGTCGGCACGCAGTACCGGTCGGCGATCTTCTGCACCAATGCAGCGCAGCGCGAGACGGCGCTGGAAGTGATCGCCGAGCTCGATCGCAGCGGCATCTTTCCCGCGCGCATCGTGACCGAGATCAAGCCCGCGGCCACCTTCTGGCCGGCCGAGGAGGATCACGACGATTACTACTGGAACAACACCGATCAGCCCTACTGCCGCATCGTGATTTCGCCCAAGGTGGCCAAGTTCCGCCAGAAGTTCGCCGCGCGCTGGCGGACGGCGTGAGCGCGGGCGCAGGTAGAATGCCAGTCCTTTCACGCTCGATCAGGAGAAACGCATGACCCAGACCACCACCGCCAGCGGCCTCGTCATCGACGACATCGAAACCGGCAGCGGCGACCTCGCCGAGAAGGGCAAGATGGTGTCGGTGCATTACACCGGCTGGCTGACGGACGGCACCAAGTTCGACTCGAGCAAGGACCGCAACGACCCGTTCAACTTCCCGCTCGGCGCCGGCCACGTGATCCGCGGCTGGGACGAGGGCGTGCAGGGAATGCAGGTCGGCGGCAAGCGCAAGCTGACCATCCCGCCGCAGCTGGGCTACGGTGCCCGCGGCGCTGGCGGCGTGATCCCGCCCAACGCGACCTTGGTGTTCGAAGTCGAACTGCTGAAAGTGCTCTGACCGGCAGCAGCGGCCCGGCAGGCTGCCGGGCGCTGCAGGCACGACAACAATGGCGGAGCCGGCCCCGGCATCCGCCGGGAGCGGGAGCCATGAAGCTCGATCAGTCGCAACGTCGCATCCTGGAACTGCTGCAGAAGGATTCCACCCTCAGCACCCAGGCGCTCGCCGACAAGGTGGGCATGTCGCCGTCGCCCTGCTGGCGGCGGGTGAAGGAGATGGAGGAGGTCGGTCTGATCCGCGGCTACGTCGCCCTGGTCGACCGCCACAAGGTGGGGCTGGGTACCTGCGTGTGGGTGCGGGTCAAGCTCAAGCAGCACAGCGCCGACGTGCTCGAGCGCTTCGAGAAGGTGGTGAAGGGCTGCCAGGAAGTGGTGGAGTGCTATGAACTGCTCGGCGAAACCGACTGCCTGCTCAAGCTCTACCTGCCCAGTCTGGAGGCGTTGTCGTCCTTCATGCACAACTTCCTGCTGAAGATCCCCGAAATCGACGTCACCAATTCGTCTGTCGCGCTGCGCGAGATCAAGAACGAAACAGCCCTGCCGCTGTGAGACGGCAGGGCGATTGTTGTGCGGCCCGCTGATTGAGGCTCGCACGCGCTAGGAGCGCTGTGCGGGGTATCTGTGGAGTCGGGCGAGGACTGTCCGAGCACCGAGCGCAGCGAGGGCGAGTTCCGCAGCCCGGCGGAGCAGATACCCCGTGCGGCGCTCCGGTTTAGCAGCGAGCCTTCAGAGGTTGTTCCAGAACACGAACAACACCCCCAGCGGCGCCACGTAGCGCGCCAGCAGGGTCCACAAGCGGAAACCGCCGACGCCCAGCCCCAGCTCGCGCTGCACGCTGCGTTGCTCCAGCTTCCAGGCCGCGAACACGATCGCGCCCAGGCCGGCGACCGGCAGCATGAACTTGCTGGTGACGTGGTCGAGCAGGTCGAAGATGTTCAGCCCGGCCAGTTTCACGTCGGCCCACAGGTTGAAGGACAACAAGGCGGCGATGCCCAGCGCCCAGATCGTCGTGCCGGCCACCACGGTGGCACCGATGCGGTTCAGCGGGGTGCGCTCCTCCAGCAGTTCCACCACCGGCTCCAGCAGCGAGATCGACGAGGTCAGCGCGGCGAAAGTCAGCAGCAGGAAGAACAGCGTGCCCAGCACCAGGCCGCCGCTCATGCTGCCGAACGCCAGCGGCAGCGTGACGAACACCAGGCCCGGGCCGGCTGCCGGATCCAGACCATTGGCGAACACGATGGGGAAGATCGCCATGCCGGCGCACAGGGCGAAGCCGGTGTCCATCACCACCACGGTGCGGGCGGCGCGCAGCAGGTTCACATCCTCGCCGAGGTAGGAGCCATAGGCCATCATGATTCCCATGCCCAGCGACAGCGTGAAGAAGGCATGGCCCAGCGCGGCCATGACCACTTTGCCGTCGAGCTTGCTCCAGTCAGGGTTGAACATGTAGGCCGCCGCCTCGCCGAAACTGCCCGTCGTCGCGCCGTAGCCCACCAGCACGACCAGGATCAGGCCCAGCGCCGGCATCATCAGCTTGGAGCCACGCTCCAGGCCGGCTGAAACGCCCATCGCCACCACGCCCACCGTCAGCAGCATGAACACGGTGTGCCAGGTCAGCAGATCGCCCGGACGAGCGAGGAAGTTGTCGAACGCAGCGCCGATCGCGGCCTTGTCGAGTCCGCTGAAACTGCCGGACGCGGCGTCGCCCATGTAGGCCAGCGCCCAGCCGCCGATCACGCTGTAAAAGGACAGGATCAGGAAGGCGCCGAGCACGCCGATCGCGCCCACCAGGGCCCAGTTGCGGTGGTGGCCGTGCGCGCGCGCAAGCTGCGCCATGGTGTTGACCGGATTTTTTTGCCCGCGGCGGCCGATCATCCATTCGGACACCAGGATGGGCACGCCGATCAGGCTGATGCAGGCGAGGTACACCAGGACGAAGGCAGCGCCGCCGCTCTGTCCCACCATATAGGGAAACTTCCAGATGTTGCCCAGCCCCACCGCGGAACCGGTGGCGGCGAGGATGAAGCCCATGCGGGAGGACCACTGGGCGTGGCCCGTCGTAGCCGAGGCGGCGGCAGCGGAGAGCGTCGTGGTGGCGGACATGTCAGCGCACCTCGGCACGACGGTGGCGGGGTCGCTCCAGGCCGATCCGGCCGGGGCAGCGCAGGAAAAGTGTCGTCTTCGTTCTCATCACGGGTTGTCTCCTCGTTATTTGCGGGCGCTTGTGGCGCGTCGTGGTCCGCTGGCGCACCGATGGGGCGGCAGCGGAAGCGAATAATAAGAAGTGATGAGCGGAAAAATTATTCTGATAGATGTCTGCAAGACACGAATCGGGGAAGAATTTTTCTCGGCGATGGGGCAGACAGAAATGCAGGCGTGGCGGCGGCGCCGGTTGCGGGCAGGAAATCCTCCAAACGACCAATTTCTGCCGAGGGAAGGGCCGCCGCGTGGCGTAGACGTGACGACGGGGACCGAAGTCCCCGCCGGCTTTTCTTTGGTAACAAGGCTCAAGCAGCCTCGGCATAGGCCTTAAGCGGCCAGTGCGAAACGCTCATCGTTGGCGTTTGTGGTTTTGCGCGGATTACGTCCGTCGCCTCTCGGGTTGCCTGCTAACCCTTGCCCGCCCTGTCGAGACCAGGTCAGCCCCATCAGAAGAAAACGCAATCTGAAGGACATTCCCTTTTGGTGGAGCTGGGGGGAATCGAACCCCCGTCCAGAACGTCTCCGGCTCGCCGGAATTACAACCATGCCTGCATTGTGGGGGTGTGCTCGTCCGCTTTCAAGCCCTCGCGTGATGCACCCGCGAGGAATCTGTAACGCGGTGCGACAAAAGCGTGTCCAAGCGCTCGCTTCGGCGGCTTGATGTTGCACTGCACCCAGGGTCGGCATGCAGGACGTTCCCCGGAAGCGGGTTCACGCGAAAAATCTTTTCCACCTCCGATGATTTTCCGCCGCATCGAGGAAATTTTCTGCCACGGCTTCTCCGTACGATGCCACCTCGCCGTTCGATGCCGCGGACGAGCACCAAAACCAACCATACAGGAGACAACGTCGGCAGGCCGGATGCCCGCGCCAACAGCGCGCCGCGTCGGGGCCCGCGACGGTTCACGCCACCATGTCGAACACACTGCCCCCCGTCACTCTCGACGACAAGTACACCCTGCAATCCGGCCGCGCCTGGATGACCGGCATCCAGGCCCTGGTGCGCCTGCCGATGATGCAGAAGCTGCGCGACGAAGCGGCCGGCCTCAACACCGCCGGCTTCGTCACTGGCTACCGCGGCTCGCCGCTGGGCAACGTCGACCAGGAATTCTGGAAGGCGAAGAAGTTCCTCGAGCCGAAGAACATCCGCTTCCAGCCCGGCCTCAATGAGGACCTCGCCGCCACCGCGGTGTGGGGCACACAGCAGGTCACGCTCGACGCCAACGCGACAGTCGATGGCGTGTTCTCGATCTGGTACGGCAAGGGCCCGGGCGTGGACCGCAGCGGTGACGTGTTGCGCCACGCCAACGCCGCCGGCACCTCGAAGCACGGTGGTGTGCTGGTGATCGCCGGCGACGACCACGCGGCTAAATCGTCCACGCTGCCGCATCAGACCGAGCATGTGTTCAAGGCGCTGATGATGCCGGTGCTGGCGCCGGCCGGCATCCAGGAATACCTCGAATACGGCCTGCACGGCTTCGCGCTGTCGCGCTACTCCGGCTGCTGGGTTGCGTTCAAGGCGCTCACCGACACGGTGGAGACGTCTTCGTCGGTGGATATCGATCCGTTCAAGGTGCAGACGCTGATTCCCTCCGCCGACGAATTCCCGCTGCCGGCCGACGGCCTCAACCTGCGCTGGCCCGATCCGCCGCTGGTGCAGGAAAAGCGCCTGCTGCACCACAAGCTGTACGCCGCGCTCGCCTACTGCCGCGTCAACAGGCTCAACCGCACGGTGATCGACAGCCCGAACGCGAAGCTCGGCATCATCACCAGCGGCAAGAGCTACCTCGACGTGCGCCAGGCGCTGGAAGACCTCGGCATCGATGACAAGGTCGCGTCCGAGATCGGCCTGCGCCTGTACAAGGTGGGCATGGTGTGGCCGCTGGAAGCCGAGGGCGTGCGCCAGTTCGCCGACGGCCTGGACGAGATCCTGGTGATCGAGGAGAAGCGCCAGTTCCTCGAATACCAGTTGAAGGAAGAGCTCTACAACTGGAACGAGAACGTGCGCCCGCGCGTGATCGGCAAGTTCGACGAGAAGGGCGAGTGGGCCCTGCCGCACAGCGACTGGCTGCTGCCCGCCGCCGGCGAACTGACGCCGGCGATGATCGCGCGCGCCATCGCCGCCCGCATCGCGCGCTTCTACACGTCCGACCGCATCAAGGCGCGGCTGGTGTTCCTCGAGGCCAAGGAGGCGGCGCTCGCCAAGCCGCGCCTGTCGATCGCGCGCGTGCCGCACTACTGCTCCGGCTGCCCGCACAACACCTCGACCAAGGTGCCGGAAGGCTCGCGTGCCATCGCCGGCATCGGCTGCCATTACATGGCCACCTGGCTGTCGCCCGAGCACACCCAGACCTTCTGCCAGATGGGGGGCGAGGGCGTACCGTGGGTCGGCCAGTCGCCCTTCACGAAAACGCCGCACGTGTTCGCCAACCTCGGCGACGGCACCTACATGCACTCGGGCATCCTCGCCATCCGCGCGGCGGTGGCGGCCAAGGTGAACATCACCTACAAGATCCTGTACAACGACGCGGTCGCCATGACCGGCGGCCAGCCGCACGATGGCACGCTGTCGGTGCCCATCATCGCCCGCCAACTGCTGGCCGAAGGCGTCGGCACCGTGGTGGTGGTCAATGACGGCACGGCGCGCGCCTATGGCCTGGCCGACCTGCCGCATGGCATCGCCATCCGCCATCGCGACGAGATGGACGCGGTGCAGCGCGAGCTGCGCGAAGTGCCGGCGGTGACTGCCATCATCTACGACCAGACCTGCGCCGCCGAGAAGCGCCGCCGCCGCAAGCGCGGCAAGTTCCCCGATCCGCAGCAGCGCGTGGTCATCAACGACCTGGTGTGCGAAGGCTGTGGCGACTGCAGCGAGAAGTCAAACTGCATGTCGGTGGGGGCGGTGGAGACCGAGTTCGGCCGCAAGCGCGCGATCGACCAGTCGTCGTGCAACAAGGACTTCTCCTGCGTGAAGGGCTTCTGCCCCAGCTTCGTTACCATCGAGGGCGGCAAGCTGAGGAAGGGCAAGGCGGTGGGCGCCGCCGCGATGGCGTTCTCCGACCTGCCGTTGCCGCAACTGCCGGCGACCTCGGCGCCGTGGGGCATCCTGATCACCGGCGTCGGCGGCACCGGCGTGGTGACCATCGGCGCGCTGCTGGGCATGGCCGCGCATCTGGAAGGCAAGGGCATCTCGGTGCTCGACATGGCCGGCCTGGCGCAGAAGGGCGGCGCGGTGTGGTCGCATGTTCGCATCGCCGATACGCCCGAGCAGCTCCACGCCGCCCGCGTCGCCGCCGGCGAGGCCAATGCGGTGATCGGCTGCGACCTGGTGGTGGCGGCCGGCGACGAGTCGCTCGCCAAGATGCGCGCCGGGCACACCCGGGTCGTGATCAACCGCGACCAGACGATGACCAGCGAGTTTGTGCGCGGCTTCGCCGCCCAGGCCCGCAGCGGCAACGTCGCCGCCAACCCGGACCCGCAGTTTCCGGCCGGGTCGATGGAGGCGCAGATCGTCGAGGCGGTCGGTGGCGAGCGTGCCGAGTTCATCGACGCCACCCGGCTCGCCACCGCGCTGCTGGGCGACTCGATCGCGACCAACCTGTTCATGCTCGGCTACGCGTGGCAGAAGGGGCTGGTGCCGCTTGCCGGCGAATCCATCCTGCGCGCCATCGAAATCAACGGCGCCGCGATCGAGGCCAACAAGGCCGCCTTCCTGTGGGGCCGTCGTGCCGCGGTGGACCTGAAGTCGGTGAGCGAAGCGGCGAAACCGCAGCACGGCACCCCGGCGCACCACACGCTGTCGCAGAGCCTCGACGAGGTCATCGCCCGGCGCATGGCGCAGCTCACCGACTACCAGAACGCCGCTTACGCCGGTCGCTACGCGAAGCTGGTCGAGCGCGTGCGCGCCGCCGAGACGCGAGTGGCGCCGGGCATCACGCTGCTCACTGAAGCGGTGGCGCGCGGCTACCACAAGCTGCTCGCTTACAAGGACGAGTACGAAGTGGCGCGCCTCTACACTGACAGCGACTTCCTGAAGCGCGTCGACGAGCAGTTCGAGGGCGACTACAAGCTCGTCTTCCACCTCGCGCCGCCGACCCTGGCCGACAAGGATCCGCAGACAGGAGAGCTGAAGAAGAAGACCTACGGCCCGTGGATGCTGAAGGCGATGCGCGTGCTGGCGAAGTTCCGCCACCTGCGCGGCAGCCTGCTCGACCCCTTCGCCCGCAGCCACGACCGCAAGCTCGACCGCGAGCTGATCGCCGGCTACGAGAAGCTGGTCGAGGAAATCCTTGCCGGCCTCGAACTCGCCAACCACGAGACGGCGGTGGAGCTCGCCTCCATCCCCGAGCAGATCCGCGGCTTCGGCCATGTGCGCGAGCGTTACCTGGCCAATGCCCGCAAGCGCGAGGCGGCACTGCTCGAACGCTTCCGCAGCAAGGCGCACGTCGCCGATGCAGCGCCGGCGCGGCTGCGCAAGGTCATCCCGGTGTTCGCCAGCTGACCCTGTCGCCATCTCTTGTAGGAGCGCGCTTGAGCGCGACACGTCATCCACCGGATCGCGGTCAAGCCCGCTCCTACGCCGCAGCGTCAGGACATTTCATCGAATCAACAACCCGCCGGCCACGCAGCCTCGTGGCCAAACGCCCCGGGGCGCGCTGGCCGGCACACTTCACCAAAAAGGAAGGAGACACCCATGGCCGTTTTTTCCCAGATCGATTTCGCCGACCACGAGCAGGTCGTTTTCGTCAGCGACGACGCGAGCGGACTGAGGGCGATCATCGCCGTCCACAATTCCAATCTCGGCCCCGCGCTCGGCGGCTGCCGCATGTGGCCGTATGCCACCGAGGACGAGGCGATCCGCGACGTGCTGCGGCTGTCGCGCGGCATGACCTACAAGTCGGCGATGGCCAACCTGAAGCTGGGCGGCGGCAAGTCGGTCATCATCGGCAACCCGCGCACACAGAAGACGCCCGAGCTGCTGGCCGCTTTCGCCCGCGCGCTGGAGCAGTTGAACGGCCGCTACATCGCCGCCGAGGACTCGGGCACCAGCGTCGCCGACATGAAGTACATGGCGCAATTCACCCGCCACGTCGCCGGCATCGTCGACAAGCCCACCGATGAAGGCACACGCAGTGGCGATCCGTCGCCGGCCACCGCCTACGGCGTGTTCGTCGGCATCAAGGCAGCAGTGAAGGAGCGCCTCGGCCGCGACTCCCTGCAGGGCCTGCGCGTCGCGGTGCAGGGCGTGGGCAACGTCGGCTTCGACCTCGCCCGCCAGTTGAAGGAAGCCGGCGCCGAGCTTTGGGTGACCGACATCCATCGCGAATCGCTGACGGCGGCCGCGCGCGAACTGGGCGCCACCGTCGTTGCCCCCGAGGACATCTTCGGCCTGGATGTTGACCTCTTCGCGCCCTGCGCGCTGGGCGCCATCCTCAATGACCAGACCATCCCGCAGCTGAAGGCCAGGATCGTCGCCGGCGCCGCCAACAACCAGCTCGCCGAGGCCCGCCATGGCGCCGAACTGTTCCGCCGTGGCATCCTGTACGCGCCCGACTATGTCATCAACGCCGGCGGCATCATCGACGTGTATCACGAGCGCACCGGCTTCGACCGCGCCGTGCTGGTCAGCCACATCGAGGGCATCTACGATAACCTGATGGAAGTGTTCGAGCGCTCGCGCAAGGAAGAGCGTCCCACCGGGGAAGTGGCCGACGCCATCGCCGAGGAGCGTTTCAAGCGTTGATCCGTCGCCTGCCGACGAAGTGAAAGAGGACGGGAGCCCACGAGGCTCCCGTCCTCTTTCATGGTAGGCAAGAACGCGGTGGCGGATGGGGCGCGTCGGCGCCATGATGAACCGTGTACCGACCATCGCGCGGAGTCCGCACGCGCGCCAGCGATCGCGGGCCGGAGGGGGTGGCAACCATGACGCAAGCACTGTTGGAGCGCCTGCGCTCCGCCGCGGGACAATCCCGTTCGGCGCGAACGGTCGAGGTGTTCGGCTGGATCATGCTGGCGGAGGCGCCATTCGTGCTGCTCGCGCCGCATGAGGTGGCGGCCTTGCTGCACCTGCCGGGGCTGAGCGAGCAGGCCGCGAACTATTTCCGCCTGGTGGGCCTGCTGCTGGGCGGGCTGGGCATGCTCTATGTGGTGAGCGGGCGGCTCGATGCGCGCGGCTTCGTGTTCGCGTCCATGCTCGATCGCCCGCTGGTGCCCTTCATCATGGCCGCGCTGTGGTACCACGGCATCGTCCCCGCGCCGCTGGCGCTGTTCTTCGCCGTGTCGGATACGGCGAGCGTGTCGTGGACCTTCGCCGCGTGGCGCGCCGAGCGCGGCGGCCGGACGGCGGACTGACCCGCAGCGGCGGGGCTCGGTCCGCCTGGCGGTGCGACATCGCGTCGCATGATCGGCTGCAGATGGGCTTGCTATATTGCCCCGCCGACGAACAGCCAGGAATTCATATGAATGAACGCTCCCGCCCCGCGGTCCGCCCGCTCCTGTTTCTGCTCGCCGTAGCCGCGGTTTCGCCGCCGGCGGTCGCTTCATGCGGCCAGGCGTTCTGCCCGATCAACACCAACTGGCATGCGCAGGGGGTATGGACCGAGCCGGGGCTGCGGCTGGACCTGCAGTACCAGTTCATCGACCAGGACCAGTTGCGCCGCGGCTCGCACGATGCCTCCGTCGGCGACGTTGCGCGCCATCACGACGAACTGCGCACGATCAACCGCAACTGGCTGGGCACGCTGGACTATGCGATCGACCCGCGCTGGGGCATATCGGTCACGTTGCCGGTGACGAGCCGCAGCCATTCGCACATCCACAATCATCACGAACACGATGGCAGCGTCTCGCACGAGACCGATTCCTGGAATTTCAGCCGCATCGGCGACATGCGCGTGGTCGGACGCTACCAATTCATGGGCGACGGACTGTCTCCCAGCGCCGGCGTGAACTTCGGCTTCAAGCTCCCCACCGGCAGCCACAAGGTGGACAACGCCGACGGACAGCGTGCCGAACGCAGCCTGCAGCCCGGCACCGGCACCACCGACGCCATCGTCAGCGCCTGGTATCGGCTGCCGCTCGCCGACGGCGATTCGGCGCTTTTCGCGCAGGTGACGGCACAGATGCCCATCGACCAGCGCGACGGCTTCCGGCCCGGCAACCAGTACGGCGTCGATGTCGGCTGGCAGCGGCAACTGGCACCGCAGTGGGCCGCCTTCATGCAGGCGAACTTCCAGTTGCGCAGCCGTGACCGAGGCGTCGAGGCTGAGCCCGAGGACAGCGGGTCGCGCAAGCTGTTTCTCAGTCCCGGCCTGAGCTACGCCATCGCGCGCGATTTCCAGGTCTATGCATTCGCGCAACTGCCCATCCATCAGCATGTCAACGGCGTGCAACTTACGTCGGACTGGGCCGCGATGCTCGGCGTGAGCAAGTCGTTCTGAGCGCGAGCGGGCGGACGGCCGCGCCGCGGCCGTGGTCATCGGGCCAGGTTTTGCAGGCGCTGGGCGAGGCCGGCGCGGTAGGCGGGGAATTCGTGCACATCCTCGTGTCCGGCGCCGGGGATCTCCAGCAATTCGGCCGGCGACTTGGCGAGGGCGAGCAGCGCGTGCGAGTGCGTGAGCGGCGTGAGCGCGTCCTCCGTGCCATGGATCAGCAGGATGGGGCTGGCGATGTCGCCCATCAGGGCGTCGCTGCGCAGCGGGTAGCGCATCAGCCAGCCGGGGACGAAGGGGTAGTGATTGCGCGCGAGTGCGAGCGCGCTGGTGTAGGGCGTGACCAGCACCAGCAGCGCGGGGTGCACGTCGCGTGCCAGCCGGGTCGCCAGTCCGGAGCCGAGCGAGCGGCCAATGATCGCGATCGGCCGACCGGCGTACTCGGGCGCGATCCGCTCCCACGCCGCGCGCACGTCGGCGTGCAGCTGTGCCTCGCTCGTGATGCGGCCGCGGCTCTTGCCGTAGCCGCGGTAGTCGAGCATGAAGAGGTCGTAGCCGATGTCGCGATAAAAGTCGGCATTCACCGTCCAGGTCGCCAGATTGCCGCCGTTGCCGTGCAAATAGAACACCAGGCCGCGCGCTGCTGATTGGCGGAAGTGCAGCGCGTGGATCTCGCCCTCGGGCACCGCGATGCGCACCTCGTCGACACGCTGGCCGGGATGGTCGAGGTCGAACCGGTAGTCGGCCGGCAGCGGCTCCGGGTGGAAGATCAGGCTTTCCTGGCGCAGGTAGAGGAAGCCAAGAAAGATTGCGTAGCCGAGCAGCGCCGCGCACAGCATGCGCAGCACTGCGACGATCGGGCGACGGGCGGGGCGGGGCATGGGCGGACGTCCGGACGGAGCCGAGTCTGAAGGCGCAGGTTCAGGCCGTCGCGGCGATCACGTCGAGGATGGCGCTGCCGTAGGCCTCGAGCTTGCGGTCGCCGATGCCGCTGACGCCGGCCAGTTCGGCGATGCTGCCCGGCCGCGCGATGGCGATTTCGCGCAGCGTGGCGTCGTGAAAGATCACGTAGGCGGGCACGTTGCGCTCCTTCGCCTGGCTGGCGCGCCAGGCGCGCAGGCGGTCGAACAGCGTGGTCGGGATGCCGCCGGGGATGTCGATGCTCGCTGCGCTGCGGCGTTTGCTGCGGCTTCGGCTGCGCTCCGTTTCCAGGCGCAGGTGGAACTCCGACTCGCCGCGCAGCAGCGGGCGGGCGGCGTCGGTCAGGCGCAGCGCGTTGTAGCGCTCGTGGTCCACCGCCACCAGCTCGCGCGCCACCAGCTGGCGGAAGATCGTGCGCCAGCGCTTCTCGTCGAGGTCGCTGCCGATGCCGAAGGTGGTGATGTCCTGGTGGCCGCGCTCGATCACCTTGTCGGTGAGCTCGCCGCGCAGCACGTCGATGAGATGGCCGGCGCCGTAGCGCTGGCCGGTGCGATACACGCAGGAGAGCGCCTTGCGCGCCGCCTCGGTGGCGTCCCAGGTCTGCGGCGGGTGCAGGCAGTTGTCGCAGTTGCCGCAGGGCGGCGCCTCCTCGCCGAAATAGGCGAGCAGGTGCTGGCGGCGGCAGGTGGTGGCTTCGACCAGGCCGACCAGCACGTCGAGCCGGTTGCGCGCCAGGCGCTTGAACTCCTCGCCCGCCTCGGATTCGTCGATCATGCGCCGCTGCTGCACCACGTCCTGCGCACCCCAGGCCATCCAGGCCTGTGCCGGCAGGCCGTCGCGGCCGGCGCGGCCGGTTTCCTGGTAGTAGCCCTCGATCGAGCGCGGCAGGTCCAGGTGCGCGACGAAGCGCACGTCCGGCTTGTCGATGCCCATGCCGAAGGCGATCGTCGCCACCATGATCAGCCCGTCCTCGCGCAGGAAGCGGGTCTGGTGCTCGGCGCGCACCTCCTGCGGCAGGCCGGCGTGGTAGGGCAGGGCGTTGAGCCCCTGCTCCTGCAGCCAGGCGGCGGTCTCTTCCACCTTGCGCCTTGAGAGGCAGTACACGATGCCCGCCTCGGACGGGAACTCCTCGCGGATGAAGTGCAGCAACTGGCGGCGCGGATCGTCCTTCTCGACGATCGTGTAGCGGATGTTGGGCCGGTCGAAGCTGGAGACGAAGCGGCGGGCGTGCTGCAGGTTGAGCCGGTCGGCGATCTCTTCGCGCGTCTGGCGGTCGGCGGTGGCGGTGAGCGCGATGCGCGGGATGGACGGATAGCGCTCGGGCAGGATCGATAGCTGCAGGTATTCCGGGCGGAAGTCGTGGCCCCACTGCGACACGCAGTGCGCCTCGTCGATCGCGAACAGCGCCAGCCGGCCGGTGTCGCGCAGGTGGTCGAGTTGGTCGAGAAAGCGCGGCGTCATCAGGCGCTCGGGCGCGACGTAGAGCAGATCGAGCGAGCCGTCGTACAGCGCGCGCTCGACCGCGCGCGCGGACTCCGCATCCAGGCTGGAATTCAGGAAGGCCGCCTGCACGCCGGCTTCCACCAGCGCGCTGACCTGGTCGTGCATCAGCGCGATCAGCGGCGACACCACGATCGCCGTGCCCTCGCGCAGCAGCGCCGGGATCTGGTAGCACAGCGACTTGCCGCCGCCGGTGGGCATCAGCACCAGCGCATCGCCGCCCGCCGCCACATGCTCGACGACCGCCTGCTGCTCGCCGCGGAAGGCTGTGTAGCCGAAGACGTGTTGCAGCGCGTGCAGCGGGGAAGAGTAGGCGGATTGGGCGGACATCGGGCGCGATTCTACCGTCTTTCCCGAGCGGGCGAGACGCTTACCTGGCTGATTCCGCGCATGAATTCGAGGCGGTGGACGCGCCCAAGCCGTCGAGCACGCGGGGTGTTCCCTCTGCAGGCTGCGGAACTCGCCCTCGCTGCGCTCGGTGCTCGGACAGTCCTCGCCTGCGCCGGGAATACCCCGCGCGCTCGACTGCGTTCGGAGCCTACTTTCCTCGGATGCGCCGGATCAGCGCGGTGGTCGAGCGCTCGACTTCGAACGGGATGGAGTGCACCTCGCCGCCCCAGCCGCGCACTTCGGGTGCGCCGACGATGTTGTCGGGTGTCCAGTCGCCGCCCTTCACCAGGATATCGGGGCGCGCTTCGAGGATGCGGGCGATCGGCGTGTCCTCGTCGAACCAGGTGACGAGATCCACGCTTTCGAGGGCGGCCATCACGGCCAGCCGGTCTTCCAGCGGGTTCATCGGCCGGTCGTCGCCCTTGCCCTGGCGCTTCACCGACGCGTCGGTGTTCAGTGCCACCACCATCGCGGCGCCCAGCGCGCGGGCCTGGGCCAGGTAGGTCACGTGGCCGCGGTGCAGGATGTCGAAGCAGCCGTTGGTGAACACCAGCGGCCGGGGCAGCGTGGCGGCGCGGGCCGCGAGCTGGTCGGGCGGGCAGATCTTGGCTTCGAAGGCGGGGCGGGTGTAGGACATGGCTGGGCGGAGTCACGAAAGGCCACGAATTGTAGAGGATAGGCCGCAGCGAACGGCGTGCGCGAAGCGCCGAGGCAGGCAGTGGCGGAGCTGAACTTCAGCTCCCGTTCGCTGCCAGCGCGCCGTCGTCAGCCTCGCCGAGGGTCTCGGCGGGTGCGGCGATGCCGCTTTCGAGCGCCGCCAGCATGCGTGCGGCCTTCGCCACTTGCTCGGTGGCGCGCCGCTGCAGGCTGGCGAGCCGCAACCAGTCCTGCATCGTGCGGATGTCGATGCGCGCGTTCGCGCCGGCTTGCAGCAGGCTCTCCTTCAGGTGGGCGTAGTGCTCCTCCGCCGCGTCCAGCAGGATATCGACGGCGCCGACGCTGAACGCCGTTTTCTCGATGTCGGTGCTCGTGGCGAGGGTGTCGAGCGCGGCATGGAAGGCGGTGAGCCGGGCGGCAAGTTCGGGGTCGGTCGGCACGCCGAGCGTACTGCCCAGCGCGCTCGCCTGGCGCGCCGCTTCGACCGCATTTTCCTGGTACTGCAGGGTGCGCAATGCGCGTGCGAGCACGTCGACCAGCGAGGGCGGCAGTCGTGCTCCGCTGAGCTGGTGGGCATAGTTCGCGATCGCCGGCGCGAGCGCCTGCAGCGCGCCGGCTTCGCGGGCAAGGATCGACTCATTGGGCGGGATGGTGGCGGAGGCGTCGAGGCTTGCGCTGGCGAATGCCTGGGTGCGGGCGAGCTCCATGCGCAGCGCCCGCACGGCGAGGTCGGGCACCGCGAGGCTGTTGCGGTCGAGATGGCGGGGGCGGGCGATCTCTTCCTCGCGCGTGCGGAAGCGCTTGCGCAGGGTGCGCAGCATGGTGCCGGCGATCGGGATCATCAGCAGCACGCCGAGCACGTTGAATGCCGTGTGGAACATCGCGATCATGACCGCCGGCGTCGCAGGCTGGTCGAACCAGCTGCGCATCAGGTCGAGCAGGGCGATGAGCAAGGGCAGCATCAGCAGGGCGACGGCGCCGGTCACGAGGTTGAACAGCACGTGGACGGCCGCCAGTCGGCGCGCGTTGGCGGTGGCGCCGATCGCGGCAAGAATGGCCGTCGAGGGTGTGCCGACGTTGGTGCCGATGACGATGGCGCAGGCCGCGTCGACCGGGATCAGGCCGCCTTGCGCCGCGGCGATGACGATCGCGATGACGGCGCTGGAGGTCTGCATCAGCACCGTCAGCGCCGTGCCGACACCGACCAGGATCAGGTAGCCGACGTAGTCCGGCCGCAAGTAGCTGGCCAGCTCGAGGCGCGTGCCGAACGAGGAAAACCCCTCCTTGAGCACGTCGATGCCGAGGAAGAGCACGCCGAAACCCGCCAGGGCCTGTCCCATGGCGCGCGAGCGCACCGTCCGCCCGGCGAACAACATGATCGCGCCCACGCCGATCAGCGGCAGGGCGAAGGCGTCGATCTTGAGGCCGAAGCCGAGCGCGGCGACCAGCCAGGCGTTGAGCGTGCTGCCGACGTTGGAGCCGAAGATCACCCACATCGCGTTGCGCAGCGACAGCAACCCGGTGTTGACGAAGCCGATGCTGGCCACCGTGACCGCGGTAGAGGACTGGACCAGCGCAGTGATCAGTGCGCCTGCCGCCAGGCCGCGCAGGCGCGTCGACGTGCCACTTTCGAGCAGGCTTTCGAGCGCGCGGCCAGCGGCGAGCTTGAGGCCTTCGGTCAGCATGTGCATGCCGAGCAGGAACATGCCGATGCCGCCCGTCAGGCCGGAAAACAGCTCGAATGGGGTCGGGGTTGCAGGGGCCAAGGTCTTGCAGTGCCGAAGCGGAGGGAGCCGACAGGGTAATACCGATTCCCCGCGCACGGGAACGTGCCGCCCTCAAGCTCGGCGCGTGCTGGCGCGGCCGAGCAGGTGTGGCCGTGCTGCAGGTAATGTTGCACAGCGGAAAAATGCCCTTCGGGAAAACCCCCAATTTGGCCGCAGAGCTGTTGCGGGCTCTGGTCGCTAGCAGATGACGCAATGCAATACGCTGATTTTTATCAAGGAGTCGTGTTGCGAGTGCCAAATTTCGTATGGCACCATCGGCCGCACCTGCCAAATCCGCATCTGCTGGGGGTCGTTATGGGTCGTGCCGGTCGCATCGCAGGTTTTCCGCTCCTCTCTTACGCAGCGCTGTCATGCGCGCAGGAGCCCCACGCCCGTTACAACCTGCAGCAACCGGTGACCGGCATCGCCGAACAGATCAACGACATGCACACGCTGATGCTCGTGATCTGCCTCTTCATCTTCGTCGGGGTGTTCGGCGTGATGTTCTGGGCGGTGTTCAAGCACCGCAAGTCCAAGGGCGCGGTTGCCGCCCACTTTCACGAGAACACCGCGGTCGAGATCGCGTGGACGGTCATCCCCATCCTGATCTTGCTCGGCATGGCGTGGCCGGCGACGAAGACCGTGATCGAGATGAAGGACACCTCCAACCCCGACATCACGGTGAAGGCGACCGGTTATCAGTGGAAATGGGGCTACGACTACCTGCAGGGCGAAGGCGAAGGCATCCGCTTCCTGTCCGCGTTGTCGACGCCGCGGACGCAGATCGAGGGCGGCGCACCCAAGGGCGACGCCTACCTGCTCGAGGTCGACAACCCGCTGGTGGTGCCGGTGGGGAAGAAGATCCGCGTGCTGCTCACCGCCAACGATGTGATCCACTCATGGTGGGTGCCGGCTTTCGGCGTCAAGCAGGACGCCATCCCCGGCTTCATCCGCGACACCTGGTTCCGTGCCGACAAGGAAGGCATTTACCGCGGCAACTGCGCCGAACTGTGCGGCCGCGACCACGGCTTCATGCCGGTGGTGGTGCACGTGCTGTCGGCGGAAAAGTACGCTGCCTGGGTCGCTGAACAGAAGGTCAAGGCCGCCGCGTTCGACGCGCCCGACCCTGCTGCTCCTGACCGGACGCAGGCCCCCGGGGTGCAGGTCGCCACGGCCGGAAAAGGTTGAAGCGGCCGGCATCGCAGCTGCAAGCGCAACACGTCTGCCCGAAGCATATTCGTCGCCATCCGCCAGGAGGAGTCCGCATGGCCGCAGTGACCCCGGATCAGTTGCACGGACATCATGGCCCGACCGGCCTGATGCGATGGCTCACGACGACCAACCACAAAGACATCGGCACGATGTACATGATCTTCAGCTTCATCATGTTCCTGTCCGGGGGCGTGCTGGCGCTGACGATACGGGCCGAGCTCTTCCAGCCCGGCCTCCAGGTTGTGCAGCCCGAGTTCTTCAATCAGCTCACCACCATGCACGGCCTGATCATGGTGTTCGGCGCCATCATGCCGGCCTTCGTCGGTTTCGCGAACTGGATGATTCCGCTGATGATCGGCGCATCCGACATGGCGTTCGCGCGCATGAACAACTGGAGCTTCTGGCTGCTGCCGCCAGCCGCGATCCTGCTGATCGGCTCCTTTTTCGTGCCCGGCGGTGCCACCGCCGCGGGCTGGACGCTCTACGCGCCGCTCTCGGTGCAGATGGGCATGGGCATGGACCTTGCCATTTTCGCCATCCACATCATGGGCATCAGTTCGATCATGGGCGCGATCAACATCGTCGTCACCGTGCTCAACATGCGCGCGCCCGGCATGACGCTGATGAAGATGCCGCTGTTCTGCTGGACCTGGCTCATCACCGCCTACCTGCTGATCGCGGTGATGCCCGTGCTGGCTGGCGCGGTCACGATGATCCTCACCGACCGCCACTTCGGCACCAGCTTCTTCAACGCCGCCGGCGGCGGCGATCCGGTGATGTACCAGCACATCTTCTGGTTCTTCGGCCACCCGGAGGTCTACATCATGATCCTCCCGGCCTTCGGCATCGTCAGCCAGATCATCCCCACCTTCGCGCGCAAGCCCCTGTTCGGCTACGCATCCATGGTCTATGCCACGGCCTCAATCGCCATCCTGTCCTTCGCAGTGTGGGCCCACCATATGTTTGCCACCGGCATGCCCGCCGCCGGCCAGCTCTTCTTCATGTACGCCACCATGCTCATCGCCGTGCCCACCGGCGTGAAGGTGTTCAACTGGGTGGCGACCATGTGGCGCGGCTCGCTGACCTTCGAGACGCCGATGTTGTGGGCGACCGGTTTCATCTTCGTGTTCACCATGGGCGGCTTCACCGGCCTCATCTGCGCCATTGCGCCGATCGACATCCAGGTCCAGGACACCTACTACGTCGTTGCCCACTTCCATTACGTGCTCGTCGCCGGCTCGCTGTTCGCGCTCTTCGCCGGCGCCTACTACTGGCTGCCCAAATGGACCGGCCACATGCCCAACGAGTCGCTCGGCAAGCTGCACTTCTGGTGCTCGATGGTGTTCTTCAACATCACCTTCTTCCCGATGCACTTCCTCGGGCTGGCCGGCATGCCGCGCCGCATCCCCGACTACGCGCTGCAGTTTGCCGACTTCAATGCCCTGGCTTCGGTCGGCGCCTTCGGTTTCGGCCTGTCGCAGCTAATCTTCATCGTCGTCGTCGTGAAATGCATCCGCGGTGGCGAACGTGCGGCGGCGCGCTCGTGGGAAAGCGCCGAGGGCCTGGAATGGACGGTGCCGTCGCCCGCGCCGCACCACACTTTCGAGGAGGCTCCGGTCGTCCGGTGAGCGGCTGGTGACCACGATGGGCGCGATGTGTATCAGGCGAGCGACGGTCTGGGTGTGTGCAGAGCATCCGAGGACTGTCCGAGCACCGGGCGCAGCGAGGGCGAGTTCCGCAGGATGCGGCGCACACACGCAGACTGGCGCGGATCGTAGGCACCCATGAACGGAACCGTTGAGATGACCAAGCCTGACCGCCGCACGGCCAACCTTCGCATGGGCCTCACCCTGGCCGCGGTGGCGCTCGCCTTCTTCCTGTTCGTCATCCTCAAGTACAAGGTCTTCGGCCGATGAACACCCGCACCGCCGACCACCTCGCCAGCGCGAACCGCCGCCTGCTTGTCCGGCTGGCCATCTCTGCCGCGGTGATGTTCGGCTTCGGCTTCCTGCTCGTTCCCTTCTACGAAAAGATCTGCGAAGTCACCGGCATCAACAACTTCCTCCGCCCCGAAGCCGAAGCCGGCGCCAGGGCTGCCACCAACACCCAGGTCGACACCTCGCGCACCATCCTCGTCCAGTTCGACGCCAACCTGCACGACCTGCCCTGGCGCTTCCAGCCGGTGCAGCGCTCGGTGAATGTGCATCCCGGCGAACTCGTGCACATCGAATACGAAGTCTCCAACACCCGAGCCGAACCCATCACCGGGCAGGCCGTGCCCAGCTACGGGCCGCAGCTCGCCGGCCAGTACTTCCGCAAGCTGGACTGTTTCTGCTTCGCGCAGCAGACCCTCGCCCCAGGCGAAAGGCGCATCATGCCCGTCGTCTTCGTCGTCGATCCCGCCCTGCCGGCCGACGTCAGCACCATCACGCTGTCCTACACCTTCTTCGAACTCAAGGGCCGCAAGTTCGCCGCGAGCGGGCAGGGGGCGCGCTCATGACCCCGGTGCGCAAACAGGCCGGCTTCCTCGTCACCATGCGCGCCGTGCTGTGGTCCTTCTTCGGCGTGCGCAAGCGCCAGGCCTACCTCGACGACGCCGGCTCGCTCAACCCGCTCGCCGTCGTCGTCGCCGGCGTGCTCGGCGGCGCTGCCTTCGTCATCATCATCGTCATCGCGGTGCAAGTGGTGCTCGCCTAGCGGCGCCGAACTGAAACAGGCAAGGGGAGGAAAGCTCATGAGTCACGCCACCGCAACGCACTCTGCCGATCACTACTTCGTCCCCGAACCGTCGAAGTACCCCATCTTCGGCTCCATCGCGCTGCTGCTGTTCGGCAGCGGCGCCGCACTGTGGCTGAACAAGGTACCGGCCGGGAAATGGATGTTTTTCCTCGGTGTCGCCATCCTCGTCTACATGCTGTTCGGCTGGTTCGGCCAGGTCGTGCGCGAGTCCGAGGGCGGCAAGTACGGCCATCGGGTCGATAAGTCCTTCCGCTGGTCGATGGGCTGGTTCATCTTCTCCGAGGTGATGTTCTTCGCCGCCTTCTTCGGCGCTTTGTTCTACGCCCGGGTGCTGTCGGTGCCATGGCTGTCGTCGGGCGACAATGCCACGCTGCTGTGGCAGGGCTTCACCGGCGCCTGGCCCACCGCCGGCCCCTACGCCGCAGACCCCTTCACGCCCATGGGAGCCTGGGGCATCCCCGCGATCAACACGCTGATCCTGCTGACTTCGGGCGCTACGCTCACCTGGGCGCACTACGGTTTGCTGAAGGGCAATCGCGGGCAACTCAAGCTCGGGCTGTTCGTCACCGTCCTGCTTGGCGCCATCTTCCTGTCGCTGCAGGTCTACGAGTACATGCACGCCTATGCCGACCTCAACCTGAGGCTCGACTCCGGCATCTACGGCTCGACCTTCTTCCTGCTCACCGGCTTTCACGGCATGCACGTTACGGTAGGGGCCATCATGCTGACGGTGATGTTGTTCCGCGCCTCGGCGGGGCACTTCCGCCCCGACAGCCATTTCGGCTTCGAGGCGGCGGCCTGGTACTGGCACTTCGTGGACGTCGTGTGGCTGATGCTGTTCGTCGTCGTGTATTGGCTGTGACCCGGGCTGTGACCTGAGCTACGACCTGGGCTATGACCCCGCACCGTGACCCTGGCCGCGACGCCGTTCTAAAGCCTGCCGTCGATGAGGCCGCTGGCGAATCCCGCCATCAGCATCACGAACAGGGCGATCGACAGCCCGACTCGGACTGCCAGCGCGCGCGCCACGCGCGTGCTGCCGTTGCCGCGGTCGCGCAGCAGGAACAACAGCGCCGAGCCGAGGCTGAAGATGATCATGACCAGAAAGACGATGACGACGATGCGCATGGCAAGGCTCCCCCGGATGTCGCAGCAGTTTAATGCGCACGTGGGAGCGGACCAATGAGTCTTTCGGCCGCCGGCGATCTCGGGCGGCGCAACGTGCGCGGGCGCCGCGCGGAGGCCGGTCCATCGACCTTCGGCAGCACGGGGCGCGGGTCCCGTCTGCGGCGGTGGCTGCCGATGCTGGCAGGCGTGGCGCTGGTTTCCGCCACGCTGGCGCTGGGCAGCTGGCAGTCGGACCGCGCGCGACAGAAACTCGAACTCCAGCAACGTGCTGGCAGGCTGGCGGCGGAGGCGCCCCTGGGCGTGCGCGCCGACGCCCGGCCTGCGGAGGGGCAGCCGCTGAAGCTGGAGGGGCGCTGGCTGACCCGCCACACCATCCTGCTCGACAACCGGACGCAGGGCGGCCGCGTCGGTTATCACGTCCTCACGCCCTTGCTGCTGGCCGACGGCTCGGGATCGGTGCTCGTCAATCGCGGCTGGGTCGCCGCTCCTGCGGACCGGAGGGAACTGCCCGCGGTGCCGACGGCGGAGGGCTTGCTGGTGCTCGAGGGCCGGATGCGCGGCGTGGAAGAGCGGCCTTTCTCGCTGTCGCGCGAGGTCGCCGATGGCCCCCGCTGGCAATACCTCGACCTGGCGCATTTTCGCGTCGTCGCCGGCGCGGACCTAGGCCCGCAGCTTGCCGCCTGGACGCTGCAGCAGACTTCGGCCGCGGACGACGGGTTGGTGCGCGACTGGCCCGCGCCCGGAGCCGGCATCGATCGACATCGCGCCTACGCGCTGCAGTGGTATTCGCTCGCCGGCCTCGCGGCGGCGCTCACAGTCTGGTATGCCGGACGTCTGTTCACGCGGAGATGATCTCTTGAACGCAACCGTGGCCTTCCCCACCGCCGATGGGTCGAACGACCCGCAGCGATCGGCAGTCGCCCGCCGTCGCGCGCGACGCACCCTGATGCTGCTCGCGCTCGTGACCGTGCTGCCGGTGGCTGCATCGTACTTCACCTTCCATGTCTGGCAGCCGCAGGGCAGGGTCAACTACGGCACGTTGATCGCGCCCACGCCCCTGCCGGCGCAAGGCCTGCCCGGCGCCGGAGGACAGCCTGCGCTGTCGCGCACGGAACTCGAGGGTCAATGGACCTTGCTCGTCGCCGCACCGGCCAGCTGCGAGGCGGCCTGCGCCCGTGCGCTGTTCGTGTCGCGCCAGGCCAGGCTGGCACAGGCGAAGGAGTTGTCGCGCGTGGGCCGCGTTTATCTGGTGACAGGCGCCGGCGAGCCTGCAGCCGACCGTTTGCGTGGGCACGAGGGGCTGCGCCTGGCTCGGGCCGACGCGGCCTGGGTGGATGCCCTGCCGGGGGCGGATGCCGAAGGCGGAACGGTTTTCCTGGTGGATCCGCTCGGCAACGTGATGATGCGTTTCGCCGATGACCCCGACACCATCCGCACGGCGCGTGGCATCACCAAGGATCTGCAGCGCCTGCTCAAGTATTCCGCGCTCGGGCGCGGCTCCCGGGAGTGAGCGCGAAATGGCGCGCGGGTTCGCACTCTACCGGCGGCTGATCGCGGCGGCGCTGGCACTGACCGCCATCGTCATCGTTTTCGGCGCGTACGTTCGTCTGTCCGACGCCGGCCTGGGCTGCCCCGACTGGCCAGGCTGCTATGGCAAGCTCAGTCCGGCCCATGCTGCCGAGCACATCCTCGACGCCCACAGCGCGGACCCCGGCGGACCGGTCAGCCTGAGCAAGGCGTGGAAGGAGATGGTGCACCGCTACCTGGCGGCGAGCCTGGGCCTGCTGATCATCGTGATAGCGATCATGGCCTGGCGTATCGGCCCCGGTCCGCGGGTGTCGCTGCGCGTCGCGGTACTCCTCGTCGGCGTCGTCGTGTTTCAAGGGCTGCTCGGAAAATGGACGGTCACGCTGTTGCTCAAGCCGGCAATCGTGACCGCGCACCTGCTCGGCGGCCTCACGACGCTGGCGCTGCTGGCCTGGCTGGCGCTGCGCGCGAGCGGCGAGGTGCGCCTGCAGGCAGGCGGGGCAGGCGGAACGGCGCCGCGGCTGTGCATGGTCGCACGCCTGGGCGTGGTCCTGCTTTTTGCGCAGATCGCGCTCGGCGGCTGGACCAGCACCAACTACGCCGCGCTCGCCTGTACCGACTTCCCCACCTGCCACGGCAGCCTGTGGCCCGAGGCCGACTATGCGAACGCCTTTCACGTCGTCCGTGAGCTGGGCATGACGGCTGACGGGGCGCTGCTGTCGAACGCGGCGCTCACCGCGATTCACTGGTCGCATCGCATCGGCGCGTTGGTTGCGGGTAGCGTTTTGTTCGGGCTGGGCGCGGTGCTCGCGAGTCGACGCGGCATGCAGTCGCTGGGTGTGGCGCTGTCCGGCGGAGTGCTGTTGCAGGTGTCGCTGGGCATCGCCAACGTCTGGCTGTCGCTGCCCCTGGGCCTGGCCGCCGCGCATAACGCGGGTGCGGCGCTGCTGGTGGTGGTCATGGTGTCGATCAATTACAAGCTGGCTTCGTCGCCCGGGCGTGTGCGCGCCTCGCTGGCGGCGATGGCCGCCTGACGGAGAACGGAGACGATGAGAACCTTCGCGCTTGCGCACGATGCGACCACGCGCCGCCTGCGCGCCTTCTACGTGCTGACGAAGCCGCGGGTCAATACGCTGATCGTGTTCTGCGCGGTGATCGGCATGTTCCTCGGCGCGCCCGACGGCCTGCCCGATGCGATGCGCGTGTTTGCCGCCACGCTCGGCATCGCCTGCGTCGCCGGGGCTGCCGCGGCGATGAATTGCCTCGTCGAGCAACAGATCGATGCCCGCATGGCGCGCACCCGCGGGCGGCCTCTGCCGCGCGGTGAACTGGGTTCGGTCGAGGTGCTGGCTTTTGCCGGGGTGCTCGGCGGCTTCGGTCTCAGCGTGCTGCATCAGGCGGTCAATCCGCTCACGATGTGGCTGACGCTGGCGACATTCGTCGGCTACGCGGTCGTCTACACCTTGCTCCTCAAACCGCGCACGCCGCAGAACATCGTGATCGGCGGGGCCTCCGGCGCGATGCCGCCGGTGCTGGGCTGGGCCGCAGTCAGCGGCGATGTGACCGCCGATGCCCTGCTGCTCTTCCTCATCATCTTCGCATGGACGCCGCCGCACTTCTGGGCGCTGGCACTGTATCGCACCGAGGATTACGCGCGGGCGGGCCTGCCGATGCTGCCGGTCACGCACGGCGCGGAGTACACCCGCCTCAGCGTGCTGCTCTATACGCTGATTCTGTTCGCGGTGACGCTACTGCCATACGCGACACGCATGTCGGGCGCGCTCTACCTCGCGGTGGCGGTCCTGCTCGGCGCGCGCTTCATCCACTACGCCTGGCGTCTGTACCGGCAGTACAGCGATGCCCTGGCCCGACGCACCTTCCGCTACTCCATCCTTTACCTGTTCGGGCTTTTCGCCGCCTTGCTGGTGGATCACTACCTGCCGTACTGATGGCAGAGCAGTGAAGGGCGGGTAGCAGGCCGGCCGCCGCCCGCGACGGATTGACGCAGCGCATTAACGCGTCGGGCCCTGGCCGCTATCATCGGCCCCATCTTCAAGCTGGTTCGGAGCCCGACGATGCGTTTTCGTCAATCTCGTCGCATTACCTTGGGTGCCGCGCTCGCCGGCGCGCTTTCGCTGATACTGCTGCTGCCCGGTTGTGCTCCGTCCGCGCCCGCCTTCCGCTCGACCGACATCACGGGGGCCGACTACGGCAAGTCGCTCGCCCTCACCGACCATCACGGCCAGCTACGCACTCTGGCGGATTTCCGCGGCAAGGTGGTGACGGTCTTCTTCGGCTATACCCAGTGCCCCGACGTTTGTCCGACGGCCTTGTCCGGGATGGCTGAAGTCATGCGCCAGCTCGGCGCCGACGCCGACCGCGTGCAGGTGCTGTTCGTCACCGTCGACCCCGAGCGCGACACGCAAGCGCTGCTATCCGAATACGTGCCGGTGTTCGACAAGCGGTTTCTGGGGCTTTACGGCAGTTTGGAGAAGACCGCCGAGGTCGCGAAGGACTTTCGCGTGTTCTACCGCAAGAGTGGCGACGTGAATGGCCACTACACCATCGACCACTCCGCCGGCACCTACGTCTTCGACCCGAGCGGCAAGCTGCGCCTTTACGTCCGGCACGCCGAAGACCCGGCAGTGATTGCTGCGGATATCAGGGCGCTGCTGGCGGGGAAGTGATCGGCTGGTGACCCAGCGACTTAACGTGCGAGGCCACACCGGGTCGCGCTCGAGCGCGCTCCTACAGGGGCTTGCTGCAACTGCGTAGGAGCGCGCTCGAGCGCGATCTGCCCATCACATCGCGGTCTGCACCACACTCTTGCCGCAAGGGAAAAGACCGCCGGGCGCTCAAACCACCGCAGCCAGCATCCCGCGCATCTTCTGCATCGCCTTCGCTTCGATCTGGCGGATGCGCTCGGCCGACACGCCGTATTCGGCGGCCAGCTCGTGCAGGGTGGCGGCGTCGCCTTCGGTCAGCCAGCGGCGCTCGACGATGTTCCGGCTGCGATCGTCCAGGCTGGCGAGCGCGTCGCGCAGGCCGCTGTCTTGCAGGCGGGCGAGCTGGGTGCGTTCCAACACTTCCGACGGCTCCGCGTGCGGGTCGGGCAGGTAGGCGACCGGGGCGAAGCGCTCGTCATCGTCGTCGCTGCTGCCTTCCAGCGGAATGTCGCGGCCGCTAAGGCGGGTTTCCATCTCCACCACTTCCTCGGGCTTCACGCCGAGGCGGGCGGCGATCGAGCGCACTTCGGCGGGCTGCAGCGTCGCGGTGTCCTGCTTCATGCCGCGCAGGTTGAAGAACAGCTTGCGCTGCGCCTTGGTGGTGGCGATCTTCACCAGGCGCCAGTTCTTCACGATGTATTCGTGGATCTCGGCCTTGATCCAGTGCATCGCGAACGACACCAAGCGCACGCCGCGCTCGGGATCGAAGCGCTTCACCGCCTTCATCAGGCCGATGTTGCCTTCCTGGATCAGGTCGGCGTGGGGCAGCCCGTAGCCCAGGTAGCCGCGCGCGATCGCCACCACCAGGCGCAGGTGCGACATCACCAGCTGCCGCGCCGCATCCACATCGCCCTCGTCGCGCAGCCGCTTGCCCAGCGTCACCTCTTCCTGCTCGGTGAGCATGGGAATGCGATTGACCGACTGGATGTACTGATCGATGCTGCCAGCCGACGGAACCGGGAACGACAGGGCATGGGTCATGGGTGTGGATCCTCCTTGCGAAGCAATTTTAGCACTCGACGTTTGAGAGTGCTAAGCCTGCGTTCAAGTTCAATCGTCGATTTCTCCTCACGCGCTTGACTGGCCGCTATCTTCGCTCTAAAAGACCAGTTAACTAGTCAGGAGAAGTGTATGCAAACCATCAGTCTGGCAGACGCAAAAGCGCATCTCAGTCGTCTCGTCGAGCTGGTCGAGCAGGGGGAGGAGGTCACGATCACACGTCGAGGCAAACCTGTAGTCCGGCTCGTCGCAGAGCAGGCCATGAGGCAGGAGTTGCCAAGCCTGGCCGAACTGCGCGCCAAACAGCCGCTGCAGACTGAAACGGCCGGTGACTTCATGCGCGCCTTGCGTGACGAGGCGCGCTATTGATGCGCTATGTCGATACCAGTGTGTTGCTGGCTTATCTGACGCAAGAAGCAATGAGCGAGTGCGCGGAAGCGTTCATGCGCGGCCGCGGTGCGCCGTTGGGTGTGAGCTCCTGGGTTGAAACCGAATTGCTATCCGCTCTGGGGGTAAAAATACGTACCGGGCAGCTTGGTCGGGGCCTTGCCGCGGAGGTCTATCGTACTTACCGGCAGGACGTTGCGCCCCATCTTCGCCACCTTGCCGTCAATGACGCGGATCACCGCAACGCGGCCCGATTGCTCGAAGGATGGGCGACCGGGTTGCGGGCGGGCGATGCGCTTCATCTGGCGATTGCCGCTGGTCAGGGCGCTGTCGTCTGCACGCTCGACCGTGGCATGGCGGAAGCTGCGCGAATGCTGGACCTCGAGGCGACGCTGCTCGCTTGAGGCGAAGAACGTGTTCGCCAGCGCTGATGTCGGGCCTTGGATCAGCGACTCGTTGTTGCAATGAAGCAACAACAAACGCCCATCTGTCTCGTTTTTGGCGGTGCCAGGCTTGCACGCGGCAGACATGCTCCCCACAATCGCCTCAACTTCTCGCCAGAGAGGTGAGCAGGATCGCAGTGCCAACGTGGTCCAGACTTCATATTTGAGGAGAAATACATGCAAAAGAAACTCATCGCGCTGGCCGTCGCCGGCCTGGTTTCGGTTCCCGCCTTCGCTCAGTCGAACGTCACCATCTACGGTGTGGTCGACATGGGCTACCAGTACACGGGTGACAGCGTTTTTGACAACGTCAAGAGCCGCAGCGGCATTGATTCTGGCATCAGCGCCGGCAGCCGTATCGGCTTCCGTGGCACCGAAGACCTGGGCAATGGCCTGAAGGCTGGCTTCGTGCTCGAGCAAGGTATCGCTGTGGACACCGGCAACACCGCTGCTGGCCAGGGCACCTTCGGCCGTCAGTCGTTCGTGAGCCTGTCGGGTGGTTTCGGTACCGTCGCGCTGGGCCGTCAGTACACCCCGTCGCACGTGCTGCTGGCTGGTAACATCGATCCGTTCGGCCTGGGCAAGGGCACGGTTGGCTCGATCGCCAACTACTACATCGCTGAGGCTCGCTTGGACAACCTGGCTGCCTACGTTTCGCCGAACTGGGGTGGTTTCAGCTTCGTCGCCGGTTACAGCTTCAACGCCGTGGGTAACGAGCAGTCGCCGAAGATCGAGGATGCCGAGACCGATACGCGTGCTTGGGTCATCGCTCCGACCTACAAGAACGGCCCGATCTACGTTGCCTTCAACTTCCACAAGCTGGATCCGGTCCTGAGTGGCCTCGACAGCACCAAGGTGTGGGATCTGGGCGGTACCTATGACTTCGGCGTTGCCAAGGTTGGCGCGGTCTACGGTCAGCGCAAGACCGACGACGTGAAGGTCAAGCAGTGGGCCCTGACCGGCGCGGTTCCGGTCGGCGCGGCAGGCAAGGTTCAGGTCAGCTACGGCCAGCGCAAGATCGACGGCCTCTTCAACGACGACGCCAAGGTCAGCCAGTGGGCGCTGGGTTACGAGCACGCGCTGTCGAAGCGTACCGCTCTGTACACCGCCTATGCTCAGCAGAACCAGAACGACGAGCAGGAGTTCCTGACGCAAGTCGGCATCGGCGGCGCTGGCATCTCCGACGCTTCGGGCAACAACGCGGGTGCCGGCTATCAGCGCGGCTTCAACCTGGGTGTTCGCCACTCGTTCTAATCTCGTCTTCCGACGGGTTTAGTCAAAACGGGCGCTTCGGCGCCCGTTTTTGCGTTGACGCGCGCGGTGCGCTGCGTTGCGCCGGGGCAACAGATTTGTGTCGGTTTGATGGCGAAGCGTTCGCGGCGGTTGCCGCCCGAGCCGCACCGTCCTTAGCATTGAGTCCATCGGATGGCGTGCGGCAAAAGCGCGCGCCTGCTCCCGATTTTCTCGACACCCTTGGAGAACTCCATGCAGAAGAAGCTGATTGCACTCGCCATCGCCGGCCTCGCCGCCGTCCCCGCTTTCGCGCAATCCAATGTCACGATCTACGGTATCGTCGATATGGGTTACGTCTATCGCGGTGACAACGTCGATGACAATGTGAAGAGCCGCAACGCCATCGATTCCGGCGTAGCCAATGGCTCCCGTCTGGGCTTCAAGGGCACCGAAGACCTGGGCAACGGCCTGAAGGCCGGTTTCGTGCTCGAGCAGGGCATCCTCGCCGATACCGGCGCCTCGGCACAGGGCGGCAGGACGTTCGGTCGCCAGTCCTTCGTTTCGCTGGGTGGCAACTTCGGCACTGTGGCGTTGGGCCGCCAGTACGCGCCGCAGTTCCTGCTGCTGGATTCGCTGGATCCGTTCAGCACCGGCCAGGTTGGCGCATCCAACAACGTCTATGGGATCGACGTTCGTCTCGATAACCTCGCTGCCTACGTTTCTCCGACCTGGAGCGGTTTCAACGTCGTCGCCGCTTACACCTTCAATGCCGCCGGCAACGAGGAGTCGCCGCGCATCAAGGGTGGCCTGACTGACGACATCCGCGTCTGGGCGATTGCACCGAGCTACACGAACGGCCCCGTGAGCGTTGGCCTGAACTATCACAACATCAACCCGTCCGCGCCGGGAATGGATTCGACCAAGGTCTGGGATCTGGGCGGCAGCTATGATTTTGGCGTCGCCAAGGTCGGCTTGATGTTCGGTCAGCGCAAGGGGGATGACTCGGGCGATGTGACCTTCAATCCCGCTTTCGAGAAGAGCACGCAGTGGATGCTCGGCGTGACCGTTCCGGTCGGTGCGGCGGGCAAGGTGCTGGCCTCGTACGCTCACCGCAAGTCGGAGCTGACCTCGGCTGCCAAGGCAGCTTATGGCACGAACGACGACGCCAAGTCCGGCCAGTGGGCACTCGGTTACGAGCATGCGCTGTCGAAGCGGACCTCGATCTACACGGCCTACTCGGACATCAACAACAAGGGTTCGGCGAAGGATGAGGCCGATCTGAGCGCCTCCGTCGGCGACGCAACGAGCGGCGGCGATGGCTACCAGCGCGGCTTCAACCTCGGTCTGCGTCACCGCTTCTGATCGCGCCTTCACGAGAGTCTGAGCAGGACGGGCGCCTCGGCGCCCGTTTTTGCGTCCACGGCCGTCGTCTGTCGCCGCTCATGCCGGATTCCATTCCGTGTCGAACGCGGGCAGACTTTTGCCTCGTCATCCCGACCTTTTGTGAGTGGCCTTCATGACCGACCGTTATGCCGTCATCGGCAACCCCATCGCCCAGTCGAAATCCCCTGTCCTGCACGCCGCCTTCGCCCGCCAGACAGGGGAGGATCTGACCTACGAGGCCATCCTCGGGCCGCTCGACGGGTTTGTCGAGCGCGTCCGGCAGTTCATGCGCGAGGGCGGCAAGGGAATGAACGTGACGGTTCCGTTCAAGGTTCAGGCCTTCGAACTGGCCGACCGGCTCACCGAGCGTGCGCGCCATGCGCAGGCGGTGAATACGCTGAAATTCGAAGCTGATGGAGGCATCCTTGGTGACAACACCGACGGCATCGGCATGGTGCGCGACATCCGCGACCGCCTCGGAGTGGCGCTTGCGGGCAAACGTGTGCTGCTGCTCGGAGCCGGCGGCGCGGCGCGCGGCGTGCTGCTGCCGCTGCTGGACGAGAAGCCGGCGGCGCTGGTGATTGCCAACCGCACGGTGGACAAGGCCGAGCAGTTGAAGGTGCTGTGCGCCGGCCGCGACGAAGTCAGCGTGGCGCGCTTCGACGAGCTCGGAGGCGGAAACTTCGACGTGGTGATCAACGCGACGTCGGCCAGTCTCGGTGGCGAAGGGCTGAGCCTGCCTGCCGGCGCCTACGGAAAGGACGCGCTGGCCTACGACATGGTGTATGGCGACGCGGCCACGCCCTTCATGCGCCGCGCACTGGAGCAGGGTGCCGCGCGCGTGTCGGACGGTCTGGGAATGCTGGTGGGCCAGGCAGCCGAGTCCTTCTTCCTGTGGCGCGGCGTGCGGCCGGACTCCGAGGTGGTGATGGCGATGCTGAGGGCGCGATGAGCCTGGTTCAACGTCCCGGCGTGCCGGAGCAGCTCGCCCCTGACCTTGCACGCGATTCGAGCCTTCGAGATCCGCGGCGGGGCGAGGCGGATGTCCTCTTGGCCGGCTGGCTGAGCAATGCGCGCGCCGTGCCTTCGCCTAACTCCGACGCCCGGCCTGGCGGCGAGACGCCGACGCTGGTTGTGGTGCACGCGATCAGCCTGCCGCCAGAACAGTTCGGCGGTCCGGGGGTGGAGCAGCTTTTCACCAACGCGCTCGATCCGCAGGAGCACCCGTACTACGCGACGATCTGCCACCTGCGGGTGTCGGCGCATTTCTTCATCCGGCGCGATGGTGAATTGATCCAGTTCGTGTCTGCGGACGAGCGCGCCTGGCACGCCGGCGTGTCGAGCTGGGAGGGGCGGGAGCGCTGCAACGACTTCTCGATCGGAATCGAACTCGAGGGTTGCGACACGCTCCCTTTCGAGCCGGTGCAGTACGAAAGGCTGGAGGAACTGCTCGGAATCCTGCGGGCAAATTACCCGATTCGGGGCGTCGTCGGCCATTCCGATATCGCGCCCGGACGCAAGACAGACCCCGGTCCCTGCTTCGATTGGGCCCGATTGGAGGGTGGTGGACTTGTTGCAAGGCGTTAAGTCCTTGTTTAGTCTGTGCTGTCAAAGTTTGACAAGCGTCTCAAGTCCAAATAGAATTTACCCGAATGCTGCTATGCAGCAATTTTTTTGACCATTAACCAATCGGTGCGGCGCACTCCTCAGGGAAGGCGCAGTTTCATGGACGTTCGCACCGCGGGGTCCGTCGTCTGGTTGCGGCGGCGGGCTTTAACACCTACTGGCGACCGAGTATTCCGACACGCGAGGGCTGCTGACCGCAGCCCTCGCGCGTGTCCGGGGCCTCACCGGCACCGGACATCCGTCAGCCCCACAAGGGCGTGCGGGACGTCGAGCTCAGGCCACAGCATGGAGGACACCATGAAGCACGCAACTCGAAATCAGGGCCTCGCGCGTCAGGCGGGCGGCGTTCTTTTGAATCTGGCGCACGGTGCATTGCTGGCCGGCGCGCTGATGGGCATGACCTCGGTCAACAATGACGGGCTCAACCCGGTCGGCATCAATTATCTGGAAACGCGCACGGCGACGTCCGCCCAGGACGGTGGTCATGCCGTCTTCTCGGCGGCGGCGCCCGATGCCGCGGCTGGCTCGGCTGGCCGTCGGGCTGGCCCGGCCCCTGTGGCTGAGGTCGACGACGGCTTGTCGGTCGAGATGGAGCGGGTGCGCGACTGGGTCGCCGAGCGTTACCGTGTTTCGACCGACACGCTGGAGCCGGTGCTGGCTGCAGCGCAGGAGGCGGGCCGCGACCGCGGCATCGACCCGCTGCTGATCGTCGCGATCATGGCGGTGGAGTCGAGCTTCAATCCGCGCGCGCAAAGTCATATGGGTGCGCAAGGCCTGATGCAGGTCATGCCGCGCTATCACCAGGACAAGATCGGCAAGAAGCGTGGCAAGAACGCGCTGTTCGACCCCGAGTTCAATGTCCAGGTCGGCACCCATGTCCTGCATGAGACGATCACGCGCTACGGCAGCGTGCAACGCGCGCTGCAGGCCTACAACGGTTCGCTCGGTGATCCCTCGATGCGCTATCCGCGCAAGGTACTGGCGATGAAGAAGCGCCTCGTGGCCGCGGCCTCGGGTCGCGAGCAGGTCGCCTCGGCGGGCTGATCGGACTTTCTCCGCATCTTCTCAAGGTCGCGGTCAAGCCTGTTCCTACATCGGCCAACGTGCCGTCGGAGCGGGCTTGACCGCGTTCGGCCGCGGGTTGATCGCGCTCAGGCGCGCTCCTGCATGACGCTGAGACGGCAGCGGTTTGGTTTTGTAGGAGCGGACTTGACCGCGACCGCCTCGAGCGGTGCAAGCGATCAGCGCAGTACGCGCGCGATGCGCTCTGCCGCCTCGAGCAAGCGTTCCTTGCGGGTGGTGTAGGCGATACGCAGGTGCCGGCGCGGCAGGTGATCGCCGAAGTCGATGCCGGGCGTGGCCGCGACACCGGCTTCCTCGATCAGCCGGCGCGCCAGCGTTTCGGCGTCGTCGGCCAGGGCTGATAGATCCGCGTAGATGTAGAAGGCTCCCTGCGGCTCGGCAGCGACCCGGAAACCGACGTCGCGCAGGGCGGGCAGCAGCGTGTCGCGACGGTCGGCGAATTCATGCCGGCGCGCTTCCAGGATTTCCAGCGTCGCGGGTGCGAAGGCGGCCAGTGCCGCATGCTGCGCCGGCGTCGACGGTGCGATGTAGAAATGCTGGGCAAGCTTCTCGATGGTGCGCACGTATTCCGGCGGAACGACCAGCCAGCCCAGCCGCCAGCCCGTCATGCCGAAGTACTTCGAGAAGCTATTGACGACGAACACGTCGTCCGCCGCATTGAGCGCCGGCCGCGACAGTGCGGTGGAGGCTTCCACGCCGTAGGTGAGTCCCTGATAGATCTCGTCGACCAGCAACAAGCCGTTGTGGGCGTGGGTCTGGCCGTGCAGTGCCTCGATCTCGTCGCCGCTGAGCAGGGTGCCGGTGGGGTTGGATGGCGTAGCCACCATCAGGCCGCGGGTGCGCTTGCTCCACGCTGAGGCGATCTGAGCCGGGGTGGGCTGGTAGCGGCTGGCGGCGTCGACCGGCAGGCCGCGCGCGATGCCCTCGAAGCTGCGCACCAGGTGACGGTTCGAGGGATAGCCGGGGTCGGGCAGCAGCCACTCGTCGCCAGGGTCGGTGGTGGCGGCGAGCGCCAGCATCAGGGCGCCCGATGCGCCTGCGGTGACGATCACGCGTTCGGGCGCGACGTTGGCGCCGAAACGGTCGCGGTAGAAGCCGGCGATCGCCTCGCGCAGCGCCGGCAGGCCCAGCCCCGAGGTGTAATGCACGTCGCCGCCGGCGATGAAACGGGTGGCGGCTTCGAGCATCGGCTGCGGCGTGGGAAAGTCGGGCTCGCCGACCTCCATGTGGATGATGTCGCGGCCCTGCGATTCGAGTTCGCGCGCACGGCGCAGCAGTTCCATGACGTGGAAGGGCTGGATGTCGGCGGTGCGGCGGGAAAAATGGAGCATTCTGGTGTTCTCGTGCTGCAAAGACGGGAATCCTAGCGCAGGAAAAGAAAAAGCGCCTCGCGGCGCTTTTTGATGCCCGATTCAGTCGCGGGCGAGGTTCCTGCAGGAGCGGACCTGGCCGCGATGCCGCTGCCGGTCGCGGTCAAGCCCGCTCCTACGACCCGACGATTGCCGGCCGCGGAACGGTGCGTCAGTCGGTGTTCAGCGCAAGCTCGAACAGTTCGCGCTTCAGCGTGAGTTCGCGCGGCAGGCGGTCCTGCAGCTTGTCGAACCATTCTTTGTGCAGCGACAGCTCGCTCTTCCAGGCGTCGGCGTCGACCTTGGTCAGGGCGTCGAATTCGCCCTTGGTCACGTCAGAGTCCGTCCAGTCGATGTCGTCGAAGTTCGGCATCCAGCCCAAGGCGGTCTCCTTGGCGCTGACGCGGCCGCGGACGCGATCGACGATCCACTTCAGCACGCGCATGTTCTCGCCGAAGCCCGGCCACATGAACTGGCCCTGCTCGTTGAGGCGGAACCAGTTCACGCAGAAGATCTTCGGCGTGTCTTCGACGACGTGGCCCATGCGCAGCCAGTGGTTGAAGTAATCGCCCATGTGGTAGCCGCAGAAGGGCAGCATCGCGAACGGGTCGCGGCGCACCACGCCCTGCGCGCCGAAGGCGGCGGCGGTGGTCTCCGAACCCAGCGTCGAGGCCATGTAGACGCCGTAGTTCCAGTTGAAGGCCTCATACACCAGGGGCACCGTGGTGCCACGGCGGCCGCCGAAGATGAAAGCCGAGATCGGCACGCCGGCGGGATCTTCCCAGTTCGGGTCGATCGACGGGCACTGGCTGGCCGGGGCGGTAAAGCGCGCGTTCGGGTGCGCGGCCTTGCGGCCGGTCTCCTTGGCGATTTCCGGCGTCCAGTCCTTGCCCTGCCAGTCGACCAGGTGTGTCGGCGCTTCCTTGCTCATGCCTTCCCACCACACGTCGCCGTCGTCGGTCAGCGCGACGTTGGTGAAGATGATGTTTTCCTTCAGCGTGGCCATCGCGTTGAAGTTGGTCTTCTCCGACGTGCCGGGGGCGACGCCGAAGTAGCCGGCTTCGGGGTTGATGGCGTAGAACTTGCCGTCCTTGCCTGGCTTGATCCACGCGATGTCGTCGCCCACGGTGTAGATCTTCCAGCCGTTGAAGGACTTGGGCGGGATCAGCATGGCGAAGTTGGTCTTGCCGCAGGCCGACGGGAAGGCGGCGGCGACGTAGGTCTTTTCTCCCTGCGGCGACTCGACGCCGAGGATCAGCATGTGTTCGGCCAGCCAGCCTTCGTCGCGCGCCATGGTCGACGCGATGCGCAGAGCGAAGCACTTCTTGCCGAGCAGCGCGTTGCCGCCGTAGCCCGAACCGTACGACCAGATCTCGCGCGTCTCGGGGTAATGGACGATGTACTTGGTGGTCGGGTTGCACGGCCAGCGGCTGTCCTTCTCGCCATGGGCGAGCGGGGCGCCGACGGTATGCACGCAGGGCACGAACTCGCCGTCGGTGCCGAGGACTTCCACCGCGCCCTTGCCCATGCGCGTCATCACGCGCATGTTGGTGACGACGTAGGGGCTGTCGGAGATTTCCACGCCGATGTGGGCGATGGGGCTGCCGAGCGGACCCATCGAGAACGGAATTACGTACATCGTGCGACCGTGCATGCAGCCCTTGAACAGGCCGTTCAGCGTATCGCGCATCACCGCCGGGTCTTCCCAGTTGTTGGTGGGGCCGGCGTCGCCCTTGTTCTTCGAGCAGATGAAGGTGCGGTCCTCGACTCGCGCCACGTCCGAGGGGTCGGACCAGGCGAGGTAGGAATTCTTGCGCTTCTCCGGGTTCAGCTTGATCAGCATGCCCGACTCGACCATCTCGGCGCACAGGCGGTCGTATTCTTCCTGCGAGCCGTCGCACCACACCACGCGGTCGGGTTCGGTCAGCGTCGCGATCTGCGCGACCCACTGCTTCAGACCTTCATGGCGGACGTAGTCCGGGGCCGCGGCGATGGCCGCTTCGGTAAAGCGTTGATTCATGGGAAAAGCTCTCCTCTCTCCACAATTCGGAAGCGAAAACGTTCCCCGTCGGTCGAGCCCGGTGCGTCTCGAAGGCCTTGCGGCCGGCGGGCGGCAGACCTGCCGGGTCGTGGGGGCCGGCGGCTGCGGATCGTGCTGCGGCCCCTAGGGTTTACCGCAATCAGCGAAGACCGCGGATTATGCCACGCCGGCCGCAAGCGCGAGAACACAGATTTGTCCCAACATCACTTGTTTTCACGTTGTAATTTACAGTTTCACGATGCGGTAAATTAATGCGGAAAGGAGTATGCTTTCTGTCCCGCAGCGGCCGCGTCAGAAGCCCGTCCGCGCAGGCGGATGGCCCGCGAGGGCTTGAATACAGAACATCGTCATCGACAGGAGGGACGACCTAAATGGACGAACTGATCCGCGCAGCCGCGCTCGACTACCACCGTTATCCGCGACCCGGAAAGATTTCCGTTACCCCGACCAAGGTTCTGTCCAACCAGCGCGACCTGTCGCTGGCCTATTCGCCCGGCGTCGCCGCGGCCTGCGACGCGATCGTAGAGGACGCGGCCGAAGCCGCGAACCTGACCTCCCGCAGCAATCTGATCGGCGTCATCACCAATGGCACCGCGGTGCTCGGCCTGGGCAACATCGGCCCGCTCGCGGCCAAGCCGGTCATGGAAGGCAAGGGCGTGCTGTTCAAGAAGTTCGCCGGCATCGACGTGTTCGACCTCGAGATCGACGAGCCCGACGCCGACAAGTTGATCGACATGATCGCCGCGCTCGAGCCCACCTTCGGCGGCATCAACCTCGAGGACATCAAGGCGCCCGAGTGCTTCTACATCGAGAGCAAGCTGCGCGAGCGCATGAAGATCCCGGTCTTTCATGACGACCAGCACGGCACTGCGATCGTGGTCGGCGCGGCGGTGCTCAACGGGCTGCACTTGCAGGGCAAGGATCTGAAAGCGGTCAAGCTGGTCACCTCCGGCGCAGGGGCGGCGGCGCTGGCCTGCCTCGGCCTGCTGGTGAAACTGGGCGTGCCGGTGGAGAACATCTGGGTCACCGACATCGAGGGTGTGGTCTACGAGGGCCGCACGGTGCTGATGGACCCGATCAAGGCGCGCTACGCGAAGAAGACCGACGCGCGCAAGCTCGCCGAGGTGATCGAGGGCGCCGACGTGTTCCTCGGCCTGTCGGCCGGCGGCGTGCTGAAGCGCGAGATGGTGGCGAAGATGGCGCCCAACCCGCTGATCCTCGCGCTCGCCAACCCGACGCCGGAGATCCTGCCCGACGAAGTGAAGGCGGTGCGTGACGACGCCATCATCGCCACCGGTCGGTCGGACTATCCGAACCAGGTCAACAACGTGTTGTGCTTCCCCTTCATCTTCCGCGGTGCGCTGGACGTGGGCGCGACCACCATCACCGACGAGATGCAGCTTGCCGCGGTGAAGGCGATCGCGGAGCTGGCGCGGGTGGAACAGAGCGACATCGTCGCCGCGGCCTATGGCGAGAAGGTCGGTGGCTTCGGTCCCGAGTACATCATCCCGCGCCCCTTCGACCCGCGCCTGATCGTCAAGATCGCGCCGGCGGTGGCCGAGGCGGCGGTGACGTCCGGCGTGGCGACGCGCCCGATCAGCGACTGGGACGCCTACCGCGCGCAGCTGAACAACTTCGTGTGGCATTCGGGCTTGATCATGAAGCCGGTGTTTGCCGCTGCGCGCAAGAATCCCAAGCGCATCATCTTCTCGGAAGGAGAGTCGGAGAAGGTGCTGCGCGCGGTGCAGCAGGTGGTGGACGAAGGTCTGGCGCGGCCGATCCTGATCGGCCGCCCGGACGTGGTGAAGGCCAACATCGAGCGCTTCGGCCTGCGCATGCTGGCCGATCGCGACTACGAGCTTGTCAACCAGGACTCCGATCCGCGCTTCAATCAGTTGTGGCAGCACTACCACAGCCTGATGGAGCGTCGCGGCGTGTCGGTGGAGTACGCAAAGAAGGAAGTGCGCCGCCGCACCACGCTGATCGGCACGCTGCTGCTGAAGTTCGGCTATGGCGACGGCCTGATCTGCGGCACCTACGGCATGCACCGGCTGCACCTCGATTTCGTCGAGACGGTGCTCGGCCGCCGGCCCGGGGTGAACAACTTCTACACGGTCAACCTCGTCACCCTGCCTGAGCGCACGCTGTTCATGGCCGACACCTATGTCAATTACGACCCGTCGGCCGAGCAGGTGGTCGAGATGACGCTGCTGGCCGCGGAACAAGTGAAGCGCTTCGGCATCGAGCCGCGGGTGGCGCTGCTTTCGCATTCCTCCTTCGGTTCGGCCGAGTCGCCCACCGCGCAGAAGATGCGCGCGGCGCTGCACCTGCTGCACGAGCGCCACCCCGAGCTGCAGGTCGAAGGCGAGATGCACGGCGACTCGGCCCTGGACGCCCGGCACCGGCTGCAGATCTTCCCCAACGCGCGCATGCGGGAGGACGCGAATCTGTTGATCTTCCCGACGCTGGACGCTGCCAACATCGCCTTCAACCTGCTCAAGAACGCGGCCGGCGAAGGCGTGACGGTCGGCCCGATCCTGCTTGGGGCGTCCAAGCCGGTGCATGTGCTGACGCCTTCGGCCACCGTGCGCCGCATCATCAACATGACCGCGCTCACGGTGGTCGAGGCGGGGCAGGCGCAGTAATTCACGTTCCTCCAGCGTCGCGGTTTCCCCGCCGTTCCTGCCTGTGCCATGATTTCCGCAAGGGAGGCATGAAATGGGCAAGGCGGTGGGGCGTGCGGCGCTGGTGCTGACGGGAGGCGGCGCGCGCGCGGCGTATCAGGTCGGCGTGTTGATGGCCATCCGGACCATACGGGGTCGCCGGCCCGGCAACCCGTTTCCGATCCTGTGCGGCACCTCGGCCGGCGGCATCAATGCCGCGGCGCTTGCGGTGCATTCGGCCAACTTCGACCATGCGGTGCTGCAGGTGGCGCGCATCTGGCGCAACTTCCACGTCGACCAGGTCTACCGCGTCGATCCCCTGGCCCTCTTCGGCAGCGGCCTGCGCTGGGGGGCGGCCGTCTTCAGCGGCTGGGCCATCCGGCAGACGCCGCGCTCGCTGCTGGACAACAGCCCGCTGCGCGCGCTGCTGGCGCGGGTGCTCGACTACACCGCGATCGATCGGGCGATCAAGGCGGGCTACCTGCATGCGATCAGCGTGACCGCGTCGGGTTATTCGTCGGGCGAGAGCCTTGCCTTCTTCGAAGGCTCGATCGATATCGAACCCTGGCGTCGGGCTCACCGGATGGGCGTGCGTGCGCGGCTGGGCGTGGATCACCTGATGGCGACCAGTGCCTTGCCGCTGGTGTTCCCGGCGGTGAAGATCAACCGCGAGTTCTTCGGCGATGGCTCGATGCGCCAGCTCGCGCCGGTCAGCCCGGCCATCCACCTGGGTGCCGACCGCGTGCTGGTCATCGGAGCCGGGCGGGTCGCCGAAGAGGGGCGCCAGCGCGCCGACGGCTACCCGTCGCCGGCGCAGATCGCGGGGCATGCGCTGTCGAGCATCTTTCTCGATACCCTGGCGGTCGACCTGGAGCGCCTGGAGCGCATCAACGACGTCGTCGGCGCGTTGAGCGCCGAGCAGCGCGAGGCTTCGGGCATCGGCCTGCGCCCGATCGAGACGCTGGTGATCTCGCCTTCGCAACGCATCGACACCATTGCCGCGCGTCACCGGCAGGAGGTGCCGCCGCTGCTGCGCGCGGTTTTGCGCGGGGTAGGGGCGATGCGCCGCGACGGCTCGACCCTGCTGTCATACCTGCTGTTCGAGCCCGGCTTCACCCGTGCGCTGATGGATCTCGGCTATGCCGATGCAATGGCCCGCAGGGATGAGGTGGCGGCCTTCCTGCGCCTTTGAGTGGCTTCATCGTCTGCCGGCAGCGGCGTCGCGGGTGACGGCTCTTGTAAGCACTGCACCTGATGTCATGGTTCGTGGGACAATAGCGGAAAGTTTTTTCGAAACATCTTCAAAAAGCCTTGCTATCTGCTTATTTTGGTTGAAAATTAGCTCATAGCTCGTCATCGGTTTTCCCCCTCGCCATGAAGCCACGACTTCTGCTCGCACTCCTGCTTGGCCTGTCCGTTGCGCAGGCCGGTTTCAATTCTGCATTGGCCGCCACCGCCTCCGGGGCGGACAAGGCCGCCAAGGCCAAAAAGGCCGCACTGGGCAAGGCCACCGCGGCCAAGGCGCAGCCCAAGACGCAGGCGAAGGTGGCAAGCCGCGCCGAAGCCAAGCCGGCCGTGCGAGTCGCCAAGGCGGGTGCGCGGGCGCAGGCCAGACGTGAGGCGACCAAGCGCGTGGCGAGCAGGAGCGCGAAGACGGCCGCGCCGCTGCGCGTTTCGCTGCGCAAGCAGCCGGTGCTGGCCAAGGCTGCGCCGGCGGCCTTGCTTGCTCCCGCAGCCGTCGAACCCGAGCTGACCGTGGACGCGCATGGCCTGCCGCAACTCGGC
The DNA here is from genome assembly GCA_017302295.1 of Thauera sp. GTDB lineage: Bacteria > Pseudomonadota > Gammaproteobacteria > Burkholderiales > Rhodocyclaceae > Thauera. The sequence goes on along the minus strand of JAFLDS010000020.1, from coordinate 19,823 downwards.
TCGGCTGCGTTCTACGTTGCCAACCAGGCCACCGGCGAGGTCCTGCTCGAGCGCAATTCGCAGTCGGTGCTGCCGATCGCGTCGATCACCAAGCTGATGACGGCGATGGTCGTCATCGATGGCGGCCAGAGCCTGTCCGAAGAACTGGTCATCGGCGAGGGCGACATCGACACGCTCAAGGGCACCGGCTCCCGCCTCGGCCTGGGGACGAGGCTGACGCGCGAGGAGATGCTGAACCTCGCCCTGATGTCATCCGAGAACCGCGCGGCGTCGGCGCTGGCGCGGCATTATCCGGGCGGCGAGCAGGCCTTCGTCGCCGCCATGAACATCAAGGCGCGCATGCTCGGCCTCGGCGACACGCGTTTTCACGACAGCACGGGGCTGACGCCGGCCAATGTGTCCAGCCCGCGCGACCTCGCGAAGCTGGTGTCAGCCGCGGCGTCTTATCCGCTGATCCGCGAGTTTTCAACGACACCTGAGCGCCATGTCGCGATCGGCAGCCGGCAACTGCGTTTCGGCAATACCAATTCGCTGGTGAAAAGCCCGGACTGGCAGATTGCCGTGCAGAAGACCGGCTACATCAGCGAGGCCGGGCGTTGCTTGGTCATGCAGGCCTGGATGCAACAGCAGCCGGTGGTGATCGTGCTGATGGACTCGGCCGGGCGCTACACCCGCACCGCCGATGCGCAGCGTGTGCGCAAGTGGCTCGAGGCCGAAGGCGCGCAGCGGCTGGCAGCAGCTCACCGCGGGCGTGCCGGCTGACGGTACGGCCATCCCTCGCAAGCCTGCCGGCCAGTGCGTGCGGGCAGCATTTCTGCCGCATCGTTCCGCCCGTACGCCCGCTTGCCGTGCGCTTGGTCGCGCGCGGATGACCTGCGGGTGAGGGGCGAGGGGCCTGGCGGTTGAAGTTTCAGGCGCGCGCGCCGACGTAGCCCAATGCCTTTGATATCTCGTCGGCGGTTTCCTTCACCAGTGGCGCCCAGTCGGGATTGAAGCGCTCGGACGGTGTGGACAGCGAAAGGCCTGCGATCAGCGTGCCGTCGTCGTCGCGGATTCCGGCGGCGATGCAGCGCACGCCAGCTTCCACTTCGTCGAGGTCGAAAGCCACGCCATGGCGGCGCACGCGGTCGAGTTCCTTCTCGAGCGTGGGCAGCGTCGTGATCGAGGCGGGGGTGGAGGCGGGGAGGCCGGTCCGCCGGGCGTAGTCGCGAATCCGCTCCGGCCCGTCATCGACGAGGAAGAGCTTGCCAGTTGCCGTGGTGTGCAGCGGCGCGCGTGCGCCGACGATATGCACGACGCGGACCGACGAGCGGCCGCTGGAGGTGCGATCGACATAGACGATCTCGTCCCCGGCGCGAATGCCGAGGTTCACGCTTTCGCCGGTGGCGGCGTGGAGCTGGAGCATGTAGGGCATCGCGGTGTCGCGCAACGAGATGCGCGATTTCACCAGGCTGCCGAGTTCGAGCAGGCGGATGCCGAGCCGATAGACGCCGGCGTCGGAGCGCTCGACGAAGCCGCTTTGCGTCATCGCGCCGAGGATGCGGTGTGCGGTGGACGGATGCAGTCCGGTTTCCAGCGCCAGCTGCTTGAGCGGCACCGGGTCGGCATGGTGCGCAAGGACGTCGAGCAGCTTCATCATGCGCTCGATGACCTGGATGGGATTCTTGCCTTCGCCAATGGCGGCGGGGGTTTCGGTTTTGGTGGCGGACACTTCGCTCAGGCGCTTGGGGAACAGGTAGTGATGGTAACCTTCCGTCTTCATTGCGCCTAGTGAAATGAGCTATCAGCCAATGCAGCGAGCGGAAGCGGTATGAGCCTGGCCCTGATCGTGATCCTGCCCTTCATCGGCGCGCCGCTGGCTGCGCTGATGATCCGCGCAGGGCGCAACGCCTGTGCGGGCTCGGCGTTCGCGGCGAGCCTGGCGGCCTTCGTGCTGCTGCTGTCGCATGCGCCGCAGGTGCTCGAGGGAGAGGCGGTGCAGGCGGGCTGGACCTGGCTCCCGGGGCTCGGCCTGGATGCGGACCTGATGCTCGACGGGCTCGGGTTCCTCTTCGCGTTGCTGATCCTGGGCATCGGCCTTCTGATCATCGTCTATGCGCGCTTCTATCTCGCGGGCAATGATCCGATGGGCCGCTTCTACGCCTGGCTGCTGGTGTTCCAGGGGGCGATGCTGGGCATCGTGCTGGCCGACAACGTGCTCCTGCTGCTGGTGTTCTGGGAACTGACGAGCCTGTCGTCCTTTCTGCTGATCGGCTACTGGAACCACCTTCCCGAGGGGCGGCAGGGCGCGCGCATGGCCTTGACGGTGACCGCGGCCGGCGGGCTGGCGATGATCGCCGGCATGCTGATCCTCGGCGACATCGCCGGTTCCTACCGCTTGTCCGATGTGCTGCAGCAGCGCGAGGCGATCCAGGCCTCGCCACTGTACCTGCCGGCCTTGTGGCTGATCCTGGCGGGCTGCTTCACCAAAAGCGCCCAGTTCCCCTTCCACTTCTGGCTGCCGCATGCCATGGCGGCGCCGACGCCGGTGTCGGCCTATCTGCACTCGGCGACCATGGTGAAGGCCGGGGTGTTCCTGCTGGCACGCATGTGGCCGGTGCTGTCGGGCACCGACGCCTGGTTCTACCTCGTCGCCACCACCGGGCTTGTCACCATGCTCGCCGGGGCCTTCATCGCGCTGTTCAAGGACGACCTCAAGGCGGTGCTGGCGTACTCGACGGTCAGCCACCTCGGCCTGGTGACGCTGCTGTTCGGCCTTGGGACGCCTCTGGCGGCGGTGGCGGGCGTCTTCCACATCCTGAACCACTCCACCTTCAAGGCGGCGCTGTTCATGATCGCGGGCATCGTCGATCACGCCGCCGGCTTGCGCGAAATTCCCCGGCTGGGCGGCCTTGCGCGCGCGATGCCGCTGACGGCGGCGCTTGCGCTGGTGGCCGGCGCCTCGATGGCAGGCGTTCCGCTACTGAACGGCTTCATCTCCAAGGAAATGATGCTGCACGAGACCTTGCAGGCGGAGTGGGCGGGCAGCCGCTGGCTGGTGCCCGCGCTGGCGACGCTGGCCGCATGTCTGTCGGTGGCGTATTCCTTTCGTCTCGTCGCCCACGTGTTCTTTGGCCGGCCACGCGAAGTTTTGTCGGGCAAGGCGCACGACCCCGCTGTCGGCATGCTGCTACCCCCGGCGATCCTGGTCGCGCTGGTGGTGGCGATCGGTCTGCTGCCGGCCGCGCTCGCAGGCGCACTGGTGACGGCGGGCGGGCGCGCGGTGGTCGGCGGGCCCCTGCCTGAATTCGAGCTTGCGCTGTGGCATGGCTTCACCCCGGCGCTGGGGCTGAGCGCGCTGGCGCTCCTCGCCGGCGCAGTGTTGCTGAAGGCGTATCGCAGCGCGCGCGCGTCGTGGGCGGCGGGGCTGCATCCGCAGGCGAAGGCGATATTCGACGCCGCGATCGACTATCTGCTCGATCTGGCGCGGACGATCACCCACGGCGGCCACAACGGTTCGCTGCAACGCCAGCTTGCCTGGCTGGTCGCGGCGGCGCTGGTGCTTGCCTATGCGACCTTCCTCGCTACCCCGCATGCGCCGGGAACGCGCGACACGCTGCCGCTGGCGCCGGTCGCGATGGTGGGCTGGCTGCTGCTGGTCGCCGCCTGCATCGCCGTCGTGGCCCTGCATCGCCAGCGGCTGCTGGCGCTGGTCATGGTCGGGGTCATCGGCCTCGTCGTGGCGCTCGGCTTTGCCTACCTGTCGGCGCCCGACCTCGCCCTGACGCAGATCGCCGTCGAGGTGGTGAGCGTGATCCTGCTGCTGCTCGCGCTTGAACATCTGCCACGCGAGACACCGCGCGAAGGCTCGGCGCTGCGCTGCCTGCGCGATGCCGCACTCGCGATCGCCGCCGGGCTGGCGGCGGGCGGCGCGGTGTGGGCGGTGCTGCGGCGCGACTTCGAGACGCTGTCGGGCTATTTCGTCGAGCAGTCGTTACCGGGCGGAGGCGGGGCCAACGTGGTGAACGTGATCCTGGTCGATTTCCGCGGTTTCGACACCTTCGGCGAGATCACGGTGCTCGGGATCGCCGCGCTGGTGATCTTCGCCTTGCTCGAGCGCGACCGGCCCGCTGGCGCAGACGGCGCCCGGCGACAGGCACGCGCCGGCGCCGCGCCCCATTCGATGTTGCTGACAGTGGCGATGCGCGTCCTGCTGATGCTCGCGCTGGTCGTCGGCGCCTTCCTGTTCCTGCGCGGACACAACGCGCCGGGCGGCGGTTTCGTCGCCGGCCTGGTGGTGGCGATCGCGCTCGCGCTGCAGTACATGGCCCATGGCCTGCACTGGGCGCGCGGACACCTGCGCGTCGACTATCACGTCCCGCTCGGCTGGGGCGTGGTCGTGGCGGCCGTTACCGGCATGGGCGCCTGGGTCGCCGGTTACCCCTTCCTGACCAGCACGGTGTGGCATCTCGAGTTGCCGCTGATCGGCGAGCTGCACGTCGCCTCGGCCATGTTCTTCGATGCCGGCGTGTTTCTCGTCGTCGTCGGGGCGTGTCTGCTTGCCCTCACCAGCCTGGTGCGGGCCGGCGCGCGCCGTGGCGAGGCGGCCCCAGACCGGGGGCTCGCCCCGGCGCCGAGAGGAGAAACCTGACATGGAGTTGCTCGTTGCCACCGCTGTCGGCGTGCTGACCTCGGCCGGTGTGTATCTGCTGCTGCGGGCGCGCACCTTCCCGGTGGTGCTCGGGCTGACGCTGCTGTCTTACGCGACCAACGTCTATCTGTTCGCGATGGGGCGGCTGGTAGTGAACGCCCCGCCGATCATCGACGCTCGTGCAGTGAGCCATACCGATCCGTTGCCCCAGGCATTGGTGCTGACGGCAATCGTGATCTCCTTCGGCATGACCGCGGTCATCGTGGTGATGGCGTTGCGCAGCTGGTTCGCCAGCGGGGACGATCACGTCGATGCCCTGCCGCGCGCCGATGCGAAGGAGGGGCGGTGAATCACTGGATCGCGATGCCCATCCTGCTGCCGGTGCTGGTCGCCGCGCTGCTGGTGTTGGTGGCCCGGCGCGACCTCGTCATCGCCCGGGTGCTGTCGGTCGCCTCCTGTGTCGCACTCGTCGGCCTCGCCCTTGCGCTGTTCGTGTCCGCCACCGAGGACGGCACACACATGTACGCGCTGGGAGATTGGCCTGCGCCCTTCGGCATCGTGCTGGTGCTGGACCGCCTGGCGGCGCTGATGCTGCTGCTGACGAGCGTGCTGGCGCTGCTCGTGCTCGTCTATGCGCTGGACGGGAGCGACCGCGAAGGCCCGCATTTCCATGCGCTGTGGCAGTTCCAGCTGATGGGTATCAACGGCGCCTTCCTCACCGGAGACTTCTTCAACCTGTTCGTGTTCTTCGAGGTGTTGCTGATTGCCTCCTACGGCCTGCTGGTGCACGGGGGCGGGCGCGAGCGGCTGAAGGCGGGCGTCCAGTACGTCGTGGTCAATCTGCTGGGCTCCACCCTGTTCTTGCTCGCGGTCGGCCTGATCTACGGCGTCACCGGCACCCTGAACATGGCGGATCTCGCTGCGCGCGTGCCCGAGGTGGCGGCCGACGATCGCGCCCTGCTGCATACCGGCGCGCTGCTCCTGTTGCTGGTGTTCGCGCTCAAGGCGGCGCTGGTGCCGGTGCACTTCTGGCTGCCGGGCGCCTATGCCAAGGCGCCTGCGGTCGTTGCGGCGTTGTTTGCGATCATGACCAAAGTCGGCGCCTACGCGATCATCCGTCTCTATACCCTGGCCTTCGGTGCCGACGCGGGTGCCTCGGCCTGGATCGCCGCTCCGTGGCTGCTGCCCGCGGCGATGCTGACCCTGCTGGTGGGCATGACCGGCGTGCTCGGCGCGCGCGCGCTAGGGCAACTCGCTGCCTTTTCGGTGCTTGGCTCGATGGGCACGCTGCTGATGGCGGTCGGCCTGTTCACCGAGCAGGCGCTCGGAGCCGGCCTGTATTACCTCGTGCATTCCACGCTCGTGGCGGCCGCCCTGTTCCTGATCGCCGAGCAGCTTGGCCGGCGCCGCGGGCGTTCCGGCGATCGCCTCGAAGCAGCGCCGCCGGTCGCGCAGGGCTCGCTGCTCGGCGGGCTGTACTTCGCCGCCGCCATCGGCGCCTGCGGCATGCCGCCGCTGTCGGGCTTCATCGGCAAGCTGCTGATCCTCGATAGCGCACGCGAGTCGGTGAGTGCGGTGTGGATCTGGGGGCTGATCCTCGGCACCTCGCTGCTCGCCATCATCGGTTTCGCGCGTGCCGGCAGCCTGCTGTTCTGGAAGAGCACGGCGCCGGCCTACGCGGGCGGGGCGACGGCGAAGCTTGATCCGCGCGCATCCGGCACCGAGCCCGCTGCGCTGCTGCCCCTGGCCGTCATCGGTGTCCTGCTGGCGGGCCTCGTCATGCTCACGGTGTTTGCCGGTCCGGTCAGCGAATGGCTGGACGTGACCGCGGCCCAGGTGCATGACCCGGGACTGTACGTCGATGCCGTCCTCGGTGCCTCGGGGGCCAACGAATGACCGGCGGGCCGACCCTGCGCGCCGTGCTGCGGCGTTGCGTGCCGCATCCTGCGATCAGCGTGCTGCTGGTCGGCGTCTGGCTGGGCTTGAACAACGATTTCGGTGCCGGAACCGTGCTGATGGGCGTCGTCCTCGGCCTGGTGGTGCCGCAACTGGTGTCGGGCCTGTGGCCGGCTCCGCCGCGCATCCTCAGCTGGCACAAGCTCTTCGCCTACATCGCGCTCGTGCTGTGGGACATCGTGGTCGCCAACCTCGCGGTGGCGCGCCTGGTGCTCTTTCGTCCGGTGGCGCAGATGCGGATGCACTGGATCGCGGTTCCGCTCGATCTGCACGCGCCCGAGGCCATTGCGGTGTTCGCCGCCACGATCACGCTGACCCCCGGCACGGTGAGTTGCGACCTGTCGGCCGACGGCCGCTGGCTCCTGGTGCATTGCCTGGATGCTGCGGATGCGGGAGAGGCGGCGATCGGTCTGAAATCGCGCTACGAGGACCGCCTGAAGGAGATTTTCGGATGAAGCTGACCGGCCTGCTGGACTACGCGCTCGCGTTCGGCTTCGCCGCCTTTGCGCTGGCGCTGCTGTTCAACCTGCTGCGCCTGCTGCGAGGGCCGACGGCGATGGACCGTGTGCTGGCGGTGGACACGATGGTGATCAACGTCATCGCGCTCATCGTGCTGCTGGGCATCCGCCAGGCCACCCAGGCATATTTCGAGGCGGCGCTGCTGTTCGCGATGTTCGGCTTCGTCGCGACCGTGTCGTTCTGCCGCTTCATGCTGCGCGGGCGGCTGGTGGACTGAGGCGCGCAAATGAACTTGTTTGCCGAGATCCTCGTTTCCGGCTTCGTCGTGCTTGGGGCGACCTTTGCCCTTGTCGGTTCCTGGGGGCTGCTGCGCCTGCCGCATCTGATGGCCCGACTGCACGCGCCGACCAAGGCGACCACGCTGGGCGTTGGCAGCGTGCTGCTGGGGTCGATGGTGTTTTTCCTCGCCGCCGGCGACGGGCTGTCGATGCATGAATTGCTCATCGTGCTGTTCCTGTTCCTCACCGCGCCGGTCTCGGCGAGTTTTCTTGCCAAGGCGTATCTGCGTCGCCATCCCGATGAGGCGGTGTTGCCGCGTCCGGGCGCAGGCGGCTGGATGACCTTCGTGGATGAGGTGGGCGACCCGAACGAGCGGCCGGCCCCGCCTTCGCCGCGCGAGCCGTCCGGATCGTCGCAGGACTGATCCCGCCCCGGATGACCGGTCGCTCGCACCGGGGCGTGCCGCTGGCGCATAATCGCGCCTGTTTCCGCACTGCGCCGAATGGTGCGTCGAGGTCCGCTTTGAGTTCCATCCGCAAGAATCCCCCGCAGCCCATGCCTTCGCGCATCGCCGGCACGCTGAAAGTGAAGAAGCCCGCTGCCGGGGAGAGTGAGGTGCCGCCCGCGGGCGACGCCGCCGCACCTGCTCCCGCTCCTGCCCGCGCGCGCGCACGCGATGAAAAGTCCCGCCCCGCTGACCGGAAGGAGGACAGGCCCGCCGCGCCGGCCGGCCGCAGCCGGCAGGCCAGGGAGGAGGGGCCGGCGCCCGCCAGCCGGCGCTCGCCCCGGAGCGAGGAGGCGCGCAGCGCGAAGCCCGAGCGGCCTCGTGGCCCCAAACCGGCCGGCAAGCCGCCAGTGCGCGATGCCGCACGACCCGCGCCGGCGGCGAAGGCAAGGCCGGTCGAGCGCGCCGAACCGTCGCCGGCCCGTGCGCCGCGTCCCGAGGGCGCGCCACCGGAGGGCGTGCGACTGTCCAAGGTCATGGCCGAGCGCGGCATCTGCTCGCGGCGCGAGGCCGACGAGCTGATCGAGCGCGGCTGGGTCTTCGTCGATGGCAAGCGCGTGTCCGAGCTGGGGGTGCGTATCGATCCCGCCGCCAGCATCACGCTGGCACCCGAGGCGAAGCGCGAGCAGGCGCAGCGGGTGACGATCCTGCTGCACAAGCCGGTCGGTTATGTGTCCGGCCAGCCGGAACCTGGCTATGAGCCCGCGGTGAGTCTGATCGGTGCCGACAACCAGTTCGACCGCGACAGCGCGCAGCGCTTCCACCCGTCCAACCTGAAGAATCTCGCACCCGCCGGCCGGCTCGACATCGATTCCACCGGGTTGCTGGTGCTGACGCAGGATGGGCGTATCGCGCGGCAGCTGATCGGTGACGATTCGCAGATCGACAAGGAATACCTGGTGCGGGTGGAAGGAAGCCTGCTTCCCGACGGCCTGGCGTTGCTCAATGAGGGGCTGGAACTCGATGGCCGCCGGCTGCGTCCGGCGAAGGTCGAATGGCTCAACGACGACCAGTTGCGCTTCGTGCTGCGCGAGGGCCGCAAGCGTCAGATCCGGCGGATGTGCGAACTCGTCGGGCTGAAGGTGACCGGGCTCAAGCGGGTGCGCATCGGCCGCGTCAAGCTGGGCGATCTGCCGCTCGGCCAGTGGCGCTACCTGCGCGACGACGAAGCGTTCTGAGGCAGCGCGCCAAATTGAAAGAGGGCAGCTCCAACCATCGGATCTGCCCTCTCGGGGATCGGGGGCGTCGCTGCCGCTTGGCGCGCTCGCCTTCCGCCTTTCAAGCCAAGGTGACTTCCCTTGCCTTCATGCAGCCAGCCTTGCTCATCGCCGCCCGCGCGGCGCCTTCAGCGACTTGTTCGGCCATCGCTTCGGACACCCCGCTCATGGTGGCGAAGCAACCTTCGAGCGGGCACTGCCGCCCTGGCGGACATCCATGCTCGTGTGCACATTCCATCTGGGTCTCGTCCAGCAGGACCATTTCCCTGACGGCTTCACAGCGGCCGATCGGCGAATCGAAAAAGCACATGGCAGCCTCCTCTCTTTCTCTTGCGTTGCGTCAGATCTTCATCTGATCGTGAAAAACCTCACAGTCCTTGTTGTTTTTATGTTACCGGTTTACACGTTTTTTGCCTGAAGAATCGAGGTCTGTTTGATCTGGGTCAACACTCTGTTTCAAGTGATTGTCGTAAGGAGTGTTTTGCGTCGCTCGGCTTAGACAACGGCTATCGCGGAACGGACCGTCCGCCCACGCCCAGCCCGGGCCGGGCGCGTTCTGCGCGCAGTAGCTGCGCCCGTCGAGCTTGCTGCGCCATAGCTGCCAGGCGGCGGGCGCTGCGTTCGTGCTGCCGGCCGCGAGGAGCAGGGTTATCAGGCTCGCGCTGAGGATCGTCTTCATCGCCGTGATGGGTGTTTCGACACGCGCCTATTCTGCACGCAGCGCCTCCACCGCATCCAGCCCGGCCGCCCGGCGAGCGGGCAGCACGCCCGCGGCAAGACCGATGGCGACCGCCACCCCTTCCGCGACGAAGACGAAGCGCCACGGCGTGGCGACCGGCAGCGCCGGCACCAGAAGGCTGACGAGCTGCGCAATGCCGGCGCCGATGGCCAGGCCGAAGAACCCGCCAATCGCAGCGAGCGCCACCGCCTCGCCGAGGAAAAGGCCGAGGATGGTGCGCCGGCGCGCGCCCAGCGCTACCAGCAGGCCGATCTCGTTGGTGCGCTCGGCTACCGCGATGGTCATGATGGTGACGATGCCGACCGCGCCCACCAGCAGCGAGATGCCGCCGAGCGCGCCGACGGCAGCGGTGAGGATGGCGAGGATGTTGGACAGGGTGGCGAGCATGTCCTCCTGCGTGGTGAGGGTGTAGTCCTCGCGCCCGTGGCGTGCGGTGAGGATCTTCTTCACTTCGGCGGCGACGCGCGCGGCCGGCACGCCTTCCTCGTAGGTCAGGTTGATCTCCATCAGACCGCTGCGGTTGTACAGCGCCAGCGCGCGCGCCGCCGGAATGTAGGCGGTGTCGTCGAGGTCGATGCCGAGGAACTGGCCCTTGCGCTCCATCACGCCGATCACGCGGTAGCGCTCGTTGCCGATCTGCACCCGTTCGCCCAGTGGATTGGCACCGCCGAACAGTTCGTCCTTCAGCGTGGCGCCGAGCACGACGAAGGCGCGCGGATTGTCAGGGTCGTCCGGCGGCAGGAAGTTGCCCACCTTCACTTTCATCGAGAACGCGCGCTGCATGTCGGCGCCGACGCCGAGCACGAAAGTGCGGCGCACGCGGCCGTTGGCGCGGACTTCGGAGTTGCCCGACACCGACGGCGTCATGCCGGTGATGTAGGGCGCGCGGGTCAGCGCCGCAGCGTCGTCCAGCGTCAGCTCGCGCGTCGTCGACGGCAGCCCCGGCGGCCCGCCACGCGGACCCTGGCGGCCCGGCGTGACCTTGACGATGTTGGTGCCGAACTGGGTGAACTCCTTCAGCACGAACTGGTGCAGCCCTTCGCCTAGCGAGGTGAGCAGGATCACCGCGGCGATGCCCACCGCGATGCCGAGCAGCGTCAGGAAGCTGCGCAGCCGGTGTGCGGTCAGCGAACGCAGGGCGAGATGAAGGAAATCCTGCCAGCGCATCGTGGCTTATCGCTTCATCAAGGCCTGCACCGGATCGAGCCGGGCGGCGCGGCGCGCAGGCATCACGCCGAACAGCACGCCGGTGCCCAGTGCGGTGGCGAGTGCGGCGATCACCGCCCAGTTCGGCGGCCACGCCGGCAGCACCGGGTAGGCGAGGCGGATGCCCCAGGCGCCCACGTGACCGAGTGCGAAACCGACGATGGCGCCCGCCAGCGACAGCAGCGCCGCCTCGGTCAGGAAGGCGAGCCGGATGTTGCGCCCGGTGGCGCCGAGCGCCTTCAGTAGGCCGATCTCGCCGGTGCGCTGCGTCACCGCGACCAGCATCACGTTCATCACCAGGATGCCGGCCACCGCCAGGCTGATCGCGGCGATGCCCGCTACACCGAGCGTCAGCGCGCCGAGGATGCGGTCGAAGGTGCCGAGCACCGCGTCCTGGGTGATGAGGGTGACGTCGAGCTCGCCGTCACGGCGCGCGCGCAGAATCTTCTCGAGCTCGCGCTGTGCCGGGCCGAGCGCCTCGCGGCTGCGCACCTCGACCATGATGCGGAACAGGGTGTTGGTGTTGAACATCGCCTGTGCCGTCGCCACCGGCACGATCACCAGTTCGTCGGTGTTCATGCCCAGGCCCTGGCCCGACGGCGCCATGATGCCGATCACCCGCAGCCGGGTGTCGCCCACCCGCAGCACGCGGCCGATCGCGGTCTCGTTGCCGAACAGCTCGCGCCGCAGCGTGTCTCCGATCACTGCGACCGAGGCGGCGCGACCCGGATCGTCACGCGGCAGGAACTGGCCCTGGGCGACGCGGTAGTTGCGGATGCCGGCGTAATCTGCGCCGGTGCCGAGCACCAGCACCTCGCGCAGCTTGCCGCCGACCGACACCTCCGAGTTGCCCAGCGTCAGCGGTGCGATACGGGTGACCAGCGGTGCGCGCAGCAGCGCTTCGGCGTCGGCCACGGTGAGGTCGCGCGGGGTGCTGGTGATGAAGCTGCCGGGGTTGACGCCGCCGGTTTCGGTCCGGCCCGGCAGCACGATGATGAGATTGGCGCCGAGCGAGGCGAACTGCTCGACCACGTAGCGCCGCGCGCCGTCGCCCAGCGCAGTGAGCACCACCACCGCGGCCACGCCGATCGCCATCGCCAGCACCATCAGCGCGGTGCGCAGCGGGTAACCCAGTGCCGCACGGCTGGCAAAGCGCAGGGTGTCGGCAGGCGTCATCGTGGCGCGACCGGCACCGCCGGGGCGGTTGGTGCAGGCTCGGCGCGCACGTCGTGGCGCAGCTCGCCGTCTTCCATCAGCAGCTGGCGGCGCGCGCGCGCGCCCATCACCGGGTCGTGCGTGACCACGATCAGGGTCGTCCCCGCCGCATTGAGGCCTTCGAGCAGCGCGGTGACTTCCTGGCCGGTGGCGCGGTCGAGGTTGCCGGTGGGCTCGTCGGCGAGCAGCATCGCCGGGCGCATGATGGTGGCGCGGGCGATCGCCACGCGCTGGCGCTGGCCGCCCGAGAGCTCGTCCGGACGGTGCGACGCGCGGGCCTCGAGGCCGAAGTCCTTCAAGGCCTGCGCCACGCGGCGCGCGCGTTCGTCTGGCGGCAGCCCCGCCAGCACCAGCGGCAGGCCGATGTTTTCCGCCGCGCTCAGGCGCGGCACCAGATGAAAACTCTGGAACACGAAGCCGATGCGAGCGCGCCGCACTTCAGCCTGTTCGTCGGCCGACAGCGTCGTTACGTCGCGCCCTTCGAGGCGGTAGTGGCCGGCATTCGGGCGGTCGAGCAGGCCGAGCAGGTTCAGCAGAGTCGATTTGCCCGATCCCGATGGGCCCATCACTGCGACGTATTCGCCGGCGTCGATCGACACCGACAGCCCGCGCAGCGCATGCACTTCGCTGTCGCCCAGCCTGAAGACGCGCTCGATGCCGTCGAGTTCGATCTGCGCCATTGCCGTGTTCCGCTCGGGCCTTTCAGGGCGCCGCGCCGGAGGCCTCGGCGACCACGCGGGCACCCGCCTTCACGCCTTCGCGCTCGAGCGAGGTGACGATGCGCTCGCCTGCGGCGAGGCCGTCGAGCACTTCGGTCTGCTCCCAGTTGGCCACACCCGTCTTGAGCATGCGCTCGACGAGGCGCCCATCGTCGCTGACGACCAGCACGCGGTTGCCGTCGCGCAGCGCGGCAGTCGGGACGCGCAGGGTATCGGCGCGGGTGGCGAGCAGGATCTCGACATCCGCGCTGTAGCCCACCAGCATGCCCTTGGCCTCTTCCGGGCGCACGAAGTCGACATCGACCTCCACTGTGCGCGCCTGCTTTTCCACCGCGGTGATGTAGGGCGCGACACGCTTCACGCGGCCGTCGAACACCTTGCCGGGCATGGCTTCGAGCGTGATCCGCACCGTCTGGCCGGGCTGGATCCTGGGCGCATCGATCTCGTCCATCGGCGCCTTCACATACAAGCAGGAGTCGTCGATGAGGTCGATCGCTGGCGGTGTCGGCACGCCGGGTGGCGATGGGGTGGAGATCTCGCCCAGCTCGCCGGTGATCTTCGCTACCGTCCCGGCGAAAGGCGCAACCAGCACCAGGCGCTGGCGGTCGGTGGTGGTGGCCGCGATTTGCGCCTCGGCGGTGGCGACGTCGGCACGCGCGGTGTTGCAGGACGCGCGGCGCGCGCGCGCTTCGGTGCGCGCCTTTTCCTCGGCGCTAGCCGAGACGAAGCCGCGCTTCACCAGTTGCGCCTGGCGCTCCGCTTCGCGCTCGGCATTGTCCGCCACCGTGCAGGCCTCCTGCACCCGCTGCGACGCGGTCGCGAGCTGCGCCCGGTTCACCGCCAGCCGCGCATCGAGATCACCGTGCCACAGCCGCATCAGCACCTGACCCGGTTCCACGCGATCGCCTTCCTTGACGCCGAGATACTCGATGCGCCCGCCGACGATGGTGGCCATCTTGGTGCGCTGACAGGCTTCGATCTCACCCGCGCGGGTGTTCGCGAGCGTGGACTCGACCGTGCCGCGTGCCACCTCATGGACGACCACCACGATCGGTTTCGGGCGGGTGAACCACCAGCCTGCGGCGGCAAGCGCGGCAAGGATCGCAAGCAGCGGAAGGGCGCGGTGCAGGAATTTCATGGTTGTGTGCGCCGAGGCTTCACTTCCCGCCCTTCGCCCACGAATCCTTCAGCGTCACCGTGCGGTTGAACACCGGTGCGCCGGGTTTCGAGTCCACACGGTCGGCGACGAAGTAGCCGTGGCGCTCGAACTGGAAGCGGTCTTCGGCCTGTGCATTCTTGAGTGCAGGTTCCAGATAGGCGGTGATCGTGCGCTTGCTGTCCGGGTTGATGTCGGTGAGGAAGTCGCGCTCGAAGTCGGGCGCATCGCCGTCGCGGCGCTGGCCCGGATGTGGGTGGGCGAACAGCCGGTCGTAGATGCGCACCTCGGCTTCGTAGCCATGCGCCGCCGACACCCAGTGCAGGTTGCCCTTCACCTTGTAGTTGTCAGCGCCCGGCGTACCGGACTTGGAGTCGGGCATGTATTCGGCGAGCACCGCGGTAACGTTGCCATCGGCGTCCTTCTCGCAGCCGGTGCACTTCACCACGAAGCCATAGCGCAGGCGCACCATGTTGCCGGGGTAGAGGCGGTGGAAGCCCTTCACCGGCTCCTCCATGAAGTCCTCGCGCTCGATCCACAGCTCGCGCGAGAACGGCATGTCGCGCTTGCCGAGTTCGGGCTTGAGCGGATGGTTCGGTGCCTGGCACAGCTCGGAGGCGCCTTCGGCGTAGTTGGTGATGACCAGCTTCAGCGGGTCGAGCACCGCGACGCGGCGCTCGGCGGCTTCGTTGAGGTCGTCGCGCATGCACTCTTCCAGCACGCTCATGTCGATCCACGAGTCGGACTTCGATACGCCGATGCGCTCGGCGAAACGGCGGAAGCCGGCAGCGGTGAAGCCGCGGCGGCGCGCGCCGATCAGCGTCGGCAGGCGCGGGTCGTCCCAGCCGTCGACGTGGCCTTCATTCACCAGCTGGATCAGCTTGCGCTTGGACAGCACCACGTAGGTCAGGTTGAGGCGGGCGAATTCGATCTGCTGTGGCAGCGGGCGCGGGAAGTGGCCTTCGGTGGCGAGCGCGTCCAGCAGCCACTCGTAAAACGGGCGCTGGTCTTCGAACTCGAGGGTGCACACCGAGTGGGTGATGTTCTCGATCGCGTCCTCGATCGGGTGCGCGAAGGTGTACATCGGGTAGATGTGCCAGGCGTCGCCGGTGCGATGGTGGGTGGCGTGGCGGATGCGGTAGATCGCCGGGTCGCGCAGGTTGATGTTGGGGCTCGCCATGTCGACCTTGGCGCGCAGGATATGCGTGCCTTCGGCGAAATCGCCGGCGCGCATGCGCGTGAAGAGGTCCAGGTTCTCCTCGACGCTACGGCTGCGGTACGGGCTGTCCTTGCCCGGCTCGGTCAGCGTGCCGCGGTTCGCACGCATCTCCTCGGCCGACTGCGAGTCCACATAGGCCTTGCCGGCCTTGATCAGGCTCACCGCGCAGGCATACATCTTGTCGAAATAGTCGGAGGCGAAATAAAGATGCTCACCCCATTCGAAGCCCAGCCACTTCACTGCCTCGATGATGGCGTCGACGTACTCCTGCTCTTCCTTCTCGGGGTTGGTGTCGTCGAAGCGCATGTGGCACACGCCGCCGTAAGTTTCGGCGAGGCCGAAGTTCAGGCAGATCGACTTGGCGTGGCCATAGTGCAGGTAGCCGTTGGGCTCGGGCGGGAAGCGCGTTTCGACGCGGCCGCCCCATTTCGCCGCGCGAATGTCCTCGTCGATGATGTTGCGGATGAAGTTGGAGACGACGGGAGCCTCGGCTGCGGGAGCGGTGTTTTTGGCGTTCGGGTTCATCGGTGCGATGGGAAAAGTGGCACGGCGCAGCGCGGTCTGAGGTTCGCGCTGCCGGAATGGAATGCCGGGATTGTAGCCGATGCGCTGCCGAGCCCGGGCAGCGCGCCTGCCGGCGCTAGAATGGCGAATAAGCCAATCTGGTGTCGTGCATGATGAATCTTTCCGCTTTTGCCGCCGTCGGTGCCGGTGCGGCCTGCGGCGCCTGGCTGCGCTGGGGGCTGGGCGTATGCCTTAATCCGCTGTTCGCGGCGATTCCGCTCGGCACGCTGGTCGCGAATCTGCTGGGCGGGCTGCTGATGGGCGTCGCGCTCGCGGCGGTGCACGCATGGCCGGCCATGTCGCCGGCCCTGAAGCTGCTGCTGACCACGGGACTGCTCGGTGGGTTGACCACTTTTTCCACCTTCTCGGCCGAGGCCTTCCACCTCGCCCAGCGCGGGGCCTGGGGCTGGCTTGCGGGGCACATGACGCTCCACGTGGCCGGGTCGGTGCTGATGACTTGGGCTGGCTATTCCCTTTTCGAAGCGCTGCGCGGATGATGATGCAGGCAGCTTGAGCGCCGGTCATCCTTTGTTGCACATGGAGTCGAATGGGTGCAACACCCACGCCGGATAATCCGCCGGCTTGTCACAAATCGGAGGCTGAAAACATGAAGAAAATCGTCATCGCCCTTACTGCAGTCACCTTCGCCGCCAGTGGCCTGGTCGGCTGCGCCAACATGACCGAAACCCAGCGCGACACCGGCACCGGCGCCGCCATTGGCGCCATTGCCGGCGGCCTGATCGGTGCGGCAACCGCGGGTGGCAACAAGGGCAGGAGTGCCGCAACCGGCGCGGCCATCGGCGCAGCGCTCGGCGCCGGTGGGGGCTACCTGTGGTCGCAACGGATGCAGGAACAGAAGGCCGCCATGGAGCAGGCTACCGCAGGTACCGGCGTCGGCGTGACGCAGACTGCCGACAACCGCCTGAAGCTGGACATCCCAAGCGATATCTCGTTCGATACCGGCAAGTACGCGATCAAGCCCAACATGCGTCCGATCCTCGACCGCTTCGCCACCACGCTGAACCAGAACCCGGTGACGACGGTGACCATCATCGGCCACACCGACAGCACCGGCAGCGATGCGGTCAACAACCCCCTGTCGGTCAATCGTGCCGCTGCGGTGCGTGACTACCTGACTGTCCGTGGTGTGTCGGGCTCGCGTATCGCCGTCGACGGCCGCGGCTCGCGCGAACCGGTGGCCGACAACTCCACCGCTTCCGGTCGCGCGATGAACCGCCGCGTCGAGATCTTCGTCGCCGAGGCAGCGCGCTAAGCGCAACCGCCGGGTTGAATCGCGGTCAAGCCCGCTCCTACGTCACGGCAGGCGAGCCTTGGGGTGTAGGAGCGGGCTCGACCGCGATCGACCATAGTGGCCCTCGGCGGCCGGGTCCGGTTCACCTCGCCGGACCGGGCAGCGGCGCCAGCAGTGCGGCGATGTCCGCCTCGCCGAACTTCGCCAGCGCGTCGGCATCCTCCGACAGCACGCCTTCGGCCAGAGCCGCCTTTCTTTCCTGCAGGGCGAGGATCTTCTCCTCGATACTGCCTGCGCACACCAGCTTGAAGACGAACACCGGCTTGTCCTGGCCGATGCGGTGGGCGCGGTCGGTCGCCTGGTTCTCGGCGGCCGGGTTCCACCACGGATCGAAGTGGATCACGGTGTCGGCGGCGGTCAGGTTGAGGCCGACGCCGCCCGCCTTCAGGCTGATCAGGAACACCGGCGCGCGGCCCTTCTGGAAGTCTTCGACCGGCACGCGGCGGTCGCGGGTGTCGCCGGTCAGGCTCACCCAGCCGATCTTCGCCCGGTCCAGCTCTGCGGCGATCAGCGCCAGCATGCTGGTGAACTGCGAGAAGATCAGGATGCGGCGGCCTTCGGCGATCAGCTCCGGCAGCATGTCCATCAGCAAGTCGAGCTTGGCGCGCTCCTTAACTTTCGCCGCGGCCGGGCTCTTCAGCAGGCGCGGGTCGCAGCACACCTGGCGCAGCTTGAGCAGCGCGTCGAGGATGACGATCTGGCTGCGGGCGAAGCCCTTGCCGGCGATCTCGTTGCGCACCTTCTCGTCCATCGCCGCGCGCACCGTTTCGTAAAGATCACGTTGCCCGCCTTCGAGGCCGACCGTGCGCACAATCACGGTCTTGGGCGGCAGCTCGGTGGCGACGTCTTCCTTGCGCCGGCGCAGGATGAACGGCCTCAGGCGCGCGGCGAGAAGGTCGCGGCGGACGGTGTCGCCACGCTTCTCGATCGGCGTGCGCCAGGTCGCGGTGAACTGCTTGCTCGTGCCGAGGAAGCCGGGCAGCAGGAAGTCGAACTGCGCCCACAGCTCGCCGAGGTGGTTCTCGAGCGGCGTGCCGGTGAGGCCGAGGCGATGGCCTGCCTTCAGTTGGCGGATCACCTGCGCCCCCCGGCTCGCCGCGTTCTTCACCGTCTGCGCCTCATCGAGGATCAGCAGGCTCCAGTCGCGTGTCTGCAGTGCCTCGGCGTCGCGCCACAGCAGCGGGTAGGTGGTCAGGGCGACGTCGGCACCATCGAGTTCGTCGAAGCGCGCATGGCGGTCGGCGCCATGCAGGTTCAGCACCCGCAGGTCCGGGGCGAAGCGTTCGGCTTCGGCCTGCCAGTTGAACACCAGCGAGGTCGGCAGGATCACCAGCGCGGGCGAGTCGAGCTTGCCGGCGTGCTTCAGCGTCAGCAGATGGGCCAGCGTCTGCGCCGTCTTCCCCAGGCCCATGTCGTCGGCGAGGATGCCGGCCAGGTCGTGCTTCATCAGATGTTGCAGCCAGGCCAGGCCTTCAAGCTGGTAGGGACGCAGCTCGGCGCGAAAACCGGCCGGGGCGGGCACCGGGGCGATGCCGGCCGCGTCGCGCAGTCGCCGCGAGAAGGCGGTGACGAGGTCGCGGCCACGGCCGGGGAGGTCGAGCTCGGCCAGCCGTGGGGCGTCCAGCCGCGACACCTGCAACGCGCCATCGGGGCGATCGAACAGGTCCACCAGCGCGCGCACCAGCGGCTTCAGGCGGCCGGCGCCAATGCGCAGCCGGCCCAGCGCATCGTGCTCGAGGATCACGGTCTCGTTGTCGGCGATGTCGTCGAGGCGGCCCGACAGCCAGCGCCCGTCCTGCGCGAACAGGCCGGCGAGCAGCGGCGCGAGCGCGATCGGCCGGCCGTCGACCTCGATGCCGGGCGAGATGGCAAGCCAGCCGTTATCGGTTTCGTCGACATCCAGCACCAGCGCGTCGACGTCGAGCGCGTGGTGGCGAAAATCCTGCGGCAGCTCGATCTCCCAGCCTTCGTCGCGCAGCGCCGGCACGACCTCGGCCATGAACACTGGCCAGTCGTCCTCGCTCGCCAGGCCGAGCGCCCCCGGCGGGATGGCCTGCGGCGGCGCCTTCACCTTGCCGGCTGGCACCCGGGTGAAGCCCGCCTTCGCCAGCCGGTTCAGCGCAGCGCGTTCGGTTGCCGGGTCGCGTTCGATGCGTGCCGGCCGACCATCGGCCAGGGTGCGGAAGACGGTGGCGTCGTCGGCAGCCAGCGTGACCGGCCCATAGCGGAAGGCGAGGGTGGCGAGGTCGAATTCCCAGGTGCCGAAAGCGGCATAGTCGCGATAGGCGATGTGGAAGACGGGCGTGGTCGCCAGCCGCAACACCGGCACCGGCGGCCCCGCGAGCCGGATCGGCGCCTCGCCCTGCTGCAGCGGTGGCGGCAGTTCGGGCGTGAGCTCGGCCAAGGTATCAGCGACGAGCGCGGCCTCGGTCTCGGTCAAGGGCGGCAGCCACAGCAGGCGGCGCACCAGCGCCGCGGGCACGTCCAGCGTGATCGGCCCGGCGTCGCCGGTCGAGGTGTCGATGTAGCACAGCGGCTGCAATGGCAGCACGACGTCGGCCGCCGGTTCCACGCGCACGACGGGCGCACGCCGGCCCTCGGGCGTCGTGAACCAGCCGGGGCGGCCGGGGCGCGGCGTGCCGGGGCG
>JAFLDS010000002.1 GCA_017302295.1 Thauera sp. | reverse complement strand
CTGATGAGGTTCCTGCAGACCCTGTAACTATGCAAAGCACACCACGCCCCAGTACGGCCGTCGACCGAGCGAACAGCCATGCTGGGGGGTGCCGCTACGCATAGTTGAGAGCTATGCATAGGGGTCGGAAGTGTGAATTCGCCAAATCGGCAAGCTGCCGTTGAACTTTTAGTGGCGCGAACAGCTAGTCAGGACTGATAGCCGTTTTAATAGTCAATCCCATCCTCACCGACGTCGCCAAAGATCCTCTGTTCATCCTCCGCCTCGACTCCCTGCCAGAAGATCACGACATCCATTCGCTGATTGGGCGCTAAGTAGATCCAGTGCTTGCAACGCGAGTCGATCAGCGAGAACAGCTCAGGATAGATGCCTTCCAAGAGGGGCGTTTCTCGCAGCTTCGCCTGAATCCCAACGTAAACGTGCAACGCCCGTTCTCGAAGATCGGGCGAGGCGATGACTTCCGACAGACCTGCCATCAGCACAGCTGCAACTAGCGCATCGAAGCTACCGAGCGCGATGAGTTGTCGAGAACTTTCATCGTCAAAGGGACGCTGACGGGGCACTTGCTCGTGTTCGCGCGGCTCCGCCTCAAACAGTAATGCCGTAACCGGCGGTTCGAGGGTGCGTAGCGCCTCCTCAAACTGCATTGCATCGAGCGGCTCCTTCTTCAGGTAGCGCCACAACGGGCTACGGAACCAGCGCGACGTGCCCGGGAATCGGGCTTGCGCCTGCTCGACAGCGTTGCGCGGTCCGGGCCGGTCATTGGGGACCCGTGTCCCTTTCTCGTAAGCGTCCCACTTCCTGGGGCGAGCGACGTCTGTGTCGCGTTTGCGGACGCGGTCCCCGTCGAGCGCCATCTCAATGGCGTATGCGGACGACAGGCCAGATATGTCCCGCAGCGCGCGAAACCAAAGTCGTGTCCGAAGGCGATCGACAGGCTGGGTGGTCGGGCGACCGCGCCCCTTTGGTCTGATGATTGTGTGCACAAGGCTTATCTGGAGTACAGAAAATCGAATTATCGGTTCGGGTGGAGAAAATGTGGACAGTCACGAACACTGCGTGACAAACGCATTGAGGTATTCGATGAACTCGCTGCCTGAACAGACCGAAGCACTGGCCCACTTGCGCAAGGAATTGCGCGAGACACTCCTGCGCCTTCACGGTCCTCTGCTGGGCGGCGAGCCCCTCGCGGCGGCACTAGGACATCGAAGCGTTGCATCACTTAGACAGGCACGGCGACGTGGTCAAGTAATGGTGCCGCTCTTCACTGTACCCAATCGCCGAGGGTGGTTTGCCTTGACGCTGGATGTCGCGGATTGGCTTTCTGCGACCCGAATGGGCGCATCCGCAGGAGGACGAATCTCTCCCAGTTAACTCGATTCTCCACCTCGTAGACGCGAACGCCCGAGGGGGCTGCCTCGGGCGTCGCGCCAGCATCGCTGCCGGTACAAGTGGGATCTTGTCCGATCAGTATGAGCTGCGCGTTCACGTTCGTCAATCATGCGACGAACTTGCGCGGACGGGGTGATTTTGTCTGGCCCGGTCAGCACCGCCGGTGCCATCCCATGAGGAGTTACCCCCTTGCGTCTGCCTATCCACCTACAGCGCGAGATCGCGCGTTTGCACTTCTACGATACCTCACAGTCCAACCGAGCCATCGCACGGTCAGTTGGTGTTTCCGCAAACACCGTGCGCGAAATGCGCCGAATTCTCAGAAAAAGCGACACCTTTGGTGCCGATCTTCATTCATTGGATGACGACGCCTGGTACGCGGTTCTGGGTGCTGGCAACAAGAGCATCGCGCAACGCAAGAGAGCGCCAGATTGGGATTGGGTGCACGCCGAGATGCAGCGCCCCGACGCCACACTCGAGCAGCTGTGGCGGGAGTGGCGCAGTCAGTGCCCGGAGGGAATCGCCTACTCGCAATTCACTGCCGGTTACCGGGCGTGGGCGAAGCGACAACATATCGTGATGCGTCAGGCCCATCGCCCGGGTGAGAAGTTGTTCGTCGATTTCGCCGGCCGTACAGTCGAGATCAGGGATCGAAGCGGCGGTCCCTCGATCTATGCGCAAATCTTCGTTGCCGTGCTTGGCTACTCGAACCTGACCTACCTGCAGGCAGTCGCCTCGCAGAAAACCCCTGATTGGGTGAGATGCCATGTCGATTGCTTTGCGGCAATGGGGGGCGTGCCGGCCTGGGTTGTGCCGGACAACCTGAAGGCGGCTGTCTGGCGGCGTGAGAAGGATCGCGTCGTTATCAACCCGGCCTACCGGGAGTGCCTGCAGCACTACAACACCGCTGCACTACCAGCTCGTGTCAGGAAGGCGAAAGACAAGGCGAAGGCCGAGGTCGGTGTGCAGATCGCACAGCGTTGGGTGTTGTTCGCACTTCGCGACCGAACATTCTTTAGCCTCGATGAACTGAATGACGCCCTCAGGAGGCTCGTGGTAACGCTGAACGCTCATCCCTTCAAGAAGATGTCAGGCTCCCGCATCGAACGATTTGAGAAAACCGAGCGTTCGACTTTGAAGCGCCTGCCGCCCATTCCCTTCGAGTTATGCGATTGGCGATATGGGGTGCGGGCTGGCGACGATTACCATGTCGAACATGCGCGGAGCTTCTACTCCGTGCCGTCGGAGTTGCGCGGACAGCGTGTCGATCTGCGTTACACCGGATCGATGCTCGAGGTCATGCATCGCGGCCAGCGCGTTGCCTTGCACGCATTGGCACAATGCGAAGGCACAGTCCAGACGTTGCCTGAGCATCGTCCGATAGCGCATGTCCGCGTGCTTGAGGGCGAACCGAGGGCACTCATGCTATGGGCCGAGTCGGTAGGGGAAGGCTCGGCGGCAATGATTCGCCATCACCTGGAAAACCGATCCGATGCCGTCAATGGTCTGAAAGCAGCCCGGCGGATGCGCGATCTGGCTCGTATCCACGGCGACCAACGCTTCGAAGAGGCGTGTGCATATGCGCTATCGCTCAACATTACGGCATTGCGCAGCCTCGATTCCATTCTCAAGCAGGCACCCGACAAACGCGCCCACTCTGTCAGCGGCACGGCGCCGAGGCCAGCCCACGACAATGTGCGGGGTGCGAGCTACTTTGGAGAAAACACATGAGCGGCGTCCATCAAACCATCTCCCGCCTACGTGAATTGCGATTGACGTCGATGGCCGAAGCGTATTCGGTCCAGTTGCAGCAGCCGAAGCTTCACCAACTCTCTTTCGATGACCGATTCGGGTTGCTTGTCGAGCATGAAGCCTCTGAACGTGACTCGAAGAAATTGAAGCGGCTCGTGCGGAGTGCAGGATTCCCTGAATCCGCATCGCTCGAAGACGCCGATTACCGAGCTTCGCGAGATATCGACAAAGGGTTCATCGCCTCGCTGGCCAGTTGCGAATGGATTCGACAGCAGCTTAACTTGATCGTCCTTGGCGCAACGGGGGTCGGAAAGACATGGCTTGCATGTGCCTTCGGTTCTCAGGCTTGCCGACAGCGTTTACCCGCTACGTTCTTCCGGGCGAGCGATCTTTATCAAGAGATCGCAGTTGCCAGCCATGACGGTTCGTTGCCTAAGCTCAAGGCCGGTCTGATTAAACCGAGTTTGCTTATCATCGACGACTTCGGTCTGAGCGAGATTTCTTCGCAAGCTGCGCAGGTGTTGCTGGATGTGGTGGATCGGCGGATGCGTACCGGATCCTTGCTGATCACAAGCCAGTTCCCAACAGACCAGTGGCATGGGTTCTTCCCCGATCCGACCTTGGCAGACGCAATCCTTGACCGCGTGGTGCATCAGGCGCACCGGATTACGCTCAAGGGTGAATCCATGCGCAAGCTTCAGGCAAAGCGGAAGATGCCCCCCGCGTGATCATGTCGCTGGAACGATGAGCGTGACGTCAGCTTAGCGGTCACGGTGCCGTCCTGGTGCTCACGAGCACCGGGACGACTGATCAGTACGAATCGGAACTGGTGATCACGTCGAACTGGACTGACCGGTCACGAACGATCGGAATACGCACGCTGATGGTGATCTTGTCCTTCAGGAACTCCATCGCCTTCGCGGTGTATTGCTGCGACAGCATGCGTTGGTGGTCACGCGCCTCGATGGCGGCCTCGTTGAGCACCTTCTTCTCGTCGTCGTTGAGCTTGTCGTACACCTTCTTGCTCATCAGCAACATCTGCGGGTTGTACATGTGGTTGGTCACCGTCATGTACTTCTGCACTTCGAACAACTTCGCGACCTGGACGTTGATGAAGGTCTGGTTGCCGCCGTCGACCGTGCGCTGCTCGAGCGCGGTATAGAGCTCGACGTAGGGGATGGGCAGCGGGTTGGCGCCGAGCGCTTTCTGGAAATCGATCTGCAGCGGCGTCTCGGTGACGCGGATCTTCAGCCCGGCGATGTCCTCGAGCTTGTTGATCGGCTTGGTACCGGTGTGATAGTTCAAATAGCCCATTTCCCAGTAACCGAGTCCGACGATGCCCTTGTCGAGCAGCTTGTTGCTCAGCTTCTGGCCCCAGGCGCCGTCCAGTACCTTGTAGGCGACCTTCTCGCTTTCGAACACGAAGGGGAAGTCCAGCACGCCGAAGTCCTTGACCAGGCCGGTGAGCAGGTTGGCGTTCATGATGCCCATGTCGATCACGCCGCCCTGCATCGACGACACCACCGCGGTGTCCTTGCCGAGCGCGCCGCCGCCGAACATCTTCGCCTTCATCTTGCCGCCGCTCTTCTTCTCCAGCAGCTCGCAGAACTTTACGCCGCCGTCGTAGTGCGCCGCGCCGGCACTGACTGCGATGGCGACCTTGAAGTTGTGCGCGCGGATCTCGGCCTGCGCCGAACTCGCGAGCAGCGACAGTGAAAGGGCGCCGACCATGCCGGCGAACAGTTTGCCGAACTTGAATCCGGCGGCGCTCTTGAGGCTGGATGTGCTGGATGTGTTCATTTGTTGTCTCCTTGGTTGAGCCGGGACCCTGGCCTCGGCGTGTGGAATGGCTTTTTGATGCGGATCAAACGTGAGCGCATTGTAGGCACCGGTCCGGTGGTGGCTGCGCGTGCGCAGGGCCGACTTGTGCGACTGGCGCACAGTATTGCCGCGCGCGGGCCACCTTGTCGCGGACTGCAAATCGTCCTAATGTGCGCCGTGCGCACGTCGCGCGGATGTCGGACGACAGTGAGAAACGCCATGCATACGGATCGATCACGGATGGGGTCGGCACTGCCGGATGAAGACGAGCAGGGCACGCCAGGCGCTCCCGGGCTTCATGACGGTGTGGCCGATGAGGACGATGCCGAGCGCTCCGCTCGCCACAAGGACGACCGCGATTTCGTCACCGCGCTCGCGCGCGGCCTGGCGGTGATCCAGGCGTTTACCAACCAGGGGCGGCAACTGACGATCTCGCAGATCAGCTACCGCACGGGGATCACCCGCGCGGCGGTGCGGCGCTATCTGCACACGCTCACCGTGCTCGGCTTCGTGCGCTGCCAGGACGGCACGCGCTTTTCACTGGCGCCGAAGGCGGTGTCGCTGGGCAACGCCTATCTGTCGGGCTCGCCACTCGGCGGCTACGCCCAGGCGGTGCTCGACGAACTGAGCGAAACCGTCGGCGAGGCGTGCTCGATGGCGGTGCTCGACGGCAACGAGATCGTCTATCTGGCGCGGGCGACGTCGTCGCGCATCATGTCGCCCTCGCTCAATGTGGGAAACCGGCTCCCGGCGTACGCGACGTCGATCGGGCAGGTGCTGCTGGCCCATCTGCCGGAGGCGGAACTGGAAGCCTATCTGGCGCACGCGACCTTTCTTCCCTTCACCGCGAACACGATCGTCAGCGCCAGCGGCTTGAGGGCGGCGCTAGAGGGCATCCGGAACGACGGTTACGCGATTGCCAACCAGCAGATGGAGGTGGGGCTAAGCTCGATCGCCGTGCCGGTTTGCGATCCGTCCGGGGCGGTGGTGAGCGGCGTCAATGTGCTGGCCAACAGCGTTCGTACCAACGCGACGCAGATGCGCAACCGCTTCCTGGAGCCGCTGCGCGAGGCGGCGAAGAAGCTGGGCGAGAAGGCGAGCGAAAAGGCGGCCACTCGCGCCTGAGCGTGGAAGCGGCCGCCGATGATTTGCGCGTGAAGCGAGAGCCCGTGTCCTGCGCGGCAGACCCAAGGGGGCCGTGCCGGACAGGGATGTTGAAGGGTCTCAGACGGGATCGAACACCGGCACGTTCGCGTTCTCTTCCGGCACCGGCACATCCACGTTCGGCGTGCAGTAGTTCAGGAAGCTTGGCGGCAGCGCACCGCCCCAATACACGCCGGTGCCGCGTTCCTCCTCGTTCCAGGTCACCGTCTCGAAGTCCGGCGCGGTGACGATGAAGCTGCCCGAGTAGATCTCGATACGGTTGCCGCCCGGCTCGTACGAGTACAGGTAGAAAGCCTGCGAGTTGTTGTGCTTGGACGGGCCGGCCTCGATGAAGATGTTGTTCTCGGCGAGGATGTCGGCCGCGCGCAGCACGTCCTCGCGATTGTCGATCCAGAACGACATGTGGTGCATGCGCCCGTGCGCGCCCTTCACGTCCAGCACATAGGCCATCTCGTGGTGGATCTGGCCCAGGCTCATCCAGGAGCCGATCTCGGTCCGGCCCTGGTTGTAGACGACCTGCTCGCGCACGCGGAAGCCGAGCAGATCCATGGCGAATTCGCGGTTCTTCGCCACATCCTGCGCGCACAGCGCGAGGTGGTCGATGCGGCGCACGTTGGCGCCGCGCGCGGTGTAGCGCTGCGGCAGGTTCTTCAGCGTCGAGCGCAGCGCATCGGGGGCGCGGTATTTCTGCTCCTCGAAGTAGATGTCCATCTGGTGACCATCGGGATCGCGGAACTGGTAGAACCTGCCGCGGCCGACGTCACCGTCTTTCCAGCCGATGCCCAGACCGGCGGCTTCGATTGCCTTCACGCGGCGCTCCAGCGCCTGCGGGCTCATGCAGCGCCACGAGATGGTGCCCGGGCCGGGCTGGCTGGCGGCGGTCAGCTTGAAGGTCGAGTGCGCATAGTCGCCGTAGGCGCGCATGTAGACCGAATCGCCTTCGGTGGCCACCACTTCCATGCCGAGCAGGTCACGGAAGTACCACAGGCTCTGCTCGGGCTTGGGGGTCAGCAGTTCGAGTCGGCCGAGGTGGGCCACGTCGAGCAGGGGTTCCTTGTATGTGCTCATTTCTGTCTCCTTGGATCGAATGGTGGGAAGGGAACGACGCACAGTGTCCAGCTTCCGGATGCGTTGATAAACCGCATTTTCATGAATAGATGCATGAGCGTTTTCGATGAGTTAAGGCAGCCCGAAGGCCGGTTGCCACTGACTCTGGGTGGTGCTGCAGTGGCACGCAGCTGACCGCTGCCGCCCATTGACTGCCGTGCGCTCTGCGCACGCATCTTGGTCCGCCGCATTGCCGACCCTCGGGGTGCTGCCTACCATGGTTCAGCCTCAACCTATCCATCCCACAGGAGACACCCTCTTGATTCCCCCCCGCGTCAATATCGATCTGGTCCGCGAACGCATCGGCGCCTACGCCGAGCAGGACCACACGCAGGACGAGCGTTTTGCGATCTACAAGGAGCTGATCGGCTTCGTGCCGCCGCGCATCGAGGCGCGCATCAACGTCACCGGCGCGCTCGACCCGAAGCTGCTCGAGCTGCAGGAGCAGATGCGCGCGCACGCGATGTACCCGAAGTGCTTCGACGTGAAGACCTCGCAGCTGATGCTGTTCGGCATGCTGATGATGGACCTCAACGACGCCGCGCCGCTGCACGCGATCGCGGCGCGCCGCGCCGGCGCCACCTGGGAAGAACTGCAGGCGACGATCGGTCTGGCCTTCCTGTTCCGCGGCCTGTCGGCGGCCAACCGGGGCGCGGAGATTCTGGCCAACATCGCCAAGCGCGAGGCCGATGAAGAAGCGACCGCGAAAGCGGGCGCGAATAGTGTTAACTGAGCTGTTAACTGAGGGGAAACGACGATGAGTGGAGTGATTGCCGCGACGATCGCGGCGCATGTGCCCACGCTGGGGCTGGCGAAGAACACGCCCGACTACCAGCAGACGCTGGTGGCGGCCGAGCGCGAGATGGGCGAAGCGATTCGCCGGCAGCTCAAGCCCGACCTGTGGGTGATCGTCTCCAGCCACTGGGTGGCGACCTTCGACTGGCCGGTGACCTGCCAGCCGCGGCACGTTGGCCATTGCGTCGCCGACGAGGCGCCGCAGCTGATTCCGGGCCGCCCCTACGACTACCCGGGCGACCCCGAATTCGCCGGGGCGCTGGTCGAGGCGTTCAAGGCGGGCGGCGTGCCGTCCAACCGCAACGACTCGGAGTACTTCGAGTGGGACTACGGCACCTTCGTGCCGCTGCAGTACCTCGACCCGACCGGTGACGTGCCGGTGGTGGTGCTGCCTTCGGTGCTGATGTCGACGCATGAGGAATGCGTGCGCGCGGGTGAAATCGTGCATGCGACGGCGAAGAAGCTTGGACGGCGTGCGGTGTTCGTGACCAGTTCGGCGCTCAGCCACGTGCTGGTGCGCGGGCGCGAGAACTGGCCGCTGCCCGAGCGCATCGAGGCGGACCAGCGCTTCATCGGGCAGCTGAAGGCGGGGCAGATCGACGAGGCGGTGGCGGGGATCGCCGAGTACAGCAAGTTCGTCGGCGCGGAGATGGGCGGGCGGCCGCTGGCGACGATGCTGGGGGTGGCCAAGGCGATGGCGGCCGAGCAGGGGGCGCTGGCGGGCCGGCAGTACGGCGAGTACGCGCAGTCCTCGGGCAGCGGCAACGTCGTGATGGCGCTGGCCGCTCACGGCACGCTGGCGCAACTGGCCGGCTGAGGCCGGACGACGCGCGACAACGTGGATTCGACCGGTGCCTGCTCCGGTCGGATCCATGGTTCGCTTACAGCGCGTGCTCGGGCATCGCGTCGCTGCACAGGCGCGGCCCGCGTCGCCACCCGGGCCGGCGACGCCGGTTCAAGCCTTGCCGTCAGCGCCGGCGCTCGAAGGGGCGCCGAGCAACTCGCGGATCAGCTTGCGTAGCCAGCAGTTTCCAGGGTCGTGATGAAAGCGCTCGTGCCAGAACTGCTTGATCTGGTAGCCTGCAATGGAGAACGGTGTCGGGTAAATCTGGAAACGGCCATGTCGTTCCATCATCTTGCCGAGCCGCGCCGGGATCGTGACCACCAGGTCGGTGTGCTCGACAACGAGGGCGACGCCGAGAAAGTTCGGAACCCGCAGAACGACCTTGCGCGTGATGTTCTGCCGCGCGAGCTCGCGGTCCAGATAGCCATGGCCGGTGCCCGGGCTGATCACCGCGGCATGCTCTTCCGCCTGGAACTGCTCCAGGCTCATTTCGCCCTGAATGCGCGGGTGATCCGTTCTCGCGAGGCAGATGTAGCGCTGTGCGAACAGCGTCTGCTGATAGAAGCCCGCATCGAGCTGCGGGATGAAGCCGAGAGCGAGGTCCATCTCGCCGGCCTCCAACAGACGTGCGGTCTCCGCCGACAGGTTCGCCACCTCCACCGACACCCCCGGCGCCACCGCGTGCAGCCTGGCCCACAAGCGGGGCAGCAGGACGATCTGCGAGATGTCCGTCATCGCGATGTTGAAGGTCCGCCGCACCGAACCGGGGTCGAAGGTCGTGCGGTAACCCAGGGCCGCCTCCAAGGCGTCGATCGCATTCCGGATCGGCCGCACAAGTTCCTCTCCCAGCGGCGTCGGATCCATGCCTGTCGAAGTGCGCACGAAAAGGGGGTCGCCGAAGTGCTGGCGCAACTTTCCCAGCGCGATGCTCACCACCGGCTGGCCCAGCCCGAGCTGCTCCGCCGCGCGGCTGACGCTGCGTGTCTTGTAGATCTCGTCGAAGACCTGGAGCAAGCGGGTGTCGAGGTTCTGCATGAAGGGGTTCTATTCCTTATTTGAATTGAACCTATTCTACTCATTGCGTTGCTGGATAAGGGGGGCGGGACTAAAGTGCGCACAGGATTTCTTTCACGCATTCGCCATTCGAGACCATGCTCGGACCATCCGGTCGGGGCAGCACTGAGGAGGTAAGGACATGCAGTTCTATAAAAATGGATTCAGAGGTGGCAACCCCGACATCAAGCCGGCGGCACCGAACCGTCGCAACCGCGGGATCAACGAACCCTTGCCCGAGAAGGTGGATGTGCTGATTGCCGGCACCGGACCTGCCGGCCTGTGTCTTGCCGCCCAGTTGTCGCAGTTCCCCGAGATCGACACGATGATCATCGAGCGCATGCCCAGCAACATCATCAAGGGCAAGGCCGACGGCATCAACACGCGCACCATGGAAATGTTCCAGGCCTTCGGATTCGCCGACAAGGTCAAGCGCGAAACCTACTGGGTCAATCAGACCGCGTTCTGGATGCCCGATCCCAAGAATCCCGAGCACATCAAGCGCGTCGGTCGGGTGCAGGACGTGGCCGATGACAGCTCGGAAATGCCGCATATCCTGATCAACCAGGCACGAATGCATGAGCTGTTCCTGGAGATCATGAAAAACTCGCCCTCGCGACTCGAACCCGACTACGGTTGGGAAGTCGTGAATGTGACGGTCGATCCCACGACCGACGACCATCCGGTCACCGTGACGTTGAAGGACGTAACCGGTGTGTACTGGTGGGCAACCCGAACCGTCCGGGCCAATTACGTCGTCGGATGCGATGGTGCGCGTTCGGCCGTGCGCACATCGATTGGTGGCCAACTGCACGGCGATGCCGCGCATCAAGCCTGGGGTGTGATGGACATCCTCGCCAACACGGATTTCCCGGACGTCCGGCAGAAGTGCCTGATCTCCTCCGCCAAGGAGGGCAATGTGCTGATCCTCCCGCGCGAGGGCGGCTACATCTTCCGCATGTATGTCGAGCTCGACAAGCTCAGGCCGGACGAGAAAGCGGCGGAGCGCAAGTTCACCCAGGACGACATGATTGCCGCGGCGAACCGCATCATCAAGCCCTACACGATCGACGTGAAGGAGGTGGTGTGGTGGTCCATCTACGATATCGGACACAGCATCACCGACCGATTCGATGACGTCCCCGAAGGCGAAGACCGCGATCCTCGCGTCTTCACGGCGGGCGACGCATGCCACACGCACTCGCCCAAGGCGGGTCAGGGGATGAACGTGTCGATGCAGGACACCTTCAACCTGGGCTGGAAGCTTGTGCACGTCCTCCAGGGGCGCGCCGATGCAAGCCTGCTGCGAACCTACTCCAAGGAGCGTCTGACCGAGGCGAAGCGTCTGGTGGAGACCGATCACAAGTGGGCCCGGGTCATGTCGGCGCCGACCACCGAAGCCGAACGCAATGGAACCGAAGAGCCGCGCATCATTCGCACGTTCAAGGAGAACCTCGAGTTCACCGGCGGTAATGCAGTGAAATATGACCCGTCCCGACTGACTGGTGCCGGGACTCACCAGGCGCTTGCGAGCAAGCTGGAGATTGGCCGTCGCTTCCACTCGGCGCCGGTGGTCCGTGTGTCGGACGCCAAGCAGATGCAACTCGGCCATGCCGCCGAGGCAGATGCACGCTGGCGCATCTATGCGTTCGCTGGCAAGGCGGACAGCTCGAACGCCGGTTCGGCGATCCACAAGCTCGCGGACTGGCTGGAAACCAACCCCAGCTCGCCCGTCGTCAAGCACACCCGCGAGGGCGAAGACATCGACGCGGTGATCGACTTCCGCGCGGTGTTCCAGCAAACCTTCGATCAGCTCGCCTACGAGAACCTGCCGTCCTTGCTGAAGCCGAAGACCGGAAAGCTCGGCCTGATCGACTTCGAGAAGGTCTTCTGCGTCGATCACAAGGGTGCTGGCGACATTTTCGACATGCGCGGCATCGACCGCGACAGGGGCTGCATGGTGGTGGTTCGTCCCGACCAGTACGTTGCGCACGTCCTGCCGCTGGATGGCTTCGCCGACCTGTCGTCGTTCTTTGCTGGAATTCTCCGGTAATTCGATGTCAGCGCAGGATGATCGAAACGCTTCATGCGTTCGATAGAGATGCGCTGCAATCGAACATCGCACCGGGGCCGGCATGCGGCCAGGCCCCGGTGGCGATCGCAAGCTCGACAATGACCGTATGGTCAAGTGGTACTTTGGCCATCGGTCCGATTTCCAAGGAGACTCCAATGATTCCCCCCCGCGTCAATATCGATCTGGTCCGCGAACGCATCGGCGCCTACGCCGAGCAGGACTACACGCAGGACGAGCGTTTTGCGATCTACAAGGAGCTGATCGGCTTCGTGCCGCCGCGCATCGAGGCGCGCATCAACGTGACGGGCGCGCTCGACCCGAAGCTGCTCGAGCTGCAGGAGCAGATGCGCGCGCACGCGATGTATCCGAAGTGCTTCGACGTGAAGACCTCGCAGCTGATGCTGTTCGGCATGCTGATGATGGACCTCAACGACGCCGCGCCGCTGCACGCGATCGCGGCGCGCCGCGCCGGCGCCACCTGGGAAGAACTGCAGGCGACGATCGGTCTGGCCTTCCTGTTCCGCGGCCTGTCGGCGGCCAACCGGGGCGCGGAGATTCTGGCCAACATCGCCAAGCGCGAGGCCGATGAAGAAGCGACCGCGAAAGCGGGCGCGAATAGTGTTAACTGAGCTGTTAACTGAGGGGAAACGACGATGAGTGGAGTGATTGCCGCGACGATCGCGGCGCATGTGCCCACGCTGGGGCTGGCGAAGAACACGCCCGACTACCAGCAGACGCTGGTGGCGGCCGAGCGCGAGATGGGCGAAGCGATTCGCCGGCAGCTCAAGCCCGACCTGTGGGTGATCGTCTCCAGCCACTGGGTGGCGACCTTCGACTGGCCGGTGACCTGCCAGCCGCGGCACGTTGGCCATTGCGTCGCCGACGAGGCGCCGCAGCTGATTCCGGGCCGCCCCTACGACTACCCGGGCGACCCCGAATTCGCCGGGGCGCTGGTCGAGGCGTTCAAGGCGGGCGGCGTGCCGTCCAACCGCAACGACTCGGAGTACTTCGAGTGGGACTACGGCACCTTCGTGCCGCTGCAGTACCTCGACCCGACCGGTGACGTGCCGGTGGTGGTGCTGCCTTCGGTGCTGATGTCGACGCATGAGGAATGCGTGCGCGCGGGTGAAATCGTGCATGCGACGGCGAAGAAGCTTGGACGGCGTGCGGTGTTCGTGACCAGTTCGGCGCTCAGCCACGTGCTGGTGCGCGGGCGCGAGAACTGGCCGCTGCCCGAGCGCATCGAGGCGGACCAGCGCTTCATCGGGCAGCTGAAGGCGGGGCAGATCGACGAGGCGGTGGCGGGGATCGCCGAGTACAGCAAGTTCGTCGGCGCGGAGATGGGCGGGCGGCCGCTGGCGACGATGCTGGGGGTGGCCAAGGCGATGGCGGCCGAGCAGGGGGCGCTGGCGGGCCGGCAGTACGGCGAGTACGCGCAGTCCTCGGGCAGCGGCAACGTCGTGATGGCGCTGGCCACCACGCAGACGCTCGGGCAGCTGCAGGGCTGAGCAGCAGCGCGTGACGGCTCACCCGGTCGAGTCTCGTTTTGTGACTCGCGGTGTGGCGTACTCCGCACCGAGGGCGAAGAGGGATCGCTCGATCCCGTTCTCCCCGCGGTCAGCGTCCCACGTTTGACGCAATAATGCGCAGCAGGAATTCGGCGCCGTCTTGAGCGGCGCCGAATTCTTCATCCATGCCTGAGGGCATGAAACGGTTCCCAGAGACTGCAGTACAAGACGGAGACAAAAATGAAAATTCGTATGCTGAGCGTCGGCCTTGCGGCCGCTACCATGATCCCGGCTGCTGCCATGGCGCAGGAGACGATCCTGAAGGTGGCCCACTTTCTGCCGCCGGTGTCGACGATGCACGCCAAGGTCATCGTGCCCTGGTGCGACAAGATCGCCGCCGAGTCGCAGGGCAAGCTGAAGTGCCAGATCTACCCCGCGATGCAACTCGGCGGCACGCCGCCGCAGCTTCTGAACCAGGTGCGCGACGGTGTCGCAGACATCGTATGGACGCTGCCCGGTTACACGCCTGGCCGCTTCCCGACCTCCGAAGTGTTCGAACTGCCGTTCGTCACCACCACGCACGAGGCCTCTTCCCGCGCGTTGTGGGATTTCATGCAGAAGCACTCGGCCAAGGAGCTGGCCGGCATGAAGCCGATCGCCACCTGGGTCAATGGCCCCAACGTGCTGCATTTCCGTGACAAGCAGGTGAAGACGCTGGAGGACCTGAAGGGCGTCAAAGTGCGCGCGCCGTCGCGCCTGGGTACGAAGATGCTCGCCGCGCTGGGCGCCACGCCGGTCGGCATGCCGGTGCCGCAGATGGCCGAAAGCCTGTCAAAGGGCGTGATCGACGGGGCCTTGATCCCGTGGGAGGTCGTTCCGGCGACGAAAACGCATGAACTGACCAAATTCCACGCCGAGTCGGGTGTGCAGCAGGCGATGACGACGGCGACCATGCTGTACGTCATGAACCAGAAGAAGTACGACAGCCTGCCCGACGACCTGAAGAAGGTCATCGACAACAACAGCGGCCGCGAAACCTCCGCCTGGGTCGCGGGCCAGTTCAAGGCCGCCGATGCGACAGGCCGCGAGGCGGCGACCTCGCGCGGCAACACGGTCTATCAGCTTTCGGCCGAGGAACTGGCGAAGTGGAAGACCGCCACGGCCCAGGTCGATGACGAATGGATCAAGGAAGCCAGCGCCGCTGGCCATGACGGCAAGAAACTCTACGAAGATGCCCTCGCGCTGGTGAAGCAGTACTCCAAGTAAGCGATACGCGCTTCGTCTCGCGCCCCGCGGGCTTCGCCTTGCGGGGCGCGTCTCAATATTGAACTGGAGGTTTCCATGGCGGAAGCTCTGGACCAGCCGATCGCCGTTGCTCACGGCCCGATCGGCAGGTCGATCGAATGGGCCTGCGCGGCGATGGCCGTGCTGGCGGGCTTGGCGTTCTGCATCGAATCGGTGATGTCGGTGGTGAGTGTGGTGGGGCGCGCGACGCTGGGCAGACCGGTGCCGGGCGACTATGAGATCGTGCAGATGCTGTCGGCGATGGGCATCGCGATGTGCCTGCCGTACTGCCAGATCAAGAAGGGGCACGTGTTCGTCGACTTCTTCACGCTGTGGGCGCCCGACCGGCTGAAGATCGCGCTCGATGCGCTCGCCTCGCTGCTGATGGCGGGGGCGGCCTTTCTGCTGGCGTGGCGGATCTGGCACGGCATGTTGGAGATGCGTGAATACGGCGAGACGACAATGGTGATCTCGCTGCCGGTGTGGTGGGGCTATGTGCCGGTGGTGCCGTCCTTCGTGCTGCTGGGCGTGGCCGCGCTCTACACCTTCAGTCTGGAACTGCGTGGGGAGGTGAAGCCATGAGCAGCGCGACGATCGGCATGATCATGGGTGCGGTGATGATGGGCATGTTGGCGCTGCGGGTGCAGATCGGCATCGCCATGTTCCTCACCGGCGCCATCGGCTACGTGTGGGTGTCGGGGCTCGATCCGCTGCTCGCCTACCTGAAGGACGCTCCCTACGGGCGTTTCTCGCTGTACGACTTGTCGGTGGTGCCGCTGTTTCTGCTGATGGGCCAGTTCGCCACCCATGGCGGGCTGTCGCGCGCGCTGTTCCGCGCCGGCAACGCCTTCATCGGCCACTGGAAGGGCGGCATGGCGATGGCGGGTGTGGCTTCGTGCGCCGGCTTCGGCGCGATCTGCGGCTCCTCGCTCGCCACCGCGGCAACGATGACGCACGTGGTCCTGCCCGAACTCAAGCGCCACCAGTACAGCCCGGCGCTGGCCACCGGCTCGCTGGCGGCAGGCGGCACGCTGGGCATCCTGATCCCGCCCTCGGTGCCGCTGGTGATCTACGCCATCCTCGCCGAGCAGAACATCGCCAAGCTTTTCCTGGCCGCGTTCATCCCGGGCATCCTGGCAGCGGTCGGCTACATGGTGGTGATCGCCATCGTCTGCCGTGTCGTCCCGGCGGCAGGCGGGCCCGGTTCGCCGAAGCACACCTGGGCAGAGCGTATCTCGACCGTGATCGACACGTGGCCGGTGATGCTGATCTTCGCGGTGGTCATTGGCGGCATCTATGGAGGCTTGTTCACCCCGACCGAAGCAGCGGCCATCGGCGCGCTGGCGACCGGGCTGACCGCCTGGAAGTCCGGCGGTCTGAAGGGCGAAGGGCTGATGGAGTGCCTTTTCGGCACGGCCAAGGGCACCGGCATGATGTTCCTGATCCTGCTCGGCGCCGACACGCTGAACTCCTTCATGGCGGTCAGCCAGCTGCCGGCCGAGGCCGCGCAGTGGGTGCAGAGTCTGGGGCTCGGCCCGTTCACCGTGCTGTTCACGATCATCGCGATCTACCTGGTGCTGGGCTGCATCATGGACAGCCTGTCGATGATCCTGCTCACCGTGCCGATCTTCCTGCCCATCATCCTCGGGATGGACTATTTCGGCATGGGAATGGAGGAGAAGGCGATCTGGTTCGGCATGGTGGCGCTGGTGGTGATGGAGATCGGCCTCATCACGCCGCCGGTGGGGATGAATGTGTACATCATCAGCGGGGTCGCCAAGGACATTCCGATGGCGACGATGTTCCGCGGCGTGATGCCCTTCCTTGCCTCCGACCTGCTGCGCATCCTGCTGCTGGTCTTCGTGCCGGGCATCTCGCTGTTCGCGCTGAGGGTGGCCGGATAAGGGGCTGACCCCACCGCAGTCGCGGGGGGCAGGACCGAAAGACGTTCGGGCCCGGCCGGGATTGCCCCGGCCGGGCCCGAACATTTCGCCGCGCTGTTCAACCCGGCAATGGTCTTACTCCAGCCCGGGGAAAGGCAGGCCGACATAGTTTTCGGCGAGCGAGGTCGCTGCTGCGCGCGAGCTCACCACGTAGTCGAGCTGGGCGCGACGGAAGCGGCGGGTGATGGTGTCCTCGCCCTCGAAGTCGTGCAGCATGGTGGTCATGAACCACGAGAAATGCTCGCCACGCCAGACGCGCTTCACCGCGGTGCTGCTGTAGCTGTCCAGACGATCGGTCGAGTTGTTGCGGTAGAACTCGGTGATCGCCCGGCTCAGCAGGACCACGTCGCCCGCTGCCAGGTTGAGGCCTTTGGCGCCGGTCGGCGGCACGATGTGGGCTGCGTCGCCGGCGAGGAACAGGCGGCCGTGCTGCATCGTCTCGCACACGAAGCTGCGCATGGCGATGATGCCTTTCTGGAAGATGGGGCCTTCCTTCACCCTCCAGCCGTCGCTTCCCTCGGTGCGGGCGTGAAATTCAGCCCAGATGCGATCGTCGGACCAGTTCTCGACCTTGTCGTTGGGGTCGCACTGGAAGTACAGGCGTTGAACGGTGGGCGTGCGCGTGCTGATCAGCACGAAGCCGCGGTCGCTCTGGGCGTAGATCAATTCCTCGCTGGAGGGCGGCGCCTCGCACAGGATGCCGAACCAGCCACAGGGATAGGTCTTCAGGTGTTCCTGGCGGATCGCCGCCGGGATCGCCTGGCGCGACGGACCGTGGAAGCCGTCGCAGCCGCCGATGAAGTCACACTGCAGCTGGCGTGCTTCGCCGTCCTTGGTGTAGCGGATCGACGGTTGTGCGCTGTAGACATCGTGAAGGCTCACGTCTTTGACGCCGAATTCGATCGTCGTGCCATTGGCGAGCACCGCCGCAACCAGGTCCTTGATGACCTCGTGCTGCGGATAGACCATGATCGACTTGCCGTCGGTGAGTTCGTGCAGATCGATGCGGTGGCGCTTGCCGCCGAAGGCCAGCTCGATGCCGCGATGCTCGAAGCCGTCGCGGCTCATGCGTTCGCCGACGCCGAGCTGCTTCAGCAGCTGAACGGTGGGATGCTCGAGCACGCCGGCCTTGATCGTGCCCTCGATCGCGTCTCGGGTCTGGGCCTCGAGAATGATGGATTCGATGCCCTGCTGATGCAGCATGTGTGCAAGCAGCAGGCCGGCCGGACCCGCTCCGATGATGCCTACCTGGGTTTTCTTCGTCATGATTTCTGTCTCCTCGTTGGGTGCCTTCCGGTGCTGATTTCCTGTGGAAGTGTCAGCATCATACGGGCATGAACCGCGGTGATGAATGCACGGATCGGTGCGAGTAATGGTACTTTTCGAAAGTGAAACCGCTGCACCGGGAGGGTCGGTTGCGCGGGATGGTCCGGCGGCACCTCGGCCGCGGGCCCTGTCTATGTTCTAGTCAAAGGGGGGTGTTTCGGCGATGGATGAGTCGCGCATCCCGAGTTACAAGCTGTTCGGCGAATCCGAGCTGTGGCCGGGGCCGGAGCCGGTGCATTACGAGACCATCGCTGAGCGCAGTTCTCTCTACAACTGGGAGATCACGCCGCACAGTCACGACAACCTGTTCCAGATTCTTCTGCTGGAGCAGGGGCATGCAGGCATGACCATGGAGACGCACAGCGGTGTGTTGCCCACGCCGTGCATCGTCATGGTCGCGCCGCGCCAGGTGCACGGGTTCGCGTTTTCGCCCGATGCCGTCGGCCATGTCGTCACGCTGCCGCAGTTCCAGGTTGCCGAGTTGCTGGCGCTGTCTCCCGAACTCCTTGACGAGCTGAAGGCGACACGGCGCTTCGATCTCGGTGACGATGCGGCGTCGATTGCGTTGCTGAGCGCGCTGTTTGCACGCTTCCGTGACGAGTATTCCGCCGGAGGTGGCGGACGGATGAGTGTGTTGCTGGCTTTGCTGACGCAGATACTGGTGTGGCTGGCGCGTGCCTGCGGTCGCTCTCCTGCGCGTGCCGACAGCGCGCGCGCAGCGCGCCGCGTGGATCGCTTTCACGAGCTCGTCGAGCGGCACTTCCGTGAATCGCGCCCGGTCGCGTTCTATGCCGAACGACTCGGCGTGTCGGCGGCGCAGCTCAACAACGACTGCCGTCGCAGGACAGGCCGCAGCGCCCAGCGCATGATTCACGACCGCGTGCTGCTCGAGGCGCGCCGGCTGCGTGCGTATTCCGGGCTCGATGTCGGCCACATCGGCTATTCGCTCGGATTTCGCGACCCCGCCTATTTCTCCCGCTTCTTCGCCCGTCTGGAGGGCGTGGCGCCCTCCTTGTTCCGCAAGTTGCACGGCCGCGACCGGCAAGCTTAGGCGCAGCTGCGTCAGTCGGGCTCGCCGATGGTGAGTGCGATGTCGCCGACGCGGTCGATGTGGCCGGTAATGCGGTCGCCCGGCTTCAACGCGCCCACGCCCTCCGGTGTGCCGGTGTACATCAGGTCGCCCGGCTGCAGGTGGTAGAACTGCGACAGGTCGGCGATCAGCTCGCGGATGTTCCAGATCAGCTGCGACAGGTCGCCCGACTGGCGCGTCGTGCCATTGACGGCGAGCGTGATGGCGCCGCTGTCGAGCACGCCGAGCTCGCCAGCCGGCACGACGCTCGTGCACACCGCGGCGTTCTCGAAGTTCTTACTCAGGTCCCACGGCCGCCCGCTTTCGCGCGCGACCGCCTGGAGGTCGCGGCGCGTCAGGTCGAGCCCTGCGGCGTAGCCGAAAATCAGGCGCTGCGCCTCGCTTTCGGCCACGCGAAAGCCGGCCGCGCCGATGGCCACGACCAGTTCCATCTCGTAGTGAAAGTCGGCGGTGCCGGGCGGGTAGGGAATGGTAGCGCCGCTCTCGACCAGGGCGGACGGCGTCTTGGTGAAGTAGAAGGGGCGCGACGTGCTCTTGTCCACGCCCTTCATGCCCATCTCGATCGCGTGCGCCTGGTAGTTGCGGCCAACGCAGAAGATGCGGCTCACCGGGTAGCGTGCCTCGCTGCCGGCGACCGGCAGCGACACGACCGCCGGTGGTTGCCAGAGATAGCTGGTATCGCTCATCGACCTGACGCCACGGTTACCAGAGTTGCCACCAGGGGCGGGTGTCTGCCGGGCCCCCGGAGAAGTAGACGCTGTTCGGGAAGTTCTTGCGCAGCACACGGTCGGCGTCGTCACGCAGCGCGGTCATGCCCAGTGCGTCGTAGCTCTTCACCATCAGGAATAGCGCCTCCTCGTTTGCGGGGGCCTGCGGGAAGGTCGTGATCGCCGTCTTGGCGCGGTTCGCTGCCGCGACGTAGGCGCCGCGGCGGTAGTAATAACGCGCCACATGGACCTCGTGCGCAGCGAGCGAATTCACCAGGTACTGCATGCGCTTGCGCGAGTCGTCCGCGTAGCGGCTTTCCGGAAAGCGCGTGATGAGCTCGCGGAAGCTCTCGAAGGCCTCGCGCGCGCCTTTCGGGTCGCGCTCGGAAAGGTCCTGATTCGACAGGCCGGCAAACAGGCCGAGGTCCTCGTTGAAGTTCACCAGGCCCTTGAGGTAGTACATGTAATCGACGTTGGGGTGGTTCGGGTGCAGCTTGATGAAGCGGTCCGCCGCAGCGAGCGCCAGCGCCGGCTCGTTCTGCTTGTAATGGGCATAGGCCGATTCGATCTGCGCCTGCTGGGCGAAGCGGCCGTAGGGATACCGTGCCTCGAGCTTCTCGAACAGTTTGACGGCGCGGTCGTAACCCCCCTCGCTCATCGATGCCTTGGCCTCGGAATAGAGCTTCTGCGCATTCCAGCCCGCCGTCTCGTCGATCTCTTCGGGCATCAGTCCGCAGCCGCCGAGCAGCAGAGCGCCGATAAGCGCGGCATTTCCCGCTAAACTTCCCAAGGTGAACCTAGCCATCGATAACACTCGCGTGAATGAACGGGCGGATTATAGCCCAGCGGAAGACGACGACTCCTTTGCCGAGTCGACGATTCCGGTGGTGATTCCCGCTGAATTGGGCGGACTACGGGTCGACCAGGCGCTTGCCCGCCTGTTTCCGGAGCATTCCCGCAGCCGTCTGCAGACCTGGCTCAAGGAAGGCAGGGTCCGTATCGACGGCGCGTCGCCGGAGAGCAAGCGCAAGGTCTGGGGGGGCGAACGCCTCGAGATCGACGAGGCTCCGCCGGTGGAAATGCTGGCCGAGCTTCCCGAAGACATCCCCTTGCGCGTGGTGTTCGAGGACGCGGCGCTGCTCGTTCTCGACAAGCCGGCAGGCCTGGTGGTGCACCCGGGCAGCGGCAACTGGACGGGTACGCTGCTCAATGCCTTGCTGCACCATGCGCCGGCGCTCGCTGGCGTGCCGCGGGCGGGGATCGTGCACCGGCTCGACAAGGATACGAGCGGCCTGCTGGTAGTGGCGAAGACGCTGGAAGCACAGACCGACCTCGTGCGGCAACTGCAGGCGCGCACCGTGAGGCGGCATTACTACGCCCTGGTGCATGGCCTGCTCGACAAGGGGGGCACGGTGGACGCGCCGATCGGCCGCCATCCCCAGCACCGCACGCGCATGGCGGTGGTGCCGGGCGGGCGGACTGCGGTGACGCGTTATACGGTGTGCGAGCGCTTCGAGCGGGCGACCCTGGTCGAGTGCCGGCTTGAAACAGGGCGCACCCACCAGATCCGGGTGCACATGGCCCAGCTCGGCCATCCGCTCGTCGGTGATCCGGTGTATGGCTCGCGGCGCAGTGCGGACCCCCGCCTCCAGGCTTTTCCGCGGCAGGCCCTGCATGCATTCCGGTTGGGCCTGATTCATCCGGTGACGGGCGCAGACATGGAATGGTCGGTGCCGATGGAGGCGGATCTGGCGAACCTGCTGCATGCCCTGGGGAGCCGATTGTGGACCTGAAATTGCCCCTGATCCGGCCCGACTGGCCGGCGCCGGCCGCGGTGCGCGCCTGCGTGACGACGCGCGCGGGCGGTGTCAGCGCTCCACCCTACGACGCCTTGAATCTTGGCGCCCATGTCGGCGATGCGGCCGATGCTGTCGTCGAGAACCGTGCGCGGCTGCGCAGGTTGCTCCCCGCCGAGCCTGTCTGGCTGAATCAGGTGCATGGCATCGAGGTGGCAGACGTCGATCATGACGATGTCGCCTCGGGGGCGCCGCCAGTGGCCGATGCTGCCGTGGCGCGCCAGCCGGGCAGGGTGTGTGCGGTACTCACCGCTGATTGCCTGCCGGTGCTGTTGTGCGATGAGTCGGGCAGCGTGGTCGCGGCGGCGCACGCCGGATGGCGGGGCCTGCTCGGCGGCGTCCTCGAGGCCACCCTCGAGCGCATGGCGGTTCCGCCGCACGCGACACTGGCCTGGCTGGGGCCAGCGATCGGACCGCAGGCGTTCGAGGTCGGCGACGAGGTGAGGGCGGCCTTCATCGCGCAGGAGGCGCGGGCGTCGCGGGGCTTCGTGCCTGCGGCGCAGGCCGGGAAATGGATGGCGGATCTGTACCTGCTCGCCCGACAGCGGCTAGAGCGGGCCGGCGTAACGCGCATCCACGGCGGTGGTCTGTGCACCCACAGCGACGCCGAGCGCTTCTACTCCTACAGGCGGGACGGTCAGACCGGGCGGCTTGCGT
This sequence comes from Thauera sp., assembly GCA_017302295.1. Taxonomy (GTDB): domain Bacteria; phylum Pseudomonadota; class Gammaproteobacteria; order Burkholderiales; family Rhodocyclaceae; genus Thauera. Next base: position 413,986 of record JAFLDS010000002.1, on the reverse strand, counting down.
CGCTGATCTGGATCGCGCTCCCGTGATCGGCGCGCACCGGGCATGCGGCGCCGGTGCCTGCTATTGCCTGCCCCCGGAATCGGCACTATCGTTTGCAGCCTGCTCGCGCTGCCGCCGACGCTGGCGACGGATTGGTGAGCCGAGCAGCCACAGGACGAGCGCAAGCGGCGCTGCGCCGTAGAAGACGAAGGTGAGGATGCCGCCGAGCACGGTGTCTTCCGCCACGGCGGCGAGCAGTGCGACGTAAAGCCAGGCAATCGCGATGAGGTACATTGGCAAATTGTACCGTCCGCTCGCGATCGCCTGCGCGGCCGGTGCATAATCGGGGCATTTCCGGGCTGCGACGGACAGCCCGCTGCAAGCGCCACAGGAGGCACGGATGTCGGGGTCGAACGAAAAGAAGTCGACGGAAGCGATGCAGATGATGTTTCAGGCGGGCCAGGCGATGGCTCAGTCGTTCTTCGATACGCTCGCGCGGCAGCATGCCGCGATACAGGATTCCTCCGGTGTCGCGGCACCGCGTGTACCCCTGCCCGAGGCCGACGTTTTTGCAGAGATGCAGAAGGAGTTTGGAGAAAGGCATGTTGCACTGTGGTCGTCGATGCTGGCGGGCAAGGGCGACGCAGCTTCCGCACCGGTTGTAGAGCCCGAGCCGGGAGACCGGCGTTTTGCCTCGCCGGCGTGGCAGGAGAGCCCGGTGTTCGACTACGTGCGTCAGGCCTACCTGCTCAATTCCGGCTTCCTGAAACAGGTTGCGGATGCCTTGCCGATGGCCGATGGCCGCGCCAAGTCGCGCATCCAGTTCCTGACGCGACAGTACGTCGACGCGTTGGCGCCGAGCAATTTCGCCGCCACCAATCCGGAGTTCATCAAGAACGCGATCGAGACCAAGGGCGAGAGCATCACCCGTGGCGTGCAGAACCTGCTTGCCGATCTCGAGAAGGGGCGTATCTCGATGACGGACGATTCGGCTTTCGAGGTGGGTCGCAACCTTGCGCTCACGCCCGGGGCGGTCGTTTTCGAGAACGAGCTGATGCAACTCATCCAGTACGCGCCGCTGACCGACAAGGTTGCGCAGACGCCGCTGCTGATCGTGCCGCCCTGCATCAACAAGTTCTACATCATGGATCTCCAGCCGGAGAACTCCCTGGTGCGCTTCATCGTCGAGCAGGGCTTCACCGTGTTCCTGGTGTCGTGGCGAAATCCGCGCCCCGATACCGGCGGGCATTACACCTGGGACGACTACCTGGAGAAGGGGCCGCTTGCGGCGCTCGAGGTCGTGCGCTCGATCACCCGCGTCAAGAAGCCCAACGTGCTGGGATTTTGCGTCGGCGGCACGATCCTCACCTCTGCGCTTGCGGTCGAGCGTGCGCTTGGCGTGGAGCCGGTGGCGAGCCTGACGCTGATGACCACGCTGCTTGATTTCGCCGATGCGGGCGAACTCGGTTGTCTGGTCGATGAAGCCAGCGTCACCGCGCGCGAGGCGGCAATTGGCAAGGGCGGGGTGCTGCCAGGGCAGGAACTGGCCAACGTATTTTCCTTCCTGCGCGCCAACGACCTCGTCTGGCAGTACGTGGTGGGCAATTACCTCAAGGGCAACAAGCCCCAGGCCTTCGATCTGCTGTACTGGAATGCGGACTCGACCAATCTGCCGGGGCCGTTCCTCACCTGGTACCTGCGCAACATGTACCTCGAGAACAACTTGCGCGTGCCCGGAAAGCTCAAGATGCTGGGGCAGAAGATCGATCTCGCCAAGGTGGACATGCCCGCCTACCTGCTCGCGGCGCGCGAGGATCATATCGTGCCCTGGTCCAGCGCCTATCTCGCGCGCAACCTGCTGGGCGGCGAGACGACATTCGTGCTCGGCGCCAGCGGCCATATTGCCGGCGCGATCAATCCGGCATCAAAGAATCGCCGCAGCTACTGGACGTCGACGACGGCGCCCAAGGATCCCGACGAGTGGCTGGAGTCCGCCGTCGAGCAAAAGGGCAGCTGGTGGCTGCACTGGATCGAATGGCTGCGTGGCCACGGCGGCAAGATGGTGGCCGCGCGCGGCAGGCTTGGAAGTACGAAGTACGAGCCGATCGAGCCGGCTCCGGGACGTTACGTGAAGGAAAGATCCTGACGGCAGGCAGAGGGGGCGTCTGCAAGTTGAAGCCGGTTCAGGAACATCGGTTCAGGCTGCTGCGGTAGTGAGGAGGCGGGGCTGCCGCGACAATCGTTGCCCGCCGTGTGAGCACCCATAAAGGGAGAGGAGGAAGAACTATGTCCAGAGTTGCATTGGTTACCGGCGGTATGGGGGGGCTTGGCGAGGCAATCTGCATCAAGCTTGCCGCGTTGGGCTACAAGGTCGTCACGACGCATTCGCCCAACAACACGAAGGCGGCCGAGTGGCTGCAGACCATGAACAACATGGGCTACGGCTTCAAGGCCTATGCGTGCGACGTCGCCGACTTCGAGTCGTGCAAGGCTTGCGTCGAGCAGGTGACGAAGGACGTCGGGGCGGTCGACGTGCTGGTGAACAACGCCGGCATCACGCGCGACATGACCTTCAAGCGCATGACCAAGGCCGATTGGGATGCGGTGATCAGCACCAACCTCGACTCGGCCTTCAACATGTGCAAACAGGTGATTGATGGCATGGTGGAGCGCAAGTGGGGCCGCGTCATCAACGTGTCGTCGGTCAATGGTCAGAAGGGCGCATTCGGCCAGACCAACTACGCTGCGGCCAAGGCCGGCATGCACGGTTTCACCAAGGCGCTGGCGCTCGAGGTTGCACGCAATGGGGTGACGGTCAACACCATCTCCCCGGGCTACATCGGCACCAAGATGGTGATGGCGATCCCGCAGGAAATCCTCGACTCGAAGATCCTGCCGCAGATCCCTGTCTCGCGTCTGGGCAAGCCGGAGGAGATCGCCGGTCTCGTTGCCTACCTGTCGTCGGAAGAGGCAGCGTTCGTGACGGGTGCCAACATCTCGATCAACGGCGGTCAGCACATGTTCTGACCGGCGCCTGCACGGGCTCGCGCGGCGCACCCTCATGCGGGGGTGCGCCGTTTTTACTGGTATTCGAGTATTGTGTTTTGCAATGCAACATCCTGAGCTGGAAGGGTTTATAATGCCTCGGCGTTGCAGCTGATGCGCTGCCGCATTGAGGTCGGAAATTGCCCCTTGGGTGTGTGGTTTTCGGGGCGTTTTTTCGGCGCTAACAACCGTTCCAGAAGGATCAGATAATGTCGCAGAAGATTGCTCTCGTCACCGGCGCCATGGGTGGCCTCGGCACCGCAATTTGCCAGTCGCTGGCAAAGGACGGCTTCAAGGTTGTCGCGAACTGCCTGCCGGGTTTCGAGCACAAGGATGGCTGGCTGGCTGCCCAGCGCGACCTCGGGTTCCAATTCATCGCCGCAGAAGGCGATGTTTCCAGCTATGAATCCTGTGCAGCCATGGTTGCGAAGATCGAGTCCGATCTCGGTCAGATCGATGTCCTGGTGAACAACGCCGGCATCACGCGCGACAAGTTTTTCCCGAAGATGGAAAAAGGTCAGTGGGATGCGGTGATCAACACCAACCTCAACAGCCTGTTCAACGTCACTCATCACGTCTCGGCAAAGATGGCCGAGCGCGGCTGGGGTCGCATCATCAACATCTCGTCCGTCAACGGCGTCAAAGGTCAGGCAGGTCAGACCAACTATTCGACGGCCAAGGCCGGCGTGCTGGGCTTCACCAAGGCGTTGGCCGCCGAGCTCGCCACGAAGGGCGTGACGGTCAATGCGATCGCCCCGGGCTACATCGGTACCGACATGGTGATGGCGATCCGCGAGGATATCCGTCAGAGCATCATCGACACTGTCCCGATGAAGCGCCTGGGGCGTCCGGACGAGATCGGAGACCTGTGCGCCTACCTCGCCTCGGACAAGGCTGGGTACATCACCGGTGCCACGATCAATATCAACGGCGGCCTGCACATGTGCTGATGACGCATTGCGTCATGCGTTAGATCACGAACCCCGTCGCAAGACGGGGTTTCGTTTTCGCAGCGCGGTATAATGATTACGTAATTCAAGAGCGGACTGCGAGCGCCGCCGAGGAGATGGAGAAATGGCTGAACAGTCGCGCCTGATCAAGAAGTATCCGAATCGCCGCCTCTATGACACGCGGACGAGTTCCTACATCACCCTGACCGATGTCAAGGAACTGGTCCTCAATCACGATGAGTTCCAGGTCGTGGACGCCAAGTCGGGCGACGATCTCACGCGCAGCATTCTCTTGCAGATCATTCTGGAAGAGGAGGCGGGTGGGGCGCCGATGTTCACCAGTGATCTTCTCGCGCACATGATCCGGTTCTATGGCAATGCCATGCAGGGCATGATGGGCAAGTATCTCGAGAGCAACATCAAGGCCTTTACCGACATGCAGGCCAAGCTCCAGGAGCAGGCGCGCGCGATTTACGGCGACAACAGCCCGGTCGGGCAGGACCTGTGGGCGCAGTTCCTCAACTTCCAGGGGCCGGCGCTGCAGAGCATGATGGGCGCCTATGTTGAGCAGTCGAAGAAGATGTTCCAGCAGATGCAGGAGCAGCTCGAGAGCCAGACGCGCAACATGTTTTCAGGATTCCAGTTCCCCTCCTACGGCAAGACTGCCGAGCCCGAGGAGCAGTCCGGCAATTCGGCCTCCGGCACGCGGTCGAGTGTCGAAAAATAAGCGCCAGTGAGTTACACGGGAGGCCTCGGGCTTCCCTTGCAGCCGACCCCGACAGGCCTATTCCAGCATGATCATCCAGAAATCCTCGGACCTGCCGCGCGTCGGCTTCGTTTCCCTCGGCTGCCCCAAGGCGACCGTCGACTCCGAACACATCCTGACCCGCTTGCGCGCCGAGGGGTATGTGATTTCGGGTAGCTACGACGATGCCGACCTCGTGGTGGTGAACACCTGCGGATTCATCGACGCCGCGGTCGAGGAATCACTCGATGCGATCGGCGAGGCGCTGGCCGAGAACGGCAAGGTGATCGTCACCGGCTGCCTCGGCGCGAAGGACGACGTGGTGCTGGCGACCCATCCCCAGGTGCTGGCGGTGACGGGGCCGCATGCGACGGAAGAGGTGATGCATGCCGTGCACAAACATCTGCCCAAGCCGCACGATCCATTCACCGACCTGGTCCCGCCACAGGGCATCCGCCTCACGCCCCAGCATTACGCCTACCTGAAGATTTCCGAGGGATGCAACCACCGTTGCACTTTCTGCATCATCCCGTCGATGCGCGGCGATCTTGTCAGCCGACCGATCCATGAAGTGATGCGCGAGGCGGAGGCGCTTGCCGACTCCGGTGTGAAGGAGATCCTGGTGATTTCCCAGGACACTTCGGCGTATGGCGTTGACGTCAAGTACCGTACCGGTTTCTGGGGCGGCCGGCCGGTGAAGACGCGGCTGCTCGAACTCGCGCAGGCGCTGGGCGAACTGGGCATCTGGATCAGGCTGCACTACGTCTATCCCTACCCAAGCGTCGACGACCTGATTCCGTTGATGGCCGAAGGCAAGATCCTGCCTTACCTGGACGTGCCCTTCCAGCACGCCAGCCCGCGCATCCTGAAGGCGATGAAGCGCCCGGCCAACGCCGAGAACGTACTCGAGCGCGTGCGCAAGTGGCGCAGCATCTGCCCGGAACTGACGATACGCTCGACCTTCATCACCGGTTTTCCGGGCGAGACCGACGAAGATTTCGAGCAGCTGCTGCGCTTCCTCGAGGAGGCGCAGCTCGACCGCGTCGGCGCCTTCGCCTATTCGCCGGTGGAAGGCGCGGCGGCAAACGAACTGCCCGATGCGGTGCCTGACGAGGTTCGCGAGGAGCGACGCGCCCGCCTGATGGAGTTCCAGGAGGACATCTCCACGCAGCGCCTCGAGGCCAAGATCGGGCGCGAGATGACGGTGCTCGTCGATGAGGTGGACGAGGACGGAGCCATCGCCCGTTCGAGTGGGGATGCGCCCGAGATCGATGGTCTGGTCATCATCCCCGACGGTGACGATCTTGAGCCGGGAGACTTTGTGCATGTACGCATCACCGATTGCGATGTGCACGATCTCTACGCCGAACGCGTGGGCTGATTCGGCCGGCTGCCGCCGGCATGAAGCGAGGTTGCGGTCGTGGCCGACGTTCGTCCGCAGCTGGTGATACCGAGCGCCGCTGCGTGCGGCGGCGGCCCGGTGATCGGCCTTGCGCTGGGCAGCGGCGCCGCTCGTGGTTGGGCGCACCTGGGCGTGCTGCGCGCGCTTGCCGCCGAAGGGATCGTTCCCGATATCCTCTGTGGTTGTTCGATCGGCGCCTTTGTGGGTGCGGCAGCGGCGTCGGGCGACCTCGAGAAGCTCAGGCAATGGGCGGAGTCGCTGAAGTGGCAGGATGTCGTGTCCCTGCTCGACGTATCCCTGCGCGGCGGCCTGATCAAAGGCGAGCGCTTGATCCAGTTCTTCGAACGCAACTTCGTCGATCGCGATTTCGCCGAACTGCAGACGCGCTTCGCCTGCGTGGCCACCGAGCTCGAATCCGGTCGCGAGATCTGGCTGCATGAGGGCAGTGTCTCGCAGGCGGTGCGGGCGTCGATCGCCCTGCCGGGCCTGCTGACTCCGGTTATGCACGGCGGCCGCCTGCTGGTCGATGGAGGTCTGGTGAATCCAGTGCCGGTGTCGCTCTGTCGTGCCATGGGTGCGGACATCGTCATTGCCGTCGATCTCGGATCGGACATGGTAGGCCGCGCCTGGAGGCGCACCGCGGCCGCGCCAGTGCCCGCGGACGAGACGGAGGCCGGCTGGAGCGATCGGCTGCTGGCGCGTTTCGGATTCGCCAATGGTAATGCGCCCGAGCAGAGTGCCTCCGACAATCTGCCCTCGCTCGTTACCGTGCTCAGTTCGTCGATCAACATCATGCAGATCCGCATCGCGCGCAGCCGGCTCGCCGGCGAGCCGGCCGACGTACTGATCGCGCCGCGCGTGGGACAACTGGGTCTGATGGACTACCACCGTGCCGATGAGGCGATCGCCGAAGGGGAGGCAGCGGTGGCGCGTGCGCGTCCGACGCTGCGTTATGTTGTCGAACAGGCGGCGGGGCGGTCCGCATAGGGTCAGGCTGCGGGCCGGTGGGGTTGGAACGCAGCGGGCAGCATGTGAATGCAGGAGAGCGGGATGGGTTCCTTTCTTCAAGGTCTGGCCGACGCGCTTGGCGCGGAGGCGCTGATCACCGCGCCCGATGACATGGCGCCATACCTGCGCGACTGGCGGGGGCGCTATCAGGGCTCCGCGCGCGCTATCGTGTGCCCGCGCGATACGCCAGGGGTGGCCGCCGCGGTGCGACTGTGTGCCCAAGCGGGTGTGCCCATCGTGCCCCAGGGGGGCAACACGGGGCTGTGTGGCGGTGCCACGCCGCTTCCGGATGGCCGCGCCGTCGTGATCAGCCTGTCCCGGCTGAATCGCGTGCGGGCGATCGATCCACTGAACAATACGCTATGTGTCGAGGCCGGCTGCACGCTGGCGGCCGTGCAGACCGCTGCAGAGTCCGTCGATCGCCTCTTCCCCCTGTCGCTCGCGTCGGAGGGGAGTTGCCAGGTCGGTGGCAATCTGTCGACCAACGCGGGTGGCGTCCAGGTTCTTCGTTACGGCAATACGCGCGAGCTGGTGCTCGGAATCGAGGCCGTCCTGCCCGACGGTCGTGTCTGGGACGGGCTGCGTGCGCTGCGCAAGGACAACACCGGCTACGACCTCAAGCAGCTCTTCATCGGTGCGGAGGGAACGCTCGGCGTCATCACCGCGGCGGTCCTGAAACTGTTCCCAGCCCTGCGCTGCCGTGAAGTCGCATGGCTGACGGTGCCCGGTCCCGCGGCGGCAGTCGCGTTACTGGGCCGTTTGCGCAGCGCGTGCGGCGATCGGGTGACTGCGTTCGAGATCATCGGGCACGAGGCGCTTACGCTCGTTCTGCGCCATATCCCCGGCGCACGTGCGCCCGCTGTCGGAACGGCCGCTTGGTCGGTGCTGGCGGAAGTGGCCGACGCGCGGGACGGGTCGGCGCTTCGGGAAGCCTTCGAGGAGGCGCTTGCCGCTGCCGGTGCGGAAGGGCTGGTGACCGACGCGGTGATCGCCGGGAGTCTTGCGCAGGCTCAATCGCTCTGGCTGTTGCGCGAGAGCATCTCCGAGGCGCAGCGCATCGAAGGCGTCAGCATCAAGCACGACATCTCCATTCCCGTGAGCAGGATTCCCGCGTTCCTCGAGCGCGCGGATGTCTTGTTGCGGGCGGTCTGGCCGGAGTTGCGCATCGTCGTGTTCGGGCATATCGGTGACGGCAATCTGCACTACAACCTGTCTCACGCGGGCGCGCAGGTGAATCGCGACTTCATTGCCGAGAGCGAGAAAGCCAACCGCGTCGTGCATGACCTCGTGGCTGACCTAGGCGGTTCGATCTCGGCAGAGCACGGGCTCGGCCAGCTCAAGCGCGACGAGATCCGCCGTTACAAGTCCAGCGTCGAACTGGACCTGATGCTGGCGGTGAAGCGGGCCATCGACCCGCGCGGGCTCATGAACCCGGGCAAGGTGCTTGGCCTCTGAGTAGCCGCATTACGAAGAATTTTTGCGAAAGATGTTTACAGGGCCAAACCCAGGGCCTACAATGCGCGCTCTTTCGATGTCGGGGGTATAGCTCAGCTGGGAGAGCGCTTGCATGGCATGCAAGAGGTCAGCGGTTCGATCCCGCTTACCTCCACCAAAGAAAGAGATTGCAGTATGCTGTCCCCATCGTCTAGAGGCCTAGGACACCGCCCTTTCACGGCGATAACCGGGGTTCGAATCCCCGTGGGGACGCCAGTTTCAAGCGTCGTAGCCGATGGCTGCGAGGCGATGCCGGCGAAAGCCGGTGCAGGTCAGTGCGGAGTGGTAGTTCAGTCGGTTAGAATACCGGCCTGTCACGCCGGGGGTCGCGGGTTCGAGTCCCGTCCACTCCGCCAGTTTCATGCAGGGTGATTGCCCTGCAAGCCGGTTGATCCGGGTGTTGCGGTGAGCTTGAACAGAAGCTATAATCGCCGACTCGTTGGGGGTATAGCTCAGCTGGGAGAGCGCTTGCATGGCATGCAAGAGGTCAGCGGTTCGATCCCGCTTACCTCCACCAAACGAATGTAGTCGAAGTATGTAGTCCCCATCGTCTAGAGGCCTAGGACACCGCCCTTTCACGGCGATAACCGGGGTTCGAATCCCCGTGGGGACGCCAAATCAAGCGGGCCGGCTGAAGCCGGTTCGCGCCTGACGCGAAAGCGAAGGGCACGATCAGTGCGGAGTGGTAGTTCAGTCGGTTAGAATACCGGCCTGTCACGCCGGGGGTCGCGGGTTCGAGTCCCGTCCACTCCGCCATCTTTGAAAAGGGAGCCGAAAGGCTCCCTTTTTTCTTGCCGCGACATTCTATGCTGGCGACCCCTTGGACGATCGGCTAGAGTTCGTGTCCGTTTTCCCCTGTGTCGTCGCGCGAGCACCTTGAGTTCGACGTGCGGCTGAGGGGTCTTAGCGACGTGCAGAGGTGACGAACAATGGAAATCAAGAAAGTCGGGATCGTTGGCGCGGGTACGATGGGTAGCGGCATTGCCCAGGCCTGCGCGGTTGCGGGCCTCAGTGTGGTGATGATGGATATCGGCGAGGCGCAGGTTGCGCGCGGTCTGGCTACCATCGTCGGCAGCCTGGATCGCCTGATCAAGAAGGAGAAGATGACGGAAGCGGAGAAACTCGCAACCGTCGGTCGCATCACCACGGTGACTTCGCTCGAGGGGCTGGCCGATTGCGGGCTGGTGATCGAGGCCGCCAGCGAGAATGTGAATCTCAAGCTGAAAGTATTCGCCGATCTGGATGCCATTCTGGCGCCGGACGCAATCATCGCCAGCAACACCTCGTCGATTTCCATCACGCTCCTTGCGGCTGGCACGAAGCGTCCGGAGCAGGTCATCGGCATGCACTTCTTCAATCCGGTGCCGATGATGGCGCTGGTCGAAGTGATCTGCGGTCTGCAGACTTCCGCGGGGACCTTTGCTGCAGTCGAAAGTCTCGCGAAGTCGATCGGTAAGACGCCAGTGAAGGTGAAGAACAGCCCGGGCTTCGTCGTTAATCGCATGCTGTGCCCGATGATCAACGAGGCGATCTTCACCCTGTCCGAGGGGCTGGCGAAACCCGAGGAAATCGACGAGGCGATGAAGCTGGGTTGCAACCACCCGATCGGTCCGCTGGCGCTTTGCGACCTTATTGGGCTCGACGTCGAATTGGCGGTGATGCAGGTGCTCTACGAAGGGACGAAGGATCCCAAGTACCGCCCGGCGCCGCTGCTGGTGGAAATGGTGGAGGCCGGCTATCTCGGCCGCAAGACAGGCAGGGGGTTCTTCTCCTACGCCAAGTAAGGCGTACGGGGGCTCACGGCCGCCGTGCGCACCAGCAAATAAAAAAGCCACCGCGATGCGGTGGCTTTTTTGTGGTGTGCCAGGTCAGCGGCCGGAGCGCATCGCGTCGAAAAATTCGGCGTTGCTCTTGGTAGCCTTGATCTTGTCGAGCAGGAACTCCATCGCATCGATGTCGTCCATACCGTAAAGCAACTTGCGCAGGATCCACACCTTCTGCAGCACGTCGGGCTTGAGCAGCATCTCTTCGCGGCGGGTGCCGGAGCGGTTGACGTTGATTGCGGGATAGACGCGCTTTTCCGCCATGCGCCGGTCGAGGTGGAGTTCCATGTTGCCGGTGCCCTTGAACTCCTCGTAGATGACGTCGTCCATCCGGCTGCCGGTGTCGATCAGCGCGGTGGCGATGATCGTGAGCGAGCCGCCTTCCTCGATATTGCGCGCCGCGCCGAAGAAGCGCTTGGGCTTCTGCAGGGCGTTGGCATCGACGCCGCCCGTCAACACCTTGCCGGAGGCCGGCACCACGGTGTTGTAGGCGCGCGCCAGGCGCGTCAGGGAGTCGAGCAGGATCACGACGTCGCGCTTGTGCTCGGTCAGGCGCTTGGCCTTCTCGATCACCATCTCGGCGACCTGGACGTGGCGAGAGGCGGGCTCGTCGAAGGTAGAGGCCACGACCTCGCCCTTCACCGAGCGCTGCATCTCGGTCACTTCTTCCGGGCGTTCGTCGATCAGCAGCACGATCAGCGCCACGTCGGGATGATTGGCCGTGATCGAGTGCGCGATGTGCTGCAGCATTACCGTCTTGCCGCTCTTGGGCGGTGCGACGAGCAGGCCGCGCTGGCCCTTTCCGATCGGCGCGATCATGTCGATGACGCGACTGGTGATGTTTTCCTCGCCCCGGGTGTCGCGTTCGAGTTTCAGGCACTCCTGCGGATGCAGCGGCGTGAGGTTTTCGAACAGGATCTTGCGCTTGCACTCCTCGGGCGGTCGGCCGTTGATCTTGTCGAGCTTGACCAGCGCGAAGTAGCGCTCACCGTCCTTCGGCGTGCGAATCTCGCCCTCGATCGTGTCGCCGGTGCGCAGGTTGAAGCGCCTGATCTGCGAGGGCGAGACGTAAATATCGTCCGTTCCCGCCAGGTAGGACGTGTCTGGCGAGCGTAAGAAGCCGAAGCCGTCGGGAAGTACTTCGAGCGCGCCATCGCCGTAGATCGGCTCGCCCTTCTTTGCTCGGTTCTTGAGCAGGGCGAACACGAGTTCCTGCTTGCGCAGTCGGTTCGCGCCCTCGACGTCGTTCGTGACGGCCATCTCGAGCAGCTCGCTGACGTGGAGCGCTTTCAGCTCCGACAGATGCAGCGCAGCGGCGGCCGTCGATTCGGCGGACGAGGAAGAGCCTTCTTCGAGCGAAGCGTCGATGTCGAGCAACTCGTTGTCGGGAAGGGCGTTCTGGGGGGAATTACCGTCGCGGTTACGGGGCCCGCGGCGACGGGCGCGCGAAGGACCGCGAGAACGGGCCGGAGCGTCCGGCTTAGATGTTGCTGTCAATGAAGGTGGTCAGTTGAGATTTGGAAAGGGCGCCCACTTTGGTCGCCTCGACGTTGCCACCCTTGAACAGCATCAGCGTAGGGATTCCGCGAATGCCGTATTTGGCAGGCGTTTCCTGATTTTCGTCGATGTTGAGCTTGGCAACCTTCAGCTTGCCAGCATAGTCCTTCGCAACATCGTCGAGAATCGGGGCGATCATCTTGCACGGACCGCACCATTCGGCCCAGTAATCGACCAGCACCGGGGTCTGGGACTGCAGCACTTCGGATTCGAAGTTGCCGTCAGTCACATAATGAATATGCTCGCTCATGATTCCTCGCAACAGGGGCGTACGAATAGTCTTCGGGGAGTGGGGGCCGGAGCCGGCCGACAACGGCGGAGCGTGGGAGCGCTCCGGAGGTTTTTCGAACAAGTTATGCGATGCCGGCCCCGCCGTCAACACAATCTCCCTGCGCAGTGCGGCGAATCGTGCGGTGCGTGGCGGAAATGCAATGCGCTGGACTAAGATTCAGGCCAGAGGCGCGGACATCCTCGTCCATACCCATCACATTCATGGAGATATGCGGCAATGACATACGTCGTGACCGAATCCTGTATTCGCTGCAAGTACACCGATTGCGTGGACGTGTGCCCGGTGGACTGTTTCCGCGAGGGACCGAACTTCCTCGTCATCGACCCGGATGAATGCATCGATTGCACGCTTTGTGTCGCCGAGTGCCCGGTCGAGGCGATCTATGCCGAGGACGACGTGCCCGCCGGCCAGGAGCAGTTCATCGCGCTGAACGCCGAATTGGCCAAGCAGTGGAAGCCGATTGTGGAGCGCAAGGATGCGCTTCCCGATGCCGAGCAGTGGGCGAAGGTCAAGGACAAGCTTGCGGAGCTCAAGCGCTGAGTGGATTTGCGCGGCGCCGCGATTCAGGCGCGCAGCTAGGCGCACATCGGTCCTTGCACTAAGATCATGCCGGGTACGGCGCCGGAGTTTACCGGGTCATGTCAGGGAGAATGGAATGCTGGTGAGCGAGATTCTCGCGATCAAGGGCAAGGTGCTCTATACGATTGCGCCCAACCGAAGCGTCGCCGAGGCGGTCGCCATCATGAATGAGCAGGATGTCGGATCGCTGGTGGTGTTTTCCCGCGGGCAGATGGTCGGGCTGCTCACCTTTCGCGAGGTCCTCAAGGCGGTGCAGCGCGCCGGGGCAAGCTGGGAAGAGGTCAGCGTTGAACAGACCATGCTGGCGGCGCCGCTGTCGGCCTCGCCCACGATGGAGATGGACGAACTGCGCCGATTGATGGTCGAACATCATCAGCGGTATCTGCCGGTCATGGATGGCGGGACACTGATGGGCGTGGTGAGCTTTCACGACGTGGCCAAGGCGGTGCTGGAGGAGCAGAGCTTCGAGAACCGGATGCTCAAGAATTACATCCGTAACTGGCCCGCGGAAGAAGGCGAGGCCTGAGAGGGGAGGCCTGAGAGGGGAGGCCTGAGACAGGGCCGGGACCGAAGTCGGCGCGGGGAATCGAGCGACGGCGGCAGTGCTTGTCGCTCGATGCTTGGCGTCATTGGTCACTTTCGATGCTGGAGGAGGCTGGGTGGACAGGATCTGGCTCAAGAGTTATCCCTCCGGCGTGCCGGCGGAGATCGATGTCGGCGAATACAGTTCGGTTGGCGATCTGTTCAGCAGGACCGTGGCGCGCTTCTCATCACGGGCGGCTTATGTCTGCATGGGAAAGCAGGTCACGTATGCCGAGCTTGATGTGCTGTCGGCGCGGTTCGGGGCTTTTCTGCAGGGCGACTTGAAGCTGCCGCCGGGCGCGCGGATCGCCCTGATGATGCCTAACGTCCTGCAGTATCCGGTTGCGCTGTTCGGGGCGCTGCGGGCCGGTTATGTCGTGGTGAACGTCAATCCGCTCTACACCGCACGGGAACTCGAGCATCAGCTGAAGGACGCCGGCGCCGAGGCCATCGTCATCCTCGAGAATTTCGCCCATACGCTGGAGCAGGTGCGCGATCGCCTCCCCTTGCGCCATGTGTTGGTGACGAGTCTGGGAGAAATGCTGGGTTTTCCCAAAGGGGCGATCGTCAATTTCGTCGTTCGTCGCCTCAAGCGCATGGTCCCGCCGTGGCGGCTCCGGGGTGCCGTCCCGTTTTCAAGGGCCTTGCAGCGGGGGGCGGCGCATGCGCTCGTGCCCGTCGCCGTCGGCCACGACGACATGGCGTTCCTCCAGTACACTGGCGGGACGACGGGCGTGGCCAAGGGGGCGGTCCTCACGCATCGCAATATCATCGCCAATCTTCAGCAGGCGCATGCCTGGATCGCGCCGACGGTGCGTGATGGCGAAGAACTGATCATCACCGCGCTGCCGCTCTATCACATTTTTTCGCTGACCGCGAACTGCCTGACCTTTCTGAAAATCGGCGCCACGAATGTCCTGATCACGAATCCCAGGGACATTCCCGCATTCGTGAAGGAGTTGTCGCAACATCGGTTCACCGCGATCACCGGTGTCAATACGCTGTTCAATGCGCTGCTTCACAACGCCGATTTCGCGCGCCTCGACTTTTCTTCACTGAAGATATCGCTCGGCGGCGGCATGGCGGTTCAGCAGGCGGTTGCCGAGAAGTGGCAGCGTGTGACCGGAAAATCTCTCATCGAGGCGTACGGCCTCACCGAAACCTCCCCGGCGGTGGCGATTAACCCGCTCGGTCTGCGCGAGTTCAACCACTCCATCGGGCTTCCGGTACCTTCGACCGAGATCAGCATCCGCGACGACGAGGGTGTCGAGTTGGGGATAGGGGTGCGCGGCGAGTTGTGCGTACGCGGTCCGCAGGTCACCCCGGGGTACTGGAACCGCCCGGAAGAGACCGCGCGCGCATTCACCGCCGACGGGTTTCTGCGGACCGGAGACATCGCGACGATCGACGACCAGGGGTTCATCCGCATCGTCGATCGCAAGAAGGACATGATCCTGGTGTCGGGTTTCAACGTCTATCCGAACGAGGTCGAGGACGTGGTCGCGAGCCATCCTGGAGTGCTGGAAGTCGCAGCGGTGGGCGTGCCCGACGAGCGCAGCGGCGAAGCGGTGAAGGTCTTCATCGTGCGCAAGAATCCTGATCTGACTGAACGGGAGGTCATCGAGCACTGCCGAGCGAATCTCACCGGGTACAAGGTTCCTCATCTCGTGGAGTTTCGCAAGGAGTTGCCCAAGAGCAACGTCGGCAAGATCCTGCGGCGGGCGCTGCGCGACGAGGCATGATGCAGTGCGCAAAAAAGTTCGAAAATCGCGCTTGAAATTGTCCGCGGTTCATGGTTTCATCGGCTCCACCTGATCCATCTTCACCATGATGATCCGTTTTGTCCCGACCCTCTTCGTCCTTTTCGTACGCGTAGTCGTAGGCGTAGGAAAGCGCGCGTCGTAAGGGAACAGGTTCAGGCAGCAGAATTCTCAACCCCCGTCGGCGCGCATGGCCGGCGGGGGTTTTTCGTTTTTGGGCCGCCGCTGGCGTCGTCGCAGTGCAATTCCAGGAGAAGCAGATGATGAAAATGACCGGCGCGCAGATGATCGTGCGCTTACTCGAACGGCAGGGTGTCCGCACCATCTGCGGTATCCCGGGCGGCGCGATCCTGCCGCTTTACGACGCGCTTTCGCAAACCGACATGATCCACCATGTGCTGGCACGCCACGAGCAGGGCGCCGGTTTCATGGCGCAGGGCATGGCGCGCGTCTCGGGGCGGCCGGAGGTGTGCTTCGCATCGAGCGGCCCCGGCGCCACCAACCTGGTGACGGCGATCGCCGACGCCTGTCTCGATTCGATTCCGCTGGTGGCGATCACTGGTCAGGTGCCGCAGTCGATGATCGGTACCGACGCCTTCCAGGAGGTCGACATCTACGGCATCACGGTGCCGATCACGAAGCACAATTTCCTCGTCCGTTCGGCGGAGGAGCTGCTCGCGGTCATCCCCGAGGCATTCCGCATCGCGATGTCCGGTCGACCAGGGCCGGTGCTGGTCGATGTGCCGAAGGATGTGCAGAACCAGGTCTTCGAGTTCGAAGCATTTCCCGAGCCGGCGGTCGCCGATCCGGCGCCGGCGCTCGACATGGATGCGATCGAAACGGCCGCGCGCATGATCAATGAGGCCGAGCGTCCGGTGTTGTACCTGGGCGGCGGCGTCGTTCATTCGGGTGCGGCGGGGTTGGCGGTGACGCTTGCGGAGCAGGCGAGCATGCCGACGACCATGACGCTGATGGCGCTCGGCGCGATGCCGATGGACCACCCCCTGTCGATCGGCATGCTCGGCATGCACGGTGCGCGCCATACCAACTTCGTGCTCGAGGAGGCCGACCTGCTGGTGTGCGTTGGCGCCCGCTTCGATGATCGCGCGATCGGCCGCGCCGCCGCCTTCTGCCCGAACGCGAAGATCGTCCACATCGATATCGACCGCTCGGAACTGGACAAGATCAAGACTGCGCATATCGGCATCCATGCCGATGTCACCGCCGCGCTGGAAGCCTTGCTGCCGCGGGTCGAGGTCACGTTGCGCAAGCGTTGGCTATCGCACGTCGAGAGCCTCAAGGTGCGCTTCCCCATGCAACTGCCCGGCGCCGACGATCCGCGCACGCATTACGGTCTGATTCAGGCCGTTGCCGACGCGCTCGACGACAGCGCCATCGTCACCACCGACGTCGGTCAGCACCAGATGTGGGTCGCGCAGGCCTATCCCTTCCGTCGGCCGCGCCAGTGGCTGACGTCCGGCGGCTTGGGCACCATGGGCTTCGGCATGCCGGCAGCGATCGGCGCCGCGCTGGCCGAGCCCGAGCGCACGGTGGTCTGCTTCTCGGGCGACGGCAGTTTCAAGATGAACATCCAGGAACTCGCGACGCTGGCCGAGGAGGGTCTGAACGTCAAGATCGTGCTGATGAACAACAACTCGCTCGGCCTGGTGTACCAGCAGCAGAACCTGTTCTACGGCAAGCGGGTCTTCGCCTCCAAGTATCGGGGGGCGCCGGACTTCGTCAAGATCGCTGAAGGCTTCGGCGTCCCGGCGGTCAATCTCGACGATGCGGAAAACCCGCGCGCCACGCTTGCCCAGGTGCTTGCCGAGCCGGGCCCCTGCCTGATCCATGTCTCCATCGATCGTGAGCAGTTCGTTTACCCCATGGTGCCGCCGGGTGCGGCCAATACCGAGATGATCGGAGGCTGATGATGATCGAGCAGGTTGCCGACCCCTTGCCGCAAGCCGGCTACGCCAAGATTGTGCTGGAACTCGAGGTGAACAATCACCCGGGCGTGATGAGCCACATCTGCAATCTCTTCGCGCGCCGCGCCTTCAACGTCGAAGGCATTCTATGCATGCCGATGACCGACGCACGCCGCAGCCGCATCTGGCTGCTCGTGTATGAGGACCAGCGACTCGACCAGATGGTGCGCCAGCTCGAGAAGCTCGAAGACGTGCTGGCGGTGCGCCAGCATGGCGCCGAGCACGAAGTGTTCGAGCGCCTGGAGAACTTCTTCCACTGACGCGAATCATCCGCAGCCTGCCGCTGTAGCGCGGCCGGCTGCGGTCGGGGCCCCAAAAAGGCGTGTGCTAAACTCGGCAGCGCCTTTTTTCTTGTCAATCTGCTTTCAGCTGAACGGATCTCCTCCATGTCCGGCAATTCCTTCGGAACCTTGTTCACCGTCACTTCCTTTGGCGAATCTCACGGTCCGGCGATCGGCTGCGTGGTCGACGGATGTCCGCCGGGGCTGCCGATCAGTGTCGAGGAAATTCAGGCGGAACTCGACCGGCGCAAGCCTGGTACTTCGCGACATGTGACGCAGCGCCGCGAGCCGGACGAGGTCGAGATCCTGTCGGGCGTCTTCGAAGGGCTGACCACCGGTACGCCGATCGGTTTGCTGATCCGCAACCAGGATCAGCGTTCGCGCGACTACGGCAACATCGCCGACACCTTCCGCCCTGGACATGCGGACTATCCGTACTGGCAGAAGTACGGTATCCGGGATTTTCGTGGCGGCGGCCGTTCGTCGGCGCGGGAAACGGCTGTGCGGGTTGCCGCCGGCGCGATCGCGCGAAAGTGGTTGCAGCAGCGATACGGCATCGTGATCCGGGGCTACATGGCGCAGCTCGGCCCGATCGAGATTCCGTTCGTGTCGTGGGACGACGTCGATGCCAACCCGTTCTTTGCGCCCAATGCGGGCATCGTGCCGGAGCTCGAGGCTTACATGGACGAGTTGCGCAAGTCGGGCGATTCGATCGGTGCCCGCATCAACGTCGTTGCCAGCGGGGTTCCGGTGGGCTGGGGCGAGCCCGTCTATGACCGGCTGGATGCGGACATCGCGCACGCGATGATGGGCATCAATGCGGTCAAGGGGGTCGAGATCGGAGCGGGCTTCGCGTCCATCACGCAGCGGGGAACCGAGCATGGCGATGAGCTGACGCCGCAGGGCTTCCTGTCGAACAACGCGGGCGGTGTCGTCGGTGGCATCTCCACCGGGCAGGATGTTCTGGTCAGCATGGCGATCAAGCCCACCTCCAGCATCCGGCTCGATCGCCGTTCCATCGACCGGCAGGGTAATCCGGTGGTGGTCAATACGCATGGACGGCACGACCCCTGCGTCGGTATCCGTGCGACGCCCATCGCCGAATCGATGCTTGCGCTGGTGCTGATCGACCACGCCTTGCGCCACCGGGCGCAGTGCGCCGACGTCGTGACGACGACGCCGAAGATCGCAGGGCTGGCGCCGGACGGTAGCCAGCCGGTGCCGTCGCCGCAGGCGAGCTGATCGCGGTTGCGCTGCGCGTCGGAGCCAGCATGGGCGCGGTTTCACCGAGCGGGGTTTTCACCCTGCCTGGCCGTTGTCCGAGCGCGTGAAATCGACTTGAAACTACCCTACTGGCGCCTGTCGGCGTACTACTTTGCGTATTTCGCCTTCGTCGGCGCCTTCTCGCCCTATTTCGCGCTCTACCTGCAGGCGCTGAAGTTGTCGGCCACCGACATCGCGGTACTGATGTCGCTGATGCAGGTCATGCGGGTGCTTGCACCCAGTCTGTGGGGCTGGCTCGCCGAGCGTTTCGGCATGCGCCTGCCCATCGTGCGTGCCTCGGCCCTGCTGAGCCTCGCCGGTTTCTCGATCTTCTTCATCACCGAGTCGTTTGCCGGACTGTTCGTCGCGATGGCGCTGATGTCCTTCTTCTGGAGCGCCGCCCTGCCGCTGATCGAGAGCGTCACGTTTGCTCATTTGGGTGTAGACGGACATCGCTACGGCGGGATCCGGGTGTGGGGATCCGTCGGTTTCATCGTCGCGGTGCTGGTGCTGGGGCATGCCCTCGACCAGCTTCCCGTGTCTGCGCTGTTATGGGTGGTCGCCCTGGTCCTGGCGGGCATCTTCGGCTGCGCGATGCTCGTGCCCGAAGCGCCGGTGTCCGGCACGCAGCGCGAGCAGGTGCGCCTGCTTGACACGTTGCGGCGGCCGGAGGTGCGCGCACTCCTGGGGGCCTGTTTCCTGATGGCCGCGGCGCACGGCGCCTTGTATGTCTTCTATTCGATCTATCTGGTCGATCACGGCTACAGCAAGGGCGTGGTCGGCTGGATGTGGACGCTGGGCGTGCTGGCCGAGATCGCGGTGTTCATGTCGATGTCGCGCCTTGCCCGGCGCTGGTCGATGCGCACGATCCTGCTATGCTCGTTTGGCGTGGCCGTGCTGCGTTTCGTGCTGATCGGCTGGGGCGTGGGCAGTCTGCCGGTGCTGGTGTTCGCCCAGTTGCTGCACGGCGTGACGTTCGGCGCCTATCATGCGGCCGCGATCGCGATGGTGAACCGCTGGTTTCCCGGACGCCTTCAGGCGCAAGGGCAGGCGCTGTACGGCAGCCTGTCGTTCGGTGCGGGCGGAATGCTGGGCGGGCTCGTCAGCGGTTACACCTGGGACGCGCTCGGCTCCGCCTGGACGTATACGCTGGGCGCCGGGTTCGCGCTGCTAGGCGCCCTCTGGCTGCATCGAGGGTGGCCGGCGGCGGACGAAGAATCGAATTGACGGAGGATCTCGAATGAAGGTGCTTGGGCGTTCCCTGATACCCGCCTTGCTCGCCGCGTCGATCGCCACCGCCTGCCAGACGGTGCAGACGACAGCCGGCGGCGCGGTCGGCGTGGATCGTACGCAAATGATGATGGTCTCGGCCCAGGAGGTCGAGCAGGCATCCCGCCAGCAGTATCAACAGATGGTGGCCGAGGCGCGAGGCAAGAACGCGCTCAATCGTGATCCGGCACAGGTGCAGCGGGTGCGGACCATCGTTTCGCGGCTCGCCGCCCAGGCCGGGGCATTTCGGCAGGATGCATTGCGCTGGCAGTGGGAGGTCAATGTCTTCAGTTCGAACGAACTCAATGCGTGGTGCATGGCCGGCGGAAAGATGGCGATATATACCGGGCTTATCGAACGTCTGAATCTGACCGACGACGAGATCGCAGCGGTGATGGGGCATGAGATCGCTCATGCATTGCGGGAGCACGCGCGTGAGAAGGTGTCGAAGTCGATGGCGACCGGACTCGGCGTTTCCGTTGCCGGGGCGCTGCTCGGCGTGGGTTCGGCTGGCCAGGACCTGATGGGGATGGTGGCGAAGGTCAGCTTCGAGTTGCCGAACTCGCGAGAATACGAGATCGAGGCCGACCGCATGGGCGTCGAGCTGGCGGCCCGGGCCGGCTACGATCCGCGCGCGGCGGTGACACTGTGGAACAAGATGGCGGGTGCCTCCAACGGCGGGCCTCCGCAGTGGCTATCCACCCACCCCTCGCATGCCACTCGCCAGCGCGAATTGGTCGACTACGCTGCCCGCGTGATGCCGCTGTACGAGCGCGCGCGGCGCTGACGCCGCCCGGGCGCCGCTGTTCAGGTCGGCGGCCTTTGTGAAATAATCGTAACCTTTTCTTTCCTTGGATCTTATTGGATGGAAGCGCAAACGCTGTACGAAAAGCTCTGGTCGAGCCACGTCGTCCACCAGGAGGCCGACGGCACGGCGCTGATCTATATCGATCGCCACCTGGTGCACGAAGTCACCAGTCCGCAGGCCTTCGAAGGGCTCAAGCTAGCCGGTCGCAAACCGTGGCGCATTTCCTCCATCGTTGCCACCGCCGATCACAACACCCCCACCGACCACTGGGAGCGGGGCATCGAGGATCCAGTGTCGCGTCAGCAGGTCGAGACGCTCGATGCGAACATCCGCGAGGTTGGTTCGCTCGCCTATTTCCCGTTCAGAGATGAGCGCCAGGGCATCGTCCACGTCATCGGGCCGGAAAACGGCGCCACGCTGCCGGGCATGACCGTGGTGTGCGGTGATTCGCACACCTCGACGCACGGCGCCTTCGGCTGCCTGGCGCACGGCATCGGCACCTCCGAGGTCGAGCACGTGCTCGCGACGCAGTGCCTGCTGCAGAAGAAGTCGAAGACGCTGCTGATCAAGGTCGAGGGGCAACTCGGCCGTGGTGTCACTGCCAAGGACATCGTGCTCGCCATCATCGGCAAGATCGGTACCGCGGGGGGCACCGGCTACGCGATGGAGTTCGGCGGCAGCGCGATTCGTGCGCTGTCGATGGAAGGCCGCATGACCATCTGCAACATGGCGATCGAAGCGGGCGCGCGCGCCGGCATGGTGGGCGTCGACGAGATCACCATCGCCTACCTGAAGGGCAAGCCGTTTGCGCCCACGGGCGAGGCGTGGGAGCAGGCGGTGGCCTATTGGCGCACGCTCAAGACGGACGATGGCGCGAAGTTCGACAAGGTCGTCGAACTCGATGCTGCGTCGATTCAGCCGCAGGTGACCTGGGGCACCTCGCCGGAAATGGTGGTCACGGTGAGCGATCGCGTGCCTGATCCGGCGCAGGAACCGGATCCGGTCAAGCGCGAGGGCATGGAGCGGGCACTCAAGTACATGGGGCTCGAGGCCAATACGCCGGTTGCCGAGATCAAGGTCGATCAGGTCTTCATCGGTTCGTGCACCAATTCCCGCATCGAGGATTTGCGCGAGGCGGCTGCAGTGGCCAGGGGGCGCAGCAAGGCGGCGAACGTGCGACGTGTGCTGGTGGTGCCGGGCTCGGGCCTGGTCAAGCGCCAGGCCGAGGCCGAAGGCCTGCACGAGGTGTTTCTCGCCGCCGGTTTCGAATGGCGCGAGCCGGGCTGTTCGATGTGTCTGGCAATGAACGCCGACCGTCTCGAACCGGGCGAGCGCTGTGCGTCGACGTCGAACCGCAATTTCGAGGGGCGTCAGGGTGCGGGCGGACGTACCCATCTGGTCAGTCCGGCGATGGCTGCTGCCGCTGCGGTGACCGGCCACTTCGTCGACGTGCGCACGCTGGGCTGAGCCCCGGCTTGCCACACGAGCGCTCATTGCGGAACAGATCATGAGAAAACTGGCACTTCTTCTCGCCGCGCTCAGCCTGGGCGCGAGCCTTGCGGCCTGCAACACGGTGCGCGGCATCGGGCAGGACATCGAACGCGGCGGGGAGATCATCCAGAGGACAGCGAAATAATGAAGCCATTTAAAGTTCTTGACGGCCTCGTGGCGCCGCTAGACCGCGCCAACGTCGACACCGACGCCATCATCCCGAAGCAGTTCCTCAAGTCGATCAAGCGCAGCGGCTTCGGCCCCAACGCCTTCGACGAGTGGCGCTACCTCGACGTCGGCCAGCCGGGCCAGGACAACAGCACGCGCCCGCTGAATCCGGACTTCGTCCTCAACCAGCCGCGCTACCAGGGCGCGCAGATCCTGCTGACGCGCGACAACTTCGGCTGCGGCAGCTCGCGCGAGCATGCGCCTTGGGCACTGGAGGACTACGGTTTTCGCGTGCTGATCGGGCCGAGCTTCGCCGACATATTCTTCAACAACAGCTTCAAGAACGGTTTGCTGCCGATCAAGCTCGGCGCCGACGAGGTGGACGAACTTTTCCGTCAGTGCGCGGCCAGCGAGGGCTACCGCCTGACGGTCGATCTCGCCGCGCAGACGATCACCCGGCCGGATGGCAAGGCGATCGCGTTCGAAGTCGATCCCTTCCGCAAGGAATGCCTCTTGAACGGCTGGGACGACATCGGCCTGACCCTGCGCCAGGCGGACAAGATCCGTGCATTCGAGGCGCAACGCCGCGCCGAACACCCCTATTACTTCGCCTGATCGTCATCGATCGGCCTCATGTGGAGAATTGAACCGATGAAGATTTGTGTACTGCCGGGTGACGGCATCGGTCCGGAGATCATGGCTCAGGCCATTCGCGTGCTCGACGCGATCGAGCTGAAGTTCGAGATTGAAGAGGGCCTGGTCGGCGGCTGCGCCGTCGATGCGACCGGCACGCCGCTGCCGGAGGCGACGCTCAAGCTCGCGCGCGAGGCGGATGCGATCCTGCTCGGCGCCGTCGGCGGCCCGAAGTGGGATTCCTTCCCGCGCCATCAGCGCCCGGAACTGGGTCTGCTCGGCATCCGCAAGGATCTGGCGCTGTTCGCCAACCTGCGACCGGCGATCCTCTATCCCGAATTGGCCAATGCGTCGACGCTGAAGCCCGAAGTCGTGTCCGGTCTCGACATTCTGATCGTGCGTGAGCTGACCGGCGACATCTACTTCGGCCAGCCGCGCGGTATCGAACTGCGCGAAGTCAACGGGACGCAGCAGCGTGTCGGCTGGAACACCATGATCTACGCCGAATACGAGATTCGCCGCATCCTGCGCGTAGCCTTCGAGGCGGCGATGAAGCGCGGCAAAAAGCTGTGTTCCGTCGACAAGATGAACGTGCTCGAAACCACTCAACTTTGGCGCGATATTGCCGAAGAAACGAAGAAGGATTACCCGGAGGTCGAGTTGACCCACATGCTGGTGGATAACGCCGCCATGCAACTCGTGCGCAACCCGAAGCAGTTCGACGTGATGGTGACCGGCAACATGTTCGGCGACATCCTGTCGGACGAGGCGTCAATGCTCACCGGCTCGATCGGCATGTTGCCGTCGGCGTCGCTGAACGCAGACAACAAGGGCATGTACGAGCCTTCGCATGGATCGGCTCCCGACATCGCGGGCAAGAACCTGGCCAATCCGCTGGCGACGATGCTGTCGGCGGCGATGATGCTGCGTTACTCGTTCGGCAACGAGCAGGGCGCCCAGCGCATCGAAAACGCGGTGAAGAAGGTGCTCGCGCAGGGTTATCGCACCGGCGACATCTACGAACCGGGCACACGCCGGGTAGGGACGAAGGAAATGGGCGACGCCGTGCTCGCCGCACTGTGACGCAGTCGAATTGAAGTCTGGTTTAGGAAGCAAGGTCATGAATCGAGTCGGTCTGGTCGGCTGGCGCGGAATGGTGGGTTCCGTGCTGATGCAGCGCATGGTGGAAGAGGGCGATTTCGCCTACATCGAGCCAGTGTATTTTTCCACCTCGAACGCGGGTGGCAAGGCGCCGGTGCTCGGCGGCAAGGAGGCAGCGGAGCCGCTTCAGGACGCGATGAACATCGACGCCCTCAAGGCGTGCGACATTGTCATCACCTGCCAGGGGGGCGACTACACCAAGGAGGTGTACCCGAAGCTGCGTGCGACCGGCTGGAACGGTCACTGGATCGACGCCGCGAGCGCGCTGCGCATGGAAGACAACGCAGTGATCATCCTCGATCCGGTCAACCGCAACGTCATCGACGCCGCGCTCGCAAAGGGTGGTCGTGACTGGATCGGCGGTAACTGCACGGTGTCGCTGATGCTGATGGGCCTCGGGGGCCTGTTCAAGCATGGTCTCGTCGAGTGGATCTCGGCGATGACTTATCAGGCCGCGTCGGGCGCGGGCGCGCAGAACATGCGCGAACTGATCGCGCAGATGGGCACCATCCATGATTCGGTGAAGGATCTGCTCGCCGATCCGGCGTCTGCCATCCTCGAGATCGACCGCAAGGTGGCCGAGACGATGCGCTCGGAAGGCTTCCCGAAGAAGAACTTCCGCAACACGCCGCTCGCTGGGAGCCTGATCCCGTGGATCGACGTTCCAGTCGAACATGGCCAGAGCAAGGAAGAGTGGAAGGGCGGGGCCGAGTGCAACAAGATCCTCGGCAACGCGCCGTTCCGCGCTGCGGGCTCGATCCCGATCGACGGCCTGTGCGTCCGCATCGGCGCGATGCGCTGCCATTCCCAGGCGCTGACGATCAAGCTGAAGAAGGACGTGCCGCTCGACGAGGTGAGCGAGATCATCGCCGGCGGCAACCAGTGGGTGAAGGTGGTGCCGAACGAGCGCGAGATCACGGAACGCGAACTCACCCCGACGGCCGTCACCGGCACCCTGTCGGTCCCGGTCGGGCGCCTCCACAAGCTGGCGATGGGGCCGGACTATCTGGGCGCGTTCACGGTCGGCGATCAACTCCTGTGGGGGGCGGCCGAGCCGCTTCGCCGCATGCTGCGTATCCTGATCGAGCGCTGACTCTCGGTGCGTGGGCGCAGGGGGCCCAGGCTCCCTGCCGCGCTGCATTTCGCCGACGGGCGGAATTAAGTCACGATAGAGACGGTTTGCAGGCGAGATGAATACAGCGTGAAATACGCGAGGATGCTAGATTGTTAAGCCAGACTCATGGCCAGAGCGCCTCGGGACAAGCCTCCGGGAGAAACGCGGGTTGAAAAACATCATGAAGACGTCGTTCAAGGCATCCCTGATCGCGCTCGCGATCGCCTCGTTTCCCCTAGGCAGCCAGGCTGCCAGCCTGGGGCAGATCAACGTTTTCAGTGGTCTGGGACAGCCGCTCCGCGCGGAGATTGCCGTGAGTGCGACGCCTCAGGAGCTGCAGTCGCTGAGTGCGCGCATAGGTTCCGTCGAAGCTTTCCGCGCCGCCAATCTGCCCTTTTCGTCCGCTGCATCGGCTGTCAGGGTCAGCCTCGATACCCGCGGCGGCCGACCGTTGATCCGGCTATCCAGCGTCCGCCCGATCAACGATCCCTTCATGGAGTTGCTGGTCGAGCTCAATTGGGCGTCGGGCCAGCTTTCGCGCGAATACACTTTCCTGCTCGATCCGGTCGATCTCGCAGCGCCGAAGCCTGTCACTGCGCGAGCCGAGGCGCCGGCCGCGCCATCGATGCCGGCTGCCGCGACCCCGGTCGTGCGCGAGCCTTCCAGGGTGCCTGCGGCCGCCCCAGTGGTTGACCGCTATACCGTCAGGCGAGGCGACACGCTGCGCAGCATCGCAGCGTCGACCGCGCCTGCGGGCGCCAGTCTTGAGCAGATGCTGGTCGCGCTCTTCCGCGCCAATCCGGGCGCTTTCGACGGCGCCAACATCAATCGCCTGCGCGCCGGTGCGGTGCTTTCCGTGCCCTCGGCAGACCGGGTGCAGTCCATCGATGCGGTCGAGGCAAGGCGTGAAATCGTTGCCCAGTCTGCGGATTTCGAGGCCTACAGGCGGCGGCTAGCGGGCTCGGTCGCAGCCAGACCGGCTGCTGCCGAAGCCGAGGCTGAGCAGGCCAGCGGTGGCCGCGTGGTGCCCAAGGTCGAGGAGGCGCGCCAGGCAGCAGACAGTGGTGACAAGGTTCGCGTTTCACGGTCAGCAAAGCCGGGCGAAGGCGATGCTGGCGCGCGCCTGCAGGCGCTCGAGGAAGAGCTCGCGACACGCGAGAAGGCCTTGCAGGATGCCAATCAGCGCCTAGCCCAGCTCGAGCAGAGCATTCGGGACATGCAGAAGCTGCTGGAAGTGCGCAGCGCGTCGCTCGCGCAGGCGCAGCAGCAGGCTGGCGGTGTGCCGGCTGCGGGTCCCGCTCCGTCTTCGCAAGCGTCAACGCCGACGTCCGCGCCTGCTGCGTCCGAGGCCGCTCCCGCGACTGCCGCTTTGCCCGAGAAAACGCAGGAGCCCGCGGTTCAGCCTGCAGCGACTGAAGCGGCCAAACCGGCCGTGGCGGAGGAAGCCCCCAAGCCCGAGGCCGCTGCACCCAAGCCGGCTGCACCCAGGAAGGTCCAACCGCCACCGCCGGCGCCCGAAGAGCCGGGTTTCCTCGAGTCGGTCATGGGCGACCCGACCATGCTGGCTGCCGGGGGGGGCGTAATCGCCCTGTTGCTTGCGCTGGCGGGCCTGAAGTTGCGCCAACGGCGTGCGGCATCCGCTGCGGCTCCGGCAGGCGAGGATGGCGCTGGCGAGGTTTCCCCGGTGGCGGGGAAGGCAGTGTTCGGCGAAACCGGCGGACAGAGCGTCGATACCGGTGCCAGCATGCTGATGACCGACTTCAGTCAGTCGGGTCTCTCTGCGATCGATACGGATGAGGGGGTCGACCCGGTCGCCGAGGCCGATGTCTACATGGCATACGGACGCGATGCCCAGGCCGAGGAGATTCTGCAGGATGCAATGAAGGTCGATCCCGAGCGGGCTGCCATCTATCTCAAGCTTCTCGAGATCTACGCTCAACGCAAGAGCGTCAAGCAGTTCGAGACGGTCGCAACCGACCTCTACGCCCGCACCGGAGGGCGCGGCGCGGACTGGGAGCGTGCGGCGGCGATGGGTCGCAAGCTCGACCCCGAGAATCCGCTTTATGGTGAGCGCGCACCCGTGACCGATGCGGACATGACCGCGCCGGTTACCGAGGTTCCGCTTTCCGTTTTTGCGGGTTTGGGTGCGGGGGTGGCAGCCGCAGCCGTCACTGCGCCTGTTGCTGCGGGCGACAGCGCTGCGGCGCCGTTGGTCTCCGAGCCCGATGCCGTTCAGCCGGAGAGTCTGTCCGCGCTCGATTTCACGTCGTCGATGCCGGCTGTGGAACCGAGTCATTCGCAATTGAAGGACACCTGGACGCGGCCGGGGGAATTGGCACAGTTTTCCGATCGGATCGACGATGAGGCGGGCGTGGCGGTCGAGTCTGCACCCGAAGCGGAGTTGCCGGCGACACTGGACGTCATCGATTTCGATCTTGGCATCGACGAAACCCCGGTCGCAGAGGCTGGGGTGTCGGCAGCAACTGGCGTGGAACTCGATGTCCCTGTGACTGGGGTTGAGCCAGATGTCGAGGGGCTTACCTTTGATCTGGATGTGGGCGAACTGAGCGTCGGTGCGCCGACGGCCCCGGTGCCGCAGGCCGCTGAGCAGCAGACTGAGCAGGCGATGTCCGAAACCGTGCTGGAAGACGTGCAGGCTTCGGAAGTGGGAGGCATGGATTTCGACCTCGCGGGGTTTGACGAGAGTTTCGCCACGGCCACAGCTCCCGACCTGAACGCGACCATGATCGACGTATCGCCGGCTCCATTCGAGCCGGAGACGACAGCGCTCGGCATCGACTTCGATGTTCCGGAAGACGCGTCCGACATCGTGATGTCCGAAATCCTTGACATGCAGGCGACGGTAGTTGCGCCTGAATCGTCGGCCTTCTCGCCCGATGCGACCGCACTCGATCTGGATTTCGACCTGCCGGATCTTGATCTCGACCTCGACCTTGGAGCAGCGGACGTGGCAGGGAGCGGCAGCGCAGCGCCGGGCCCCGAGAGCGGACCGCCAGCCACCCAGGCGAGTGCTGCGGCGGCGGTCGAATCCAAGGCAGACTTCGACGAGGGCCTGCTCGATTTCGACTTCGATCTCGAGCCGCACCCGGTTGAGGCAGGTGTCGCACCAAGCCTGGACCTGACGTCCATAGATCTCAATCTCGATGGCCTGGGCGCGGCGCCCGAGGAGGTGCCGGAGGTGAGCGCTTCCGGGACTGGAGCCGGGCCGCAGGGGCCGCTTGCCGCCAATCACGAAGAGATCGAGACGAAGATCGAACTCGCGCGCGCCTATGAGGAAATGGGAGACAAGGAGGGCGCGCTCGAACTGCTCGACGAGGTCGTGCGCGAGGGTAGCGCGCAGCAACAGGCCGTCGCTCGCGAGATCGTCGCGAGACTGGGCTGAACTCTCACTTCGGGCCGCCGCGGAGCGAAGGCTGCGCGGCGGCCTTTACATTTTCATGCACTCGGGTTTTCTGCTTCTGCTCTGGCTGACGGGTCTCGGGACCCTGCAGTCGCTGCCTGCCGCGACGCTCCCTTGGGCGGCCGCTGCGATCGCCGCGGCGGCCATGATCCTTGCACGCGGGCGTTTTCTCGCTCTGCTGCGCCGGATTCGCGTGCTGCTCGCTGCGATCCTGGTGTTGTTCGGCTGGCTAACGCCGGGGGAGTCCGTGCTCACGCAGTGGCCAGAGCTGGGGCCCAGTCGGGAAGGGCTTGTCCTCGCGTCCGAGCATGCGCTGAGGCTGATCGCCGTCATCGCAAGTGTGGCCATCGTGCTCGAGCGCCTGTCGGTAGACAGGCTGGTGAGCGGGCTGCACGCGATCTGCCGTCCAGCTGCCTGGATCGGGTTGCCGTCGGAGAAGCTCGCGCTGCGTCTGCTCCTCGTGCTTCGCCATGTCGAAGCGGTCGAGGGGGCGAAGGCCCGTGGCTGGCGCGCCTGGCTGCTGGAGGATGACGACTCCCCGGTCGTTGCGGTTGTCCGCCTTGAACGCGAATCGCTCGGTCCTGCCGAGTGCCTGGTCGGTGCGGCGGTGGTGCTGTCGCTCGCCGTGTGGGGCCTTGCATGACGAGGATCGCCTTGGGTGTCGAATATGCGGGCGACGCCTTCGAAGGCTGGCAGAGCCAGAGGCATGGGCGTACGGTTCAGGACACCCTGGAGCTTGCGCTGCAGCGGATCGCGGACGAGCCCGTCAGACTGCATTGCGCCGGCCGCACCGACACCGGCGTGCATGCTACCGCTCAGGTCGTTCATTTCGACACGACCGCGGTGCGGCCGTCTTCCGCCTGGGTGCGAGGCGTCAATGCGAATCTGCCGGCGTCCGTGGTCGTGCGCTGGGCGGTCGAGGTCGACGAGACCTTTCACGCTCGCTTCCTCGCTTTCGAGCGGCGCTATCGCTACCTGCTGGTGAATACCTCCACGCGCCCGGCGCTGCTCTCGGGGCGAGTGGGCTGGTTCCACCTGCCGCTCGACGGACGGTTGATGGCCGAGGCTGCCAGCGCCCTCGTCGGAACGCACGACTTCACCACATTCCGTGCGGCAGGCTGTCAGGCCCGGTCGCCCGTCAGGCACCTGCACGAGGCGACGGTGCGACGCGAGGGCGACTGCTTCATGTTCGATTTTCGTGCCAACGGCTTCCTGCACCACATGATCCGCAATCTTGTCGGTGCGCTGGTATACGTCGGGAAGGGCCGCTACCCTCCCGGCTGGCTCGCCGAAGTCCTCGCAGCGCGCGACCGCAGCCGCGCTGCGCCGACCTTCACGGCGGACGGTCTGTATCTATGCGGCGTGAGCTACCCGGCGCGTTGGTCGCTGCCGAACGATGGGCGTATCATCGCGCTGCCCCAGCTACCCGTGATCTGAATGTCTCGTACCCGAATCAAGATCTGCGGCCTCACGCGGCCGGAGGATGTCCGCGCGGCCGTCAACAGTGGCGCCGACGCGATCGGCTTCGTCTTCTATCCACCGAGTCCGCGGGCGGTGAGTTTCGAACAGGCGGCAGAGCTTGCCGCGCTGTTGCCGCCCTTCGTCACGGCGGTCGGCCTGTTCGTCAATCCTGATCGGACTTTCGTCACCGAGGCGCTGTCAAAGGTGCCGTTGCAGCTGCTGCAATTTCACGGCGACGAGCAGGATGCCGAGTGCGCGCGCCATGGCCGGCCTTGGATCAAGGCGGCAAGGATGCGGCCCGGAGTCGATCTGATAGAATTCTCGACTTTATATCCCGGCGCACGTGGCATTCTCGTCGACGCCTTCGTAGACGGTTATGGCGGCGGAGGGAAGACTTTCGACTGGTCCCTCATTCCTGCCGGGCTAGGCCGCCCGCTGATCCTGTCGGGCGGGCTCGACCCCGACAACGTAGCCGAGGCCGTGCGGCGGCTTCGACCGTGGGCGGTGGACGTCTCGAGCGGCGTTGAAAGTGCGAAGGGAATCAAGGATGCAGCACGAATGGCTGCATTCATTGCCGGAGTTAGAAATGCAGATGGCTGACACGCCCTACCAGTTTCCAGATGCCAGCGGCCACTTCGGCCCCTATGGTGGCATCTTCGTTGCCGAGACCCTGATTCCTGCGCTGGTCGAACTGCGGGAGGCCTACGAGGCCTGCCAGAACGACCCGGCGTTCATTGCTGAATTCGAGTACGAACTCAAGCACTACGTCGGCCGCCCGAGCCCGATCTACCATGCGAAACGCCTGTCTGACCGCTTTGGCGGGGCGCAGATCTACCTCAAACGCGAAGATCTGAACCATACCGGCGCGCACAAGGTGAACAACTGCATCGGCCAGGCGCTGGTCGCGCGCCGCATGGGCAAGCCGCGTGTCATCGCCGAGACCGGCGCCGGCCAGCATGGCGTGGCGACAGCGACGATCGCCGCCCGCTACGGCATGCAGTGCGTCGTCTATATGGGGTCCGAGGACGTCAAGCGCCAGGCGGCCAATGTGTACCGCATGAAGCTGCTCGGCGCTACGGTCGTACCGGTGGAGTCCGGCTCGAAGACGCTCAAGGATGCGCTGAACGAGGCGATGCGCGACTGGGTGACCAACATCGCCGATACCTTCTACATCATCGGCACTGTGGCCGGTCCGCATCCCTATCCGATGATGGTGCGCGACTTCCAGACCGTGATCGGTAAGGAATGCCTGGTGCAGATGCCCGAACTGGCCGGTCGCCAGCCGGACTACGTCCTCGCCTGCGTTGGTGGGGGCTCCAACGCGATCGGGATCTTCCATCCCTACATCGGCGTGCCGGGCGTCAAGCTCGTCGGGGTAGAGGCGGCGGGCGAAGGCATCCAGACGGGTCGTCACGCGGCACCGCTCACCGCCAACGCGAAGGCCGGCGTGCTGCACGGCAATCGCACCTATCTGATGCAGAACGAGGACGGCCAGATCATCGAGACCCACTCGATTTCGGCAGGTCTCGATTACCCGGGCGTCGGGCCGGAACACGCGTGGCTGAAGGATTCCAGTCGTGCCGAATACGTGGCGGTGACCGATGCCGAAGCGCTGCAGGCCTTCCACGACCTGTGCCGCCTCGAGGGCATCATCCCCGCGCTCGAGTCCTCGCATGCGCTGGCGTATGCCGCCAAGCTCGCGCCGACCCTGCCCAAGGATCGCATCCTGCTGGTGAACCTCTCCGGTCGCGGCGACAAGGACATGCATACCGTTGCCGAGCGCTCGGGCATCCAGTTCTGAACAACTTCCACGGGCCGCATCGCGGCCCGTTCTGACTCCGACATGTCGAAAATTCAAGCTACCTTCCAGCGTCTGCAGGGCCAAGGCCGCAAGGCGCTGATTCCGTTCATCACTGCGGGGGATCCCGACGCGGAACTCACCGTTCCGTTGATGCACGCGCTCGTCAGGGGCGGTGCCGACATCATCGAGCTCGGCGTGCCGTTTTCCGATCCGATGGCTGATGGCCCGACCATCCAGCGCGCATCGGAGCGCGCGCTCGCCAGAGGCATGAGCCTGCGCAAGGTGTTCGAGTGCGTGCGCGCCTTTCGCGCGGACGACGCGGCCACGCCCGTCGTGCTGATGGGGTATGCGAACCCGATCGAAGCGATGGGCGCCCAGCGCTTCGTCAGTGAGGCCAGAGCCGCTGGCGTGGACGGCGTGCTCGTCGTCGATTACCCGCCGGAAGAGTGTGTCGATTTCGCCGGTACCGCCAAGGCGGCCGGGCTCGACCCGATCTTCCTGCTGGCGCCGACGTCGACCGAGAAGCGCTTTGCCGATGTGGCGCGGGCGGGCAGCGGCTACATCTACTATGTTTCCCTGAAGGGGGTGACCGGCAGCGGCAAGCTCGATCTGGACGAGGTCGCGCGCCGCATTCCGGTGATTCGTGCTGCGGTCGGCATGCCGGTCGGCGTCGGATTCGGCATTCGCGATGCGGGCAGTGCCCAGCGCATCGGTGCGGTGGCTGATGCGGTAGTGATCGGCAGTCGCATCATCGAGGAGATCGAGAGCAGCCCGCGGGAGAGCGTGGTGGCCAATGTGGAGGCCTTCATTAACGGCATCCGCGAGGCTCTTGACGCGCTCGCGCCCAACCAAGGAGCCAAGCAATGAGCTGGCTGCAGAAACTGTTGCCGCCGAAGATCAAGCGTAGCGAATCGGCCCTGCGCAACAAGTCCATTCCCGAGGGTTTGTGGAGCAAGTGTCCAGCCTGCGAAGCGGTGCTGTACCGCTCCGACCTCGAGAGCAATTTCAATGTCTGTCCGAAGTGCGGCCATCATCAGCGTCTGCGCGCCCGCCAGCGTCTGGATCTGCTGCTCGACGCCGAAGGCCGCTTCGAGATCGGCGCCGAAGTACTGCCGATGGATCCGCTCAAGTTCAAGGATTCGCGGAAGTACCCCGAGCGTCTTGCGGCGGCGGTATCCGACACCGGTGAAGCCGATGCGATGGTGGTGATGCAGGGTGCCATCCTGACGGTACCGGTCGTCGTTGCGTGCTTCGAGTTCGAGTTCCTTGGCGGCTCCATGGGGTCGGTGGTCGGTGAGCGCTTCGTGCGCGGCGCCCGTGCGGCGCTCGAGCAGCGCGTGCCATTCATCTGCTTCACCGCATCGGGCGGCGCTCGCATGCAGGAGGGGCTGTTCTCCTTGATGCAGATGGCCAAGACGACCGCTGCCATCACGCAGCTTGCCGAGCGCAAGCTGCCCTTCGTCACCGTTCTGACCGATCCGACGATGGGGGGGGTGTCGGCGAGTTTCGCCTTCATGGGCGATGTGGTCATTGCCGAGCCGGGCGCACTGATCGGCTTCGCCGGGCCGCGCGTGATCGAGCAGACGGTGCGCGAGAAGCTGCCCGAGGGTTTCCAGCGTTCGGAGTTCCTGCTCGAGAAGGGCGCGATCGACATGATCGTCGACCGCCGCCAGATGCGCGAGCAACTGGCCAGCCTGCTCGCCCTGTTAACCCGTCAGCCATCGGTGGCCGGTTGAAGCACGAAGAGAATGGCGGCGCGCACTTGCCGCAGACGCTGGATGAATGGCTGTCCCTGCTCGAGGGGC
Source organism: Thauera sp. (assembly GCA_017302295.1). Classification (GTDB taxonomy): domain Bacteria; phylum Pseudomonadota; class Gammaproteobacteria; order Burkholderiales; family Rhodocyclaceae; genus Thauera. The sequence continues at coordinate 380,109 of JAFLDS010000002.1, read as the reverse complement.
GGCATGCGCAGACGATCAAGCTCGGACTCGACCGGGTCGAGGTGGTACGTGCGGCATTGGGGCCGGATCCCGACGCCGTCCTGATCACGGTCGGCGGAACCAACGGCAAGGGTTCGACCTGTGCGATGCTCGAAAGCATCCTGCTGGCGGCGGGCTACCGCGTCGGCTGCTACTGCTCGCCGCACCTGCTGCGTTACAACGAGCGCGTGCGCATCGACGGGCGCGATGCAAGCGACGAGCAACTGATTGCCGGCTTCGCTGCGGTCGAGCGCGTGCGCGGAGAGACGCCGCTCACCTATTTCGAGCACGGCACGCTTGCCGCCTGGACGATCTTCAAGCAGGTGAAGCCGGATGTGATCATCCTCGAAGTCGGTCTCGGTGGTCGGCTTGATGCCGTGAATGTGTTCGATGCGGACTGTGCGATCGTCACCAGCATTGCGCTTGACCATATGGAGTATCTGGGCGACAACCGCGAGGCGATCGGACGGGAGAAGGCGGGAATCTTCCGCCCGGGCCGTCCGGCGGTGTGCGGCGACCCGCAGCCACCTGCCTCGCTGCTGGAGCACGCCGCCGCGATCGGGGCCTGTTTGTGGGTGAGCGGACGGGACTTCGGCTTCGGGGGTGACCGCCAGCAGTGGGGGTACTGGCGTTACGCCACGCCGCCCGCGCAGGGCGCGCTGGTGAAGCGTGCCGGTCTGGCCTATCCGGCGCTGCGCGGCGCGAACCAGCTGCTCAATGCCGCTGCGGTGCTGACCGCCCTCGATACGCTGCGCGACCGCATTCCCGTATCGATGCAGGCGGTGCGCCAGGGGCTGATGCTGGTCGACGTTCCGGGTCGATTCCAGGTTCTGCCCGGTCGGCCGTCGGTGGTGCTCGATGTCGCGCACAACCCGCAGGCAGCTGGCGTGCTGTCCGAGAATCTAGGCAGCATGGGCTTCTTTCCCGAAACCTACGCGGTGTTCGGCATGCTGCGGGACAAGGACGTCGCGGGGGTGATCGCCTTGCTGCGTGACCGTATCGACCACTGGATGCTTGCAGATCTGCCCGGACCGCGTGGCATGCGTGCGCAAGCGCTCGCGGAGTTGCTGCGTGCCGCCGGTGTGAGCTCGGCCATTCATTGCTTCGCCTCGCCCGGGGCCGCGTTTGCCGCAGCGCAAAAGAGCGCCGCGGAGGGTGATAGAATTGTCGCTTTCGGATCCTTCCTGACCGTGGCGGATGTGCTTGCGGCGGTCCGGGCAACAAGGCACTGACAGAGTTTTTCGGTGAGCGACGCAGACAATCTCGAACTCAAGAAGCGCTCGCGACGGCGCCTGGTAGGCGCCGCCGCCCTGGCTTTGCTGGCCGCGATCGTGCTGCCGATGATGATGGACCAGGCGCCGCGTTCGGCGAGCCAGGACATCCAGGTCTCGATTCCCGACCGCGATGGCGGCGGGGCGCGCCCAATTGGCGGTCGCGATCGTGCGGAAGTCGAGGCGCCGGTTGCGCCGGCGCCGGACGAGCAGCCGGCCGCGGGGACGAGCGTCGAACCCGATGGTGCCGCGGCGAAGCCGCCCGTCGCCGTCGCGCCGACGCCGCTGCCCCGATCCGAGCCGAAGGCCGAGTCCCGCACCGAAGCCCGGCCCGAGCTGCGGGCGGAGGCGAAGCCGGCACTGTCCGCTGCGGACGCGGAAGCGGCGCGTGCGAAGGCCGCGCTTGGCGGCCAGGAGCCGGCTCCGCGGAACGAGGCCTACGTCGTCCAGGTCGGGGCGTTCGGCGATGCTGAGAAAGCCGCGCGAATCGCTGCCGATCTCAAGAAGCAGGGCTTTGCCGCCTACACGGAGAAGGCCGGCAGCGTGACTCGCGTGCGGATCGGTCCGGTCAATGGCCGCGAGGCGGCGGACAGGACCGCGGCGAAGCTGAAGGCGCAAGGTTACAGCGCTGCGCTGAGCCCGCGCTGAAGCGAACGATGACGGCGTTCGATTACGTTTTCCTCGGCGTGCTGGGTCTTTCCGCCGCGGTCGGCCTGTGGCGCGGGATCGTCAGCGAAGTCATGGCCGTGCTGGCATGGCTGCTTGCGCTGTTTGCCGCATGGCGCTACAACGAGAGCGCCGCCGAGCTCTTTGCCGGTCTTATTGCCGAGCCCGTCTGGCGGCAGGTGGCGGGCGTGGCCCTCATCGTCGTCGGTGTGCTGCTCGTGGCAGCATTGTTGCGCTACCTTCTGAGGCAGTTGTTGCGCGCCGCGGGGCTGGGGGCAACCGATCGCTTCTTCGGCGCTCTGTTCGGGATCCTGCGTGGCCTTGCCATCGCATTCGTTTCGGTGCTGATCGGAGGACTTGCGGGTCTTTCCAGTCAGGCATGGTGGTCGCAGGCCATGTTCGCGCCGCCCATGGAGGCGGCGGTCATCGCCTCCAAGCCCTGGCTGCCGCAAGCGGTGGCCGACAAAATTCGTTTCAGATAGGCAGGTTTCCATGTGCGGAATTCTCGGGGTCGTCGCCACCAATCCGGTCAATCAGCTGCTCTATGACGGGCTGCAAGTGCTCCAGCACCGCGGACAGGATGCAGCGGGCATCGCCACCTCGGAGGGCGGGCGTTTTCACATGCACAAGGGCTCGGGCCTGGTGCGCGACGTATTCCGTACCCGGAACATGCGCAACCTGGCCGGCAACTGGGGTATTGCCCACGTGCGCTATCCGACGGCTGGTTCGGCCTATAACGCGGCCGAAGCTCAGCCCTTCTACGTGAATTCGCCCTTCGGCCTGCTGCTGGCGCACAACGGTAATCTGACCAACGCGGGCGCGCTCAAGCGCGAGATGTTCCTGGCGGATCTACGCCACATCAACACGAACTCCGATTCTGAAGTCCTGCTCAATGTGCTGGCCCACGAGCTGCAAGCGGCGTGCAACGGCCTCAAGCTGGATGAGGATGCGGTGTTCCGTGCGGTCGCGGGCGTCCATCGGCGCTGCCGCGGCGCCTACGCGGTGGTGGTCATGATCGCGGGTTACGGCCTGCTCGCTTTCCGCGACCCCTATGGCATCCGTCCTCTGGTGATCGGCCGCAACGACACCGATGCGGGCTCCGAGTGGCTGGTGGCCTCGGAGTCGGTGGCGGTCGACGTGCTCGGCTTCAAGCTGCTGCGTGACGTCGCGCCGGGAGAAGCGGTGCTGATCGATACGCGCGGCACTTTCCACAGCCGTCAGTGCGCAGCAAAGACCGTCGAGGCGCCGTGCATGTTCGAGTTCGTCTATCTGGCGCGTCCGGATTCGATCATCGATGGTGTGTCGGTCTATGAGTCGCGGGTGAAGATGGGCGAATTCCTTGCCGAAAAGCTGAAGCGCACCCACCCTCACATCGACATCGACGTCGTCATTCCGATTCCGGACTCGAGTCGGCCTGCCGCGATGGAAATGGCACACAAGCTGGGGCTGCCGTATCGCGAGGGCTTCGTCAAGAACCGCTACATCGGGCGCACCTTCATCATGCCGGGGCAGGCGACGCGGCGCAAATCGGTGCGTCAGAAGTTGAACACGATCCCCCAGGAGTTCCGCGGCAAGAACGTGCTGCTCGTCGACGACTCGATCGTGCGCGGTACGACGAGCAAGGAAATCGTGACCATGGCGCGCGAGGCCGGTGCCAACAAGGTGTACCTGGCGTCCGCGGCGCCCCCCGTCCGGTACGCCAACGTCTATGGCATCGACATGCCGACGCGCTCCGAGCTGATCGCTTCCGATCGCGATGAGGCGCAGATCGGCGAATCGATCGGTGCCGATGGCCTGATCTACCAGGATCTGGAAGACCTCAAGGCAGCGGTGCGCGCGGTGAATCCGGCGATCAATTGCTTCGAGACCTCGTGTTTCGATGGCATCTACATCACCGGGGACGTCACTGCGGAGTACCTGAACGGGGTCGAGAGCCAGCGCGGTGAGGAAAAGCCGGGCACGGGCGATGCCTCGGATGATGCCGAAGGGGGGCAGCTCGATCTGAACCTCGCGTCCGGCAGCGAGCACTGAGGCGGTAGGGAGAGGCATTTTCCAGCATGAGCAACGATTTTGATCCAGACACCCTGGCGGTGCGCGCCGGTATCGAGCGCAGCCAGTTCAATGAGCACAGCGAGGCGCTGTACCTGACCTCGAGCTTCGTCTTCGAAAGCGCCGCCAAGGCGGCAGCGCGGTTTTCCGGCGAAGAGGAAGGCAACGTCTACGCACGCTTCACCAACCCGACCGTCACCGCGATGCAGACGCGGCTGGCTGCGCTGGAGGGTGCCGAGGCCTGCGTAGCCACCGCGTCGGGCATGTCCGCGATCCTGTCGCTGGCGATGGCCGTGTTGCAGGCAGGAGATCACGTCGTGGCGTCGAACGGACTGTTCGGTGCGACGCAACAACTGTTCGGCAACATCCTCAGCAAGTTCGGCATCGAGACGAGCTTCGTGCCCGCGACCGAGCTCCAGGCCTACCGCGACGCGGTGCGACCCCGCACCAGGCTCTTCTTCATCGAGACGCCGTCGAATCCGCTCACCGAGGTGGTCGATATCGCCGGCGTTGCAGCGATTGCGCACGCGGCGGGCGCGATCCTCGCTGTCGACAACTGCTTCTGCTCGCCTGCACTGCAGCGTCCGCTCGATTTTGGCGCAGACGTAGTGGTGCATTCGGCAACGAAGTACCTGGACGGTCAGGGCCGTGTTCTGGGTGGAGCGGTGGCGGGCAGGAAGGCGATCACCGATGAAGTGCTCAAGTTCCTGCGCACAGCCGGCCCGACGCTGTCGCCGTTCAATGCCTGGATCATCCTGAAGGGACTGGAAACCTTGCGCATCCGCATGGAGGCGCAGTCCACTGCTGCACTCGAACTCGCGCGCTGGCTCGAGCAGCAGCCCGGAGTAGCGCGGGTGTTCTACCCGGGGCTCCCGTCGCATCCGCAGCACGCGCTGGCGATGCGCCAGCAGAAATCGGGCGGCGCGATCGTGAGTTTCGAGGTCGAGGGCGGTCGCGAGGCGGCCTGGCGCGTCGTGGATTCCACCCGGATGATCTCGATCACCGCCAATCTCGGTGACACCAAGACCACCATCACCCACCCGGCGACCACGACCCATGGCCGCATCACGCCGGAAGCTCGCGCCGCGGCGGGGATCAGCGACGGCCTGCTGCGCGTCGCCGTCGGACTGGAATCGGTCGACGACCTGAAGGCCGACCTGCTGCGCGGACTTCAGCCGCCACTCAGCGCCTGAACGATCGTCAGTTCGGCATCCGGCTCCAGTTTCTGTCGCAGGTCGAACAATTGCCTGCCCTGCAGGAAGAAGCGAAGGTGGGGCCGGATGCGACCCTGTTCGTCGACCATGCGGAAGCGGATGCCGGGATACTGCCGGTCGAGGTCGATCAGCAGGTCGTCCAGACACTCCCCTTCCGCCTCGACGATGCGGCTGGCGGTATAGCTGCGCAGAGGCGAAGGGACCAGCACGTTCATGCAGGGCCGAGTCCGGACATGGCTTCGACGCCGTAGATCTCCGGGAGGTGGCGCGCGATGCAGGTCCATGGGTCGGCCCCGTTCGCGCTCATCCAGAGTTCCCCGCTGGTCGTGCCGAAATACACTCCCACCGGGTCACATCCATCGGCACACATTGCCTGGCGCTTGACGGTCCACCAGGCTTGCGCGGCGGGCAGGCCCCGATCGAGGCGCTTCCACGTCGCGCCGCCGTCCGCGGTGGAATAGACGGCGGGCCGTCCGTCCGGGCTGGTGCGCGGCCATACCGACTGGCCGTCCATCGGAAAGACCCAAGCCACGTCGGCTTCGCGTGGGTGCACAACGAGGGGGAAGCCGATGTCGCCGACGTCGGCGGGCATGTTGCGGCCGATGCGCAACCATTCGTCGCTGGGACGATCGAGCCGATAGATGCCGCAGTGGTTCTGCTGATAAAGGCGGTCCGGCCGGCTCGGACACAGGCGCACACAATGCGGGTCGTGGAAGGTGGGGGTCGTGGCGTCGAAGCCGTCGACGACTTCGAGTCCCTTCAGTACCGGCCGGAAGGTGCGCCCGGCGTCGCGTGATTCATGCACACCCCCGCCCGACATGGCGAAGTAGAGGTGCGCCGGGTCGCGTGGATCGACGATGATCGAGTGCAGCTTCGGGCCGTCCGGTGTGCCGTCCTGCACGGTGCCCATCCATTCCCGGTAAGCGGGATCGTCGTTGATGCACGAGAACGGCCGCCAGGTGTCGCCGCCATCGTCCGAGCGGAACAGCCCCTGGGGCGAGGTGCCCGCGTACCATGCCCGGCTTTCGTTGGCGTGGCACGGCGTGAGCCAGAACGTATGGTCCACCGCGCGTCCCTGGCCTGTCTCGTCCCGTGCGAAGGCAGGGGGTCCGGAGGCCTCCCGCCAGCTGCGACCGCGATCGGTCGAGCGGAAGATCGTCGGTCCGAGGTGCCCGGTTTTCGCGGCGGCGAGCACGGTTTGCCCGTCGCGTGGGTCCAACACCACATGGTTGACGATATGGCCCAGGAAGTGCGGTCCGTCGACCCTCCAGTGTTTGCGCTCCGCGTCGGAATGGTAGATCCATGCACCCTTCCGGGTGGCCACGAGGAGCATCACGCTGCCGTTTCCGCCGACGCCGCCGGACGTCGTCGGTGCAGCGCCGGGACTGTCGCCGTCCATCAGGAACCTCCAGCCGAGACATGACCGAACACCGGGCACCGTAGCCCGATCGCGCACCTTGCGCGACGGCGCCCCGGTTGCTCTCGGTATAGTTCAGCGCAGCGGTGACGGCCAGTCCGGGCCGTGTGCGGAGACTCGGCGACGGAACGTCAGTGGCCGCCGCCGTCGTGCGGGACCAGGCGGATACCGTCGTAGCTCAGCCAGGTCGCCGAGCCCTTCCAGTCGGCGAGTACCCAGCGGACGCAGCGCCGCCCCTCGACGAGATGTTCGTGGCGCGCCGGGCGATGGGTGTGGCCGTGGATCAGAGTGGGGTAGCCGTGCGAGCGCAGCAATTCGGCCACGGCCGCCGCATTCACGTCCATGATGTCCATCGCCTTTTCCTGCTTGGCGGCCTCGCTCTTTAGCCGCAGGCTCTCGATGAAGGCCTTGCGTGCGGCCAGCGGCTGCGCGAGGAAGCCGGCCTGCCAGGCCGGATCGCGTACCTGGCGGCGATACGCCTGGTAGGCGAGGTCGTCGGTGCACAGCGCATCGCCGTGACTCAGCAGCAGGGGTGCGGCGTCTGAACCGAATGAGACCGGAGTGGGGTCTGCAAGCAGGCGGGCGCCGGCGGCAAGGGCGAAGTCCTCGCCGGCAAGGAGGTCGCGGTTGCCGGTCATGAAGAAGACCAGCACGCCGCGCTCGGCAAGCTCGCTGAGGGCGGCGCAGATGCGTCGATTGAACGGCGCCCCGAGGTCGTCATCGCCGGCCCAGTATTCGAGCAGGTCGCCCAGTATGAAGAGGCTGCCCGCGTCGCGCGCCGGCCCCTTGAGGAAATCGATGAAGGCGGCGACCGTCGCGGGGCTGTCCTCGCTCAGGTGCAGATCCGAAATGAAGAGTGCCGGCAGCGCCGCGGAGACGGCATCCGGCACGAAGCCGGCGGCAGGGCCGCCGGCAGCGCGAGGCGAGTCGGACACGGGGTCAGACAATCTCGGCGCGCTCGATGAGGACGGTTTCCTTCGGCACGTCCTGGTGGAAGCCGCTCGAACCTGTCTTGACCTTGCGGATGGCGTCGACCACGTCGAGGCCGTCGACCACCTTGCCGAAGACGCAGTAACCCCAGCCCTGCAGATCAGGCGAGCGGAAGTTCAGGAAGTCGTTGTCGGCGACGTTGATGAAGAACTGCGCGGTGGCGGAATGGGGCGCCTGGGTGCGGGCCATCGCGATGGTGCCGCGCTCGTTCTTGAGGCCGTTGTCGGCCTCGTTCTTGATCTGCTCGCCGGTGGGCTTCTGCGTCATGTCCGGTTCGAAGCCGCCGCCCTGGATCATGAAACCGTCGATCACGCGGTGGAAGATCGTGTTGTTGTAATGGCCCGATTCGACGTACGAGAGGAAGTTGGCGACCGTGACCGGCGCCTTGTCGGCGTCGAGTTCGAGCGTAATGACGCCGTGGTTGGTGTGCAGTTTGACAGCCATTGTTGGGCTCCTGTGAGTGTCTGACGGGGTTGGTTGCTGTGCTTGAGGCGAGGCGCTCACTTGCCCTCGAGGATGCGTGCGGACTCGATGACGACCGGCTCGGCCGGAACGTTCTGGTGGGGGCCGAGATTCTTCGTCTGTACCTTGGCGATCTTCTCGACCACGTCCATGCCCTTCACGACTTTGCCGAACACGGCATAGCCCCAGCCGTCGCGCGACGGGTAGTCGAGAAAGGTGTTCGGTACCAGGTTGATGAAGAACTGTGACGATGCCGAATGCGGATCGGCCGTACGCGCCATCGCCAGGGTGCCGGGTTCGTTCTTCAGCCCGTTTTTCGCCTCGTTGTCGATCGGTGCGCGGGTCGGCTTCTGGTTCATCGCGGCATCGAAGCCACCGCCCTGCACCATGAAACCATCGATGACGCGATGGAAGATCGTGCCGTTGTAGTGGCCATCCTTCACGTAGCGGACGAAGTTTTCCGCGGATTTGGGCGCCTTGTCGGCAAAAAGCTCGACGACGAGGTCGCCCTTGCTCGTGCGCAGTTCGACCATCGGATTGGCTGCAATGGCTGAGAGCGCCAGCGAGGCGAGTGCGGCAAAGGCGAGGAACTGTTTCTTCATGCGATCTCCCGTTGGGCGCAGAGGCGCCGGCGAGGGGCTTTCGACCCCTGTGATATACTGCCGCGCGTGTTTTCCGGCCGTTGGCAGCGAGCCCGGAACAGCCGCGTATTTTACCTGCAACCGCCGAACGGCCACAAACCCGTGACCGGGCCGACGGGTCGAAATGGCGTTCAGTTACGTGAGCCTCCGTGTTGCCGCGTGACCACGCTGCCGGCAGGCGTATCGCGAATCTGGTAGCGGGCCCTGGCGGGTGCCCGCTTTTTCTTTTTCGGTTATCGACATGCTGACGATCTACAACACGCTTTCCCGCAGCAAGGAAGAATTCCGTCCGATCGAGCCGGGCAAGGTACGCATGTACGTGTGCGGCATGACGGTCTACGACTTTTGCCACCTCGGCCACGCCCGCGTGATGGTGGTGTTCGACATGGTGGCGCGCTGGCTGCGGGCGACCGGGCTGGACGTGACCTATGTGCGCAACATCACCGACATCGACGACAAGATCATCCGTCGCGCGCAGGAAAATGGCGAATCGATCCGCGCCCTGACCGACCGTTTCATCGCCGCGATGCACGAGGACGCCGACGCGCTCGGCGTGCTCCGCCCCGATCACGAGCCGCGGGCGACCGACTACGTCGCGCAGATGCAGAGCCTGATCACCCGCCTCGAGCAAAAAGGGCTGGCTTATGTCGCCGCGAATCGCGACGTGTGCTACGCGGTGCGCAAGTTCGCCGGTTACGGCAAGCTGTCGGGCAAGTCGCTTGACGAGCTCCGCGCCGGGGAGCGGGTGAGCGTGGTCGGTGACAAGAACGATCCGCTCGATTTCGTGCTGTGGAAGCATGCCAAGGTCGAGGAGCCGGGCGAGGTGAGGTGGGCCTCGCCGTGGGGCGAGGGGCGGCCGGGCTGGCACATCGAGTGCTCGGCGATGAGCTCCGATCTGCTCGGCGAGCATTTCGACATCCATGGCGGCGGCATGGACCTGCAGTTTCCGCATCATGAGAACGAGATCGCGCAGTCTGAGGGCGCGCACGGCCATGCCTTCGTCAACTACTGGATGCACAACGGTTTCGTGCGGGTGGATGACGAGAAGATGTCGAAGTCGCTCGGCAACTTCTTCACCATCCGCGACGTGCTGCAGAAGTACGACGCGGAAGTGGTGCGCTTCTTCATCCTGCGCGCGCAATACCGCAGTGCGCTGAACTACTCGGACGCCCATCTCGAAGACGCGCGCAATGCCTTGACGCGGCTCTACACCGCGCTCAGGAACGTTGCGCCGGGTGCTGCCGCGCTGGACTGGAGCGAAGCGCATGCGCAGCGCTTCCGGGCGGCGATGGACGACGATTTCAACACCGCCGAGGCGGTGGCGGTGCTCTTCGATCTCGCCAACGAGGTGAACCGTTCCGGATCGGCGTCGGCGGCTGGGCAACTGAGAGGGCTTGCCGGCGTGCTCGGCTTGCTCGCGCGCGATCCGGTCGTCTTCCTGCAAGGCGGTGTGTCCGACTCCGATGGGCTCGATGCTGCCACGATCGAACGCCTGATCGCTGACCGGACTGCGGCCAAGAGAGCGAAGAATTACGCTGACGCCGACCGCATCCGCGCCGAACTGCTCGAGGCCGGGGTGGTGCTGGAGGACGGCGCCGCGGGTACGACCTGGCGACGAGCCTGACCGGATTCGAACGTCGTCACGCCTGAAGCTGAATCGCCCGCAGCGGATACCGCTGCGAGCGATTCAGCTTCAGGCGATGGACACGGATTATTTTGCGAAGCTTCCGCGGCTGATCACCGTCAGGTCAACAAAATCCATGCCGACGTGATCACGCGCCGAGAAGCTCAGCCTGAGGCCGCCGATATCGACGTCGCGCATCTCTTCCAGTGCCGACACGAGCTTCTCGCGGCTCAGTTCGCGGCCTGCGCGGCGCAAGGCCTCACTCAGCGTCCTCGCCGCGACGTAGCCCTCGAGCGCAGTGTGCGAGTAGGCCTGCCCGGCCTTGTCGGCTGCCTGGCGATATTCGCGCACCACCGGATAATCGACCCGGAACGGCGTCGGCACGACCTGCGCGATGACCAGGCCATGCGCCTTCTCGCCCAGTTCGCGGATGAGCTGCTTGCTGCTGATCACCGAAAGGCCATACGTCATCGGCTGCTGCCCCGTTTGTTGCAGGGCTTTCAGAAAGGCGGCCGAGCTGTTCCCGGCGGTGATCATGATCACCGCCGCTGGGTTTGCCGTCGCGATCCTCTTCGCCGAGTCGGCCGCGTCGGCGCCATTGGATGCGATCGGCGCCACCACGGCCGCTGCCAGGCCGCGCTTGGCGAGGGCACGCGAGGCCGCGGCGAGACCACCCAGGCCGAAGGGGTCGGCATGGTGCACGACGCCGATCGAGGTGACGCCGAGGGTGGTCAGGTGCTCGACGATCTTCTCGATTTCCTGGCCGTAGGAGGCGCGCAGGTGGAACACGTAGGCGTTGTGCTCACGCAGCGCATCGGCGCCGGTATGGGGCGCGAAGAACGGAACGTGGGCTGCGGTGGCGATGGGGATCGCCTTCTGCGTCGTGGCAGTACCGGAATTGCCGAAAAGGGCGAAGATCTGACCGCTGCCGACGAGCTTGCGCACATTGTCCGCTGCGCGATTGGGGTCGTAGGCGTCATCGACGGCATTGACCAGAATGCGGCGGCCGTTGACGCCGCCGCGGGCATTGAGCGCGTCGAAGTAGAGTGTCGCGCCGGACAGGAACTCGCCGGCCAGTTCGGCAACCGGACCGGTTCTGGCGCCGGAGTAGCCGAGGGTCACGGAGTCGGGTGCGACGCCCTGCTGGGCGGCGGCCGGCAGCGGATGGAGCAGGGGGGCGATGACCGCCAGGGCGATCAGGCAACTCGTGCGCAGCGGTTTCATGCCGTGGCTTCCGGACGTGAGATCGGCGCAGTATAAACACAACGGACATCCCTTCGGCATGTTGCCTCAGGGATGTCCGCTTCTGGCCCCGCACCACGCGGTGGCGCTGGCGATTGCGCCCGGCCTGGCTGCCGGACGCCGGCTCAGGTGCCGAAGAAGTCGCGCACCTTGTCCATCCAGCCCTTGGCTTTGGGGTTGTGGCGGTCGGCGTTGCCGCTGGCGCTCTCCTCGAACTCGCGCAGCAGTTCCTTCTGGCGGTCGGTCAGGTTAACCGGCGTTTCGACGACGACGTGGCACAGCAGGTCGCCATGCACATGGCTGCGCACGTTCTTGATGCCCTTGCCGCGCAGCCGAAATGCCTTGCCGCTTTGCGTCTCGGCCGGGATCTTCAGCCGCGCCATGCCTTCCAGCGTCGGAATCTCGATTTCGCCACCCAAGGCCGCGGTGGTGATGCTAATCGGCATCTCGCAGTGCAGGTCGTCGTGGTCGCGCTCGAACACCGCGTGCTTGCGGATGTGGATCTCGACGTAGAGATCGCCCGGCGGGCCGCCATTGACGCCCGGCTCGCCGTGCCCGCCGTGGCGCAGGCGCATCCCCTCGTCGATGCCGGCGGGAATCTTCACTTCCAGCGTCTTGTGCTTCTTCACCCGGCCGGCGCCGCCGCAGTCGCGGCAGGGGTCGGGGATGATCTTGCCGCTGCCGTGACACTTCGGGCAGGTCTGCTGGATGGAGAAGAAGCCCTGCTGCACCCGCACTTGGCCGTGGCCGTTGCAGGTGGGGCAGGTCTTGGGCTGGGTGCCGGGCTTGGCGCCGCTGCCGTGGCAGGTGCCGCATTCTTCGACGGTGGGAATGCGGATCGTCTTCTCCGCACCGCGCGCGGCTTCCTCGAGGGTGATCTCGAGGTTGTAGCGCAGGTCGGCGCCGCGATAGACGTTCGAGCGCCCGCCGCGGCCGCCGCCGAAGAGGTCGCCGAAGATGTCGCCGAAGGCGTCGGCGAAGCCGCCCTCGAAGCCCTGGCCGCCGCCGCCCATCGACGGGTCGACGCCGGCGTGGCCGTAGCGATCGTAGGCCGCCTTTTTCTGCGGATCGGAGAGCATCTCGTAGGCCTCCTTGGCCTCCTTGAACTTCTCTTCCGCGTCCTTGTTGTCCGGATTGCGGTCCGGGTGGAACTTCATGGCCAGCTTGCGGTAGGCCTTCTTGATCTCGTCGTCACCGGCGTCGCGATTGACGCCGAGGACTTCGTAGTAATCCCGTTTGGACATGATGCTGCGCTCAGTCTGGTCTCAAGCAAAGGCCGAGCCGGCACCGGAGCGGGGCTCCGGCGGGGCTCGGCCGCGAAGGTTTCGCCAGAGTGACGATTACTTCTTGTCCTTCACTTCGGTGAATTCGGCATCCACCACGTCGGCGTCGTCGGCCTTGGCACCGGCCTGCTGGCCACCCGCAGCGCCACCCGGCTGCGCGCCGCCTTCGGCCTGCGCCTGGGCATACATGTGCTCACCGAGCTTCTGCGCGGCCATCGCCAGGGCCTGGCTCTTGGCCTCGATGCCGTCCTTGTCACCGCTCTTGATCGCCTCCTCGGCGTCCTTGATCGCGGCTTCGATCTTGGATTTCTCGTCGGCCGACAGCTTGTCGCCGTACTCGCCGAGCGCCTTTCTGGTCGAGTGGATCAGCGCGTCGCACTGGTTGCGGGCATCGACCAGCTCGTGCGCCTTCTTGTCTTCCTCGGCGTGCGCCTCGGCGTCACGCACCATGCGCTCGACTTCATCGTCCGACAGGCCGGAGTTGGCCTGGATCTTGATCTTGTTCTCCTTGCCGGTGGCCTTGTCCTTGGCCGACACGTGCAGGATACCGTTGGCGTCGATGTCGAAGGTGACCTCGATCTGCGGCATGCCGCGCGGAGCCGGCGGGATGTCGGAGAGGTTGAACTGGCCCAGGCTCTTGTTGCCCGAGGCCATCTCGCGCTCGCCCTGCAGCACATGGATGGTCACCGCGCTCTGGTTGTCGTCGGCGGTAGAGAACACCTGCGAGGCCTTGGTCGGGATCGTGGTGTTCTTCTGGATCAGCTTGGTCATCACTCCGCCCAGGGTCTCGATGCCCAGCGACAGCGGGGTCACGTCGAGCAGCAGCACGTCCTTGACCTCGCCCTGCAGCACGCCGCCCTGGATGGAGGCGCCCACCGCCACCGCCTCGTCGGGGTTCACGTCACGGCGCGGTTCCTTGCCGAAGAACTCCTTCACGCGGTCGATGACCTTGGGCATGCGGGTCTGGCCGCCGACCAGGATCACGTCGTCGATGTCCGAGACCTTCAGCCCGGCGTCCTTCAGTGCGATGCGGCAGGGCTCGATCGAGCGCTCGATCAGGTCCTCGACCAAGGCTTCGAACTTGGCGCGGGTGATCTTGATCGCCAGGTGCTTGGGGCCGGTGGCATCAGCGGTGATATAGGGCAGGTTGACCTCGGTCTGCTGGCCGGAGGACAGCTCGATCTTGGCCTTCTCGGCTGCTTCCTTGAGGCGCTGCAGCGCGAGCACGTCGTTCTTCAGGTCAACGCCCTGTTCCTTTTTGAACTCGGTGACGATGTAGTCGATGATGCGCTGGTCGAAATCCTCGCCGCCGAGGAAGGTGTCGCCGTTGGTGGCCAGAACTTCGAACTGGTGTTCGCCGTCGAGGTCGGCGATCTCGATGATCGAGATGTCGAAGGTGCCGCCGCCGAGGTCATATACCGCGATCTTGGAGTCGCCCGGCTTCTTGTCCATGCCAAAGGCGAGCGCGGCCGCGGTCGGCTCGTTGATGATGCGCTTGACTTCGAGGCCGGCGATGCGGCCGGCGTCCTTGGTGGCCTGGCGCTGGCTGTCGTTGAAGTAGGCCGGAACGGTGATCACCGCTTCGGTGACTTCCTCGCCGAGGTAGTCCTCGGCCGTCTTCTTCATCTTGCGCAGCACTTCGGCCGACACCTGCGGCGGCGCGATCTTCTTGCCGCGCACTTCCACCCAGGCGTCACCGTTGTCGGCCTTGCAGATGGTGAAGGGCATCAGGTCGATGTCCTTCTGCACTTCCTTCTCTTCGAAACGGCGGCCGATCAGGCGCTTGATCGCGAACAGCGTGTTCTTGGCGTTGGTGACGGCCTGGCGCTTGGCCGGCGCGCCGCACAGGATCTCGCCGTCCTCGGCGTAGGCGACGACCGACGGGGTGGTGCGCGCGCCTTCGGAGTTCTCGATGACCTTAGGCTTGCCGCCTTCCATCACGGAAACGCAGCTGTTGGTGGTGCCGAGGTCGATACCGATGATCTTGCCCATTGCAGGTCCTTTGAAATTTGAATGTGTTGAAACCGGGTGCGGTGGCAACGGCGCTGCCCTCCGCTCTGAATCGAATATGGGGGGACGAGGCCGGCTTTCAAGTTTTGGAGCGCGAAAAACCGGCCTGATCGCCCCCGAATGCTTACTGGGCGTCGGGGGGCGCCGCCGGTCTGGCCTTCGCGACCATCACAAGGGCAGGACGGATGACGCGCTCGTTGAGCAGGTAGCCTTTTTGCAGCACGGTCACCACCGAGTTCGGCTCGGCGTCGGACTCGACGGTGCTGATCGCCTGGTGCCGGTTCGGGTCGAACTTCTGGCCGATCGGGTTCTCTTCGGCAAGGCGAGCACCTTCGAAGGCGGAGACGAGTTGCTTCAGCGTGAGCTCGACCCCCTCACGCAGCTTGTCGACGCTCTGGTTGTCGACGGCGAGCGCGGCTTCGAGGCTGTCTTTGACAGGCAGCATGGCGCTGGCGAATTTCTCGGCGGCGAATTTGCTCGCCTTGGCGATGTCTTCCTGGGCGCGGCGGCGGATGTTCTCGCCTTCGGCCTTCGCCCGCAGCCACGCGTCGTGGTGTTCGGCTGCCTTGAGTTCGGCGATGCGCAGCGCTTCCTCCAGGCCGGGCATCACGTCGGGCGGGGTATCGGCAGGCGTTGCGGGTGGCGCTTCGGGGGCAGCCGAATGCTCGACGACAGGCGGAAGGTCGGGGGTTTGGTTCGGGTCCTGCATGGGTGATCGCTCCGTGTTGGCTGCTTGACGAGCGCGCATATGGGGCTCTTGGCGGGGATTGCAAGCCCGCGGGCGCTAAAAAACATTCAGCCGGTTTCTGCCCGCGGCCTTTGCCCGATACATCGCCTCATCGGCTCGGCGTATCAACTCGTCCGCCGACAAACCGCGGCCCGAGAACGTCGTCAGCCCCACGCTCGGCGTGCAGGTCACCACATGGGTCTCGAGCAGGTAGGCGGCCTGCAGGCTGGCGAGCAGCTTCATGCCGATGGCGGTGGCGCGTGTCATTGCCTCCTCGGCGGTCGGGCCGAGGTCGTCGAGCATCACGATGAACTCGTCGCCACCGAGCCGCGCGACCGTGTCCGCCTCTCGGACCCCGGCGCGCAGACGCTGTGCGACTTCGGCGAGCAGCAGGTCGCCGGTGTGGTGGCCAAGCGTATCGTTGATGCGCTTGAATTCGTCGAGGTCGATGAACAGCAGCGCGCCATGAAGCCCCGATCGCGCGCTGCTCGACAGCTGATGGTGCAGGCGGTCGAGCAACAGCCGTCTGTTGGGCAGGGTGGTCAGGGGATCGTAGAACGCCATCTCGCGAATCGCGAGCTCTGCGAGCTTGCGGTCGGTGATGTCGAGGATCACACCGTCCACCCACTGCGCCTGGCCGGCGCTGTCGTAGCTGCCGCAGCCGCGCTCGCTGACCCAGCGGATCTGGCCGTCCGCGCCCCGCAGCCGGTACTCGACGTTGTAGGGGGCGTGTCCGGCCAGGGCGTCGGTGAGCGCTTCGTCGACCAGCTTTCGGTCATCGGCATGCACGAGGCTGCGGCAGGAGATCTCGCCGGACAGAAAGCGCTCAGGGCGAGCCCCGGTCAGGGATTCCACGCCCTTGCTGAGATGCACGGCGCGCCATGGTGGTGTGGCCTCGGTGCGAAAGACGGCGCCCGGCATGTTCTCGACGAGAGCGTGGTAGCGGTCGTGGCTATGCTGGATCTGCATCGCGGCGGCCTGCATTCTGCGTTGGTGGCGAGCGCTGCCCAGCATCACCGCGAACAGCATGAGGTCGAGGCTGAGGCCGCCGATCAGGATCAGCAGCGGTTCGTCGTTCCTTGTGATCGCGTCGAACGCCGCCGTGCTCTTGAAGCGGGCAATCCACCGGCGGCCTGCGAACTCGAGGGCCACGTCCTGCTCGAAGAGGGCGTCGCCGGCCGGGCGTCCGGAGGCGAACATGAGGTTCTGTGGGGCGACCGTCTGATCGAAAAGGTCGACCTCGATGTCCTCGTTCTCGCTACCGAAGATCACCTTCATCAGATCGTGGGCGCGAAACGGGCTATAGACGTAGCCGACGAGCGCCGCGCGCCGCTCGGCGACGGTGGCATGCGGCATGTCGCGGCGGTACACCGGCAGGTAGATCAGGAAGCCGGGCTGCACGTCCTCGGTCGATTCCTGAACGAGCGTGACCTTGCCGGACATTGCCGCTTCGCCGGTGTCGCGCGCACGCTCCATGGCCTCGCGACGCACCGGCTCGGAGAGCATGTCGTAGCCGAATGCGCGGAGGTTGCGGCCAGTGAAAGGCTCGAGGTAGATGATGCTGGTGTAAAGGTCGCGCTCGGCCTCCGGCTGGATCGCGTAATCGGGAAAACCAGCTGCACGCATTGCACGTTCGTGGGCCGCCTTTGCCTCAGCCGGGACGACGATTCCGTAACCTATGCCCTGGATGCCCGGCAGGTGTTTCTCCAGCTTCAGCTGCGCCACATAGGTGTGCCACTCTTCCCGAGAGACCTCCTCACTGGCTGCGAACAGGGCCTGTGCACCCCGCACGACCTGCTGGTAGGCGTCGAGGCGGCTGAGGAGGATGCTCTTTTCCTTGCTCACTCGGTAATCGAAGCGCTGATGTACATGACCGGTCCGGTCGGTGCGCGCGTAGTGCCAGAGCAGGACGGTCAGGGTCACGGAGAAGCAGAGCATGACCCAAGCGAACCGCTCGCGGCTCAGTCGGCTGGCCGGGAGTTGCGGTGTCGGCGTGTCGGAGATGGGCATGGTTGCGTGCTGTGGCCTCGCGTCTACAACGCATATCTTGCCCCAGCCGGGGCGCGAATGCGCGAGAACCGCCCGCGCACGATCGGGCAAGGGGCAGCCGGGGCGCGACGCGCGGCGGTGGCGGGCCGATGTGCGGCGGGGGAGGGGTGCCGCGTGGTAACATTGCACGTTTTTGATTCACGCGGAATAGCCGCCTTCGAGCATGACCCAGTTCGCGAAAGAAACCCTGCCGATCAGCCTCGAGGAGGAGATGCGTCACTCCTACCTCGATTACGCGATGAGCGTGATCGTGGGGCGCGCGCTGCCCGATGCGCGCGATGGCCTCAAGCCGGTGCACCGGCGCGTGCTGTTTGCGATGCACGAACTGTCGAACGACTGGAATCGCGCCTACAAGAAGTCGGCGCGTATCGTCGGCGATGTCATCGGCAAATACCACCCGCACGGCGACACCGCGGTGTACGACACCATCGTGCGCATGGCGCAGGACTTTTCGCTGCGCTACATGCTGGTCGACGGCCAGGGCAACTTCGGTTCGGTCGATGGCGACAACGCCGCGGCGATGCGTTACACCGAAATCCGCATGGCCCGTATTGGCCACGAGCTGCTGGCCGACATCGACAAGGAAACCGTCGACTTCGGCCCGAACTACGACGGCTCGGAGAAGGAGCCGCTGGTGATGCCGGCGCGGATCCCGAACCTGCTGATCAACGGCTCGAGCGGCATTGCGGTCGGTATGGCGACCAACATTCCGCCGCACAACCTGGGCGAGGTTGTCGACGCCTGCCTGAAGCTGCTCGAGGATCCCGAGACCGACATCGAGACGCTGATCGACATCGTGCAGGCCCCGGACTTCCCCACCGCCGGCCTGATCTACGGCCTGCACGGTGTGCGCGAGGGTTACCGCACCGGCCGCGGCCGCGTCATCATGCGCGCGCGCACGCATTTCGAGCCGATCGGCAAGACCGACCGCCAGGCCATCGTCGTCGACGAGCTGCCCTACCAGGTGAACAAGCGCACCCTGCAGGAGCGCATGGCCGAGCTGGTCAACGAGAAGAAGATCGAGGGCATCAGCGAGATCCGCGACGAGTCCGACAAGTCCGGGATGCGCCTGGTGATCGAGCTCAAGCGCGGCGAGATGCCCGAGGTGGTGCTGAACAAGCTGTTCAAGCACACCCAGCTGCAGGACAGCTTCGGCATGAACATGGTGGCGCTGGTCGACGGCAAGCCGCGCCTGCTCAACCTCAAGCAGATGCTGGTGTGCTTCCTCGAGCACCGGCGCGAAGTCGTCACCCGCCGCACCATCTTCGAATTGCGCAAGGCGCGCGACCGTGGCCACATCCTGGAAGGCCTGGCGGTGGCGCTGTCCAACGTCGACGAGATCATCGCCCTGATCAAGGCCGCGCCCACGCCGGCGGACGCCAAGCGCGAGCTGATGGCGCGCGAGTGGCGTTCGGCGCTGGTCGAGGAGATGCTGTCACGCGCGATGGCCGACAGCTACCGGCCGGAGGGGCTGGATCCGCAGTTCGGCCTGTCTGCGCAAGGCTACCGCCTGTCCGAAGCCCAGGCACAGGCCATCCTCGAGCTGCGCCTGCAGCGCCTGACCGGGCTGGAGCAGGACAAGATCGTCGGTGAGTACCGCGAGGTGATGGACGTCATCACCGACCTGCTCGACATCCTGGCGCGTCCCGAGCGCATCACCGCGATCATCGTCGAGGAGCTCGGCGCGATCCGCAACCAGTTCGGCGACCCGCGCCGCTCCGAGCTGGTCATGAACACCGCCGAGATCAACATCGAGGACCTGATCACGCCGGAAGACATGGTGGTGACCCTTTCGCACACCGGCTACTTCAAGCGCCAGCCGCTCGCCGACTATCGCGCCCAGCGCCGCGGCGGCCGCGGCAAGCAGGCGACCTCCATGAAGGACGAGGACTTCATCGACCACCTCTTCGTCGCCAACACCCACGACACCGTGCTGTGCTTCTCCAGCCGCGGGCGCTGCTACTGGCTCAAGGTGTATGAGGTGCCCGAAGGCACGCGCAACTCGCGCGGCAAGCCGATCGTGAACCTCTTCCCGCTCGTCGAGGGCGAGAAGATCACCGCGGTGCTGCCGATCAAGGAGTTCGACGAGGAGCACTTCGTGTTCATGGCGACCTCGGGGGGCACGGTCAAGAAGACCGCGCTCACCGCGTTCTCCAATCCGCGCAAGGCCGGCATCATCGCTGTCAACCTGGACGATGGCGATCACCTGATCGGGGTGGCGATCACCGAGGGGCAGTGCGACGTGATGCTGTTCTCCGACGCCGGCAAGGCGGTGCGCTTTGCCGAGACCGACGTGCGTCCGATGGGCCGCGACGCGCGCGGCGTGCGTGGCATGACGCTGGAGGACGGTCAGGCGGTGATCGCGATGCTGGTGGCCAAGGATGAGTCGCAGTCGGTGCTGACCGCGACCGAGAACGGCTACGGCAAGCGTACCCCGGTGGCGGAGTACACCCGCCATGGCCGCGGCACCAAGGGCATGATCGCGATCCAGACCAGCGACCGCAACGGCAAGCTGGTCGGCGCGGTGCTGGTCGAGCCCTCCGACGAGGTCATGCTGATCTCGACGGGTGGCGTGCTGATCCGCACCAGCGTCGAGAGCATCCGCGAAATGGGCCGCTCCACTCAAGGCGTGACCCTGATCAACCTCGATGAAGGCACCTTCCTCGCCAGCATCGAGAAGGTCGCCGAGTCCGAGTCGGATGAAACCATGATCGATGCCGCCGCAGACGCCGCCGAACCGGGCAGCGAGGCGGGCGATGCGCCGGCGGAACCCGGGCAGGGGGGCGAATGATGAGTCGGGTATGGAACTTCAGCGCAGGCCCCGCGGTACTGCCCGAAGAGGTGTTGCGCCAGGCCGCCGCTGAAATGCTCGACTGGCAGGGTTCGGGCATGAGCGTGATGGAGATGAGCCATCGCGGCAAGGAATTCATCTCCATCGCCGAGCAGGCCGAGGCCGACCTGCGCGAATTGCTCGCCATTCCGCCAAACTACCGCGTGCTGTTCATGCAGGGTGGCGCGATCGCCGAGAACGCGATCATCCCGATGAACCTGCTCGGCACCAAGCGGGTGGCGGATTACATCGTCACCGGCTCGTGGTCGGTGAAGTCGCAGAAGGAAGCGCGCAAGTACGGCGAGGTGAATATCGCTGCGACGTCGGAAGCGAGCGGCTTCACGACGGTGCCGGCGATGACCGAGTGGGCGCTGTCGGCCGACCCGGCGTATGTCTTCACCTGCACCAACGAGACCATCGGTGGCGTCGAGTACCCGTTCGAGCCTGATCTGGCGCAGATCGGCCGTGGGGAGGTGCCGGTGGTGGCCGACATGTCGTCGCACATCCTGTCGCGTCAGATCGATGTGTCGAAATATGGCCTGATTTTCGGCGGTGCGCAGAAGAACATCGGCCCGGCCGGGCTGACCCTGGTCATTGTGCGCGACGACCTCGTCGGCCATGCGATGGCGCATTGCCCCACCGCGTTCGACTTCAGGATCGTGGCCGACAACCATTCGATGTACAACACGCCGCCGACCTACTCGATCTACATCGCCGGGCTGGTGTTCCAGTGGCTCAAGCGCCAGGGCGGGGTGGCTGCGATCGAGGCGCTCAATGTCGCCAAGGCGGAATTGCTGTACGGCTTCCTCGACGGCAGCGATTTTTATGAGAATCGCGTCGACCGCGCCTGCCGTTCGCGCATGAACGTGCCCTTCTTCCTGAAGGACGAGTCGCTCAATGAGGCCTTCCTCGTCGACGCGAAGGCGGCCGGACTGTTGCAGTTGAAGGGCCACAAGTCGGTGGGCGGCATGCGCGCGTCGATCTACAACGCCATGCCGCTCGAGGGCGTGCAGGCCCTGGTGGATTTCCTGCGCGATTTCGCGGCGCGCAAGGGCTGAGCGAAGCGCCTGGCGGGCGCGATCGGGCGAGAGAGAAAGGCTGAATACGGAAGAGCGGGCATGAGCGACGAACTGCTGAAGCTGAGAAACCAGATCGATCACCTGGACGAGGAGATCCTCGCCCGCCTCACCGAGCGCGCCCGCTGTGCGCTGCGCGTCGGCGAGGTCAAGCAGGGCAACGCCTACTACCGGCCCGAGCGCGAGGCGCAGGTGTTGCGCCGGCTGGCCGATCTCAACCAGGGACCCCTGCCCGACGAGGCGGTCAAGCGCATTTTCCGCGAGATCATGTCGGCCTGCCTGGGGCTCGAGCATCCGCAGAAGGTCGCCTACCTTGGGCCGGCCGGCACCTTCTCTGAGAGCGCCAGCCGCAAGCAGTTCGGCTCGGCGCCCAATTTCATTGCGACGGCCACCATCGAGGAAGTCTTCCGTGCCGTCGAGGCCGGCAAGGTGAATTACGGCGTCGTTCCGGTCGAGAACTCCACCGAGGGCGCGGTCAGCGTTACGCTCGACTTGTTGCTGGCGAGCCCGGTGAAAGTCTGCGGCGAGGTCAACCTGCGCATCCACCAGCAACTGATGTCGCGCGCCGAGGGCATCGGAGCGGCCAAGCGTCTGTACTCGCATGCGCAGTCGCTGGCGCAGTGCCATGAATGGCTCAACCGCAACCTGCCGCATCTGCCGCGGGTGCCGGTGGCGAGCAATGCCGAGGCGGCCCGCCTGGCGTCGGAAGATCCGGAGTCGTGCGCGATCGCGGGCGAGGCGGCGGCCGAGTTGTATGGCCTGAACATCCTCGCCGCCAATATCGAGGACGACCCCAACAACACCACGCGCTTCCTCGTCATCGCCGATCACGATGCCGGCCCGTCGGGGCACGACCGCACCTCGCTGGTGTTCTCGGCGCTGAATCGCCCCGGCGCCGTGCATGCGCTGCTCGAGCCGCTGGCGCGCCACGGCGTCGACATGACCAAGCTGCAGTCGCGGCCGGCCCAAGCCGGTTTGTGGGAGTACGTCTTCTACGCCGACATCAAGGGCCACCGCCAGGATGCGCCGGTGGCCGCGGCGCTGAAGGAACTCGGCGAGCATGCCGCTTTCCTGAAGGTGCTCGGGTCCTACCCGGTCGCCGCGATCTGAGAACGTGATTTGGAGAAGCTCATGAGCGTAGCCAGCCAGGCGCCCGCCTATATTCGTTCCATCATGCCCTACCAGCCGGGCAAGCCGATTTCCGAGCTGGCACGCGAAATGGGGATTCCCGAGGCCAGCATCGTCAAGCTCGCCTCCAACGAGAACCCGCTCGGCATGAGTGCGGCGGCGCGCGATGCGGCAAAGGCGGCGCTGTGCGAGGGCGCGCGCTATCCGGATGGCAGCGCGTTTTCGTTCAAGGCCGCGCTGTGCCGGAAGTTCGGCGTGCGCGCGGAGCAACTGGTGGTCGGCAACGGCTCCAACGACATCCTCGAGATCGCGTCCCAGGCTTACCTGGCGCCCGGGCTGTCCGCGGTCTTCGCGCAGCATGCGTTCGCGGTCTATCCGCTCGCGACCAACGC
Source organism: Thauera sp. (assembly GCA_017302295.1). Classification (GTDB taxonomy): domain Bacteria; phylum Pseudomonadota; class Gammaproteobacteria; order Burkholderiales; family Rhodocyclaceae; genus Thauera. The sequence goes on along the minus strand of JAFLDS010000002.1, from coordinate 357,020 downwards.
CCGCGGCGCGCGCGGCATCGAGGTGCCGGCACGCAACTTCGGCCATGACCTCGACGCGATGGCTGCGGCCGTCGCCGCGGACACACGGATCGTATTCATCGCCAACCCGAACAACCCGACGGGCACCTTCCTGCCGGGCGAGCAGATCGAGGCCTTCCTGCGCAAGGTGCCCGGGAACGTGCTGGTGGTCCTCGACGAGGCCTACACCGAGTACCTCGAGGACGAACAGCGTTACGACTCGATCGCCTGGATCGAGCGCTTTCCGAACCTGCTGGTTTCACGCACCCTGTCCAAGGCCTACGGCCTCGCAGGCCTGCGTGTCGGCTATGCGATCGCGCACCCCGAAGTCGCCGACCTGATGAACCGCGTGCGCCAGCCTTTCAACGTGTCGAATGTCGCGCTGGCGGCTGCCGAGGCGGCGCTGGGCGACAACGAATTCCTCGCCCGCAGCGCAGACATCAATCGACGCGGCATGGCACAGATCACTGAGGCTTTCGCGACGCTCGGCCTGGAGTGGATTACGTCCGCCGGCAACTTTGTCACGGTGAAGGTGGGTGACGCCGCGGCAGTGAACCAGGCGCTGCTGCGCCAGGGCGTCATCGTGCGTCCGATCGGCGGTTATGGCATGCCCCAGTGGCTGCGGGTGTCGATCGGCCTGCCCGAGGAAAACGCGCGCTTCATCGAGGCGCTTCGGCAGGCGCTCGCCTGATCCGCGGAGGCCGGAAGCTCATGCCCCTGATCGGCAAGCTGGTGGTCTGTGGCGTCGGCCTCATCGGCGGGTCTTTCGCGCTCGCCCTGCGACGCGCGGGCGCGGTGGGCCGCATCGTCGGCATCGGGCGCAGCAAGGCGCCGCTCGAGCGCGCGCTGGCCCTCGGCGTCATCGACGAGATCGCGGCGGATTGGGCCGCGGCGCTCGATGGCGCGGACATGGTGTTGCTGGCCGCGCCGGTCGGGCAGATGGACGCGATCATGGCTGCCATGGCGCCCCATCTGAGCCCTGGCACCATCGTGACCGATGCCGGCAGCACCAAGCGCGACGTCGTCGAGGCGATACAGCGCCATCTTGGCGCGCGTCTGGCGTGGGTGGTGCCGGCGCATCCGATTGCCGGTGCCGAGAAAAGCGGCGTTGAAGCGGCTTTTGCCGAACTCTATCAGCAGCGCCGCGTCGTGCTCACGCCCTTGCCCGAGAACCGGCCCGAGGCGGTGGAACGGGTGCGTCAGGCCTGGCTGGCCTGCGGCGCGACGATGAGCGCAACCTCGCCGCAGGAACATGATCGCGTGTTCGCCGCGGTCAGCCACCTGCCGCATCTTCTGGCTTTCGGCCTGGTCGACGACCTGGCGCGCCGGCCGAACGCCCAGCTGCTGTTCTCGCATGCCGCCGGCGGTTTCCGCGACTTTACCCGCATCGCCGGCAGCCATCCGGAAATGTGGCGCGACATCTGCATGGCCAATTCCGAGGCCTTGCTCGCCGAGCTCGATCAGTACATGGCCGAGATGGCGCAGTTGCGGGGCCTGCTTGCCGCGGGAGATGCCGCGGGGCTCGAGGCGGTGTTCGACAACGCGCGCCGGGCGCGCAATGCCTGGGCCGAAGGGCTGCCTGTGCAGACGGCCGAATGAGGGGCTTTCGCCTTCCCTCGGTTCTGTCTGCCACGCGCCAGTTTCCCTGATACCGGCCCCACGTGGGGGCCTTATTCCTCCTTCGAGGTCATGATGGAATTTCTCGATCTGCCCCCCATGCTGGGCGCTGCCGGCGTCGTCCGCCTGCCTGGCTCAAAGAGCATCTCGAATCGCGTGCTGTTGCTGGCGGCGCTGGCCGAGGGCGAGACCGACATCCGCGACCTGCTGTCGTCCGACGACGTCGATCGCATGCTGGACGCGCTGCGCGCGCTCGGCGTGAGCTGGCAGCGCGAGGGTGAAAGCGAGCACTACCGTGTCGTCGGCGCCGGCGGCGCTTTTCCGGTGAAGTCGGCTGAACTCTTCCTTGGCAACGCGGGAACTGCCTTCCGGCCGCTGACCGCGGCGCTGGCTTTGTCGGGCGGCGAGTATCGGCTGTCGGGTGTGCCGCGCATGCACGAGCGCCCGATCGGCGACCTCGTCGATGCGCTGCGGCAACTCGGTGCCGACATCGCGTGCACCGGCAACGAAGGCTATCCTCCGCTGCACCTGAAGCCGGCATCGATCCGCCCCGGCGGCGTGGTGAAAGTGCGCGGTGACGTGTCCAGCCAGTTCCTCACCGCGCTGTTGATGGCCTTGCCGCTGACCGGTGTCGAGACCACGGTCGAAGTGGTCGGTGAACTGATCTCCAAGCCCTATATCGCGATCACGCTCGAACTCATGGCGCGCTTCGGCGTGAAAATCGAGCGTGAGGGCTGGGATAGGTTCGTCGTGCCTGGCGGTGCGCGCTACCGCAGCCCGGGCACGGTCTTCGTCGAGGGCGACGCCTCGTCGGCTTCGTATTTCCTCGCTGCCGGCGCGATCGGTGGCGGGCCGGTGCGCGTGGAGGGCGTCGGTCGCGACAGCATCCAGGGAGATGTGCGTTTTGCCGAGGCGCTGCAGCAACTGGGCGCGCGCATCACGATGGGGAACAACTGGATCGAGTCCGCCGCGCCATCCGATGGGCGGCTGCGCGCCTTCGACCTCGATCTGAACCACATACCCGATGCGGCGATGACGCTGGCGGTGGCGGCCCTGTTTGCCGATGGACCGTGCACCTTGCGCAATATCGCGAGCTGGCGCGTGAAGGAAACCGACCGTATCGCCGCGATGGCGGCCGAACTGCGCAAGGTCGGTGCCGAGGTGGAGGAGGGTGCCGACTACCTGCGCGTGTCGCCACCCGCAAAGCTCGTGCCCGCGGCGATCGATACCTACGACGACCACCGCATGGCGATGTGCTTCTCGCTGGTCAGTCTGGGCGGCTGTCGCGTGCGCATCAACGATCCGAAGTGCGTGAACAAGACCTTCCCGGGCTACTTCTCCGCCTATGCGCAGGTCGCGCGACCGGTGCCGGTGGTGGCTATCGACGGCCCCTCGGCATCGGGCAAGGGCACGGTCGCGGCACGGGTGGCCGCGGCGCTCGGCTGGCACCACCTCGACAGCGGCTCCCTGTACCGCCTCGTCGCCCTGGCCGCGGTGAAGGCGGGAGTGCGGCTTAACGACGAGCCGGCCCTCGCAGCGATTGCCGCCGCCTTGCCGGCACGTTTCGTCGAGGGCCGGGTGCTGCTCGGTGGCGAGGATGTCAGCGACGAGATCCGCAGCGAAGTGTGCTCGGCCGGCGCATCGCAGGTCGCGGTGTTGCCGGGGGTACGCGATGCGCTGTTCGACCGCCAGCGAGATTACCGCGCCGGCCCCGGCCTGGTGGCAGAGGGTCGCGACATGGGGTCGGTGATCTTCCCCGATGCGCAGGTCAAGGTCTTCCTCACCGCATCGGCCGAGGCACGTGCCGGGCGCCGACATAAGCAGTTGATCGAAAAGGGATTGCCTGCTAATATCCAAAGTCTTCTGCAGGATCTGCGGGATCGGGATGCGCGTGACGCGGCCCGGACCGTTGCACCCTTGCAGCGGTTGCCGGATGCGGCTCTGCTCGACACGACCGACATGGGTGTCGACGAGGCCGTTACTTTCGTTCTCGATCTCGTGCGGGGTCGCGGAGAAGGCGCCGGCTAGTTTGTCGGGTGCGGAGCTTTCGCTTCGGCCCGTTTCGTCAATCAACCTTGTTTGCCGTCGCACGGCGGTTCCGGATTCTTCCTCTATGTCCACCACCACCCCCTCCTTTGAAGAAAGCTTTGCTGCCCTCTTCGAGGAAAGCCTTGCCCTGCAGGAAATGCGCACCGGTGAAGTCATCACCGCCGAAGTCGTGCGCATCGATCAGAACTTCGTCGTCGTCAATGCCGGCCTGAAGTCCGAAAGCTACGTGCCCATCGAGGAATTCCGCAACGACCGCGGCGAACTCGAAGTCAATCCGGGCGATTTCGTGCACGTCGCGATCGACGCGCTCGAAGATGGCTTCGGCGAGACCCGCCTGTCGCGCGAGAAGGCCAAGCGCATCTCGGCCTGGAACGACCTCGAGAAGGCGCTCAACGACGGCACGCTGGTCAAGGGTGTCATCACCGGCCGCGTCAAGGGTGGTCTGACCGTCATGACCAACAGCATCCGCGCCTTCCTGCCGGGTTCGCTGGTCGACATGCGTCCGGTCAAGGACACCACGCCGTACGAAGGCAAGGAATACGAATTCAAGGTCATCAAGCTCGACCGCAAGCGCAACAACGTCGTCGTGTCGCGCCGCGCCGTGCTCGAAGAGTCGATGGGTGAAGAGCGCCAGAAGCTGCTCGAAAACCTCAAGGAAGGCACCGTCATCAAGGGTATCGTCAAGAACATCACCGACTACGGTGCGTTCGTCGACCTGGGTGGCATCGATGGCCTGCTGCACATCACCGACCTGGCCTGGCGCCGCGTCCGTCACCCGAGCGAAGTGCTCAACGTCGGTGACGAGATCGAAGCCAAGGTGCTCAAGTTCGATCAGGAAAAGAACCGCGTCTCGCTGGGTCTCAAGCAGCTCGGCGAAGATCCGTGGGTCGGCATCTCGCGCCGCTACCCGCAGGGCACCCGCCTGTTCGGCAAGGTGACCAACATCACCGACTACGGCGCGTTCGTCGAAGTCGAGCAGGGCATCGAGGGCCTGGTCCACGTGTCCGAAATGGACTGGACCAACAAGAACATCCACCCGACCAAGGTTGTCCAGCTGGGCGACGAAGTCGAAGTGATGATTCTCGAAATCGACGAAGACCGTCGCCGCATCTCGCTGGGCATGAAACAGTGCATGTCCAACCCGTGGGACGATTTCGCCATCAACCACAAGAAGGGCGACAAGGTCCGCGGCCAGATCAAGTCGATCACCGACTTCGGTGTGTTCATCGGCCTGGAAGGCGGCATCGACGGCCTGGTTCACCTGTCCGACCTGTCGTGGAGCGAAACCGGCGAGGACGCCGTGCGCCGCTTCAAGAAGGGCGACGAGGTCGAGGCCGTGGTGCTGGCGATCGACGTCGAGCGCGAGCGTATCTCGCTCGGCATCAAGCAGCTCGAAGGCGACCCCTACACCAACTTCATCGCCACCCACGAGAAGAACACCCTCGTGCGTGGCACGGTGAAGTCGGTCGAGGCGCGTGGTGCTGTCATCTCGCTGGGCGACGATGTCGAAGCCTACCTGCGCGCATCCGAAGCCGCTCCGCACCGCGTCGATGACCTCACCACGATGCTGAAGGAAGGCGACGAGATCGAGGCGATGGTGATCAACGTCGATCGCAAGACCCGCTCGATCAACCTGTCGATCCGTGCCAAGGACCAGGCCGAGCAGTCGGAAGCGATGAACAAGCTGGCGTCGGAGAGCTCGGCTGCGTCGGGCACGACCAACCTCGGCGCGCTGTTGAAGGCCAAGCTGAACGAACAGAAGAACTGATACGGCACGTCATGACCAAATCGGAGCTGATTGCCCAGCTTGCGGGGCGTTTCCCGCAGCTGGTGGCAAAGGATGCCGATTACGCGGTCAAGATGATTCTCGATGCGATGTCCGATGCGCTCGCGCGCGGGGATCGTATCGAGATCCGCGGTTTCGGAAGCTTTGCGTTGAACTATCGTCCGCCCCGCGTCGGGCGCAATCCGAAATCCGGAGAGAAGGTGCACGTGCCCGAAAAGTACGTGCCCCATTTCAAGGCCGGCAAGGAGTTGCGCGAGCGGGTGGATTTGTGCGAGTGACCGCGCGGCGACGGGTAGTGGATGTCTGATTGTTTTGGAAGGCGGCTTCGGCCGCCTTCTTTTTTGTCATTCGCTCGGCGATAATGCCACCCCATGCGCGCCCTGATGTGGTTCCTCCGCCTGTTGCTTTTCTTCTTGCTGTTCGGCTTCGCGGTCAAGAATGACCACTTGGCGAACCTCCATTTCTTTTTTGGCGGCCAGTGGCAGCTGCCTCTGGTGTTCATCATTCTGCTGAGCTTCGCCGCGGGCGCCTTGCTGGGGGTGACGGCGACCTTCGCGTCCCTGCTGCTCAAGCACCGCGAGATCAACCGGCTGCGGCGCCAGCTCGAGCGCCTGGAGCGCGACCGGGGCAAGGCCCCCGCCGCGGCGCCGGTTGCTGACGCACAATTGCCCGAAGTGCTCTGACCCGGCATGGACATCGAATTCTGGTGGCTGCTTGCGCTGCCGCTCTTCTTTGCGCTCGGCTGGCTCGCCGCGCGGATCGACATCCGGCAGGTGGTGAAAGAATCGCGTGCACTGCCGCGGTCCTACCTCAACGGGCTCAACTTCCTGCTCAACGAGCAGCCGGACAAGGCGATCGACGCCTTCGTCGAGGCAGTGCGCATCGATCCGCAGACGGTCGAGCTGCATTTTGCGCTCGGGAGTCTTTTTCGCCGTCGCGGCGAGACCGATCGTGCGATCCGCATCCATCAGCTCCTCGTCGATCGCGAGGACCTGAGCGACGAGCAGCGCGTCCAGGCACTGGGGGAACTCGGTCAGGACTACCTGAAGGCCGGGCTGCTCGATCGCGCCGAGGCCGTGTTCCTGCGACTGCGCGACACCCGCGGCAATGACGTGGCGCTGCGATACCTGCTCGAGATCTACCAGCAGGAAAAGGATTGGGGCAAGGCGATCGAAGTCGCGGCGGCCTTGCCCAACCATGAGAGCGTAATGTGGCAGCGCGAGGTCGCGAACTTCCATTGCGAGCTGGCGGCTGCAGCGCTGGCCGACTCGCGCTTTGTCGACGTGCGCAAGCACCTCGACGACGCGCTGGCGGTCAATCGGCGCAGCGTGCGCGCCAGCTTGCTGCTGGGTGATCTGCTCGTTGCCGAGGGGCGCGACGAGGAGGCACTCGAGGCCTGGAAGCGCATCGAAAGCCAGGATCCGGTTTATCTGGCGCTCGTGGCCGAGCGTGTGATGGAAGCCTATGGCCGCCTCGGTCGGGTGGAGCAGGGCCATCAATTGTTGCGCGCCTGGCTCGAGAACCACGCGTCGCTCGATCTTCTCGATGAACTCTTCCGCTGGGAACTGGACAAGCACGGGCCGAGAGTGGCCTATGAGCTCGTGCGCGAGGAGCTGAAGCGCAATCCGACCTTGCTGGGCTTGGACAAGCTGCTCGAGGCGGCGCTGCTGTCGGCGCCCCCCGAGCAGCGTGCCGACATCGAGCTCATGAAGCAGCTGATTCATGGCCACACCCGCAAGGTGGCGCGCTATCGTTGCGATGCCTGCGGTTTCAAGGCGCGCCAGTTTCATTGGCGCTGCCCGGCGTGCGGCGGTTGGGAGACCTACCCGCCAAGACGCACCGAGGAATTCGATCTGACGCCGTGAGCGGCGTTCGAGTCTCCCGTTCAACCTTTTCAGGAGTTGTCGAACATGAAAATCACCGTGGTGGGGACTGGATACGTTGGTCTGGTCAGCGGTGCCTGTCTGGCGGATGTCGGCAACGACGTGCTGTGCCTCGACGTCGATCCGAACAAGATCCGCACCCTTGAGGAGGGCGGAATTCCGATCCACGAGCCGGGTCTGCTCGAGATCGTCCGGCGCAACGTCGCGGCCGGCCGGTTGTCCTTTACGACGGACGTCGAGTACGCCGCCCGCTACGGCACCATCCAGTTCATCGCCGTCGGCACGCCGCCGGATGAGGACGGCTCGGCCGACCTGCAGTACGTGCTCGCCGCGGCACGCAACATCGGCCGCCACATGGACGGCTACCGCGTGGTGGTGGACAAGTCGACGGTGCCGGTGGGCACCGGCGACAAGGTGCGCGCTGTGATCGCCGAAGAGCTCGCGGCGCGCGCGGCTGACATCCCGTTTGCGGTCGTCTCGAACCCCGAGTTCCTGAAGGAAGGCGCCGCGGTCGAGGACTTCATGCGTCCGGATCGCATCATCGTCGGCGCCGACGACAAGCGCGCGATCGACCTGATGCGCCAGTTGTATGGCCCGTTCCAGCGCAGTCACGAAAAGCTGCTGGTGATGGATGTGCGCAGTGCCGAGCTGACGAAGTACGCGGCCAACGCGATGCTCGCGACGCGTATCAGCTTCATGAACGAGCTCGCCAATCTTGCGGAAACGTTAGGGGCCGACATCGAGCTGGTGCGCCAGGGCATCGGTTCCGATCCGCGGATCGGCTGGCACTTCCTTTACGCCGGTTGCGGTTATGGCGGCTCGTGTTTTCCCAAGGACGTGAAGGCGCTGGTCCGCACCGGTGACGAGAACGGCCATGGGCTTCTGCTGCTCAATGCGGTTGAGGCTGCCAACGAGGCGCAGAAACTGCGCCTGGTCGACAAGATCGTCGCACGCTTCGGTGAAGACCTGAGCGGCATGCGCTTCGCCCTCTGGGGGCTGGCGTTCAAGCCCAACACCGACGACATGCGCGATGCGCCGAGCCGGGTGATCCTCGCCGAACTGTTCCGTCGCGGCGCCACGGCGGTGGCCTACGATCCGGTGGCGATGAACGAGGCGCGCCGCATCTTCGGCGAAGACCCGCGCCTGAGCTACGTCGAGCGCCCGATGGCTGCAGTCGAAGGCGCGGATGCGCTGGTGATCGTGACCGAATGGAAGGAGTTCCGCAGCCCCGATTTCGAGCGCATCCGCAGGGCGCTGAGGCATCCGGTGATCTTCGACGGACGCAACATGTACGATCCGGCGATGATGCGCGAAGCGGGTGTCGAGTATCACGGGATCGGACGGGGCTGACCGGCGGTCAACACCGCACACAGCGCTCACATCGAGGCACGAATGGAATTCAGGACGCTCGAGGATTACGTCGGACAGACGCCACTGGTGCGGCTTAAGCGCATCAATGCGGGCCGCAACAATGTGATCCTCGCCAAGCTCGAGGGAAACAATCCGGCCGGCTCGGTCAAGGATCGCCCGGCACTGTCGATGATCATGCGGGCGGAGGCGCGCGGCGACATCGGGCCGGGGGACACCCTCATCGAGGCGACCAGCGGCAACACTGGCATCGCGCTGGCGATGGCGGCTGCAATGCGCGGTTACCGCATGATCCTGGTGATGCCCGAGAACCAGAGCGTCGAGCGCCGGCAGACGATGCGAGCCTTTGGCGCCGAGTTGGTATTGACGCCGACTTCAGGCGGTATGGAACTCGCGCGCGACATCGCGGATCGGATGCGCGCCGAGGGCAAGGGAGTCATCCTCGATCAGTTCGCCAACCCTGACAATCCGCTCGCGCATTACGAGGGGACCGGTCCGGAGCTGTGGGCCCAGACCGAGGGGCGCATTACGCATTTCGTCAGCTCGATGGGCACCACCGGCACCATCATGGGAACCTCGCGCTTCCTCAAGGAGCAGAATCCCGCCATCCAGATCATTGGCTGCCAGCCGGAGGAGGGGTCGCAGATTCCGGGCATCCGCAAGTGGCCCGAAGCCTACCTGCCCAGGATCTTCGAGCGGCCGCGTGTGGATCGCATCGAGAACGTGAGCCAGGCCGACGCCGAGGAAATGACGCGCCGCCTTGCCCGCGAGGAGGGGATCTTCGCCGGCATTTCGTCGGGCGGGTCGCTGCATGTTGCAGTGCGCATCGCAGCCGAAGTCGAAAACGCGGTGATCGCAACCATCGTTTGCGACCGTGGCGACCGCTATCTGTCCACCGGTGTTTTTCCGGCCTGATCCTGCGCGCCCGAATGGCGGGATAGGCGGGGCTCGCCAGCGCATCCGCCGAAGGAGTGAGAACATGTTGTTGGGTGTCGGGGTGCAGGGCGGGCCGGACTGGCTGGCCGCGCGCCGCGGAGTGGGCGTTTCCAGGTCCGCCTTTGCCTGCGGGGTGTCGGCGTGATGCCGGTGCTGGTGTTCGACATCGAGACCATTCCCGATGTCGCGGGAATCCGGGCACTCAACGATCTTCCGCCCGAGCTTGCGGACCAGGAGGTGGCCGAGTTCGCCTTTCAGCAGCGGCGCGTCAGCCACGCCAGCGATTTTCTACCACATCATCTGCAGCGCGTCGTCACGATCTCGTGCGTGCTGCGCGACGCCAGCCAGTTCCGGGTGTTCTCGCTTTCCGAGCCCGATTGCGGCGAGGGGCAGATCATCCAGCGCTTCTTTGACGGCATCGAGCGCTACACGCCGCAGATCGTGTCGTGGAACGGCGGGGGCTTCGATCTGCCGGTATTGCACTACCGCGGCATGCTCCACGGCGTGGCCGCGCCGCGCTACTGGGATCAGGGCGAGGGCGACTACAGCGACTCGCGCGACTTCAAGTGGAACAACTACATCAGCCGCTATCACGCGCGCCATCTGGACCTGATGGATCTGCTCGCGCTGTATCAGCCGCGTGCCAATGCGCCGTTGGATGATCTCGCCAAGCTGATGGGCTATCCGGGCAAGCTCGGCATGGACGGTTCGGCCGTCTGGCAAGCCTGGCAGAATGGGCGGAGCGCAGAGATCCGGGACTATTGCGAAACGGATGTGGTAAATACCTATCTCGTGTATCTGCGCTTCCAGCGCATGCGGGGGCATCTCGACGCCGCTGCGTGGGCCCAGGAGGTGCAAGTGGTGCGCGATGCGCTGGCGCGGCTCGATGCCGAGCACTGGAAGCAGTTTCTGGCCGCCTGGCCGACAAGCTGATTCATTTACCGATTCAACTGGAGGACCACATGTCCATTATCGGCACTATCTTCATCGGACTCATCGTCGGTCTTGTTGCACGCCTGCTGCATCCGGGCAAGGACGGGCTCGGGCTCATCATGACCGCGCTGCTCGGGATTGCCGGCGCCATGGTCGCGACCTATGGCGGGCAGATGATCGGAATCTACCAGGCTGGCCAGCCGGCCGGTTTCGTCGGCGCGGTGGTGGGCGCGTTCGTCATCCTGTTCATCGTCGCGCGGCTGAAGAAGTAGTTATTTTGTGCGGCGCTGCAGAAAGTCTTTGACAAGATTTTTTCAGTGCCTATAATGCGGGACTTCAGCAGGCGCGTAGCTCAGTTGGTTAGAGCACCACCTTGACATGGTGGGGGTCGTTGGTTCGAATCCAATCGCGCCTACCAGATTTTTTGGGGTTGATTTTCATGTTCCGAACTCTTTTGGCCGGAAACTGAACAGGTCGGCTCCGCTTGTCTGCTAGAGAAAAAAGCGCGCCAAGACCGCGCTTTTTTTTCGTCCACATTTTCTCGTGGCTCCGCTCGTGCGCTGTGCCGTGAGACTCAAATCGATTCTTTGCCCCACTTTTTCGCATCGAGGCTCCTCAACCATGCCGAACATCACGCTACCCGATGGTTCAGTCCGCAGTTTCGATCATCCGGTGACGGTGTTCGAGATCGCATCGTCGATCGGTGCCGGGCTGGCCAAGGCTTCGCTGGCGGGGCGCGTCGACGGCCGGCTTGTTGACCTGTCCCATCCCATCGATCGCGATGCGAGCCTGGCGATCATCACCGACAAAAGTCCGGAGGGGCTGGAGATCATCCGCCACTCCACGGCGCACCTTTTGGCGCATGCGGTGAAGGAACTCTTTCCCGATGCGCAGGTGACGATCGGGCCGGTCATCGATAACGGCTTCTACTACGACTTCTCCTACAAGCGCCCGTTCACGCCGGAGGATCTCGCGGCGATCGAGCAGCGCATGGCGGAGATCGTCAAGCGCGAGATCCCGGTGCATCGGGAGGTCTGGCCGCGTGACAAGGCGGTCGAGTTCTTCAAGGGCATCGGCGAGCACTACAAGGCGGAGATCATTGCCTCCATCCCCGCCGGGGAAGACGTTTCCCTCTATCGCCAGGGTGATTTCATTGACCTCTGCCGCGGTCCTCATGTGCCCTCGACGGCCAAGCTGAGGGTCTTCAAGCTCACCAAGCTGGCTGGCGCCTACTGGCGCGGCGACTCGAAGAACGAGATGCTGCAGCGGGTGTACGGCACCGCCTGGGCGAAGAAGGACGAACTCGACAACTACCTGCACATGCTTGAAGAGGCGGAGAAGCGCGACCACCGCAAGCTGGGGCGTGCGCTCGACCTGTTCCATATCCAGGAAGAAGCGCCGGGCATGGTGTTCTGGCATGCCAAGGGCTGGACGCTGTGGCAGCAGGTCGAGCAGTATCTGCGTCGGACGATTTCCGATCATGGCTACCAGGAAGTGAAGACGCCGCAGATCGTGGATCGCTCGCTGTGGGAGAAGTCCGGGCACTGGGGCATGTATTCCGACCTGATGTTCACTACGCAGTCCGAGAAGCGCGACTACGCGGTCAAGCCGATGAACTGCCCCTGCCACATCCAGATCTTCAATCAGGGTCTCAAGAGCTACCGCGACTTGCCGCTGCGCATGGCGGAGTTCGGCTCCTGCCATCGCAACGAACCTTCAGGGTCGCTGCACGGCATCATGCGGGTGCGCAATTTCGTTCAGGACGATGCGCACATCTTCTGCGCGGAAGGCCAGGTGCAGGCCGAATCGGCGGCCTTCATCGAACTGTTGCAGAAGGTCTACGAGGATTTCGGCTTCAAGGACATCCAGGTGAAGCTGTCCACCCGGCCGGAGAAGCGGGTCGGTTCGGACGAGCAATGGGACGCCGCCGAGGCTGCGTTGGCGGCGGCGCTCGATGCGCAGGGGCTTGCGTACGAGCTGCAGCCGGGCGAGGGCGCGTTCTACGGGCCGAAGATCGAGTTCTCGCTGAAGGATTGTCTGGATCGCGTCTGGCAGTGCGGCACGCTGCAGCTGGACTTCAATCTGCCGGTGCGCCTGGGGGCGGAATACGTCGCCGAGGACAACACGAAGAAGTACCCGGTGATGCTGCACCGCGCGATCGTGGGTTCGCTCGAGCGCTTCATCGGCATCCTCATCGAGCACTACGCCGGGGCGATGCCGCTTTGGCTCGCGCCGGTGCAGGCGGTGGTGATGAACATCAGCGAGGCGCAGGGCGAATACGCCGCGGATGTGGTCGCGGCCCTGAAGAAGGCCGGTTTCCGCGTCGAGGCCGATTTGCGTAACGAGAAGATTAACTATAAAATTCGCGAACATAGCGTGCAAAAGCTGCCGTACCAGATCGTCATCGGCGACAAGGAAAAGGCGGCAGGCCTGGTGGCCGTGCGCGCCCGAGGTGGCCAGGATCTTGGCCAAATGCCCCTCGATTCGCTGATCGAACGCTGGCGTCGCGAAGTTGATGCGAGAGCCGGTACGATCTGATTTTGGTTTTCGTGGAGAGTTGAACCATCGCTCAAGAAAAAAAGCAGCGCGTAAACGGGGAGATCAACGCGCCTGAGATCCGGCTGGTTGGCGAAGAAGGCGAACAGCTCGGCATCGTTTCCGTGAATGCGGCCCTGAACATGGCTGAGGAAGCCGGGCTGGACCTTGTCGAGATCGCGCCGCTGGCCAAGCCGCCGGTGTGCAAGTTGATGGACTTCGGCAAGTTCAAGTATCAGGAACAGAAGAAGGCCCACGAAGCCCGACTGAAGCAGAAGCAGGTGCAGGTCAAGGAGGTGAAACTCCGCCCCGGCACCGACGAGAACGACTACCAGATCAAGCTGCGCAACCTGAAGCGCTTTCTGGAAGAAGGCGACAAGTGCAAGGTTACGCTGCGTTTCCGTGGTCGCGAGATGGCGCACCAGGAGTTTGGTCTGCGTCAGCTCGAGCGCGTGAAGGCCGACCTTGAAGAGCTGGGCCAGGTCGAGCAGATGCCGAAGATGGAAGGGCGCCAGATGATCATGGTCATCGCGCCGAAGAAGAAGCACTAAGTTTCCTGGAATTTGCCCCAAAGGGGCAAGACCGACGGGCGGCGGAGGTCGCTCGGCGGAAAACAAGTGGTGCCGGGTAACAAAACGCGTCGGGGCTTTTCGGCGCTACCTGGTGTCATCCAAAAACATGGAGTCTCAGCAATGCCCAAGATGAAGACGAAGAGCGGCGCCAAGAAGCGCTTCAAGGTCCGCTCCGGTGGTGGGATCAAGCGGTCCCAGGCGTTCAAGCGCCACATCCTTACCAAGAAGACGACCAAGAGCAAGCGCCAGCTGCGCGGCATGACCGAAGTTCACGCCGCCGACGAAAAGCTGATTCGCGCCATGCTTCCTTACGCTTGATAGGAGTCCACAATGCCTCGCGTTAAACGTGGTGTAACCGCCCGCGCTCGTCACAAAAAAGTCCTTTCCCAGGCCAAGGGTTATCGCGGCCGTCGCAAGAACGTATACCGCATCGCCAAACAGGCGGTGATGAAGGCGGGTCAGTACGCCTACCGCGACCGCCGTCAGCGCAAGCGCCAGTTCCGCACCCTGTGGATCGCGCGTATCAACGCGGCTGCACGTGAGCTGGGTCTGACCTACAGCACCTTCATGAACGGTCTGAAGAAGGCTGCGATTGAAGTCGACCGTAAGGTCCTGGCCGACCTGGCAGTGTTCGACAAGGCCGCCTTCGCGGCGATCGCCGAACAAGCCAAGGCCAAACTCGCTGCTTAAGCTGATCTCATTCGGCAGAAGCAGCCCGAAAAAAGGAGGCCTGGCCTCCTTTTTTTTTAGTGTCTCCGCATCAAAGCAATTCCGGATGGCAGGTAAATGGAAACCCTGGATCAACTGGTTCAAGAGGCTGAGGCGGATTTCGCCGCAGCAGTGGACGGCGCCGCGCTCGAACAGGCCAAGGCGCGTTACCTGGGCAAGAGCGGCTCGCTGACCGAGCGGCTGAAGGCCCTCGGCAAGCTCGCTCCGGAGGAACGGCGCGAGGCGGGCGCGGCGATCAACCGTGCCAAGGACGCCATCGAACGGGCGCTGGAGGCGCGGCGCACGGCCTTGCGCGAGGCGGCCTTGCTGACCCAGTTGGCCGCGGAAGCGCTCGACGTCACGTTGCCCGGTCGCGAAAGCGTGACGGGTGGATTGCATCCGGTAAGTCGTACGCTCGAGCGCATCGAGGGCCTCTTCCGTTCGATCGGCTTCATCGTCGCCGACGGCCCCGAGATCGAGACCGACTGGCACAACTTCACCGCGCTGAATACCCCCGAGAATCACCCCGCGCGCTCGATGCACGACACCTTCTACCTCGAAGGTCACGACGATGTGCTGCTGCGCACGCACACCAGTCCGGTGCAGATTCGCGCCATGCAGGACCACGTCGCACGCCATGCCGGCTCTGAGCACATGCCCGAACTGCGTCTGATCGCGCCCGGGCGCGTGTACCGTGTCGACTCCGACGCCACGCATTCGCCGATGTTCCATCAGGTCGAAGGCCTGTGGGTCGGCGAGAACGTCAGCTTCGCCGACCTCAAGGGCGTCATCGCCGACTTCCTGCGCAAGTTCTTCGAGACCGAAGACCTGCAGGTGCGCTTCCGCCCCTCGTTCTTCCCGTTCACCGAGCCCAGCGCCGAGATCGACGTTGCCTTCATGAGCGGCGCGCTCGAGGGCCGCTGGCTCGAGATCGCCGGCTGCGGCATGGTGCATCCGAACGTGCTGCGCTTCGGCGGAATCGATCCCGAGCGCTATACCGGTTTCGCCTTCGGCATGGGGCCGGACCGCCTCACGATGCTGCGCTACGGCGTCAACGATCTGCGCCTGTTCTTCGAGGGCGATTTGCGCTTCCTGAGCCAGTTCCGCTGACTTCGTTGCGCTGCCCCCGCTCCGCTGACGCGGGCGCAGCGACGCCGGGCGCATCGCCCAGACAGACTCAACCAGGCTAAGCCATCCAGGTAATCGAATCATGCAATTCTCCGAACAGTGGCTGCGGACCTTCGTCGATCCGCAACTCGACAGCGCCGCGCTGGGCCATCTGCTGACCATGGCCGGACTCGAAGTCGAAGAGGCCGATCCGGCGGCCCCTGATTTCTCCGGTGTCGTCGTGGCGCAGATCGTCGAAGCCGAGAAGCACCCCAATGCCGACAAGCTGAAGCTGTGCAAGGTCGAAGCGGGGACTGGCGAACTGCTGCAGATCGTGTGCGGAGCGCCCAATGCCGCAGTCGGCATGAAGGTGCCTTGCGCGCGGGTCGGCGCAGTGCTGCCGGGCAATTTCGCGATCAAGCCGGCCAAGCTGCGCGGCGTCGAATCGTTTGGCATGTTGTGTTCGGCGCGCGAGCTCGGCCTCTCGGAGGATCACGCTGGACTGTATGCGCTGCCCGACGACGCACCGGTCGGCACCGACATCCGCGACTACCTCGGCCTGAACGACACGCTCTTCACGATCAAGCTGACGCCCAATCGCGCCGATTGCCTGAGCCTCACCGGTGTTGCGCGTGAGCTGGCCGCGATCACCGACGTACCGCTCAAGCAGACCCTGGTCGATCCCGTCGCACCGGCTTTCGATGCACGCCGCGCCATCGTGCTCGACGCGCCCGATGCCTGCCCGCGTTATTGCGGTCGCATCGTGCGCGGCGTAAACGCCAAGGCGCCGACCCCGGAGTGGATGTCGCGCCGGCTTGTGCGCAGCGGCATCCGCTCGATCAGTGCGCTGGTGGATATCACCAACTACGTGATGCTCGAACTGGGCCAGCCGCTCCACGCCTTCGACAATACGAAGCTGGAGGGCGCCATCCACGTGCGTTTCCCGCGTGAGGGAGAGCAGGTGCTCCTGCTCAATGAGCAGACGGTCACGCCGGCCGCGGATACCTTGCTCATCGCCGACGAGCGCCGCGCACTTGCACTCGCCGGCATCATGGGGGGTGAGGACAGTGGCGTCACGCTGGAGACGAGCGAGGTCTTTCTCGAGAGTGCCTTCTTCGCGCCGGCGGCCATCGCCGGGCGCGCACGGGCGTACGGTTTCTCGTCGGACGCGTCGCACCGCTTCGAGCGCGGCGTGGATTTCGATCTGGCGCGCACCGCCATCGAACGCGCCACGCGGCTGGTGCTGGAAATCTGCGGCGGCGAAGCCGGCCCGGTGGAAGAGGCGGTCGCACACGATCATCTTCCCGCGCGTCCGGCGGTGCGTCTGCGCCCGGCACGGGCGCGGCGGCTGCTGGGCATCGATCTCGACGACGCCGGCATCCAGTCCCTGCTCGAGCGGGTGCATCTTCAGGTTGCGCGCGTGGGCGAGGACTTCCACGTCACGCCGCCCTCGTTCCGTTTCGACATCGAACTCGAAGAGGATCTGATCGAGGAACTGGCGCGCTTGCACGGCTACGACAACATTCCTGCGGTAGCCCCGCAGGGCGGCCTGATGATGCTGCCCAGCGCCGAGGACCGGCGTCCGGTGTGGGACGTCCGTCACGCGCTGGCTGCGCGCGGGTATCAGGAGGTGGTCAACTTCGCTTTCGTCGAGGACGCGTGGGAGCGCGACTTCTGCGCCAACGAGCGCCCGATCCGGCTGGCCAACCCGATTGCGAGTCAGCTGAGCGTGATGCGCTCGAGCCTGATTCCGGGGCTGGCGGCAAACCTCGTGACCAACCGCAAGCGCCAGATGGACCGCGTCCGCGTGTTCGAGATCGGCCGCTGTTTCGAGCGCAAGGCCGATGGCGAACCCGTTGCCGGTTTCCATCAGACGCTGATGGTTGCTGCGCTTGCAGCCGGCTCGGCCCAGCCCGAGCAATGGGGAGAGCGTTCGCGGCAGATCGATTTCTACGACGTGAAGGGCGATCTGGAAGCGTTGTTCGCTCCGCGCCAACTCAGCTTCGAGAGCCTTTCGCACCCCGCCCTGCATCCGGGACGCGCTGCCACGGTAAGGCTCGACGGGCACAACATCGGCATCCTGGGTGAGCTTCATCCGGTGTGGGTGCAGGGCTACGACATGGGCAGTGCCCCGGTCGTGTTCGAGATCGAACTCAATGCCGCGCTCGCCAGCGTGTTGCCGCGTTACAGCGAGATTTCACGCATGCCCGCCGTTACCCGCGATCTCGCGTTGGTGGTGGCGCTCGACGTGCCCGTCGCGCGTGTTCTGCAGGTTTTGCGCGAGGCTGCGCCGGGGGTGGTGCGAGAGATCAACCTGTTCGATGTCTACCATGGCAAGGGCATTGATCCGGACAAGAAGAGCCTTGCCTTCAGGATTTTGATGCAAGATACTCAACGGACTCTGGAAGACGCCGAGGTCGATGCAGCTGTCGCCGCGCTCGTCCGCCAGGCGGAAGTGGTGCTCGGTGCGCGCCTGCGCGGATCGGGAGAATGACGTGACCTTGACGAAGGCAGAACTCGCGGATCTGTTGTTCGAACAGGTCGGGCTGAACAAGCGTGAAGCCAAGGACATGGTGGAAGGATTCTTCGAGGAGATCCGTACGGCCCTCGAGCGCGGCGACAGCGTGAAGCTCTCGGGTTTCGGCAACTTCCAGCTGCGCGACAAGCCCCAGCGTCCTGGACGCAATCCGAAGACGGGCGAAGAGATTCCCATCACCGCCAGAAGGGTCGTCACCTTCCATGCCAGCCAGAAACTGAAGGCCGCAGTGGAGCAACTCAGCGATGCAAGCAAGCAGCCCTGACACCGTCAGCCAGCCGCTTCCGCCGATTCCGGCGAAGCGGTATTTCACCATCGGTGAAGTTGCAGAACTGTGTGGCGTCAAGCCGCACGTGCTGCGTTACTGGGAGCAGGAGTTCACCCAGCTGAAGCCGGTGAAGCGCCGCGGCAACCGGCGCTACTACCAGCACCACGAGGTTCTGCTCATCCGGCGCATCCGCCAGCTGCTTTACGAGGAAGGCTTCACGATTTCCGGCGCTCGCAACCGTCTGGGCGAGGTTGCCATTCAGCATGAGGAAGATGCAGTCGAGGCGGAGCGTTACAAGGCCGTGATCGCCGTGGTGCGATCCGAACTCGAGGCGGCCCTGGCCGGTCTTCGTTCATGACGGGGCTTGGCGCAAAAAAGCTGGCGATAAAAAAAATGACTGCTATAATGGCGGTCTGTGTCGGGGCGTAGCGCAGCCTGGTAGCGCACTTGCATGGGGTGCAAGGGGTCGCGAGTTCGAATCCCGCCGCCCCGACCAATTGAATCAAGCACTTAGCCAATCCTTCGGGGTTGGCTTTTTGCTTTCTGGCGCCGTTCAATCGTTCGAGTGTCAGCGGCGTGCGCGCAGGGCTGCTTCCAGGAAGTCCTGCATGATCGGGCTGCCGTCGAGGAGTTGGGTGCCGCCGCCATGAAACTCGGGATGCCACTGGCAGCCGAACAGATAGCCGGCCCCCTGCCAGCGGATCGCCTCAATGACCTCGTCGCCAACGGAGCGCGCCTCGACGATGAGGTCGGAGCCGAGGTCCCGAACGGCCTGGTGATGAATGCTGTTGACGCGCCCGCCGTCGAGCCCGGGGTATAGCTGCGCGAGCTTGCTGCCGGGCACGAACTGGACCGCGTGATGGTGGTTGTCGTAAAGGTCGCCGTCGCGGTGGGCTTCGGCGCCGGGAACGCATTCGGTGATGTCCTGCCACAGTGTGCCGCCGCAGGCGACGTTGATCAGTTGAGCGCCGCGGCACACACCCAGCACCGGCTTGCCCTGGATCACGAACTCCCACAGCAGCTCGATCTCGTACAGGTCCCGCACCCGGTCGCCGCCCCATTCGGGCCGAAGCGCTTCCTGTCGATAGCTTGCCGGGCTGACGTCGGCTCCGCCCTGCAGGACGAGGCCGTCGAGGGTAGCCACGTAGTCGCGCACCGAGATCTGCGCACGGCGCAGGCCCAGATGCTCGCCTATGGTCGGAACCATCAGCACCAGCGCGCCGTGCGACATGATCCAGTGCGCCATCGACTGCTCGAGGTATTGCAGCGTCTTGCCGGGAAAGCCCAGTTCAGGCGGCGGGCTGTGCATGAGCCGCGCCGACAGCCCGATGCGCAGTGGCGCCGTGCTCACATCGCGTCCTCCTTCATCCAGCGTGCGCACTGGGCCATGACCAGCTCGGGAAGGGGCGTGCCGCTGGCCCGGCTTTCTCGCAACAATCTGGCGTCGTTGCTGCCGTTGGTGACGTCGCTGTGCAGGCGACCGAGCGCGACGTCGGCGCCGAGTTCGATCGCGTGCTGCTCGATGCGCGCGAGGCTGGCGATGATCTCCTCGCCGATCGTGGTGTGCTCGTGCGTCTCCGGATGGACGTAGGTGCCGTCATAGCCGAAGCGACAGGCCTGGAAACGGTTGAAGGTGTAGACGAGGTAATCGTCCTCGGCCACCTGGATCGGTCGCTCGATCATCAGATAGCGGGCCAGCGTCTGAATGTAAGCTGCAATGGCTGCCGCACGCGCAATGGTGAGCGGGGTGTCCATGACGCGGATCTCGATCGTGCCGTACTCCGGCTTTGGCCGGATGTCCCAGTAGAAGTCCTTCATGCTGCTGACGACGCCGGTGTCGCTCATCTTGCGGAAATAGGCCTCGAAGTCGGCCCAGCTCTGGACGAAGGGCGCGCGCCCCGAGAGCGGGAAGGCGAGGACCGAGTTCAGCCGGGCGGATTCGAATCCGGTGTCGCTTCCCTGCACGAAGGGAGACGAGGCCGACAAGGCGATCAGGTGCGGGATGTAGCGCGACAGGCCGTGCAGCAAGTAAAGCGCCACGTCGGGGCTCGGGCAGCCGACATGCACATGCTGGCCGAACACGGTGAACTGCTTGGCGAGGTAGCCGTAGAGCTCGGACAGATGGCGAAAGCGCGGCCCGTCGAAGATGCGGCGCTCGCCCCAGTGCTGGAACGGGTGGGTTCCTCCGCCGCAGATTCCGATGTTGAGCCGCCGGGCAGCGCTTCCCAGGGTGTCGCGCAGCGCCTGCAACTGCTGCAGGGCGCTCGCATGACCGTCGCAGACGCCGGTAGAGATCTCGATCATCGAGCAGGTCATCTCCGGCTTGATGTCTCCTTCGACATCGGCGTCGGCGGTCGCACGCAACAAATCCTCGGCGACTGGCACGAGATCGTAGTCGTGCGTGCCGACGAGCTGGAGCTCGAGTTCCACCCCGATGGACAGCGCACGCGAGACTGCAAAGGCTTCGAGGCTCATCGTTCGTCTCCCCCATGCAGTTCGTTGCATCGTTGTAGGGCCCGCCATGTGGCGATCGGGCCGAGGATGCCGAGCACCAGCGTCATCGCGCCGACAACGGCGAGCAATCGCTCGCCGAACTCGGGGTAAAGGCTGCGGACGTCGATTGCCTGCAGCAGCGCGACGACGGAAAGCGGCATCAGCGCGAGCCCGAGTGCGATGCTCTTGCGCCGGTCCAGCCCTGTGGCGGGGCCGAAGGCCGCGCTGGCGCAGAGCTTGGCAGCAGTGCGGGCGGCGATGGCCAGCGCTGCCACGCCCGCGCCTGCGGCCAGAAGATCGAGGGAGATCGTCGAGCCTGCAAGAATGAAGGAGATGATGACCAGCAAGCCGCCGATGCTGCCGAACTGCGGTGGCCACAGATGCGGACGCGGATCGCGCCATTTGACGATCACGCCGGCAAAGAGGGGTGCAAGCAGTGCAGGCAGGCGAAGTGCGGTCAATATCGCGACAGCCAGCAGCATTACGGCGACGATCGCCGCTGTGCCCTGTTCGGACCCCGGGTTGAGACGCTTGCGAATGGCGCCGAACGCCACTGCGATCAGTGCGCCGCCGAGTGCGGAACCGGCGAGTTGATAAAGCGGATGCGCGATCGCCAGCAGCCAGTCGCGGTTTGCGCCATGCAGGCCGCCGATGGCGAGGTTGAGCAGGATGACCGACGCCGCCAGGCTGAGCGCGCAGAGCGCATACATCCGGTCGGTGACCTGCCCCGAGGCACGTCCCTCAGACGCGACGCGCATCAACGCGATCGGCGATGCACCGACGGCAATCGCCGCGACTGCGTAGGCGAGATCGCTATCGACGCCCGCTGCCCACAGGGCGCCGAACACGATGAGCAGTGCGAGCACGATGTCGGCGAACGCGGTCGCAAGCAGGCCGGGATTGGCGCCGAACCAGCGGGCGTCGAGGCGGATACCAAGCTCGAACAGCATCAGCGCGACACAGAGATCGACGATGCCGCGGTAGGTCGTGAGCGCCCCCGCGTCGAACCAGCCGAGCGCCGCCGGACCGAGGAGCAGGCCTGCCAGTGCGTAGCCTGCGACACGCGGGATATCTGCGCGTCGACAGACCTCTCCCACGATCGCGGTGACGGCGAGGGCGAGGCCGGCGTAAAGGAGACCGCCAAAGTGAAGTGGCCATGCTGGCCAGACGTTGAGGTCCATCAAGAAGATTCCATTGAGCAGGACGTCGGGGCGTCGCGTATCACGCAAGCCATGCCTGAGCCGGTGATCATGCGTGCCTCTCCAGTAGATAAATTTTAGACAATATAGTTTTAAAGAATATATCTAGGCAAATCGGTCACCGCAGCGACAGGGCTGTCGGCCATGTCGCAGTCCCGGGCAGATTCGCCTTGCACGCAGGCCATGCCTTTGGCCTGTGCTAAACTTTTGCCCTCGCGCCGCGCGGAGGACGGCCTCCCGCCGAGCCGGCCACGCTTTGTATGGACTCGAGATGCGAATTCTGGTCAGTAATGACGATGGATACTTTGCCCCGGGAATTGCCGCGCTGGCGGAGGCGCTCGGTACGCTCGGCGAAGTCACGGTGGTCGCGCCCGAGCGTGATCGCAGCGGTGCCAGCAACTCGCTGACGCTCGACCGCCCGCTGTCGTTGCGGCGTGCGGCCAACGGCTTTCACTTCGTGAATGGGACGCCCACCGACTGCGTTCATCTGGCGGTCACGGGCATGCTCGACCATCTGCCGGACATGGTGGTGTCCGGAGTCAATCACGGCGCGAACATGGGTGACGATACGGTGTATTCGGGAACCGTGGCGGCGGCGACGGAGGGCTTTTTGCTGGGCGTGCCGTCGATCGCGGTGTCCCTGGTGAGCAAATCGGCCAGTGACTTTTCCGCGGCGGCTCGTGTCGCGAGGGATCTGGCGGAGCGCTTCATGCGTGCTCCGTTCCGCCAGCCGGTGTTGTTGAACGTCAATGTCCCGGATCTGCCCTACGAGCAGCTGGGTGAGACTCGCGTCACCCGTCTCGGCAAGCGGCACAAGGCGGAGCCGGTGGTGCGCAGCGTCACGCCGCGCAATGAAACGGTGTATTGGGTGGGGGCTGCCGGTGCTGCGGCCGACGCGGGGGAGGGGACGGATTTCAACGCGGTTGCCAAGGGCCACGTGTCAGTGACGCCGCTGCAACTCGATCTCACCCATACCGGGCTCATCGCGCCGGTCAGCGACTGGTTGGCGCTGTGATGCTCCGGACTGCCGATGCCGGCCAGGCGACGCGCGCGCGTGCGCGCATGGTCGAGAGACTGCGCACACAGGGCATTCGCGACGAGCGGGTTCTTGCCGCGATGCAGGCGGTGCCGCGGCACCAGTTCGTCGACGAGGGCCTGGCCTACAGCGCCTACGACGATACGCCGCTTCCGATCGGCTCCCAGCAGACGATCTCACAGCCCTTCGTCGTGGCGAGGATGATCGAGCTGCTGCGCGCAGGGCGCGACCTGGGGCGGACGCTCGAGGTGGGAGCGGGGTGTGGCTACCAGGCCGCCGTGCTCTCGCAGCTGGCGACCGAGGTGTTTGCGGTCGAGCGGATCCGGTCCTTGCTTGATCGGGCGCGGGCGAATCTTCGCCCATTGCGGTTGCCCAACGTGAGATTGAAACTTGCCGACGGTAGCCTGGGGCTTCCGGAGGCGGCACCGTTCGACAGCATCATTGTTGCGGCGGCGGCGATCGGGCTGCCGCCGGCATTGAAGGAACAACTGGCCCCGGGCGGGCGTCTGATCGTCCCGGTGGGGGCTGCCGAGCAGAGATTGCTGCTCGTCGAGCGACAAGGAAATGTTTTCAGGGAGAGTTGGTACGAAGCAGTACGTTTCGTTCCGCTCCTTGCTGGTACCGAATGAAACAAGAGAATCGATACACGAAGAAGCGGCATTGGGCTGCAGCGGCCCTGGTCATCGCGGCGACTGTGTTGTCGGGCTGCGCGTCGCGGGTGACCGCGCCGGTGCGCGATGGCGGCGGCACTGCGCCGCCGGCTGCGTCGGCCCAGCCGGCGGCGGGCACCCACACCGTTCGCCCGGGTGAAACCTTGCTGGGCATTGCGCGTCAATACGGCCAGACGGTCGGCAATCTGGTCGCATTGAACGGCTTGTCGGATCCGAACCAGATTCATGTCGGTCAGGTTCTGCGGGTCGCACCGCCCACTGCAGCGGATAACGGCGCCGTGGCGACCGCGATCCCGGTCGCGCCGGCAGGCGTATCCGTCACTCCGATCCCGCCAGCCGCCGGTGCTGAGGCCGCCGCGGTTCCACTGAAGCAGGGGCCGCTTGGCGGCAGACAGGCCTACTCGGACGAAGCGTGGGCGAAGCTCAGCCAGGAAGCGCCTGCCCCGCCGACAACACCGCCGGCCGCCGATGCCGGCGTCGGGGCGGCGTCGGGCAATGGCGAGTGGTCCTGGCCGGCGAAGGGCAAGCCGATCGCCGGCTTCAACGAAGCCACCAACAAGGGCGTCGATATCGCGGGCAATGCGGGCGATCCGGTGTTTGCGGCTGCAGGCGGTAAGGTGGTTTATGCAGGCAGCGGATTGAGAGGGTATGGAAAGCTGGTTGTCATCAAACATAACCAGGAGTACAACTCGGTCTACGCGCACAATCAGAAGCTGCTGGTAAAAGAGGACGATGTCGTGGCCAAGGGTCAGCAGATTGCCGAGCTTGGCAGCACCGAGACCGATCGTCCCAAGCTGCATTTCGAGATCCGCAAGCAGGGCAAGGCTGTCGACCCGATGAAGTACCTGCCCGCACGTTGAAGGAGTGACGCATGGAAGAACCGGTTGAACTTGACGATCTAGACAGTCATGAACCGGATCTTCCGCTGGAAGTCGAGGTCTTCGCCAGCCAGCAGGTGCAGGTTGCCGGAAACGACTTTCTCAGCGACGTCACCCAGCTCTACCTCAACGAGATCGGCGCCAATCCCCTGCTGACCGCTGAGGAGGAGTTGCGGCTGTCGCGGCTCGTCAGGTTGGGCGATTTCACCGCGCGGCAGACGATGATCGAGCGCAACCTGCGGCTCGTCGTCAATATCGCCAAGCACTATCTGAATCGCGGCATTCCGCTGCTTGACCTCGTCGAGGAGGGCAACCTCGGGCTGATGCATGCACTCGAGAAGTTCGACCCCGAGCGCGGATTCCGTTTTTCAACCTACGCGACCTGGTGGATCCGGCAAAACATCGAACGGGCCATCATGAACCAGTCGCGGACCATCAGGTTGCCGGTGCATGTGGTGAAGGAGCTCAACCAGGTGCTGCGCGCTCAGCGTTCGCTGGAGGCGAGTTCCAACGGCGAATCGAGCATCGAGGACATCGCCCGACGCCTGAACAAGCCGATCGAGGACGTGCGGGCCGTGCTTGCGCTCAGCGAACACACCGCATCTCTCGACGCCCCGCTCGACATCGACCCGACGCTTTCGATCGGTGAGTCGCTGGCCGATGACCATGTCGAGACGCCCGACGCACAGATCCATTCCTCGGAAGTCGAGCGCCTCGTGCATGACTGGATCAGGATGCTGAGCGACAAGCAGCGTCTGGTGATCCTGCACCGCTACGGGATCGATGAATGCGAGCTGCTGACGCTCGAGGAGCTGGCGGTGCGTCTGGACCTGACTCGCGAACGGGTGCGGCAGATCCAGCTCGAGGCCTTGAGCCAGTTGCGGCGCATCCTCAGACGCAACGGCATCAGCCGCGATGCGCTGCTCTGACCGCCCCTGCTGACTCACCTCTCTTCGAGATCGCCGCCCGCGCTCAGACCGGCGGAAATACCTGTCGATACAACGAGCGGCTCGCATAGGCCATCACAGGCAGCGTGTATAGCAGTAGCGGCAGCATCCACGCGCTGACGATGATGACAAAGGCGAGCAGGCAGGCCCAGCTCAGCATGACCGGTAACTGGCCGAAAACCGCTCTCGCGCTGGCGACCACAGCGGAGACCAGGCTTGCCCGCCGGTAGTAGATCAGCGGAACCGAGAATGCCGAGACGGTGAATATGATGAAGGCCAGACCGGCGCCCATCAGCGAGCTGAAGGCGAGAAAGCGCGTCGTCGAAACCTCGCCTTCGAACAGGTGCTGGAAGCTCGCCGGTGTCTGTCCGACCATGAAACCGTAGAGCGTGCCGGCATCGGTCAGCCAGATCAGCAGCAGCAGGGCGCAGACGAAGGCGACCGCCCAGCCGTCGCGGGGCAGGGTGCGAAAGCCGCGCCAGATGTGGCTCACCCCCGGTCGTCCGCCCGCGTCCCTGCAGTCCGCAATCGCAAGAAAGCCGGCCAGCAGCGCCGGTCCGACGAGCATGAAGCCGCCGGCGACGGACACGCTCAGGGGGGCGACCGCCGCGCGATCCAGCATGAAAAACAGTACGCCGCCCATCACGACGAAGAGCGCGGCATAGGCGGCGCTGGCGGCAATGGTGGCACGGTACAGGGCGTGGCCGTCACGCAGCGCAGCGGCGATGTGCCGCAGCCCGATTCTGCATGGCTTGAGTTCGGCGGGGGCGACGCCGAGGAGGAGCGCAAGGCCCGTCGCATCCAGCGCTGCGTCGTGGCTGCCACCCAGCAGTTGTGGCAGCGAATCGAGAGCCGTGGTCATCCACATGGAATCTGTTCCTCCAGCCGCCGATTTTCGACCGCGTACCAGA
Source organism: Thauera sp. (assembly GCA_017302295.1). GTDB lineage: Bacteria > Pseudomonadota > Gammaproteobacteria > Burkholderiales > Rhodocyclaceae > Thauera. Next base: position 330,569 of record JAFLDS010000002.1, on the reverse strand, counting down.
GAGATGCATTGACCGACATCATGTCGGGCTTGCGTCAGGGCAACGTGGCGCAAGCCCGGCCGGGCGGTCGGCGCGGGCCTGCGTCCTGCTGCGCGATCAGGCCGGATCTCCTCACCCGCAACGCTTCGGCGAGTTCGAAAACCGACATTGCATAGAAGCTGCTGCGGTTGTAGCGGGTGATCACGTAGAAGTTGCGGTAGCCAAGCCAGTATTCCGTGGTCGCGCCGGGTGTTTCGAGGTCGACCAGGGTGGCCGTGGCCGGCGGGGCGCTGCCATCCAGCGTCTTCACCCCCGCCTGTGCCAGCACGATCGGCTCGAGCGCAGGCTCGATGCCAGCGGCAATGAGGGGCGCAGGGTCGATCACACCATCGAAGCGGGCGCGCTCGGCAATCGGAGCGCCCGCTTGCCAGCCGTGCGCATGCAGGTAGTTGGCGACGCTTCCGATCGCGTCGGATGGGCCCGCCTCGAAGTTGATGCGACCATCGCCGTCGAAATCCACACCGAAGCTGCGCACGCTGCTCGGCAGAAACTGCGGGTAGCCCAAGGCCCCGGCGTAGGAGCCGTAGTAGCTTCTCGGGTCGCGTCCCTGTTCGCGCGCAAGGAGGAAGAGCGCTTCGAGTTCGCGGCGGAAGAGTTCGGCGCGCGGTGGATAATCGAAGGCCAGGGTGGCCAGGGCGGACAGGGTCTCGAAATTGCCGGTGTTGCGCCCATAGACCGTCTCGACGCCGATGATGGCGACAATGATCTCGATCGGGATGCCATAGCGCTCCGATGCCCGTCGGAGGTCCTCTTCATGGCTGTTCCAGAAGGCGAGTCCCCCGTCGATGCGCAGGCGGTCCAGGAAGCGCGCGCGATACCGCTGCCACGAGCGCACGCCCGCTCTGGTCGGGGGCGAGATCAGCCGGATGACCTGGGGTTCGTGCGCCGCAGCGGCCAGCGTGGCCGATACGATGCTGGCGTCGAAGCCATGGCGCTCGGCCAACTCGCGAACGAAGGCCTGTGCCCCGTCGCGTTCCATGAACGAGGCTTGGGCACTGCCGGGGGCGCACGCCGTGGCCGCAATGAGTGCAAGCATGGCGCGGAGAGTCTTCTTCATCAAAGTCGGAGTCTGCTTATCTTGTGGTTCAGGGTGCGGATGTCCGCGGAGGTAGGTGTGCCGCCGTAACGCGCCCGCGCGTAGCAGGCTGCAATCTCGAGCAGCGACTGCGCATGCTCGGGCAGCGATTCGGAGAGTCGCTTTCCATAGGCCAGCGGGCCTTCCCAGGGTTCGCGCGGATATCCCTTGCGCGCCAGCCGGCCGCAGAATGACGCCCAGCAGCGCTGCAAGGGATCACGCTTGCGGTATTGCCACGAGGCCCAGGCGATGAGCATGCCAAGGACAGACACGCACAAGCCGGTCATCACGCCGACGAGCGCGCCCCAGTCGTCACGCCCGAAGCCGAGCCGCTCGAGGAGTTCCTTCTGTCGGTCGGGATTGTAGCCAAGAATGCGCTGGTTCCATGCGTTTGAGAGCGCTTCCCAGCGGTGGCGAAGGTCGCGCAGCCACGCGAGATTCTGGCGCATCGTCAGCGGCAGCGCCTCCCCCGCAGGAAGTGCCGAGGCCAGCCCGGATTCGATGCGTTGGGGGGCGGCCAGCGCGGTCGGGTCGACGCGTATCCAGCCCCGGCCCGCCAGCCATACCTCGGCCCACGCGTGGGCATCGGACTGCCGGACTACCAGGTTGCCGTCGATCGGATTGAGTTCGCCACCCTGGTAGCCCGCGACCACGCGCGCGGGCACGCCTACCGCGCGCATGAGGACGACGAAGGCCGACGCGAAATGTTCGCAGAAGCCGCGGCGCGTATCGAACAGGAACGCGTCGACCGAATCGCGACCGACCAGGGGGGGCTGCAGGGTGTAGATCAGGCCGCTGGTGCGCAGGTGCGCGATCACGCGCTCGAGGATCTCGTTGTGGTCTCTTGCACCACCAGCGAGGCGAGTGGCGAGCGCAATGCTCTGGGGGTTGTAACCCTCCGGCAGGGAAAGAGACGCGGCCAGCGCGGCGGGCGGCTCGTCGAGACCCGTCGGCGTGTCGGGGTAGGCGCTCAGTTCGAGCCGGGTCCGTCGCTCGACGGGGCGGGAAAGCAAGGCTTCGTTGGTGCTCGCGTAGCGCAGCGGCGTCGTGGTCAAGCCCGGGAAATCGAGCGCGAGCACCCAGCGACGGCCGTGCGGCTCCAGCGTCAGCCGGTAATCGAAGCGGCGCCCGGTGGGTGTGTAGGACGGCGTGCCGGTCTCCTGAGTCCGCGCCGCCCGCCAGGTGCGGCCGTCAAACGTGGTCATCACCGGGCCGCGCCAGTAGCGCTGTGCCGGCTCCGGTGGAGCTCCGATGAACTCGGCACGGAAGGCGATTTCAGCCGACTCGCTCAGTTCGCTGATCGAACCCGGGCTCATCGAGTCGGAAAGTCCCGAACTGGCACTGGATGCATCGGCCGGCAGACCCCAGAGCGGCCCCTGGATGCGCGGGAAGAGCACGAACAGCACGAGCATGAAGGGGATGCCCTGCGCAAAGAGCACGGCGCCGCTGCGCACTCGCTCGCGCTGGCTTGCCGCCGGGTCCGCCTGGGCGAGCAGGGTGATCACCGCAACGAGCGTGCCGAACAGGGCCAGCAGGGCAACCGGGAGGCTTTGGTCCTCGAAGAACACCGCCAGTTGCATGAAGAAGCACAGCAGGATGGTCGCCACGACATCGCGCGCGCTGCGGATCTCGAGCAGCTTGAGGCAGAGCAGCAGGGCGAGCAGGGCGACGCCCGGGTCCTTGCCGAAAAAGTGCCCGTAGGTCATCCGCACACCGACGCTGCCCGCCGCGGCGAGCAGAACGAGAATCAGCCCGGGGGGCGGACGCCGTCCCTGCCAAAGCAACAGGGCCCGGGCTCCGAGCAGGATGCCGCACAGGGCCGCCAGCCAGCCGGGCAGCCAGGGGGCATGAGGCGCGAGCGTGACTGCCGTTGCGCCAATCAGCCACAGGCCCTGGTCGCGCGTCAGGGATGCGGGGCGAGAGGTTGCTTCCGCAGCCGGCGTGCGGCGCCGTCGCTGGGGCCAGTCAAGGGGCATGATCGCGCGTCCCGGCGGGTGCTCCTTGCAAGGCCAGGGCCTGCAGGCAGGCGTGCAGATGGGCTTCGCCGCGGCCCGCGGCGAGGGCCTTGCCGGGCAGCGCCAGTGCGTAAGTGACACCAGCCTTCTCGGCGTGCAACACCCACGCCGTCAACCGTGACAGGCGTGTCTCGTCGTCCATGGCATCGGGAAGGTCGCGCCACTGCAGCAGCGTGTGGCCGCCGGCCATGCCCGCGTATTGCTTGGTCAGCATCGGGCCGCCGCGTGCCAGCGCCTTCCAGGCGATATGCCGCGGCGAGTCGCCTTCGCGATAGGCGCGCAACTCGGCGAAGTCGTCGTCGCCGTCGCGGATCGGGCGCTCGCCAACGGCTTCGCCGAAATCCGTGCTTGGCAGAGGGGGGGCGTCCCGTTCCGGCGTTGGGAATACGAGAGCGGCCACGTCGGGGATGAACACCGTCCACGCCCGGATCAGGCCGAGCGGCCAGCGCGTCTCGATCACCGTCCGGCCTGCAGGCATGAGCCCGCGCTGTGTCGTTGGGCAAACGAGTTCGATCGTCTCGGTGCCGGCCGCTGCGAGGTCGAATCGAGTCGTCACGCCATGCAGCCGCAGCGCGAGGGCGGGGCGGCGGGCCATGCGCGTATTGTCGATGGCAAAGGGGAAGCGCGCGTCGTCGCCGCAGAAGACCGGAGCGACTCGAAGCGGCCGCACGCTCAGGCCGAACAGGTTGCGAAAGGCGTGCACGATGCTGGCCACACCGATGCCGCCGATGAGGAAGGTCAGACCGAAGCCGAGGCTGAGGCTGTAGTTGATCGACGTGAGCAGCATCACCAGCAGCGAGGCCGCGAGGGCGATCCCCGCGGCAGTCGGCAGCACATAGATGCGGCGCTGGTGCAGACGGATGGGCGCAGCTTCCGGCGAGCCGAGGCGAAACAGCCAGCGGTCCAGCACGCGGCGCAGCGGGGTCGCGGAGAGCGCGACGAGGTACATCAGGTGACGGCGACGGACTGCAGCAGCCGAACGAGCGCCGCCGCGGGCAGGGCACGGCCATCGCCCGCGAGATGCAGGCGGTGGCCGGCCACATGGGGAAAGACCAGTTGCACGTCCTCGGGCAGGACGTGGTCGCGTCCCTCGATCAGGGCCCAGGCGCGCGACGCCGCGAGCAGGGCGAGTCCTGCGCGCGGGCTCAGTCCGGCCGCTAGCGTGGGATCGTTGCGGGTGGCGCCGAGCAGCGCCTGGACGTAGTCGATGAGCGGCTCGGCCACCGCGACCTCATGCGCGGCGCGCTGGAGTGCGCGCAACTCGTCCATCGACAGCACCGGCCCCTGGCGCTCGACCATGTGGCGGCGGTCCTCGCCCATCAGCAGGGCGCGTTCGGCGAGGCGGCCGGGATAGCCGAGACGTATGCGCATCAGAAAACGGTCGAGCTGGCTTTCGGGCAAGGGAAAGGTGCCGATCTGGTTGGCCGGGTTCTGCGTCGCGATCACGAAGAAGGGGCTGGGCAGCGCCAGGGTGCGGCCGTCGGCCGTGACCTGGCGCTCCTCCATGGCCTCGAGCAGCGCGCTCTGCGTCTTGGGCGTGGCGCGGTTGATCTCGTCCGCGAGGATCAGCTGCGCGAACAGCGGACCGGGGTGAAAGCGGAAGCTCGCCGTCTCGCGGTCGAAGATGGAAACGCCGACGATGTCGGCCGGCAGCAGATCGCTCGTGAACTGAATGCGCTGGAACTGCAGCCCCAGGAGGCGTGCGAAGACATGGGCGAGCGTCGTCTTGCCCACACCTGGCACGTCCTCGACGAGCAGGTGCCCGCGCGCGATGAGGCAGGCGAGCGCAAGTCGCAGTTCGCGCTCCTTGCCGAGAATGATCTGGCCGGCTGCTTCCAGCAGACGGTCTGCATGACGCTGGGGCATGACGCGACGGGCTGTGAAATTGGTGGGGAAGCGGCGATAATAAACGACAAATATTGCGTTGCCGCCCCCCTCCGACACGTCCTCGAGCAGGATGTTCCGTAGCGTGGGCGAAGTCAGACGCGCTTTCGTTCGGGGTCGGACAGGAGAGGGGAGAGTATGACGACGACCGCATTCATCACGCATCGAGAATGCTGGCTGCATGACATGGGGAAATTCCATCCCGAGTGTCCGGACCGGCTGGCGGCGATCAACGATCGGCTGATCGCGGCAGGGCTCGATCTCTATCTCTCCTTTTTCGATGCGCCGGTAGCGACGCGCGAGCAGATCACACGTGTGCATCCGGCGACCTATTTCGACGAACTGATGGCCAATGTGCCCGAGCATGGCATCCGTCACCTCGACCCCGACACCGCGATGAACCCGGCGACGATGAAGGCGGCGCTGCGCTCGGCCGGCGCGGGCATCCTGGCCACCGATCTGGTGATGAAGGGTGAGATCGAGAATGCGTTCTGTGCCATACGTCCGCCGGGTCACCATGCCGAACGCACCAAGGCGATGGGTTTCTGTTTCATCAACAACGTCGCCGTGGCAGCCCGGCATGCCGTCGAGGAGCATGGTCTCGAGCGCGTCGCCATCGTCGATTTCGACGTCCACCATGGCAACGGCACCGAAGACATCTTCCGCGGCGATCCGCGGGTGATGATGGGCGGGATCTTCCAGCATCCTTTCTACCCCTACAGCGGCGCCGACAATCCGCCGGCCCACATGTGCAACGTACCTCTGCCGGCGGGCACACGGGGCGATGGTTTTCGGCAGGTGTTCGGCGATATCGTGGTGCCGGCGCTGCGCAACCACAATCCGCAGATGATCTTCATCTCGGCCGGGTTCGACGCCCACTACGAGGACGACATGGGCTCGCTCGGGCTGCTCGAGGCGGATTACATCTGGGCGACGCAGCAGATCAAGGGCGTCGCCGAGGACTGCGGCCACAAGCGCATCGTCTCGTTGCTCGAGGGCGGGTATTCGCTGTCCTCGCTCGCTCGCTCGGTCGTCGCCCATATCAAGACGCTCGCCGATCTCTGATTCGATCCGCTGCAGGGTACGGCTTCGCGGTTCGGCGCTGCAGTGCAGAGTTATACCACCGGGCATCTAGCCGAGTGCTGGCGATGGGTTAGAATCAAGCTTTTGCCGTTCTACCCACAGACATGATTACCGGATCGATTGTCGCCATCGTCACCCCCATGCAGGACGACGGGAGTCTGGATCTTCCCCGCCTGCGCAGCCTGATTGACTGGCATGTCGCCGAAGGCTCCGACGGCATCGTGATCGTCGGCACCACCGGCGAATCGCCGACCGTCGATGTTGACGAACATTGCGAGCTCATTCGCGTCGCGGTCGAGCACACCGCGGGCCGCGTCCCGGTGATTGCCGGCACCGGCGCCAACTCGACTGCCGAAGCGGTCGAACTGGCGAAGTTTGCCAAGGCCGCGGGCGCCGCGGCCCATCTGTCGGTGGTGCCTTACTACAACCGCCCGACGCAGGAAGGCCTCTACCGCCATTTCCGCACGATTGCCGAAGCGGTCGAATTGCCGATGATCGTGTACAACGTCCCCGGGCGCACGGTGGCGGATCTGGCGAACGACACGACGCTCCGTCTGGCCGAGGTGCCGAACATCGTGGGCATCAAGGACGCGACCGGCAACATCGATCGCGCCTGTGATCTGATCGCCCGCGCGCCGGAGGGTTTCGCACTCTACAGTGGCGACGACATGACCTCTGCCGCCTTCCTCATGCTTGGCGGCCACGGCGTGATCTCGGTAACCGCGAACGTGACGCCGCGCGCTATGCACGAGCTGTGCGCGGCCGCCGCTGCCGACGATGCGCGCCGATTGCGTGAAGTCAACGCCAGACTGGTTCCGCTGCATCGCGATCTCTTCTGCGAAGCCAACCCGATTCCGGTCAAGTGGGCGGTTGCCCGCATGGGCCACATCGGCTTCGGCATCCGGCTGCCGCTGACGCCACTCTCTGAGTCGCAGCACGAACGCGTGCTGAGTGCGATGCGCGCAGCCGGCATCGACGTCTGATCAGAAACATTCAACCCGGGAACCCAATGAATCGCTCCATGCGCACCTCCGTCTCCCTCACTGCGTTGTCGCTTGCTCTGGCCGGCTGCAGTGGCGGATTGCTCGAAAGCAAACGTATCGACTACAAGAGTGCGCGCCAGGTGGCGCCGCTCGAAATTCCGCCAGATCTGACCGCGCCGACGCGTGACGATCGCTATGCGGTTCCCGACGTCGCACCGCGCGGCGTGGCGACCTACTCGGCCTACGCCGCCGATCGTGCCGGCCAGCCGGCCACCGCGACGACGGCCGGCGAGGTGCTGGCGACGCCCGAGAAGATGCGCATCGAGCGTGCCGGCACGCAGCGCTGGCTGGTGGTGCCGGGCAAGGCGGACACGCTGTGGCCGCAGGTCAAGGACTTCTGGCTGGAACTGGGCTTCATCCTCAACATCGACAGTCCCAACATCGGCGTCATGGAAACGGACTGGGCCGAGGACCGCGCCAAAATTCCGCAGGACATCATCCGCTCGACGATCGGCAAGGTGCTCGACGGCCTCTACTCGACACCCTTGCGCGACAAGTTCCGCACCCGCCTCGAGCCGGGCAAGGAGCCCGGTACGGTCGAGATCTACGTCAGCCATCGCGGCATGATGGAAATCTATCCAAGCGAGGCCAAGGACACGACGATCTGGCAACCGCGTCCGGCCGATCCCGAACTCGAGGCGGAGATGCTGCGTCGCCTGATGGTGCGCCTGGGCGCGGATGAAGTGCGGGCAAAGGCGGCGCTGACGACAGCGCCGGCGGCCGAGCGCGCCAAGATTGCGGCGGGGACCGACGGTCAGGTCAATCTGACGATGGACGAGCCGTTCGACCGGGCCTGGCGACGCGTCGGTCTCGCGCTCGACCGTATCGGCTTTACCGTCGAAGACCGCGATCGTACCCAGGGGCTGTACTTCGTGCGCTACGTCGACCCGGATGCGGACAACAAGAGCAAGAGCAGCGAGGGTTTCCTCTCCAAGCTCGCGTTCTGGCGCAGTAGCGACAAGCCGGTCGCAACGGGGAGCGAGTATCGTCTGCGCGTGCAGGGGTTGGGTGAGCAGGCGCGGGTGTCCGTGCTCACGCGTGAAGGCGGCGCCGACAATTCGGATACCGCCAAGCGCATCCTCGGACTGCTGCAGCAGGAATTGCGCTGATCTAGACAGCCTCGACAGGGCCTCCGAGCCCCGTCGAGGCGGAGCACGCGGGATCGCGCAACAGCGCGAGTTGGTGCGACAACAAAAAAGCCGACCAGTGGTCGGCTTTTTTTTGCCTCGCAAGCGAGGAGATTACTTCTTGGCAGCGTCGACGGCAGCAGCAGCGGCGTCCTTCGCAGCGGCGGCAGCGTCCTTCGCAGCGTCGGTTGCGGCGGCAGCGCCTTCCTTGGCAGCTTCAACGGTTGCAGCAGCGCCTTCCTTGGCGGCTTCGACCGTTGCGGCAGCGCCTTGCTTGGCAGCTTCGGTCGCGGCAGCGGCGGTTTCCTTGGCAGCTTCGGTAGCCTGTTGAGCGGCTTCCTTGGCTTGCTCAGCGGCCGGAGCGGCTTGCTCTTGAGCGGCCGGGGCGGGCGCCGGAGCAGCAGCTTCTTGCTTCTTGCCGCAAGCGGTCATGGCGAGGGCGACGAGGGCGGCGAGGAGGAGGGAGTTTTTCATGTGCTGTTTTTCCTTTTGTGACGGGTAACGACGGCAAGACTGCCATCGCGACGTGATGAAGCGGTTCAATGACGTCAAACCGAAAATCATTCTAGCACGCGGATATGTGACGTCACTACTTCGATGCGGCGTTGCGCAACAGACCCGAATCACCTCAAATCCCAAGCGGAGCGCCGGTTGGACCGTTTCTTGCACTTGTCCACATTGTTTCAAATTGTGCAGCGTAGCGAGCGGTTTCGGGGTTTGCGCCGCCTATGCGCTTACCACGCGGGCGGTCGTGGTGAAAGCGGGTCACGAGTTGACTGCCATCCGCGATCACGAAGCTCGAGTCGGGCACGGCCATGCCTTCACCGATCAGCTTGATGCGCATCCTCTGGCCGTAGCGTTCGACGAGCCGGAGCAGGCGGGGGCAGTGTCGTTCGACATGCTCCGCGCTGCGCAGCAGGATGCGGATGCGCTCTTCACCCGCCGTGGCGCGCGCCAAGGCGTCGATCGCGCTGATCCCCGCCGCGTTCTCGAGGCCGGTCTGGGCGAGGTCAGGGTCGAAGATCAGCAGGCTGTGCTCGGCGCGGCGGACGGTGTCGAGCAAGTGGGCGCGGTAGGCCGCATAGGTGTCGAACGGGACCTCCTGCGCTGCGCCCGTGGCGTCTGCTTCAGGCTTCATCCGGCCCTCCGAAGCCGTCGCAGTACCATCCATGCAGAAGGTCTAGCAGTGCGGGCGTCCACAGTGAGCCCGCACCGAGACGTCGATGGTCGGCGAGTTCTGTTATCTGGGGCGCGAGAGTCTCCGGTATTTCGATCGCCTCGCCGTTGAGGTGAAACCCCGCCTCGGAGAACAGCAGCAGGCTGCGCGGGTCGAGGGCGAAGCCCCTGCTTTCCAGGGCGCGCGCAAAGGCCTTGCGCTTCAGCGGCTCTTCGGGCGGGTCGAAGAAGATGTGGGATTTCGGCTCGGTCAGGTATTCGCCGACGAAGGCGGCGACGTCCGCGCGCGTCCAGCGGATGCCGGCCAGCATGCGTTCGATCTGGTCGATCATCCGTGGCGCGATTTCGGCCGAATGAGTCTGCGGGCTGAGGTCTGGATCGGCGTACAGACCGTCGAGGCAGAGCCGCTCCTGCATCCAGCCGAGGAACTCGGTGCCGAGTTCCTGTGCGGTTGGCGAGCGGAAACCGATCGAATAGGTCGTGCATTCACCGACCGCGATGCCATTGTGTGCCCAGTGCGGCGGCAGATAGAGCATGTCGCCCGGCTCGAGGGTCCAGTCGTGGGTGGGCTCGAAGTTCTGCAGGATGCGCAGCGGTGCGCCCTCGACCAGGGCGCGATCCTGCTGGTCGGAGATCAGCCAGCGGCGACGCCCCGTGCCCTGCAGCAGGAATACATCGTAGTTGTCGAAATGCGGCCCCACGCCACCGCCATCGACCGCGTAGCTGATCATCAGGTCGTCCAGGCGGGCTTGCGGGATGAAATCGAAGTGGTGGAGCAGACGATCACCTTCGGGCACCCACAGGTTGACGCCCTGCACCAGCACCGTCCACGGGTGGCGTTTGCCGCGCAGGCGTCCGCGCATCTGCGGGCCGTGCTCGAGGATCCATTGCTCGCCTTCCCGGCGCACGTGGCGCGACTCCACGTCGGGATCGCAGGCGAGGTCGAACAGCTCGTCGCGCGTCAGCACACCGGCGAAGCCGGGCACGGCCTGGCGGATGAGCAAGGGTTTCTTCTGCCAGTATTCTTCGAGGAACTGGCGCGGGGAGAGCCCCCCCAGCAGGGTGTCGAGAGCAGGTAGGTTCATGGCCGCGATTATAGGCTGCCGCTCCGCCGCGCAATACGGACGCCGTCCGCTGCGGGGGGCGATGCCGGCGACGTTCACCTGCTCCGCAAGCGTTAGAATCGCGCGCTCTTTCTGTCGTGCCGGAATCTGCCAATGCCTGTCGCTGTCATCGAGTCCCTGGATCATGAAGGTCGCGGCGTCGCCCATGTGGATGGCAAGGCCATCTTCATCGACGGGGCGCTTCCCGGTGAGCGGATCGAGTATGCGTCCTATCGCAGCAAGCCGCGCTACGAGCAGGCCGAGGCGACGCGCATCCTGAAGGCGAGCGCACAGCGAGTGTTGCCGCGTTGTGGCTATTTCGGTACCTGCGGTGGTTGCTCGATGCAGCATCTCGACCCGGTGGCGCAGGCTGCGGCCAAGCAGCGGGTGCTGGAGGATGCCCTGCGGCACATCGGCGGGGTGCGTCCGCAAGTTATCTACCCGGCGATTCACGGCCCGTCGTGGCGCTATCGCGACCGTGCGCGCCTGAGCGTGCGACTGGTGCCGAGCAAGGGGGGCGTGCGCATCGGCTTTCACGAGCGGCGCTCGAGCCACATCGTTGACATGCGCACCTGCGACATACTGCCGGCTCATCTGTCGGCGATGCTGCCTCGCCTGCGCGAACTGATCGCGGGCCTGTCGATCCCGGACCGGCTGCCGCAGATCGAGCTCGCGGTCAGCGACGAGACCACCGTGCTGGTCTTCCGCCACCTGCTTCCCTTCACGGCACAGGACGTCTCTCGCCTTGCGGCGTTCGCCGAGGCCGAGGGCGTGCAGGTCTGGGCCCAGCCGGGAGGGCCCGAGTCGGCTGCCCGCCTGCATCCGAAGGATGGGCCGGGGCTCGCCTACGTCCTACCCGAATTCAACGTGCGCATGGACTTCCTGCCGACGGACTTCACCCAGGTCAATGTGCACATCAACCGCCTGCTGATCCGGCGCTCGATGCAGTTGCTCGATCCGCAGCCCGGTGAACGCATTGCCGACCTGTTCTGCGGCCTGGGCAATTTCAGCCTGCCGATCGCACGCAGCGGGGCGACGGTGGTCGGCATCGAGGGCAGCGAAGCCCTGGTGGCGCGCGCGCTGCAGAACGCGCGCCGCAACGGGCTCGACACGCATACAGAATTTCATGCCGCCAATCTGTTCGAGGCGACTGAAGACAGTCTCGCTGCGCTCGGCAGACTCGACAAGCTCCTGATCGATCCGCCGCGCGAGGGCGCGGTGGCCGTCGTCAAGGCGCTCGGCGTGGGGCAACTGCCCCCGCGTATCGTCTATGTGTCGTGCAATCCGGCCACGCTGGCGCGCGATGCGGCGGTGCTCGTGCATGAGAAGGGCTATGTCCTCCGCGGGGCGGGCATCGCCAACATGTTCCCGCAGACCTCGCACGTCGAATCGATCGCGCTGTTCGAGCATCCGTAGGCCTTGTCCGAAGGTGTAGCGCCCGGGCGCATTTCGCACCGCCCATGCGGAGGCGCGGCGGCAGAACTGGACGTCATTTCGCGATGATGCAGGCAAGCGGATGGGGAGATTCCGGGTTCGCGTGGCGGTTGACGCACTGCAGTGCGACTGATTAGATTCCGTAATTATTAATTCAAAATCAGGTTGGAGGTCGTTTGACGCAGGCAGCAACCCATCAGGGCAGCGCGGGGGAGCACGCCAATCTCGCCTGGCAGCAGCGTAGTCTCGACCATGTGTGGAATCCCTGCACGCAGATGCAGCGCGCCCGCACCGCAGTGCCGCCGCTGCCGATCGCGCGTGCGCAGGGCCCGTGGCTGGAGGATTTCGAGGGTCGGCGCTACTTCGATGCGAACAGCTCGTGGTGGGTCAACCTCTTTGGCCATGCCGACGAGCGGATCAATGCGGCGCTGAAGGATCAGCTCGACCGTCTGCCGCACGTGATGCTGGCCGGCTGCACCCACGCGCCTGCGGTGGAACTGGCCGAACGGCTGTCCGCACTGACCGGCGGCGTGCTGGGGCATGTGTTCTATGCCAGCGACGGCGCGTCGGCGGTCGAGATCGCGCTGAAGATGAGCTTTCATTTCTGGCGCAACCGCGGCCATGAAGCCCGGCGCGAGTTCGTCTGCGTGCGCCACGGCTACCACGGCGAAACGCTGGGCGCCCTGGCCGTCACCGACGTCACCGTCTTTCGCGACGCCTACGATCCGCTGCTGATGCGAGCCCACATGGTGATGTCGCCCGATGCGCGGCAGGCCGCGCCCGGCGAGTCGGCAGCCGATGTTGCCGCGCGCGCGCTCGCCGACGTACGCGTGCTGTTCGAAGCGCGCCACGAGCACATCGCCGCGATCATCCTCGAGCCGTTGGTGCAGTGCGCCGCCGGCATGGCGATGCACGCCCCCGAATACCTGCGCGGCATTCGGGCCCTGTGCGATGAATTCGGCGTCCATCTGATCGCCGACGAGATCGCCGTAGGTTGCGGCCGCACGGGGAGCTTCTTCGCCTTCGAGCAGGCCGCGCTACCGGGTGAGCCCGCGCTGTGGCCGGACTTCGTGTGCCTGTCCAAGGGCATCAGCGGCGGCTACCTGCCTTTGTCGCTGGTCATGACGCGGGGCGGGATCTTCGATGCCTTCCTCGATGACGACGTCGCGCGCGGCTTCCTGCATTCGCATTCCTACACCGGCAATGCGCTCGCCTGCCGCGCCGGGCTCGCGGTGCTCGACCGCTTTGACGAAGACGACGTGCTGGCTGCCAACCGAATCCGCGCAGCGGCCATGTCCGCTGCGCTTGGACCCCTGCATGGCGACGAGCGGATCGAGCACATCCGTCAGCGTGGCATGATGTGGGCCTTCGATGTGCGCGAGTCCTTCGTCGGCGAGCGATTCGCCGAGCGCTTTCATCTTGCCGGCCGGGAGCAGGGCCTGCTGATCCGCCCGATCGGTCGCACCGTGTACCTGATGCCGCCCTATGTTCTGGATGACGAGCTGGCGCAGTGGCTCGCTGCCCGCACGCTCAGCACGCTCTCCATCACTCTTGCCCAAACCCCGCGGACCGATGCTGCTCGAGCACCTGAACCACCGGTTGCGTGAGCGCGAGGCGGCCGCTCTGCAGCGCCGCCGCCGCACGGCGGAGAGCCCGTGCGCGCCGCATCAGCGCGTGTCGCGCGTCGACGACGGCGCGGAGCGCGCGCTGCTGGCCTTCTGCAGCAACGACTATCTTGGCCTGGCGAACCACCCCGCGCTCATCGAGGCCCTGGGCGAAGGGGCGCGGCGCTGGGGGGCGGGCAGCGGCGCTTCCCATCTGGTGAGCGGCCACAGCCGCGCCCATGCGGCGCTGGAGGCCGATCTCGCTGCGTTTCTGGCGCCGAACATCCCGGGCTGCGAGGCGTTAAGCTTTTGCACCGGCTACATGGCCAACCTCGCGCTGCTGCCGACGCTGGGCGACGCACAGGCGACGATCTTCGCCGACAAGCTCAATCACGCATCCCTGATCGACGCCGGTCTGCTCGCCGAGGCGAAGTTGTGGCGTTACCCGCACAACCGGGTGGACCTGCTCGAGGCGCGGCTCGCTGCATGCACGACGCAGGTGAAGCTGATCGTCACCGATGCGGTGTTCAGCATGGACGGCGATCTCGCGCCGCTGCCCGATCTGCTGGCGCTGGCGGAGCGTCACGATGCATGGCTGATCGTCGACGACGCACATGGCTTCGGTGTGCTCGGCGACCGGGGACGCGGCGCACTGGCGCACTTCGGCCTCGCGAGCGAGCGCCTCATCTATATGGGCACCCTCGGCAAGGCGGCAGGGGTGGGCGGCGCCTTCGTCGCCGCGCACCCGCTGGTGATCGATGCGCTGGTGCAGATGGCGCGCAGCTACATCTATACGACGGCGTCGCCGCCGGCGCTGGCGCATGCCCTGCGGGCGAGCCTGGCACTGATCCAGAGCGGCGAGGGCGATCGCCGGCGCGCGCACCTGCAGCATCTGGTCGCGCGCCTGCGTGCGCGGCTGCAGGCGATCATCGCGCGCCACCCGGCGCTGGGCTGGCAGCTGGCCGACTCGCCAACGGCGATCCAGCCCTTGATCGTCGGCAGCAATTCCGCCGCCGTCGGGCTGGCCGCGGCGCTCGAGGCGCGCGGGCTGTGGGTGCCCGCCATCCGCCCGCCTACGGTGCCCGCCAACAGCGCGCGCCTGCGCATTACCCTGAGCGGGGCGCATACTGACCAGGATGTCGAACAGTTGTGCGCGGCGCTGGATGAACTGGCAACAGAGGGATCGCCCGCATGACGCCTCACCCGACCGCGTTGTTTCGCGGCCTCTTCGTCACCGGGACCGACACCGAGATCGGCAAGACGCGCATCTCCGCCGCGCTGGTGATGGCTTACGCCAAGGGCGGGGCGCGGGTCGCCGCGGTCAAGCCGGTCGCCGCAGGCATGGAGGACATCGGCGGCGAGCACATCAACGAAGATGTGCATGCCTTGCGTGCCGTTGCCTCGGTGTCGCTCACCGCGCAGGAGGTCGGCCCCTTCCAGTTCGAGGCTGCGTGTTCGCCTCACATCGCCGCGGCCCTGGAGGGGCGCCCCATCCGGCGCGAGGCGGTGCTGGCTGCGGTGGAGTCGGTCGCGGCGCGCACCGATCTGCTGATAGTGGAAGGCGTGGGCGGCTTTCGGGTACCCTTCGGCGGTGATTGGGATAGTGCCGACCTGGCCCGCGACCTCGGCTTGCCGGTAGTGCTGGTGGTCGGTCTGCGTCTGGGCTGCATCAACCACGCGCTGCTGACGGCCGAGGCGATCCGCGCGCGCGGTCTCAGACTGTGCGGCTGGGTGGCCAACACCGTCGATCCGCAGCAGCCTTACGTCGCCGAAAACCTGGATGCCCTTGCGCACGGGCTGGGTTCCGCGCCCTGCTTGGGGCTGGTGCCGCGCCTGCCTGTGCCGACGCCCGAGGCCATCTATCCCTACCTGAACGTGCCCGCGTTGCACGCGATTCTCGATAACAGATGAACACTGAAGGACACAGCATGAGCACTCTTGCCACCATCTCTGCCGACGACCTGCGCCGTTCCGCGCCGCGCAGCACGCCGGAGCGTCCGCAACGCTGGCGCGTCGAGGACGTCGAGACGCTGTTCGCGCTGCCCTTCATGGAGCTCGTGTTCCGCGCCCAGCAGGTCCATCGCGAGCACTTCGATCCGAACGAGATCCAGCTTTCCACGCTGCTTTCGATCAAGACCGGCGGTTGTGCCGAGGACTGCGGCTACTGCTCGCAGTCGGCCCATTTCGACACCGAAGTGAAGGCGAGCAAGCTGATGCCGCTCGACGAGGTGCTGGAAGCGGCCCAGGCTGCCAAGGCGCAGGGCGCGACGCGCTTCTGCATGGGCGCGGCGTGGCGCTCGCCCAAGGAGCGTGACATGGACAAGGTGTCGACCATGGTGCGCGAGGTGAAGGCGATGGGTCTGGAGACCTGCATGACGCTCGGCATGCTCGATGCCGACCAGGCGCAGACCCTTAAGGAAGCGGGCCTCGACTACTACAACCACAACCTCGACACCGCGCCCGAGTATTACGGCAAGGTCATCAGCACGCGGACCTACCAGGATCGCCTGGATACGCTGGACAACGTGCGCGGCGCCGGCATCAACGTGTGCAGCGGCGGCATCGTCGGCATGGGCGAATCGCGCACCCACCGCGCGGCGTTGATCGCCCAACTGGCCAACCTCGAGCCTTATCCGGAGTCGGTGCCGATCAACAACCTGGTGCCGATCGAGGGCACGCCGATGGCAGGCACCGAGCCGATCGATCCGTTCGAGTTCGTGCGCACCATCGCCGTGGCGCGCATCACCATGCCGCGCACCATGGTGAGGCTGTCGGCGGGACGCGAGGTCATGGACGAGGCGATGCAGGCGCTGTGCTTCATGGCCGGCGCCAATTCGATGTTCTACGGCGATCGTCTGCTGACCACGCCCAACCCGCAGACCAATCGCGACCGCAACCTGCTCGAGCGCCTCGACATGCGCATCCAGGGGGCTGACGCACGCTGAGCGGATCTGCTGTCGCGTGACCGCCCACCGGGTGCGAGCGCAGCATTCTTATGCGATATACTGCGCGGCTTACGGAGGCGTGGCAGAGCGGTTGAATGCAACGGTCTTGAAAACCGTCAGGGGTTTGCGCCCCTCGTGAGTTCGAATCTCACCGCCTCCGCCACCCCTGCAAATCGAGCGGCTTCACGGCCGCTTTTTTCATTCCGGCTTTGACGAGCGGCGACGCCTCTCATCCGGACGGTCATGGCACGACTCATTCTCCTCAACAAGCCCTGTGGTGTGCTGTGCCAGTTCACCGATGAGGGTGGTCGGCCCACGCTCAAGGACTGCGTCGCGATTCCCGGCGTGTATGCGGCGGGGCGGCTGGATACCGACAGTGAAGGACTGCTGCTCCTGACCGACGACGGCGCCCTGCAGCACCGCATCGCCGATCCGCGCCACAAACTGCCGAAGACCTATCTGGTGCAGGTCGAGGGCGAGCCGGACGACGAGGCGCTGGCGGCGTTGCGCCGCGGGGTGGACCTGGGCGATTTCCGTACGCGCCCGTGCGAGGTCCGCCGCGCGACGGAGCCCGACTGGCTGTGGCCGCGAAATCCGCCGGTGCGCTTTCGCAAGTCGGTGCCGACGAGTTGGCTCGAGATCGTGCTGCGCGAAGGCAAGAACCGGCAGGTCCGGCGCATGACGGCCAAGGTCGGCCTTCCGACGCTGCGCCTGCTGAGGGTGGCGATCGGTCCTTGGTCGCTCTCCGGGTTGGCGCCGGGAGAGTGGCGGGAAGTCGAACTCCCCGCCGACATGCCGACCGGGCGGCGTGACCTTGCCAAGCCGCAGCCTGCGCCGCGCCGCCCGCAGAGGCGGACACGTTAGAATCCGGCGGACCTTTCGATATCGACTTTCGGGAAACAGGGCATGGACAGGCTTGCGCATTGGGGGCGGTGGGTCGCGGCAGTTGTGGCGATCGTCGGGGCGGGCCGCGTGCAGGCCGAGTTGCCGCTGGCGGAGCTGGGCGTCGGCATGTACCGCATCGAGGCCGAGGTGGCCCATACCTTCCAGACGCGCCAGATCGGGCTCATGAACCGCAGGACCATGCCTCTGCAGCGCGGCATGGTGTTCGTCTTCCCTGAGGGGGCGACGCATTGCATGTGGATGAAGAACACCTTCCTGCCCCTGTCGGTCGCCTTCATCGATGAGAGGGGCCGGGTGATCAACGTCGAGGACATGCAGCCGCAGACCGAGGACAATCATTGCGCGCGCGCACCGGCGCGCTACGCGCTGGAGATGAACATCGGCTGGTTCCGCGAGCGTGGCATCAAGGCAGGCGACACGATCCGCGGCATCGACCGGCTGCCGGCGGCGCGCTGAACCGACCTCGCGCGTGGACGCCGCAAGCATGAAATAGCGCCGATTTCCGGGGTCTTATCGCGCGCTGGTCCTTGCCGGCCCATGTCCATAATGGCTCCATGTCGTTTCGCGCCTGCATTCCTCGGCAGGTTGCGAGCGCCCATCGGAGCCGGCCGTGGCCGAAGACAGCGATCTCGAGAAGACAGAACCGCCATCAAGCCGAAGGCTCGAGCAGGCGCGCGAGGAAGGTCAGGTCCCGCAGTCGCGGGAGTTGTCGACCTTTCTCGTCACCATGACCGGCGTGGTGTCGCTGTGGATGCTGAGCGACTGGCTGGCCGAGCACATGCTGACGCTGGTGCGCAACGGTTTCACTTTCGAACGGGCAGTGGCCTTCGACCACGTCCTGATGCTCGATGCGCTGCGAAATCAACTCGGTAGCGCGCTGTTCATGCTCACGCCGGTTTTCGTCGCGCTGCTGATCGCGGCTGTCGCCGCGCCCGTCCTGCTCGGCGGCTTGGTGTTCGCACCGAAGGCCCTGGGCCTGAACTTCGGCCGCATGAACCCGATCCAGGGCATCGCGCGCATGTTCTCCATCCATGGTCTGGCCGAGATGGTCAAGGCCATCCTCAAGTCCCTGCTGGTGGGCGGTGTGGCGGCCGCGGTGCTGTGGGCCAACATGGACCACCTCTTTGACCTCATGGTCGAGCCGCTCGAGGTGGGCATGGCCGACTTTTCCGACACCATCGCCTTCGCTGCGTTGCTGATCGTCTCGAGTCTCGGGCTGCTGGCGCTGATGGACGTGCCTTTTCAGCTATGGCAGTACCACAGCAAGCTGCGCATGACCAAGGAAGAGGTCAAGCGCGAGAGCAAGGAGCAGGAGGGCGACCCGCAGATCAAGGGCCGCATCCGCGCGATGCAGCGCGAGATGGCCCGCCGCCGCATGATGGCGCAGGTGCCCAAGGCCGACGTGGTGGTGACGAACCCGACGCACTTTTCGGTGGCGCTGAAGTACGACGCCGACAGGATGGGCGCGCCCGTCGTCGTCGCCAAGGGGCGGGGCGAGACGGCGCTGAAGATTCGCGAAATCGCCCGGGAGAGCGACGTGCCCCTGCTCGAGGCGCCGCCGCTGGCGCGTGCGCTGTATGCGCATTGCGAACTCGAACAGTCCATTCCCGCCGCACTTTACACCGCGGTGGCCGAAGTCATGGCCTACGTCTACCAACTCGATGCCTGGCTGAGCGGCGGCGGCCTGCCGCCCCAGGTGCCCACCCATCTGCCGGTGCCTGAAGGCATGGATCCCGGAGCGCCGCAGGGGTGAGCCTGCGGCGGACAGACACTTGCACAACATGAACACTTTCCGCACCGAGGCCTGAGGCGATGGCCATCAACGACACCCTGAACCTGCGCCAGCTGCTGGCGCCGCAGAACCTGCGCCCGCTGGCGGCGCCGCTGCTCATCGTCATGATCCTGTCGATGATGGTGCTGCCCTTGCCGGTCTTCCTGCTCGACGTGTTCTTCACCTTCAACATCGCGATCTCGGTGATGGTGATGCTGGTAGCGATGTATTCGACGCGGCCGCTGGATTTCTCGGTGTTCCCCACCGTGCTGCTGGTGACGACGCTGCTGCGCCTGTCTCTGAACGTGGCATCGACCCGCATCGTGCTGATGCATGGCCACAGCGGGCCGGACGCGGCGGGCAAGGTGATCGAGGCCTTCGGCAATTTCCTCGTCGGCGGCAATACGGCGGTGGGCCTGGTGGTGTTCATCATCCTCACCATCATCAACTTCGTGGTCATCACCAAGGGCGCCGGCCGCATCGCCGAGGTGAGCGCGCGCTTCACCTTGGATGCGATGCCCGGCAAGCAGATGGCGATCGACGCCGACCTCAACGCCGGCCTCATCGACGAGAAGGAGGCCAAGCGCCGCCGCAAGGAGATCGCGCAGGAGTCGGACTTCTACGGCGCCATGGACGGTGCGTCGAAGTTCGTGCGCGGCGACGCGGTCGCGGGCATCCTGATTCTGATCATCAACATCATCGGCGGGCTCTTCATTGGCGTCATCCAGCACAGCATGGCGGTGGGCGATGCGGCGCACACCTACACGCTGCTGACGATCGGTGACGGCCTGGTGGCGCAGATCCCCGCGCTGATCATCTCTGTGGCGGCCGGTCTGGTGGTGTCGCGGGTCGGTGACGAGGGCGACGTCGGTGGGCTGGTGATCGGTCAGCTCTTCTCCAACCCGCAGGTGCTGATGCTGACGGCCGGCATCATCGGCGTGCTGGGCCTGATCCCGGGGATGCCCAACCTGGTCTTCCTGCTGCTGGCGCTGTCGCTCGGAGCGCTGGCCTGGTCGCGGCGGCAGAAGCTCGCCGAGCAGGCCGCGATCAGCGCGGCCGCCCCGCAGGCGGCACAGCCGGCCTCGCCGACGCCGGAGTCGCAGGAGGCGAGCTGGAACGACGTCGCGCCGGTGGATGTGCTCGGTCTCGAGGTCGGCTACCGACTGATCCCGATGGTGGATAAGGGCCAGGACGGCGAGCTGCTAAAACGCATCCGCGGCCTGCGCAAGAAGTTCGCACAGGAAGTGGGCTTCCTCTCTTCACCCGTGCACATCCGCGACAACCTGGAGCTCAAGCCCAATGCCTACCGGATCGCCCTGAAAGGCGTCGAGATCGGCAGCGGCGAGGCTTATCCGGGGCAGTTCCTCGCCATCAACCCGGGGCGGGTCTCGGGCACCTTGCCCGGGCGCGAGACGAAGGATCCGGCCTTCGGTCTGCCAGCGGTCTGGATCGATGCCGGCAGCCGCGAGAATGCCCATGCCCTCGGCTATACCGTGGTCGATGCCAGCACGGTGGTGGCGACGCACCTCAACCACCTGATCCTGAACCATGCCGCCGAGCTGCTCGGCCGCCAGGAGACGCAGTCGCTGCTCGATCACATCGGCAAGGACACGCCCAAGCTCGTCGAGGACCTGGTGCCCAAGCTGCTCACCGTGTCCGCAGTGCAACGAGTGCTGCAGAACCTGCTCGAAGAAGGCGTCAATATCCGCGACATGCGTAGCATCATCGAGGTTCTGGCCGAGCACGCGCCGCGCACCCAGGATCCGGTGCAGCTCACGACGCGCGTGCGCGAGGCGCTGGGGCGCGCGATCGTGCAGGGCCTGTTCCCGGGCAGTGCCGAGGTTCAGGTGATGGCGCTCGAGCCCGGCCTCGAGCGCATCCTGATGCAGGCAATGACGGCCGGCGGTGAGGGCGGGGTGATCGAGCCGGGGCTGGCCGACACCCTGCTTCGCCAGACGGCGCAGATCGCCCAGCGCCAGGAGGACATCGGCTTGCCGCCGGTGCTGCTCGTGCCGGCCCAGCTGCGCATGCTGCTATCGCGATTCCTGCGCCGCGCGGTACCCAGCCTGAAGGTGATCTCCAACAACGAGGTTCCCGAGTCGCGCACCATCCGCGTCTCCGCGATGATCGGCACCCAGGGCTGAGCCCCCCGGGGCGTTCCCGCATCGAGCCCAGCCGTCTCGGCTAACGGTGAATTGGCGGGGGAAAATCGCTTTATTCCAGCCTCGTCGGCGGCACCCGGGTGGCGATAATCCTCTCAAGCTGCGGCCGATGTCCGGCCGCCCGGAGAGCTGCCATGAACGTCAAACGCTATTTTGCCCCCACCGCCCGCGAGGCCCTGCGCGCGTTGAAGGAAGAACTCGGCCCCGAGGCGATCGTGCTGTCGAATCGTGCCGTCGAGGGCGGCGTCGAGATCGTGGCGCTGCCGGGCGATGCCATTGGCGCCTTGCAGGCTGCGGCTTCGCGGCCCAAGGCCAGTCCGGCGCCGAGGCCTTCAGCGCCGGTGCAGATGCGCGCCTATCAGCAGCCTGTGGCGGCGCCCAGTCCCGCTCCTGCGGCAGTGGAGGACGACTTCCGCGTCAGCCTGTCGGACCTCGTCGCGAACGCGAAGGCTGCGCACTCGGCGTCCCAGCCGCGTCCGCCGTCCGGTCCGGTCATCCGCCCCTTCAATCCGCCGCGCGTCGATGCCGTCGCCGTGACATCCAGCGCCGATGTTCGCGAGCGCTCGCGTTCGGATGCAGGCGCTGCGGAAGCCCTGGCGCAGAGCATGGCCAGCCGCGCTGCGGCGGAGGCAGCGGCCGAGGCGAGGGTGCGCGAACTGCAGGAAACCAACGCGCGTCTGATGGAGGAGTTGACCGGGATCCGAGGCATGATCGAACGTCAGCTCGCCGGCTTTGCTTGGGGCGACACGCGCCGCCACGCGCCGTCGCGTGCGACGGTGATGGGCGAACTGCTCGAGGCCGGTTTCTCGGCCGACTCGTCGCGCCGGCTGGCCGAGGTCGTTGGCGACAGCGCGACCCCCGACGAAGCGCGCGCGGCGGTGCGTAAGGCGCTCGACGGCCTGCTGCGCTCGCGCTCCTGCGACGACGACGTGATCGACCGCGGCGGGGTGTATGCGCTCGTTGGCCCCACCGGCGTGGGCAAGACCACCACCACCGCCAAGCTTGCCGCTCGCTGCGTGGTGCGCCACGGTGCGAGCCGGATCGCCCTGATCACCACCGACGGGTACCGCATCGGCGCACAGGAGCAGTTGCGCATCTACGGACGCATCCTCGGCGTGCCGGTCTTCGCCGTGCGCGACGGTGCCGAACTGCGCCAGACGCTGGCCGGACTGAAGGACAAGCACATGGTCCTGATCGACACCATGGGCATGAGCCAGCGCGACCGTCTGGTGCCGGAACAGGTGTCCATGCTGAAGAACGCGGGCGACGTGCGCCGGCTGCTGCTGCTCAACGCGACCTGCCGCGGCGATACGCTGGACGACGTGGTGAGGGCCTATCGCGGTCCGGACCTCGCCGGATGCATCTTCACCAAGGTCGATGAGGCCGCCTCGCTTGCACCGGCTCTCGACGTGGCGATCCGGCGCAAGCTCGACATCCGCTACCTGACCAATGGCCAGCGCGTGCCCGAGGATCTGCATCTGCCCAACCGCGCCTACCTGCTGCACCGTGCGATGCGTGAGCAATCGAACGAGTCGCCGTGGCAACTGCATGACGACGAGGCGGGCATGATGCTGGCCGCCGCGGGCGCCGGCGCCTGAAGTCATCACGCTTCGACCCGCCGCCCCGTGCCTGATCCCGTGAGGGAAGACGGTTCGGGCCGGTGCAGTCTTACCAGGAGAGCTGACATGCTGGACGGACGGGAAGACCAGGCGGCCGGATTGCGACGCCTGTTTCGACGCGCGCCCCCGCAGGTCGTCGCGCTGTACGCGAGCGGCCGCAGCCGAGCGCGCAATGCGATCCTGGCGGCTCACCGCATTGCCGATCGGGCGCAGCGCGTTCTCATCATCGATGAAGCCGAGGGCGATGCCGGGCTGGCGTCCGCGCTGGGCGTGCAGCCCGGATCCGACCTGCTGCAGATGCTCGACGGGCGCACCCTGCTGGCGTCGGTGCTGCAGCCGCTTCCCGGCCTGCTCGGGCGCGTTCCCGCCGCGGCCGCAGCGTTGGCCCTGCCGCTGCTCGACGATGCACGCCGGTCATGCCTGTTCGAGGCCGTGCGCCTGCTTCACCGTCATGCCGGATTCGTCCTCATCCATGCCGACGGCCAGCTCGCCGACAATCCATCCGCCTTCGTGAACGCCGCCCCGCGCCGTCTGTTGATCGCCGAAGCGAGCGCCAGCGGCGCCACCGAGGCCTACCAGATCGTCAAGCGGCTTGCCTCGTCGGGCGCTGGCTCGGTCGATGTCGCCGTGTGCGGTGCGAACGGCCGCGCTGATGCCGCAGCGTTCTTTGCCAGCCTGGATGGCCTGGTCCGCCGACATGTCGGCGTTCCGCTCGCCTGGGTGGGCGAAGTCGAGCGCGACGACCTGGCGGCAGGGCTCGGCCGGCCAGTCGTCGCCGAGTCGGTGCCGAGGCGTTTCGACGGCTGGGCGACGCTGCCGCGCGCTACCCGCCTTGCGCAGGGGCTCGGCGGAAAATGACAGGTGTGAACCACACCGCTGGTAATGCCTTCTTCAGTGCGGGAGAATGGGGGCCTTCCATCGATGGCGGTCGCGGGGGCTCGGCTCCGCGCCGCAAGATCACACGGGCCGACTGGATGTACGACGCTGCTGGCAAACTCGACAAGGGGCATCTCGTGGAAGCCTATGCGCCGCTGGTCAAGCGCATCGCGTTCCAGTTGATGGCGAAGCTGCCTGCAAGCGTCGATATCGACGACCTTATTCAGAACGGCATGATCGGCCTGCTCGACGCCATCGGCCGCTACGAGGAAGGGCTGGGCGCCCAGTTCGAAACCTATGCGGTGCAACGGGTGCGAGGCGCCATGCTCGACGGCCTGCGCGAAAACGACTGGCTGCCGCGTAGTCTGCGTCGCGACATGCGGCGCATCGAGGCGGCCATCCACGCCCTCGAGCAGCAGCACGGGCGTGCGCCGTCCGAGACCGAGCTGGCGGATTCGCTCGGCGTGTCGCTCCCCGACTACCAGCACATGCTGCAGGAGGCGCGCGGGCACCAGCTCGTCTATTTCGAGGACTTCGGCGACAGCGACGGCGATGATTACCTGGAGCGCCATCTCGGCCAGGCCGAGGCCAATCCGCTGCTCATCCTCGAGGATGCCGACATGCGCACGAAGCTCGTGCGCGCGATCGAGGATCTGCCCGAGCGCGAGAAGCTGGTGATGGCGCTCTACTACGACGAGGAACTCAACCTGCGTGAGATCGGCGAGGTGCTGGGCGTGACCGAGTCCCGCGTGTGCCAGTTGCACAGCCAGGCGGTTGCACGCCTGCGTTCGCGTGTGGTGGGCGGCGTCGCCGAGGCCGGCGGCGGCGCGCGGCGCGGAAGGCCGCCCAAGCGCACCACTCCCGGCTGACGCGGCCCGCCTCGCTTAACGGACCCATTGCGCATGGACAGCATCAGCCTCGTCGGTGTCACCCTCGGCCTCGCGGCCATTCTGATCGGCCAGGCGCTGGAGGGCGGGCACATTTCGTCGCTGGTGCAGCCGACCGCCTTCATCATCGTCATCGGCGGCACGCTGGGGGCGGTGATGCTGCAAAGCCCCTTGCGCACCTTCGTCGAGGGCATGCGCATGGTTCGCTGGGTTTTCGTGCCGCCCATCGTGAATCCGGAGGACATCATCACCCGGGTCGCCGGCTGGAGCCAGACCGCGCGCAAGGAGGGGCTGCTGATCCTGGAGAACCAGATCGACGGCCTCGGCGACCCGTTCATGCGCAAGGGCTTGCAACTGCTGGTGGACGGTGTGGAGCCGACCCGGCTGCGCGAAGTGCTGGAGGTCGAGATCGGCGTTTGGGAGGCGCAGCTGCGCCAGAGCGCACGGATCTGGGAAGGGGCGGGCGGCTATGCGCCGACGATCGGTATTCTTGGCGCCGTGATGGGGCTCATCCACGTCATGGAGAATCTGACCGATCCGTCCAAGCTGGGGGCGGGCATTGCGGTGGCCTTTGTGGCGACGATCTACGGCGTGGGGCTGGCCAACCTCGTGTTCCTGCCGATCGCGAAGAAGCTGATGGCGCACATCGCGACCATGACGACGCAACGCGAGATGTTCGTAGATGGCATCGTCGGCATCGCCAACGGCGACAATCCGCGCATCATCGAGAGCCGCATGAAGGGTTACGTTGCCTGAGCCGCATGCGTCCACGCCTGCGGCGGACTGGATCTGAACATGGTGCGTAGAGACAGACGGGAACGCAGGCGCGATGTCGAGCACGACAACCACGAGCGCTGGCTCGTATCCTATGCCGACTTCATCACCCTGCTGTTTGCCTTCTTCGTGGTGATGTACTCGCTGTCGTCGGTGAATGAGGGCAAGTACCGCGTGTTGTCCGACTCGATGGTGCAGGCCTTCCGCAACATCAACATCAACGAGAGCGGCCAGCAGATCGTCATGCCGCCAGTCAATGTGGCTGCGGTGAGGCCGCAGGCTGCGCCCCCGTCACCGGCGGACGAGGAGAAGCGCAAGAAGGACGCCGAGCGCATGCGCAACATGGCCGACGAGATCCGCCGTGTGCTGTCGCCGCTCACCAAGGGCGGCGAGGTGAACGTGACCGAAGGCGCCTTCGGCATCAGCGTCGAGATCAACGCCAGCCTGCTGTTCGCGCCCGGCGAGGCGGTGCTGGGGGCGGGGGCGGTGACCGCGCTGCGTTCGGTGGGCCAGGTGCTGGCCACGGCCTCGTTTCCCATCACCGTAGAGGGACATACCGACAACGTGCCGATCGCGACCGCGCGCTTTCCGTCGAACTGGGAGCTTTCAGCAGTGCGCGCATCGTCGGTCGTCCGCCTGTTCATCGAGACAGGCGTCGCGCCCGAGCGCCTGACCGCGGCAGGCTACGCCGATCAGCGCCCGATTGCCCTGAACAGTTCGGAGGAGGGGCGGGCGCGGAACCGGCGTGTCGCGATCCTGATCGAGTCGCGAGTCGGGGACGTCGCGCCGGCCGCGCCGGGCCAGATCTCCCCCGACGATCCGATCCGCGCCATCCTGCCTCAGTCCCTGCCGCCGAGCGCAACGCCCGCGTCCGAACCCGCGGCGGCCGAGCCCGTTCCGCGAAACCAGGCTGGCGATGGACAGGGCAGCCGTCCCAACTGACAACGGTGCCAACCGACGCTCGCTGGTCGCGCGCCTCGCGACCCGTGGTACGGCGGCTCAGCGCATCCGCTCCGGCTTGATCCTCGGCGTCAGTGGAGCGCCCTTGCGTGCGCGCCGGTGGCGCAGCGGTTCGCGCTGGGCGGGCTTGATCTCCTGCACCGTCGCTTTTCCGCCGCGGCCCGTGCCTTCGATCACCAGCACCGCATCGTCGGCCGGCACGGCGACGGCGGACAGTGCCTCGCCTTCGTCCAAAGCCATCACGATGACGCCGCGTCCGCCGGACTGTGTCTTCATCTCGGGGCGCGGGAACACCAGCAGGCGACCACCTTCCGACGCCGCAGCGATCCACTGGCCGACGGCCCGTGCCGGCGCGAGCAGCTTCTCGCCTTTTTCCAGGCTCATGAAGGCCTTGCCGGCGCGTTGCCGGCTGGTAGCCTCTGCAACGCTGCAGAGGAAGCCGTAGCCGCCGGTATTGGCGAAGAGATATACGGCGTCCGGGGCGTCCGCGACGACCTGGGCGAGCTTGCCGCCGTCCTGGAACTCGACCAGGGTGGTGATCGGCACGCCGTCGCCGCGCCCGCCGGGCAGCTCGGATACCTTGACCGTATAGGCGCGGCCGTTCGTGTCGATGACGATCAGCGGCCAGATGGTGCGCGTCTCGATCACCGCGAAGCCGAAATCGCCCGCCTTGTAGGTGATGCCCGCGGGGTCGATGCCATGGCCCTGGCGCGAGCGCACCCAGCCGTTCTTCGACACGATCACGGTGACCGGCTCATCGGGCACCGAGATCTCGGCGGGCGCGACCGCAGCCACGGCCTCCACCAGCGTGCGGCGATCGTCACCGTACTTCTTCGCGTCGTCCTGGATCTCCTTGAGGATCAGCTTGGTCATCGCCACGCGGCTGTCGAGGAGGTGCTGCAGGCCGGCGCGCTCGTCCTTCAGTTCAGCGAGCTCCTTCTCGATCTTGAAGCCTTCGAGGCGGGCGAGCTGGCGCAGGCGGATCTCGAGGATGTCCTCGGCCTGGATGTCGGAGAGGCCGAAGGCGGCGATCAGCGCCGGCTTGGGCTCGTCCGACTCGCGGATCACGCGGATCACTTCCTCGATGTGCAGGAAGGCGATCATGCGGCCTTCAAGGATGTGGATGCGGCGATCGACCTCGTCCAGCCGATGCTTGGTGCGGCGCTCGACGGTGACGTAGCGGAAGTCGATCCACTCGCGCAGGATCTGCACCAGGTTCTTCTGCTGCGGCCGACCATCCCGGCCGATCATGGTCATGTTGACCGAGGCCGACGTCTCCAGGCTGGTGTGGGCGAGCAGCACCGCCATGAATTCGTCGCGGCTCTGGCGGCTGGATTTCGGCTCCAGCACGATGCGCACCGGGGCCTTGTCGCTGGATTCGTCGCGCACCATGTCGAGCACGCCGAGCACGAGCTGCTTGAGGTTCTTCTGCTCCTGCGAGACTTCCTTCTTGCCCGCGCGCGGCTGCGGGTTGGTCAGAGTCTCGATCTCCGACAGCACCTGCGCGGCGGACACGCCATGCGGCAGCTCCTCGACGACCGCGCGCCACTGGCCGCGGGCGAGCTCCTCGATCTTCCAGCGCGCGCGCAGGCGCAGGCTGCCGCGGCCGCTCGCGTAGGCGTCGCGGATGGTCTCGGGGGTGGAGATGAGCTGGCCGCCGCCGGGGAAGTCCGGGCCGGGGATGATGCCGAGCACGTCGTCGAGCGTCGCGTCGGGGTGGCGGATCAGGTGGCAGGTGGCTTCGGCCACTTCGCGCAGGTTATGCGGCGGGATCTCGGTCGCCATGCCCACCGCGATGCCCGAGGCGCCGTTCAGCAGCACGAACGGCAGGCGCGCCGGGAGCAGCTGCGGCTCCTCGAAGGCGCCGTCGTAGTTGGGGATGAAATCCACCGTCCCGCGGTCGATCTCGGACAGCAGCAGCTCGGCGATCGGTGTCAGGCGGCACTCGGTGTAACGCATCGCTGCAGCCGAGTCGCCGTCGCGCGAGCCGAAGTTGCCCTGGCCGTCGACGAGTGGATAACGCAGCGAGAAGTCCTGCGCCACCCGCACCATGGCGTCGTAGACGCTGGAGTCGCCATGCGGGTGGTACTTGCCGATCACGTCGCCGACCACGCGCGCGGATTTCACGTGCTTGGAGGTGGACGACAGCCGCATCTCGTTCATTGCGAACAGGATGCGGCGCTGCACCGGCTTCAGCCCGTCCTCGACCTGTGGCAGCGCGCGCGACTTCACCACGCTCATCGCGTAGGCGAGGTAGGCACGCTCGGCGTAGCGGTCGAGCGCCAGCGTGCCGTCGTCCTCGGGCTCGGGCTCGGGGTTGGCGGGTGGGGCGGGGGGCGGGGGCAGGTCTGCACCAGCGGCCGTCGCCAGCGCGTTGCCCTCATCTGCCTGTGCCGGCGCGGAATGGCTCGGCGCCGCAGTTGCGGGCACCTCGGACGCTTCGAAGAGATCGGGAGTGTCAGTGCTCATGTCGTGGAAAGGTAAGGTGCCAGGGGCTCATGAAGGAGCGGTTCGGCCCAGTTCTCGAGCGCCAGGCCGCCGATGCGGGCGAACTCGCGCGTGTTGTTGGTAACCAGCGTGCAGCCGAGCGCGAGCGCGTGGGCAGCGATTTGCGTGTCGAGCGCACCGATCGGCAGGCCGCTGCGTTCGAGTTCGGCGCGCAGTGTGGCGTAGCGCCACACCGCCGTGTCGTCGAAGGCTGCGATCTCCAGCGGCAGCAGGAAGGTTTCGAGTGCTGCGCGATTGCGTGCCGAGTTGCTCTTCGACACGCCGTAGGCAAGTTCGCAGGCAGTGATGACAGAGATGCCGATGTCGCCCAGCGGGTGTGCCTCGAAGCGGCGGCGCACATGGGCGGGACGATGGTTGATGAGGTAGATGCAGATGTTGGTGTCCAGCATGTACTTCATGGCGCGATCGCCTCGCGTTCCTGCTGCGGCGGCTGCTCGCGGACCAGTTCGAACTCAGGCTCGAACTGGTCGAGCGCGTCGAACAGCGTCCGCCAGCCGCGAAGTGGTAACAGCACGACTGCGTCACCTACGCGCTTGATCAATACTTCATCACCCTCGAACCGAAATTCCTTGGGAAGACGCACCGCCTGGCTTCGGCCATTGATGAAGAGCTTTGCAGTGTCCATGGCATCCTCCTTTAGTTGGAATCTACCATCAGTATATATCTTTTCGGGGCGGGTTCAGGTTTCTGAAAAGCGGTCGAGGTCATCCCGCTTCCAGTCACGCGCTCCCGCCGGCGATGCATGGCCGAGCCGTTTGAGCAGCCGTGCACGGGCGTCGGATCGGTCGTGGCCAGAACCAATTCGGCACGGGGGCTCAATGATGGCGATGGGAAGACCCTTTCGAACGATGACGAATCTACGGCCGCAGGCCACTTGTCGAAGCAGGGCTGGGAGGCGGCTTCTTGCCTCGCTGTACGAAATCGTCTGCATTTGATCGGTGAAGTTGTGGCCTTGTCTCGTGAATCGGGCGTCACGTACTGCCGTACTCGGGGCTCGATTCCCTCTCAGACATCCGCCTCGACGCTGTCGCCCTTCTCCTCCATCCACGCCCGCCGCCCCGAGGCCTCGCCCTTGCCCATCAGCAGCGTGAACATCCTCAGCGTGTCCTTGAGCGCGCCGCTGCGCACCTTGACCGGCAGCACGCGCCGGGTGGCGGGGTCCATGGTGGTCTCGCGCAGCTGGTCGGGGTTCATCTCGCCCAGGCCCTTGAAGCGGCCGATCTCGATCGCGTCGGGCTTGAAGCCTTCCTTCTCGAGGCGGTCGCGCATCGCAGCCAGTTCGCCTTCGTCCAGCGCATACAGACGGCGCGGCGGGCGCTTCTTGCCCTGCGCGGGGACATCGACGCGGTACAGCGGCGGTTGTGCCACATACACGTGGCCATGTTCGATGAGCTTGGGAAAGTGGCGGAAGAACAGCGTCAGCAGCAGGGTCTGGATGTGGGCGCCGTCGACGTCGGCGTCGGACATGATGACGACTTTGCCGTAGCGCAGGCCGGAGAGGTCCACGTCGCTGTCGGCCTTGTGCGCGTCCACGCCGAGGGCCACCGCGATGTCGTGGATCTCGGCATTGGCGAACAGGCGGTCGGGGTCGATCTCCCAGGCGTTCTGCACCTTGCCGCGCAGCGGCAGGATGGCCTGGGTCTCCTTGTTGCGTGCCATCTTGGCCGAGCCGCCGGCGGAGTCGCCCTCGACGAGGAAGAGCTCGTTGTCGGCGAGGTCCTCTGATTCGCAGTCCGACAGCTTGCCTGGCAGTACCGCCACCCCCGAGGTCTTCTTTTTCTCGACCTTCTGCGCGCTCTTTTGGCGGGCAAGGGCCTGCTTGATCGACAGTTCGGCGATCGCCTTGCCGGCCTCGACGTGGTTGTTGAGCCAGATCTCGAAGGGGTCGCGCAGCTGGCTGGAGACGAGCTTCACCGCCTCGCGCGAGTTGAGCTTTTCCTTCACTTGGCCCTGGAACTGCGGGTCGAGCAGGCGGGCCGACAGCACGAAGCTCATGCGCCCGCAAACGTCTTCCTGCTGCAGCTTGACGCCGCGCGGCAGCAGCGTGTGATGGTCGATGAACGACTTCATCGCCTCGAACACGCCGGCGCGCAGGCCGGATTCGTGGGTGCCGCCATTCACGGTCGGGATAAGGTTGACGTAGGACTCGCTCGGCACCGGTGATTCGAACCAGGCCAGCGCCCATGCAGCGCCCTCGCCGGGGGCGAAAGTCGGGTCGTCCTTTTCGGCGTACTTCTCGGCGGTGAAGATCGGCGCCACCGGCTCGACGTCGCCGGCGAGCTCCTTCAGGTAGCCGGCCAGGCCCTCGGGGTAGGACCAGGTCTTGGTCAGCGCCGGGCCGTTCGCCTGCTCGATGTCGAGCCGCACATTCACGCCGGACAGCAACACCGCCTTCGAGCGCAGCAGGCGCTCGAGCTCGCTCATCGGCACGCGCGGCGATTCGAAGTACTTGCCGTCCGGCCACACCCGCACGCGGGTGCCGGTCTGGCGGCCGCAGTCGCCCTCGACGCGCACGGGGCTGATCGTCTCGCCGCCGTCGGCGAAGTCGATGCGGTGGATCTTGCCGTCGCGCTTCACTTCCACTTCGATGCGGGTCGACAGCGCGTTGGTCACCGACACGCCGACGCCGTGCAGGCCACCCGAGAAGGCATAGGCCGAGTTGCCCTCGCGCTTGTCAAACTTGCCGCCGGCGTGCAGCCGCGTGTAGGCCAGCACCACCACCGGCACGCCTTCCTCGGGGTGCAGGCCGACCGGGATGCCGCGACCGTCATCGGCCACCGTAACTGAACCGTCCAGATGCAGGGTGACGTGGATCTTCTTGGCGAAGCCGCCGAGCGCCTCGTCGGCGGCGTTGTCGATCACTTCCTGGATGATGTGCGCCGGGCTGTCGGTGCGGGTGTACATGCCGGGGCGTTCGCGCACCGGCTCCAGCCCCTTCAGGACGCGGAAGGAGGATTCGTCGTACTGCTTGGGGGTGTCTTGCTTGCCAGCCATGCCGCAGGCCCGTCGGATTTCACGAAGGGGGCAAGGATAGCAGAGGTGGATACTGAATGAATGTTCAGGCGCTGCCCAGCATGCGGCCGCCGCGGGTCGGGTGGGCCTGGCCGTCGGCATCGTACAGCTGCGGATGGTCGGCGGCGGCGAGCAGTGCCGACAGCGCCGCCTGGTTGTGCGCCATGCGCTCGAGGATGAGCTTGCCGTTCAGATCGTTGCGCGCGCGTGCGGTGCGTGCCAGGTCGAGCAGTTCGTCCCAGCGCGCGAGCACGCGCGGCAGGCCGGCACAGAGTTCGCGCATGGCGCTATCTGCGTTGTGCCGCCCGAGGCGGCCCAGCAGCAGCGCACGGTCGTCGTGCAGGCGCTGCAATTGGCGGTAGCGATCGCTTTTGTCCTGCGACAGGGCGAGCAGATTGTCGCTGTCGCCAGCGATCAGCATCGCTTCTTCGCGCTCGAGCACCGCCAGAAATTCCTTCAGCTGGATGAGCTCGGCCTCGACCAGCAGGGCAAGGCGCTGCTGGTCGGCGACGGTGGGGGGCTGGGGCGGGCGGTTCATCGGCGCGAGGACGGGCTGCGGCCCCGATCAGCCCTGGCGGCCGAGCATCTCGCGCACGCTGGCGATCAGGCCGTCGGCGACGCGGTTGGCGTCCACCTTGAACTGCCCGTCGGTGATGGCCTGGCGGATCTCATCCACCCGCTTCTGATCGACTTCCGGGGTTTGCGCCATCGCCGCCTCGGCCTTCTGCATCGTCGATGCCATCGAGGACAGCTCGACCTTCTCCGACGCGCCTGCGACTGTGGTCTCTGCGCCCGACTTGGCGGGGCGGTTGCGAACCTCGCCGCTCGTGGCCGCAGCTGCCGGTTTTCCAGTGTTCTCGATCTTCATGATGCGTTCCAGGACAGATTGTCTCAGACGGTTTAACGGCGCAGGCAGACGGAACTTTAGCAGGGCGATGAGGAATTTTTTCTCAGAACGCGACCTCGACACTGCCGCCCGCACGCGCGGTACCGGTAACGACCTTTCCGTTGGGCATCCTGACGCGCACCGACTCGCCCGGCGCGGCGTTGTTCAGGGCCTTGCCCTCGCCCGCGATGCGAAAGCCGGGGCCGACGCTGGTGACCTGCACCGCCTGCCCCTGGATCACAGCCGGAGGAATGCGCAACATCTCGCCGCGTAGCGGCACGCCAGCGGCGACCGCGTAGCGCGCGTGGTGTCCGATCGCCTGGCTCGGGTCGGTGAGCGTGTTGTCGGGGAGCGCGGTAAGGTCGCCGTGGCGCAGCTCGACATCGGCGGGACCCACGATCTGGGCTGCGCGCAGGGGTTGCCGGGTCACCAGATGCTCGGCCATCACAGCGACGTGGGCGTGCTGGTAAGCGGTCCAGGGGACTGGCGAATCACAGCGCACGCCCACGCTGATCTGGCCCCAGGCGCGCGTCCCCGCAGGCAGGAAGGGGACCAGCGCCGAGCATGCCGGCAACTGGTTGCGCGCATCGAAGGGTGTCAGCGTGACCAGCACCCGCCCTGGAAGGGCTCGCGTTTCCTTGTCGAGAAAGGCTCGGATTGCGGCATTCACCGGCTCGGGCGACTGCTGGGCCGGTGCCGGCCGGGCGGCAAGCAGCAGCGTCGCAGCCAAGAGGGCCGCGGCCGGCAACCGTGATCGGCGGTTCGCGCGGCGGGCATGGCAGGGGGCAGGTTTCATGGAGAGATTGCATCACGTCCCCGCTCCGGCAGGCAACCGTCGCCGGCAGCGGCAAGTTTTGCCGCGGTTGCGGCAACAGGCCGCCGCAGTCTTGCCGGCGCGGCGAAATTGGCCGGGAATTTCCGGGCTTATCGACCGAAGGCGGCTTGCCCTTGAGCCTTAGCATGGTTGGCATGGAAGCTGCACGGCTTCCGCAATCGTCCTGCCCGCTGCTTGCGGGCGGTGACCCCTGAATGCGAGGTGACGCGATGAAGACCCTGCTCGACAACCAGATGAGTTTCCACACCCGGGCGCTCAACGTGCAGGCCTATCGCCAGCAGTTGCTTGCATCGAACATCGCGAACGCCGACACGCCCAACTACAAGGCGCGCGACATCGACTTCCGTGCGGCGCTGAAGGGCGCGCTCGCGCAGCAGGCCGGCGCGGTGGAGATGAGTACGACGCAGCCTGCGCACATCCCGGCGGCGGGTGGCAACCCGCTCGAGGCCCTTACCGGCTATCGCCGCGAGCTGCAGTCGGCGGTGGACGGCAACACGGTGAACATGGACGTCGAGCGCGCCGCCTTTGCCGAGAACGCGCTGCACTATGAAGCCAGCCTCACTTTCATCAACGGCATGCTGCGGTCGATGAACACCGCGATCACCGGCCAGTGAGGAGCTGAATCATGAGCATGCTGAATGTCTTCCAGATCGCCGGCTCCGCGTTGAATGCGCAGTCGCTGCGGCTTAACACCACTGCATCCAACCTCGCCAACGCCGACAGCGTCGTCGGCGAGGACGGCCAGCCTTACCGCGCCAAACAGGTCGTTTTCGCCGCGACGCCGGTGGCCGCCGGCCCGGCTTCGCTGGGCGTGCAGGTTACCCAGGTGGTGGAAAGCGCGGCGCCGATGCGCCTCGTCTACGAGCCCGCCAACCCGGCAGCCAACGCCGAAGGCTACGTCGAAATGCCGAATGTGAATGTGGTGGAGGAGATGGTGAACATGATCTCGGCCTCACGCTCGTATCAGAACAACGCCGAGGTCATGAATACGGCACGAACCTTGCTTCAGCGTACCTTGCAGATCGGGCAATAAGCGCCGACCAACGGAAAACGCAGATCGCAGGAGAAATTCATGAGCACCGTATCCACGACCCAGACCGCGCAGAGTGTGCTCTCGCGCTTCGCTCGAAGCGAACCGGTCGCCGCGCCCGAGGAGTCGAAGGAGTCGCGTTTCCTCACCTTGCTGACGACTCAGCTGCAGAACCAGGACCCGATGAATCCGATGGAGAACGCCGAGGTCACCTCGCAGCTGGCGCAGATGAGCACGGTCGACGGCATCGAGCGGCTCAACAGGATGTTCCAGTCCTTCCTCGACGCGCAGGAGGCGAGCGACTCGCTGCAGGCGGCGGCGCTGGTGGGCCGTGGGGTGCTGGTGGAGGGGCGCAATCTCGCGCTGACCGAATCCGGTGCGGTGGGCGGCTTCGAGATCGATGGCGCAGCCGACAAGGTGGTGCTGTCGATCAAGGACGCCACCGGGCTGGAGATCAGGCAGATCGAGCTGTCCGATGTCGGCGCTGGAAGCCACAACTTCGTCTGGGACGGCACCGCCAAGGACGGATCACGCGCCGCAGACGGGGTCTATACCATCTCCATGGCTGCAACGCTGGAGAACAAGAAGGTCGCCGGGCGCACGCTCGAATTCGGTCCGGTCACCAGCATCATTCGCGGCCCGAGCGGTACCGACTTTCAGGTCGGCTCGCTCGGCGTGTTCAAGTACGACGACATCAAGCAGATCCTCTGATCCGGAGTCCAGATCATGTCATTCCAGCAAGGTCTGAGCGGCCTCAATTCCTCGTCCAAGGCGCTCGACGTCATTTCCAACAACGTCGCCAACACCAGCACGGTGGGGTTCAAGCAGGGTACGGCCCAATTTGCCGACGTGTACGCGGCGTCGCTGACCGGTTCGGTGTCGAACCTGCAGGTCGGTCTGGGCAGCACCGTCAACGCAGTGCGCCAGGCCTTCAGCCAGGGCAACCTGACGTCGACTAACAATCCGCTCGACATGGCGATCAACGGCAACGGCTTTTTCGTCGTCGAACGCCTCGACGGTTCGTCGGCATATTCGCGCAATGGCCAGTTCGACATCGACAAGGACGGCTACATCGTCACGACGGTCGGCGAGCGCCTGATGGGTTACCAGAGCACCGACGCGGCGGGCATCCCGACCTCGGGCGGCACGCCGGTTGCATTGAACATTCCGCAGGGCGGCATCGAGCCGCGCGCAACAGGCGCGATCGACGGGGTGCACGTGTCTGCGAACCTGGATTCGCGGGAGCCGAGCCCGGCGGACGGCACGCCGCCTTACCCGACGCTCGACATCAACAATCCTTCGACCTACAACTCGACCACCTCGCTGAAAGTGTTCGACAGCCTGGGCAACGACCACACGCTGACGCTCTATTTCGTCAAGTCGCCCAGCTCGGCGCCGGCGAACTCGTGGGTGGCGTATGGGAGTCTCGATGGCGAGGTGCCTTCCGCCACCAACCAGGTCTCGATGACCTTCAACGAGTTCGGCCTGCCGCCTGCCACGACGGTGCTGAACTTCAGCAGCCCGGTGACCACCGGGGCGACGTCGCCTTTTGCGTTCTCGATCGACATGTCCCGCTCGACCCAGTTCGGCTCCAGCTTCGCGGTGACCGAGCTGACGCAGGACGGCTACGCGCCGGGTGAGGTTGCCGGCCTGTCCGTCAGCCGCGACGGCCTGGTCGAAGGCCGTTACACCAATGGGCAGACCAAGGTGCTTGGCCAGGTGGTGCTCGCGACCTTCCGCAATCCGAACGGCCTGACTTCGCTCGGCAACAACCTGTGGGCGGCATCGCCGGCCTCCGGGGCGCCGATCCCAGGCAAACCCGGCTCGGGCCTGAACGGCATCATCTCCTCGGGCATGGTGGAAGAGTCCAACGTCGAACTGACACAGGAACTGGTGCAGATGATCATCCAGCAGCGCAACTACCAGGCCAATGCCCAGTCGATCAAGACGCAGGATTCCATTCTGCAGACGCTGGTGAACCTGCGCTGACCCTGATCCCACTCCGGAGCTGAACCATGGATCGCCTGATCTATACCGCGATGACCGGTGCCAAGGGCACGATGGATCAGCAGGCGGCGGTCGCGCACAACATCGCCAATGCGACGACCACCGGCTTTCGCGCCGAGTTGCACAAGCTGCGGGCGGTGGAGGTGCAGACCGAGGCGCTGCACACGCGCGCCTTCACCGTCGATGCCAGCGTCGTCAACAACTTCGATGCGGGGCCGATCCAGCACACCGGGCGGCCCTACGACGTGGCGCTGGCGGGCAAGGGCTGGCTGGCGGTGCAGATGCCCGATGGCACCGAGGCCTATACCCGCAACGGCAGCCTCGAGGTGAGCCCCAACGGCATCCTGCAGACGCGCGACGGCCGTCCGGTGGTCGGCGACGGCGGGCCGATCTCGATCCCCCCTGACAACGACATCAGCATCGGCGCCGACGGCTCGATTTCCGCCCTGCAGCCCGGCCAGCTGGGCGTGGTGAACGTGGTCGGGCAACTGAAGCTCGTGAATCCGCCGCAGGAGAGCCTCGTGCGCGGTGACGACGGTCTTTTCCGCCTGCAGCAGGGCGGCGCGGCCCCGGCCGATCCGAATGTGCGGGTGAATGGCGGCTACCTCGAGGGCAGCAATGTCAATGTTGTCGACCAGATGGTCCAGATGATCTCGCTCGGCCGCCAGTTCGAGATGCAGACCCGCATGCTGACCACCGCAGAGCAGAACGATCGGGCAGCGGCGCAAGTGCTGTCGATCAGCTGAGGCTGCTTCGACGCCGCGGCGGGCAGTGCGGCGCGCCGATTAGCATGGTTTTTGCGTTGCTTATTGGGCGATGGTAGTGGAGGGCACAGCCCTAGACTGATCCCATCGACAAGTAGCGCAATCGGCGGCAATCGGTGCCGCCGGGCTGCCACGATCGCGCCGGCAAGGTTTGCCGCCGGCAACGCAAACCTGAGGATTTCATCATGATCCGTTCCCTCTGGACTGCCCGCACCGGGCTGGACGCCCAGCAGACACACCTGGACGTCATCTCCAACAACCTGGCGAACGTCTCTACCAACGGCTTCAAGCGCCAGCGCGCGATCTTCGAAGATCTGCTGTACCAGACGATCCGCCAGCCGGGCGCGCAATCGACGCAGCAGACGCAGATTTCAAGCGGCCTGCAGATCGGCACAGGGGTGAAGCCGGTGGCGACCGAGCGCATCTTCACCCAGGGCACGCTGCAGCAGACCGGCGGCTCGCTCGACGTGGCCATCCAGGGCAACGGCTTCCTGCAGGTGACGATGCCCGACGGCACCACCGCCTACACCCGCGACGGCGCGCTGCAGCTCGACAACCAGGGCAACGTGGTGACGGCGAGCGGCTACCTGCTCGCCGACAACATCAACATCCCGGCCGACGCTAGGACGATCACCATCGGCAAGGACGGTACGGTCAGCATCCTGCAGGCCGACCCGACCGCGCCGGTTCAGATCGGCAGCATCCAGCTTGCGACTTTCGTGAACCCGGGCGGGCTGCAGAGCGCGGGCGAGAACCTGTTCTACGAGACCGCCTCCAGCGGCGTGGCCACGCCCAACCAGCCGGGCACGAACGGCGCGGGCGTGATCAACCAGGGCTATGTCGAGACCTCGAATGTGAACGTCGCCGAGGAGCTGGTGAGCATGATCGTGACCCAGCGCGCCTATGAGCTCAATTCACGCGCGATCTCGACCTCGGACCAGATGCTCAGCCGCCTGACGCAACTGTGAGGAAACCGTCGTGAAGACGCACACCCTGAACGCGGCCGCGCTGCTGCAACTCCTTGGCCTCTCGCTGCTGGCGGGATGCGCATCGATCTACTCGACGCCCCCGACCGCGATTCATCAGCCGATGACCGCGCGCCCCGAGGCGCGCGCGCAGGCCATGCCCTCGTCCGGCGCGATCTTCCAGCCGGGCTACGGCCGGCCCTTGTTCGAGGATCGTCGCGCACGCAACGTCGGCGACACGATCACGATCAACCTGGTCGAGCGCAACAACGCGCAGAAGAACGCCAACGCAAGCGCCGGGCGCGAGTCCAGCCTGACCGGCGGCATCACGGCTGCGTCCAAGGTGCCGCTGGCCGGGCTTGCGGGTCTGAACGCCGAGGCGGGTGTCACCTCGGACTTCACCGGCAAGGGCGCCGCAGCGGCCAACAACGTGTTCAACGGCACCATCACCGTCACCGTCATCGATGTCTATCCCAACGGCAACCTGCTGGTGTCGGGCGAGAAGCTGGTGGCGATCAACCAGGGCAACGAATTCATCCGCTTCTCGGGCGTGATCAACCCCAACACGGTGACGACCTCGAACACCGTGCAGTCCACCCAGGTCGCCGATGCGCGCATCGAGTATCGCGGCAGCGGCTTCATCGACGAGTCGAACACCATGGGCTGGCTGCAGCGCTTCTTCGTCGCCATCCTGCCCTTCTGAGGAATCCCCATGTCGGCCCTGTTTTCGCTCCGGCTTCTGACGGCAGTCCTTGCCGCCGCGGCCTGTATCTCCGCGCCGCCGGCGGCGGCCGAGCGCATCAAGGACCTGGCCTCGATCGCCGGCGTGCGCGACAACCAGCTCGCCGGCTACGGCCTGGTGGTCGGCCTCGACGGCTCGGGCGACCAGACCACGCAGACGCCCTTCACCGTGCAGAGCATCGTCAACATGCTCGGGAACATGGGGGTCACCCTGCCGCCGGGCACCAACCTGCAGCTCAAGAACGTGGCCGCGGTGATGGTCACCGCGACACTGCCCCCCTTCGCGCGCCCGGGGCAGGCGCTCGACGTCACCGTATCGTCGATCGGCAATGCCAAGAGCCTGCGCGGCGGCACGCTGGTGATGACGCCGCTGAAGGGCGCGGATGGCCAGATCTACGCAATCGCGCAGGGCAACATGGTGGTGGGCGGCGCCGGCGCAGCGGCGGGCGGCGCATCGCAGACGATCAACCACCTGTCGGCCGGTCGCATTCCTGGCGGCGCCACGGTCGAGCGCGGGGTGCCGGCCCTGTTGGGGCAGGGAGAGCACGTGGTGTTCGAGCTCAACGACACCGATTTCGGCACCGCGCGGCGCGTCGTCGACGCGATCAACCAGGCGGCGCCCGGCTCGGCGCAGGCGTTGGACGGGCGCACGATCCAGGTTCGCGCACCGCAGGACTCCACCGCGCGCGTCGCCTTCCTCGGCCAGCTCGAGAATCTCGACGTGACGCCTGCGGTGCAGGCCGCCAAGGTCATCGTCAATTCGCGCACCGGCTCGGTGGTCATGAACCAGAAAGTCACGCTGCAGAACTGCGCGGTGGCGCATGGCAACCTGACGGTCACGGTAAATAACGAGACTCAGGTCAGTCAGCCTGGCCCCCTCTCCGGTGGTCAGACGGTGGTAACGCAAAGCGGCCAGGTCGACATTCAACGCGACGGCGGGGCTCTGTTCAACGTCAAGGCTGGCGCCAATCTTGCTGATGTGGTGAAGGCGCTGAATTCACTCGGAGCCAAGCCAATGGACCTCGTCAGCATCCTGCAGGCGATGAAGTCCGCCGGGGCGCTGCGCGCCGAACTGGAGATCATCTGAGTACCCGACCATGAATGCCGGCTTCCAGCTCAACGCCTTCGATCCGAACTCGCTCGGCGAGCTGAAGCGCCTGGCGCGCGCCGACGGCCAGTCGGACGATGCCTTGCGCGGCGCCGCGAAGCAGTTCGAGGCGCTGTTCCTGCAGATGGTCATGAAGTCCATGCGCGAGGCCACGCCTGCCAGCGGACTGATGGACAACGAGCAGAGCAAGCTCTTCCAGGGCCTTCTCGACCAGCAGCTGGCGCTCAACATGGCACAGTCCAGGGGCGTGGGGCTGAGTGAGACGCTCTTTCGCCAGCTCGGCGGCAAGTCCGGTGCGGCGAGCGCGCTCGACGCGCTCGACACCGGCAACGCGGGCGCGAGCGCCGGCTTCGAT
This sequence comes from Thauera sp., assembly GCA_017302295.1. Classification (GTDB taxonomy): domain Bacteria; phylum Pseudomonadota; class Gammaproteobacteria; order Burkholderiales; family Rhodocyclaceae; genus Thauera. The sequence goes on along the minus strand of JAFLDS010000002.1, from coordinate 289,878 downwards.
CTCGCCAGCGTCACGCGCAGACCGGCAATTGCTGCCGCCCGTGCGGCACGGGCGGAAAGCGCTGCCGCCGATGCGCTTGCCGGTTTGCCGGCGGCGCTGGGTGGCGCAGCCGGCGCCTTGAACCTGCTGGGGGCGACGGTGGACGCGAACGACCCTGTTTCGGTGGCCGAGAACGCCGCGCTGCAGGCCAAGCTGTCCGAAGCGATCCGCAGCGCGCGCGAAGCCAACGGCAACCTGTCGAGCCGCGCACGGGACTTCGTCGCCGACGTCTGGCCGCATGCGGTCGAGGCCAGCCGCAAGACCGGCATTCCGCCGCAGTTCATGGTCGCGCAGGCGGCGCTGGAGACCGGCTGGGGCGACAAGCAGTTGAAGAATGTCGACGGCAGCCCGAGCTACAACCTGTTCAACATCAAGGCCGGCAGTAGCTGGGAAGGCCGCACGGTGAGCGTGGGTACAACCGAGTATGCCAACGGTCGCGCCTACACCGAGCCGTCGCGCTTCCGCGCCTACGGTTCCTACGCCGAATCCTTTGCCGACTATGCCCGCCTGCTGTCGAACAGCCCGCGCTATGCAGGCGTGCTCGGCCAGCGTGATGCGGAGGGCTTCGCGCGCGGTCTGCAGCAGGCCGGATATGCGACCGACCCGATGTACGCCGACAAGCTTGCGCGCATCATCGGCGGCAACACGCTGCGCAACGCGCTGTCGACCGCCGCCTGACCCATCGGTCGCTGTTCTGGCTTGGCAAGGAATTTGCTATGTGAGGTCAGAACAAGCGAATCAGGAAGCCTGCCATGTCGACCCTGCTCAATATCGGACGCACCGGCCTGAATGCTGCCCAGGCGCAGCTGTCGACCACCAGCCACAACATCACCAATGCCACGACGCCGGGCTACCACCGCCAGACGGTGCGCCAGAGCATGGAAGACCCGCTGCTCAAGGGCACCGTGTTCTTCGGCCAGGGGACGAAGGTGGCGGCGATCGAGCGATCGTACAGCCAGTTCCTCGAGAACCAGGTGATGCTGTCGGATAACCGCCGCGCCGAATTTGCCGCCTACAACGCGCAGATCTCGCAGATCGACAACGTGCTCGCGGATCCGACCTCCGGCCTGTCGCCTGCCATGGCTCAGTTTTTCGCGGCTCTCCAGGACGTGTCCGCGAACCCCACCAACACGGCCTCGCGCCAGGCCCTGCTGTCGAGCGGCGAATCCCTGGTGGCGCGCTTCAATGCCCTGGACGATCGGCTCTCTGAGGTCCGCAGTGGCGTGGAGGCCGACCTGCGCGCCACTGTCGAGCAGATCAACAGCTACGCCCGCGAAGTCGCTGATCTGAACCAGCGCATCGTTATTGCCCAGTCTGCGGGGGCCGGTGTTCCTGCCAACGATCTGCTTGACCAGCGCCAGCAGGCCATCTTCGAGCTCAATCAGCTCATAAAGGTCAATTCGGTTAACCAGGACGACGGCTCGGTGGCGGTTTTCATCGGTTCGGGGCAGGCGCTGGTGCTCGGCAACGATCCGGCGCAGTTCGACACAACCGTCAGCCAGGACGAGGCCGGTCGCCAGGCGATCACGCTGCTCGGCAGGGACGGTAGCGAGGTCATCGTGTCGGAGACGCTGCTCACCGGCGGCAGCCTGGGTGGCTTGCTCGCCTTCCGCCGCGAGGCGCTCGACACCACCCAGCGCAGCCTGGGCCTGATCGCGACCACGCTCGCGACGGCGTTCAACACCCAGCACAAGCTCGGCACCGACCTCGATGGCATGCTCGGTCAGAATTTCTTCAACCTCGGTCCGGTCGGCGTCCAGCCACCGGATGCGGCGACGATCACGATCGACCCCGACAAGCTCGGCGAACTCACCGGCAACGACTACGCGCTGCGCAATAGCGGCGGAACCTACACGCTGACCAACCTGACCACGGGCGCGAGCCAGGTGGTGACGACCACGGCGCCCGGCAACACCTTCGAAGGGCTGAAGATCGACAGCCTCTCGCTGGCCGACGGCGAGACGGCGCGCATCCAGCCAACACGCTACGCAGCGGGCGAACTGTCGATGGCGATCTCGCAGACGAGCAGGGTGGCCGCGGCGAATCCGGTCGCGATCACCGTGCCGTCGTCGAACGCCGGCTCATTGAGCGTGGGCAACGTGCTGGTGAAGAATGTCACCGGGATGGACACCAGTCCCGCCCTGCCCGCCGGCCCCGACGGGGTGCCGGACTTCTCCACGATTTCGGTGTCCTGGGCGGCAAACACGCTGACGGTGCCGGCCGGCTACACGCTGACTTCAGGAACGCCGCCCGCGGCCGATAATGCCTACAACCCCCCGACGGATGGCCCCGGCAAGACTTTCACGCTGACTGCACCCGGTGGCTTCAGCTTCGAGTTCACTCTGTCCGGCGTTCCGGCGGGCGGGGATGGCTTCAGTTTCGGTCCCAACGTGGGCGGCGTCGCCGACAACCGTAACGCGGTGCTGCTGGGCAGCTTGCAGACGGCCAGGCTGATGTTCAACAATGCCGCTGGCGAGGCCACCACGACGATGGGCAACGCCTATGCTCAGATTGTCACCAGCGTCGGCAACAAGACGCGCGAGGTGCAGGCCAGCGAGAAGGCGCAGGATGCGCTGCTGGCGCAGGCCAAGAATGCGCGCGACTCCTTGTCGGCGGTAAACCTGGATGAGGAGGCCGCCAACCTGGTGCGCTTCCAGCAGGCCTACCAGGCCTCGGCCCGGGTGATGACGGTGGCGCAGACGCTGTTCGATGAATTGCTGTCGATCGCGCGCTGATAGCAGGAGAGGAAGATGCGTATCTCCACGAACATGATCTTCGACCAGAGCATGGGTGCGATGCAGCGCCAGTCTGCCGCGCTGCTCTATACCGGCCAGCAGATCGCCACCGGTCGCAAGATCCTCACCCCCGCGGACGATCCGGTGGCCTCGGCGCGCGCCCTCGACGTGACGCAGTCGCGCAGCGTAAACACGCAGTTCACCACCAACCAGGGCGCCGCGGAGGACGCCTTGCGGCTGGTCGAAGGCCAGCTCACCGGCGTTGGCGACATCCTGCAGTACGCGCGCGTGCGGGCACTCGAGGCCGGCAATGCTGCCTTGTCGGACAGGGAGGTTCAGTTCATCGCGACCGATCTGCGCTCGCAGTTCGACGCGATGAAGGCGCTGGCGAACACGCGCGACGCGAATGGCGACTATCTGTTCGCCGGCTACCGCTCCGCCGACCAGCCCTTCAACGGCACGGTCGACGGTGGCATGAGCTATGCCGGCGACCAGGGCTCGCGCACCATGCAGGTGTCGCCGTCGCGCTTCATGCCGACGAGCTTTGCCGGCGAGGACGTGTTCGGTGAGGCCGGCAGCGGTGTCTTTGAGACGCTGGCGACCTTCATCCAGGCGCTCGAAGGCCCGGCGGCCGGCCGCGCCGCGGCGATCACCGCGGCGGTGGAAGGCATCGACGACGGCCTGGACAATGTGCTGCGCGTGCGTGCGCAGATCGGTTCGCAATTGCTCGAGGTCGATCAGCTCGCGTCGATCGGCAGCGATCTCGACGTCCAGTACTCCGACACGCTGTCGCGGCTGCAGGATCTCGACTACAACGAGGCGGTTTCGCGGCTGACGCAGCAGCAGACCAACCTGCAGGCGGCCCAGCAGTCCTTCATGAAGATCACCGGGCTGTCCCTCTTCAACTACCTGAGCTGAGCGTTCTCATGCCTCGTGCTGGCGTTGTCTGCTGTCTGGTTCTGGCTGCGCTGGCAGTGGGGTCCGGCTGTTCGTCCACCGGAGCGGGGGAGGGGCGGCCCTACGCCGAGGTGCTGGGCGAGAACGTGGCGGCCAGCGGCGGAACGGTGGCCGGCATCGTCGGCGGCGTGCTGATGGCGAGCAAGCTGTCGTACCTTAAGCCGGAGTACATCGCCGGCGCCCTGGTTGCGTACGCCGTCTACGATCCACTTGCGCCCACCTGGAGCATCGACGTCAGCGCCGCAGGCGACGAGCGGGTGCGCATGGACCTCCGGATGAAGTCGCTGATCACCGGTGGCGAGGGCGAGGCGCGCAGGGTGTTCATGCGCAACGCCCAACGCATGGTTGACGCCGGCGGTTTCGCTGGATACGAAGTGCTGCGATACGAGGAAGGCATGGAGGCGACGCGCCCCTTCGCTCGTCGGGTGGCCAGTGGCGAGGTCCGCCTGGTGAAATCGCGGCAGTTTCCTCAGCTCTGATCAACGTGCGCTTGCCGCCAGCGGCGCCAGCGCTTCGAGCATCAGGCTGATGGTGTCGATGCCGCGCTCGAAGAGGTTCTGCAATACCGGCGCGAAACTGGTCAGGATCAGCAGCAGGCTGATGAAACCCGCCGTCAGGGTGATCGGGAAACCCACCGCGAACAGGTTCAGCTGAGGCGCGGCGCGGGTGAGCACCCCGAGCGCGATGTTGGCGACCAGCAGCACCGCGACCACCGGCAGCGATAGCAGCAGACCCGAGGCGAACACCGTGGCGCCGGCGCGGGCGATGTAGCCCCAGCCCAGCGCGCGCACCGGCTCCAGGTCGACGGGAAGCCACTCGAAGCTTTTGACCGTGACGTCGATCAGCAGCAGGTGGCCATTCACCGTCAGGAACAGCAGCGTCGTGACGAGTCCGAGAAAGTCAGACAGCACTGCCGTCTGGCCGCCAGCATCGGGGTCGAAGAAGACCGCGAACGACAGGCCCATCTGCATGCCGATCAGGGCGCCGGCAAGGTCGATGGCCGCGAATACGAGGCGCATCATGAAACCGATCGCGATGCCGATGAATATCTGCTGCACGAAGACCACGAGCCCGACGCCCGATCCGGGCGGGATCGCCGGCATCGGCGGCATCACCGGCAGCAGCGCGATGGCGACGCCGAGGGCGATCGCAAGCCGCACCCGAACCGACACGCCGCGGTTGGAGAACACCGGCGCTGCCGAGAACAGTCCCAGCAGGCGCGCCAGTGGAAACATCAGGGCGGCCAGCCAGGCATCGAGTTGGGCTGCGGTGACGCTGAGCATGGCGCGCGAGCGAGTTATGAAGGGCGGGGCGGTGCAGGCGCGGTGGCCGAGCGCCTCAACCGATCATCGCCGGGATGGATTCGAACAGCCGGCGCATGAAGTCGGTCAGCGTGGTGAGCATCCAGGGGCCGGCCACCACCATGGTGACGAAGATGGCGATCAGCTTCGGGACGAAGGACAGGGTCATCTCGTTGATCTGGGTGGCAGCCTGGAAGATGCTGATGATCAGGCCGGTGATGAGGGCCGCGAGGAAGAGCGGCGCCGACACCAGCAGCGTGATCTCGATGGCCTGACGGCCCAATTCGACGACGGCTGTGGGGGTCATGGTTCGATCTCCCGTTCTGCTAGACGGCGAAGCTCTGCACGATCGAGCCGATCAGCAGCGTCCAGCCGTCGACCAGCACGAAGAGCATGATCTTGAAGGGCAGTGCCACGATGACGGGCGACATCATCATCATGCCCATCGACATCAGCACCGAGGCGACGACCATGTCGATGATGATGAAGGGGATGAAGACGATGAAGCCGATTTGAAACGCCGTCTTCAGCTCTGAGGTGACGAAGGCGGGTATGACCACCCGCATCGGCAGGTCCTCGGCCTTTTCCACCGGCGCCACCTTGGCAAGGCCGGAAAACAGTGCGAGGTCGGGTTCGCGCACCTGCTTCAGCATGAAGCTCTTCACCGGTACCGAGGCGCGGGCAAGCGCCTCGTCGAACTGTATCGTGCCCTGCGACATCGGCAGGTAGGCGTCCTGATACACCTTGTCGGCCACCGGCGCCATGATGAAGAAGGTCAGGAACAGGGCCAGCCCAAGCAGCACCTGGTTGGGCGGCGCGGTCTGCGTGCCCATGGCCTGACGCAGCAGGGAGAATACGATGATGATGCGGGTGAAGCTCGTCATCATCAGAACCATTGCCGGGATGAAGCTCAACAGCGTCATCAGCAACAGCGTCTGGATCGTCAGGCTGTAGGTGGTACCGCCACCCGCGGCGGGCGTCGTCGTCAGCGTCGGTAGGCCTTGCGCGGCAGCCAGCAGCGGTGCGCCCAGCAGCGCGATGGCGAGCCCGCAGCGCAGCACGCCGGCGAGGTCGATGGCGCGCTTGCCGCAGCCCAGCTCATTGCCCATGCTTGCGCTCCATTGCATGCCTGAGCCAGGCGGGGAAATCCTTCATCGCCGCCTGCACCTGGCCTTCGGCGGCGGGCACGGGCAACTCGTCGGCTTCGAGAACATGAAGCGTGCTGACGCTGCCAGGGGCGACGCCGAGCACGAGCACCTTGCTGCCCAGATCGAGCAGGACCACGCGCTCGCGCGGCCCGACCGGCACTGCGCCGAGCACGCGCATCGCGCCGGCGCTGCCACGGGGCGCGGTAAGCCGCTTGATCGCCCACAGGCAGGCGAGCAGCAGGGCGACCACGACGGCGAGCCCGAACAGCATCTGCCCCAGGCCCGTGGCGACATCCGATGCGGCTGCGGGCGTCGTGGCGAGGGCCGCGGGCGAAGCGATCGTCAGCAGGAGGGTGGCGAGGGGCGGCAGGGCTGAGCGCACGGTGGCTGGATCGATGGGAGGTCCGGAAGCTTGCTGGCGCGCTCAGTGGCGGATCTTTCGCATGCGTTCGGCGGGGCTGATGATGTCGGTCAGCCGGATGCCGAACTTGTCGTTGACCACGACCACTTCGCCCTGGGCAATCAGGGTGCCGTTCACCAGCACGTCCATCGGTTCGCCCGCCAAGCCGTCGAGCTCCACCACCGAGCCGTGGGCAAGCTGCAGCAGGTTGCGGATGGTCAGCTTGGTGCGGCCCAATTCGACGGTGATCTGCACCGGGATGTCGAGGATCATGTCGAAGTCGTTCAGCGTGCCAGGCTTGCCGCCGGCCGCGCCGAAGTCCTCGAAGATCTGGCTCGCGGGCTTCGCCTGGTAGGGCGAGTCGTCCATTGCCGCAGCGGCGAGTTCTGCCGCGACCTGGGCTGCGTCGCCGCCCAGACTGGCTTCGGCCGAGGCCTGCTCCTGCATTGCTGCAGCCCAGTCGTCTTCGGAAATCTGGTTGTCGTCAGCCATTCTGGCCTCCCGGGATCTGTGGAGCGTCGGGCTCGTTCAGCCTGACGAAGCGCTCCACCTTGAGGGCATAGCGCCCGTTCTTGGTGCCTTGCCGGCACTCCATGACCGGCACGCCGTCCACCTCGGCAGAGAGCACCTCGGGCACGGTGAGCGGAATCACGTCGCCGACCCGCATGTCGACGATGTCGCGCAAGGTCAGGCGCGCCGTGCCCAGGTTGCACACCAGTTCGACATTGGCCGTCTGCAGCTGTTGCGACAGCAGCTTGATCCAGCGCCGGTCCTGGGTGATGTGGTCGCTCTGCATCGTCGAGTAGAGCAGGTCGCGCAGCGGCTCCAGCATCGAGTACGGAAAGCAGAGGTGCATTTCCGCCTGCGACCCGCCCACGTCGATCGAGAAGGTCGTCGCGACAACGATCTCCGAGGGCGTGGCGATGTTGGCGAATTGCGAGTTCATCTCGGAGCGCACGTAGTCCAGCTCGAGCTTGAACACCGGCGCCCATGCCCGCGCGTACTCCGAGAACACGACGTCGAGCATGCCCTTGATGATGCGCTGTTCGGTCGGCGTGAAATCGCGTCCTTCGACCCGGGTGTGGAAGCGCCCGTCGCCGCCGAACATGTTGTCGACCACCATGAACACCAGGCTGGGGTCGAATACCACCAGGCCGGTGCCGCGCAGCGGCTTTCCCAGCACCAGATTGAGGTTGGTCGGAACGACGAGGTTGCGGATGAACTCGGCGTACTTCTGCACCTTGATCGGACCGACCGACACCTCGATGTTGCGATGCATGTAGTTGAACATGCCGATGCGCAGGTAGCGGGCGAAGCGCTCGTTGATGAGCTCCATGGTGGGCATGCGCCCACGCACGATGCGCTCCTGCGTGGCCATGTTGTAAGGCCGCACGCCCCCCTGGTCGGCGAGATCGTCGACCGGCTCGTCGGACTCCCCGGTGACGCCCCGCAGCAGGGCGTCTACCTCTTCCTGAGAGAGAAAGTCCGAGGACATTTGAAGGTCCGCTACTGGATGATGAAGGAGTTGAAGAGCACGGCCTGCACCGGTCCGTTCGACTTCGTGCGCCCGCGGGAGTCGGTCATGCTCGGGAAACCCAGCGACTCATTGACCTGCAGCACGATCGACTCGGCCAGGTCCTCGCGACCGACCGTGGTTGCAATCTCGGAGGGCAGCTTCGACGACAGCAGCAGATTGATGCGGTGGCGGATCTCCGGCATGAAGGCCTTCAGACTGTCAGCCATCTTGGGGTCGGCCACGCGCAGCACGACGACGGCCTGCAGGTAGTGGTCGCCCTCGTCGCGCAGCAGATTGACCGTGAACGGATCGAGCGGGACGAAGGTGGGGGGCTTGGTGAGGTCGATCGTCGACGCCGGCGCGTGCTCGACCTGCGCTTCGGCAGGCTTGGCATGTTCGTCGGTGCCGCCCTTGTCCTTCTTGAGAAGCAACAGGGCGCCGACGCCGCCGGCGACCACGATGAGAACGACGAGCAACAGGATGACGACGATGATGAGCAGCTTGCCCTTTTTCTTGGGGGCGGCCGCGTCGTCTGCTGCTTCAGGTTTGGCTGGCGCCTTCGCCATGCGACTCTCCTAGGTACTGAACGTGATTATCCAGGAAGGCCGCGTCGAACGAAGCGCAGAAAAGTGGGGCAGAGCCGCCCCAATTCAAACGCTTCAGACGAACGTGTCGACCATCCCGTCATGACTGCTTAACCAGCGCACGCCCGCGCCGGCAGCGCCCACCGGGGCGCTGTCGCCACTGCGACGTGAACCGTCCCTGCTACCGTCTCCGCCCGCTTGTTGCTCGCCGGACGTGCTGACGTTCGCCTCGCCGAGGTTGATGCCAGCCTGCGAGAGGATCTCGCGCAAGCGCGGCAAGGCCTGTTCGAGCGCGTTGCGCGCGGCCTGGCTCGACGCGATGAACTGCGCGGTCGTCTGATCGCCGTTGAGGTTGATCGAGACCTCGAGCTTGCCCAGGCCTGCCGGTGTCAGCACCAGATCCGCCTTGCTTTCGGCCCGTCCAAGCATCCACGTCACGCGGTTGCCGACATCCTCCGCCCATCCCTCTTGTCCGGCGGGGGTGGGCACCGGCAACTGGGGCGTCGCCGCCCTGGCGGCGATCGCCTGCTGTCTCAGCGCGGCGAACTCGCCCGGCTGATGCAATGCGCTACCGCCAGGCAGGGCCTTGGCCGAAACGGCCGTCTCGCCCTCCACCGCCTGCAAGCCGGCAGTGGCCTTGCCCGCTGCGACGCTTGCTGCCGCCTCGCGGGCCTGGATCAACACCAGCGGATTGGCGATGCCGCGCTCCGAGCCCTGTGCATTCGCATCGGTTCTCGGCAACAGGCCCGAATTCTGAAGTGATTTGCCTGCACTGTCATCCGCCAGCGGGTCGGCGTTGGCGCTACCTTCCGCCACGCGAGCAGCGGCAAGCTGCGGCAGCAGGGCGGCAAGATCTGCCGGCAGTCCGGCAATCGTCGTGGAATCGCCGGAGGCGGCAAGGGCAGCGGTCGCATCTGCTTCCTCCGCGGCGCTGCGGCCTTCCCTGGCGTGATCGTGCGAGCCATCGCTGTGGCCGTGATGCGCGGATTTGCCTTGCGGGGCAGCCGAATCGCTGCTGCCCGACGAGGTGTCCTGCGCGCCGCCGTTGCCAGGGCTCTCGCCGCGCTCGGAACTCTCCGCCGCGCGTTCGGCATCGCTGCGCACCGGTTCGCGCTCGGGCTGGCGGGCAGGTTCGCGCGCCGCCTCGGCGCTTGCACGTCGCTCCGGCTCTGGCGCACGCACGGAGGGCTCGGCGCCGCCGTTTCGCCCGGAGGCAACCGCCTGCCGGTCGAACTGGCTCTGAAGCGTGGTGGAAAACGACGCCTGACGGGCCGCGGCATTGCTGGAATAGGCGTCGACGTCGGCGCGGGACGCAAGGCCGAAAAGGCTCTGCGCGAGGCCGAACTGGGCGGCGCTGGACGAGACGGGAGCAGGCATGGTGGATGACCTCGCGAAGGCGGTTCGACTGAATTGCAGCGTAATCTCAGCAAGAGATGTGCCATCCGGCGACAAACCGATGCGGGCGCTATTCCTCGTCGTGCTGGTGCCGACGCGCCGCGTGCTCGTCGGTCTGCTTCTGCTCCTGACGCGCCTCGCTGCGCGCCACGCTCGCCTGATGCCGCTGCGACAGGGTGTCGAAGGCCTTCAGCCGGTTGCGCTGTTTCATCCAGGCCTGTTGTCCCTCGGCAGTCTGCGCGCGCGACTGTTCTACGATGGCGCGCTGTGCGCCGATGGCATCGTCCAGGCGGTTGATGAAGGCGCTGAAATTGCGCCACGCGTCCGGCGCGATGCCGTCCCGCACCGCCTGCAGGAAGCGGTCGTGGTACTCCCGACGGTAATCCTCAAGCAGCTTCAGCTTCTGCTCGACGCTGCGCTCGCTGGCAATGAGTTCGCCAAGCTGTCGTGCCGCCTCATCGGTGCGGGTCTGAGCGAGATCGAGCAAAGGTTGCAGATGAAAACGGCCTTTCATGACCCGGAGCGGAACGTTGCGATGGCGGCGATTCTACCCCCGGGCTGGTGCGAAGGTCTGGCGTTTCGTCACACTGCCGCGGCAAAAACCTCGGCCAGCTTGCTCACCGCGCTGTCATAGCCTTCGCGCTCGTTGATGCCTTGCTGCAGGAAGGCCTCGAGACGCGGGTAGAGCTTGACCGCCAGGTCGAGCATCGGGTCTGCACCCGGTTGATAGGCGCCGACGGCGATGAGGTCGCGAGAGCGCTGGTAGCGGGAAAAGAACTGCTTGAACTGGCGGACCACTGCGAAGTGATCGTCGCCGACTAGCGTGTGCATGGCGCGCGAGATCGATTGCTCGATGTCGATCGCCGGGTAGTGTCCCTGGTCGGCGAGGCTGCGCGACAACACGAAGTGACCGTCGAGAATTGCGCGCGCGGAGTCGGCGATCGGGTCCTGCTGGTCGTCACCTTCGGCGAGCACCGTGTAGAAGGCCGTGATCGAACCGCCCCCTTCCGGTCCGTTGCCTGCGCGCTCCACCAACGCCGGCAGGCGGGCGAACACGCTCGGCGGATAGCCGCGGGTGACCGGTGGTTCGCCGATCGCGAGCGCGATCTCGCGCTGCGCCATCGCGTAGCGGGTGAGGGAGTCCATGATCAGCAGGACCTGCTTGCCCTGGTCGCGGAAATACTCCGCCACGGTCGTGGCATAGGCTGCGCCCTGCATGCGCATCAGCGGGCTGGTGTCGGCCGGCGCGGCGACCACCACCGAGCGTGCGAGGCCTTCCGCACCGAGGCTGTGCTCGATGAATTCCTTCACCTCGCGGCCACGCTCGCCGATCAGGCCGACGACGATGACGTCGGCGGCGGTGTAGCGCGCCATCATGCCGATCAGCACCGACTTGCCCACGCCCGAGCCGGCGAACAGGCCGAGCCGCTGGCCGCGGCCCACCGTGAGCAGGGCGTTGATGGCGCGGATTCCCACGTCCAGGGGCTGCGCGATGGGTGCGCGCGCCAGAGGGTTGAACGGGCGTCCCTGCAGGGATCGGCTCTCCTGGGTGCCCAGCGGGCCTTGCCCATCGAGCGGGCGGCCGGCGCCATCGACGACGCGGCCGAGCAGGGCGTCGCCCACCGGAAGGTGCTTGGCGCGGTCAGCGGCGCGGCGGCGCGGGCCGATATGCTTGCCCAGCATCAGGCGCGGCGCGCCGACCTCCATCGGCAGCACGCGCGCACCGGGTGCAAGCCCGAAGACGTCGTCGGTGGGCATCATGAACAGCTTTTCGCCATTGAATCCAACCACTTCGGCCTCGACGGCGCCTCCCCCCGGCACCAGAACCCGGCAGCCGGAGCCGAGCGGCAGCTTCAGCCCCGCGGCTTCCATGACCAGTCCATTGATGCGGGTGAGGCGCCCGGCGATCTCGTAGGGTGCGCAGCTTTGCACCAGGCTGCTGCCGCTCCTGAGAAAGCTGCGCCACAGTTTGCCGTGGTGATCCATCACGTGCGATCGGCATCGCGCGCCGGGTCGGACGGCGGCTGCTCGGTGGGCTGCCATTGGGCATGCTCGCGGCCGAGGCTCTCGAGAATGCGGCGCCAGCGTGTTTCAAGTGTGGCGTCGACCTGCGCGCCGGCACTGTCGATCCGACAGCTGCCGCGCTGCAACTCGGCGTCCTCGACGAGGCGGTGACCCGCATGGCCCAGATGCTCACCCATGTGTTGCCGCACGAGTTCGTAATCGTCCGGGTGCAGCCTTATCTGCGCGTGGCCCTGCGGGATCAGCGCGAGCGCGCTGCGCACCGTCTCGAGGATGGTCTGCGGATGCGTCGCCAGCGTGTGCTGCACCATCTGGCGAGCGATCTCGATGGCCAGGGCCATCAGATCTTCAGCGACTTCCTGGTCGAGCTGGGTCAGTGCCTGATCGAGATTGTCGGCCAGTTGCCCGAGGCGCTCGACGGACTGGCTGACCGCTGCGGCGCCCTCTGCAAGGCCGGCCTCGCGTCCCGCTTCGAATCCAGCCGCATAGCCTTCCGCATGACCGGCGGCGCGAGCCTCCTCGTGCATGCGCTCGATGTCGTCCACCGTCGGCAGCTGCAGGCCTGCAAGCGGATCCTGTTCCGGTACCGGCTCCGGTTCCGCAGAGATGGGCGGGGCCGCGGGGGGAGGGGCCTGCTCCAGCCCGCTTGCGTCCGCTTCGGAGGCGAGCGGCTTCTCTGCTTCGCCGAAATCGGTCGGCTCCCAGCGGCGGTAGGCGCCCACCGCCTGGTGACGGGTGATGCTCACGGTCGGCGTTCCGGGTGGATCGGCAGGGCCGGGCGCTTACACGAAGCCATCGTCGCCCCCCTTGCTGGCCATGACGATCTGGCCTTCCTCGGCCAGCCTGCGCACGACCTTGAGGATCTCCTTCTGCTCGGCCTCGACTTCGGACAGACGCACAGGGCCGCGCGACTCGAGGTCTTCGCGCATCATCTCGGCTGCGCGGCTCGACATGTTTCTGAAGACCTTCTCGCGCAGTTCCGGCGTCGCACCCTTGAGGGCCACGATGAGCGAATCGGACTGGACTTCGCGCAGGACGGTCTGAATGCCGCGGTCGTCGATGTCGAGCAGGTTGTCGAACACGAACATCTCGTCGAGGATCTTCTGCGCCAGCTCCGGATCGTACTCGCGGACGTTGTCTATGACCGCCGTTTCCTGCGCCGTGCCCACGAAGTTGAGGATCTCGGCAGCATGGCGTACGCCGCCCATGGCCGATTTCTTGACCGTCGTGGCGCCTGCGAGCATGCGGGTGAGCGCTTCGTTGAGCTCCTTCAGGGCAGCGGGCTGAACACCGTCCAGCGTGGCGATGCGAAGGATCACGTCGTTGCGCAGGCGATCGGTGAAGTGCTTGAGGATCTCACCTGCCTGGTCGTATTCAAGGTGCACCAGGATGGTGGCGATGATCTGCGGATGCTCGTTCTTGATCAGGTCGGCGGCGGTGGCTGCGTCGAGCCACTTCAGGCTCTCGATCCCCGCGGTGTCCGAGCTGTTCATCATGCGCGACAGCAGATGACCTGCGCGCTCGTCGCCGAGCGCCTTGGTCAGCATCTCGCGCAGCTTGTCCTCGTCGGGCTGGATCAGCGCACCCCTGCCGTAGAACGCGTTCACTTCATCCAGCAGGGGCTCCACCTTGGTACGGGGCTGCGGCGCCATGGTCGCCATGCTCAGGCTCAACTTCTGCACCTCGCGCGGCCCGAGGTGCTTGAGCACCTCCGAAGCCGCGTCGGGCCCCAGCGTCAGCAGCAGGAGGGCGGACTTCTCGAGTCCTTCTTCGGGCGTCGTCACTTGCGGGCCTCTTCGTTCGCGCCCATCCATTCCTTGATCAGGTTGGCGAGCATCTTAGGATCATCGCGCGCCATCTCGCGAGCACGTTCGAGGCGGGATTCGAAGGATTCTTCCTGCGCCGCTTCGGACAGCGTCACTTCGACGCCTTCCTCGCCCTCTTCGCCTTCCTCGCCTTCGCCCTCGCCGGCCGCTTCCGCAGCGGTCCTTTCCTTCGGCGGCACCACGGTTCGGACCAGCGGACGGATCACGGCAAGATACACGAAGAGGATCACCAGCAGCACGGCCAGCCAGCTCGCGGCTTCCTTGCCGAGGGCGAGGACTTCCGGGTCCTTCCACAGCGGCGGCGCGGGCTCTGCCTTGACGCCGGCGAAGCCGCTGCTCGCGACGTTGATGGTGTCGCCGCGATTGGCGTTGTAGCCGACCGCCTCGCGAACGAGGTTGGTGATGCGCGCCAGCTCCTCCTCGGTCGGTGGCAGGCTCTGGGTCTGACCGTCGGGGGCCGTTGCGCTGCGGTGATTGACGACCACCGCGACCGAGAGCCGCTTGAGCTGGCCGATCGACTGCCTGACGTGCTGGATGGTGCGATCGAGCTCGTAGTTGAGCACTGCGTTGCGGGTGCTGCTCGTCGCGGCCTGGCCGGCCGCTCCCTGGCCCGGGGGCACCGGCGGTGTGGTGATGGGCGCGGTTGCGGGTGCCGGCGGCTGATTGGTCAGTGCGCCGGGCACGCCTTGCGCGCCCGGCGCGGGGTTGATCTGCTCGTTGGTCTGCTGGCTGCGGATCGCCTGGTCTGGGGACGGGTTGGGCTTGTAGGTTTCAGCCGTCTGCTCGACCTGGTTGAAATCGACGTCGGCGGCGACCTGGGCGCGGAAGTTGTCCTTGCCCAGCATCGGCCCGAGGATGGTCTCGATACGGCGGATGATGCCGGCTTCGAGCTCACGCACGTAGTCGAGCTGGGTCGGGTCCATGCCCGCTTTGCGCAAGGGGTCGGCCTGCTGGGTGAGCAGCTCGCCGTCCTGGTTGACGATGCTGACGCCGGCGGCCGTCATCCGCGGCACGCTGGACGACACCAGATGGACGATGCCCGCAACCTGGTTCGCATCCAAGGTGCGGCCCGGGCGCAGATTGACCATGACCGAAGCGGTCGGCTTCTGGTCGTCGCGCAGGAAAGCGGTCTGCTTGGGCATGGCCAGATGCACGCGCGCGCCGGCCACGGCGGCGATCGACTGAACCGTGCGCGACAGCTCGCCCTCGAGGGCGCGCTGGTAATTGACCTGCTCGTTGAACTGCGAGATGCCGAGCTTCTGCCCGTCCATCAGCTCGAACCCCGCCAGCCCGCCCTTGGGCAGGCCGCTCGCCGCGAGCTTGAGCCGCGTTTCGTGCACCTGGGACTGCGGTACGAGGATCGCATTTCCGCTGGGCGACATCCGGTACGGCACGTTCTGTTGCTGCAATGCAGCGATAATCTGGCCGCCTTCCTTCTCTTCCAGGTTGGAGAACAGTACCGCGTAGTCTGGCTGGCGGTTCCACAGCAGGACGCCGACGATCAGCGCGATCGCCAGCGCGATCGCGGCGGCGCCGGCAATTTTCTGCCGCTGGCTGAGGGCGTTGATGTTCTGCAGCGCCTGCTGCATGCGCGACGGCGGGCCGGCCTCGGCGGGCGGGGCGCCAAGCGAGACGTCGGCGGCGTTTTCTGCAGTGGCCATGGCGGCGATCCTGTTGCGTCCACTTTGACGGATGGAGGCATTGTCCGCTGCTGGGGGCAAGAGCCGAGGGCGGAAAAGCGGCATTTTTTGCCGCCTGTTTGCCGGCTACCATAGCGCGACAGGGGATACAGTGGCGGTCATGAAAACCGCCCGTCGACGATGGAGCCCTGTGCGGATTCCTGCGCGATCGGGCAAGAACGAGGCCACCCGCGGCAGACAATGACGGTGACGACCGCGATGACGACCCATGACCAAGCCCGGGAGGCGCAGCCGCCCGCGCTCGATGCCGCCCAGCTTGCCGAAGCCTTTGCGCTCTTCAGCCGCGCTTCCGAGGAACTGTCCACCGCCTACAACGGCTTGCAGCTCCAGGTCGGGCAGCTGACCGAACGGTTGACGATGCTGATGGGCGCGCTGCCGGCCGGCGTAATCGTGCTCGACCGCGCGGGCAGGGTGGTGCAGAACAATCGTGCGGCCGAAGCCCTGTTCGGCACCGAGCTCGCGGGCAGCGACTGGGCGAGGATTGCCCCGGCGCTGCAGGCGACCGAAACCCCCGGTGAAGTCACGTTGGCGAGGGGAGGCGAGACGCTGCGACTGTCGGTGTCGGAAACTGCACTCGAATCCGGCGAGGAGCGCATCCTGTTGCTGCACGACATCACCGACACCTACCAGATGCGCCTGACGGCCGAGCGCAACGAACGCCTGGCGGCGATGGGCGAGATGGTCGCCGGGCTCGCCCACCAGTTGCGCACGCCGCTCGCCGCGGCGCTGCTCTACACCGGTAACCTGCGCCAGGCCGAGCTGGGCGCGGCTGAGCGGGCAAAGATCGCCGACCGCGCGATCGAGCGTCTGCGCTATCTCGAGCGTTTGATCCGCGACATGCTGCTGTTTGCCCGCGGTGACAGCCTGGGCCGCCAGCGCTTTGGTGCCTGCGAACTTGCGGTCGAGCTGGCGCATACCCTGGAACCGCTGGCGCGCGCGCGCCGGATCGCATTCGCGTCCACTTGCGAGTGCGCCGATGCCATCGTGCATGGCGATCGCAAGGCGCTAGCCGGAGCGCTCACCAATCTGCTCGAGAACGCCATCCAGGCCACTGAGCCGGGCGGCAGCGTCAGCCTGCAGGTCGCCCCGGCCGACGAGGGCGCCGCGCGGGCGCTGTGCTTCGTCGTGCGCGACAGCGGCCGCGGCGTGGCGCCCGAACTGCAGTCGCGCCTGTTCGATCCCTTCTTCACCACCCGCGCCGACGGCACCGGCCTGGGCCTGGCAATCGCGCGCGGGGTCGCGCGCGGCCATGGTGGCGACATCACGCTGCGCTCCGCAGTGGGACAGGGTTCCACCTTCATCCTCACGCTCCCGCTTGCATCCGACGAAGCGGGCGGCGCTGATCCGGTCGCACCGACATGAGCGAACAACTGAACATCCTCGTCGTCGAGGACGATGCCGCGCTGCGCGACGCGGTCTGCTTCACGCTGGAAATGGCGCACCACGCCGTCACCGGTGTGGATGGCGGCCCCGCCGCCCTTGCCGAACTTGAGCGCCAGGCGTTCAACCTCGTCATCACCGACCTGCGCATGCAGCCGATGGACGGGTTGCAGCTTCTGCACGAGATCCGAGCGCGCCTGCCGCAGCTGCCGGTGCTGCTGATGACGGCCTACGGCGATGTCGACAAGGCGGTGGCCGCGATGCGCGGCGGGGCCTGCGACTTTCTGATGAAACCCTTCGAGCCCGAGATGCTGCTCGAGAACGTGCGCCGCTATGCGGCGGTGCAGGCAGGCGCCGGCGACACCATCGCCGAGGATCCGCATACGCGCAACTTGCTGGCCCTGGCGGCGCGCGTTGCCGAAACCGATGCCACCGTGCTCATTTCAGGCGAATCGGGCACCGGCAAGGAGGTCTTCGCGCGTTACCTGCATGATCACTCGCCACGCGCGGGCGGCCCCTTCGTCGCGATCAACTGCGCGGCGATCCCCGACAGCCTGCTCGAAGCCACGCTGTTCGGTTACGAGAAGGGCGCCTTCACCGGCGCGCAGAACGCGCAGCCGGGCAAGTTCGAGCAGGCCCAGAACGGCACCTTGCTGCTCGACGAGATATCCGAAATGCCGCTCGGCCTGCAGGCCAAGCTGCTGCGCGTGCTGCAGGAGCGCGAGGTCGAGCGCGTCGGCGGCAAGAAGCCGGTCGCGCTCGACATCCGTGTGCTGGCCACCTCGAACCGTGACATGGCGCGGGAAGTCGCGGCTGGCCGGTTTCGCGAGGATCTGTACTACCGCCTCAACGTCTTCCCGATGGTGATTCCCGCCTTGCGAGAACGGCCCGGCGACATTCTCCCGCTGGCGCGGCATTTCCTGGCGCGGCACGCGGCCGTGCTGAAACGCCAGGTGCGCATCTCGCCCGCAGCCGAGGCGCTGTTGAGCCGCTACGGCTGGCCAGGCAACGTGCGCGAACTCGAGAACACCATGCATCGCGTGCTGATCCTGACTTCGGGCGATGAAGTGCAGCCTGAAACGGTGCGCCTGTGCCTGCCGCACTGGGACGGCGCGGGTGTCGCTCCGCTCCCCGCCGTGCCGCCCGGGGCGACCGGCGCGGCGACTGGGAGTCCGGCCGGCAATGGAAGCAGTGATGAAACCGGCAAGGACGCACCGGCAAATCTTGCCGGCGGTCAGCAGGCGGGGTCGGCACGGTCGGCCAACATGAAGGATCTTGAGCGCGACCACATCCTCGCGACACTGCGCGAGTTGGGCGGGTCACGCAAGAAAACCGTTGAAAGACTTGGGATTTCCGAGCGCACGCTGCGCTACAAGCTGCAGCAGTACCGTGACGAGGGTTACGACGTGTGAGCCGAATTCACATGGTGGCATGCCGATTGCTGTGCTAGATTCGAATCGTCGTCAACGTACCACCCGTAGCCGGGGGCAAGGATATGGACACCCGCGGAATCGATCAGATGCTGAGCGAGTTGCGCTCGGTTTCCCAGGCAGCGCAAAACAGGCCCGTTCAGGCCGAAGAGGCGGCAGGCGGCGTAAACTTCGCCGATGTGCTCAATGGGGCCTTGAAGGACGTTAGCGCCGCGCAGAGCGAGGCGCGCGCGATGGCGCAGAACTTCTCGGCAGGCGACCCCAACGTCAACCTGCAGGACGTCATGGTCAACCTGCAGAAGGCAAATCTGTCCTTTCAGCAGATGGTGCAGGTGCGCAATCGGCTCGTCACCGCTTATCAGGACATGATGAACATGCCGGTCTAGCGCTGCGCACTGCTGGTCATCGAAGTGCGCTGAATAGTAAAAAAGAAAGGGTGCCTGAGAGCGCCCTTTTTTCTGTTCGCGACTTTTTGAAGCCCGCCTCGGCCCGCGAACACTGGTAAACGGACACGGCTCGGCTCGCCGGGTGGACGATCCGCATTGCGCAAACGTGCGGCCAGACCCTTTTCGATCAATCTGGTCAGGCTGGTGTGCTCGCGCGCTGCCGATCGCTTGGCCTGCTCGAGAAGGCTGTCATCGATGTCGAGCGTCGTTCTCATGGTGCGATGTCCGATGCAGATTTCTGCATCGATTGGCAGAAGTCAGCCCCCCAGTTCCACGTCCAATCGTTTCAGACTGTCGCGGCCGCGCTGTGGCTTACAGCCCACCGCGCTCCCGCGCGCTGCGTTCGCGGTCGGCGCGGAAGATGTAACGCTGGATCAAGGTTTCGGCGCCGCGCGGCAGCGTCGCGAATCGGCAGCCCACGCGCAGCGTTTCGATGCCGCTGCGGCCAGTCTGGCGCACGATGTTGCGTACCTCGAGGCTCAGCGTGATCGGCTCCACCTCGGGCAGCCTGAGCAGGCAGTCGGGCAGCTCCTGCGACAGTTCGAGCGCGATCAGATCGGGCGGGAGCTGGATTGCGATGCCGCCCGCACCGATGTCGATGACGCGCACATCGACGCGGCTCTCAGCCTCGGCGCGCGGCAAGGAACAGCTCATCGGATGGCTGAGCGGCACCGGCAGTCGATAGAACTCCCGCCGTTGCAGGCGCAGGATGTCGGCGGGCACGGCCGCCTTCAGCGCGGCGCGCCCGCCAAGGGTGGTCAGCGATGCGCCGGAAAGGGAGAACTGGATGCGGATGTGGGCGAGCTGCGTCACACACAGCAGGGAAGCGGCTTGCGTTGCACGGTGATTGGTGCCGCTGTCGATGCTCGCGTCCAGATAGAGCCACTCCTCGTCGTCCGACAGGGTGACGGGCGCGGTCAGGAAGGATTCCCGGCCGGGAAGCAGGTACAGGCTCACCAGTGCGCGATGCTCGATCAGCTCCTGCAGCAGCTGGCGGACCTGGCGGCGGCCACGCAGCAGGAACTTCTCCAGGCCCTCCGGCGGCAGAGGCGTAATCCGCTGCTGGTCAGGCGCTTCGTCGTGCTCGTTCTCGCTCATGGGCAGGGGTTCATAGTGCGCCACGCTCGCGCGCATTGCGTTCGCGCTCGATCTTAAGGATGTAGCGCTGAATGATGCTCTCGGCCTGCGGCGGAAGATCCGAGAATTCGCAGCCTGCGCGCAGCATCTCGACGCCGTTTCGGGTGACAAGGCGAAAAAGGTTGCGCACGGTAAGTCGCGTGCGGATCGGCTCGAGCTCGGGCAGCTTCAGTTCGCAGCCGTTGAAGGTCATGCCC
Organism: Thauera sp.; assembly: GCA_017302295.1. Classification (GTDB taxonomy): domain Bacteria; phylum Pseudomonadota; class Gammaproteobacteria; order Burkholderiales; family Rhodocyclaceae; genus Thauera. The sequence continues at coordinate 269,665 of JAFLDS010000002.1, read as the reverse complement.
GGCGCGAACGGTAAGTCGCTGGGGGGCACGACGACCGCGATCCCGCCGCCGCTGATGTCGAGAATTCGCAGGCTGACAGTCTTTCGCGCGCCATCAGGCAACTCCAGCGGGACGGCGCAGGTGGCGGTCTGCGTCACTGGCGTGCTCAGCCGATAGAAATCCCGTCGCTGCAGACGCAGCACTTCGGTGGGTAGCGGTGCCGCGAATACCGGCCCGTCGACCTGATCGCGCTTCGTCACGCCGGGCAGGGCGAACTGGATACGGATGCGGTCGAGTTGCGTGATGCAGATGATGCGTTCGGCCTTCTCGACCTGCTGATTGATGGCTTCGTCCTTGCTGCCGTCGATCAGCAGCGCGCCGCCGGTTTCCACCAGATCGAGAATGACGGTCAGGAATGACTGATTTCCGGGCTCGAGGTGGGCCGTTGTCAGCGCACGCGCGCTGACCAGGCTCTTCAGCAGCTGCAGGATCTCGCGCGGGTCGCGCAGGATGAAGCGCGACTCGTCATCGGCGTGCACCAGTTCGACGCGGGTCTGATTGTGTTCGGTGGCCATATCGACCGGCAGGTGTGTTGCGCAGTGTTGCGAGGCTTATAGCACGACTCAGCGCGGCTGTGAGCCTGGCGCCCGGCGCGGCAGGCTCTCTGGGAGGCTGCCCGGGGCGGGCGTGGGGGCATTGCCGGTATCGACACCCTGCTCGATACGGTACAGCCAGGCCAGCAACTCGGCCACGGCAACATACAGGGCGGGAGGAATCCGTGCGTCGAGATCGACCTGCATCAACAGGCCCACGAGCTCCGGCGATTCATGCACATAGATGCCCGCTTCGCGTGCGCGCTCGATGATTTCGCGCGCGATCACGCCGCGCCCCTTCGCCACGACGCGCGGTGCGGCCTCGCCCGCGCTGTAGGCGAGGGCGACAGCTTCACTGCGGGCGTCGGCGAACTCGTCGAGCTTCATGGGTGCGGGTTCATCGGCGGGGCTCGACCACCATGCCGGTCACCGGCAGATTGGCGGCCTCGAGCGCGGACGCAAGCTCGGCGTGGCGACGATCGAGCGCCGCGACCGTCTCCGGATCGTCGGCGCGCATGCGCAGCGCGACACCCGCGGGGGTGAGCTGGATCTGCGCCTCGACGCCGCCGAGTCGCGGCAGCGTCAGGCGCAGCGTGCTGTTCCATTCTGGTGCCGCAGGGTCGCCGTCGCTGGCGTCCTGGCCGCCGCGTTCGTCCTCGGGATCCTCGATGCTCCACTCGATGGCCTGCCCCGGCCAGGCTTGGCCTTGCCACACGTACTGGTGGGTAGCGAGGGCGTCGAGCTGCTGATGCACCAGGGGCAGGATGCGCTCCGGAATCGGGATGTTGCGCTGGGTGGTGGCGGCCTCCTCGGCCCCCGGCGCGATGCTGCGCTCTATCAGTACGCCGCTCGTGCCACGGGCCGCGGACTGCTCCTGTGCCGAGGGGGCGGTAGCAGGCGCCGTACGGTTGTGCGGCTCGGCCAACAGTGCGGCGGTGTCGAGCTTGCCGAGCACCCATTGCACCTGATGCGATTCGTGGAACAGTCCGCTCCTGACTACCGCATCCTTCAGCACCGATGCCAGTTGCGCGGCGCCGCCCGTCGGCGGAGCGTCGAGCAACGTTTGCCCGGCGCCGAGCGCTGCGGGCTGTGCCGCCGGCTGGCCGGTGAGCAGGAAGCTGATGAGGCGCCCGGTCTGGCTCAGCGACGGCAGGGCCGACCCGGTGGCCGGGGCCGCCTCGGGCGTGGCCAGGCGGGCAAAGACGGCGCGCGGCGTCGTTTCGGTCACCACCAGTTCCAGCGTGTCGCCGGCGTTCGCTGCGGTATTGAGCGCAAGCGTCATCTGCCGCCCCGCGACGATGGCGTTGAAGGTGCCATCGGGCAAGGGGCGCTGAAGGGTGGCGAGGATCCGCTGTCCGGGGATCAGTTCCGGCAGGTCCGACTGGATCGCGCGCGCACGTCGCAGTTCGGTGACCGGCAGGTCGGTGTTGAAGAAGCTTGCTTCATTCAACAGCCGCAAGCGGGCGGCAAGGTCGGAGGGAATCATCGCGCGCTCCCGTCGTTCAGGCCCGATCGACCGGCCCGTCAGCCTTCCAGCGCGCTGTAGGCGCTGCGCACGGCGCGATCACGAACGCCGCCGGAGAGCAATTTGCGAACAGCAGAGAGAAAAGGATCGGTGTGCGTACGGATTTCGCCGTCGAGCTCGAGAATGCGATGGATGCCGGCGGCAAGTGCAGCTGCGTCAGCTGGCAAGGCAGCTGTGGCCGCCCGGTCGATGAACGCCTGGCGCAGGGCCGCGGACTCGCGCTCCTCGGCGGCAAGCCGGTCCCAGTCGTTGGCCCGCGCGGCGTCGGCCATCGCCTCGTAGCGGGTGAGCAAAGAGTCGATGTCTTGAGGGGTCAGCATGGCGCGGCTCCGGCGAGGTTCAGTTCGAATCAAAGCAAGATCCGCGCCGAGATCCCCTTGTCAGGCTGCAGCGACCTCGGCGCTGCCGGCGATGCCTGCCCATGCCTCGCGCAGCGTTTCGAGCAGGCGATTGACCTCGTCGAGCGCCGGCTGGCTATTGTTCAAGTTGGCGTAGATCAGGCGGTCGCTCATGTAGTCGTAAAGCGCCGCCAGCCGACCCGCAAGTTCGCCGCCGGCATTCATGTCGAGGCTGACCTTCAGGCCGTTGATGATGATCTCGATGGCCTTGGAGATGGCCTGTCCTTTGGCGGGGATGTCCTTGCTCTGCATCGAGACGCCCGCAGTTCGGACCTGCAGCAGGGCGCCGTCGAAGAGCATGAGGATCAGTTTGTGCGGGTCTGCGGTCGTGACCCCGGTTTCGACACTGACCTTGGCATAAGCCGCGGCACGGTTGGGGAAAGCTCCAAACATGTTATCTGGCTCCGCGAATCAATCAGTTGCCGTATCAGGATAGAGAAGCCAACTGCTGCGAAAGGAAAGAACTCGTCTGATTGAGGCTCGCCATTGCGGCATCCAGCGCGGTGAACTGCTTGGTGTATCGAGCTTCCACCTTCTCGAGGTTGAACTCGATCGATGCTCTTCGTTGCTCGAGTGCCTTGAGCGTGGCGTTGATGCCATCGGTACGATTCGAGATCAGGCCATTGGTGTCGAGCAGTTTATCGATGCGCGCCTCGAGCGTCTTGGCGAAGCCATCGATCGACCCGTTTCCGGCAAACAGCTCGCCGACGTTTTTCGACGGATCCGCGAGCGCTGCGGTGAGCTTCGTGCTGTCGATCTCGATGCTGCCGTCTGTCTTGATCTTGAGGCCGATGTCCGAAAGCATGGTCGCGCCACCGAGGCCCGAGAGCGGATTGGCGAATACGCCTCGAATCTGCGACTGGATGGACCGCATGCTCGAATCACTGTTCAGTGTGCCAGCCTTCTTGGTGTCCGGATTGTAGGCGGTTTGAGTCTTGATCAGACTATTGAGTTCGTTGTAAGCGGTAACGAAGCCCTCGATCGCCTTGCGTGCGCTTTCATTGTCGGTGGCGACCGTTACCGTCGCTTCCGAGTCGGTAGGCGTGGCGAGCTTTAGCGTTACGCCTTCGACCGCGTCGGTGATCGTGTTGGTGCTGCGCGTGATGGAGAGACCATCGATCTTGATCCGCGCGTCCTGAGCCGCCTGGATGGAAGTCATGCCGCTGCCGGGCAGGTTTCCGGCATCGAAGCCAAAGCCCGCAAGGTCGCCCGTGCCGGAGAGCTTGAAGGCCTGGGCGGCGCCGGTGGCCTTGCTGCTGATGACGAGCTGGTCGATGGTGCCATTGTTTACGACCTGCGCGCTGACACCCGCGTCGGCGGCATTGATCGCGTCGCGCAGATCGTTGAGTGTGGCGCCGGCCGAGAGAGAAATCGTCGTCTCGCCGTCGGCCGCAGGGCTGAAGCTGCCGTCCGCGGCGTAGCTTCCGATGCTGATCGTCAGTGTTCCTGCGCCGACCGTCGGCGCCGTGGTCGCGCTGCTGGCGACTCGCTGCACGCGCGCGAGCGCTTCGACTTCGACAGCGAAGCTGCCGGGCGCAGCACTCGCACTCGACGTGACACTGAATGCCTTGGTGTCGCCCGCGCTGGCCGTCGTACTCGAGAAGGTCGTTGCCTTGGCGAGCGTGGCCGCGGCGTCCTGCAGCTTCGATAGCGCGCTCTTCACCTGGCCGAACGCAGAGAGCTTCGTCTGGAAGCTGGTCTTCTGTTCATCGAGGCGGCTGAGCGGCTGTCGCTCGATCGCCATCAACTGGCTGATGATGCTATTGACGTCCAGCCCTGACCCGACGCCCACTGCGCTGATTGCCATGATGAACTCTCCCCCTGAATCAGGCCTGCTGCTTGATCAGGAGCCCCTGCAGCTTGTCGACCGCCTTGGAAATCGCGAGGACCTCTTCGGAAGGGATCTGGCGGATGACTTCGTTTGTCTCGGTGTCGAGAACCTTGACGACTGTGCGGCCCAAGTCGTCGTCGACCGAGAACTGCAGACTCTGCGCCATGGGTGCGACCGCCTTGGCAACATCTTCCAGCGCTTTCTGCAGTTCAGCTGCACTCGGCACTTTGCGCTCGGCCTCGGCCTGATTGCTCTGCTGAGTGTTTTCCGGCCGGGTTTCGACGCCGGAAGACACCTCTACCGATCGGTCGCTCTCGACACCTCGCGTCGCCCGCGACTCGCGTGTCTGCACGGACTGCATCGACATCGTGCTGTTGCCGACTGACTGGATGGACATGATGCTTTCTCCTCTTGTACGGACGGCGTGAAGCGGTTGTCCGCTTCACGCCTGACGCTTCCCGGATGCCCGAATATTACCGGAGCAGCGACAATACGTTCTGTGGCAGGGCGTTCGCCTGGGCCAGCATGGCGGTGCCGGCCTGCTGGAGGATCTGGGTGCGCGACAGGTTGGCGGTCTCGACGGCAAAGTCTGCATCGATGATACGCCCGCGCGCGGCGGCCTGGTTCTCGGAAGCGACCTGCAGGTTGGAGATGGTGGTCGACAGGCGGCTGGCGGCGGCGCCGTAGTTGGCGCGCTGGGTGTTGATCGCGGCCAGCTTGGAGTCGATCGAACCGATAGCAGTCGATGCCTTGCCTGCCGTGCTGACGCCGCCGCCGACGGTGGTGACCGCAGTGGTCGTGACGGTCAGCTTTTCGCCGGCGTTCGCACCGACCTGGAAGGAGAAGGCTCCGGCGGCACTCTTGATGATCTGTTTGCCGTTGAACTTCGTCTGCGACGCGATCCGGGTGATTTCAGCGCCGAGTGCCGAAAATTCGGCCTGCAGGTTCAGTCGGTCAGCGCTGGTATTGGTGCCGTTTGCGGACTGTACGGCGAGCTCGCGCATGCGCTGCAGCGAGGAGCTGACGGCCTCGAGTGCGCCTTCGGCGGTCTGGGCCAGCGAGATGCCGTCATTGGCGTTGCGGATGGCGACGTTCATGCCGCGCACCTGGGCGTTCATGCGCTCGGAGATGGCCAGGCCGGCGGCGTCGTCACGGGCGCTATTGACGCGCAGACCGGAGGACAGACGCTGCAGCGACGTTGAGAGCGAACCCTGCGAGGCGCTCAGGTTGCGTTGTGCGTTCAGCGACGCGACGTTGGTGTTGATCGTCTGGGCCATGATGGTCTCCAAGTGAATTCAGAGTGTTGACCCCTTCGGCTTGAACCTGCACCTTGCGGGGCTGAGCAATTTCCTTGCTCTTGGATTCATTTACGGTTCTGGCGGAGGAAGCTTGAGTGCATTTTTCACGAAAGCCTCATGCTTCCGGCTTTTCGGTGAGGCGAAGAAAAAATGCGGGGCGCTTTCGCGCCCCGCATTTCGCGCTCGGATGCGCTGTGTGCTTACCGCAGCAGCGAGAGCACGTTCTGCGGCAGGGCGTTGGCCTGGGCCAGCATCGCGGTGCCGGCCTGCTGCAGGATCTGGGTGCGCGACAGGTTGGCGGTTTCGACGGCGAAATCGGCATCGATGATGCGTCCGCGCGCGGCGGCCTGATTCTCGGAGGCGACCTGCAGGTTGGAGATGGTGGTCGACAGGCGGCTGGCGGCGGCGCCGTAGTTGGCGCGCTGGGTGTTGATCGCGGCCAGCTTGGAGTCGATCGAACCGATCGCAGTCGCCGTGCTGCCGAGTGCGCTGATTTTTGCTGTTACCGTCGCTACTGACGCAGTCGTGACGGTCAGCTTCTCGCCGGCGTTCGCGCCGACCTGGAACGAGTAGGCGCCAGCATCGGCTTTCAGCACGGCCTTGCCGTTGAACTTGGTCTGGGCGGCAATACGGGTGATCTCCGCGCCGAGTGCAGAATATTCGGCCTGCAGGTTCAACCGGTCCGCGTCGGTATTCGTGCCGTTTGCGGACTGTACGGCGAGCTCGCGCATGCGCTGCAGCGAGGAGCTGACGGCCTCGAGTGCGCCTTCGGCGGTCTGGGCCAGCGAGATGCCGTCATTGGCGTTGCGGATGGCGACGTTCATGCCGCGCACCTGGGCGTTCATGCGCTCGGAGATGGCCAGGCCGGCGGCGTCGTCACGGGCGCTATTGACGCGCAGACCGGAGGACAGACGCTGCAGCGACGTTGAGAGCGAACCCTGCGAGGCGCTCAGGTTGCGTTGTGCGTTCAGCGACGCGACGTTGGTGTTGATCGTCTGGGCCATGATGGTCTCCAAGTGAATTCAGAGTGTTGACCCCTTCGGCTTGAACCTGCACCTTGCGGGGCTGAGCAATTTCCTTGCTCTTGGATTCATTTACGGTTCTGGCGGAGGAAGCTTGAGTGCATTTTTCACGAAAGCCTCATGCTTCCGGCTTTTCGGTGAGGCGAAGAAAAAATGCGGGGCGCTTTCGCGCCCCGCATTTCGCGCTCGGATGCGCTGTGTGCTTACCGCAGCAGCGAGAGCACGTTCTGCGGCAGGGCGTTGGCCTGGGCCAGCATCGCGGTGCCGGCCTGCTGCAGGATCTGGGTGCGCGACAGGTTGGCGGTTTCGACGGCGAAATCGGCATCGATGATGCGTCCGCGCGCGGCGGCCTGATTCTCGGAGGCGACCTGCAGGTTGGAGATGGTGGTCGACAGCCGGCTGGCTGCGGCGCCGTAGTTGGCGCGCTGAGTGTTGATCGAGGCAAGCTTGGTATCGATTGCACCGATAGCCGCAGAAGCCGAGCCGGCGGTTCCGATGCCGGCCACCGCTTTTGCCACCGATGCGGTTGTTACCGTAAGTTTTTCACCGGCGTTCGCACCGACCTGGAATGCGTAAGACGTTGCAGCGGCTTTCAGGATTGCCTTGCCGTTGAATTTCGTCTGCGAGGCGATGCGATCGATCTCGTTACCAAGAGCGGCGAATTCGGTTTGCAGGTTGGCGCGGTCTGCGCTGGTATTCGTGCCATTCACGGATTGGACGGCGAGTTCGCGCATGCGCTGCAGCGACGAGGTGACGGCCTCGAGTGCGCCTTCGGCGGTCTGGGCCAGCGAGATGCCGTCATTGGCGTTGCGGATGGCGACGTTCATGCCGCGCACCTGGGCGTTCATGCGCTCGGAGATGGCCAGGCCGGCGGCGTCGTCACGGGCGCTATTGACGCGCAGACCGGAGGACAGACGCTGCAGCGACGTTGAGAGCGAACCCTGCGAGGCGCTCAGGTTGCGTTGTGCGTTCAGCGACGCGACGTTGGTGTTGATCGTCTGGGCCATGATGGTCTCCAAGTAATTTCAGACTGTCTGTACGGTCGAGCATGCGCGAAGCGACCGGGACAGCCGCGTGTTTGCTCTTGGATGCGTCAACGGAACAAGGTGGGGCAATCTTTAGAGGCATTATTGAATGGCATGCAGATTCTCCGGGGTGTGCCGCGGATGCGGCGACTCGCTATCATGGCGGCAGTTCGCAGCCCGACATCCCGTTCGGGCGGTCGCGCGCTCTCGAGGTCCGAGCATGCTCAACTGGAAAACGAACCCACGCGGCGAACCTTATCTGTATGAGGTGAATCGCGACGAATTCGCAGTGCGCTCCGCGCGGGAGACCTTTTCCAGACGGTTCATGTCGGAACTGCTCGAGGACGATTGCCTGTACATCGTCATCGGCTCCGATTCCGGTCTGCTCATCGACTACGTCGTCGAGAATCGCCGCCCGGCCGGCAAGTCGCGATATATCTTCGTCGAGCCCAGCGAAGTGTTCGAGGCCCTGGCGGAAAAGCGCGGCAACTTGGCCGAGGGTATCCAGGTGTGCACGCCCGACGAGCTTGACGCTTGCCGGCCCGCCGCGCGTTTCGTCCAGTACTGCTACCGCGGGCGCGTGCGCGTGGTCAAGTCGCTTGCCGCTGAGCAGGATCCGTCGCGGATCTACGCTTCGGTGAGCGAGTCCGTCGCGATCAGCCAGACCAAGAACGAGCACGAGGTGCTCGCGTCACTGGGAAGCAAGGTCTTCGTCGAGAAGCACGTGCTGAACGCGCCCGACTACTACCGCGCGGCGTCGGACGTGTATCCCAGCCTCGCCGGCAAGAGGGTCCTTATCGTGGCCGCGGGGCCGTCGCTGGATGACCACCTGGAGTGGATCCGGGCGCACCGCTCGCGATTCATGATCATCGCCGTGTCACGGGTCGGCGCGACGCTGAAACAGGCTGGGATCAAGCCTGACTTCTACTCGATCATCGATCCCCACCCGATCATGCTCAACGTCGCCCGGGATGCGCTTGTGCAGTCGGTCGATGTCCCCCTGCTGGCCAGTTACCACGCCAACACCGACGTCGTCGCCAACTGGGGGCGGGAGGTCTATTTCGCCGGCACGCGATTGCCCTGGCAGAGCCCGCTCAACATTTCCGCGCCAGGCGTGTTCGGTCCGACGGTGACGCACTTCTCACTACTGATTGCCATCCGTGCGCAACCGGCCGAGATCTACGTCGTTGGCATGGACCTGTGCTTTGGTGGCAGGGGGCTCAAGAGCCACTGTTCGGGCAGTGGCGAGAACAAGGCCGGGCCCGCGCTTGGGCGGATCGGCGTGCAGCAGGTGAAGACCTATGCCGGCGACACCGCCGATGCTGATGTCAATCTGCTGATGTCGGTCGATTCGGCTGCATTGCTGGCCGGGCTCGCCGGGCAGATGGGCGTGCCGCTCTACAATTTGTCGCGCAACGCCGCGATGGTGGAGGGCATCGCATATCGCAACCCGGTCGACATCGATTTCGCAAGCACTCCTTCTGCGGATGAGGGAGCCGAGAGTGTCGCGCTGCCCGCGGACGAGCGGGAGGGCTATCGCCGCTATCTTGAAGCGCTGAAAACGGAATTTTCATCGCTGTCCGACGACCTCGTCGCATTGCGTAGGGACCTGTCGAAACGTCAACGCAGGATTCAGAGCCTGTTCGACGTGCGTGGAATGATGATCCGGAAGAACTCCGCGCTCGTCGATGGCGTCGATCGACGCGTGGGCAAGCTGGGCCGCGAGATCGACGAGTTCCTGAAGCATTGGGGGGTGGGCTACTTCATGGCCAACTACGACGACAAGGAGGTCGAGGAGATCACCCCCAAGGATCTCACCCGCTTTTATGAGTCGTACTACGAGGCCTTTCTGAAGTCGATCGATGAAGTCGTCGCCTTGTTGCACCGTGCGCGCCAGAAATGTGATCGGCGGCTACGCGAGCTGGAAGGCGGGCCGTGCCGGCCCCTGCTTGCGGACTGGCTCGCGGCGGGCGAGTACCTGCGGATCGACAAGGCCATGCTTGCCCCCGGTTTGCAGGGCGCCGACGACTATGCGTCCGTGCGCAGCGAGTTGCGGGAGCGATTCGATGCCTTCTATGCCGATCTGGCGCGTGCGGATGCCGCTCGTTGCGAGAGTTCGGTGAATCAGCGCAATGTCGTGTCGACGGCCTATTACCTTTACGACCGTCGGCGGCCTGAAGCCTTGACCGAGCTGATCGACTTCGTGCGCGCCAACCAGGGGAGCAAGTTCGGAGAGGAGCTTGGTTTCCTCCTGGAAGGGCTGAGCGAGGAGTTGGCCGGGCGTGCTCATGCCGCACTGGATGCTTTCGAGCGCGTGATCAATGGCGCCGACCGCAGCCTGATGGAACTTGCATTGCTTCAAATATACGGCATCGCGCGCGACCGGCAGGACACCGACCTCTGCCTCCAGGCTCTGGATTGTCTGGAGCCGTTCTCGAAGAGCTATCTGAAATACCATGCCGAGATGCTGATCCACGCCGGCGACGTGCGGGCTGCGCTCGACAAGCTTGCCGACTACCACGCCGAGTTTCCGGAGGATGTCGACAACCTGGTCCGCATCGTTGACATCTACCACGTGACCGGCAATCAGGCTCAGGCAAAGACGCTTCTTGCCCAGGTGGCGGCCGGCCATCCGCAGCATGCGGGCGTTCGGCGCATGGCTCGTGAACTGGGCGTCACCCTGCCTTGAGAGCGCTACGGCGCCGCATCAGGGGTTGGGGTTGCGGGCGAGCGCGTCGCAAACGAGAAAGTCGAGTTCGGTGTCGATATCGAACGAGCGGCTGCGCGGCATCGTATAGGCGAGCAGCGGATCGCTGAAGAAGCTGCGGCGGGCGCGCAGCCCCTGCACGGTCGAGATGTAGATTGCGCCATTCAGACGGTAGCGTGGTGCGTAGTCCTGGCTGCGCTTGCCGGGTGCAAGGTCGAGGCCGGTCAGCATGCCCTGTGGCGTGATCGTGCCGCACCACTCGAGCGGATGATCGAGCTCGCAGACCGACACCAGACTGCAGCCCGGCCCGGCGGCGAACTGGGCGTAGGCGGCCGCGATGTCCGCCGCGTTACGGAGCGGCGACGTCGGCTGCAGCAAGATCACATGGTCGTGGCGCGTGCCGGCGGCTTTCTCCCGGTCGATTGCATCGAGCACGACATCGATCGACGAAGCGTTGTCGGATGCCAGGGCGGCGGCGCGGCATTGCCGCTTCACCGCATAGGGGAGCGCGGCAGCGAGGATTTCCTCCGAGTCGCTCGTAACGACGACATCGTCGACGACGCCCGACTGCAGCGCCGCCTCGATCGACCAGACGATCAGAGGTTTGCCGGCAAGTGGAAGGATATTCTTGCGCGGAAGGCGCTTGCTGCCGCCGCGAGCGGGGATGATCGCCAGGACGCGGGGCTCAGCCATTCAGGAGGCCCCGCACCTCGAGCTGGGCGCGCTTGAAGTCTTCCATTCGTCCGATGTCCAGCCAGTACTCGTGGATGGGGAACATCGACACGGTGCCGCCGCCGGCGATCGCGCGCTCGAGCAGAGTTGGCATGTCGATGCGCGTACCCGGGGCGACGCTCCGCACCAGCTCGGGGTCGAGCAGGTAGATGCCGGCATTGACGAAATAGTGCTGCATCGGCTTCTCGACGATGGACACGATCCGGTGACCGTCGTTCTGGATCACGCCGTACGGTACCTGGTACTCGTACTCCCGCACGCAAACGGTGGCCGCACTGCCGTGCGCGAGGTGGAAATCCAGCATGCTGTTGTAATTGAGCGTGGTCAGCAAGTCGCCGTTCATCATGAACAGCGGCTGGGTGATCTCGTCCTGCGGCAGCAGGCCGAGCGCGCCTGCGGTGCCCAACGGCTCACCTTCGTGCACATAGCGGATATCCACGCCCCAGCGCCGGCCGTCGCCGAAATGCTCGCGGATCATCTCGGGCAGGTAGTGGGTCGAGATGAAGAAGCGGCTGAAGCCGGCATTCACGAAGCTCTCGAGGATCAGTTCGAGAATCGGCTTGTCACCCACCTTGAGCAGCGGCTTGGGGCAGTCGTAGGTCAGCGGGTGCAGCCGAGTTCCGAGTCCGCCGGCCATCAGCAGTACCGGGTTGCTAAGCACCTTGCGGTTGAGCAGACCGTGCAGGGTCTCGAGCCCGACGACGCGCCCCTCGCGGTCGACCACCGGCAGGTGCAGCAACTGCCGGCTCTCCATCACCGCCAGGATGCGTTCGCGCGTCCAGTCTAGCTGGGCAGCCTGGGGGGTGGCGCACATCACCTCGCGAACCGGCACGGCCAGCGATAGATGCTTGAGCAGCGCGCGGCGTACGTCGCCATCCGTGAGGGTGCCGAGCAGTCGGCGCTCGCCATCGACCACCAGGGCGATGCGCAGCGCGCTGCGGTCGAGCGTGGCCACCGCGTCGCCGAGCGGCGTGTCGGGCGTCACCAGGGTTGATTCCCAGGGCTTTGCGCTTTGCTGGCCGGAGTTGATCATGTCGTTCTCTGTGTTGTCGTTCGGGAGGCGGGGCCGCACAGGATTTGTCCGCAGGGCAGATCACGCGCCAGGACGGCTCCCGCGTGCACGATCGCGTCACGCCCCACGGTGGCGCCGTGCGTCAGGATGGCACCGGCGCCGATAAAGGCGCCGTCGCCGATCGTGACGCCGCCGCAGAGGGTCGCGCCGGGCGCAATGTGGACGTTCGCACCGATCGAGCAATCGTGATCGATACCTGCGCGGGTGTTTACGATGCTGTTGACGCCGATCTGGCTGCCCGGCTGGATGACCGCGCCTGCCATGATCTGTGCACCTTCGTCGAGTTTCACGCCGGGTGCGACCCAGGCCGCAGGATGGACCATTGCAGGGAAATCGAAGCCGCGCGCGCGCAGGCGGGCAAAGAGCTGTTTGCGTGCAGTTCCGCCGGGCAACTGGCCGATGCCGTTGATGAGGGCCACAGCCCCGGGCGATTCGAGCTCGGCTGCAGCGTCGTCACCCAGCACCGGCAATCCATGCCAGCGTTGCACGCGATCGGCCGCCAGCCGCGGGTCGCAGACACCCACTATCCGGTGACCCGCTGCCGCGGCCAGCGCCAGCAGCACGGCGGCATGCCCACCGGCACCCAGCAGGATCAGCGGCGGCGCCTTGGGAGCTGCGGTCATGGTCAGATGGCCTCGCCCGCTTCGTAACTGCGCACCGCGCGCGTTCCGACGAGCGCCCACAGGTCCCCGGGCGGCAGTCCGCCGCCGCAGCGTGCCGTGCTCAAGTCTAGGCGCGAGAGTATCGTCCCCTGCGCAATCGGCCGTGCAGCAATCACCTGCTGGCGCGCGGCCATGCGCGTGTCCCACTCGCCGGGCTGGGGCGCCTTCATGCCGTCACCGAACGCGACTTCGAGCGCGCGAATGTCGCGGACCATCCGCGTGAACTCCTCCGGTTCGAGCGAGGCCTTGTGGTCGGGGCCGGGCAGGCCGCGGTCGAGGGTGAAGTGTTTTTCGATGACCCGCGCACCGCGGGCGACGGCGGCGAGCGGAATCACCGTGCCCTCGGTATGGTCGGAATAGCCCACATCGAGACCGAAGGCCGCCCGCAGGGTGTCCATGGCAAGCAGGTTGACCTCGGAAAAGGGGGTCGGGTAGCGCGAGGTGCAGTGCAACAGGGTGACCCTCCCGCGAAGGCGCGCGCGGGCCTCCGGTCGGCTCCAGCCGCGCCAGACTGCGTCGAGGCTCGCGGGCTCTGCGCAACCCTCCAGCGCATGGGCGATGACCGCAAGCGCCATTTCCACCTCCGCCAACGTCGCCATGCCGGTGGACAGGATGAGGGGCTTGCCGGTCGCCGCGAATCTCCACACCAGCGGTGCGTTGGTCACCTCGCCCGACGGGATCTTGAGCAGCGGCATGTCGAGGCTGCCGAGAAAGTCCAGGCTGTCGGCGTCGAACGCGGTGGAGAGGAATTCGATCCCGAGTGATCTGGCATGCGCCTGCAACTCGAAGTGCCATTCACGCGGCAACTCGAGCTTTCGCAGCATGTCGAGCTGGCTTTCGTGCGCGTCGGTGGTGAGCTTCTGGTAATCGGCTTTCGGTGCGCTTCGAGCCGTCAGCTTGGCGGCGTCGAAGGTCTGGAACTTGACTACATCGGCACCGGCCGCCGCCGCGGCGTCGACCAGCGCGAACGCGAGCTCGCGCTGGCCATTGTGGTTGACGCCGGCTTCTGCGATGACCTGCACTGCATGGGAAGGAGTCGTTTGCATCATTGGACGGCAAGGTCGTGAAAGTGCTTGTCGAAAGGCCCGGGATGTGACGCGATGATACGGGCGATGCTCGCGGCGGCATCGCCCTGACCGTATGGATTGTTTACGGTCTGGCAGAACCTGCCGAATTCGGGAGACAGCGCCGTTTTCAGGGCCTCCTTGATCGACGCCGGATCGATGCCGCAATGCAGGACGGAATCGGCGGCGATGCGCCCGCCCTGCCGCTTGCCGATATTGACCGTCGGGATGCCGAAAGCCGGCACCTCGATGATTCCGCTGGAGGAGTTTCCGATCACTGCGGAAGCATGGGCCAGTGCGCCAAGGTAGCGGCGGAACCCGAGTGATGGAATCGCCAGCACGCGCCCTTGTTGCGACGCTGCATAGGACTCGAGGCGGGGAATCAGCGCCCGTCCTCCGCTGTCGGCGTTTGGATAGGTCAGCACGACCTGATGATCAGGATAGGCGTCAAGCGCGTCGAGCATGGCGTCGAACGTCTTGACCGGATCCTCATCCGACTGTGTGGCTGGATGGTAGGTCGCGATCAGGAAGGGGGGCCGAAGGTCGAAGCCGAGGCTTGTGCGGAGTTCGTCGAGGCTCATGCGCGGACTGCGCCTCAGGTGGTCGAGCCCGAGTGCGCCGACGTTGAACACGCGTGACGGATCTTCGCCGAGCTGAACGACGCGTTGCCGATAGCGTTCGGTGGCGACGAAGTGCAATGCGGACATCTTGGTTACGGCGTGACGGAAGGCATCGTCGCAGGCGCCCTCGGTGAGTTCGCCTCCGTGCAGGTGCGCGATCGGAATCCCGAGAATCAGCGCAGCCTGAGCCGCGGCGAGCACCTCGAAACGGTCGCCGAGCACGACCAAGAGCTCCGGTCGCAGGCGATCGAGCGCGTCGGCGAATCCGATCGTGCCGAGCCCGAGCGATTTGGCCATGCCGACCCGCGTGTCCGACGACAGAAGCATCTCGATGCGGGCGTCGATGGAGAAACCGTCGTGCTCGATCTCCGTCCAGGTGTTGCCGAACTCGGGCGAGAGGTGCATGGCTCCAATCAGCACCTGAAGTTCGAAATAGGCGCTGGACTGCAGTTCCCGCATCAGCCAGTAGAGCAAGCCGTATTCGGCTCGCGTGCCGGTGAAGACGGCAATGCGACGGGTCATTGACGGTCCCCCGGCGGCACGCTGCTTGGGAGGTTGACAACGCGGGCCTCGAGCCACTCTGCCACTGTGAGGTCCCCACGTCGGCAGTGGGCGTACATCGGCAGCGTATGCATCAGGCGCCAGATTGGCCGCGTCATGACGCCAACGCCGTTGGTGGCCGCGAGGAGCGCAGTGCGTTGCGCGACGTCTTCGCAGATCACCGCGTTCAGCCAGTAGTTTGCACGGCAGCCCTCCGGTTCGCGGACGAACTCGATGGAACTGCCGGCAAGGAGCTCGGCATATCGGTTCGCGAGGGCACGCTTGGCAGTGATGAACGCTTCGAGGCGCTCCAACTGGGCGCAGCCGAGGGCCGCGTTGAGGTTGGGTAGGCGGTAGTTGTAGCCGAGCTCGTCGTGGACGTAATCGTAAGGGTGCGGAACCTTGGCCGTCGTCGTCAGATGCCGCGCCCGGGCTGCGAGCGCCTCGTCGGTGATGATCATTCCGCCGCCGCCGGTCGTGATGATCTTGTTGCCGTTGAAGCTCAGGGTGCCCACACGCCCGATGGTGCCGGTGTGGCGGCCCCTGTACAGGCTGCCGAGTGATTCCGCGGCATCTTCGACCAATACAAGGTTCCAGCGGCCACAGACGTCGATCAGCGCGTCAAGGTCGGCTGGAAGACCGAAGGTGTGCATCGGGACGCAGCAGCGAACGACGCGATTGTCCGCGCGGCTGCGGCACACTCCTTCGGCGTCGAGCCTGGCGTGCTCCGTGAGCCAGGCCTCGAGTGCGCGGGGCGACAGTCCGAGCGTCCCCCTATCGACGTCGACGAACACGGGTTCGGCGCCGCAGTATGCGATCGCATTGCAGGTTGCGACGAAGGTCAGTGGCTGGGTGACGACGAGATCACCGGCCTCCACGCCTGCCACCTTCAGCGCGATGTGCAGCGCGGCCGTGCCATTCACCGTGGCGACGGCGCGAGGGCTGCCCGTGTAGGCGGCGATGCGGTTCTCGAACCTTTCCACGAAGGCGCCGACGCTGGAAACGAAGGTGGAGTCGATCGTTTCGAGGACATACTCGCGCTCGTGGCCCTCGAACACCGGCGCGTGCAGCGGGATGGGCCCATTGCTGCGGTAGTAGTCGCGGATGAATGCGATCAGGGATGCGAACATTCGGTGAGGCTCAGACGTTGTAGATGTCGGCCTTGTAGCGGGCGAGGTTGTGCGGCCGGGTGAACCATTCGATGGTTGCCTGCAGCCCGTCGCGCAGGCTTGTTTCCGGGGTGTAGCCGGTGAGTTCGCGGATCCGCGTGTTGTCGCACCACAGGCGGAAGACCTCGGACTTCCCCGGGCGCAAGCGCTGTTCGTCGGTCAGGAACTCCACCTCGCTGCTCATCAGTTCCCGGATGAGGTTCAGCGTATCGCCAATCGAAATCTCGAAATTCGAGCCGATGTTCACCGTCTCGCCCACAGCCGCATCGCAGCGCGCAAGCGCAAGGAAGCCGCGGCAGGTATCCAGCACGTAGTTGAAATCGCGGGTGGGCGAGGTGTCACCCAGCTGAATCTGCCGCTTGCCGCTGGCGATCTGGCTGATGATGGTCGGGATCACGGCACGCGCGGACTGCCGCGGTCCGTAGGTGTTGAACGGCCGGGCTATCGTCACCGGCAGGTCGAATGCGCTATGAAAACTCATTGCCATTGCGTCGGCGGCGATCTTGGAGGCGCTGTAGGGCGACTGCGGCTGCAGCGGGTGCTTCTCGTCGATGGGCACATAGCGCGCCGTGCCATACACCTCGCTGGTGGAGGTGTGGATCACGCGCTGGACGCCGTTTTCGAGCGCGGCCTGGCAGATATTGAGCGTGCCCTTGACGTTCGTATCGACATAGCTGTCGGGTGCGACGTACGAGTAGGGGATTGCGATCAGCGCGGCAAGGTGGAAGACGACGTCCACATCTTTCGTGATCTGCTTGCAGTAGTGCGGGTCTCGCACGTCGCCGCTCAGGATCTCGATGTCATTCTGGCAGGCGATGTCCTCGAGCCAGCCCCAGTGGTTGAACGAATTGTATTGGGACAAGGCCTTGACCTTGTAGCCCTCGCGGACAAGCAGTTCAGTAAGGTGCGATCCGATGAATCCGTCAGCGCCGGTGATCAGTGCTCGGGAAAGCATGAATGGGGTACTCGCTTCTTCATACGTGGAAGGCCTCGCGCAGCGCGCTCAACGACCATTAAGCTGAGGGCGGCCGTCTTGAACGCGATGAACGGTAACCCTGGGCGATACTTGAGCACAACGGATCGGATATTGCACGCGGAAAGCGCTGCTTTCGACTACGAACCGCTATGCGATTTGCGATTGGAGGGGGTCACCCTTCGGAGACCGAAGAGGCCTCGACTCCGATCGCATGCAGATGACACGCCGAAACATGTCCTGGCGCGACTTCCCCGAGCATCGGCACCTCCTCCCGGCAGCGTTCGAACGCATGCGGACACCGCGGGTGGAAGTGGCAGCCGCGCGGCGGGGCGAGCGGGGAGGGAAGTTCGCCCCGGATGGCGAGGAAGCGCTTCTTCTCGACCTTCAGCGTCGGCGCCTCGGCGAGCAGGCCCTGGGTGTAAGGGTGGGCGGGGCGGCTGAAGATTTCGGCGGTGGGGGCGCTTTCGACGATGCGGCCCAAGTACATGATCGCCACGCGGTCGGAGAGGTGGCGCACGACGCCGAGGTCGTGGCTGATGAAGAGGTAGGTGAGGCCGAGTTCCTCACGCAGGCGCATGAAGAGGTTCAGCACTTGGGCCTGGATGGACACGTCGAGTGCGGCGACGGCTTCGTCGCAGACGAGGAACTCCGGCTTCACCGCGAGTGCGCGGGCGATGCCGACGCGGGCGCGCTGGCCGCCGGAAAACTGATGTGGAAAGCGGTCGGCCACGGCCGGGTCGAGGCCGACCTGGCGCAGCAGGGCGGCGACGAAGTCGGCTTGTTGGGGACGGTCGATCAGGCCATGCACGCGCGGCGCCTCGGCCAGCAGATCGCGCACGCGCAGGCGCGGGTTCAGCGAGGCGTACGGGTCCTGGAAGATCATCTGGATGCCGAGGCCGACGCGGCGGCGCTCGGCTTCGGGCAGCGCGTCGAGGTCGGTGCCGCGCCACAGGCGCTGGCCGCTGCTCGGTGCGTGCAGGCCGACGGCGATGCGGCCCAGGGTGGATTTTCCGCAGCCGGATTCTCCCACCAGGCCGACGACTTCGCCCCGCGCGATGGAGAGGCTGACGCCGTCCAGCGCCTGCACCGTCGCAGCGGGTTGCAGCCAGCCCAGGCGCTGGCCGAGGCGCTCCAGCCAGTCGGGCTGGGCGCCGAAGGTCTTGCGGATGGATCTCAGCTCGAGCAGCGGGCCGGTGGCCGGCTCGCTTCCCGGCGTGTTGACGGGTGCTTGCTGAAGCGCGGCAGCTTGAATCGGTTGCTGCGCGCTCATGGCTTCACCCCTTGCGTTGCCGGCAGCGGATGAAAGCAGCGCGCGACGTGGCCGGGTGCCAGTTCGACTGCGGGCGGCACCTGCTCGCACAACTCACTGGCGTGTGTGCAGCGCGGCCGGAAGGCGCAGCCCGCGGGGATTTCCTTCAACGACGGCGCCATGCCGGGGATCTGCCGCAGCGGCTGCGGCTGTCCGCCTTCGTCCGGCTGCGCGTTCGCCGCCGGCGTGGAGTCGAGCAGCCCGCGGGTGTAGGGATGGGCGGGCGTCTCCAGCACCTGCGCGGTGCTGCCTTGCTCGACGATGCGCCCCGCGTACATGACGCACACCCGGTCGGCCAGGCCGGCGACGACTGCGAGGTCGTGGGTGATCCAGATCAGCGCGGTGCCTGATTCGCGGCACAGCGTCTGCATCTCGAACAGGATCTGCGCCTGAATGGTGACGTCGAGTGCGGTGGTGGGCTCGTCGGCGATGATGAGGTCGGGTGCATTCAGCAGCGCGATGGCGATCGCCACCCGCTGGCGCATGCCGCCGGAAAGCTGGTGCGGATAGGCGCGCAGGCGCTCGTCCGGCGACGGGATGCCGACGCGGGCAAGCGCGTCGCGCGCCAGCTCGCGCGCGGCATCGCGGCCGACGTGGCGGTGCGCGCGCACCGTCTCGATCATCTGCGTGTCGATGCGCAGCACCGGGTTCAGCGTCATCATCGGGTCCTGGAAGATCATCGCGATGCGATCGCCGCGCAGCGCGCGCCATTCGCGCGCCGACAGCCCGCGCAGCTCGCGCCCTTTCAGGCGGATGCTGCCCGCGGCGATCTCGCCCGGCGGATCGACGAGGCCGAGGATGGAGAAGCCGGTCAGCGACTTGCCCGAGCCGGATTCGCCCACCAGGCCCAGCACCTCGCCGGGAGCGACGCTGAAGCTGACCTCATCGACCGCCGTCACTGCGCCGCTGCGGCTCGCGAAGCGGGTGGTGAGGCGGTCCACGACCAGGGTGGGCTCGCGGGGCGCGTTCATTGCGATTGCAGCCTCGGGTTGAGCACGTCGCGCAACTGGTCGGCGACGAGGTTGATCGCGAGGATCAGCAGCAGCAGCGCCACGCCGGGGAACACGCTGATCCAGTAGCGGCCGGAATAGAGGTACTGGAAGCCGTTGGCGATCAGCAGCCCGAGCGAGGGTTCGGTCACCGGCAGGCCGAGGCCGAGGAAGGACAGCGTCGCTTCCAGCGCGATCGCCGCGGCCACCTGCAGCGCGGCAACGACGATCAGCGGCGGCAGGCAGTTGGGCAGCAGATGGCGGAACAGGATGCGCGGCGTCGATAGCCCGAGCAGGCGCGCGGCCTCGATGTATTCCTTGCGCCCCTCGACCAGCGCGGCGCTGCGCGTGGTGCGCGCATAGTAGGCCCACTGCGCCGCCACTAGCGCGATGACGATCTTGTCGATGCCCTGGCCGAACAGCGCGAGCAGGATCATCGCCACCAGAATCGACGGGAAGGACAACTGGATGTCGGCGATGCGCATCAGGATGGCGTCGAAGCGTCCGCCGAAGTAACCCGCCGCCAGCCCCAGCGCCATGCCGATGGCCAGCGCCATCAGCGTCGCCACTACGCCGACGCCGACGCTGATGCGCAGCCCATAGAGGATGGCCGACAGCATGTCTCGACCCTGCTCGTCAGTGCCGAGCAGGTAGGTGAGCCGCCCGTCGCCGCTCGCGCTGCCTGGCGGGAGCCGACCGTCGAGCATGTCGAGCTGCATCAGGTCGTAGGGGTTCTGCGGCGCCAGCCAGGGCGCGAACAGGGCGGCCAATATGACGACCAGCAGCAGCGCGAGGCCGAACAGTGCGACGCGGCTCTCGGCATACATCCGCACCAGGCGGCGCAGCGGGCGCTCGACGTCGGCCTCGGCAGGGGAGGCGGTCGGCAGGATGTTCGCTTCGCTCATTGGCTTGCTCCGGCCAGCCGCACCCGCGGATCGAGCGCCGCATACAGCAGGTCGACCGCCAGGTTGATGACTACATACAGCGTGACGACCAGCAGCAGGTAGGCCACCACCACCGGGCGGTCGAGCTGGGTGATGGAATCCAGCAGCAGCTTGCCCATGCCCGGCCAGGCGAAGATCGATTCGGTGACCACCGAGAACGCGATCAGCGAGCCGAACTCCAGCCCGACCACGGTGACGATGGGGATCAGGATGTTCTTCAGCACATGCACGCCGACCACGCGCGCGTTCGACAGGCCTTTGGCGCGGGCGAACTTCACGTAGTCCTGCAGCAGCGCCTCGCGCGTGCCGCTGCGGGTGAGGCGGATGATCAGCGACAGCTTGAACAGCGCCAGGTTGGCCGCGGGCAGCAGCAGGTGGCGCCAGCCGTCCGCCGTCAGCAGCGAGATCGGCACGCCGAGCACCTCGGCGGTCGGCCCGCGCCCGCTCGCCGGCAGCCAACCCAGCTGCACCGCGAACACCATGATCAGCATCAGCCCCACCCAGAAGGTGGGCAGCGAAAAGCCGAGGATGGAGCCCGCCATGATCGTGCGCCCCGACCACGAATCCGGCCTCAGCCCGGCCCACAGCCCCAGCGGGATGCCGAGCAGCACCGCGATCAGCATCGCCACGACAGCGAGCTCCAGCGTCGCCGGCAGCCGCTCGACGATCAGCCCGAGCGCCGGCACGCCGTGGATGAAGGAATTCCCCAGATCGCCCTGCAGCGCGTTGCCGAGAAAGCGGGCGTACTGCGCCCACAGCGGCTGGTCGAGGCCGAGCGAGGCGGCGGCGCGCGCCATGTCTTCCGCGGTGGCGTTCGGGTCGACGAGCAGGTCGAGCGGATTGCCGATCGCATACACGCCGGCGAACACCAGCAGTGACATGACGAACAGGACGTTGAAGGCCTGCAGCATGCGGCGCAGGATGAAAAGTGTCATTGAGGTCGGGGCAGGGCGTAGCCGTGAGTTTTTCAGCTATGATATTTTACGTCATGGCTGAGAGAAAGATCGTCGACGAAACCCACAAGATTTCCGACAAGCGCGGAAACGGCAAGCTCCGTCGGGAGATCTGGGTGGATGAGGCGACCGGCAGGGTGTGCCGTTACAACCTGGCCTACATCAATCATGCCTTGCATCAGGGCGATAACGGCCGGGTCATCGGTTACGACAACGCGCATGACGGCCATCATCGTCATTATTTCGGCGCCGTGGAACCGGTCGAATTCGTGACTTTCGAAGATGTCGAGGAACGGTTCGAGCGGGACTGGCTGGCACTTAGGAGCAAGAAATGACCGAGCTGATCATCAAGACTGCCCCTGAAGAGGACTTCTTCAATCATGGCCGCAAGCTGGCGCGGATGGCGGATCGCGGCCAGGCGCTTGCCGACGAGCGCATCGTCAGTTTCGAAGATCCGGGCGAGCTGCTGCGGCTGATCACCACGGCGCGGCTTGCCCTGTTTCGTGCCGTGAAGGACTGCCCAGGGTCGATCACGGAAATCTCCGATCGCCTCCACCGGGATCGCAGCGCGGTCAAGCGGGATGTCGACGAGCTTGAACGCGCCGGGCTCCTCACCGTGGCGGAGAAAGTGCTTCCCGGCCACGGGCGGATGAAGGAAGTCCGAGTCACTGCCAGCAAGTTCAGCCTGCAGGCCGAGCTTGCCTGAAGTTCGTCAATTGGAAGAAAACGCATGCAAACCAAGGTCATCAATCCCCCCGAACTCTTCGTCGGCAAGGCCTTCAGCCAGACTTTCTCGGTCGAGGGCGCGAAGCGGCTGGTGTTCATCGCCGGTCAGATCGATTGCGACCGCGACGGCAAGGTGCGTAACCCGGGCGATCTCGAAGCGCAGCTCAAGGGCACGCTGGACAACCTCGACATCGCGTTGCGCGCGCAGGGCGCGACGATGCACGACCTGGTGAAGGTCAATTTCTACATCGTCGGCCTGCAGCCGGCGCAGACGCCGAAGATCCGCGACATCCGCGCGGCTTATTTCAGTGCGGAGAAACCGCCCGCGGTGACGCTGGTCGGCATCGAGCGGCTGTCGATGGACGGCCTGCTGGTCGAGATCGAAGGCATCGCTGCCCTCTGATCACCCAGCGGTCGCGCCCGCCTCATCAGGGCGCGGCCACCTTGACGAACTTCAGGGTGAACTTGTCGCTCTCGCCGATGGCGAGGTAGCGCGCGCGGTCCACGTCCTTCATGCGCAGGCTGGGCGGCAACGTCCACACGCCCTGCGGGTAATCCTTGGTGTCGCGCGGGTTGGCGGCCATTTCCGAGCGGGCAACGAGCTTGAAGCCGTGCTTCTCGAACAGCGCGATGGTTTCGTCCTCGCGCAGGTAGCCGTCTTTCAGCTGCTCGTCGCGCGGGCGGTCGGTACGCGCGCGGTGATCGACGATGCCGAGCACGCCGCCGGGCTTCAGCACAGTGTGGAACTCGCGCAGGTGCTCGTCGGCGTTGCCGTCGGTGATCCAGTTGTGCAGGTTCTGGAAAGTCAGCAGCAGGTCGACCGAGTTCGGCTTGACTGTATCGAGCAGACCCGGCGTGTGCGCGATCTCCACCTTGCCGTACAGCGCCGGCTGGCTCGCGATGCGGCCTTCGATCACCTCATGCTCGGCCTTTGCCGCCGGCGGGTTGTGCGGGCCGGCATGCAGCGCGCCAATGTAATGGCCCTTGTCGCGCAGATAGGGGGCGAGAATCTCGAACCACCACGCGCCCACGCTGGGCCATACCTCGACCACCGTCTGGTCGGGCTTCAGGTCGAAGAAGGCCAGCGTTTCGGCCGGCTTGCGCGCGGCGTCGCGCACGCGGTTCTTCTCGGCGCGCTGCGGCCCGTCGATCCAGTGCTGGAGGTCAGCATCGGTGGCGGCGGTGGGGCCGACCAGCGGCATGGTCAGGGCGAGGGAGAGGAGAAGACGGGCAAGGGAAGGCACGTTCTGGTTTCCGTTGGATGGGCGCGCGATTTCAGCGCGGGATGAAGATGCGGGGGGCGAGATTCAGACGCTTCGCTCGGCGGGCAAACTTGCGATCGTCGAATGACGCGACACTCTCACATTCACGATAGCTCGCAAGGTGCAGCGCGTCGGCGAAGTCCAGGCCCGCGCGCGCATGCGAGATGGCTTGCGCCACTTCCGCACGGTCTTCGACCGTCACGTGGGGCAGCGAAAGCAGGTGCTGCAGGACGGCGCTGACTTCGGCTGTCGCAAAGCCGTAGTAGCCGCGCAGGACCCACTCGAGCTCGAGCACGACGCTCTTGCAGACCGTGAGCGGCTCGCCGGATTCGATGAGGCGGCGAGCGGACTCGCGTTGATGCGAGGCTTCGGCATCGCCCTGATCCTCGACGTAATAGCGAGCGAGGACATTCGTGTCCAGGCCGATCATGGTTTCGCCAGGGTGGCGGGGTCGAGGTCGACCGGCACCGCAGCGCGCTTGCTCTTCAACATGCCAAAACCGCTCGATGGCAATTCTGCAGGCAGGTGGCACACGCGCATTTCCACATGATCTCCTACTACGGCGAACTCGATCTTGCTTCCTTGCCGGATGCCGAGCTGCTGCCGCAGCGCCAGCGGAATGGTCACCTGTCCCTTGCTGGTCACGGTAGTCGTTTCCACGCCGGTCTCTCCTTTCGGTATTACCAGGTAAGGATGTTAGTCGGGGAAGGCGGGTCCCGCAAGTTCGCTCCTCGCAAGATCCATGGCTAGCACCCCGGAGCATGCTCACTTCGCGCTTCGCACCTCGTGCGCATAGGTGAATTCGTCGATGCGGCCGCTGTACGCAAGTCCCTTGCGCAGCGCCCAGGTGGCGATCTGGTGGTGTGAGGGGATCACCGCGTAGTCGCTCATCGCCGCCTTTACCGCCTGGCGTGCGAAGTTCTCGCGCTTGGCCGCATCGACCGAGCCGAGCGCCTGCTGCACCAGCTTGTCGACCGCCGGGTTGCTGTACTTGCCCCAGTTCCAGGTGCCCCAGCCGGTGTCCGGATTCGACGTGCCGACGATGGAGCGCAGCGTGAAGTCGCTGGCCAGCGAGCCCCAGCCCAGCATCGCCATGCTGTATTCGCTGGCGCGCGCCTTGCCGAAATAAACCGACAGCGGCTGTGTCTCCACTTTGGCCTGGATGCCGACGCGGTTCAGGAACTGGGCAACGGTCTGCACCACTTGCTCGTCGTTGATGTAGCGGTTGTTGGGGCCGTGCAGCGTGAGGCCGAAGCCGTCCGGATAGCCGGCTTCGGCGAGCAGCTTCTTCGCGCCTTCCGGATCGTAGGCCTCGACCTTGAGTTCGGCGTTGTAGCCGAAGATGCCCGGCGAGTTCAGGTTGGACGCCGGCTGCGCGAGGCCTTCGAGCGAGCGCTCGACCAGGGCCTGGCGGTTGATCGCCTTCGAGATCGCCTGGCGCACGCGCACGTCCTTCAGCGGATTCTTCGCCAGCGGCTTGCCCGCCTTGTCGGTGACGAAAGGCGAGGCGTCGCGGAACTGGTCGAGCTGCCAGAAGATCGTGCGCCAGGTGGTGTGCTGCGCCAGCGCCAGCTTGGGGTTGGTCTTCAGCTTGGCGAGGTCGGCCGGCGGCACCGCCTCGATCAGGTCGACGTCGCCTGCGAGCAGCGCGGCCAGGCGCGGGGCGTCGTTGGCGAGCACCTTGAACTGCACCTTGTCCCACTCGGGCTTGGCGCCCCAGTAGGCGTCGTTGCGCGCGATCTCGATGCTCTCGCCTTTGCGGAAGCTCACCAGCTTGAACGGGCCGGTGCCGATCGCCGCGGCGCCGTTGTTGAACTGTTCCTGCGTGGCCTTGGCCGCGGCCTTCTTCGACACGATGAAGATCGAG
The DNA here is from genome assembly GCA_017302295.1 of Thauera sp. Lineage (GTDB taxonomy): Bacteria > Pseudomonadota > Gammaproteobacteria > Burkholderiales > Rhodocyclaceae > Thauera. The sequence goes on along the minus strand of JAFLDS010000002.1, from coordinate 244,402 downwards.
ATCAGGTCCAGCGGCAGCGGGCCGTAGGCGCTGGCCGTCTTCAGCCGCAGGGTGTAGCGGTCCACCGCCTGCTTGCCGACGATGGGTTTGGTGTAGCTGGTGAAGGGGCCGGGGCTGGCGGTGATCTGCGCCGGGCGGTCGAGCGAGTAGAGCACGTCGTCGGCGGTCATCTCGCTGCCGTCGTGGAATTTCACGCCGCGGCGCAGCTTGAATTCCCAGGTGGTGTCGTCGATCGCTTTCCACGATTCGGCCAGCGCCGGGATCAGCTTGCCCTCAGGGTCGACGTCCACCAGGCTGTCGTAGAGATGGTGGTGGAAGGCGATGTTGGGGCCGCTGTTGAAGAAGTGCGGGTCCAGCGTGGTGACTTCGGACGACAGGCCGATCTTGAGCTCGGCCGCGTGCGCCGGCAGCGCGCCGGCGAATAGGGTTGCGGCGACGGCGGCAGTGCCGAGGGCGAAGGCGACAGGACGGCGGGATTGCGACGAGTTGGCCATGAAAGCGGCTCCAGGCGGTTCTTGCGTGAGGGCGAACGATATCGCAAACAGCTTCCCGAGCCGAAGGCCTGTGGCGAAATCGAATAAGCAATGCGTTTTTTCTTGGTTCGGAGAATCCGGCCCGCACGATAGATTTTCTCCATCTGCCGAACCTGACTGGAGAAACCACCATGCGCTTCAATGCCACCCGCCGCACCCTGCTGGCCCTCGCCCTGGCCGCCGGCCTCGTGGGCACCGCCCAGGCCCAGACCACGCTGCTCAACGTGTCCTACGACCCGACCCGCGAGCTGTATCAGGAGTACAACCCGGAGTTCGCCAAGTACTGGAAAGGCAAGACCGGCGAAAGCGTCACCATCAAGCAGTCCCACGGCGGCGCGGGCAAGCAGGCGCGGGCGGTGATCGACGGGCTGGAGGCCGACGTCGTGACGCTGGCGCTGGCCTACGACATCGACGCCATCGCCGAGCAGACGGGCAAGATCCCCGCCGACTGGCAGAAGCGGCTCGCGCACAACAGTTCGCCCTACACCTCGACCATCGTCTTCCTGGTACGCAAGGGCAACCCGAAAGGCATCAAGGACTGGGGCGACCTGGTGAAGCCGGGCGTCGAGGTCGTTACGCCGAACCCGAAGACGTCCGGCGGCGCGCGCTGGAACTACCTCGCCGCCTACGGCTACGCCCTGAAGCAGCCCGGCGGCAACGATGCGAAGGCGCGCGAATTCGTCGGCGAGCTGCTCAAGCACGTGCCGGTGCTCGATTCGGGTGCGCGCGGCTCGACCAACACCTTCGTCCAGCGCGGCATCGGCGACGTGTTGCTGGCCTGGGAGAACGAGGCCTTCCTGTCGGTGAATGAGCTCGGGCCGGACAAGTTCGAGATCGTCGTGCCCTCGGTCTCCATCCTCGCCGAACCGCCGGTCACCGTGGTCGATGGCGTGGCGAAGAAGCGCGGCACCGAGAAGGTGGCGCAGGCCTATCTCGAATACCTGTACTCGCCGGTCGGCCAGAAGCTCGCCGCCAAGCACTACTACCGCCCGATCAAGCCCGAACTGGCCGACGCGAAAGACGTGGCCCGCTTCCCGAAAGTGAAGACCTTCACCATCGAGGAACTGGGCGGCTGGCAGAAAGTGCAGAAGGCGCACTTCGGCGATGGCGGCGTGTTCGACCAGATCTACGCCAAGTAATCCACAGACCCTGAATCGAGGATCGACATCATGACCATCCAGGCCATCAACGTACGCAACCAGTTTCGCGGCAAGGTGAAGGAAATCATCCGCGGCGACGTCGTCAGCGAAGTCGATGTGCAGACTTCGTCGGGCATCGTGACTTCGGTCATCACCACGCGCTCGGTCGACGAACTCGGGCTCAAGCCCGGCTCCGAGGTCGTCGCGCTGGTGAAATCGACCGAAGTGTCGATCGCCACGCTCTGAGCGAGCCGGCCGTGCAGCACACGACACTCATCGTTCCGGGTTTTCATGGCAGCGGTCCGCTGCACTGGCAGACCTGGATCGAAGAGCGCCTTCCGGGCGCGCAGCGGGTGCGCGGCATCGACTGGGAGCAGCCGGTGCTCGCCCGCTGGGCGGCCACGGTACGCGACGAGATCGACGCCGCACCGCATGCCGTGTGGCTGGTGGCGCACAGCTTCGGTTGTCTCGCCAGCGTGGTAGCGGCGACCGACCGGCCCGACAAGGTGGCCGGCGCGCTGCTCGTCGCTCCCGCGGATCCGCAACGCTTCGGGCCGCTCGGTTTGCGCACCGCGGGTGCAGGGGCGGATGAATCGATCGCCGATTGGCTGCCCGATACGGCCCTGGAATGTCCCAGCACCTTGGTCGCCAGCAGCAGCGATCCGTGGTTGAGGCTCGAAAACGCCGCCGTGTGGGCCGAGCGCTGGGGCAGCCGGCTGATCGACATCGGCGATGCGGGCCATATCAACACCGAGGCCGGGTTCGGCTCCTGGCCATTCGGGCTCGAGCTGCTGCTCGCCATGCAGCGCGTCCATGACGACGTGCCCTTGGGCGCCATTTCCGTTGAGGCGAGGTCGCAGCGTGGCCGCCATGGCGCGCTTGCGCGCATCCGCCACCACACCCGCTTCACGCTCAACCGACAGGTCGGGCGGGATGCCTTCAACCTGTGAAGGACTCTGCGATGCCGCGATTGCGTGTGAGCGACGCGAAGTAGCGTGCCGGGGGCTTGCCGAGCGCCTTCTTGAACATGGTGATGAAGGCGGTCACCGATTCGTAGCCCAGGTCCGCGGACACTTGCTGCACCGTTGCGCCTGCCGCCAGTTGCCGCAGCGCAATGAGCAGGTGCAATTGCTGGCGCCAGCGGCCGAAGGTCAGGCCGGTTTCCCTCAGCATCAAGCGCGCGAGCGAGCGCTCGCTCATCGCCACCCGGCGCGCCCACGCGGCCAGCGTGCTGCGGTCGGCGGGGTCGCGGGTCAGGGCGTCGGCAATGCGGCGGATGCGGGGTTCGCTGGAAATCGGCAGGTGCAACTGTTCGACAGGCATCGTCGACAGCTCGTCGAGCAAGACCTGCGCAAGTCGGCCGGCGAAGCTGCCGTGTTCGTAATCGTTGGGCAGGTCGGCGAGGCGCTCGATCAGCTGATGCACCAGGGGCGTGATCGACAGGGTGCAGCATTCGTCCGGCAAGTCGGCGGCGCCGGGTTCGACGAACAGCAGGCAGATGCGCGCGTTGGGCGTCACGCGGTTGCTGTGCGGCATGTCGCCGGGGACCCACACAGCACAGTTCGGTGGCACAACCCACAAGGCGTTGGGGACCTCGCAAGTGACTCCGCCGCGCAGGGCCAGCACCAGTTGCCCCTTCCGGTGCTGGTGGGTGGGGGCTTCGCTGTCGATTTCCTCCACCTCGACCCGCAGGGCGATCGCCGGACTTGCGTTCTGGTCGGGGTCGAAGCTGCGCCAGGATGTGTCCTTCGACATGGTAATGACCGTATTTAGCGATTGTCTGGCAATTTAGCCAGATACATGCGCGGCGTAAATGGCTAATCTCCGGTCCTGCGAATAGGGAACCGGAATCAGACACATGACCCAAAGACAGGAAGTGCCCACCCAGGACTGGCGCCCGGTGCTGCTGCTGATCGGCATCCTGCTGATCGCCGCCAACCTGCGGGCGCCGATCACCGGCCTTGCGCCGGTGCTTTCGATGATTCAGTCGGCATTCGACCTGAGCACTGCTGCGGCGGGCGTCCTCACCACGCTGCCGTTGCTGGCCTTCGCGCTGGTGTCGCCGTTTGCGCCCATGCTTGCGCGGCGCTTCGGACTGGAGCGGACTTTGTTCGGCGCGTTGGTGCTGGTCGGCGGAGGCGTGGTGGTGCGCTCGCTGGGTCCGGTGTGGTGTCTTTATGGCGGCACGGCGGTGATCGGGGCGGGCATCGCCATCGGCAACGTGCTGCTGCCCAGCCTGCTGAAACGCGATTTTCCCAACCGGATCGCGAAGGTCACCAGCGCGTATGCGCTCACCATGGGCATCGCCGCGGCGACGGCCTCGGCGACGGTGTTCCCGCTGGCGAGCGGATTCGGGCTGGGCTGGGCGGGCGCGCTGGCGGCGATTCTGGTGCTGCCGCTGTCGGCGATGGCGATGTGGTGGCCGCAACTTGGCAAGCAGGCAAGCGCGGTGTCGGGTGGCGCGGCGGCAACGGACGGAATGCCCATCTGGCGGTCGGCGCTGGCGTGGCAGGTCACGCTGTTCATGGGTCTGAACTCCTTCGTCTATTACGTGATGATCGGCTGGCTGCCGTCGGTGCTGACCAGCAACGGCTACACGGCAGCCGAAGCCGGCTCGCTGCATGGCTGGATGCAGCTGGCCTCGGCCATTCCCGGCGTGGTGCTGGGACCGCTGATCCACCGTATGAAGGACCAGCGGGCGGTCGCGTTCTGCGTGTCACTGCTGCTCTCGGTCGGCTTCCTGGGTCTGCTGCTGCGGCCGGGCTTGGCGACGCTGTGGGTGGCTGCGTTCGGCTTCGGTTCCGGTGCCTGCATCATCCTCAGCCTGATGTTCATGGGCCTGCGCACCAGCAGCCCGACGCAGGCAGCGGCGCTTTCGGGCATGGCGCAGTGCATCGGCTACCTGCTGGCGGCCTTCGGCCCGCCGCTGGTCGGCCTGCTGCGCGACCTCTCCGGTGGTTGGAGCATGCCGCTCACGGTCTGTCTGACGATGACCCTTGCGATCGCGGGGCTCGGTACGCTGGCCGGGCGCAACGTCCGAATACCGGCCAAGGGCTGATCGCGGGCCACGGTGATCGGCGGCGCTTCGGAGCGGGCCGGAGGATTACCGCTTCGATGTAATCGTGCAATTCAAATCGGAATTCCTTGGTTCGCGCTTTTTGGCGCGGGCTCTAAGCTTGCGGCATGACGAAAGGGCGCCATTGGCTGCGCCTGCCGCAAGAGAGAGCCGCCATGCAAGACTCGAACACCGCAAGACTGCTGACCCTGCCCAATGCCGGGCAGGCGGCACTGTCGATCCGCGCCAAGGCGCTGATCTTCCACGATGCGAAATCCCTGCGCCTGCTGCGCCAGGTCGAATTGATCGCGCCGAGCGAGGCCAATGTACTGATCATCGGTGAAACCGGCACCGGCAAGGAACTGGTCGCGCGCCACATCCATGCCCAGAGCGGGCGCAGCGGGCCTTTCGTGGCGGTGAATTGCGGCGCCTTCAGCGAGAACCTGGTCGAGGCCGAACTGTTCGGCCATGAGGCGGGCGCCTTCACCGGGGCACAGCAGGCGCGGCCGGGCTGGTTCGAGGCTGCCAACGGCGGCACGCTGTTCCTCGACGAAGTGGGCGATCTGCCGCTGCCGATGCAGGTCAAGCTGCTGCGTGTGCTGCAGGAGCGGCAGGTGGTGCGGCTCGGATCGCGCAAGCCGATTCCGGTCGATGTGCGGCTGGTGGCGGCGACCAACGTCAATCTGGAAAAGGCCGTGCAGGCCGGACACTTCCGTCTCGACCTCTACTACCGCCTGAACGTCGCACCGGTCGAACTGCCGTCGCTGCACGAGCGGCCGGGCGATATTCTTCCTCTGGTCGATTATTTCATCGAGTATTACCGCCAGCGCCTCGATATCGAGGCACCGCGCCTCAGTGCGGAAGCCCGCGACGAACTGGCGAATTACAGTTGGCCGGGCAACATCCGCGAGCTCGAGAACGTGGTGCATTTCGCGCTGATCGTGTGCCAGAACGGTGTGATCACGCCGGCAGACCTGCGCCTGCCCGGCCGTGTGGCGGGGTTGGGCGGGCAGGGCGCGGCCTTGCCGGCGGACGGTTTCGAAGCCATTCGCGCCGGGTTGCGGCAACTGCTCGAGGACGACACGCCGGACCTCTACGAGCGCATCGAGAACCTGGTCTTCAACACCGCCTTCGACTACTGCCGCGAGAACCAGGTGCGCACTGCGAAGCAGCTCGGCATCTCGCGCAACATCCTGCGCACGCAGCTCAAGCACTTCGGCCTGATCGGAGACAGTACCGCCGACGCGCTGGCGGCTGCCGACGCCTGAGCCAACACCGCATTCATATCAACTGGACCGGCCGGCCGGCCGGAGAGGACCTCCTACGATGAGCTTGACCACGCACGACATTGTTGATGACGGAGTGCAACTCGACGTGTCACCCGCTGCCATCGCAGCCAGGCTGGCCGAGCGCTTTGCCGAGACCGCCGCCGCCCGCGATCTCGCTGGCGGCACGCCGAAGGCCGAACGCGACCTGTTGCGCGGCAGCGGCCTGCTGAAGCTGAGCATCCCGTCCGAACATGGCGGCCTCGGCGCGAGCTGGACCGACACCCTCGCGATCGTGCGCCAGCTCGCGCGCGCAGACAGTTCGGTGGCGCACGTCTTCGCCTTTCATCACCTTCAGCTTGCCTCGGTGCGGCTGTTCGGCACGCCTGCGCAGTGGGAGCCGTGGCTGACGGAAACGGCGAGGCGCAACTGGTTCTGGGGCAACGCGCTGAACCCGCTGGACAGGCGCACCATCGCCAGCCGGGTGCAGGGCGGGCGCGAGTTCTCCGGGCGCAAGAGTTTCTGTTCGGGCGCGCTCGACTCCGACATGCTGCTGGCCTCGGCCGTGGCGGACAGCGCCGACGGCAAGCTGATCATCGCAGCGATTCCGACGCGGCGCGCCGGCATCACCCTGTTCGAGGACTGGGACAACATGGGCCAGCGCCAGACCGACAGCGGCAGCGCCTTGTTCGAGCGCGTCGCTGTGGCAGAGCACGAGATCCTGTCCAGTCCCGGCCCGCTTTCTTCGCCCTTTGCCTGCCTGCGGCCGCTGCTCGCGCAACTGATCTTCGTGAACATCTTCCTCGGCATCGCCGAGGGGGCGGTGGCCGAGGCGCGGGGCTACACCCGCACCCAGGCGCGCCTGTGGTCGGCTTCGCCGGCTGCGCAGGTGAGCGAGGATCCCTACGTCCTCGGCCATTACGGCGATTTCTGGCTCACGCTCGAAGCCACGCGCAAGCTTGCCGATCACGCGGCGGCACGCTTCGACGCCGCTTGGGCCGAAGGACTGGCCCTGACCGCGGCCGGGCGCGGCGAAGTGGCCCTGGCTGTTGCTACGGCCAAGGTCACCGCCACCCGTGGCGGGCTCGACCTGACCAGCCGCATCTTCGAGGTGACCGGCGCACGCTCGACCACGGCTGCGCTGCGCCTCGATCGCTACTGGCGCAACCTGCGCGTCCACACCCTGCACGATCCGGTGGACTACAAGGTGCGCGAACTCGGCGACTGGGCGCTCAACGGCAATTATCCGAAGCCGTCGTTCTATTCCTGAAATCCAGCCAATTGCGTCAGCAACTGATCGACGCGATGGTGCTGCGCGGATTGGCGCAGCGCTCGGGAATGGATTTGATGGTCGTGCTGATGGACTTCGAGTTCAGGCTTCGAGAAAGGGAGTCTTGAGGCCGAGCAGGTCGGCGGCGTTGTTCAGGCGGCGATCGAAGCAGGCGAAGGTGACATCGATGCCGACGCGCTGGCGCAGGGTCTGCGCTGAGGCGAGGTGAATGCTGTCGTAGGCGCGCAAGGCAAAGGCTTCCGCATAACGTCCGGCGAGCTCGACGAGCGACTGATCGATCGGCGTCACCAGCCAATGTGGCCAGTCGTCGATGAAGCTGAGGCGGTCGAGACGCAAGGCGTCGGCGCCATCCTTGTCCTCACGCATCCTGCGGGCAAATGCCGACTGCACCTCGGTATAGGTGATGAGTACGGTGGCGAGCACATCGCTGGTATCGCGCAGCGCCAGCACACGATCGCGATGGAGCTCGGAAACGTAGAGTTTGATGAGGGCGGAGGTGTCGAAATAGGCGATCATCCACGGTCTTCCAGCACCATATCGGACATGGTCTTGCCTTCGATGACGGAATGACCCGGCCCGCCGCGGGGCTTCCCGCCGCGCCAACTGCCGCCGCTGTCGGCGACCAGCCCGAGCAGCGCGCTGCGCTGAGCGTCGGACAGACCACCGATGCCGGCAACGAGGGATTCGCTCGGCACGCCGACGATGCGTGCGATAAGTCGTTTGTGCGACGTAACCGAGACTTCCTCGCCCTGCTGCGCCGTAGCCAGGATGTTGGACAAGTGGTTCTTCAATTCGCGAACACTGACCTGCATTTTGTGGCCTCAATTCATTAGCGATTTGCCTTAATTGTAGCCTCACGGTACGCTTTGCGATACGACTGTGCTGCAAGGTCGCAGCCGGTCGGTACGCCGACGCCGGTGCTCATCAGCCTGCTGGCGGTGGCGATGACCGGGTAACGCGCTTCCGGGTCGATGAAGTTGTCGAATTTGGTTTTGCTCTCGGCTTAGTCGCCGGTGATGCGCACGCTGTACTGGCTATCACAGGGCTTGCCACCGGGCATGCCTTTGATAAGCAAAATGGCGAAGGGACTGTGGGAGGTTCGCATTCACCTTGCGGATCGGGTTGCGCGGGGGCTGAAGCACGGCGTGCGACAGAATGATGGAACATTCTGCACGCCCGTTCGTTTCAATGGTCAGGACGGCCAAGCCGGCCGCTTGAAACCAGGACAAAAGGACTCCATCGCCATGAACGCCCACGCTCCCGCCCGACTGCTGGCCATCAGCGCCCTTGCCATCCTCGGCAGCGTTTTCATGCCCTCCGCGGCGCTGGCCGCCGACACCCATCAACACGATGCGCACCCCGCAGTGCTGACGCTCGATCATGGCGCCAAGTGGCAGACCGATGCTGCGCTGCGCAAGGGGATGGAGGCGATCCGCAACTCGCTCGCGAAGGCCATGCCTGAAGTGCATGCGGGTCGTTTCGACAACGCGCAATATGGCGCCCTTGCCCAGAGCATCGAAGGGCAGGTCGGCTACATCGTGAAGAACTGCAAGCTCAAGCCCGAAGCAGACCAGGTGCTGCACGCGATCATTGCCGAGATCGGCCAGGGCGTCGATGTGATCGGCGGCCGTGCGGGTGGCACCCAGCGGGAAGAGGGCGTCGTCCACCTCGCGCGTACCCTTGACGATTACGCGGCGCACTTCGATCACCCCGGCTGGAAAGGCTTGAACACGGGGCACTGAGGCGGTCGATGATTCAGCGCGCACGGCAACGACAGCCTGCCCGCCGGCATGAGTGACGCGCGCGCGGCGCTCGATGCCGACGATGTCGCCCGCGCCCGGGTGGGCGACATGGCGGCGTTCGCCGATCTGGTGCGCCGCCATCAGGAGCGCGTGTTCCGCTTCATCCTGCGCATGCTCGACGCCCGCGACGAAGCGACCGAACTGACGCAGGACGTGTTCGTCAAGGCGTGGCAAGCCTTGCCAGACTGGCGCCCGGAGGCCAGCTTTTCCACCTGGCTGCTGCAGATTGCGCGCAACGCCGCGCTCGATCAGTTGCGCCGTCGGCAAATCGTGCAGTTCGCTCCGCTGGAGGATGGCATGGACGTCGCCGATGCCGCGCCGGGGCCAGAGGCCCGCTATGCCAGCCGCCAGCAGCAGGAGCGCCTCGACCGCGCCCTGCAGCGGATCGCCGCCGAGCACCGCGAGATCCTGCTGCTGCGCGAGGTCGAGGGACTCGCCTATGGAGAGCTTGCCCGCGTGCTGGGCATTGCCGAGGGTACGGTGAAGTCGCGTCTCGCGCGCGCCCGCGCGGCACTCCTTGAACATTTCCACCCGCAAGCGGGAGCCACTCATGAATAGGACCTGCCCCCCCGACGAGGCGCTATCGGCCCTGGCGGACGATGCCTTGCCCGCGGAAGCGCGCACGGAAGTGCTCACCCATAGCGCGCGCTGTCCGCTCTGCGCAGCCAGGCTGGCCGAGCTCAGGGCATTGCATGACGCCTTCCTTGCGCTGCCCGCCGTATCGCTTCAGGTCGATCTCGGCGCACGGGTCATTGCCCGCCTGCAGGCCGAGGCTGAACCGGCGGCGCAGGCGCCCCGGGCCCCAGGATGGCGGGCGCGTTGGCTGGCGCTTGTCCGCTCGCTGAGTGCCCAGCCACTCAACCTGTCGCCGTATGCGGGGGCCACGGCGGCACTCGTGATGGGATTGTGGCTGGGTGGGATGTTGCTGGAGGTCGAGGATCCGCCATCGCAACCATGGCCGCCATCGCCGAACGTGACGCTTGCCGCCATGAGCCTGTTCGACGCTGTCCCACCGGGAAACCTCTGTCCACGCGCCGACGCCTGCGGCCCGATCGGGAGCGCACAATGAAACCCAGGCGCCTTCACCTCGCGTTGCTACTGTCCGTCGCGCTCAATCTCGGCGTCATCGCTGCGGTGGTGCTCGATCGCGTTCGGCCGAGCGTCTCTCCCGCCCCCAAGCCCCCGCTGCATCAGATCCTGGCGCTGGACGAAGCACAGCGAGCGCGCTGGGAAGCGGCCGAACGCCCTTTCCTTCAGCAGTTCGACAGCGCCAGCGCGCGGCTGGAGGGCCATCGCACCGCCCTCGTCCAGGCGCTTTTCGCGGACACCCTCGATCCGCAACGCATCGAATCCGAACGTGCCTCGATCGCCGAATTGCAGCAGGCGCAGCAGCGCATGATCATCGACCAGCTCATTGCCGAACGGGCCATCCTCGATGCACGGCAGCGCGAGAAGCTTCTCGGTCTGCTGCTGGATCAGCCACGCACGCGCAGCACGGTCGAGGATCTGCACACGCGCTAGGCGCGGGCACCGGCCGACTGATCGCGTCTCCGGATCGCACTCGCGCGCACTGGAAGGGGCGTCGCCTGCCTCCCGTGCCACGTGCATCACTGCTGGACGGGTGGCGGTTCGCAGTCGGTCCGGGCCGCGGCGCGCCGGTAAGCTTCCAGATCCTGCATGACCTTCACCAAGCCGATTCGCCGTGCATCGGTATGGGTGGCCTGTCGCATCAGGACAGTGCCGTCGCGGATGTCGCTCAACAGCAGCTTGACGGGGACGCTCGTGGTCTTCATCAGCCCCGAGTCCGCCTGTATCGCGGCAAGTTCCCGCTCGATGTCGAGCGCCAGCGCTTCGAAGGCCGGTGGCGTCAGGTCGAGCGCCTTGCCTGCCTGCGTGGCCGCGGCGACGCGCGCCTGAAGCGCAGTCATCTTGCCGTGCAGTTGCGGCGAGGGATGCAGGCACTTGGCCGACGGCGCGGCGGCCGGTGCGTCGTCAGCGGCGGCAAGTTGCGGTGCGACGGCCGAAGCTGTGATCAGGGTCAAGGCAAGCGCGATGCGGAACTTCATCGGACGGCTCCGGTGCAATGGTTGGAGGCGATGGGTAGAGCCGGCACTTTAAGCGCTCGTTACTGAATCGAAAATGAATCGACGCCTGCCTATCGGCGCTGGGCTGCACCAGAGCGATCAGTCCTTGCTTGGCCGCCAGGGCTGACTCGTGGAAACGCGATGGATATTCCCTGATCCATCCGGTACCGGACCCCGCTGTTGGGTTTGCAGCAGTTTCGCCGGCGTCTGCTGCAAACGCACCATCCCGGACGCTGAGAGAATGACGCAAGTGTAGGAAAAGTAGGAACATTTTTATCTGGCACGATCGGTGCACAGAGGGATCCCTGTATCAAGCACTCCACAGGGATCCATCATGCTGAAAACCATCAAACGCCTCACCCTCGCCGCTGCCGGTGTGCTGCTCGCCACCGGCGTCGCCCACGCCGTCGATAAGCCGGCCGAATTGCGCCTCGACTACGCCTATTACTCGCCGCCCAGCCTCGTGCTGAAGAAATTCGGCTGGCTGGAGGACGATCTGAAGGCCGACGGGGTGCCGGTGAAATGGGTGCTGAGCCAGGGCAGCAACCGCGCGCTCGAGTTCCTCAACAGCGGCAGTGTCGATTTCGGTAGCACCGCCGGCCTGGCGGCCGTGCTGTCGAAGGCCAACGGCAACCCGATCAAGAGCGTGTATGTGTATTCGCGCCCCGAGTGGACGGCGTTGCTCGTGCCCAAGGATTCGCCAATCAAGTCGGTGAAGGATCTGAAGGGCAAGAAGGTCGCCGCGACCAAGGGCACCGATCCCTTCCTGTTCCTGCTGCGCAGCCTGCATCAGGAGGGGCTGTCGAAGAGCGACGTCGAGATCCTCGCGCTGCAGCATGCCGATGGCCGTTCCGCGCTGGAGCAGGGCAGGGTGGATGCCTGGGCGGGGCTGGATCCGCTGATGGCCGGCAGCGAGGTGCAGGCCGGCTCGCGCCTGCTGTATCGCAACGTGGCCTACAACACCTACGGCTTCCTGAACACCAGCGAACGCTTCGCCAGCGAGCATCCGGCCTATGTGAAGCGCGTGATCGCGGCGTACGAGAAGGCGCGCAAGTGGATCGTCGCCAATCCGGAGGAGACGGCGAAGCTGGTGTCCGAGGAGGCCAAGTTGCCGATCGAGGTCGCTCGGCTGCAGTTGTCGCGCAACGACTTCAGCAAGCCGGTGCCGGGCACTGAGCATGTCGAGGCGCTGAAGGCGGCGGCGCCGATCCTCGTCGAGGAAGACCTCGTGCGCAAGGGCACCAACGTGGGCGCGGTCGTCGACGCACTGGTCGAGCCGTCCTACGCCCGCGCCGTGATCAAGTGAGCATGCCGCGATGAGCAAGGTTTCCACATTGGACTCCGCGCTGGCCCCGGTAGGCGGGGCGGGCGGCGGGCGGGTTCTGGCGGGCCAGGTTTGGGCGGGCCGTCTCCTGGCGCAGTTCAGGGGCTGGGCCGTGCCGCTGATTCTGGTGGTGGCCTGGGAGGCGGTGGTGCGCTTGGGGTGGATCAGCGCCCATCTGCTGCCAGCGCCCTCCGAGCTGGTCGCGACGCTGATCGAGCTGGCGGGCAGCGGCGATCTGTTCAGCCATGTCGTGGTGAGCAGCGCGCGCGTGCTGGCGGGATTCGCGATCGGCGCCGTGCTGGCGCTGCTGGTCGGGGCCGCCGTGGGATTGTCCCGCGCGCTGGAGGCCTATCTCGATCCGACTTTCCAGGCGCTGCGCGCGATCCCGTCTCTCGCCTGGGTGCCGCTGCTGCTGCTTTGGCTGGGCATCGACGAGGCGCCGAAGATCACGCTGATCGCGATCGGCGCCTTCTTCCCCGTGTATTTGAACCTGGTCGCAGGTATCAAGAACGTGGACCGCAAGCTGGTCGAGGTCGGCGGCATCTTCGGCCTGAAGGGTTGGCGCCTGATCGTGCGCATCTTCCTGCCGGCGTCGCTGCCCAACTTGCTGACCGGGCTGCGCAGTGGCTTGTCGCTGGCGTGGATGTTCCTGGTCGCGGCCGAGCTGATTGCGGCGACGCGCGGCCTGGGCTATCTGCTGACCGACGGCCGCGAGACGGCGCGGGCCGACCTGGTGATCGTCGCGATCGTCGTGCTGGCGCTGCTGGGCAAGCTCAGCGACAGCCTGCTGCAACTCGCGGAGCGCCGATTGCTGGTGTGGCGCGACGTGTATGACAACCGTGCTTGAGGCGGCGGCGATCCCGCAGTCGCAATCGGCGCCTTTCACGCAGCGGCGTGTTGCGCATGCAGCAATCAGGCCGAGGATCTGCTGGTCACGCAGCAGCGTGATTCCGGCGAGAATTGCAACATGCTGTTTATAAAAGATAAAAAATCTGGCACGCGAACTGCTTTTACCGATGCAAGTGCCAATGTCGGCATGCCCCAAAACGGCTGAATCAACACAGAAAGGCAAAAAACATGAGCAAGCAGATCAAGGTGGTCGCCGTTTCAGGCGGCCTGCAACGTCCCTCCCGCACCCTGACCGTGGTCGAAGCGCTCGTCGATGCGCTGGGCGAGCAGGCGTCGATCGACGTGCGTCTGATCGAACTTGGCACTGTCGGCCCCAAGCTGGCCGGGGCGCTGTATCCGTCGCAGTTGCCCGACGACGTGAAGGCCGACATCGCGGCGATCGAGTCGGCCGATTTCCTGGTCGTCGCCAGCCCGGTGTATCGCGCCTCCTTCACCGGCCTGTTCAAGCATCTGTTCGACTTCGTCGACCACAACGCGCTGATCGACGTGCCGGTGCTGCTGGCGGCGACCGGCGGCAGTGATCGTCACGCGCTCGTCATCGAGCATCAATTGCGTCCGCTGTTCAGCTTCTTCCAGGCGCACACGCTGCCGATCGGCGTGTATGGCAGCGAGGCGGAGATCGAGAACTACCAGATCACCAGCCCGGCGCTGCAGGCGCGCATCGATCTCGCCGCGGAGCGGGCACGGCCCTTCCTGCGGCCGCGCCAGCCGGCGGTGTCGAGCTTGCACGAGCCCGTGCGCGCGGCGGCCTGAGTCATCGACAACATCATCGACAACATCAAGGAAACGAGAGCATGAGCCGCGAGAACATCAAGTTCGCCTACTGGGTGCCCAACGTCAGCGGGGGGCTGGTCGTCAGCAAGATCGAGCAGCGCACGAGCTGGGACATCGACTACAACCGCAAGCTGGCGCAGATCGCCGAAAACGCGGGTTTCGAGTACGCGCTGTCGCAGATCCGCTTCACCGCCGGCTACGGCGCCGAATACCAGCACGAGTCGGTGGCGATCAGTCATGCGCTGCTGGCCGCGACCGAGAAGCTGCGCGTGATCGCCGCCGTGCTCCCCGGTCCGTGGCATCCGGCGGTGCTGGCGAAGCAGATCGCCACCATCGACCAGCTCACCGGCGGCCGCGTGGCGGTGAATGTCGTGTCGGGCTGGTTCCGCGGCGAGTTCCACGGCATCGGCGAGCCCTGGCTGGAGCATGACGAACGCTATCGCCGTTCGCAGGAGTTCATCGAGGTGCTGAAGGGCATCTGGACCCAGGACAACTTCACCTATAAGGGCGATTTTTACCGCTTCCACGATTACACGCTGAAGCCCAAGCCCCTGCAGCAGCCGCACCCCGAGATCTTCCAGGGCGGCAGCTCGCGTGCGGCGCGCGACATGGCCGCGCGCGTGTCGGACTGGTATTTCACCAACGGCAACACCGTCGAGGGCATCAAGGCGCAGGTGGACGATATCCGCGCCAAGGCGGCGGCCAACGGCCACACGGTGAAGATCGGCGTCAATGCTTTCATCATCGCCCGCGACACCGAGGAGGAAGCGAAGGCGGTGCTGCAGGAGATCATCGACAAGGCCGACCCGGAAGCGGTGAATGCCTTCGGCGAGGCGGTGAAGCAGGCCGGCAAGGCGAGCCCGGAAGGCGAGGGCAACTGGGCGAAATCCACCTTCCAGGATCTGGTGCAGTACAACGACGGCTTCAAGACCAACCTGATCGGCACGCCGCAGCAGATCGCCGAGCGCATCGTCGCGCTCAAGGCTGTCGGCGTGGATCTGGTCCTGAGCGGCTTCCTGCACTTCCAGGAAGAAGTCGCCTACTTCGGCGACAAGGTGCTGCCGCTGGTGCGCGAACTCGAAGCGAAGGCGCGCACGGTCGCGCCGAAGCGGGAAGTGGCGGACGCGCTGGCCTGACCCGCGCGCAATTCGGACGGCGCGCTTCCTCCATCGGGAGGCAGCGCGCCGTTCCTCGTTCACGGCACGGGCCGGCGCAAAACCGCGCCATGCGCTTTCCCGGATGAGCGCAAAGCTACGCAGGTTTTCTTGGTTCGATTCTGCGCGCATATCCGGACAATTGGATCCCGCACGGCGCCGATGAACGCTCATATGGCGTCCTTACCCTTACAACGCTGATCGGCATTCCATTCGAGAGGATCACTCATGAGCCTGGAAATCTTCTGGTTCCTGCCCACCTCGGGCGACACCCGCTATCTCGGCAAGTCCAATTCGGGCCGGCCGGTCACCATCGACTACATGCAGCAGATCGCGGTGACCGCCGACAACCTCGGTTATGACGGCATCCTGATTCCCACCGGCAGCGGCTGCCTCGATCCCTGGGTGGTGGCCGGCAGCGTGGCGCCGGTCACGCGGAAACTGAAGCTGCTGGTGGCGCTGCGCACCGCCCTGACCAAGCCGACCGCGGCGGCCCGCATGGCGGCGACGCTGGACCAGGCCACCCAGGGTCGCCTGCTGCTCAACGTGGTGGCGGGCGGCGACTCGGCGGAACTGGCCGGCGACGGTATCTTCCTCGACCACGATGCGCGCTATGACGAGGCGAGCGAGTTCCTGACCATCTGGCGCCGGCTGCTGGACGGCGAGAAGGTCGATTTCGACGGCGAACACCACAAGGTGCAGGGCGCGCAACTGCTCTTCCCGGCGGTGCAGAAGCCGCATCCGCCGCTCTATTTCGGTGGCTCGTCGAACGCCGCGCACGACCTGGCGGCCGAGCAGGTGGACGCCTACCTGACCTGGGGCGAGCCGCCCGCCGCCGTCGCCGAGAAGATCGCCGACGTGCGGGCGCGCGCCGCCAGCCGCGGGCGTAAGGTCCGCTTCGGCGTGCGCCTGCATGTGATCGTGCGCGAGACCAACGAGGAAGCCTGGGCCGAGGCCGACAAGCTCATCAGCCGCCTCGACGACGACACCATCGCCAAGGTGCAGGCGCGCTTTGCGACGATGGATTCCGAAGGCCAGCGCCGCATGGCTGCGCTGCACGGCGGCCGCCGCGACAAGCTCGAGGTCAGCCCCAACCTGTGGGCGGGGGTGGGCCTGGTGCGCGGCGGCGCGGGCACCGCCCTGGTGGGCGATGCGCAGACGGTGGCCACGCGGTTGAAGGAGTATGCCGACCTCGGCGTCGATACCTTCGTGCTGTCGGGATACCCGCATCTGGAAGAAGCCTGGCGCTTCGCCGAGCTGGTGTTCCCGCTGCTGCCGGGCAAGGCGCCGGTGACGATCCAGGACCAGGTCATCACCGGCGGCCCGTTCGACGCCAGCACCGTGACCAAGCCCGAGCCGGTGAAGGAGGCCGCATGAACGTCATCGACATGCGCTGCCGGCCGGCCTTTCTGCACGACTTCTTCGGCGCCACGCCGGGCACGCCCGAGTACGAGACGGCGCGCTGGCTCAACCGGCGCGTGGGCACGCGCGGCAGCGACGAGCACTTCACCCGCTCGCACACGCAGGAGGGCTTTCTTGCAGAGGTGCGCGATGCCGGGCTGACGAAGGCGGTGGTGGTGGGGCGGCACACACCGTCCCAGCACCTGCCCATCGAGCAGATCCACCGCATCACCCACGGTCACGACGAGCTGCTCGGCATCGCCGGTGTAGACCCGGTGATCCAGGGGCGGGCTGCGGTGGACGAGGCCGAGCGCGCGATCCGCGAACTCGGCCTGGCGGGCATCGACATCGAGCCGGGCTTCGGCAGCCCGGCGCGCCACGTCGACGATCCGGCCTACTTCCCGATCTACGAGGTGTGCGCGCAGCTTGGCGTGCCGGTGTTCCTGATGACCGGGCCGACCACGCCCGACCCGCGCTTCAACGACCCTGCGCCGCTGGCCAACGTCGCGCGCGCTTTCCCGCGACTGCCCATCGTCTGCTACCACGGCTGGTGGCCGAACGTGGCGCAGGCCATCGGCCTGGCCTTCCGCTACGAGAACATCCACCTCGTGCCCGACATGTACCTGTTCGTCGCCGGCAGCAAACCGTATGTGGAAGCGGCGAACGGCTTCATGGCCGATCAGTTTCTGTTCGGATCGTCCTATCCCTTCAGGCCGATCCGCCAGTCGATTTGCGATTTCGTCGAGCTGGGCTTTCGTGAGTCGGTGCTGGACAAGGTGCTGTACGGCAACGCGGCCAGGCTGTTCGGGCTGTAGCGGGTTGGAGCCCCAGGGGGCGGGGGGCGGTTCTCCCCGCCTGAGTGATGAGGACCGCGGATGGCACCCGGCGGACGGTATATCGATATGCATCAGCCGTTGATAAGCAACGCAGATTTTCTTGGTTCGGTCCGATGTCCTGCCTGATCACAATGGCGCCCGTTTCCACAACGGATCGATCACCATGTCCCGGCTCCCCCTGCAAAACCTCGAGACTGCCCCTGAAGCCAGCCGCGCGTTCATCGAGCGCGCGCTCACCAATAACGGCTTCGTGCCCAATCTGATCGGTGTACTGGCCAACGCGCCTACTGCGGTGGAGACCTATTTCACCGTCGGCGAGATCAATGGCCGGACCAGCCTGACCCTGGCGGAACGCGAGGTCGTGCAGATCACCGCCGCCAGCGTGCACGGCTGCGAATTCTGCGTCAGCGGCCACTCGGCGATCGCGCTGAAGAAGGCCGGCTTCGACCGCGCCACGGTGGTCGCGCTGCAGCAGCGCGGCCTGACCGGCAATCCGCGCTACGACGCGCTCGTCGCTTTCACCCGCGCGGTCATCGTCAGCCGCGGGAACGTCGGCGACGGTGAGCTGAAGGACTTCATCGACGCGGGCTTTACCCAGGCGCAGGCGCTCGAGGTGGTGCTCGGCGTCAGCCTGGCGACGCTGTGCAACTTCGCCAACAACCTGGCCGCGAGCGAGATCAACCCGCAACTGCAGGACTTCCGCCCCGGAGTGCTGCAGCCGTGAATGCCCGCGCCGATTCCGTAGCCGCCGACCTTGACTGGTTCCATACCCGTGCCGACGCATACAACCTCGGCACCGCAGAGGCCGATCTGCTCGTTCCGGAGCTCGGACGGCGAGCGCTGTTCCGCATCGGCGTGCCGCAAGCGCTGGGCGGCGACGGCGGCGATACTTTCGACGGCGTCGAGGCGATCGCCGCCGTCGCCGAGCGTTCGCTGACCGCCGCCTTCGTGTTCTGGGGGCAGCGCACCTTCGTCGAATACCTGCTGCAGTCGCCCAACGAAGCTCTGCGCGAGCGCTGGTTGCCGGCCCTGCTGGCGGGTGAGTTCGGGGGTGCCACCGGGCTGTCGAACGCGATGAAGTTCCTGTCGGGCATCGAGTCCTTGCAGCTGAACGCGACGCCGCAAGGCGCGCGCTGGCAACTCGACGGCCGGCTGCCGTGGGTCACGAACCTGCGCAAGGCCGGCTTCATCGTCGCGGCCGCAGTCGCGCGCACCGACGGGGCGACGCCGATGGTGGTTGCCATCACCGACAGCGAGGCTGGCGTGACGCGCAGTGCAGACCTGGATCTGGTGGCGCTGCGGGGCAGCAACACCGCGGCCATCGATGTGCGTGCCGCCGACATCGGCCCCGAGCATGTGCTGCACGAGGACGCACGCACTTTCTGCCCCGGCGTGCGTCCGGCTTTCCTGTCGCTGCAACTGGGGATGTCGATCGGCCTTGCGCGTGTTGCGCTGCGCACCGCCGCCGCGCAGGGCCAGGGTGCACATAGCATCCTGCTGCCGCGTGTCAGCGAGGTGACGACGGAACTCGAGCAACTCGTCGGTGCGGTCCGCGACGGGCTGGCGAGCCGCCGCTTCGTGGCCGAGCCGGCCGCGCTGTTCCGCATCCGCATCCGGCTCGCCGAGATCGTGCAGAGCGCACTGGGGTTGGAACTCGACGCCAGCGGCGGGCGCGCCTATCTGCGCGACCAGAATCGTGACTTCGCGCGGCGTTGGGTGGAGGGCGCCTTCATCCCGGTGATCACCCCCAGCCTGACGCAGTTGCAGGGCGAACTCGCCAAGCAGGCCGGAGCCTGCGCAGCATGAACGCGCCGCAGCCGCGTGCCGCAACCCTCGGCAGGGATCGCGCGACCGAACAGGTGCTCTCCGCCGAGCGTTTGTCCTTCGCCTACGCGAAATCCGGCACGACCTTCGAGGACGTCTCGATCGGCATCGGTCGGCGCGAGATCGTCTGCCTGCTGGGGGGTAGCGGCTGCGGCAAATCGACCCTGCTGCGCGTGCTTGCCGGACTGGAAACGGCACGTGCCGGGACAGTGAGCTTTCTGGGACAGCCCCTGAACCACCCGCACCCGCGCAGCGCGCTGGTGTTCCAGCAGGCCAGCCTGCTGCCATGGCTGAACGTTTTCGACAACGCCAGCTTCGGGCTCGACTTCAAGCACCAGCCCGCCATCGAGGCTTCTGCCCGCAAGGCGCGCGTGCGCGAGGCGCTGGCCGCAGTCGGTCTGGCCGGGCGCGAGCAGGCTTGGCCAGCCGAGCTGTCGGGCGGACAGACCCAGCGTGTCGCGCTGGCCCGCGCGCTCGCCCGTGAGCCCGAGCTGCTGTTCGCCGACGAGCCATTCTCGGCGCTGGATGCGATCACGCGCGCCGAGATGCAGCGGCTGCTGGTGGAGGTGGTGCACCGCTGGCATGCGGCGGTGCTGCTCGTCACCCACGACATCGACGAAGCCATCCTCGTTGCCGATCGCATCTTGCTGATGGCCGGCAAGCCCGGCCACATCCACCGCCAGTGGGCCGTCGACATCCCGCATCCGCGTGAGGATCACGCCGAAGCGGTCACCACGCTGCGCATGCAGATCCTGGCTGCACTGCGCGCGACGACCGAGGGCGCCGCCCCCACGCTTGCGGCGGCACCAGCGCCAACACCGACACCGACCCATTCCTGAACAGGGGCCAAGAACAATGGACTACAAACCTGCTACCCGTCCGCACATCTGCCTGTCTTCCGACTGCGGTTGCGGCATGACCCGCCGCGACTTCCTCCGGCTGTCCGCCCTGACCGGCGCCAGCCTCGCCGTGCCCATGCTGCGCTCGGGCGACGCCTCGGCGCAGGCGAGCAAGGGCGACGACGTGCCGGTGAAGATCGGCTACCTGCCGATCACCGACGCCACGCCGCTGCTGATCGCGCATGGGCGCAAGCTGTTCGAGGCCGAAGGCTTGCGTACCGAAGCGCCGCGCCTGTTCCGCAGTTGGGCGCAGATCGTCGAGGCCTTCGTTTCGGGTCAGGTGAACGTCATCCACCTGCTGTCGCCGACGACCCTGTGGGTGCGCTATGGCACCAAGTTCCCGGCCAAGGTGGTGGCGTGGAACCACATGAACGGCTCGGCGCTCACCGTCGCGCACGACATCAACACGGTGACGGACCTTGGCGGCAAGACGGTGGCGATCCCCTTCTGGTACTCGATCCACAACATCCTGCTGCAGAAGCTGCTGGTGGCCAACGGCCTGACTGCGGTGACCCGCCCGCGCGGCAGTTCGATCGCGGCCGGCGAGGTCAACCTGATCGTGCTGCCGCCCGCCGAGATGGTGTCGGCGCTGGCCGGAAAGGGCATTGCCGGCTTCATCGTGGCCGACCCCTTCAATGCCGCAGCCGAGATCAACAAGGTGGGCAAGGTGCTGCGATTCTCGGGCGACGTATGGAAGGACCACGCCTGCTGCGTGACCTTCCTGTCCGAGCGCGATATTGCCGAACGCCCGCAGTGGGCCCAGCGCGTGACCACCGCCATCGTCAAGGCCCAACTGTGGACGCGCAGCAACCAGCTCGACGCCGCCAAGCTGCTCGCCAGCACGGGCGACAATCGCTACACGCCGCACTCGGTCGAGGTGCTGGCGAAGGTGCTGTCCGCCAACGACTACAAGGCCTACGAGGACACCGGCGTCGCCCGCAACAAGGGTTGGCACCAGCGCCGCATCGACTTCCAGCCTTATCCCTTTCCGTCCTACACGGAGGAGTTGGTGCGCAGTCTGCTCGCCACCAAGGTGGAAGGCGACGCCGCCTTCCTCGCCAAGCTGGACCCGGCGTTCGTGGCGCGCGACCTGGTCGATGACCGCTTCGTGCGCGAGGCAATCAACGCCGTGGGTGGCCCGCAGGCATTTGGTCTGCCGGCCAGCCTGCGGCGGCAAGAAACCATCGTGGTCTGATGCGCATGTTTGCCCCGTTGATTCTCCCCGTGTTCGGTCTCGGCCTGGCGGGCGCACTGTGGGCGGTCGCCACGCTGCTGCTGGCAACCGATACGCCTATCCTGGCGAACTTCGCACCGGTGGAAGCACTTCGTGCGTTTCTCCGCCTGGTGGCCGATCCGCTGATGTGGGAGCACATCGGCGTCAGCCTGCAGCGGGTGGCTGTCGGTCTCGTGGTCGCGCTCGCGGTCGGCGTGCCGATGGGCATCCTTACCGGTGTGTCAAGGGCGTTTGCGCAGACGACCACGCCGCTGTTCCAGTTCCTGCGCATGATCTCGCCGCTGTCGTGGATGCCGATCGCGGTGATGGTGCTCGGCGTCGGCGACGCGCCGGTGTATTTCCTGCTCGCTTTCGCCGCTGTCTGGCCGATTCTGCTCAACACCTCGGCGGGCGTCGCGCAACTCGACCGCAACTGGCTGATGCTCGCGCGCAGTCTGTCGGCCACGCGTTTCGAGACCATCTTCCGCGTCGTACTGCCCGGCATCGTCGCCCACATCCTGAGCGGGGTGCGGCTGGCGATCGGCATCATCTGGATCATCCTGGTGCCGGCGGAAATGCTCGGCGTCTCGGCAGGTCTCGGCTATTTCATCCTCGACGCCCGCGACCGTCTCGCCTACCCCGACCTGATGGCGGCGATCCTGATCATCGGCGCGCTGGGGTTCGCGCTCGACTACGCGGCGCGCTGGCTTTACCAGCACTGGCTGCACAAGCGCTGAACGCGGGGGGGGAGGGGGAGCCTCCCACCCGCTTCAGGAGACGCTCGGGACCTTGGTTTCGGGCGTTTCGCGCACCGTTCTCGATGCGAGCAAGGTGATCAGCGTCGGTACGATGGCGCTGCCGATGATTGCAGCGAGCAGCCACGAGTACTGAAGCTGATCGATGATGCCGTTGCTCAGTCCATGCAGTGCGCAAAGGCTTCCGAAGGTCAGGCCAGTGGACATCAAGAGCGTTGTCTGACGTGCGAGGTGTCGATGCCGCCAGTGCCACCGGGTGATGGGGTGCACGCCGGCGCCCTTCGACAGCAGTTTGGCGCCGAACAGTGTCAGTGCGATGAGCGGCGCGGACAACAGTGCCGGAATGGACACGAAAGCGCCGGCGCGGATGAAGTAGAACGGGGTCAGCAGGCCGAAGGTCAGCGTTCGCAGGCGTTTCACCAGCGCAGCGTTGCGACCGAAAGAGCCGGCAAGCGCAATGCCCACGAGATAGGCGGGCAGGATGGCCTGACTACCGACCCATAGCGCCAGTGCCCCCAGGCCGAACAGTGCCAGTATGACGAAGCGTGCCTCGGGCTCCGATGAATGTTCCCCGAAACGCGCTGACACCGCGCGCGCCAGCCGCGGCAGCATGAACAGTGCCAGGGCGCCGACGGCGGCCAGCAGCACCGTCCGCTCATCCAGCGGCGAGAAGAACAGGCCGAGTGCGAGCACGGTGCCGAGATCGGTCAGGAAGCACGCGGCGAGGACGGTCTTCCCGTACAGCGTGCTGTTGTTGCCGCTTTGCAGCATCCACGAATACACGATCGCGACCGATGTTTCGGACAGGGCGACGCCGACCAGCAGGCTGGCATCGCGGGACCAGCCCAGACCGTACCAGGCGACGGCGGTGCACAGCATGAAGGGCACCAGAAAGCTGGATGCGCCGATGAGTGCGGCTTCCTTCCAGGTCGTGCGCAACACGCCCGGGTCGAGTTCGGCGCCCGCGAGGAAGGTCAGCAGCACGGCTCCGGTGCTGGCGAGCATCAGGATGGCGGGGTGACTGATCCCCGGCATGCCCTCTGCGCCGTAGGCAACAAACAGCCCCTGCGCGGCGATACCGATCACCAGCTCGACAAGCGGGGTGCTCAGCTTCAGCCTGGCGGACACACAGGCCGCGAGCAGGCCCAATCCCGCCCACAGGGCGAGGACGCTCCACAGTTCATTCATCGCTCACGCTCCTTGCCGATTCGTCCCTACAAGCGATAGCCCAAGTCGCGGGCAAGCGCTTCGAGCTGGGGCAATACGCGCTCGATGCGCTCGCGGTGACGCTGGTCGCGCCACTTGTCGAGGCGGATCTCGGAGAAGGCGTCGTAAGGCTTGTCGAGCAGGTTGCGACAGTGGGCCTCCACTTCCGGCGTGAAGGAAAGGTCGCAGTGCTCGAAAATGCGTCTGTTGGTCTCCACCGGATCGCGCACGACGTCCTCGTAGAACACCTCGTGCCACTGCGAGGCGGGTATGGTTGGCGAGGCGTTGCGGATGGCGCGATGAATCGACGCGTACTGATAGGCATTGACCTCCTCGAGCGAGGCCGTGAGGTAGTCTCGCCAGCCTTCCGGCAGGAAATGGCACCAGCGCGTGAAGCGGCCGCCGTCGATCGCCACCTTGGCCGGCAGCCGGGCGGACCATGTCGCGTAGCGTTCGGGTCGATGCCATCCTTCGATCATCGAGTTGAGCGTATCGCCCGGATTGCGCTTGATGTAGACGAAACGGGCGTCGGGGAACAGGGCGTGCAGGTAGGGTACCGCCAAGCCATGCTGGTTGTTCTTGTCGACGAAGCGGTGCTGGCCGGTGTGCGCGTAGAAGTAGCGGGTGATGAAGTTGCGGTCACTGGGCTCGGCATCCTCCGCGGTCAGCACGTGGCTCTGCCACTGCTTGTGGTGGGGCGCATGCAGTCGCGACCAGATCGCGTAGATCTCGCGGTTCAGCGTGCCGAGGGCGCGTGATTGCGAAAGCGTCTTGTACAGCATCTGGGTGCCGGACCGGCTGCAACTGACGATGAACACCGGTCGGTCGGCCGGGAACGCGTTCAGCTGCCATAGGGCGGCACGCAGGCTTACCTTTGCCTGCCTCGCATGGTGGCGCAGCGTCTTGTCCACCTTGGTCCAGAATTCGCCGCCAGGGGCGGGGGCGACGCTGTTTTCAGTGGGCGAAGACATGGCGGCGCTCCAGTTGAATGCTCGTCAGGCGTGAGCGCAGCATGTCCTGGATGGATTCGCGCATGAACCATTCCGGGAGGAGCTCGTTGCGGCTGAGGGCGGCGCTGGCCTCCTTCGGGTGAAGCGCGGTCCGACGGCCGGCGACACGCCGTTTTCGCCCGTCGCGCTCGACATAGCCTTGCGTCTCCGGATCGTATTCGACCTGGCCGACGCAAATCGGCGTGATGCCGAGGTCGCCAATGCTCGCCAGCAGGGCGCGCACGTCGTCGGTCTGCTCCGTTTCTGTGTTGGGCTGAATCGCCGGATCGAACAGGTAGTGGCTGCAGCCCAGGTTCTTGTGGCACAGCGCATGGAAGACCTGCTCGCGGGCCCCGGCATGGCGCGGGTAGAGGGGTTGCACGCCGAGGGTCACCTTGCCGCCGGGGTAGTAGCCGAAGTCCAGCATCATGCGGTAGCTGCTGAGCACCGCATCGGCCGGAAAACTGTGCGCGCGGTCGATCTCGAGGCCGAGGTTGAGGAACAGTCCGTCGGCGCAGTGCCGCTCGAGTGCGGCGATCTGCACGTGCTCGTCCAGGCGCGTGGCGGGGCCCCGAGCCTGAAAGCCGATGACCTTGCGCCAACCTTTGTGCTGCAGCACGAAACGGCTTTCGCGCGGCGTGAGTTCGTATTCGCGATGCGCCGAGGGCAGGCGCTGCAACACGCTTACCTTGCCGGTCAGAAAACGTCCGCTCCAGGTGTTTGTCTCTCGCGCGCCCGGGTGCGTGTCCGATGTCGTGCCGAACCATTTCAGGGCGAGCTCCCGCGTATCGAAGCTGAAGGTGCGCGCGTCGGTGACGACGGCGAAGGCCGTGCCGGCTTCGTCGGTCAGCACGACGGGACCTTCGGCCGGCTCCCGGTCGGCCGCCAGCGGCAGCAGGATCGGCATCGGCCAAGGGGTACCATCCGGCAGACGATGGGTCTGAAGCACCGACTCCAGGGTGGCCTCGTCCATGAAGCCCCGCAGCGGGGAGAAGGTACCCAGCGCGATATGTTGTGCGTCTTGCAGCACGCGTGCGCTCACAGCGAGTTTGGGCAGTGCCTCCACCGCGGCATGATCCTCCTGCGGCACATGCTGCTCCACGAGCTGGCCCCCATGCGGCGAGACGAGCAGCGAAAGGCCGTCGCTGGCGCGGTAGTGGCGGGGCGCCTCCGCAGTTGCAAGGCGGTAGGCCTCGTACTCATGGATCAGCTTCAGGATCATTCCCACGCAGCCGACCGGGTCGCGCCCGATGGCCGTTTCTGCCGCAAGCACCAAGCCGTCGGCACCGTCCAGCAGCGTATTCACGACGTCATTGACCTCGGCACGCGTGGGGCGGGGAGCGCTGATCATCGATTCGAGCAGATTCGTTGCCACGTAGACGCGCCGACGCAGCTCGCCGCCGCGGCGGATGATCATCTTCTGCAGGCTGGGGATGCGCTCGATCGGCTCCTGACGCGACAGGTCGCCGCGGTCGATGAGCAGCGCGTCGGAGCGTTGGGCGATGTCATCGAGGTTGTGCAGGGCGTTGCGGCATTCGATCTTGGAGATCAGGAAAGTGTCGTCGCCGACCAGCGCGCGCACGGCATCGACATCGCTGCCGCGGTTGGCGAACGAGAGCGCGACGTGGCGGATGCCGTTTTCGCGCCCCCATTTCAGGGCCTCGATGTCCTTGGCGGTGAGCGGGGCCAGCGGCAGGTCGCGTTCTACCGTCACCGCCTTGTTGCGGCCGACGACACCGCCGTGGATCACGCGCATCGCCACGCGGTCGGGCAGTTTTTGCGTGACCTGAACCAGGACGGCGTTGAAATCGACGCTGATGAAGTCGCCTTCCTCGAGCTGATCGACGATGTCGAGCGGATACAGGTTGAAGTTGTTCGAGTCACCCGGCACGCGTTCGCGATGCGCGAAAACGGTCGTGTTCTCGCGCAGCACGATCTCGCCGCTGACCAGGTCGCCGGTGCGGATCTGGGCGCCCTCGGTGTCGAGGCAGATCGGCACGCTGCTGTGCGAGCGGATGAAGCTGACAACCTGCGGAAGATCCTTGATCCGCGTATGCGACAGGTTGATGCGGAAGAGGTCGACACCGAGTTCTTCAAGGCGGACCAGCACGCTGGCGTTGAGCGATGCAGGGCCCACGGTGCATAGGATTTCGCGCGTTTTCGTGTCGGACATGGTGGGACTCCAGGCGTATGTGCATTGTCGATGCACGCAGCCTAGTGCGCTCGAAGGCCATCACGAACCAATGAATTTTTCATTGCATTTTCGTTGCCGATATAAGACCGGGATGTTCCTTCCATTGCAGGGCAAACGGCGCACGTCCGGCCCTGCCCGCAGCAAGGGAGAGGGGTTCAGGCCTGGCGCCGGCCAAGCAGATGGCGCGCCAGCGCATGTGTGTGGCGGCGCAATTCGGGTACGGCGATCGCTTCCCAGTAACGCGCCCGCAGCATGGGGCCGACGTAATGCACGCCCGGTACCTTGCGGCCGTCCGCGCCGAGCAGGTGGTACTGCTCGTCCACTTCGAGGCCGATGTGCAGCGGGTCCGCCCGCAGGTAACCCTCGTCGCGCAGTTGGGCGAGGAGAACGGGCTGCCCCAGGCGGTCGACGTCGTAGTCCGGGCCGGTGCAGTTGACCACGGCTGCGGCCTCGAGCACGCGTTCGCTGCCATCAGCCCGCTGCCGCACGGTGACGCGCACGCCGTCGCCGGTTTCCTCCAGCCTCAGCACCTGGCCGGCGACGACTTCCGCCTGGCCGATCTGACGCATGCCGCGCAGCCTTCGGTAGGCGGTCGGCGCCAGGCGGTGGCGGTGGATGTCCCACCACGGCCCGACCCGCGCCAGCAGCCTTCGGCGCTCCGTGGTCGGCAGCCGGCGCCAGATCTCGGGCGTGTGCGGGCGCAGTTCGTTGACGACGTCGCGCCAGTTTCCGCCAGCCTGCAGGCGACGCTTCACCTCGCGGCGGATCGCGCGCAGATGGGCGAAGGCGGTTGGTGGCAGGTGCTCGAGATAAGCCGGAAAGCCGGCGGTGTGCGGTGGGTGGGGAACCGTCCGGTGTCCCTTCGGAAGCAGGCCGCGCCGCGACACGAGGAAGATCTTGCGTGCATCGTCGCGGCTGGTCAGCCGGAACACGGCATCGATGGCGGTGTGCCCGGTGCCGAGCACGACGACCGGCCTGCCAGCGGGGATATGGTCCATCGCGGCATAGTCCCAGGGATTGGCGACGTAGCGGGGCGAGCCTTCGAGCGCTTCGGCAAAACGCAGCTTTTGCGCACCCAGATGGCCCAGCGCGAGCACCACCTCGTCGGCGCCGAGCTGCTGCCCGTCGGCCAGCGTGACCCGCAGGCGCTTGGGGCCGTCCTGCGGCCGCAGGTTGACGGCCTCGCCCAGAATCCGGCTGAAAGGCACGCGGCTTTCGCGCTCGGCATGCTGCAGCAGGTGTTCGAGGTAGTCACCGAAGATGCGCCGTGGCACGAAGGAGCCGGCATGCAGGGCAGGGTCGATGTCCTGACAGTACTCGACGAAGTGATCGGGATGCTCGGCCAGCGCGCTCATGTTCCCGGCGACGACGTTGAGCAGCATGCTGTCGTCCCAGATCCGGTAGGCCAGTCCGCGGCCGGCGCGAGGGCGCGGCTCGATCAGTACGACTTCGAATTCGCCTTGTTTGGCTTCGCGCAGGAGGTTGACGGCGGTGAGTGTGCCGCTGAAGCCGGCGCCGATGATGACGAGCGTGGGCGAGCCAGCGCGCGCGTTCGATTGCTTTTGCATGGGTTTCCAGTCGAGTTGAAGGAGGAGGGTTCCGCAGCGCCGCCCTACCCATCCAGCCGCTTGCGCAGGGACCATCCGAGCCAGGTGCCGAGCATGAGGAAGAGCGCGAAGAGCCAGCCGGACAGCGCGGCGGCCATGATTCCGGACAGCAGCGTGCCTACCGTGCAGCCGAGCGCAACCATCGCGCCCCAGCCCATCAGCAGACCGCCCAGCAGCGCGCGCACCGCCTCCGGAACCTTCGGCAGTCGCGGGCGGAAATCGCCGCCGGACAACGCGGCGCCGAAGGCGCCCAGCACGAGGCCGACGACAAAGGCGCCGTTCTGCGACCACAGCGTTTCCTTCACCGCCGTCGCACAGCCGGCGAAAGTGTCGAGCCCTTCGAGACGGAGCGGAAACCCGGATGAGCCGCTGGCCGCCGTGCGCGCGAGGCTGCCGAGTTCTGCCGTCACGCCGAGCGGGCCGAGGCGCAGATAGGCGAGCACCGCGATGAAGCCCACCACGACGCCGCCCACATGGGGCCGCCAACGCTGTTGCCACCAGACGCCTTCACGCGCCTGGCCATCCATTGCGGGTCCCTTGTGCGCGCGCCACAGCAGCAGCGTCAGCAGCGACAGCAAGGCGACCTGCAGCGCGGCCGAGCCGGCGTAGCCGAGCGCATGAGGCAGCCAGATGACGGGAGCCGCCTGCAGCGTGTCGAGATAGAGTCCGTTCCATGACAGGAAGCCGAGCACGAAGCCGGCCAGCGCGCCGAGCAGGGCCAGCGGCGAGGCCATCGAGCCTTCGCCGATGCGGTACAGGTGGGCGCTGATGCACGAGCCCGACAACGCCATGCCGAGGCCGAAGCTGAGTGCTCCCGCCGCCAGCACCCAGCTCACCGGGCCGATGTGCGCGCCGGGAGGCAGGCGGCCGCTGGCAGGGTCCGGCAGAAAGGCCCCGAACAAGAGGTGGTAGCCCAAGGTGCCTACGGCGAGCGCGGCCAGGATGCCGAGCAGGCCGCGCGCGTCGCGCCGGTCGAGGAAGTCGCGCGTGACGCAATAGAAGCAGAAACGCGAGCGCTGCAGCACGACGCCGAACGCGATGCCGAGAAGCGCAGAAAGCGCCAGCTCCGCGCCGGCGCCGTCGATGCCTGCGAGATGGCGGACCAGGAGCAGGCTCGTGATCAGGACAAGACCGACGATCGCGAGCGTACGCGCGGGGGGAAGAGTGGGTGAGCGCTTGGGGAGGGCGTCCATCATCGAATCCAAAAAAAGCGGCGCCGAAGCGCCGCATGAAGCTCGTGGCGTGCGGCGGCACGAGGAGACGACTTACTTGCCACCCCAAACGGTGCCGGCGAGGTTGGTGATCGGCACGCCCACCGCATTGCCGTATTCGGTCCATGAGCCGTCGTAGTTGCGGACCTCGTAGCCGAGCAGCTTGGACAGCGCGAACCAGGTGTGGCTGGAGCGTTCGCCGATGCGGCAGTAGGTGATGATGGGCTTGCTGCCGTCGATTCCTTTGGCGGCATAGACCTTGCGCAGTTCGTCGACCGGCTTGAAGGTGCCGTCGGCCGCGACTGCCTCGGCCCAGGGCACGTTGACCGCGCCGGGGATGTGTCCGGCACGGATGGACAGCTCCTGTATTCCGGCCGGCGCGAACACCTTGCCTTGGAATTCGTCGGCCGAGCGGATGTCGACCAGTGCGACGTCGCTCTTCTTCTCCGCGGCGGCGACCACGTCGGGCAGGCGCGCGCGCAAGCGGGTGTCGGCCGCGCCGACCTTCACGTTGCCGGCCGCTGGCTGCTTGGCGACGGCGGCGAGCGGGCGGCTTTCCGCCTCCCACTTCTTGCGCCCGCCGTCGAGCAGTTTGACGTTCTTGATGCCGTAGAGGTCGAACACCCAGGCACCCCAGGCCGCAAACCAGTTGTTGGTGTCGCCGTACAGGACAACGGTGCTGTCCTGCGACACGCCGGCGCTGCGCAGCAGCTTCTCGAAGTTCTCCCGGCTGACGATGTCGCGCCTCACCGGGTCGACCAGGTCGGTATGCCAAGCGAAATTGACCGCGCCCGGCACATGGCCGCGCTCGAACTGGCCGGGATTGACGCTGACCTCGATCACCCGGACTTTCGGGTCGTTCAGGTTCTTCTCCAGCCAGTCCGTGCTGACGAGCACGTCGGCCGCGGCGGCCAGTGCGCCATGGCTGGCCAGCAGCAGCGTCGCTGTGGCGAGGAGGGTACGGATGCGTTTCATCGGGAAAACTCCTTGTCGAATTCGAATGCTTACTGTGCCCAAGTCACGCGGCGGGGGGAACGAAGCAAATCCGATAAGCATTTCCGGATCCGGCCTTTGCCATCGTCGGCGCCAACCTGCAGACGCCGCTGACGATGTCGACGGCATTCATCCCAGGCCCGCGCGCCCGGCCTAATACGCGAACTGCCGGAGCGCGAAACGCTCCGGGCCGGCGATGGCAGCGCGCTGCGCCGGCAGCCCCCAGGCGTAGCCCTGGACGAGCGCGGATGCGGGCAGCGCAGCGCGCTTGTCGTCCACCCGGGTGACGACGAGGCGGGCTTTCTGCGCGATCGCGTTCAGCACCTCGCGCTCGGTTGGCGCCGCGCTGCTCACGACGTCGGTGCGGACCTTGACGTATTGCGCCGGCACGACCTGGGACAGGGCCTGCCATTGCGCGAGCGATTCGAGGTTGATCGCAGTGCGAAAGCCGTTGAGGCGGTAATTGCGCAACACGAAGGCGAGCAGGTCGGGCTGGTGGCTGGCGGCCGCGGGTGCCTCGATCACGACGCGGTCGGGCGGCAGGCCGAGCGCATCGAGCACCTTGCGGAAGGCAGCGCCGTGGTCTTCGCTGACCGCGGCGAGCAGCCGCCCGTGCACGTTCAGGAACAACAGGCTGTCGTCCTGCACCGAAGTGATGAAGTTCAGGGCATGCACGGTGCGCGCCAGCCGGTCGAGGGCGACCAGACGCGTGTCGTCGGCATTGGACGAGAACAGCGCCCATGGCGAGAGCTCGCGCTCGCCGGTGCCGTGGACGCGCAGGAAGGCTTCGAAGCCGGCAAGTTGGCCGCCGGCCGGATCGACGATGGGCTGGAACACGCTCGCCAGCTCGCAGCCGAACCAGTCGCCGGCGACGCTGCCATCGCCCAGGCGACGCAACTGTCGCCCCCCTTCGCGTTCGAGCGGGAGGCGGTCGAGAAAGGCGCGCAGGCGGGCGCCGGATACGGAAGGGGTCATGTTCTGCTCCTGTCGATGTTCAGGCGGCCCATCGCCATTGCCCGAAGGACACCGCTGACGACGGCTGCGGTTCGTCCTCGAGCGGCGGATGCTGCAGCACCCGGCGCAGCACGTCGTCTTCGAGCGCCGCAAAGGCGGCACTGCCGCGCTCGCGCGGGCGGGCGAGCGGGACACGCAGGTCGAGTGCGATGCCGCCGTCCTCGATCAGCAGTACGCGGTCGGCCAGCGCCACTGCTTCGGCCACATCGTGGGTGACCAGCAGGGCGGTGAAGCCCTGCGCGAGCCACAGTCGTTCGATGAGCTGGTGCATTTCGATGCGGGTCAGCGCGTCGAGCGCCCCCAGCGGTTCATCGAGCAGCAGCAGGCGCGGCTTGTGTACCAGCGCCCGGGCGAGCGCCACGCGCTGGCGCTGACCGCCGGACAGGCGCGAGGGCCATTCGTCGGCGCGGTCGGCGAGGCCCACGTCGGCGAGTGCAGCAAGGGCAGCCCGGCGCACGTCCGCCCGGCTGCCGGGCAAGCCCAGTGCGACGTTGTCGACCACCGTCCGCCACGGCAGCAGGCGCGCGTCCTGGAACATCAGGCGCAGTTCGTCGCGGGTCTGCTGCAACGGCTCGCCGTCGAGCGCGATGCCGCCTGCGCCAGGCTGCTCCAGCCCGGCGAGCAGGCGAAGCAGCGTGCTCTTGCCGCAACCACTTCGGCCGACGATGGCGACGAATTCGCCGGGTTCGATGTCGAGGTTCACATCGTTCAGGACCTGACGCGCGGCGTAGGCCTTGGACAGGCCGTCGAAACGGATGCGCACGCCGGATCTGCGCGCCTCGCCGGGCGCGGGGGCGCCGGTCAGGGCGCGGATTTCGTTCGAGTCGATGACACCCATGGGAGTCTCCTTCGCATTCATTTCAGACAGGTGCGTAAGCCGGGTTCCAGCGCAGCAGGCGGCGCTCGAGCAGCCGGGCGGCGACGTCGGCGAGCTTGCCGAGCACGGCGTAAAGCAGGATGGCGACGACGACGATGTCGGTCTGCAGGAATTCGCGCGCGTTCATCGCCATGTAGCCGATGCCGGAGGTGGCGGAGATCGTCTCGGCGACGATCAGCGTCAGCCACATGAAGCCCAGTGCGTAGCGCACCCCCACCAGGATGCCGGGCAGGGCGCCGGGCAGGATCACCTGGCGGAACAGGCTCCAGCCCGACAGGCCGTAGGACCGACCCATCTCCACCAGCGAGGCGTCCACCGCGCGGATGCCGTGGAAGGTGTTCAGGTAGATCGGGAAGAACACGCCGAGCGCGACGAGGAACAGCTTGCCTTCCTCGCCGATGCCGAACCACAGGATCACCAGCGGGATCAGCGCCAGATGCGGCACGTTGCGCACCATCTGCAAGGTGGTGTCGAACAGGTTCTCGGCCAGGCGGTAGCCGCCGTTGATGAGACCGAAGAAGAAGCCGATGCCACCGCCGATGGCGAAGCCGATCGCGGCGCGCGCGAAGCTCGCCTTGAGGTGGGTCAGAAGTTCGCCGGAGGCGGCCAGCGACCACGCGGCGGACAGCACCGCCGACGGCGCCGGCAGGATGCGGGTGGAGAGCCAGCCAAGCTGGGCGGCGGCCTGCCAGGAGGCCAGGATGGCCACCGGCACCAGCCAGGGCGTGATCTGGTCGAGCCAGCGCGGGCTCGGAGAGGAAATCGTGCTTGCCATGTCGGGATCTCGGTCCCCGGGGAGGGCGGGCGTCGTGCCGCTTCTTCCCCGGGTTCAACAGTTCATCGGCTGGGGCGCCAGACGACGGAGGCGACGTCGAGCTTCTTCGGGATGAGCTTGAGTTCGCTCAGCGTGTCGGCCATCTGCTGCTGGTGCTGCACCACGTCGTCGGTGAGCGGCTTAACGCCGTAGCCGTAGCGTGACACCGACACCTCGGCGATCGAGGGTGGCAGGCCGATCTGCGGCGCGACGATGGCGGCCGCCTCCTTCTGGTTCTTGCCCACCCACAGGCCGGTCTCGTTGATCGAGGCCAGCGCCGACGCGAGCACCTGCGGGTATCTGTTCACGAAGGGCCGGGCGGCGATGTAGAAGTTGTAGTTGTTGGCGATCCCGGTGCCGTCAGCGACGATGCGCGCGCCCAGTTGCGTTTCCGCTGCCGCGCCGAACGGGTCCCAGATCACCCAGGCGTCGACCGCGCCTTTCTCGAACGCGGCGCGCGCGTCAGCCGGCGGCAGGAACACCACGTCGACGTCGCTGTACTTCAGCTTCGCGGATTCGAGTGCCTTCACCAGCAGGTAATGCACGTTCGAGCCCTTGTTCAGCACGATGCGCTTGCCCTTCAGCTCGGCCAGCGTCCTGATCGGCGACTCCTTCGGCACCAGCACCTTCTCGGCGCGCGGCGCGGGCGGCTCGTTGCCGACATAGACGAGATCGGCGCCGGCCGCCTGGGCGAACACCGGCGGCGTTTCGCCGACGACGCCGAGGTCGATGCTGCCGACGTTGAGTCCTTCCAGCATCTGCGGTCCGGCCGGGAACTCGGTCCACGTCACCTTCACGCCTTCGGCCTTCAGCTTCGCTTCGAGGTCGCCGCGCGCCTTGACGATGGACAGGGTCGAGCCCTTCTGCCAGCCGATGCGGATTTCGGGGCTGTCGGCCAGGGCGTGCGGGGCGGTGAGGGCGACCGGCAGCGCGGCTGCGGCGAGCAGGCTCTTGAGCAGGAAGCGGCGGTTTGTATTCATCGTGGGCTCCTCGGTGTTTCGGTTTCGATGGGGAGACCGGTTTGCGCCGGTCGATGGCGCAAATCTAAATAGCCGGCGCCTTTTCACGAACCAAGAAAATCCGCTTTGCTTAGGCGAGGGCCGGTGGATTGCTTTGCAGGATTCGATCTATCGCCTGTCCGTGAACGTGTTTGGGGAATATGGAAATCTGTTTTTGTTGGTTCGTGCCGTGCGGGCCGC
The DNA here is from genome assembly GCA_017302295.1 of Thauera sp. GTDB lineage: Bacteria > Pseudomonadota > Gammaproteobacteria > Burkholderiales > Rhodocyclaceae > Thauera. The sequence continues at coordinate 210,040 of JAFLDS010000002.1, read as the reverse complement.
TGCATAGACTTCGCCGCATTCAACCATTTGCGGAGAAGCCCAGCATGTCCATCGCTCATCGACGTTCCTGGAGGCTGCGCGGTCTGCTCGCCGCGACCGTGCTGGGCCTCGCAACGTTTGCCCAGGCTGCCGACTTTTCGATCCTCAATGTTTCGTACGACGTGTCGCGCGAGTTGTACAAGGACATCAATCCTCAGTTCGCGGCGCACTGGAAGGCGAAGACGGGCGATACGGTCACGGTCAGTCAGTCTCATGGAGGCTCGAGCAAGCAGGCGCTGGCGGTGTCGGCGGGGCTCGAAGCCGACGTGGTGACGATGAACCAGTCGCCCGACATCGACATCCTGGTCGAGCGCGGCGGCTTGGTGGCAGCCGACTGGCGCAAGCGCCTTCCACATGACGCGACGCCTTACACCACGACCTCGGTGTTTCTGGTGCGCAAGGGCAACCCAAAGGGCATCAAGGACTGGTCCGACCTGACCCGTCCGGGCCTGCAGGTGATCGTTCCCAACCCGAAGACCTCGGGTAATGGACGCTATACCTACCTTGCCGCCTGGGGCTACGCGCTGCTTGAGAGGAGCGGCTCAGAGGCCGCTGCGCGCGACTTCGTCGCGAGGTTGTTCGCCAACGTTCCGGTGCTCGACGGCGGCGGACGTGGCGCCACCACGACCTTCACCCAGCGCGACGTGGGCGACGTGCTGGTTACCTTCGAGAACGAGGCGATCCTGATCGCCCAGGAACTGGGAGAAGACAAGTTCGACGTGGTCTATCCATCGGTGTCGATCGATGCGTCGGCGCCGGTCGCCGTGGTGCAGAAGGTCGTGGCAAAGCGGGGAACGCTGAAGCTGGCCGAAGGCTACCTGGAATTCCTGTTCTCGGCCCAGGGGCAGGAAATCATCGCCAAGCACGGCTTCCGTCCTCGCGACCCCGCGGTGCTCAAGAGGCATGCGCGACAGTTTCCGTCGATCCGGACGTTCAGCGTGGATGACACGCTCGGCGGCTGGAGCGCGGTGCAGAAGACGCACTTCGCGGACGGCGGCGTGTTCGACCAGATCGTTGCGAGGTGAGTACTGTTCCCCGAATGGTGCGCCGCGATATCCGGGACCACGGTCGGCAGGTTTCTCCGGGCATTGTAGTGCCGGTCCAACTCCCGGCTCGCATCGGGCCTGACGCAAAGGTATCATTCTTGCTGCCCTGCAGCAGACGGTGCGTCGCATCGCGAAAATTGACTGCCGGCACACTATGAACCCTTGCTGACGAGGCTTTTCCTCATGGCGCTCGATACCTGGCTCGCCTTCTTTACCGCCTGTTGGGTGATCAGCCTTTCACCCGGCGCGGGGGCGATCGCCTCGATGTCGTCCGGTCTGAATTTCGGCTTTCGCCGTGGCTACTGGAATGCCGTCGGGCTGCAACTCGCGCTGATCGTGCAGATCGCCATCGTGGCTGCCGGGGTCGGCGCGCTGCTGGCTGCCTCGGAAATGGCCTTTCAGGGCATCAAGTGGTTCGGCGTGGCCTATCTGCTCTACCTCGGATGGAAGCAGTGGCGGGCGGTGCCGGCTGCGCTGGCGACGGAAACGGGCGAGCTGACGGCGGCGCGGCCGCTGACGCTGATCATGCGCGGCTTCGTCGTCAATGCGAGCAACCCGAAGGCGATCGTGTTCATCCTCGCGGTCCTGCCCCAGTTCCTCGATTCGGCGCGCCCCTTGCTGGCGCAATATCTGGTGATGACCGCGACCATGGTCGGCGTCGATCTCGTCGTGATGGCCGGCTACACCGGACTCGCCGCCCGGGTGCTGCGCCTGCTGCGGGAACCGCGGCAGCAGCGCCTGCTCAATCGCACGTTCGGCGCCCTGTTCGGTGCCGCGGCCGGATTGCTGGCGACGGTGAGGCAGGCGGCGCAGTAGTGCCCCGCCTGAGGGATTGCTACACTCCGCACCTTTGCGCCGCAGCTTCGCCGCGGTGGCTTGTGACGTGATCAGAATCGAACAACTGGGCAAGACCTTCCGCGTCGGCGGGCGCGAAGTCTCGGCGCTGAGCGACATCAACCTGGAAATCGGCAAGGGCGAGGTCTTCGGCATCATCGGCCGCTCCGGGGCTGGCAAGAGCACGCTGCTGCGCAGCCTCAACCTGCTCGAACGGCCCAGTGCCGGCCGCGTGCTGATCGACGGCGAGGACATCACCGGCTTCGACCGCAACCGGTTGCATGCGCTGCGCCAGCGCATCGGCATGATCTTCCAGCACTTCAACCTGCTCAACGCCAAGACGGTGGCGGGCAACATCGACTGGCCGCTGAAGAGCACCGGCATGCTGGATGCGGCGCAGCGTGAGAAGCGGGTGGCCGAGCTGCTGGCGCTGGTCGGTCTCACCGAGCATGCGAACAAGTATCCGGCGCAGCTGTCCGGCGGCCAGAAGCAGCGCGTGGGCATCGCGCGCGCGCTCGCCAACCGGCCGCAGCTGCTGCTGTGCGACGAGGCCACTTCGGCGCTCGACCCCGAAACCACGCAGTCCATCCTGCGTCTGCTGCTCGACATCAACCGCCAGTTCGGCCTCACCATCGTGCTGATCACTCACGAGATGCAGGTCATCCGCACGCTGTGCGACCGCGTCGCGGTGATCGACGGTGGGCGCATCGTCGAGAGTGGAAGGGTGGCGGATGTGTTCCTGCATCCGCAGCACCCGGTCACGCGCGGCATGGTGGCGCAGAGCGATCCGCTGACCGCGGCGATGCTCGACCCCAGCCATGCCTTCGCCAGGGACAAGCTGCGCGGCACCCTGGTGCGCCTGACGTATCTCGGTGACGTCACCTACCGGCCCATCCTCAGCCACATCGCCGCGGCGACGCCGGCGCGCTTCACCATCCTGCAGGGCGAGGTATCGAGCATCAAGGATCTGCCCTTCGGCCAGCTGCTGCTCGAACTGGAGGGTAGCGAGGACGACATCCGCAAGGTCTTCGCCGAGCTGGACCGCTTCGAGATCCATCACGAGGTGCTGCAATGATCGACCTGTCGATGATCGAATGGGGCGACATCGCGTTCGCGACCTGGGAAACGCTGGTGATGACCGGTGTGTCGCTGCTGTTCACGGTGCTGCTCGGCCTGCCGCTCGGCATCCTGCTGTTCGTCACCGCCAGCGGCCAGCTGCTGGAGCGGCGCGGGCTGTACCGCGTGCTGTCCTTCGCGGTGAACGTGCTGCGCTCGGTGCCCTTCCTGATCCTGCTGATCGTGATGATTCCGGTCACGGTGCTGCTGATCGGCACCTCGCTCGGCGTCGAAGGCGCCATCCCGCCGCTGGTGGTGGGCACCTCGCCGCTGTTCGCGCGCCTGGTGGAGAACGTGCTGCGCGAAGTCGATCGCGGCGTGATCGAAGCCTGCCAGGCGATGGGTATCCCGACGCACCGCATCATCTTCGGCGCGCTGCTGCCCGAGGCCATGCCCGGGCTCATCGCCGCCACCACCGTCACCGCGATCACGCTGATGTCGTATGCCGCGATGTCGGGCGTGATCGGCGGCGGCGGCCTGGGCGACCTCGCCATCCGGTTCGGCTACCAGCGTTTCCAGACGGAAGTGATGGTGATCACCGTCGCATTGCTGGTGGTGCTCGTTCAATTCATCCAGCACGCGGGCGACCGGCTCGTGCTGCATTTCAGCCGCAAATGATCTTTGCGGCATCGACCTTTCCTACAAGGAGCGTTCCATGACCCTGACCATCCGCAAACTGCTGTGCGCCGCCATCGGCACCCTGGCCTTCGCCGCCACCACGCAGGCCGCCGACAAGCTGGTGATCGCTGCCACGCCGGTGCCGCATGCCGAACTGCTCGAATTCGTCAAGCCGATGTTGGCGAAGGAGGGGGTCGATCTCGAGGTGAAGGTGTTCACCGACTACGTGCAGCCCTCGATGCAGACCAACGAGAAGCGGGTAGACGGCAATTTCTTCTTGCATCAGCCGTATCTGGACGAGTTCAAGAAGAAGCAGAAGAACGACATCCAGACCGTGGTGACCAAGGTCCACGTCGAGCCCTTCGCCGGCTACTCGATGAAGGTCAAGTCGGTGGCCCAGCTGCCCGAGGGCGCAACCGTGGCGCTGCCCAACGATCCGTCCAACTCCGGCCGCGCGCTGCTGCTGCTGGCCAAGCAGGGCGTGATCACGCTGAAGGACCCGAACAACATCATCGCCACGACGAAGGACATCGTCGCCAATCCGAAGAAGTTGAAGTTCCGCGAACTCGAGGCGGCGACGCTGCCGCGCGTGCTGAACCAGGTCGACCTCGCCCTGATCAACACCAATTATGCGATCCAGGCCAAGCTGAACCCGGTCAAGGACTCGCTGTTCATCGAGGACGCCAGCTCGCCTTACGCCAACCTGCTGGTGGCGCGTGAGGACAACGCCAACAGCCCGGCGATGAAGAAGCTGGCCGCGGCGCTGACCTCTCCGGAAGTGAAGAAATTCATCGCCGACAAGTACCAGGGCGCGGTGGTGCCGGCGTTCTGATGTGCTTTGGCCGGGCCCCGCGCGGGGCCCGGCCGTTCAGACCTGCAGCGCCTGCTGCAGGTCCGCGAGCAGGTCTTCCACCGGCTCGATCCCCACCGACAAGCGCAGCAGGTCGTCCGGGCAGCGGGTGCCCGGGCCTTCGACGCTGGCGCGGTGCTCGATCAGGCTTTCTACCGAGCCGAGAGAAGTCGCGCGCTTGAAGACGCGCACGCGCGCCGCCACCTCGCGCGCGGCCGCCTCGCCCCCTTTCACCCTGATCGACAGCATGCCGCCGAAGCCGCCGCTCATCTGCGCGGCCGCGGTCGCATGCCCCGGGTGCGAGGCCAGCCCCGGATACAGCGCCTGTGCGATCGCAGGGTGCGCCTCGAGTTCGGTCGCGAGCTTCAGCGCACTCGCGCAGGCGGCGCGTACCCGCAGATGCAGCGTGCGCATGCCACGCAGCAGCAGCCAGGCCTCGAAAGGCCCCAGCACCGCGCCACCCAGGTTGCGCATCGCGCGGACGCGCTGCCACAGCGGCGAATCCTCGCGCGTGGCGAGTGCGCCGGCGACCACGTCGGAATGGCCGTTGAGGTACTTGGTCGCCGAGTGCAGGACGATGTCGGCGCCCAGCGCCAGCGGCTGGCTCAGCACCGGTGTCGGCACGGTGGAGTCCACCAGCGTCATCGCCCCGTGTTCGCGCGCCAGGGTGCTGGCCGTGCGGATGTCGGTGATCTCCCAGGTCGGGTTGGCGGGCGTCTCGATCCACAGCAGGCGGGTGGGTGCTGCGGCGAGCTGACGCCGAAGATCGTCGATGTCCGCGTTGTCATAGAACGCGAGCTGGATGTGGCCGTGCTCGGCCCGATCCAGCAGCCACTTGCGCAGCGCCCAGTACATCGACTGCGGCGCGACCACACGGTCGCCGGCCTCCAGTGCCTGCAGCACCGCCGTCGCCGCGGCGTGCCCGGAGGCGAACAGCAGCGCCTGCGAGCCGCCTTCCAGCTGGCGCAAGACTTCTTCGGCCTCGATGTAGGCGGGGCTGCCATCTCGTGCATATACGCGCCCGCCCGGGTAGCTGCCGTCTGCAGCACGCTCGAAGGTGCTCGCCAGGTGGATCGGCGGGACGATGTCGCGATAGGGCTCGGCCACGCGGCCCAGGCCGTGGACTGTCAGGGTTTCGATGGAGCTCATCGCTCTCCCACTCGGTTGGTTCGTGAGGGCTGCACAAGCGCAAGCCTGAAGCGCGCATCAGCCCCGCCGTTGCAGCGCTAGCTTGCGGACGAGCCGGGGGCGGGCAGTCGTTCCGGCGTTTCCGAGGCGGGTTCGCCCTGCTCGTTCAGCAACTCGTGCAGCCAGTGGCCATGGCGCTGCGCCTTGGTGTGCAGATAGCGCAGGTTCTGGTCGGTGATCTCGCCGTAAATTGCCTGCCGGCCGGTGACCTTCACCCCGGCACGCTGCAGCGCTTCGACCTTGGCCGGATTGTTGGTGAGCAGCAGGATGCGCGACACACCGAGCTGGTCGAGCATTTCGTGGGCGACGCGGAAATCGCGCTCGTCCTGCGAGAAGCCGATGGTCTGGTCCGCGTCGATCGTGTCCAGCCCTTCGTCCTGCAGGCCGTAGGCACGCAGCTTGTTGGCGAGCCCGATGCCGCGGCCTTCCTGCGACAGGTAGAGCAGGACGCCGCCGCCCTGCCCATTGATCGCGGCCACGCCGCGGCGCAGCTGCTCTCCGCAATCGCATTTAAGACTGCCGAAGAGGTCGCCCGTCAGGCAGGACGAGTGCAGTCGCACCGGCACATCCTGCGCCCACTTTGCGCGGTCGCCGATCACGATGGCGACGTGCTCGCGCATGCCGTCGGCCTCGCGGAACAGCACGAAGCGGCTGATTTCGGCTTCGGCAAGCGGAACGCGCGCCTCACTCACGCGGGTGAGCTGCGCCGTTCCCACTTCGCACAGGCGCAGCGCCTCGTCGACATCGACGGCAAGCAGGTTGCCGTTTGCCAGCTCGGCTTCGATCCTGTCCGAGTTTGTCGCGGCGACGGGGCAGACGATCGCCGCCGGTACCAGCAGGGCCCGTGCCAGCAGCCGAATGGCGGCGAGGGCGGGTTTGTCGGCCGGGACGATCTGTGCCCCGGTGGGAATCTTCGTACCGCGTGTCCAGGCGATGTCGCCCAGGCCGGCGCTGCCTGGCAACGGTGACAGGTGGAGCAGGACGGCGTCGCCATTGCTCTTGCCGGTGAGTGCGGCCATGCGATGCCTGGACAGCGCCAACTGCGCAATCGAGCCGCTCAACGACTGAGCATGGCCCAGCGTCCGATCGTTCAGCCCCTCGACTGCCTGCACAAGGGTGGCTGTGCCGCTGTCGCGCAGCAGGATGGGAAGTCCGCGTCGAAGGTCGAAAATGGCACGTTCGGCCTGGCGCATTACTGAGTCTCCGGTCGTGGTGAGTGATCAGTTCGCATTATGCGGCCTCAAGGCGCCGACCGGGGCAGCTCGGAGGATAGCTTGCGGGCGCGATCGTCTCCCTGTTCCGCCACCCGGACCGTCGTCCACAGGTCGGCTGCGAGCCGCTGACCGTGCCGGTCAGTCCGTCGCGAGGTCTTCGAGAAAACTGAGATCCGCGCGCATGAAGCCGAGAAGGAGGGTTGCCAGGGCGGGGTAGAAATCGAAACGAGGCTTGACCTGTTGGCAGCGGGCGACGAACCGGGGTAGCCAGTTGAGCAGGGCTGTGCGCAGCAGGTCGGCCTGCTCCTGCGCGGCAGCGTGGATGTCACCCGCGGCGCACTGATGCTGCGCCAGATGCGCCTGGAGCGAGAGCAGAACGGCCAGGTGGTCGGCGGGTTCGCGGAAGGTCGAACAGATGGCCAGCGCGCGGGACGCCAACAGCTCGCGCATCTTTGCCTCCGCAGCGCTGTAAAGCCGTGCAGCTGAAGCGTCGCCCTCGTAAGCCGACGCATAGGGCAGGGCGCCACTTCGGGCGTCGAGCAGGAACAGCTGCGCGAAATCCGCGGCCAGCTCGAGGCGCGCGAGCGGAACGTCGTGCAGCGCGGTGATCGCCGCTTCGAGCCGGCGAACCTCCCCGGCTAGCCCCAGTGCGGACACGCCTTCGAAAGGCTCGAAGGACCCGCCCGAGAAGTGCTTCTCGAACAGGGCCTCCTGAACCTCCTCCGCATACAGCGCGGAAAACCAGCCGTATAGCCTGCTGCGCTGGGCGCTGGCAAGCTCCCATTCGGCAGGGGCGATCTTTGCGGGTTCGCAGGCGCTCATGAGGTCTTCAGCGTCCGACCTTCGGGATCGACCTCGGTCGGTCCGCCGAAGGACGTCACCGGCGGGGGTGTGCCGGCGAACTTCTCGACCTGCACCAGGCAGGTATTGGCGCTAGTGGCCTGCGCGAGACTGGATGTACCGATGTCGAGCGTCAGCGTGTTCGGGTCGCCGTAGGTGTCGAGGGAGCCGATCTCCGGTCCGGTCGGCCCGTACCACGCCCCCTCCTGGATGCGCACCACGCCGGGCGGAAAGTTGTCCGAGACATGCGCCCCGGCCAGCAGCTGGCCGCGGTCGTTGAACACCCGCACCAGGTCGCCGTGCTTGATGCCACGTGCCGAGGCGTCCTGAGGACCGATGAACACCGGCTCGCGACCCTGGATCGCATAGGTGCCACGCAGCGTTTCGGATTCGCACAACTGCGAGTGCAGACGTTTGTCCGGGTGCACGGATTGCAGCCACAGGGGGAAACGGTCGGAGCCTGGGCCGCCATGGGAGCGCTCGGCTTTCTCCATCCACACCGGATGCCCCTTGCAATCGGCGTAGCCATAGCGTTCGATCTTGCGGCTGAAGATCTCGATGAAGCCGGAGGGCGTGCCCAGTGCGTTGACCTCGGCGTCGTCGCGGAATCCGGCATGACGGACCCAGGGCTTGCCTTCCGGGAAGAGCACGTAGCCCTTCTTCCAGAATTCGGCGAAGGGCGGCATCGCGATGTCCTTGAGGCCGTTTTCCTTGCGACAGTCCTCGTAGATCTTTTCCACCCATTGCATCTCGTCCATGCCGCGCGTGTATTCGGCGTCGCGGTTGAAGCGCCGGGTAAGGCCGCGAAAGATCTCGAAGTCGGTGCGTGAGTGGAACAGCGGGTCGATGAGCTTGTGCATCGCGATCACGCCACGGTTGCTGTACGACCCGTAACCATCGAGATCATTGCGCTCGTAGGGCGTGCACGCCGGCAACACGATGTCGGCGAAGCGGCAGGTGGCGGTCCAGTTGTAGTCGATTGCCACCACCGTTTCAAGCTTGCGCCAGGCTTCCTTCATGCGGTTGCGCTGGGGCTGGCGATGCCACTGGTTGCATCCGCTGAAGATTGCCATCTTGTAGGGCGGCAGCTTGACCTTGCCGCCGTTGAAATCGATCTCCTTGCCGGGTTCGAGCAGGGCATCGATGACGCGCGCGATCGGCAGGACCGAGCTGTAGCCTTTGAAGTCGGTATTGTCGTGCTTCGGCTTTCGGCCGGGGTCGAGGTTGAGCGGGAAGGCGCCCGGCATCGCCGCACCCGACGAGGACACGCCCACCGAGCTGTAGTGGTGCGCGTAGCTGATGCCGCCCCCGGGCAGGCCGATCTGGCCGAGCATGGCCGCAAGCACCGCGCCCATCCAGTAGGGCTGCTCGCCATGCTGTTGACGCTGCACCGCCCAGCCGAAGATGAGCTGGGTGCGGTGCTTGGCCATCAGGCGGGCGAGCTCGCGGATGCGCTCGGCCGGCACGCCGCAGATCTTCGCCGCCCATTCCGGCGTCTTCTCGACCTGATCTTCGGTCTTGCCTTCCAGGTAGGGCAGGAAGCGATCGAAGCCGAGGGTGTAGCTGTCGAGGAACTTCTTGTCGTGCAGGTCTTCCTTCACCAGCGTGTGGGCGATGGCCAGCATCAGCGGCACATCGGTCATCGGGTTGATGTACTGGTGCTTGGCGCCGAGGTAGTTCAGCGTCTTGCTCTTCACCGGGTCGAGGCAGATCACCTCGATGGACTTGTCGGCGATCTTCTGCTTCAGCTGTTCGTAGTAGGCGTAAGCCTCGTGCGTCTCGGTGTTCCAGCCCACCTGCAGATTCTTGATTGGGTCGTTGGCCCAGAACACGATCAACTTGCTCTCTTTCAGGATCACGTCCCACGAGGTGCCCTGCGAGTAAACCTCGGTCGAGCCGAGCACGTAAGGCAGGATCGTCTGCCCGGCGCCGGTCGAATAGTCGCCGGCTGTGCCTACGCTGCGCCCATGCATGCCGATGCCGCGCACCATGTGGTTGCCGCAGCTGTGGACCTGGCCGACCGAGCGCCAGCCGACGCCTGCGGTATGCAGTGCCCACGGGCCGTGATCCTTCTGGATGCGTTCGAGTTCTGCGTAGAAGATGTCCAGCGCCTCGTCCCAACTCACGCGCACGAAACGATTGTCGCCGCGCTGGCTGGTGTCGCTGAGGTGACGCTTGCGGTACCAGTCGAGCCGCACCATCGGGTAGCGCACGCGCGACGGGCTGTAGATCAGGCCCAGGATGCCCTGGATCATTTCGGTCGGATGCTTGTCGAGTTCGAACGGGCGGATGTCTACGACCCGGTCCCCGACCACCTTGGCACGCATCGCGCCGAAGTGCGAGCCGGTGATCTTCCAGGTGGTGATGTCGTCGCTGGCACTGGCCGCCTCGCCGGCAGCGTGGGTGGGGCGGCTCGTGAGCAGACCGGGGGCGACCAGCGCGCTGCCCGACATCGCAGCCATCGCCTTCAGGAAACCTCGCCGAGAGTAGTTCATGTCGTTCACCCCTGATCAAGGACGGGCCGTCTGCAGCGATGTTTCCGCTGAACCGCTACCGTGCTGCGTCGTGCTGAAATCGGAAGAGTGTGTCTGCAGGTACTTGAGCACCACGCGCGACGTGTCGGCGTCCATGCTGGTGAAGCCGACCATGCCGCCGAAAAGTCCTGGCCAGGTGTTGGCGTCGAAGTGCGCCTCGTCGGGCTGGCGGTGGCACACGCTGCAACTGGTGCTGTAGCTGGCGCGGGCGATGGTCCAGATCGGTTCGACGCTGTCGAGCACGCTCCCCTTGCGCATCCACGCGGTGGCCGTGACTTGCTGCCACTCGAGGCCGGTCATCGGGTCTTCCTTGGCATCGAGTACCTTGACGAAGCTCTTGTCCTGAGCGATCTCCTTGTCGAGGATGGCGCTGGTGATGTTGAGTCCGAAGTGCCCGTACCACACGCGGCCATAACCCTTGTTCTTGCGCCACAGCGCGAGCTCGACGCGCTGCGCGTCGCCTTTGGTCTCGAGCACCTTGACCTGGGTGGCGACCTCGATCGAGCCGATGCGCTTGCTCAGGCCTTCGTCGGCATACAGGTCCTGCGGGACGACGAGGAAATACGACTGGCCGGCCTCGACACTCTGGCTGGCGGCGGACGACACGAGCGTATCGAAAGCTGGATTACGCGCGCCTTTCATATCGGGAAGTTGATGCGCGATGCCCTTGTGGCAGTCCACGCAACTCTGGTTGCGTGCGGCGGCATTGCGCATCGCCACCTGGGAGGTCGGCCGCATCTTGTCGAAGTTCATGTCCTTGTAGTCATGACAGGCGCGGCACTCCTTCGATCCGTTGGCGGCGAAGCGGGCCCACTCGCGCTGTGCAAGGATGATGCGATGCTCCTTGAACTTTTCGCGGGTGCCGATGGTGCCGACCACGTGCCCCCACACCTCGCGGCTGGCCTGCATCTTGCGCGCGACCTTGTCGGTGAAGTTGTGCGGCACATGGCAGTCCGGGCAGCGTGCGCGCACACCGCTGCGGTTGTTCCAGTGCACCGTCTTCTGCAATTCGGGCAGCAGATTGTCATGCATCGTGTGACAGCTGATGCAGAACTCCTCCTTGTTGGTGGCTTCCATGGCGGTGCTGAATCCCTGCCATGCAAGCACGCCGGCGACGAAGCCGCCGGTCACGAGTACACCCAGCCCGATCTTGACCGATGGCTTGAGAAACAGATCCCTGACGCGCCCGAGTAGTCTTTTCATCACGTTTCTCCTGCGTGTTGTCCGCTTCAGCGTCAGCCGCGCGCCATGAAGGGCGCGCCGAATGTCGAGGGATCAGGACGGTGGGCCGAAGACCAGGATCTGGAGGAGCCACACCACGAAGCCGTACGCTGCGATCAACAGGGTCATGGCGACCGGCAGGCCGACGAAGGCGAGCAGCAGGAAGGAGGGCCACTCGCTCGTTCGTGCCGCAGCATCCGTATCGGACAGGGAGGAACTGTTGCTTGCTTGATTGTTCACGTTCTCATCTCCGTGTTCGAAGCCTGTCCCGTGGCACGAGCCCGACGGTACGTTGTTCCGCGACCTGGCAACCGCTTCGTTCTGTCCTGGCGCCGCGCGACGCTCAAGGAAATCTGTTCGCGGCATGGCGATGCACTGGTTCGCAAATATATCCCGTTCACGGGTGTGGGAATTATCGATTTGTGGTGACGACGATCGAGTTGGACAAAATGGCGGCGCAACCTTGCGTCAGGCTCACCGCACCAAGCCCATTTCAATCTGGGGAATAAGCATTGCAGCTTTTAATCTTTGGCGGTTGCAGGGGCGGCGATAAGCTGCCCCGTCCAATGCGTTCGACCGCCCGCCATGCTGCTGCCCGAAATCTATGCTGCGCCCTTCGTCAGTGTCGTCCTCGTCGTTCTGTTCGTCGCCTTCGTGCGCGAATGGGTGAAGCCCGACATCGCGGTGATGGCGGCGGTGAGCGTGCTGCTCGTCGGCGGAGTCCTGAAGGCGAAGGATGTGATCGGCGTCTTCAGCAATAGCGCGCCGATCACCATCGCCTGCCTGTTCATCATCAGCGGGGCGTTGTCGCGCACCGGCTGCGTGGACAAACTCGGCGAGTGGCTGAGTGCGGCCGCCGGCGCCAGCGAACGCCGCCTGCTGGCAGCGCTGATGTGTATCTGCCTGCTGGTTTCGCCCTTCATCAACAACACGCCGGTGGTCATGGTGATGATCCCGGCGGTGATCGCGGTGGCCACCCGCCACGGCATGGCGCCGTCGCGGCTGCTGATTCCGCTCTCGTACTCGACCATCCTCGGCGGGCTGGTGACGATGGTCGGTACGTCGACCAACATCCTGGTGGATGGCGTGGCGCGGGCGCAGGGCCTCGCGCCGTTCTCGATGTTCGAGATCAGCCTGCCGGCGATCATCATGGCTGCGGTGGGCGGCGCCTTCATGCTGTTCTTCGCGCCGCGGCTGCTGCCGGTGCGTGAGACACTGACGCAGCAGTTCGGCGCCGGCAGCGGAGAACGCTGGTTCATGACCGAGCTGTTCGTGCCCGAGGGTTCGCACCTGGCTGGCAAGACGCTGCGCGAGGCCCGGCTCAGCAACGGAACGATCAGAGTGCTGAATCTGGTGCGCGGCGAAGCCGAGTTCAACGAGCCCGATCCCGAGACTCGCCTGGCCTCAGGCGATCGCGTTGTGGTCCATAGTCGCAGCGATGCGATGATGGAGCTGCGCAGCACCGACCTCGTCGGGCTCCAGGCCCAGCCAGGAGGCGACCCCCACGACCTGGAAACGCTGCGCCGGAGCGACGTGGTCATGGTCGAGGCGATCGTCGGTCCGACCTCGCGCTACATCCAGCGCCCGATCCGCGATCTCGACCTGCTGGCGCGCTATGGCATCCACCTGGTGGCGGTGCATAGGCGCAATGCCTCGTTCGCGCAGATCGGCGACGACTTCCAGTTGCTGTCGGGCGACCTGCTGCTGGTGGAGGGGACGCCTGCCCAGATCAAGCGCTTCTGCGACAACGGCGACCTGTTCGCCATCACCGAGGGACGCCAGACGGCGAATCGCCGTCACAAGGCGCCGATCGCCCTGGCGACGATCGTCGGCGTGATGCTGCTGGCCGCGCTCGACGTGATGCCGATCGAGGGCCTGGCGCTGATCGGCGCGGTGGTGGTGATGGTCACCGGCTGCATTACCAGCGACGAGGCCTACAAGTCGATCGAGTGGCCCATCCTGATGTTGATCTTCGGCATGCTCGCCATCAGCACCGCGATGCGCAGTTCCGGTCTCGACCAGATGCTGGCCGCCTGGCTGGCGCAGATCGGGCAGGGCATGTCGCCATGGGTGATGCTGTCGCTGGTGATCCTGATCACCTCGGTCGCGACCGAGGCGCTGAGCAACAATGCGATCGCCGTGTTGTTCACACCGGTGGTGATCGGGCTCGCCCAGCAGCTGGGTGTCGATCCGCGCCCCTTCGTGGTGGGCGTGATGTTCGCCGCGAGCTGCAGTTTCGCCACCCCGATCGGCTACCAGACCAATACGCTGGTCTATAGCGCAGGCAATTACCGCTTCAGCGACTTCGCCCGGCTGGGTATCCCGATGAACATCATCACCTGGCTGTTGTGCAGCGCACTGATCCCGCTGTTCTGGCCCTTCGTGCCTTGAGCATGGGGTGGGGCAGGCCCTGAATCGGGCACTGCTTAGCAAGAAACAGAATAAGGAACGCGATTTTTATTGTTGACGGCCGGCACTTCGTAGCACGTCGTACCTCTCGGCCCGCTCGCATAGGCGGGATACTCGAAGCGGATTGGCGAGTGCGTTACAAGTTCTTGCCGATCGCGGCAAGACGGTCGAGCAGCCAGCCGAGCGCGGGACTCGCCTCGTGTCTCGCGTGCCAGTGCATCCTGACGTCGAATTCGGGCAAATCCATGGGTGCCGGCAGTGCGACCACAGCCGTTTGCGTCGCGAAGAGTCGCGCGATGCGCGAGGGCAGCAGCACGATCAGGTCGCTATGTGCGAGCAAGAGCGGCAGAGCCGTGTAATACGGCGTTCGCACGACGATCTGGCGCGAAATGCCCTGATCCAGCAGGGCATCCTCGGCGAGCCGATGCCCCGAATAGGTGGACGACACGGCCACGTGGCGGCTGGCGAGAAAGCGGTCCATCGTCAGTTCGCCGATGGCGGCCGCATGGTCTGCGCCCATCAGGCAGACGTAGTGTTCGCGAAACAGCACCGCACTGCGCGTCTGGCCGCGCAGGGATGGCAGATTGCCGACCGCCGTGTCGAGTTTCCCCGAAGCAAGCTGATCGACGATGTCGTCGACGGTGACTTGCCGGACCTCGATGCCGATGCGCGGGGCCTTCGCGCGGAAATCCGCTTCGAGCGCTGGCAGGAAATACAGGCTGCCGATATCGGTCATGGCGATGCCGAACATGCGCGAGGCCGTCTCGGGATCGAAGCGGTGGGTTTCCTCGATCGCCTTCCCGATGCCGATCAGGGCATCGCGCAGCTTTGGATAAAGCAGGCTTGCGCGCGGCGTCGGTTTGAGGCTGCGCCCTTCGCGGACGAAAAGCCGGTCCGACAACGTGTCCCTCAACTTCGCCAGGCCGTAGCTGACCGTCGGCTGCGTGATGTCGAGCTGCTCGGCGGCCGCTGTCGCGCTCTGTGTCTCGTAGATGGCGACGAACACACGAATCAGATTGAGGTCGATCTGTTCCATTGTATAGATACCATCGATTTGTAACATAGGTTAGTTGCGTTTTATCGATCGATCAACCTGTTTAGTCTGACCTCCGCGGTGCTGGCCAACTCGATTCCACTGAACCGGCGCGGCAACCAACAGGAGGAATGGCAAACGTGGAGACAAATCGAATGGAATACCCGTGCAAGGCCGGGACCGGTACGTCGGTGCCCCGGTACGAGACGTGGAAGGCAGGACCGCAATGCGTCGC
The DNA here is from genome assembly GCA_017302295.1 of Thauera sp. Lineage (GTDB taxonomy): Bacteria > Pseudomonadota > Gammaproteobacteria > Burkholderiales > Rhodocyclaceae > Thauera. The sequence goes on along the minus strand of JAFLDS010000002.1, from coordinate 194,863 downwards.
AGCGCATGACTCGGGCACCGGAGGTGTCCAATGAGCAGCGCGGCATTCAAGCACGGAGCGTCGCTCGACATCGGCAGGCTCATCGATGACGGGCCCTGGACGACGATGCAGAAAGTCGTCGTCTTCCTGGCCGCGCTGTCGATCGTGGCCGACGGCTTCGACGGCCAGCTCATCGGCTTCGCCATCCCCCACCTCATGAAGGAATGGGGTGTCGGTCGTGGTGATTTTGCACCCGTCGTCGCCTGGGGCCTCGTCGGCATGGGCATCGGCAGCGCCTGCGCAGGTCTTTTCGCGGACCGCTACGGACGGCGCAGGGCGATCATCGGCAGCGTCGTGCTGTTCAGCATTGCCACGTGTGCCATCGGCTTCGCCTCGAGCCTGGGAGAGATCGCGGCGCTGAGATTCATCGCCGGCCTCGGCATCGGCGGAGCGCTGCCCACCTGCACGACGATGACCGCCGAGTTCACGCCGCTCAGGAGCCGCACCCTGGCCGTGACCGCGACCATCGTCTGCGTGCCGGTCGGTGGCATGCTCGCCGGCCTGTTCGCTAACGCGGTCATTCCCGAGCTGGGGTGGCGGGGGCTGTTCAAGGTCGGCGGGCTGATTCCGCTCGCGCTGGGCGTGGTGCTTTTCTTCCGCCTGCCCGAGTCGCCTCGTTTTCTCGCTCATCACCATGGTCGCTGGCCGGAGCTGATCGGCCTGCTCGGCCGGATGTCGCGCCCGGTGGCGGCCGGCACCGGCTTCTTCGACAGCCGCGAGCAGGACGTGGCGGAAAACGCCGGCGTTCGTGCGCTGTTCCAGAATGGGCGCGCACGCGACACCTTCGCCCTCTGGATCGCCTGCTTCGGCTGCCTGCTTGCCGTCTATAGCGCGTTCAGTTGGCTGCCGACGATGCTGTCGAGCGAGGGCCTCGCCGCGAACGTGGCGGGTGCGGGTTTGACCGCCTACAACCTGGGCGGAGCGCTGGGGGCATTGCTTTGCGCCGCCGCAATCACGCGCTTCGGCTCGCGCTGGCCGCTGGCGGTGTTCTGCACCGGCGGCGCCATCAGTGCCTTCTGGCTGATGGGGCTGAATCCGAAGGAGAGCACCGATCTGTTGATCTTCGGCGTCGGCGTGCATGGCCTGTTCGTGACCACGGTGCAGTGCATCATCTACTCGCTGTGCGCCAACGTCTATCCCACCAACGTGCGTGCCACAGGAACGGCTGCGACCCTGGCGATCGGCCGCATCGGCGCCATCCTCAGCGCGTTCGCCGGCGCCGCCGTCATCACCGCGGGAGGTTCGTTCGGCTACTTCGCCCTGCTCGGCACCGCGATGGTCGTCGTCCTGCTCGCCCTGTGGGCAGTCAAGCACCAGATTCCGGGCGTGCGCCGGCCCCGGTTGCAGCCCAGTGCCGAGGTGACGCGATGACGCCCGCCAGCACCGCGGCCGCAGCGGCCATGCCGCCCTCATTCAGCGATTCGAAACCCCGCGCAAGCATGATGACGACCGTCCATGCAGCGACTTACGAACTCCTCCGCCGTCATGGCCTGACGACGATCTTCGGTAATCCCGGCTCCAACGAGTTGCCTTTCCTGAAGGATTTTCCGTCGGATTTCCGCTATGTCCTCGGCCTCCACGAGGGAGTCGTGCTGGGGATGGCGGACGGATTCGCGCAGGCCACCCGACGTCCGGCATTCGTGAATCTGCACGCAGCCGCCGGCACGGGCAATGCGATGGGGGCGATGACCAATGCCATCGCATCGCATTCGCCGCTCGTCATCACCGCAGGCCAGCAGGTGCGCGGAATGATCGGGCTGGAACCGATGCTGACCAACGTCGATGCCAGCCTGCTGCCTCGCCCTCTGGTGAAGTGGAGCTATGAGCCGGCAAGCCCGCAGGACGTGCCGCGGGCGCTGAGCCAGGCCATTCATCTGGCTTCGCTGCCGCCCAATGGGCCGGTCTACCTGTCGATCCCCTACGACGACTGGGATGCGCCGGTGGCGCCGCAGTCCGAGTTGCTGGCGGCGCGCAGCGTGGGCGGCGCGACCGTGCCGACCCGCCAGGCGCTCGACGAAATGGTCGGGCAACTCGCGCGCGCCCGTAACCCGGTGCTGGTCCTGGGGTCGGACGTCGATGCAGCTGCGGCCCAGCATGCCGCGATCCTGCTGGCGGAAAAGCAGTGCCTGCCAGTGTGGATCGCGCCGTCGCCGGCCCGCTGCCCCTTTCCGACCACGCATCCGCACTTCCAGGGTGTGCTTCCCGCGGGAATGGCGTCCATTTCGCGATTGCTCGAGGGCCACGATCTGATCCTCGTGATGGGGGCACCGGTGTTTCGCTATCACCAGTACGAGCCGGGGCGACTCGTGCCCGAGGGCGCGAACATACTGCACGTCACCTGCGACCCGCAGGAAGCCGCACGGGCGCCGGCGGGGAGTGCGATCGTGGCGGACATCCGCGGCACGCTCGAACTGCTCGCGGATGCCGTGCCGGTGGCCGAGCGCGCCTTGCCCCGCGCGCGGCCCCTGCCCAGGCGGGAGCATCGGGGGAGACCGGGCGCACTCCTTCCACAGGAGGTCTTCGATGTCCTGGCGGACACCGCGCCGGCCGATGCGATCTATGTGAACGAGTCCACCTCGACCACCAACATCCTCTGGGAACGGCTGCCGATGCGGGAGCCGGGCAGCTACTACTTTCCCGCGGCCGGAGGGTTGGGCTTCGGCATTCCGGTCGCGCTCGGAGTGCAGCTCGCCTGCCCGGACCGCAGGGTCATCGGCGTCATCGGCGACGGATCGGCCAATTTCTCGATCACCGGGCTGTGGACGGCGGCGCAGCATGGCATCCCGGCCGTTTTCGTGATCCTGAACAACGGCACCTATGGCGCCCTGCGCTGGTTCGCCGATGTGCTGAACGTCAAGGAGGTACCCGGTCTCGACGTGCCCGGCATCGATTTCTGTGCCCTCGCGCAGGGCTACGGCGTGCGGGCGACGAGAGTGGACACCGCGCGCGACTTCCAGCGCGCCCTGACGCACGCCCTGGCGGGCCAGGAGCCGGTGCTGATCGAAGTGCTGACCCATGCGTCCTGAACGGACGCGCTCATGAATATCGACAAGGAATTGGAGACGACAATGAACGAGACGCTATCAAATACCGCCGGCGGAGCCTGGCTGAACGAATCGGAGTGGGCCGAGAGCGTGTTCTCCGGCACCTGGGAACGCTGCGGACAGCAGGCGGAGATCATCGAGCCGGCGACCGGCGAGGTGCTGAGCCGGATCGGGATGCTTGCCGGCGATGAGCTCGGCCGCTTCAGCGCCGCCGCGGCCCGCGCGCAAGGGAGCTGGGCGAAGATGCATTTCGAGGATCGGGCGCGGATTCTGCGGACGGCGGCCGAACTCGGCGAGCGCCATTTCGCGGAGCTGACCGGGTGGATCGTGCGCGAGAGCGGATCGACCCGTGCGAAGGCCGAATTCGAGCTTTCCATCACGATTCGCAGCTTGCGGGAAGCCGCCGCGATGCCCTCACAGGCCCAGGGCCTGGTGCTGCCCAGCACGGCGGACCGCCTCAGCATGTGCCGGCGAGCGCCGCTGGGGGTGATCGGCGTGATCGCTCCGTTCAACTTCCCGCTCTACCTGGCCATGCGCGCCGTCGCGCCGGCACTGGCGGTGGGCAACGCGGTGGTGTTGAAACCCGACCCGCGCACCGCGATCAGCGGTGGCGTGATCATCGCCAGACTGCTGGCCGAGGCCGGCCTGCCGAACGGCGTGCTCCATGTGTTGACCGGCGGCGGCGATCTTGGCGCGGCGCTGTGCCGCGATCCGCACGTGGCGATGATCGCCTTTACCGGATCGACCGCAGCCGGGCGCAAGGTGGGAGAGCTGGCCGGCGCCAACCTGAAGAAGGTCTCGCTCGAACTCGGGGGCAAGAACACCCTGATCGTGCTCGACGACGCCGATCTCGACGTCGCCGTGTCGAATGCGGCGTGGGGCGCCTACCTGCACCAGGGCCAGATCTGCATGGCGACCGGTCGCATCCTGGTTCAGCGCACCATCGAGGACGAGTTCGCGCGCCGGCTTGCCGCCAAGGCGCAGCAACTGACCGTCGGCAACCCGGCGACCGACGCCGCCGCGCTGGGGCCGATGATCAATGCCGCGCAGGTGCGCAGCGCACAGGACATCGTCGATCGCTCGGTGGCCGCGGGGGCGAAACTCGAGGCGGGCGGACGGCACGACGCACTGTTCTTCTGGCCGACCGTCCTGAGCGGCGTGAAGCCCGGCATGCCCGCTTTCGAAGAGGAAATCTTCGGGCCGGTTGCCTGCATCACCGGCTTCGACACCGACGACGAGGCGGTGATGCTGGCGAACCGGACGGAATACGGCCTGTCCGCCGGGGTGATCTCGAACTCGGTCGGGCGCGCACTTGAAATCGGCAACCGGCTCAGAACCGGTCTGCTGCACATCAATGACCAGACGGTGGCTGACGACGTGGTGAATCCCTTCGGTGGCGTCGGCGCCTCGGGCAATGGAACGAGCATCGGCGGTCCGGCCAACTGGGAGGAATTCACCCAGTGGCAATGGGTCACCATCCGCGGTTCGGCACAGGCCTATCCGCTGTGAGCGCGCCATCCTTCGGAGCGGCATCATGGCTTCCATGAAGTTGAACGTCGAGGACTACCGACGCGCTGCGAAGAAAGTCCTGCCGCGCTTCGTCTTCGACTATGTCGATGGCGCCGCCGAGCGTGGCGAGTGTCTGCGACGCAACCGTGCCGGGCTCGATCGACTGGCGCTGCTGCCGCGGACGCTCAGGGACACGTCCGCGCTGGACACCTCCATCGAAGTGTTCGGACAGACATGGCGCCATCCCTTCGCTGTCGCGCCCATGGGTTTCAACGGTCTGACGCGTCCGCTCGGCGATGTGCTGCTGGCGCGTGCGGCCGCGAGCTGTGGTATCCCGTTCGTGCTGTCGACCGCGTCGAACGCGCGGCTCGAGGCCGTCGCGTCCTCGCCGTCGCCGCTGAACTGGCTGCAGCTCTACGTCATGCGTGAGCGCAGCATTGCCGAGCAGATGGTGCGTCGCGCGCGTCGGGCCGGCTACGGCGCGCTCGTGCTGACGGTCGATGTGCCGGTCAGCGGTTATCGCGAGCGCGACGTCCGCAATGGTTTCCGTCTGCCGTTCAGGCCCTCGCCGGCAACCTTGTTCAATCTGGCGCTCCATCCCCGCTGGCTGACGCGCTTCGTGGCCAGCGGCATGCCGGCTTTCGTCAATCTTGCCGAAGAGGAAGGGGCCGACACCCTGCAACTGCAGGCGGCCCTGCTCAGCCGCGAGATGGATCGCAGCCTGACGTGGGAGAGTCTGGGCTGGCTGCGGCGCCTGTGGGATGGACCGCTGCTGATCAAGGGCGTGCTGCACCCCGAGGACGCCGCCAGGGCACGGTCGGCCGGCGTCGACGGCTTGATCGTCTCCAACCACGGCGGCCGCCAGCTCGATGGCGCGATGTCGACAATCGGCGCGCTGGACGGCGTCCTGCAGGCGGTCGACGGGCATCTACCGGTGTTCGTCGATAGCGGTTTCCGCAGCGGGCTGGACGTGGTCAAGGCGCTCGCGCTGGGGGCGAAGGGGGTGTTCATCGGCCGCCCTCTGCTCTACGGGCTTGCCGTCGATGGCGAGGACGGGGCGGCAGCGGTTCTCAAGCTGATCGCGACGGAGCTGGAACGCGCCATGACGCTGACCGGGGCAGCCGCGGTGGCGGACTTGAATCGCGACATTTTACGGAGCGCCGAGCTCCACTTTCACCAGGACATCACGCGAGGGATTGCTTCATGAACACGGAAAAAATCGCCAATTGCATCGTCGAGCGCATCGTTGCGCGTTCGGTGATGGTGCCGCTCGAATACCCGGTGAAGACCAGCGTCGGAACGGTGGACGCATCGCCGCTGGTGCTCATCGACCTGTACCTGAGCAATGGCATCGTCGGGCACGCCTATGTCTTCACCTACACCCCCCTGGCGCTGGAAAGCACGCGTGTGCTGGTCCAATCGCTCGGCACGGTGCTGTGCGGACAGGCGCTGGCGCCTTATGCGTTCGATCGGCTTCTTGCCGCGCGCCTGCGGCTGATCGGGCGCAGCGGCATTGCGATGATGGCCTGCGCAGGCCTGGACATGGCGGCCTGGGATGCCCTCGCCAAGGCGCATGGGCTCCCGCTGGCCGAACTGCTCGGCGGAAAGGTGAGGCCCGTCCCCGCCTATGACAGCCACAGCATGGATGGCGAGACGATCGGCCTGCTGCGTGCCGAAAGGGCCGTCGATGCGGGCTTTCGTGCCATCAAGATCAAGATCGGCTACAAGGATCTGCGCGACGACTGCCACATCGTCGAGGTCATCCGCAAGCGCATCGGCAGCGAAGTCGACCTGATGGTCGACTACAACCAATCGCTATCCGTCCCCGAAGCGCAGCGTCGCATTCGTGCCCTGCAGCAATACGGCTTGTCGTGGATCGAGGAGCCGACCCTGCAGGAGGACTACGCCGGGCACGCCCGCATCCGTACGCAGGCCGCCCTGCCGATCCAGATGGGCGAGAACTGGTGCGGTGTCGAGGAAATGCAGCGCGCGCTGGACGCCGGCGCCTGCGACCTGGGCATGCCCGACGTCATGAAGATCGGCGGCGTCACCGGTTGGCTCAAGGCGGCGGCCCTTGCGGAGATGCGCGGCTTGCCGATGTCGAGCCACATCTTCCAGGAGATCAGCGCCCACCTGCTGGCGGTGACCCCGACGGCGCACTGGCTGGAGCGCATGGATCTCGCGGGCCCGGTTCTGGCCAAGCCGCTGGCGTTCCGCGACGGCGCAGCGGTCCCGGACGACGCCCCGGGAACGGGCGTAGCGTGGAACGAGGAGGCAGTCGCCCGCTTCGGCGTGTGAGCGGGCTCGGAGACGAGTTTGTCGACAAGCAGCGGGCAACGCGCCGCAATACCCGATCCCGTGCGCCGGATGTCGGTCACGATGCAGGCGGCGAAACCAGCAAGGAGACAAGGATGACGACGAAGAAGAATTTGCGTGAACACTTGGAAACGGATGTGGCCGGCTTTGCCGGGTCTTCCGGCAAGGAGTATCTCGAGATATACGACAGGATCGATCTCGAAGCCGATGCCCGGACCGCATGGAATGCCTTCAAGACCTTTGGCGCGATCGACGGCTGGCATCCCGCCACGCTGAATTGCCGGTTGATCCTGGGTGAAGAGGGCGTGCCGGGGGCCGTGCGCGAGTTCGAGATCCAGGGCGGCGGCTACGTGATCAGCGAACTGTTGAGTTACGACGAGATCCGGCAGCACTTCCGCTACCGGATTCTCAAGACCAATCTGCCGCTCCATGGATACGTCGGGGAGATGTGGGTGACCGCCGCCGACCCGCGACGCTGCACGGTCCACTGGAAAGGCAGTTTCCGGCGTCCCCTTGGTGCTGGCGAGGATCAGGATCAGCCGACTCGCGAGCTCGTGCAGCAGGTGTTCATGAGCGGCTTTGCCGGAATCCAGTCCAGGGTGGCCGATCCGGCCCGTTCCGCTTGAGGGGATGTCGCGGGCCCTGCCGGTTCATTGGTCGGAAGACAGGGCCGGCAAGTCCGTCTCTTCACATATTTCGTGGATCTTGAGCAAAATGGGTATCAACAACGAGTCACGCCGCCGATTCCTGATCGCGACCACAACGGTTGCGGCATCGTCGGCAATGGGTTCGATGCTTGGCGGATGCGCAGGCATGAGGAAAGGTGCGATGAATCCAGCGGAGCAGGCAGAGCTGACCGCCTCGCAGGCGGTCGACGCGATAAAGTCCGGCCGCCTTTCCGCCGAGCTTTATGTCAAGACGCTTCTCGAGCGGGCCAGGAAGCTCGCCGACCTGAACAGCATGATCAGCCTGAACGAGGGCGCCGCGCTGGCCGCCGCGAGGAACATCGATTCCCTGGTGGCGAAGGGTAGGCCCCTGCCTTTGCTCGCCGGCCTGCCAATCGTCGTGAAGGACAACATCAACACGGCCGACCTTCCCACTACGGGCGGGACGCCGGCACTCAAGGATCTTCGCCCGAAGGAAAATGCGCCGACCCTCCAGCGCTTGGTCGATGCCGGCGCGATCATTATCGGCAAGGCCAATATGCATGAATTGGCCTTCGGCACGACCAGCACGAACTTTTCGCCGTTTGCGGGGGTTGTGCGCAATCCTTACGACCGCTCGCGAGTTCCTGGGGGATCTTCGGGCGGGACGGGCGCGGCCATTGCTGCCCGAATTTCGCCGGCGGGGCTGGGTACCGATACCGGAGGGTCGGTCCGCATTCCGTGTTCACTCTGTGGGATTGCCGGTCTGAGACCGTCGGTGGGCAATGGGCGCGACGAAAGGCGCTACAGCGGAAAGGGCGTCCTCCCGATCTGTCACACGCGGGATACGATCGGGCCAATGGCCCGTACGATGGCGGACGTCGCATTGCTGGATGCTGCGATTACTGGCGGGCCAGTCGTGAAGGCCGCCGGTCTGGCTGGTTTGAGAATCGGCGTGCCGAGCAGTTTCTGGACCGACACGGATGCGGAAGTCCAGGCCGTCATGCGTTCCGCACGCTCGAAGCTTCAGGCCGCTGGCGTCACATTCATCGAGATGGATCTTCCTGGTCTCTGGGAGTTGGATCGCAAAGTGTCGTTCCAGGTCGTTCTTCACGAGGCATTGACCGACATACCGAGATATCTTGCAGAGACCGGCGTTGGCAACATCACGCTGAACGACATCCACGATCAGGTGGCGAGCCCCGACGTGAAGGGCTCGCTCAAGGAGATCCTGGCGGGCACGATGGCTTCCCAATACGACGATGCGGTCCATGTGTATCGGCCAAGAATGCAGGCGCTTTATGCGTCGTATTTCGGGGACAATAAGCTCGATGCGATGATGTTCCCGACGACGAGCCTCTTGGCTCCAGTCATCGATGCCGTCAATGGTTCGTCCAAGATTTCCATCAACGGTGGACCTCTCGTCGACACGTTTGCAACGATGATCCGCAACTCCGATCCCGGCAGCACAGCGGGGATGCCCGGTATTTCCTTGCCAGCGGGAGTTACCGCCTCCGGGCTCCCGGTCGGGTTGAGTCTTGATGGTCCGATCGGGAGTGATCCGAAGCTCATCGGCATCGGCCTGGCGATGGAGACCGTTCTGGGTTTTGCGCCGCCGCCGCGTCTGGCGGTCTAGCACGGATGTCTCGATCTACCGTTCTGACGACGACTTTGGAGACTTCGCAACGGAGGTGCGGGGTTGGCCGCTGGAGAGCGATCTGCACCCAGGTTGGCTGCGCGATCGTGCTGCTACCATTCGGCGATGAGTCTCTACCAGGATTTCGCCGACCGCACTGCGAAGCTGATCGCCGATGGCGTGCTGCGCCCCGGCGACAAGCTGCTTTCCGTCAGACAGGCGTGCAAGACGCATGGCGTCAGTCCGGTCACGGTGACCCAGGCCTACCATCTGCTGGAGAGTCGCGGGCTGATCGACGCGCGGCCGAAGTCCGGTTACTTCGTGCGTGCGCGGCTTGGCCGGAAGATGCCCGAGCCGGGCATGACCCACCCGGTCGGCGGGTCGACGGCGCTCGAGGTCAGCGATTTCATCTTCCAGATCCTCGACAGCGTGCGCGATCCAGCCATCGTCCCGCTCGGCTCGAGCTTTCCGGACCCGAAGCTGTATCCGCTGGACAAGCTCGGGCGCTTTCTCGCCGGCGCGGCACGCAGGCTGGATCCGCTCTCGACCGTGACCGATCTTCCGCCCGGCAACGAGGAACTGCGGCGGCAGCTCGCGCTGCGTTATCTGGCGCACGGCGCATCGGTTTCACCGCAGGAGATCGTCATCACCTCGGGGGCGATGGAAGGGCTCAATCTCTGCCTGCAGGCGCTGACTCAGCCCGGCGACCTGATCGCCATAGAATCGCCGACCTTCTACGCCGGGCTGCAGGCCAGCGAGCGCCTCGGGCTCAAGGTCATCGAGATACCGAGCCATCCGCGCGAGGGTGTCAGCATCGGCGCGCTGGCCGACGCCTTGCGCCACCATCCGGTCAAGGCCTGCCTGTTCATGCTGAACTTCGCCAACCCCACGGGCAGCCGGGTTTCTGACGAGAACAAACGCGCCCTGGTGGCGTTGCTGCAGGAGCATCAGGTCCCGCTGATCGAAGACGACGTGTATGCCGAGTTGTATTTCGGCCGCGAGGCGCCGATGTGCAGCAAGGCGATGGACAGGGACGGGCTGGTGCTGCATGTGTCGTCGTTCTCGAAGTGCCTCGCCCCGGGTTACCGGGTGGGCTGGGTCGCGGCCGGGCGCTACGCCAAGGAGGTGCAGCGGCAGAAATACGCCACCAGCCTGGCCACGGCGGTTCCGCTACAGATGGCGCTGGCCGACTACCTGAAGCAGGGGGGCTTCGACAATCAGCTACGCCAGTTGCGGCGGCAACTGGCGATGCAGGAAGCGCAGCTCGTGGCGAGCATCGAGGAGCACTTTCCGGCCGGCACCCGGCTGGCCCGGCCCGACGGCGGCTACTTCCTGTGGCTGGAACTGTCGAAGCAGGTCGATACGCTGCGCCTGCACGCGGAAGCCCTGGCGAGCGGCATCAGCATCGCACCCGGCCCGATCTTCTCGGCCAAGCGGGAATTCTCCAATTACGTCCGGTTGAATTTCGGCCATCCCGCCACGCCCCGGCAGCGCGACGCGCTGATCACGCTCGGCAGGCTGATCCGGCCGCAGCTATAGGCTGGCCCAGCGGGCAAGTTCGTCGCCGAAGAAGGCTGTCAGCACGATCGTGATCCGGCACAGCCTGCCGTCGCACCTTCAATCTGTACCTATTGAAAATAAGACGATCTGAATCTGATCCTGTTTCGCGCCCGATGATGTACTGGCGGCCATCGTCAGACCCGGAGCACAAGCATGAACCAGGCCGTCAGCAAGGTGCGCGAAGCCAAGCTGGAGTTCTATCGCAAGAAGGGAAAGATCCACGCCAAGTCGGTGCAGGGGCGCTACAACACCCTCCGCTGGACGATGGTGTGGCTCACGCAGATCGTCTTCTACGGCGCGTGCTGGCTTCCCTGGACGACCGGGACGGGTTCGCGGCAGGCGATCCTGTTCGACATCGCCCACGAGAAGCTCTACCTCTTCGATCTGGTGCTGTGGCCGCAGGATGCGCTGCTGCTCGCCTTCGTGCTGATCCTGGCGGCGACGGCGCTGTTCTTCGTCACCGCCCTGGCCGGACGGCTGTTCTGCGGCTTCGCCTGTCCGCAGACCGTCTATACATCCATTTTCACCTGGATCGAGGCCAGGGTCGAAGGCGACCATCTTGCGCGCCTGCGGCTGGACCAAAGCCCGATCTCTGCGCGCAAGCTGTTGATCAAGTCGATCAAGCACGGCATCTGGGGGCTGGTGGCGGCGTGGACCGCGATCACCTTCGTCGGCTACTTCACCCCGATCCGGGAACTGCTACCGGCGATCGTCGCGTTCCAGGCCGGCCCGTGGGAAGCGTTCTGGCTGCTGTTCTACGCCACCTTCACCTACGTGCAGGCAGGGTTGGCGCGCGAGGCGGTGTGCCAGCACATGTGCCCCTACTCGCGCTTCCAGGGCGTGATGTTCGATCCGGCGACGGCCAACGTCAGCTACGACCGCCAACGTGGCGAACCGCGTGGCGTCCTGCGCCAGGCGAAGTCGACAGGTGATTGCATCGATTGCGGCATTTGCGTGCAGGTGTGCCCGACCGGCATCGACATCCGTGACGGGCTGCAATACCAGTGCATCAACTGTGGCCTGTGCATCGACGGCTGCGACGAGGTCATGGACAGGATCGGCGCGCCGCGCGGCCTGATCCGCTTCATGACGGACAACGAACTCGCCGGCAAGCCCAAGCCGACGGGTTTTCGCCTGCGGCCACGGGTGCTCGCCTATGTCGGCTTGCTGCTCGTCTTTGCCGCCTTGAGTGCCTGGACGCTGAACGAGCGTGTGCTGCTGCGCGTCGAGGTGATGCGCGACCGCGGCGCATTGATGCGGGAAACCGCGGAGGGGCGCATCGAGAATGCCTACACACTGAAGCTGATCAACCTGGAGGAAACGCATCGTCGGTTCGGGATAGACGTAAGCGGATTGCCAGAACTGCGGATCGAGGGCCCCTCCGAGTTCGCCGTCGAGCCGGGCAGCATCCGGACTGTCTCGTTCACCGTGTCGTCGCCGACGGCGGACGGACTCTCGGGCGCGCAGCCGATCGAGTTCCGGACGGCGGCGCTGCACGACGAGAACGCCGTCGTCCGCGAGAAGAGCACCTTCATCCTGCCTGCACCGTGACGCCCGGCCCTACCTGCAAGATCGTTCGCCAAGGGTCGGCGTGGGTGTCGGAGTTGCCGACTTAGCAGAAAACAGAATAAGGAACGCGATTTTTATTATTTATTGATTACAAGGCGGACTCTTAGACTCTGCTTCATTACGCAGATCCAAGAAGCTCGCCATGTTCCTCGTTACACCTCAAGCCGTTCGCCGGCCCGGCCGCAGGAGGGCGCCATGAGCGCCCCGGCCCGATCCTTCCGCGTGCTGCCGGGCTTCCGGCTCACCCTCGGCTACACGCTGGCCTACCTGTCGCTGATCGTCCTTGTGCCGCTGGCGGCGGTGTTCCTGAAGACGTTCACGCTCACCTTCGATCAGTTCTGGGCGGTCGTCAGCGCGCCGCGGGTGGTGGCCTCGTACAAGCTGTCGTTCGGCATGTCTCTGCTGGCGGCGGCGATCAACGCGGTGTTCGGGCTGATGCTGGCCTGGGCGCTGGTGCGCTACAGCTTCCCGGGCAAGAAGCTGATCGATGCGCTCGTTGACCTGCCGTTCGCGCTGCCCACCGCGGTGGCGGGCATCGCGCTGACCGCGCTGTATGCGAAGAACGGCTGGATCGGCCAGTTGCTTGAGCCGCTGGGCATCCAGGTGGCGTTCAAGCCGCTGGGCGTGCTGGTGGCGCTGGTGTTCATCGGCCTGCCCTTCGTGGTGCGCACGGTGCAGCCCATCCTGGAAGACCTTGACACCGAGCTGGAAGAGGCGGCGGCGAGCCTGGGCGCGCAGCGCTGGCAGATCTTCCGTCACGTGATCCTGCCGGTGCTGCTGCCGGCGCTGCTGACCGGTTTCGCGCTGGCCTTTGCCCGCGCGGTGGGTGAGTACGGCTCGGTGATCTTCATCGCCGGCAACATCCCGATGGTGTCCGAGATCACGCCGCTGATGATCATCACCAAGCTCGAGCAGTACGACTACACCGGGGCGACCGCGATCGCGGTGGTGATGCTGCTGTTCTCCTTCACGCTGCTGCTGGTCATCAACGGCCTGCAAGCGTGGACCGCAAAACGTACCGGGAGGAACCGCTGATGTCCGGCGCGATTGCAATGCAGTGGAGCGCGGGTGGCGACGGTGCCGCCCGTTTCGAATCGAAGGCGGCGACGCGCGAGTCGCCGGTCGTCAAGTGGTTGATCGTCGGCGTATCGCTCACTTTCTTCGCCGTGTTCCTGCTGATGCCGCTGGTGGCGGTGCTGGTGGAAGCATTGAGGAAGGGCTGGGAAACCTATGTCACCGCGCTGATCGACCCGGATGCGCTGTCGGCGGTGAAGCTGACGCTGATCGCGGCGGCGATCGCGTTGCCGCTCAACCTGGTGTTCGGCGTCGCCGCGGCATGGGCGATCGCCAAGTTCGAGTTCCGCGGCAAGCACTTCCTGATCACGCTGATCGATTTGCCGTTCTCGGTGTCGCCGGTGATCGCCGGCCTCATCTACGTGTTGGTGTTCGGCGCGCAGGGCTGGCTGGGGCCGTGGCTATCGGAGCACGATATCAAGGTCATCTTCGCGGTGCCCGGCATCGTGCTGGCCACCGTGTTCGTGACCTTTCCCTTCGTCGCCCGCGAGCTGATCCCGCTGATGGAGGCGCAGGGCAAGGAAGAGGAGGAGGCCGCGGTGGTGCTCGGCGCAAACGGCTGGCAGACCTTCTGGCATGTGACCCTGCCCAACATCAAGTGGGGCCTGATGTACGGCGTGATCCTCACCAACGCGCGGGCGATGGGCGAGTTCGGCGCGGTGAGCGTGGTGTCGGGCCACATCCGCGGCGAAACCAACACGCTGCCGCTGCACGTCGAGATTCTCTACAACGAATACCAGTTCGCCGCGGCCTTCGCGGTGGCCTCCCTGCTGGCGATGCTGGCTTTGGTCACGCTCGGCATCAAGACCTGGGTGGAACATCGCGCCGCTGCGGCGCACAATGAAAAACAGGACGACGCATCATGAGCATCAGGGTCAGCAACATCGAAAAGCGTTTTGGCGACTTCGTCGCGCTGGACAAGGTCACCCTCGACTTTCCCACTGGCGAGCTCGTCGCGCTGCTGGGCCCCTCGGGCTGCGGCAAGACCACGCTGTTGCGCATCATCGCCGGGCTGGAATCGGCCGACAGCGGCCAGGTGCTGCTCGACGGCGAGGACGCCTCCGGCACCCATGTGCGCGAGCGCCAGGTGGGCTTCGTGTTCCAGCACTACGCGCTGTTCCGTCACATGACGGTGTTCGACAACGTCGCCTTCGGCATGAGGATGAAGCCGCGCGCGCAGCGTCCGTCCGAGAAGCAGATCCGCGACAAGGTGCATGAGCTGTTGAACCTGGTGCAGCTCGACTGGCTGGCGGACCGCTTTCCGGCGCAGCTGTCCGGCGGCCAGCGCCAGCGCATCGCGCTCGCCCGCGCGCTGGCGGTGGAACCGCGCGTGCTGCTGCTCGACGAGCCCTTCGGCGCGCTCGACGCCAAGGTGCGCAAGGAACTGCGGCGCTGGCTGCGCAAGCTGCACGACGACCTGCACATCACCTCGATCTTCGTCACCCACGATCAGGAGGAAGCGCTGGAAGTGGCCGACCGCGTGGTGCTGATGAACCGTGGCGGCGTCGAGCAGATCGGCACGCCGGAGGAGGTCTATCGGCGGCCGGCGACGCCCTTCGTTTATGGCTTCCTCGGTTCGGTGAATCTGTTTCATGGTCGCGTCGATGGCGAAGGGGTTCGCGTGGGCGAGGATGTGCTGCCGCCGGACGCGCTCACGCACGAGTCAGGGCATCTCGATCATGGCGCCGAGGTGGTGGCCTTCGCCCGGCCGCACGAGCTGGATATCGACGTCGATCCGGACTCCACCGCCGGGATCGCGGCGCGGGTGAGCCGCGTGCTGTCCTTCGGCGTGACGGCACGGGTCGAGCTCGACGGGGTCAATGGCACCACCGGTCAGCACTTCGAGGTGGAACTGACGCGGGAGCAGGTCCAGTCGCTCGGGCTGACTGACGGGCAGCGGGTGAGGCTGGTGCCGTCGCGGCTGAAGGTGTTCGAGCGCGAAGCCGCGGGTGCGGGAGCGCGCGCATGAATTTCCAGCAACTTCGCATCATCCGCGAGACCGTCCGGCGCGGCTTCAACCTCACCGAGGTGGCCAACGCCCTGTTTACCTCGCAATCGGGCGTATCCAAGCACATCAAGGATCTCGAGGACGAACTCGGCATCGAGCTTTTCGTGCGCAAGGGCAAGCGCCTGCTCGGCCTCACCGAGCCGGGCAAGGAACTCGTCGTGATGGTCGAGCGCATGCTGCTCGACGCCGGCAACATCAAGCGCCTGGCCGAGCAGTACAGCAACCGTGACGAGGGCACGCTGACGATCGCCACCACTCACACCCAGGCGCGCTATGCGTTGCCCAAGGTGGTGACCGAGTTCAAGCGCGCGTTTCCCAAGGTCTACCTGAAGCTGCACCAGGCGAGCCCGGAGGAGCTCGTGCAGATGCTGCTCGATGGCGAGGCGGACATCGGCATCGCCACCGAGGCGGTGGCCGAGGTGCCGGAGCTGGCGTCCTTTCCTTACTACAGTTGGCATCACTCGGTGATCGTGCCGGCGGGCCATCCGCTGGAGTCGGTGCAGCCGCTGACGCTGGAGGCGATCTCCCACTTCCCGGTCATCACCTATCACGAGGGCTTCACCGGCCGTGCGCGCATCGACCAGGCCTTCACCCAGGCAGGGCTGGTGCCCGACGTGGTGATGTCGGCCCTGGACGCCGACGTGATCAAGACCTATGTGGAACTGGGGCTGGGGGTCGGCATCCTGGCGTCGATGGCTTTCAATCCGGCGCGCGACGGAGAGTTGCGCCAGCTCGACAGCAGCCATCTGTTCCCCGAGAACATCACCCGTATCGCGGTGCGTCGCGGTCACTACCTGCGCGGGTTCGCCTACCGCTTCATCGAGCTGTGCGCGCCGGAGCTGAACGAGGCGCACATCGCCAGGGCGCTGGAGAAGCCCGCGGGCGAAGCGGCGGCCTGAGCGCCGTCCCGCCGGGATGGCAGTGGTCGGCGCCGCGTTCAGGTTGAAGGCGCGGGGTCTGGCTGGTAGAGGCCGACGGCGTCCCGTCCAGCCTCCTTCATGCGGTACATGGCCTGGTCGGCGTGCAGAGAGAGGGCATCCAGATGTTCGCCGTGCAGCGGATAGAGCGCGACGCCGACGCTGACGGAGATCGACAGCCGCTGCCCGTCGAGCTCGAACGGCTGCTTGACGGCCTGGCGAACCTTTTCGGCCACGTTCAACGCATCGGCCTCGTCATGGATGGTGCGTAGCAGGATCACGAACTCATCGCCGCCGAGGCGGGCCGCGGTGTCGGATTCCCGGATTGCCGAGCGCAGGCGGTGGCCGACTTCGGTGAGAACGGCATCGCCGATGGCATGCCCCAGCGTGTCGTTGATCGCCTTGAAGTGGTCGAGGTCGATGAGCAACAGCCCGAGCAGGGTGTGCTCGCGCCGCGCGGCCGCGATCGCGTTTTCCACCCGGTCGGCGAACAGCGCGCGGTTGGGAAGTCCAGTCAGCAAGTCGTGTTGCGCGAGGTGGCGAATGCGGTCTTCGGCACGGCGCCGGTCGCTGATGTCGCGCGAGATGCCGATCACGCCGGCGACGTTGCCGGCAGCGTCGCGAAACGGAACCTTGACCGTCTCGGCGATCATCTCGGTGCCCGCTGCCAGCGGCAGCACCTCTTCATGCCGCGTGGGCGCACCCGAGTTCATCGCCTCGCTGTCCGTGGCGCGACGGGCTTCAGCAGTGTCGGCGTCGCGAAGGAGCTCGAAATCGGTCCGGCCAAGCACGTCCGCGGGCGGCACCCCGACCATGTCCTCGCTGAAGCTGCGGTTGCAGCCGAGGTAGCGGAACTGCCGGTCCTTGAAGAAGATGTGGTCGGGGATGGCATCGATCATCTGCTGCAGGAAGGCGCGCTCGTGCTCGAGCCGCTGTCTTGCTTGCTCGACCCTGCGCCGCGACGTGGCGAGCTGGCGGTTGCGCCCCCACAGCGCCAGGACGAGACCGAGGATGACGAGTCCCGCCGCGGCGCCCGCCACGATCTGGGCGCGGTACTGACGCCAGATGTCGGTGATCCGGACGTCGGGTGGCGCATCGAAGGGCGGCAGACGCAGTTCGCGCATCATGTCCTCGATGCCGCCGTAGTCCGCCGGGATGGTGAAGCTGTAGCGCGTGCCGTCCGGGCCCGACTGGCGGGGCATCGAAAGCAGCAGGGATGTCACGCGCCGCGACAGGTCCTCGCCGACATGGGGCAGGGCGACGAACGGCTCGGCCGGGTGGAGGTAGGTCGATACGCGATATGGAAAGTCGGACAGCGCCTGTTCGTTGATGACTTTCAGCGCGCCGGCCTCGATCCGGCCCATGCGCACCAGCTCCTCGAGAACGCCGGCAAGGACGAAGCCGGCATCCGCCTCGCCGCGCAGCACCGCGTCGATGACGCGCTCCTGTGGCAGTCCGGCGACGAGGATGCGGTTGGCAGGCGGCAGGGGCAGCCCGGCGTTGCGCAGGGCCCACACCTGTGCCTGGTAGCCGCCCAGGGATTCGGGGTGGGCGATCGCGATGCGCTGTCTGGCGAGATCGGCGAGGGTGGCGATGTCGGCTCGATCCGATCGCGCCACGATGGTGCCGCCGATCGCCCGCAAGGGACGCCCGGCGTCCTCGTCGACGAGGGTGGCGAGCGCGCCCGAGAAGGTATTCCTGTTCTTAAGGCGGACGTATTGCGGGGGGCTGGTGAGCAGGAAATCGATCTGGTAGCGGGTGCTGTTCGCATCCATTTCGTCGAAATCCAGTGGCACGATCTCCACCTTGCGGTTGTCCAGCGCCTTGCCGAGATAGTCGGCAAGCGGCTGCAGCCTGGCCTGTACCGTCTCGCGCGGACGGTCGGTGATCACCCCCAGCCGGATCGACGGGCCGACAGCACCGGCTGCATCCGCATGGGCCTGGGTGGGGGTCAGCACTGCGATGGCCAGTCCGAGTGCGAGGCAGCGTCGGAACATCATCCGTTGATCCCGGTGGGCAGGCCGACATCCGCGACGAGCTTGTCCAGCGAATCGCGGCGCAACAGGAGATCGTGACGCGTCAGGAGATCGGAGAGCTCGGCCGCGGTCTGCAGCAAGGGGGGCGGGACGCCCCGCAGGAGGTGGCGGTTGCGATCGAGATCGGGCAATTCCAGCCCGCGATAGACTTCGGTCACGCTTTCGGCATCGAGCTTCATGGAGGAGCCGAGCCGATGGATGGCATCGATGCGGTGGGTATTGAAGTGGCGCAGGGCGCGAAAATGCCCGGCCGCCAGAATGCGCAGATCCTCGGTGTGGCGATTCAGCGCCTCGGTCCGTATCGCGAGGACGTCGATGATGGCGGGCGGGAAGCGCCGGCTGTCGAAAATTCGTCTGGCCCCGGCGTGTTCGAGCAGGGTAGCGGTGGGTTCATAGCTGACGATGGCGTCGAGACCGCCCGAGTTCCATGCCGCGACGTGCTCGTCGATTCGCAGCGAGACTGCGATGAACTCTTTCTCCTGCAGCCCGGCAGCTTCCTCCAGCTTGTGCAGCATCAGGCTGCCGACGGCGCTGTCTTCCACGCCGATGCGTTTGCCGCGCAGGGCCGCGAGGCTGTCGATCGAATCCTTCGCCAGCACGACGTCCGCGCCCGAGGAAATGTCGAACACGAGGACGACGGTGAGCGGGATGCCTTCGCTGCGCACGCGCAGGACCTCGTCCAGGGTCAGCGCGGCTGCGCTCACCCGGCGTGTCCTGAGCGCTTCGATCGACTCGGTCGCGGAGGCGGTGCGCAAGAATCTGAGTCGTGCCGTGTCGAGCCAGGCCTGATCGCGGGCGAGGAACATCAGTTCATAGCCGGGCCACACATGGGCTGCGACGGTGAGCGGGGCGTCAGGCCTGCAGCCCAGGACCGTGCCGAGGCCGAATGCCGCCAGCGTCCCGAGAAAACCGCGGCGACGCAGGCATACCGGCGTACGTAGCGATCGTCCCGTGAAGGGCATGGTCGGATCCTGGATGGCGATGTTGCGATCGAGCGTCCCATGCGTGTTGGGGCTTGGCCGGGTGCGCAGGGACGAACGTCAGTGAAACCCGCAGAATGATAAGGGGTTTTCCTTGACCCTGTCTTGATGTTCGGCCGGCACCGCGTGAGCGCCCCCCCGCGCGGGTGCGGGGGGCTTGTCGGCGGTCAGGGGCGGGTGCCGGAGGCTGGCGCCAGCGCGGTGCGCTCCGCCGCTGGGAAAAGGTGAATCACCGAACGCCGGTATTCGCTCTCGGCCAGCGCCCAGGGGCGGATCTCTGCCGGCAGGGGGCGGGTCAGGGCTTCGGCCATGTCGGCGCCAGATTCGGCGCTGCGCTTGATCGTTTCGCTCAGCCACCCGAGGTAGGCGCGGGTTTCGGTGATGGGGGTCGTGTCGGCGCTGACCTTGCCGTGGCCGGGCACCCAGCGCTTTGCTTGAAGTGCGCCCAGCGTATCGAGCGAGGTGCGCCAGCGCGCGAGGTCGGCGTGCGGCGTGGTGGGTGCACGTTCATGGAACACGAGGTCGGAGGCGAACACCGTTGCGCTGGCATGGTCGATCAGCACCAGGTCAGCCGCCGTATGTCCGCCGAGCGCCAGCACTTCGAGGTCGCGCCCGGCGATCGACAGGCGTCCCGGCGTCAGCGTCAGCCGGGGCACCACGACCTCGGTGTCACGCATCCAGTCGCCGTTGAGACGGTACATGTTGTCGTTGAACGCATTGCCCTCGGCCGCGATGCCGGCAATCACTTCCGGCAGCGCGGCCAGCGTCTCTGACGGGAAGGCCTGGTTGCCGAGGAAGTGGTCGGGGTGGTGGTGGGTGTTGATCGTGAGCACCACCGGCAGCGGCGTGACGCGTGCGATCGCGGCGCGCAGCTGTTCGCCGTAGCGCTTCGACGGACCGGTGTCGATGACGATGACTCCGCTGGTGCCGACGATGAAGCCGGTGTTGACGATGTTGCCGCCGTTCTGCGGCGAGAAGTCCTCGAGATGGCCTACGAGGACATAGACGCCCGCGGCGATCTGCTGCGGTACGAGGCGGTAATCGAAGGCCGCCGGTGGAGCGGGGCTGGCGACTGTGGGCGACGATCCCGCCGGCGCTCCCTGCGCCCGGCTCGATGCGGGCAGCGCGCCACAGAGCGCGATGGCGACGGTGGCCGCGGCGACGAGCGAGCGCGGCGGGCTCATGGCAGCACCCGCGCGTCGATCCGGTTGCCGTTGTTGTCACGACCGGTGATGCGCAGCGGGCCTGTGTCTGCCGCACCCTTGTTCAGGTCGAGGGTGAGCACAGGGTTCTCGGCCACCGGTTCGTGGGCACGGATACGCATCAGCGGCTTGCCGCTGCGGTCGCTGACCGCCAGTTCCTCGATGTGGAAGGCCGGAATGCCCGCGGCCAGCCCGGTGTCCATCGGATGCACGATGCGCAGGCGCAGCCGGTCGCCGTAGCCCCCGCCCGGCCACAGCCTCGCGCTCACCTCGTTCAGGTGTTGCTGCCACAGCGGCGATGCCGACCCCACCGAGGGCAGGGTGCAGCCGCCGCCGCTGGTCCTCACCCAACTGCCACCGACGTGCCACACGCCATCGCCGGTGCGTGCGGCGGCGCGCACCGGCGACGACTGCTGCAGCTTGAGGCGAAAGCCGAGCCGCGGCGCGGCGCCAGCCGGTTCGAAGCTCAGCACTTTCACGATGGGGTTGAAGTCGGCGAACACCACGACCTCGCGGACGTCGGGTAGTGCGCTGGCATCGACGCTGACTGGCACGTTCAGCGGATCCTCGGCATTGACGGGGGCGGTCACGGTGATTCGCGCATCGAAGCGCACCGGCGCAGCGCCGAAGAACTCGCGCCGCATGTCTTCCCAGCGCGGCGAGTCGAGCGGGTCCGTCAGGGGGCTCGATTGCGTCGGCACCTCTGGGGGAGCGCCGAGGTCGGTCGCTGCGTCGCCCGGGGCGGCGGCGGCCTCTCCCAGGGCGGGGAAAGCGATTGCGGCGACTGCCATCAGCGCAGCGAGCATCTGGGACACGGGGGGCGGCATCGTCTTCCTCCTGGATCGCGCGTGTCGTGCGGGCCGCGCGTTGGCGATCACGTCTCCGAGCAACCGGCGTGCCACCGCGCTCGAGCCGCACCCGCGTCGCGGCACGGCGCGCGGCGCGGCCGTTTGCGTTGCTCGCCTGCTCAAAAAATCGTGCTGAATCGGGCGATGGGCAGCGTTCATGGAGCAGCTGGAGCACAGGCTGTAGCAGTCCCGTGCCCCCGATCCGCGGATTCACGGCGTGGCATGGCGCTTGCGCTGTCGAGTTCCGGACCGGAGCGCAGCGTCGCCCGCGCCGTACGTATCGCAGAACAAGACAGCCCCTTATCCGCAATCCCGAGGAGGAAGACATGGATCGACATACCGACATCCGGCGTGGCCCGCGCGGCCTGACGCTGATCGCCGCCGCCGTGCTGGCGCTGGGCGCCGCCCAGGCGCAGGCCAAGGGCGTCACCGACGACGACATCGTCAACGATGCCAGCATCACCACGCAGGTGGTCACCAACGGGCTGGGCACCAAGGGCCAGCGCTTCAGCCCGCTCACCCAGGTGAACGTTCATACGGTGAAGGACCTGGTGCCTGTGTGGTCCTTCTCCTTCGGCGGCGAGAAGCAGCGCGGCCAGCAGTCGCAGCCGCTGGTGCACGACGGCAAGATGTTCGTCACCGCCTCGTACAGCCGCCTGTTCGCGCTCGACGCGAAGACCGGCAGGAAGCTGTGGAAGTACGAGCACCGCCTGCCCGACGGCATCATGCCCTGCTGCGACGTGATCAACCGCGGCGCCGCGCTGTACGACGACCTGGTGATCTTCGGCACGCTGGACGCGCAGCTGGTGGCGCTGAACAAGGACACCGGCAAGGTGGTGTGGCGCGAGAAGATCGAGGACTACAAGGCGGGCTATTCCTTCACCGCCGCGCCGCAGATCGTCAAGGGCATGGTCATCACCGGCAACTCGGGCAGCGAGTTCGGCGTGGTGGGTCGTGTCGATGCGCGCGACGCGAAAACAGGCAAGCTGATCTGGAGCCGGCCGACGGTGGAAGGCCACATGGGCCACAAGTACGACGCCGAGGGCAAGCCGATCGACAACGGCATCTCAGGGACGACGAACGCCACCTGGCCGGGCGACCTGTGGAAGACCGGCGGCGCCGCGCCATGGCAGACCGCCAACTACGACCCCGACACCAACCTGATCTACATCGGCACCGGCAACCCAGCCCCCTGGAACAGCTGGCTGCGCCCGGGCGACAACCTGTATTCGTCGTCTACCCTGGCGATCAACCCCGACACCGGCAAGATCGTGTGGCACTACCAGAGCACGCCGCACGACGGCTGGGATTTCGACGGCGTGAATGAGTTCGTGTCCTTCGAGTTCAACGACCCGAAGACCGGCAAGCTGGTGAAAGCCGGCGGCAAGGCAGACCGCAACGGCTTCTTCTTCGTCAATGACCGCACGAACGGCAAGTTGCTCAACGCCTTTCCCTTCGTCAATCGCATCGACTGGGCCAAGGGCATCGACCTGAAGACCGGGCGGCCGATCTACGATGACGACAAGCGCCCGGGCAACCCCTTCACCGAGAATGTCGGCGACGACAAGAAGGGCAAGACGGTGTTCAACGCACCTTCCTTCCTCGGCGGCAAGAACCAGATGCCGATGGCCTACAGCCCGAAGTCGGGCCTGTTCTATGTGCCGGCCAACGAGTGGGGCATGGACATCTGGAACGAGCCGATCTCGTACAAGCGCGGCGCTGCGTATCTCGGCGCGGGTTTCACCATCAAGCCGCTCAATGACGATTACATCGGCGCGCTGCGCGCGGTCGATCCGGTGAACGGCAAGATCGCGTGGGAGGTGAAGAACAACGCGCCGCTGTGGGGCGGCGTCTTGAGCACCGCCGGCGATCTCGTGTTCTATGGCACGCCCGAGGGCTACCTGAAGGCGATCGACGCCAATTCGGGCAAGGAGCTGTGGCAGTTCCAGACCGGCTCCGGCGTGATCGCGCCGCCCATCACCTGGGAGGAGAACGGCGAGCAGTTCGTCGCGGTGGTGTCGGGCTGGGGCGGCGCGGTGCCGCTATGGGGCGGCGACGTCGCCAAACGGGTGAACATGCTGGAGCAGGGCGGCTCGGTGTGGGTGTTCAAGCTGCACCGGTCGTAAGCGCATTGTCGTGTGGCTGATCCCTCGGGCCGGGTGGGCGTGTTCCATCCGGCCCGAGCCGTTTCAGCGCGCGGCGCACGTCGCGGACGGCTGCCGGATCACTTTTTCGCTGAATTCAGCATCGCTTTCAGGTTGGCGAAGGGCGAATGAGTGGCGGTGGTGCCGTTGTCGGTCATCGTCGAGCCGCCCGCCTGCGCTTCGAGCTGGCGCTGGTGCTCGTTGTCGTGGCAATAGATGCACAGCAGCTCCCAGTTGCTGCCGTCGGGCGGATTGTTGTCGTGGTCGTGGTCGCGGTGATGCACGGTCAGTTCGCGCAAGTTGGTCAGCGTGAACTCGCGCCGGCAGCGGCCGCAGATCCACGGGTAGATCTTGAGCGCCCGTTCGCGGTAGCCCTAGCCGCGTTCGTCGGCGGCACGGCGCGCATCGGCGACGATGCGGTCCAGGCGGGCGGAGTCGATCGGTTTAGCGGTCATTTCGCGCAGGCTCGATCGTCCGGTGCCTCAGCCGCCTTTCATCTTGCGCCGCTTCTCGTACAGCTCCTGCGCTTCGATGCTGTAGGTCGCGGTGGGGCGGGCAAGCAGGCGGGCGATCCCGATCGGTTCGCCGCTGTCCTGGCACCAGCCGTACTCCCCGCTGTCGATGCGGGCAATGGCTTCGTCGATCTTGTGCAGCAACTTGCGCTCGCGGTCGCGCACGCGCAGCTCCAGCGTGTGGTCTTCTTCCAGCGTGGCGCGATCCGACGGATCCGGGGTGGACTCGAACTCCTGCAGGTGCAGTGTGGTCTTGTGCGCCGAATCGAGCAGCGCATCGCGCTCGCTGATCAGTTTTGCGCGGAAAAAGGCCAACTGGCGCGGCGACATGTAGTCGTCCGGCGGGGCTGCGAGCAGTTCCTCTTCGGTGGGGAGGTTTTCGGGAGCGGTGAGGGTGTCGTTCATGGTGATTCTCCTCAGGGCGCCATGCGTGAAGGCCTGCCGCCGCTACGGGTGGGTCTTGCGTGTGCCGGTCGCACGGCGCATCTGCATACCATACACGCCAAAGTGTATTTCCGGTAAGCGATCTTCCGGAGTAAGGAAAAGGGGGGCCGAAGCCCCCCTTGATCAGTGCCGCTACCGCCGTTTCCGAGTGACCTCGGCCGGATCGGATCAGGGTGTTTGCAAGCTGAGCCCGTGCGAGGCGAACAGGCGGGCGAGTTCCCCCGAGCGTTGCAACTCGGCCAGCGCGCGGGCCAGCGCGTCCGCCAATGTCTGGGCGTCGGCCTTCACCGCCATGCCCAGCGGCCACTGCGACACGCGCAGCTCGGGCAGGGCGAGGCGGGTGAGCGCAAAGCGGTCGGAGGTGCCGAGTGCGGCTTCGAGTTCGGTGTGGGTGCCGAGCACGGCTGCGAGTTCGCCCCGCTTCATCGCCTCCACCGCGAGCGCGGGCGTGCGGAAGTGGCGGACCTGGTCACGCAGGCGGCCATCGAGCACATGCAGGAGGAAGTCGCTGGCGTGGCTGTCGATCTCGGCGCCGATCGGTTCGCGGGTGAAGGCCTCGAGGCCGGCGTCAGCCGATCCCGCCACCGGAGGCACGCGCGCCGGGTCGCGCGCCACCGCCATCGTCTCGAGGTGGTAGGGGCCGAAGATCCTGACCTTGTCGTTTTGCGCCGCAAAGCGGGCATCGACCGGAACGTGAAGCATCACGTCGGCCGGGCGCATGCCAAGGTAATGGCCGCGCCACACCATGTTGCGCAGGTCGTCGTTCATGTCCTCACCGGGCGGAAACTCGACGAACTCGGCGCGCAGGCCGAGCTTGTCGGCGAGCGCCTTGCCCAGGGCAATGTCGATGCCCTTCCCTTTTTGCGAGTAGGGCGCGAAATCCGCATACACCGCGATGCGCAGCGCGCCGGCTTGCTGCGTTTCGGGCGGACGATCGGCGGCGATGGCGCGTGCGACGCCGGGCAGTGCGGCCTGGGCGAGCAGCGCGGCGGTGCCGATGAGAAGGCGGCGGCGCTCAGTCGACACGGACGGTCTCCAGCCAGGCGCGGATGGCCCACATCGCTTCCTGGTTCAGCGTGCCCTCGAAGGGCGGCATATACACCGCGCCATTGCGCGTGACGCCGTTGCGGATGCGCTGGATGAAGAACTCGTCGCCCTCGTCGCCTGCGGGCAGCATGCGCAGGTCGGGGGCGATGCCGCCCGACACCGCGCCGATGCCGTGGCAGCGGGCACAGTTCTGGTTGAAGGCCGAGTCGCCGATGCGCACAGCCTCTCCGTTCTTGCGGTAGGGGTTCTTCTCCAGCCAGCCGTTGCCGATCCCCTTCAGCGCCGAGGTATCTACCGCTTGCGGCGTGACGTCGCCGTGAGCCTGTGCCAGGCCGGTGCTCCCCAGCGCAGCCGTGAGGGCGGTGGTGCGAAGCGCGCACAGCAGGGTTTCCTTGTTCAACATGTCTTCCTCCGGTCGTTGTCGTGTGATGCGTCTTCGGCGAGGCCCGCTCGGTCGGTTCGACCTGCGGCCTGCCGGTGCGCAGCGCTTGTGCAAGGCCCGTGCCATTGCACGAGGCGACGCCTGGATGTCGGCGGCAATCCCGCAGCGGCCGGTCCTTTGCGTGTTTTCGGGGACGAGGGGAAGCGGGGCAGCATGGCGGCGAGGCCTGCTCCAAAAGTCCCGCGCATCGTTGGAGCAGGTGTAGCGGATGCAGCGAAAGGAGCAGCGCAGGAGCAGGTCGGTCGCCGCGCTGGCCGATGTGCCCCCCGCTGCGGAGCAGTTGCTGCGATGTGGAGTGCTCCAGAATGCAGGCCTCCGGATTTTTGGAGCACCTTCCTGGACGATAAGTCCATGAATGGATGGATAAACTGAATCTTGGCATGGCCCGTGCTCAATGAGCTTCACGGCGGCAGCACGCCCCGAAGACCATCAAACCAGGAGACACACCATGCTCTACGCAATGCCCGGACAGGCTGGCGCCAAGATCCAGTTCAAGGCCCGTTACGACAACTTCATCGGCGGCAAATGGGTGGCGCCGGTCAAGGGCCAGTATTTCGATGTCGTCACGCCGATCTCCGGTCGCACCTACACCCAGGCCGCGCGCTCGACCGCCGAAGATATCGAGCTCGCGCTGGACGCGGCGCATGCGGCCTTCCCGGCCTGGGGCAAGGCCTCGCCGACCGAGCGCTCCAATCTGCTGCTGAAGATTGCCGACCGCATCGAACAGAACCTCGAGCTGCTCGCGTATGCGGAGACAGTCGACAACGGCAAGGCGATCCGCGAGACGCTGAATGCCGACATCCCGCTGGCGGCCGATCACTTCCGCTATTTCGCCGGCTGCCTGCGCGCCCAGGAAGGCGGCCTTGCCGAAATCGACGAGAACACCGTCGCCTATCATTTCCACGAGCCGCTCGGTGTCGTGGGCCAGATCATCCCGTGGAACTTCCCCATCCTGATGGCGGCGTGGAAGCTGGCGCCGGCGCTGGGTGCGGGCAACTGCGTGGTGCTCAAGCCCGCCGAATCGACGCCGATCTCGATCCTGATCCTGGCCGAGCTGATCGCCGACCTGCTGCCGCCGGGCGTGCTCAACATCGTCAACGGCTATGGCCGCGAAGCCGGTATGCCGCTCGCC
Organism: Thauera sp.; assembly: GCA_017302295.1. Classification (GTDB taxonomy): domain Bacteria; phylum Pseudomonadota; class Gammaproteobacteria; order Burkholderiales; family Rhodocyclaceae; genus Thauera. The sequence goes on along the minus strand of JAFLDS010000002.1, from coordinate 167,760 downwards.
ACCAGCAAGCGCATCGCCAAGATCGCCTTCACCGGCTCGACCTCCACCGGCCGCGTCATCGCCCAGGCTGCCGCCAACAACCTGATCCCGGCGACGCTGGAGCTGGGCGGCAAGTCGCCCAACATCTTCTTCGCCGACGTCATGGACAAGGACGACGCCTTCCTCGATAAGGCGGTCGAGGGCCTGGTGCTGTTCGCCTTCAACCAGGGCGAGGTGTGCACCTGCCCGTCGCGCGCGCTGATCCACGAGTCGATCTACGACCGCTTCATGGAGCGCGTGCTCAAGCGCGTGGCCGCGATCAAGCAGGGCAGCCCGCTCGATACCGAATCGATGATGGGCGCCCAGGCCTCGCGTGAGCAGATGACCAAGATCCAGTCCTACCTCGAACTGGGCAAGCAGGAAGGCGCCCAGTGCCTCATCGGCGGCGGTCGCGCGCAGCTCGAAGGCGATCTGGCCGACGGCTATTACATCCAGCCGACGCTGTTCAAGGGCCACAACAAGATGCGCATCTTCCAGGAAGAGATCTTCGGTCCCGTGCTCGCGGTGACCACCTTCAAGGACGAGGCCGAGGCGCTCGAGATCGCCAACGACACGTTGTACGGCCTGGGCGCCGGCGTGTGGAGCCGCAACGGCAACGTCGCCTACCGCATGGGGCGTGCCATCCAGGCCGGCCGCGTGTGGACCAACTGCTACCACGCCTATCCGGCGCACGCGGCGTTCGGCGGCTACAAGGAGTCGGGCATCGGCCGCGAGACGCACAAGGTCATGCTCGACCATTACCAGCAGACGAAGAACCTGCTCGTGAGCTACAGCGAGAACAAGCTGGGATTCTTCTGAGCGCGCAGTACGATCTTTCCTCTCTCCATGGCCCTTGCCGGGCTTCTTGCCGGGGGCGGGCAACCGCCTCCGCCTTTTTCCTTTCCGGAGGGACGACCATGGTCGCTCGCGTCATCGCCACACCCGCCGCGCTGGAGCTGATCGATTACCTGAAGCAGCAGCACGGCCAGGCGTTGCTGTTCCACCAGTCGGGCGGCTGCTGCGACAACAGCGCCGCCAATTGCTACCTCCCCACCGACCTGACGATAGGAGCGCACGACGTGCGACTTGGTGAGATCGGCGGTGTGCCCTTCTACATCAGCGCATCCCAATACCAGTACTGGAAGCATACCCAGCTGATCATCGATGTCGTCGAGGGGCAGGGCGGTACCTTCTCGCTCGAAGGCAGCACCGGCAAAGCCTTTCACACCCGTTCGCGCTTGTTCGACGATTGCGAGATGGCGGAGGTGGAGGTGGAGGATCGCGCGCTGGGACGATAGTGACCGTGTATCACGAGTGCGCCAATCCGGCGGGTCCGCCTTTAGTGCTGTCGTGAGGTCGGAACTTTTGCTTTAATTTCAACAAGAAGCTCGATGCTTCCGTGGGAAGGCAATCGGGCTCGATGAATCGCCTGAAGGGCAGGGCGGCGATGCCGGATCAAGATAAGAGCATTCCCGCCGGAGATGGAGACAAGGAAATGGGTCAGAGCCTGGCGCGCAGTGCGCAGTCGGCAGAGCTTGCGTTGCTGCGCAGGCAGTTTTTCGAACTCGGGCGAGAGCCCGACGCGGGCCTGCCCGAGCCGGTGATCCGCTCCTGGCGGCGCTGTCGCAGCGGAGGACTGGACGAGCGCGGATCGAGCCGGGTCGATAACGTCAGCCGCAGCGAATTTTCCGCGGCGCGGGATCGCAGCGGACTGCTGCTGAGCCACGCCAGCGGCGTCATGGAGCATCTGTACGAGCAGATCCGCTCGTCGGGCAGCATGGTCGTCCTGTCCGACGCCGATGGGCTGATCCTGCATGCCCTCGGCGATCCCGGCTTCCTCGATCGTGCAGGCCGCGTCGCGCTGCAGCCTGGCGCCGACTGGAGCGAGCGCCAGCGCGGCACCAATGCGGTAGGTTCGGCGCTGGTCGAGCGCAAGCCGATCGAGATCTTCGGCGGCGAGCATTACCTCGAGCGCAACAACATCCTGACCTGCAGCGCGGCGCCGATCTTCGACCCCTGTGGCGAGATGCTCGGCGTGCTCGACATCTCGGGAGACCATCGCAGCTACCAGCCGCACACCCTCGGGCTGGCGCGGGTCGGCGTTCGCCTGCTCGAGCGCAACCTGTTCGAGAGTGCCCACGCGCGAGCCATTCTGTTCGCCTTCCATTCACGGCCGGAGGGCGTCGGTGGCCTGCAGGAGGGTCTGCTCGCGGTGTCGGCCGACGGCGAACTCGTCGGTGCGGACCGCCAGGCCTGCGCATTGCTGGGTCTGGCCGATCGCAGGGGCGGACTGGGCAGCTTCGGCAGCCTGTTCCGCACCTCGTTAGGCGCCGCGATGGACCGTGCCGCGCGCGATCCGATGGGAGTGCTCGAACTCGAGCTTCGCGCCGGTGGCGCGGTGTACGCCCGGCCGCGCGTGAGCCTGGCGTGGTATGCGGCATCGACCGCTGCACGGGGCGCCGTTCGGGGTGGCGTTCGGGGCACGCCTCGCAATGCGGACGAGTCCGCACGCCGAAGCGCAAAGCCGGGCGCCATTACGCTCGAGAGTCTCGCCACCGGCGACCGTGCCCTGCAGCTCGCGCTCGACCGTGCCCGCAAGATGGTCGGCAGGAACATTCCGCTGCTTATCCAGGGCGAGTCGGGCGTGGGCAAGGAGTTGCTCGCCCAGGCCAGCCACAACAGCGGTCCGCGCGCCGGCGGCCCTTTCGTGGCGCTGAACTGCGCGGCGATTCCCGAGAACCTGATCGAGTCCGAACTCTTCGGCTACGCCGGCGGCGCCTTCACCGGGGCGCGGCGCGAGGGGGCCGTCGGCCGCATCCAGCAGGCCCATGGGGGCACGCTGTTCCTGGACGAGATCGGCGACATGCCGCTCGCCATGCAGGCGCGGCTGCTGCGTGTGCTGCAGGAGCGGCGCGTGCTGCCGATCGGCGCCAGCGAGGCGGTGCCGGTGGATATCGCGCTGGTCTGTGCGACGCACCGGGTGTTGAGCGAAGAGGTCAAGGCGGGGGCGTTCCGCGAGGATCTCTACTACCGGGTCAACGGCTTGACCGTGCATCTGCCTCCGCTGCGCGCGCGTTCCGATATCCGCTGCATCGTCCTGAAGCTGATCGATGAGGAGGCGAGCGATCGGCCGCCAGGCAGCGTGCGGGTCGGCGAGGACGTGATGCGATTCATCGAGCACTATCCCTGGCCGGGCAACATCAGGCAGCTGCAGAACGTGCTGCGCGTGGCCCTGGCGCTGCTCGACGACGACGAGGACGAGATCGGGCCTCAGCACCTGCCGGAGGAGATATTCAGCAGCGACGCTTCCTCGCACGACAAGCGCCCGGCTCAAGTCTTCGCTGTGGCGCCTGCGGACGAACCCGCGCAGCCGGCGCGACGCGGTCGCCGGCTGAAGGAGTTTCAGGCCGACGTGATCCAGCGTGCGCTCGACGAGGTCGACGGCAATGTGTCGGCGGCCGCGCGGCAGCTCGGCATCAGCCGCAATACCCTGTATCGCAAGCTGGGTTACAAGTTCTGAGGTGCGGGGAGGGCGCTTGAATGGTGTTTGGCGCCCGCTTGCGCCTGCTCAATTTCGCGAATCGTGCGACACGAGTAAGCTGCGGTCGCGAACCCGGTTCCGGTAGCCAAGGATTCGACGACCGGCGTCCTTCATCCACGTGTCCCTGTCCCATCAGCCATGCGCCTTTTTGCCCCCATCCTTCTTGCGGCGATGACCGTCGCTCCCGCCTCGCTTGCAGCGACCACGCCCGTCGCGCCGCCGCAGCGCCTGCCCGGCCTCTGGCTGATGAGCACCGCGCCCGCAGGCCAGACTGCGAACGCTTCTACTTTCCACATTTGCGTCGGCAAGACCGACGGCGACGTGCTGGATCATTCCGGCAACCCGCTCGGCAACTGCCGCGACCTGGCCTGGAGCAAGGACAACTTCCAGCGCTACTACCGCGCGACCTGCGACGCGAAAGGCAGCACCGCAACCATCGAGGCCAAGGTCGCCGGTGACTTGCAGTACAACTTCCAGGGCGAGCTGAGTACGCGTTTCTCGCCGCCACTCGATGGGGTGGAGGTCGTGCGAACCGAGATCCTCGGCCGCCGCCTCGGGCCCTGCCGTGGTGGCGTGCCCGAGGGCAAGATCCTGATCAAGGGCCAGGATGGCATCGGCAACCTGAACCTTGGCGAGGCCGGCAAGGGCCCGGGCCGCTAGATTCGTCCGCCCGCGAGGTTTAGCGATGGCGCAAGCGATCGCTTAGAATCGCGCCTTTCCCAAGCAAGACGCAGATTCCGCCATGTCCGCCAGCACCGCATCACGCCCCGTTCGCACCCGCTTCGCCCCCAGCCCCACCGGCTACCTGCACATCGGCGGCGCGCGCACGGCCCTGTTCTCCTGGGCCTTCGCCCGTCGCCACGGCGGCACCTTCATCCTGCGCATCGAGGACACCGACGTCGCGCGCTCCACGCCCGAAGCGGTGCAGGCGATCATCGACGGCATGAACTGGCTCGGCCTGAAGGAGGACGAAGGCCCGTTCTACCAGATGCGCCGCATGGACCGCTACAAGGAAGTCATCCAGCAGATGCTTGCCGCCGGGACGGCCTACCACTGCTACATGTCGTCGGAGGAGCTCGACCGCATCCGCGAGGAGCAGCGCGCCCGCGGCGAGAAGCCGCGCTACGACGGGCGCTGGCGCCCGGAGGCGGGCAAGGCCCTGCCCACGCCGCCTGCGGGCGTGCAGCCGGTGGTGCGCTTCCGCAACCCGAGCGAGGGTGTGGTGGCGTGGGACGACCTGGTGAAGGGCCGCATCGAGATCGCCAACGCCGAGCTCGACGACTTCATCATCGCTCGCGCCGACGGCACGCCCACCTACAATTTCTGCGTGGTGGTCGACGACTGGGACATGCAGATCAGCCATGTCATCCGCGGCGACGACCATGTGAACAACACGCCGCGCCAGATCAACGTGCTGCAGGCGCTGGGCGCCGAGGTGCCGTTGTACGCGCACCTGTCGATGATCCTCGGCGACGACGGCACCAAGCTGTCCAAGCGCCATGGCGCCGTCAGCGTGATGCAGTACCACGAGGAGGGCTATCTGCCCGAGGCGGTGGTGAACTACCTCGCGCGCCTGGGATGGAGCCACGGTGACGACGAGGTCTTCAGCCGCGAGCAGTTCGTCGAGTGGTTCGACCTCGACCACATCACGCCGTCGGCAGCGCAGTTCAACACCGAGAAGCTGAACTGGCTCAATGCGCAATACATCAAGAAGGCGGACAATGCCTGGCTCGCCGCCGACGTGGCCAATCGTCTCGCCCACCGCGAGGTGAATCCCGAGACGGGACCGTCGCTGGAGGCCATCGTCGCGCTCTACAAGGATCGCGCCGGCAGCCTGAACGAACTGGCCGACGCCGCCGAGCTGTTCTGTGCGGACGTGCATCCGGCGCCCGAAGTCATCGGCCAGCATCTGACCGATGTGGCCAGGGCCGCGCTGGCCAGCCTGCGCACCCGGTTTGCCGACGTGGCTTGGGAGAAGGCAGCGCTGAGCCAGGCGATCAAGGACACGATGGCCGAGCACGGCCTCAAGATGCCGCAGGTGGCGATTCCGCTGCGGGTGGCGGTGCTGGGTGTGCCCCAAACCCCCGCCATCGATGCGGTGCTCGAAGTGCTGGGCCGCGAGCGCGTGCTGGCGCGCCTGGCGCGTCATCTCTGAGTGTCTTTCGCGATACTCCAAAAAGAAGAAAGCCCCGCAAGCGGGGCTTTCTTCCTTTCTAGTTCTGGAGTTCGCTACGGCCGTTACGGCTGTGCTCGCCCCGTCTCCTCTACGCTACGAGTCTAATCAGGCAGACTTGGAAGCCTTGGTCGGCTTGGCCGGCACGAGGCTGGCGAAGTCGAAGGCGCCGACCGGGGCAAATTTGGCGATGCTCTCGAACAGGGACTGGACCGTTTGGGCGAACTCGCCGGCGTGACGGGCGTTCAGCTCGGCGACCTCGGCATTCGTCTTCACGCAGATCTCGTTGACATTGCGCAGATAGGCGGCGGCCTTTTCGAAGGTTTCGCCCTGGCCGGCAACGTGGTTCGAAAATTGATCCTTGATGTCGGCTGAAGCCAGCGCGGCGGCCTTGGTCGAAGCGAGTTCGCAGGCGCTGCGCGCAGCATCGATGTTCAGACCGACCAGTTGTTCGGAGGCATTCAGCACGATGTCGGCGACGGCGACAAAGTGCTCGATGCTGTTCTTGGCGGTTTCGTTGAGTTGTTGCACGTGCGGGAGCGAGGTCATCGTATTTCCTTCTCTAATGAATGAATAACATTTGCTGTTTTTTGAATTTGCGCGAATGTTACGTTGAAGCAAACGCGGACGACATACCCCGTTGGGTGTGTTGCGCGTACCTGTTAACCGGTATGTCGGGGCATGGATCGACGACAGGCGTCGCTTGCGGACGACACGTCGGGAGGCGGCCGGGTATGGATTGCGCCACTGCTGCGGCCTTCGTGGCGCGGTCGCGTCAGTTCGAGACCGACACCAGGCCGTTCCGGATCGCGTAGCGGGTGAGGTCGGCCACGCTGTGCAGATCGAGCTTGCGCATGATGTTGCGCCGGTGCACCTCGACGGTGGAGGGCGCGACATGAAGCCGCTCGGCAATCCGCACCGAGGTATGGCCCTCCGCGATCAGCTGCAGCACCTGACGCTCGCGTGACGAGATCCGCGGCGCGGCTGCCTGCATCTGGATATTCTCCATCAGTGCGTTCGTCACCGTGGCGGCGACGTCGGGACACAGATAGGTGCGCCCCAGGCGCACAGTATGGATGGCGCGAATCAGCTCGTCGCCTGCCTCGGCCTTGGTCACGTAGCCGGTGGCGCCGGCGTTGAGCATGTCCATGACGAACTGGCGGTCGGAGAACGCCGACAGCCCGATCACCTTGATGCCTGGCTGCGTTGCGAGCAGGCGCCGCGTGGCCTCGACGCCGTTCATGCCTGGCATGCCGATGTCCATGCACACCACGTCGGCTGCCACCCGCTGCACGATATCGAGCAACTCGTCGCCGCTGCTGGCCTCGGCGACGACGGTCATGCGCGTCTCCTTCTCGAGCAGCGCGCGCAGCGCGTGACGGAACATCTGGTGGTCGTCGGCGAGGATGATGCGGGCCATCAGACTGGCTCCCCGGGGAGGTCGAAGGTGACGCGGACTTCCGTTCCGCCACCCAGAATGGATCGGATGCAGAAGCGGCCGCCCGCAAACTCGGCACGCTCGCGCATGGTGATCAGCCCGAGGCCAGCCGCTGCGCTGGGGGCGCCGAGTTGGGCCGGGTCGAACCCGACGCCGTCGTCGGCGATGCGTAACCTGAGTTCGCGCATATCGCTGGCGAGGGTAATGCTGATCGTGCGGGCCGAGGCGTGCTTTGCGCAGTTGGTCAGCGCCTCCTGCACGATGCGGAACAGAATGGACTGCAGGTCGGCGGGTAGCGTGGCGTCGAAGTGGCTCGTATCGACCGTGGCGGTGATGCCGCTGCGGCGCTGGAACTGGTCGGCATAGTCCTGCAGGGCGGCCACCAGGCCGGCGTAATCGAGTGTTGCCGGGCGCAGCTGGGTGGAAATCTCGCGGATTCCGGTGGTGGTATCGGCCAGCAAGGCGTGGGCGTCGTCGAGCAGGGGTTCGACTTCGGCCAATATCTCGGCCGGCAGCGCACCGGCCAGGGTCGACAGGGTGAGCTGCAAGGCGGCAAGGTTGGGGCTCGCGCGATCGTGCAAGTCGCCCGCCAGCTTGCGGCGCTCGTGTTCCTGGATCTGCACCAGCCGTCGCGACAATTCGGCGAGGCGCTCGACATGGGCCCCACGCTCTACTTCAAGCCGCTTGCGCTCGGTGATGTCCTGCACCGTCCCGATGAGCTTGATCACGCGGTTGCTGGCATCGACGACCGGAACGATCAAGGTCGCGTGGTAGCGCACCTGGCCCGACGGCAGATGCACTTCCTGCTCGAGCGTGACGCGTTCGGCGGTGTCGATGGCCTGCCAGAATGCGGTGCGCGTGTGCTCCAGCGACTCGGGCGGGTAGTAGCACATCGCCTCGTTGAGGTCGGGGACGCCGAGCGGCTCCGGCCGGTCGAACAGGCTGAAGACTTCGCGCGACCAGCTCATCCGCCCGCTATCGCGGTCCAGTTCCCAGTCTCCGACCCGGCATAGCGACTGCGCTTCCTGCAACCGTGCCTCGCTTGCGCGTAGCGCGGCCTCGATCGCCTTGCGCTCCGTGATGTCCTGGGCAACGCCGATGACCTTCGCCACCCGACCCTCATCATCGCGCTCGGTTTCACCCATGATCGTGAGCCAGCGCCGCTCGCCGTCAGGCCGAATCAACTCCACGTCTTCCTGAAAGGCTTCGCCACTGCGCACTACGCGCTCGAGTGCATCATTGAGCCGCATCCAGCTCTCGGGCGTATGCAACGCGGCGCGTTCGGCGGCAGAGGGGGGGCGCTTGAGCGAACCGAGCCCGAAGATCTCGAAGATCTCGTCCGACCAGTACATGCAGCCCTCGGCGACCACATATTCCCAATGCCCGAGATGCGCCAGCTTGTGCGCCTTCTCTAGGTAGCGCGCCTTGCGCGTCAAGGTGTCCTTCAGGAGCAGATAGTCGCCCGCGCCCATCTGCGCCAGCTCTCTTTCGGTCGGAAGAGGCGGCAGCAGGCGGACGGGACGCTCGTCCAGGCCCTGCTCGTGCGGCCACGGGGATGTATCGATCGACACCCGGTCGTCACGCATGTACGACTCTCCATCGGCGATGTGCCTGATCCATTCTAGACGTCAGCGCAAATCAAGCACGCGCGCGACGGTGTGGCCGTCTGCGCTTCATTCGTCTGTACGTATGCCGCGAGCCGGGCGCGACAGGTAGCGCGCGGGGTCCAGCGCGTCGACCAGGTCGCGCTCCAGCGGGGCGGGTTCGCCCTCGAGCTGCGAAGCCAGCAGTTCGGCGACCAACGCCGACCACACCAGGCCGCGCGCCCCGAAGCCGGATACGGCATACAGGCCAGGGTGACGGGCAATCGCCTGCAGCGGGGTGTTCCGATCGACCGCCGCGGGCAGGGGGAGGGCGCCGACCATGGGCAGGCGGTCGGGAGAGGCTGGCCGGAAGCCGACGCGGCCGGACAGGCTTGCGGGGTCGAGCCCCGCGGCATAGCCGGTCAGGATGGTTTGGAGCTTGGCGAGGTTCTCGGCATGGTCTGCCGTGCGCAATGCAGTGTCCTCATCGTCGACCGAAAAGGTCGCTCCGGCGCAGCGCAGCCCGTCGATCGCCGGGCTCACGTAGCCGCCGCGGCACACGACCACATGAGGCGCGCTGCCTTCGTCGGCAGGCAGCAGCGAGACCTGTCCGCGCGCGCTGACGACCGGCATCACAGCGGCCTCGGCAAAGTCGCCGATGGTGCTGCCCGCGGCGAGGACGGCAACCGGCGCCGCGGCGATCGTCGCGCCGTCGTCCGCCAGCGCATGCCAATCTTCGCCCCGGCGTTCGAGGCGGGCGACGGCGCGGCCGAAATGGCTGCGGATCGCCGTGCCGACCGAGGCGATGTTCGCCTCGCACAGGCTGGGGGGCTGCACCCAGCCGCTGCCGGCGAACCACCAGCCCCCCTGCGTCACCGGCCAGCGGGCGAGCGCGCCGGCCTCGGCGGCGGTCACGAAGCGCAGGTGCGTCGGCGGCAGGGCCAGGCGTTCGACAGCGGAGCGCATCTTGTCCTGCTGTGTTTCGTCGCGCGCAAGATGCAGCACGCCGCAGGCTTCGGCGCGCACCGCTGAGCCGGCCTCCGCCAGCCGCGCAATGTGGCGCCATCCGTAAAGCGTACCGGCGCGGGTCAGGCGGCTCATGCGGTTGTCGTCCACGCTGGGCAGGGGACGCAACACCCCGGCGTGGTTCCCCGAGGCGCCTTGGCCCGCCGCGGTCGATCGATCGACGAGCTCCACCTGCCAGCCGCGTACAGCGAGGCGGTGTGCGACCGCGGTGCCAGCGATGCCGGCGCCGATCACGATGGCGCGCCGCTCGGTCGGCGTTGTCGTGTTCGATGGCTGCCTGTCGGCCAAGTCGGACACGCTGCGCCGGCCGCGCAGCATCTGGCGCTTGCCGCCAAAGCCCGGGGATTTCTCGACTTCGAATCCAGCGCGCCGCAGTCCCTCGCGGACCTCGCCGGCCACAGACCAGGTGGCGAGCGTGCATTCCGGCGCGGCCAGGCGGCCGAGCAGGTGGAAGACGCGGGGCGACCACAGGTCGGGATTGCGCGCCGGCGAAAAACCGTCGAGGAACAGCGCGTCGGCGCGCAGATCGAGCTGGGCCAGCCCGTCGCGCGCGTCGCCGAAGTACAGCGTCAGCGTCACGCGCTCGCCGTCGAGGTGCAGGCGGTGTACGCCCGGTGTCAGCTCGGGCCAGCTTGCCTGCAATTCGCGCGCGAGGGCCTCGAATTCTGGCCAGCGTGCGTGGAGGCGGGTGAGATCCTCAGTGCGGAAGGGATGCAGCTCGCACGACACGAAATGCAGGCGGTCGCAGCGCTGCGAATCGCTGCGCCATGCGGCCCATGTGGCGAGAAAGTTCAGGCCGAGGCCGAACCCGGTCTCCAGCACGACGAAGCGATGGCGTCCGCTCCAGCGCTCCGGCAGACCGTTGCCGGCGAGGAACACCTGGTGCGCCTGGCCGGCACCGCCGTCGGCCGAGTGATACACGTCGCCGAAAGTGTCTGACCACGGGGTGCCGTCATCGGCGAAGGCGAGGCGGGCTGGGACGATGGGCATGGACGGGCGTCGGTGTGTTCCGCTTCAGGCTGCGCGCGCTGGAAGAAGCCGCCTTACGATGCTCACGCCGGCCAGCACCAGCGCGCCGGCGACGATGCCGATGCCGGCGTTGAGCAGGGCGGGCGTCAGCGCTTCGGCGATCGCGCCGATGGCCGGAAGTCCGCCCGCGTCGTGCGCCACACCGTCGATCCAGTGGTGGATGGCGCCCACGCCGTGCGTGAGGATGCCGCCGCCGACGAGGAACATCGCCGCGGTGCCGGCGACCGACAGCGCCTTCATAAGCCAGGGCGCCGCGGCGAGGATGCCGCGGCCGAGGCCGCGCTGAAAGGGGGCGAGACCTGAGCCGCCTTCGCGCCGGCTGAGGTAGAGGCCGGCGTCGTCGAGCTTGACGATCCCGGCCACGAGCCCATAGACGCCGACCGTCATCAGGATCGCAATGCCGACCAGCACCGTGAGCTGGGTCATGAACGGGCTGTCGGCGACGGTGCCGAGCGTGATCGCGATGATTTCGGCGGAAAGGATGAAGTCGGTGCGCACCGCGCCGCGGATCTTGTCCTGCTCGACGGCCACGAGATCCACCGCGGGGTTGGCGACTGCCTTTACCAGTTCGGCATGGTGGGCGTCGTCCTCGTGTCGCGGGTGCAGGAACTTGTGCGCCAGTTTCTCGAAGCCCTCGAAACACAGGAAGGCGCCGCCCACCATCAGCAAGGGGATGACCGCCCACGGCGCAAAGGCGCTGATCGCGAGCGCCAGCGGCACCAGGATGGCCTTGTTGCGCAGCGAGCCCCTGGCCACCGCCCACACCACCGGGAGTTCGCGATCGGCAGTGACGCCGGTAACCTGTTGCGCGTTGAGGGCGAGGTCGTCGCCGAGCACGCCCGCGGTTTTCTTGGTGGCGACTTTCGTCAGGGTGGCGACGTCGTCCAGGATGCTGGCGATGTCGTCGAGCAGGGCGAGCAGGCTGGCTCCAGCCATATGGCATTCCTTGTTGCGCTTATCGGGGTGGGGTCCGACGCGTATGTTAACGTCGATGGCGGATGGCGAATACCGCAGCGATGCGTGGCGGGGGAAGGCCCAGTCGGCGGCGCTCAGCCGGCGGGACGCCTAGCGTAATAAAAATCTCGAGATAAGTCTCGGCTTGGTCTACCATCACGAACACGTTTCCGGAATGGGCCCGATTGCGCCCGCACAAGAAAGGTCGTCGCGACGCGCTTCCTACGCGATCAGCCTTCACCGGGTAGAACGGCCCCCAGTGCGTTACGGAGAGCAGATCGATGTTTGGACTCACCGCTTTGGAGCTCGCCCGAGCTCAGTTTGCCTTCACGGTATCGTTTCACATCCTTTTCCCGGCCATCACCATCGGTCTCGCAGCGTACCTCGTCGTGCTCGAGGGTTTGTGGTTGCGAACTCGGCAGACTTTGTACCGCGATCTGTATCACTTCTGGTCCAAGGTCTTCGCGCTCAATTTCGGCATGGGCGTCGTCTCCGGGCTGGTGATGTCGTACCAGTTCGGCACCAACTGGAGTTTCTTCTCGGACTTCGCGGGCGGGGTCACCGGCCCCTTGCTGGCCTATGAGGTGCTGACCGCCTTCTTCCTCGAGGCCGGCTTCCTCGGCGTGATGCTGTTCGGCTGGAACCGCGTCGGACCGGGCCTGCATTTCTTCTCCACCTTGATGGTCTCGATCGGCACGCTGATCTCGACCACCTGGATCCTGTCTTCGAACAGCTGGATGCAGACGCCGGCCGGGTTCGAGATCATCGACGGGCGTGCGGTGCCCATGGACTGGCTGGCGGTGATCTTCAACCCGTCCTTCCCCTACCGCCTGCTGCACATGACGGTGGCGGCCTTCCTCGCGACCGCGCTCTTCGTCGCTGCGTCGGCTGCATGGCAACTGCTGCGCGGCCGCGACAACCCGGCGATACGCAAGATGCTGTCGATGGCGATGTGGATGCTGGTGGTGGTGGCCCCCATCCAGGCGGTGATCGGCGACTTTCACGGCCTGAACACGCTCAAGCACCAGCCGACCAAGATCGCTGCGATGGAAGGCCACTGGGAAAACCATCCGGGGGAGGGCGTGCCCCTGGTGGTCTTCGCCTGGCCTGACGAGGAGCGTGAGGAGAACCGCTTCGCGATCGAGATTCCACGCCTGGGCAGTCTGATCCTGACGCACTCGTGGGACGGGCAGTTTCCGGGGCTGAAGGAGTTTCCGCGCGAGGATCGCCCCCCGGTCGCGGTGGTGTTCTGGTCCTTCCGCATCATGGTGGGCCTGGGCGTGCTGATGATCCTGCTCGGTGCCTGGAGCCTGCTGCTGCGGCGAGGGGATGCGCTGTATCGATCCCGGCTATTCCTGCGCGCCACGCTGTGGATGGGGCCGACGGGCCTGATCGCGATCCTGGCCGGCTGGTTCACCACTGAAGTGGGGCGCCAACCGTGGGTGGTGTACGGCCTGCAGCGCACCGCCGACGCGGTTTCCAACCATGGCGCCCTGCCGCTGGCGATCTCGCTGGCGCTGTTTGTGATCGTGTATTTCGTCGTCTTCGGCGTCGGTATCGCCTACATGCTGCGCCTGGTGCGCAAGGGGCCGGAGATGCACGAAGGCGACACCGGACTGGTCGGCGGGCCCGGCCACGATCGCCAGCAGATGCGTCCGATCTCGGCCGCAACCGACGATGACCTCAACACCGCGGCAGCGAGGAGCTGAAGAGCATGGGTATCGATTTTTCGCTGATCTGGATCCTGATCATCTTCTTCGGGGTCATGATGTATGTGGTCATGGATGGATTCGACCTCGGCATCGGGATCCTCTTCCCGTTTGCCTCCGACCGCCATGACCGTGACGTGATGATGAACACCGTTGCTCCGGTATGGGACGGTAACGAGACCTGGCTGGTGCTGGGCGGCGCAGGGCTGCTTGCGGCCTTTCCGCTGGTGTACTCGGTGGTGCTGAGTGCGCTCTATCTACCGCTGATCTTCATGCTGCTCGGGCTGATCCTGCGCGGCGTGGCGTTCGAGTTCCGCTTCAAGGCGCCGGACCATGAGCGCCACTTCTGGGACAAGGCCTTCATCGTCGGTTCGATCTCGGCGGCGTTCTTCCAGGGGGTTGCGCTGGGGGCCTACATCGAGGGCATCCCGGTGGTGAATCGGGCCTTCGCCGGCGGCGCCTTCGACTGGTTCGCGCCGTTCCCGCTGTTCGCCGGCCTCGGTGTCGTGGTGACCTACGCGGTGCTCGGCAGCACCTGGCTGATCCTGAAGACCGAGGGGGCGCTGCAGGCCGCGATGATCCGGCTTACCGGCCCGTTGCTGTGGGCCATGATCGCCTTCATCGTCGCGGTCAGCATCTGGACGCCGCTCGCCCATCCGGGCATTGCCGCGCGCTGGTTCTCGTGGCCCAACATGCTGTGGTTCGCGCCGGTGCCGCTGCTGGTCGTCTTCTGCGCGGTGCAACTGCTGCGCTCGCTGCGCGGTGAGCCGCACGCGGCGCCCTTCATCTACGTGCTCGGGCTGGTCTTCCTCGGCTACACCGGGCTGGCGATCAGCGTCTGGCCGATGATCATCCCGCCCGACATCACCATCTGGCAGGCCGCCGCTCCGCCGCAGAGCCAGGGCTTCGCGCTGGTCGGCGCGCTGTTCATCGTGCCCTTCATCCTGATGTACACGGCATGGTCGTACTACGTCTTCCGCGGCAAGGTCCGCCCCGGAGACGGGTACCACTGATGGCCGGCGGTAGCCAAGACAGCGAGCCGGCGCCGTCCTCGGGGTGGCGCCGGCTCGCCTGGTTCGTGGCAATCTGGGCGGCCGGTGTCTCGGCACTCGGTGTCGCGGCGTGGCTCTTCCGCTTGTTCATGGACGCGATCGGCATGAGGGGCTGATCCGCCGGCGGGGCGCGGCGATGGGCGCGCAGACGGGCCAGTGTGCTCAGAGTGTGCCGAGCAGCCGGTCCCAGATCGCCGTCAGGGTGCCGTAGGCCCGGTCGGGCCGCTGGTGGTGGTGGCGGTCGTGTTGGCGGAAACGCGCCTCGATCCAGCCACCGCGGGTGCCCGGACGGTGCAGCGTGTGATGGGTGACTTCCTGCGCCATGTGACCCGCAATCAGTCCGAGCGTGATGCCCGTCGCCAGCCACTGGTCGCCGATCACCAGCAGCGGCACTGCCGCGAGACCGGCGAGCAGCATCATGCTGAACAGAATGGGCGTGCGCATCGGCTGGTCGGGGGTGCGGTGATGTTCGAGATGCCAGCGGCGGAAGGGCTCGACGCGGTGAAGCACGAAGCGGTGCAGCAGGTATTCCAGCAGGGTCCATAGCGCGAGACCACCCAGGCCGCAGGGCAGCAACAAGAGCCAAGTTCCGTGCGGACGCGTTGCCGCAAGCAAGGTCATGCCGGCTGCAACCGCGGCTGCCAGAGGCAGGGCTTGCGGAAAGACCGTCGTACGGGCGTGTACCAGATCGAGCAGCTTCATCGTCAGTGGCCCGAGGCGAGGTGGCGGGTGCTCCACCGTCCTGCCTGGGCAAATCCAAGGCTCCTTCCCTTCGCACTTTAGACGCTGAAATCGGACCTTGATCCCGGGTATTCGGCCAGGGGGTGTTGCCGGCGCCGCACCGAGGCGTGCGCGTATAAAACGAAAACCCCCGCAGGGCGCGAGCCTTGCGGGGGTTTCTTGTTTGCAGCCGGGGTCGCGCTTATTCGGGACGCATCTGCGGGAACAGGATCACGTCGCGGATCGCCGGCGAGTCGGTGAGCAGCATCACCAGGCGGTCGATGCCGATGCCGCAGCCGCCGGTCGGGGGCAGACCGAACTCCAATGCGCGGATGTAATCGGCGTCGTAATACATCGCCTCTTCGTCGCCGGCCTCCTTGGCCTTCACCTGGGCGAGGAAGCGGGCCGCCTGATCTTCCGGGTCGTTCAGCTCGGAGAAGCCGTTGGCGATCTCGCGGCCGACGATGAAGAGTTCGAAGCGCTCGGTGATTTCCGGATTGGCGTCGGAAGCACGCGCCAGCGGCGACACTTCCACCGGGTAGTCGATGATGAAGGTCGGTTCCCACAGCTCGGCCTCGGCGCAGGCTTCGAAGAGCTGCAACTGCAGACTGCCCAGCCCGCCCGGCTTCACCTTCTCGCCGAAGTCGTGGATCTTCTGCTTCAGCCACTCGGCGTCGCCGAGCTGCTCCAGCGTGAAACCCGGATGATACTTGCGGATGGCCTCGACGATGGTCAGGCGATGGAAGGGCTTCGACAGGTCGAGTTCGCGGCCCTGGTAGACGAAGCTCTCAGCGCCCAGCGCGTCCCGCGCCGCGTGGCGAATCAGGCCTTCGGTGAAGTCCATCAGCGTGCGGTAGTTCGCGTACGCCTCGTAGAACTCCATCATTGTGAATTCGGGGTTGTGGCGCGGTGACAGGCCTTCGTTGCGGAAGTTGCGGTTGACTTCGAAGACCTTCTCGAACCCGCCCACCACCAGGCGCTTGAGGTAGAGCTCGGGCGCGATACGCAGGAACTGCTGCATGTCGAGCGCGTTGTGATGGGTGACGAAGGGCTTGGCCGCGGCGCCGCCGGGGATGGGGTGCATCATCGGCGTTTCGACTTCGAGGAAGCCGTGGCCGGTCATGTAGTTGCGGATCGACTGCACCATGCGGCTGCGCGCCACGAAGGTGAAGCGCGACTGCTCGCTCATGATCAGGTCGACATAGCGCTGGCGGTATTTCTGCTCGACGTCGGTGAGGCCATGGAACTTGTCCGGCAGCGGACGCAGGCTCTTGGTGAGCAGGCGGATCTCGGTCGCCTTGACGGTGAGTTCGCCGGTCTTGGTCTTGAACACCGTACCGACGCAACCGACGATGTCGCCGATGTCCCAAGTCTTGAATTCGGTATAGACGTCCTCGCCCACGCTGTCGCGCTGCACGTAGAGCTGGATGCGGCCCGAGAGATCCTGGATGGTGACGAAGCTCGCCTTGCCCATGAGGCGCTTCAACATGATGCGGCCGGCAACCTTTACTTCCACCGGCGTTGCTTCGAGCGCTTCGGCCTCCTTGTCGCCATAGAGCTCGTCGAGTTTGCCCGCGGTGTTCTCGCGCGAGAAGTCGTTCGGGAAAGCGCGGCCACTGGCGCGCCAGGCGGCAAGCTTTTCGCGTCGCTCGGCGATGAGGTGGTTTTCGTCCTGCGGCGGAGTGTTCGTCTGGTCGGACATGGTCTGCGTGTCGGCTCGGATGATGAAATCAGGGGCGCGGGCCAGGGCGGCCGCGGCAAAGGCGTAATTGTGGCAGGCCAGAGGGGGCGGGGCAATTGCGCGGGCTGGGTAAGGCGCTGCTCCAGCCCGGATGTGCTCCGCTGCAGGGTGTGTTTGAGCAAAATATTTCGACTCCGAGCTAAAGGAGTCGGCGCCTGGTCCGATGGAGACATCATTGCCCGTGTTCGGTATCAGGAAGCGACCCCATGAAGACATTCGGCCAGCTGTACGAGGCCATTGAAAAGACGTTCTGGAACTCGCTGACGAAAAAGCTGTTCAGCTTTCTGTTCCTGTTCGCCATCAATCTCGCCTATCTGGGAGTGTATTGGCGGCAGCAGGCCGAGGTCGCGGAGCTGCTGGCCAGTGGCAAGGTGGCGCCGGAGGTGGCCGGGCGCGTGAGCGAGGCGCTGGCCGGCGGCTGGGTGGCATCGATCGCCCTCACTGTCGCCGCGCTGATCTTCATCGTCGCCCAGGTGCTGTACCTGCGGCACCTCATCGTGCGTCCGGTGCGTGTGATCACCCAGATCTTCCACGAGATCGCGCGCGGCGAGGGTGACTTCTCGCGCGATCTGCCCTTGAGCACGTACGACGAGCTGCGCGAGCTGGCGTCGGGCTATAACCTTTTCGCTGCCAAGATGCGCCACATCATCGGTGAGGTGAGGCGTATGAGCGTCGGTATCGCGCGTGAAGCGGTTCAGGTGAGGCAGCGCGTGGAGAACTCGGCGACCGACGCACGCGAGCAGGGTCGCATGACGGCGATGGTGTTCGAGGCCAGCACGCGGTCGACCGCTGCCATCGGCCATGTCTCCGACAGTGTCCGCTGCATCACCGAGTCGACCAACGCCAACCTCGACATCGCCCGCGAATCTCGGGGCGAGATGCAGGACATCGCGGTCAGGATCAACGCTGTCAGCGATAAGGTGATGCAGTTCAACCGCACGGTCGATGACCTGTCGCGCCGCTCCGAGAGCGTGAAGCAGATCGCCGCGTTGATCCGGGAGGTGGCCGATCAGACCAATCTGCTCGCGCTCAACGCCGCGATCGAGGCGGCCCGTGCCGGCGAGGCCGGGCGCGGATTCGCCGTCGTCGCCGACGAGGTGCGCAAGCTCGCCGAGCGCGTCAACAAGGCGACGGTCGAGATCGTCGGCAACATCAATGGCATGCTCGAACTGGTGGCCGATACGCGCAGCGAGAACGAGGTGATCAACGCCGATGTGCTGCGCACCCGCGAGGTCGTGGGTGAGTCGGCGCGGCAGTTCGAGCACATGGTGGGCGAGTTCGAAGCCACCGGCGCGCAGCTGGCGCAGATCGCGGCGGCGATGCAGTCGCTGTCGGACGCCAATGCGAACGTGCACGGACATGTGGTCAGCATCAATGAACTCTCGCGCACGGTGGCCGGCGAGATGGACGACAGCGAGCGGCGCACCGTGGGGCTCGCGCAGGCGACGGAGGGCATTCAGGAGCTGGTCTCGCGCTTTCGCACCGGCGAAGGCGCGTTCGACCGCGTCGTCAAGCAGGCGCGCCTGTTCCGCGACCGCATCCAGGGCGAACTCGAGGCGATGGCAGGCGCGCGCGTCGACGTCTTCGATAATCGCTACCAGCCCATTCCGAGAACCAATCCGCCAAAGTTCAGCGTGTCGTGGGGAGACGAATTCGGGCGGCGCTGCCAGGCCCTGCTCGACGGCACGCTGGACACGACGCCCGGCGCGGTCTTCGCGGTGGCGGTCAATACCGACAGCTATTTGTCGGTGCACAACTCGAAGTTCTCCAAGCCGCTTACCGGCGATCCGGCTGTCGACCTCGCCGGCAACCGCACGTGCCGCAAGTTCGAGCGTCCGCCGGAACTGCGTGCCGCGCGCAATAACGAGCCGCTGCTACTGCAGACCTATCTTCGCGACACCGGCGAGATCCTGTGCGATATCGCCGTGCCGATCACGGTCGGCGGCCGCCACTGGGGAAACGTCCGTATCGGCCTGCCGCCCGATGCGCTACTGGGAGGCTGATGCGGCGGGGATGAATATGCGGCTGTCGCGGTCGGGGGCGGGCGCCCTCAATGCTGGGCGCTCGACACGGTGACTCAGTCCAGCGCCCGCTGCAGCACCCCGATCGGCGGCGCCCATTCGCTGCCGGGCTGCTTCTTGCGCGTGACCAGGGTCAGCTGCGCCGGGGCGAAGACGTTGGCGTTGTGGGTGACCGGGGTGGTGATCAGGTATTGGGCGCGGGTAGCGCGCAGGAAGGTGCCGACGCGGTCGATGTTGGCAACATCCAGGTGGGCGAAGGGCTCGTCGATGAAGACGAAGCCGCCCGGGCGGGCGTCATCCATCAGCAGGCCGATGAGCAGGATCAGCGACTTCATCACTTGCTGGCCGCCCGAGGCTTCGCCGTCGTTGAGCCCGACCGCGCCCTTGCGGTCGAAGTCGAAGCGCACTTCCAGGCCGGCCTGAGCGAGCGAGACGTCGTCGTTTTCCAGGTGCGGCGTGGGGCAATCGACGCTGACGTTGGCGAGTTCGCCCAGCGCCTTCAGGTTCTTCGCATACTGGCGCACCGTAGCGCGCAGCTTGGCGATGTAGGCGGCACGCGCGTTGTCGGTGTGCAGGCGTGCGGTGGTGCAGTAGCCCTGGCGGTTGAGGTAGTCGCGTTCGCGCAGGGCGACTTCTGCGGCGAGCCGGTCGCGCACGGCCAGCACCGCGGGGTCGGTGATCCAGTCGCCGTCGTCGAGGCGTTTGCGCAGGCGGTCGAGTTCGCGACGGGCGCCGGTGGCGCCGCCGTATTTCTCGGCGAGCAGGGCGAGATCGTGGGCGTTCAGCCAGTGCGCGGGCATGCCGCGCCGGCGGCGGTGCAGGGTCAGAATGCGCTCGGCCTGGGCACGGCGGCGCGGGCCGTGCTCGCGCGCGATCTCGGCAAGGCGCTGCTCGATCGCCTTGAGCTCGCGGGTGCGGCGGTCGAGCTCGATCTGGATGCCGTTGAGCTTTTCCGAGAGCCGGTCCATCTCGCCGCGGGTCTCGCTGCGTTCGCCGATCGCCTCGGTGAGCGCCTTGCGTGCGTCGGGCAGCTCGGCTTCGGCGTGGGCGTAGGCTTCGCTGCGTGCGGCGAGCAGCTGTGCCGATTGCAGGCCCAGCAGGCGCTGGCGCAGCGTGGTGAGCCTCGCGGCAGCGGCATCCAGCTTCGGGCGCAGGGCCTGGAGCTGCTTGTCGAGAGCAGCGATTTCCTCCTGCAGCGCGGCGATGCGCGACTGGCGGGCGAGCTCGCCGAAGTGGAATTCCTGCGGCCGGCCGAGGTGGCGGGCGCCGCGGCGTTCGCGGTGGTAGCCGTCGCGGGTGATCCATTCCTGCTCGCGCGGCAGATCGCGCGCGGCGTCGGCATTGTCGACCCGGCGGATGCGGTTGAGCAGATCCGTCAGCCAGCGCGGCAACGGCGCGCTGAACTCCACCACCTCCGCGAGGCTCATCGGCCGCGGCGGCGGTGCGCTCTCGCGCTCGGGCACGATGAAGTGGCGGAAGCGCTCGCGCTCGGCGAGCGACCAGGCTACATGGCGGTCGGATTCGCGCTCGAGCAGGATCAGGTGGCGGTAGGGGCGCAGCACGGCCTCGAGCGCGGCCTGCCAGGCGGGGTCGGTGACCTCCACGACTTCGGCCAGGCTCTTGTGCGCGATCCCTTCGGCGCTGAGCTTGACGCGAAAGCGCGCCACCTCGGCGTCGCCCGGCGGCCCGCTGCGCTGGCGTTCGCTGCGCAGACTTTCGGACTTTTCCTCGAAGGCGGCGACCAGCTCGCGTTCCTTGCGGCGCAGTGCCGCCTGCGCAGCGTCGGCTTGCTCATGTTCCGATTCCAGCGCGACAGCGTCGGCACCGTGCTCGCTGGCGAGCTGGGCGCGCAGCCTGTCGCGTTCTTCGAGCAGCTTCTCCAGATCGCGCACGCGGTCGTGGGTGGCGAGATATCGTTGCTCGGTCGCGTTGTCGTGATCCTTCAGGCGCTTTCGTTCCGCCTGCGCGGCGTCCTGCTCGCTGCGCACGACCTCCGCTCGCTGGCGCGACTCGCGTTGTTCGATCAGCTTCTCGGTGCGCTCGCGACCGACACGGCGCAGCGCCTCGCGCTCGGAAGCAATGTCGCGCTCGAGCTCGGCGATCTCCAAGCGCGGCACGATCTCCGCCGCCAGTGCCTGAGCCTCGTCGGCGAGCTGCTTCCAGTCCAGATAGCGGTTGGCCTCTGCCTTCTTCTCCTCGGCCTGGGTCTTCAGCCGATCGAGGTCGATGCCGAGTTCGCCCAGTTCGCGCCCGGCGTTCTTCTGCTCCTCGCGCGCGGCCTGGTAGTTGTCCAGCACCTCCTTGTCGCCGAAGACGTCGAACACGAGCTCCAGCAAGGCCTTGGGCGAGTATTCGCACAGCTTGTCGGTGTCGCCCTGTTCCAGCGCCAGTACCTTGGTGATCGCCGGCGTCAGCCCGCCCCAGGCCAGGCGGTGCTGGTAGTCGCGCAGGCCGATCCAGTCGTTGGTGGTTTCCAAGGCCTCGATGTCGCGGTCGCCGTCGACGATGGTGTAGTCGCGGATCCAGTCGCCGCCGGCCTTGCGGATGCGGCAGGCGAGGGTGACCTCGTCCGACAGGCAGGGGAAGAACGGACGCCGCCCGCTGCTGCCCGGCAGGTTGGCGACGATGGCGCGGATCCAGGCAAAGCTGCGGTCGGCGCGGCGCACGTAGCGGCGGAAGTCGCGCTTGCCCGAGCAGCGCAGCGCGAACAGCGTGCGCAGCGCATCCAGCAGCGTGGTCTTGCCCGAGCCGTTGGGGCCGACGATGGTGATGATCTGGGCGTCGAGCGGCAGCGAGAAGCGGCGCCAGAAGTCCCAATGGACGAGTTCTAGGGTCTTGATGTGGAACATCGGCAGCTCGGGTGGGGCGCGCCTGCGGGCGAAGCGGACAGGGGAGCGAAATACGAGGCGCGAAGTGTACCGACGCCCCCGGCCGGCGGCAAACGGGGTCGAGCCGTGCAGGGGCGGGCTCGACCGCGATGGTGTGGGCGGGGAATCGCGGCCAGGTCCGCTCCCTCAGCAGGCCGGGCGCGCCTTGCACGGTGGGGGCGTGAAATGAGCTGCATCAATGTGGTGTGCCGCGGGCGCCGGAACAATGCCCGGGTTCCAGAACCTCAGCGAGGCGCCCCATGCAGTTCCCCGATTTCTTCCGTCTCGTGCCGCGAATCCGCGTGCGCGATCCGCTGGCCGAATTCCTCGGCGCCGCCGAGGGCGGGGTGCTGGAATACGGCTACGAGGATGCGGTGCGCCTCGCCGGGCATTCCTGCCCCACGGTGGCTTCAGCCTTCGTGATGGCCAGCCGGGCGATGGCGCTGCTGTATCCGGGCGAACTGCCCGAGCGCGGCGGGGTGCGCGTCGACTTTGCCGAACCGCTGGAGCATGGCGTCACCGGCGTCATCGCCAGCGTGCTGACGCTGATCACCGGCGCGGCGCAGCAGGGTGGCTTCAAGGGCATCGCCGGGCAATTCGTGCGCCGCGACCTGCAGGCCTTCCACTCCCACCTTCCGATGGCCCTGCGCGTCACGCGCCGGGACACCGGCGCGGCCATCGACGCGGCGGCCGACCTGTCGCGGGTGCCGGCTGCGGCGGAAATGTCCGGCCTGCTGCAGCGCTGCATCCGCGGCGAGGCCGACGCCGAGCAGCGGCGGCAGTTCGCACATTTGTGGCAGCAGCGTGTGCGACGCATCCTGCTCGAACACTGGGGCGACGACGCGGTGTTCCACTTCCGGGGTCTGCGCTGATCGCGCGGCCGATGACGGCGTCCCGGGCGCATCGATTCAGCTGAGATCGTCGGCGTCCGGCACCGCTTCGGCGATGGCGAACGCGTTCTCTGCGGGCAGGGGGCGCCCTGCCGCCGAGAGCACCTCGCCCAGCGTGCCGTGGATGATGCGGTCGGCCATCACGCGATAGTCGAGCGCCACGTCGAGCAGCGGCCCCTCACCGATCACGCCGTTGCGGCGCTCGATGAAGCCCAGGCGGGAGAGCTTGCCGAGCGCGATCGTCATCCTGGTCTTGCCGCCGAGGCGCGGGCCGAAGTCGGCCAGCAGCGAGGCTTCGGACAGGCTGCCCGACACGCTGTCGCCGTGCGCTACCGGCTTGTCGCCGCCGAACATGTCCGCCTGGCCGTCGTCGACGACTTCGCGGCGGGTGACCTGGCGCTCGCGCTTGGGCAGCACGATCAGCGACCAGATCACCACCAGCAGCGCGATCTCGTCACGCCCGAGGCCGAGGTTGCTGGCGGCGTATTCGCGGCCGGCGCCGAACACCGGCTCGGCCATGTCGGGCTGTAGCGCCACGCCGACATGGGCGGCGTAGGGGTTGTCGAGCAACTGCATGCCGACTTCGGCCAGGCGGCGGTCCAGCTCCAGGCGGAAGCTCTCGTCGACCAGGGCGCGGCGCACCAGGCGGTCGGTGCGAGGCAGCCAGCGCTGGGCGAGCAGGCGGGCGGTGAGGGTCCTGATGTCGTGATCCATGGGGCGGTGCTCAGGCAGGGAAGGGGGCACGCGGGGCGCGGGGGGAGACGTCGCCGGCATTGATCGCGGCGATCTCGTCCTCGCCCACCGGCACCAGCGTGTCGCCGAAGCGCACGTCCAGCGGCAAGCGCATGAAGTCGGCGATGGGGCCGCTGGCCGGGCTGGCGTCCTCGCCATCGGCCAGCAGGGCGAGCAGCGACAGGCGGTAGCTGGCGAGCGCGAAACCGCCGCCGCCGACAATCTGGTGCAGCGGCTGTGCGTCCGGCAGTGTCTCGAGCCGCCGCGTGAAATGCTGCAGCAGGGCGAGGTCCTCGCTTTCGGGCGCGAGGCTGGCCGGCGCAGCGTCCGCAGGCGGCAAGGGGGCGTCCGCGCCGCTGCGCAAGCGCTCGTCGCCGAGCGCCGATTCGGCGCGGTCGAGCAGTTCGTGGCCGCCTGCGAGCAGCGGCAGCTCCGGCACCAGCGCCAGTGCGTCGGCGGCCAGCTCGGCAATGGCGGCCGCATCGAGCTGGCGCAGCCAGGCGGCGACGTCCGACGACGAAATGCCCGATCCGCCCAGCGTGACCCGCTGCGCCTCGATCTTGTTGAGCGCGCGCTGGAACGCGGCGTCGACGCGCGCCAGCCGCGACTGTGCAAGGCCGATGCGCTGCGCGATGCGGGCGATGTCGAAATCCACTTCGGGGTCGGCCAGCAGCGCATTGAGCAGCTCGGTGCCACGCTCCAGCCAGCGACCGTTGGCGGACAGGCGGCGACGCGCATCCAGAATGCGGAACTCGGAGCCGGAAGCGATCGCTTCTTCGAAGTGCCAGGTGAGGTCGTTGAGCTTGGACAGCAGGTGGCCCAGCGACTCCGGGGTGACGCCGCCCACCGCTTGCAGGCCGGCGAGCTGGGCGGTGAGGAAGCCGAGCTCGGCGTCTTCTTCCTGGCCGAAACGCAGCAGCATCGCGATCGCGGCGACCGCGTTGCGGCCGATGTCCGACAGCGCGTAGTGCCCGTCCTCTCCGATCGCCAGCAGCGCGTTGTCGCGCAGGCGTTTCAACACCGTCTCGAGCTTGACCGGGTCGAGGTAGGTGAAGCGTGCGCGCAGGGCTTCCGGCGACCAGCGGGGTACGTCGGCCTCGCGCCCGATCTCGCGCAGCACCAGCAGGCGCATCAGCACCTCGGCTTCGGTGCCGCGGAACAGGGTGATGAAGGCATCGAGCAGCGGCCGTGCCGAAGACAGCGCTGCCAGCTCGGGCACTTCGTCGGCGTCGACGCCGACCGCAAGGAAGTCGGAGAGGAAGGGGGCGGTCATGTTCAGGCGGGCATCGCGGGATGCCGAGGACGCAGGAGGCAGGCAGGGTGTTCGTTCCGCCGGCTGCGGAACTCGCCCTTCGGGCTCAGACAGTCCTCGCCGGCTCCACGAACACCCTGCCTACCTCCTGCTTTGTGCTGGACCGATCAAACGCCCTGCTTCAGGCTCGCCGCAATGAAGTCGTCGAGGTCGCCGTCGAGCACCGATTGCGTGTTGCCCACTTCGTGGTTGGTGCGAAGGTCCTTGATGCGCGACTGGTCCAGCACGTAGCTGCGGATCTGGTGGCCCCAGCCGATGTCGCTCTTGCTGTCTTCCAGCTTCTGTTGCTCGGACTGGCGCTTGCGCAGTTCCAGCTCGTACAGGCGCGCCTTCAGCATGGACATCGCCTCGGCCTTGTTCTTGTGCTGCGAACGGTCGTTCTGGCACTGGACGACGGTGTTGGTCGGCACGTGGGTGATGCGCACCGCCGAGTCGGTCTTGTTGATGTGCTGACCACCGGCGCCGGACGCGCGGTAAGTGTCGATGCGCAGGTCGGCCGGGTTGATCTCGACTTCGATCGATTCATCGACCTCCGGGAACACGAACACCGAGGTGAAGCTGGTGTGGCGGCGTGCGTTGGAGTCGAACGGGCTCTTGCGTACCAGGCGGTGGATGCCCGTCTCCGTGCGCAGGAAGCCATAGGCGTATTCGCCGCTGATCTTGATCGTGCAGTTCTTCAGGCCAGCGACTTCGCCTTCGGTCTCTTCCAGCACCTCGACGCCGAAACCTTTCTTCTCGCAGTAGCGCAGATACATGCGCTCCAGCATGCCGGCCCAGTCCTGCGCCTCGGTGCCGCCGGCGCCGGCCTGGATCTCGATGAAGCAGTTGTTCGGGTCCATCGGGTTGCTGAACATGCGGCGGAACTCGAGCTTTTCGACTTCCGCCTGCAGGCCGCCGAGGTCGGCCTCGACCGCCTCGAAGGTGTCGTCGTCGTTCTCGGCTTCAGCCAGGTCGTAGAGGTCCTGCAGGTCGCGCGCCTGGGCGTCGATCTTCTGCAGCGTGACCACCACGTCCTCGAGCTGGCGCTTTTCCTTGCCCAGTTCCTGGGCGCGCTCGGCGTTGTTCCAGACCGCCGGATCTTCCAGCGCGCGATTGACCTCTTCGAGCTTCGATGCTTTCACATCGTAGTCAAAGATACCTCCGTAGTTCGCGACCGCGCGCGGCGAGGTCGGCGAGTTTTTCGGCAATGGCGTTGAGGCGTTCGGCGTCCATGGGTGCAGCTCCGGCTGAATCTGGGAAACCGCGAATTATACCGGCAGGCGGACGATGTCCGCAGTTCGGCGTGAGGCGGACTTCAATCGCTGTCTTCCGGCTCGACGATCTGATCCTCGACCCGGATGCCGAGCCGGTAGCCGGAGGCTCTCACATGGCGGTAGGCCTCGTTCAGGCATTCGAAGCGGAGCGCGGCGCCCTCGTCGTCGACCAGCAGATGGCCGCTCACCAGTTCGGCGTCGTCGTGGTCGGGGACGAATGCCCAGATGTGCCAGGGCGGCTCGGTGTCGTCGAGCGGCTGCTCCCACTGGCGCAGGACGATCACGCTGCGCAGCGACTCGTCGGCGATGGCGGTGCGGAATTCATCCGGGTTCATGGCGTTGCGCTCCCTGTCAGCCCCTTGGATCGCCGGACGGCGGCACGTCCGGCATCTGCGAATTGCGGTACTGCTCCAGGGCCGCTCCCGGGTAGGCGCGGCGGAACAGGATGGGCGTCAGAAGCGTGGTGACGATGCCCATCAGGACCAGCGTGGAAAACATGGACTGGCCGATGAAGCCTTTCTGGTAGGCGATGCCGGCGACGACCAGCTCCATCACGCCGCGGCCATTGAGCACGCAGCCCAGGCCGAGCGCCTCCTGCCTCGACATGCCC
This sequence comes from Thauera sp., assembly GCA_017302295.1. Classification (GTDB taxonomy): domain Bacteria; phylum Pseudomonadota; class Gammaproteobacteria; order Burkholderiales; family Rhodocyclaceae; genus Thauera. Next base: position 141,091 of record JAFLDS010000002.1, on the reverse strand, counting down.
GCCAGATGCCCCCCCAGCCAGCCCGCGGCGACCTTTGAGACGATGGAAACGAGGGTCACGACGACGGGGAAGACCAGGTCGTCGAACGCCTCGGTGGTGAATTCCAGACCGAGGAAGGCAAAGAACACCGGCGCGAGAAAGCCGCCGGTCACCGACGCCAGGGTGCCGCGCAACTCCTCGTAGCGTGACGACAGGAAGTGGCGCTGATCGAGGAACAGGGCGCCGAAAAAGGCGCCGATGACGAAATGGAAGCCCAGCATCTCGCTGAGCGTGCCGAACACCAGCACGAAGATCACGACGATGCCGAACAGCGCATCCGGACCGAAATAGCGCACCAGCGCCTCGGGCACCGCATGGATGCCGATCTCGCGCCGGTCCAGCCATTCGAGTAGCTGGTTGAGCGCCACGACGCCGGCGGCGAGGACGATGAGTTTCCAGCTGGCGGTGCCGAGGGTGCCGAGAATGGCGGCGAAGGACTCCTGCTGCGGCAGGTTGAGCAGGATGCCGAGGATGAACAGCGCAGCCACGTCATTGATCACGGCGGTGGCGAGCGCGTAGTGGGCGATGCGGGTGTGCAGGATGCCCAGCGTGTCGAGCAGCTTCACCGCCACCGGCAGCGCCGTGATGGAAATGCACAGGCCGAGGAACAGCGTGCGCATCAGGTCTTCGCCAAAGAGGGCGCCGGTGAGCAGGCCGGCGGCGAAGGGCAGGGCGAAGCCGACGAAGGCCACCACCAATCCGCGTCCGCGCAGCGCGCCGAAGATGTCCGAGAAGCGGATCTCCAGCCCGGCGCTGAGGATGATCAGGAACACCGCAAGTTCCGAGACGCCGTGCAGCGGCGGCGTCGGCTGGATGGCGTCGAGCACGGCGGGCCCGAGGAGCACGCCGGCGAGGATCTCGCCGATCATCGCCGGCTGCCCGAGCCGGGAGAACAGTCCGCCCAGCAGGCGGGCGGAGACGATCAGGATCAGCAGGCTGGAGAGCAGTGACACGTGAGGCCTCCCGCGTTTGGATGGTGGTGCGGCAGACGGCTGGGCGCGCCTGCGCGATGCATCTGAAATGCCGACATCGGCGCCGCTGTTGCGCCGCAATAGAAGCTGCCGCCCCGCATCGTATCTCAAGCGGCGCTGTCCGCATCTGCACCATGACAACTCGATTGTAACGGTGCTCCTGGCGAAACCCTTTCCGCTGACCCGACCGCCACTTTGTAGTAGCCTTGCCCCCTTTTTCGCCCGTGGGGCGTCGGTTCTCCGGATGGCGCAAGCACTGCCGCGTACGCAATTCAACAGCCCGAAGCTGGTCCGTGTCCTCGCCGGCCTCGGCGTGGCGGATGTGTCCGGCGCCAGGCAGTCCGTTGCCGAGATGCTGGGCGATTGGCTGGCATTCGGCGACGCGCTGTCCCTCTATTCGGCGCTGAATGCGGCGCCGGCCGGGGGGGTGGAGAGCCGACTGCCGGCGGTCGCGAACGCGGACGCGGCCAAGGTAGCGCGTGCGGAGTTCGAGCGCGCGCAGGGCGTTCTGGCAGCGGCGATCACGGGCAGCGGGGGCGCCAGGGCGGGCCGGTCGCGCGTCGAGTGGCCGGCGCCGGGACCCCATGCATCCTTGAAGGCCGCACCCGACTATGCGCCCTACCATCAATACCATCTCGCCCATCAGCGCGACATGACGTCGGCCGTGACGGCCCTGCGGGCGTCGGTGCGGGCGGCGCTGTCCGCGCGTTCGCCGGCGCTCGGGCGGCTCGCTGCGCTCGATGCCGTGCTGGAACAGGCCCTGGCCCCGCGGGAACGCGCCCTGCTGGCGACGGTGCCGGCGCTGCTCGCCAAACGCTACGAGCAGCTTTACGCGGAGCTCGAGGCCGCACGTGAAGACGCAGACGATGCCGGTGACGCGGGGCGCTGGATGCAGCCCGGCGGCTGGCTGGCGAAGTTTCGCGGCGACATGCAGGACGTCCTGCTGGCCGAACTGGCGCTCAGGTTACAGCCAGTGGCGGCGCTGATCGCGGCGCTCGACAGTGAAGTAACGAGGTAGCAATGAACAGAATCTCTTGCATGTCGGCCTTCGCCGTGGGGCTGCTGACCATCGCCTGGGTGGGTGCCGGCTATGTCGGTGGCAGCCCCCTGGCGCTCACCGTGACGGCGCTGATCGGCGCCGTCTATCTGGTCGGCGCGGCGGAGTTGCGCGGATTCCAGGTTGCGACCGACGCGCTCGATCGTGCGCTGGGCTCCATTCCCGAGACCCTGTCGCATCCCGGTGAGTGGCTGACGCGGCTGCCGCCTGCCTTGCAGAACCCGGTGCGCCTGCGCATCGAAGGCGAGCGCGTTGGCCTGCCGGGCCCCGCGCTCACCCCCTATCTGGTGGGCCTGCTGGTCCTGCTGGGCATGCTCGGCACCTTTCTGGGCATGGTGGTGACGCTCAACGGCGCAGTGATCGCCCTGGAGAGCACCACCGACCTGCAGACGATCCGCTCCGCGCTCGCCGCGCCGGTTCGGGGGCTGGGGGTGGCTTTCGGCACCTCGGTTGCCGGGGTTGCGGCATCGGCGATGCTCGGCCTCATGTCCGCCGTTTGCCGGCGCGCGCGCCTGCAGGCGGCGCAGCGCCTGGATTCGCAGATCGCCACCGGGCTGCGTGGCTTTTCCCTCGCTCATCAGCGCCAGGAGGCCTTCTCGGCCCTGCGGATGCAGGCCGAAGTCCTGCCTGCGCTGGTGGACACGCTGCAGGCGATGATGGCGCAGATGCAGCAACACAGCCGGGAAGCGAACGAACGCCTGCTTGCCGAGCAGGAACGCTTTCACAGCGAGGCGAAGGACAGCTACTCGGCGCTGGCGAGTTCGGTGGACCAGTCGCTCAGGCAAAGCCTGACTGAAAGCGCCCGCCTTGCCGGCGAGACGATACGACCGGTCGTCAACGAGACGATGGCAGGCATCGCCCGCGAAACCAGCGCGCTGCATGAGCAGGTTGCGGACGCAGTCGGCGTGCAACTCGCCGGCATGGCGCAGCGTTTCGATACCGCCGTCACCACCGTCTCGGACACGTGGACAGCCGCGCTGGCTCGGCACGAGCACGCCAGCGACGCGCTCGGCGACAGTCTGCAGCATGCGCTGGCAGCCAATGTGGAGACCTTCGCGCAGCGCTCCGCGACGCTGCTGGCTTCTGTGGAGGAAGCCCATGCGGCCATGCGCGCCGAACTGGCCGCGGCGACGAACGCGATGGACGAGCGCACCGGCGCGCTGCACCAGCGGCTGGCGCAGGCCACCGAAACGCAGCTCGATGGCATCGCGACCCGCTTCGACGGCGTCGTGAATCGCGTGGCGGAGAATTGGAACGGCGCGCTCGCGACGCATGAACGCACGAGCACCGATCTGGCGGCGGCGCTGAAGCAGTCGCTCGATGCCTTCGCCACGACCTTCTCCGAGCGATCGGCAAGCCTGCTGGCGTCGATGTCCGATCGGGCCGCGACGCTGCAGGCGGAGCTCGGGCGCGCGGATGAGTCACGCCTGGCGGCACTGACGCAGGGCCTGGAGGCGATGGCCGCGTCGCTGCGGCAACACTGGCAGCAGGCCGGGGCGCAGTCCCTCGTGCAGCAGGAGCAGATCTGCCGCACGCTGGGCGACACCGCGCGCGACATCGCCGCCACTGCGCAAGCGCAGGCGAGTGAGACCATCGCGCAGGTTGCCGCGTTGATGCACACCGCCACCGAAGCGCCCAAGGCTGCGGCGGAAGTCATCGGCGAGCTGCGCAAGGAGCTCTCCGCCAGCGTCGCGCGCGACAACGAGATGCTGGCCGAACGCAGCCGGATCATGGACACGCTGGACACGTTGCTGTCGGCCATCAACCATGCCGCCACCGAGCAGAGACAGGCGATCGACGCGCTGGTGGCGTCATCGGCGAGCGCGCTCTCGCATGCCGGCGAGCGCTTCGTCGCAAGCGTTGAGGCCCAGTCGGCGAAGGGCGCCGAGACAGCAGCGCAGATCGCCGGCGCCGCGATCGAGGTCTCGAGCCTGGGCGAAGCCTTCTCGCACGCGGTGCAGCTCTTCAGCGAATCCAGCGACAAGCTGACCGCGACGCTGCAGCGCATCGAGGGGGCGCTCGGCAAGTCGATGACGCGCAGTGACGAGCAGCTTGCCTACTACGTCGCGCAGGCGCGCGAGGTGATCGACCTCAGCCTGATGTCGCAGCGCCAGATCGTCGAGGATCTGCAGCAGGTTTCCGGGCGCCAGGGATCGCTGGCGGCCGAGGCGTGATGATGGACGAGATGCACGCCGGCGACGCCGGCATCGAGCATTCCACGCCGGTGTGGGCCGTCTTCGGCGACCTGATGTCGGGGCTGCTCGGCGCCTTCGTGCTGATTCTGGTGGGGGTGCTCGGCGTCCAGCTCGAACTGGCGATCACACTCGAAGCGGAGGTGAACAAACGCCGGATGGAGGAGCAGCGGCGCGAGGCGCTCGAGAAGGCGCTGGCGGTGCCGCTGGCCTCGGGCCGGGTGACGCTGAACGACGGACGCATCGGCATCAGCGGAAGCGTGTTGTTCGCGCTGAATTCGGACGAGCTGCAACCCGAAGGCCGGCAGGTGCTCAAGAGCCTGGCGCCGCCGCTCGCTGCCTACCTGGGCGTGCGCGACGAGATGCTGATGGTCAGCGGCTTCACCGACGACCGCCCGGTGCGCGACACCAACCGCCAGTTCGCCGACAACTGGGAGTTGTCTGCGCAGCGCGCGCTGACGGTGACGCGGGCGCTGATCGAGGAGGGCATTCCTTCGTCGTCGATCTTCGCCGCGGCTTTCGGCCCGGAGCAGCCGGTGGCGTCCAACGACGATGCCGCCGGGCGCTCGCGCAACCGCCGCGTGGAGATGGCGCCGGTGCCCAAGTCGTCGCGGCAGTCTGAAGCCGCGAATGGGTGAAAGCCGGCAACCCGCCGCGATGGCAGCGGATGATCGCGTGGACGCGGATGCGGTGTCGCTGATCGCGTCTCTGCGCGCACGCGGTGCCGGGGCGTTCGATCCCGTCGGGTTCCGTTTCCTCGAGGCGCTGGATCGTCGTGCGCAGGCGCAGTGCGGCGGTGTGCCGCGAACGATTGAAGACCGTTTGGCGACGGCGCTGGCCGAGTTCAGCCAGCGCTTCGCGCGTGCCGCGTGTGAGGCGGGGGCGGCGCTGGCCCGCGGGGTGGAGCGCTTTCCGCATGCTGCGGACGAGCTGAAGCAACGTCACGAAGCCGGCGATTTCAAAGGTTTGCGCCGGCAGCTCGCCGAACTCGAGCAGCCGGCCTGCAGCAGCCCGCTGGCCGAGTTGCTGGCGCATGTGGCGCGCTTGTCCTCGTTGGACACGCCGGGCGCGGGCGGGTCCGCGGCAAGTTTCGGTGAGCCGGAGGCCGAGCTGAAGGCGCTGCGTCATTTCCGCAGCACATGGTCGAGGCTCAGCGTCGATCACCAGTTGTCGCAGGCGGTCGCGCAGGCGCCGGCGAATGCGGGGCCGCTGAACTCCCATTTCCTTGCGCTGCAGGCGCTGCAGCTCATGCGCGATGCATCGGCGGAGTGTCTGGCAGGGTACATGTCCTACTTCGACGCCTTGTCCTGGCTGGATCGAGCGGACAGCGGCCGCGTCCAGGCGCAGAAGAGCGCGGGGCGTGGCGATCGCGGGCGCAGGACGAGTCGCCGCGACGCCAGCTGAGGCCGCGCCGCGCGCGGCGCCGTTTCAGGCCGCCTCGAAGTGCTCCAGCATCAGTTGCACGCTCGAAACACCGTTGTACTCGTTGATGCCCAGCCGGTAGGCGGCGCGGATCTGCGCCGCGGCGCCGTCGGCGTGGTTGAACTGGATGGCGTCGTAGCGGGTGCCGTTGCGCGACAGCTCCAGCTTCAGGTGCTTGTCCTTCAGCAGGCGCTGGCGCTCGACGCGGAACACGTCGTCGAACAGCGGCGCCGGAAAGCCCTGGCCCCAGATCTCGTTGTCGAGCATGCGCACCGCGTCGAGCGCGAAGTAGCCGGACTCCAGGGTGCCATCGGTGTCGATGCGGCGCTCGCGATCGGCGGGGTCGAGCAGTTCGCTTACGACCTCTTCAAATGCGGCGTCGAAGCGTGCGAGGTTGCGCTCGAGGATCGTCAGCCCGGCCGCCATCGCATGGCCGCCGAAACGCACGATGAGGTCGGGATGGCGCTTGGTCACCAGGTCGAGCGCATCGCGCAGGTGCAGGCCGGCGATCGAGCGGCCGGAGCCTTTCAGTTCGCCGTCATTGGCGCGGGCGAAGGCGATGGTGGGGCGGTGCAGGCGCTCCTTGATGCGGCCGGCGACGATGCCGATCACGCCCTGGTGCCAGTCCGACTCGAACAGCGATACGGTAGCGGCGTTGCCGGCATCGAAGCCAGCCAGGCGGGCAAGCGCCTCTTCCTGCATGCCGGCTTCGATGCTGCGCCGTTCGCGGTTGAGCTTGTCGAGTTCCTGCGCGATGTTCAGCGCACGGCCGGTGTCGTCGGTGATCAGGCATTCGATGCCCAGGCTCATGTCGGCCAGGCGCCCGGCCGCGTTGAGCCGCGGGCTGATCAGGAAACCGAGGTCGGTCGAACTCGCCCGCACCGGGTCGCGGCCGGCCACCGCGAACAAGGCGCGGATACCCGGCTGCATGCGGCCGGCACGCATGCGCGCCAGTCCCTGCGCGACCAGGATGCGGTTGTTGCGGTCGAGCTTCACCACGTCGGCCACGGTGCCGAGTGCGACGAGGTCGAGCAGGTCGGCGAGGTTGGGTTCCTTGGCTCCGGCGAAGACGCCGCGCTCGCGCAGCTCGGCGCGCAGCGCGAGCATGGTGTAGAACATCGCGCCCACGCCCGCCAGCGCCTTGCTCGGGAAGTCGCAGCCGGGCTGGTTGGGATTCACGATGACGTCGGCCTCGGGCAGCACGTCGCCGGGAAGGTGGTGGTCGGTGATGACCGTGGCCATGCCGTGGGCGCGCGCCGCGGCGATGCCTTCGACGCTGGCGATGCCGTTGTCGACGGTGATCAGCACGTCGGGCTCGAGCCGCGCGGCGATCTCCACCATCGCCGGTGTCAGGCCGTAGCCCAAGGTCACCCGGTCGGGCACCAGGTAATGCACGTCGGCGCCGAGGGCGCGCAGCGCACGCACGCCGACCGCGCAGGCGGTGGCGCCGTCGCAGTCATAGTCGGCGACGATCACCATGCGCGCGCCGGCCTCGATGGCGTCGGCGAGCAGCTGCGCCGCTTCCTGCGTGCCGGTAAGCGCTTCGGGCGGCAGCAGGTTCTTCAGCCCGGTGTCGAGCTCGTCGGCACGGGCGATGCCGCGGGCGGCGTAGAGGCGGGCGAGCAGCGGGTGCAGGCCGGCGTCGGCGAGACGGTTGAAGGCTTGTTGCGGGACGGCGCGGGACTGGATGCGGGTCATCGGGCGGCGGGTGAATGCGGGGGAGGCGGTGCGTCGGGCAGTTCCATCGGCGCGGGTGCGATCGATTTCAGCAAGGCGTCGAAGGCGTAGGGTTTGCGCCAGAACTTCCAGCGCTCGGTACGGCGAACCTCGAGCTCCAGCGTGCCGCGGTCGCCCGGCGCGAGGATGCGCAGCGTGTCGAGCCGGCCTTGCTGCAGTGCGGCCGCCAGCGGTGCGAACCAGTCGCGTTCGAGGGCCTCGAGACTGCTGCGCCATGTGGCGAGGTCGAGCTGCTGTGCGGGTTTGAGCAAGGTTTCGAGCACGACCAGGGTGTCCTGCCGCACCGCCGAGGCCAGCCCGGGCGCGGCCACCGGGACGCCCGACGCGCGGGCGAGGCCGACACTGAGCGGATCGGTGGCCTGGACGGCCACGGCCGGTGCGACCGGGCGCCGATCGAGCTCGCCCGCGCCCCACAACCACACGCTGTTCACCGCGCGCAGGCCGGACTCCTCGCGGGCGCGGCTGGCCGCGTGGTTGTGCAGCACGATCTGCGCCTCGTTGGCGGTGCGCTGCCACAGCCGCGCGTCTTCGCCTTCGGGCAGAAAGTGTTTCACCGGTCGGCCGACCACGTCGTCGAGCGGGTACAAGGTGACTCGCGTCGGCTGGTGCAGTCGCAGATACCAGCGCGTCGGCGTGCAGGCTTCGAACTCGCCGAGGTCGGTGAAAAGCTCGTTGAGCGCAGCGACCAGTTCGGCGGCCTCTGCGGCGCTCAGTTCGCCCTCCGGGAAAGCCTGCAGCAGGAGGTGTTCGCGAGCGAAGGACAGATTGACCGGGTCGGCGCACAGCCAGTGGCTCCCGGGCGCCGGGGGCGGCGCATCCGGTTCGCCGAGCCGGCGCAGCGCCGCGAGCGGCAGCATCCCGTCAGCCAGGCCGAACAGCCGGGCGAGCTGGCGATCGTAGGGCTCGAAGGCGTGCACCTTACGGCTGCCGCGGCCGAGCAGCCAGGCCAGGCCGTCGAGCGCAAGGCCGGAGGCGGGCCCGAGCAGCGTGGCGGTGGGCCATAACAGGCCGGGGATCAGGAGCTGGATCTGCATCGGGACGCGAAGATGAGAAGCGGCGCGAGTCTAGCACGCCCCCGCCCAGGCTCGCCCCCGCTCAGCGCTTGCGCAGGGCGAGCAGCACGAGGTGGTAGGTTGCGGGCAGCAGGCCGTCCGCCCGGCGGTGGATCTCGTAGCGACTTTCCAGCACGCGCCAGGCCGCGCGGGTGAGGGCGGGCCGCGGGCCGCTGCCGACGCTGTGCGCGCCGATCGCCTTGATGTCGTGCAGCAGGCGGCGCAGATCCGGTGCCAGGGCGTGGGTGTGCGGCGCGTCGGCGGCGAGCACCTCAAAGCCCGCCTGCTGCGCGGCCTCGCTCCAACGCGCGGGCGAATGGAAGCGGATCACATGGTCGGCGTCGTCGATCGCGGCGAAGGCGTCGCGCAGTTCGTACAGCGTGTCCGGGCCCAGGGTGGCGAGCCACGCCATGCCGCCCGGACGCAGCACGCGCGCGATTTCCCCCAAGGCCAGGCCGGGCTCGCACCACTGCAGGGCGAGGCTGGACCACACCGCGTCGATGGACTGCGCCGGCAGCGGCAGGGCCTCGAGATCGCCGCAGATCGGCAGCGCATCGGCGAAAGCGGGGTTAGCCGCCAGCCGCGTCAGCATCGCCGGGGCGAAGTCGAGGGCGAGCAGGCATGCAGCCGGGCACCGCGCGGCCAGCAGCGGCAGTCCGTAACCCGTGCCGCAACCCGCATCCAGCACCTTCGCCGGCGCGCTGGCGCAGGGGAAGGCCGCAGCGAGCCCCGACAGGCGGTGACAGATTTCGCGCTGCACGGCTGCAGCGCTGTCGTAGCTTGCCGCGGCGCGATCGAAGGCGCTGCGCACCGCCTGCTTGTGCTGGCGCTCAGTCACCGGCGAAGCGTCCGATAGCGGCTGCGCAGTCGGCTGTGCGCGACAGGAACGGGGCGTGGCCGCAGCCGTCGAAGCGCAGCAGTTGCGCGCGGGGCAGGTGCTCGGTCAGCCATTGTGCGGCCCCGACCGGCATCAGTGCGTCGCCGTCACCATGCAGCAGCAGCGTGGGTTGGCCGATGCAGGCGACGTCGTGGCGGAGATCGGTCGTGGTGAGGATCTGCAGGCCTTCAGCCAGCGCAGATGCCTGGCCGTCTCCGGTCGTGTGCAGGCACGAGGAAAGCGCCGTCGTTACCGCTCGCCGCTGGTGGTCGCCCAGTGCCTGAAGCGCGATGAAACGCTGCATCGTCGACGCCGCGTCCCGCCCGAAGCGTTCGACGAAGCCGCGGGCGACGGCCTCGTCCAGGCCATGCGGCCACGCCTCCGTCTGGGCGTCTCCCGCGCAGGCAACGAAGCGCGGCGTGCTGCCGACAAGAATCAGCCGCGCCACGCGCTGCGGGTGGTGCGAGGCAAGATACATGGCAAGCAGTCCTCCGAGCGACCAGCCGCAAAGCGTGCAGGCCTCGGGAAGCTGCGGCAGGACGGCCTGCGCCCAGGCGTCAAGGTCGGATCCTGCCGCCGCTGCCTGGGCGTGGCCGGGCAGGGCGGGGGTCAGCACCGTCTGCCCTTGCCCGAGGCTTGCGACCAGCGGTTGCCAGATGTCGGGCGTCAGGCCCCAGCCATGCAGCAGCACCAGGGGCAGGCTCACAGCCTCTCTCCCGCGTGGAGGTGCGCGGGCGGCCGGATCGGGCTCGTGGGAATCATTGCGAAATCGACGCAGTCAGAGAGTCAGGGGCCGGAATGTGGCGCAAAGCGGCGATCGGTGTCAAACCGCTGAATAGAGCGCGAACGAGCGCGCCCACCCCGATACAATGGCGACCATCATGAACATGCCTCCTCCTTCCGTCAGCCAGCCGATGGACGAAACCATCATCGCCGCGGCAGGCGCCTGCCGTCGTCCCGCCCCCTTCCTGCCCATGTCGCGCGCCGAGATGCAGGCCCTGGGCTGGGACGAGTGCGATGTGATCCTCGTCACCGGCGACGCCTACATCGACCATCCCAGCTTCGGCATGGCGCTGATCGGTCGTTTGCTGGAGGCGCATGGCTTTCGCGTCGGCATCATCGGCCAGCCAGACTGGCAGTCGGCCGAGCCCTTCCGCGCCTTGGGCAAGCCGCGGCTGTATTTCGGCATCACCGCCGGCAACATGGATTCGCTGGTGAACCGCTATACCTCGGATCGCAAGATCCGCTCGGATGACGCCTACACGCCGAATGCGGAAGCCGGCAAGCGTCCCGACCGCGCGGTGACGGTGTATGCACAGCGTGCGCGCGAGGCCTTTCCGGACGCCAACATCGTGATCGGCAGCATCGAGGCCAGCCTGCGCCGCATCGCGCATTACGACTACTGGTCGGACAAGGTGCGGCGCTCGGTGCTGCCCGATTCCAAGGCCGACATCCTGCTGTTCGGCAATGCCGAGCGTGCCCTGGTCGCGCTGACGCGTCGCCTGGCGGCAGGCGAGCCGATCGAGCAGATCCGCGACCTGCGCGGTACGGCCTTCATGGCGAAGCCGGGCTGGTTGCCGTCGCAGGAATGGGAAGAGATCGATTCGCTGGCGCTCGACAAGCCGGGCCGCATCGATCGCCATCCCGATCCGTATGCAATGGAACCGACCCCGACGCAGCAGACGGTCGAGGGCGCACAGCCGGTGCGCATCGTGCCGGCGGCCGAGCGCGTCGCCGCCCGCCGTGCGCGCCGCGAACACCAGGTGGTGCGACTGCCGGCCTACGAGCAGGTGAAGGACGATGCGGTGCTGTATGCCCACGCCTCGCGCGTCTTCCACCTCGAATCCAACCCCGGCAATGCGCGCGCGATGGTGCAGCGCCATGGCGAGGGCGCCGGTGCGCGCGAGGTGTGGCTGAACCCGCCGCCGGTGCCGCTGACGACGCCCGAGATGGACTTCGTCTTCGACCGGCCTTACGCGCGAGCGCCGCATCCGATCTACGGCGATGCGCGGATTCCGGCCTGGGACATGATCAAGTTTTCGATCAACATCATGCGTGGCTGTTTCGGCGGCTGCACCTTCTGCTCGATCACCGAGCACGAGGGGCGCATCATCCAGAGCCGCTCGCATGAATCGATCATCCACGAGATCGAGGAGATCCGCGACAAGTCGCCCGACTTCAAGGGCCACATCACCGACCTTGGCGGTCCGACGGCGAACATGTACCGCATGGCGTGCAAGAGCAAGGCGATCGAGGAGAACTGCCGGCGCCTGTCCTGCGTTTATCCGGGCATCTGCGAGAACCTGAACACCGACCATTCCTCGCTGATCGAGCTTTACCGCAAGGCGCGGTCGGTGCCGGGGATCAAGCGCATCACCATCGGCTCGGGCCTGCGCTACGACCTCGCGGTACGCTCGCCGGAATATGTGAAGGAACTCGTCACCCACCACGTCAGCGGCTTGCTGAAGATCGCGCCTGAGCATACCGAGGCGGGGCCGTTGTCGAAGATGATGAAGCCCGGCATCGGCACCTACGAGGCCTTCGCCGAGATGTTCGAGAAGTTCTCGAAGCAGGCGGGCAAGAAGCAGCATCTGGTGCCGTATTTCATCGCGGCGCATCCGGGTACGACCGACGAGGACATGCTGAACCTCGCGCTGTGGTTGAAGAAGCACGACTTCCGCCTCGACCAGGTGCAGACCTTCCTGCCCACGCCGATGGCAATGGCCACGACGATGTACCACACGCGCAAGAATCCGCTGAAAAAGGTGTCGGTGGATTCGGAAGCGGTGGAGACCGCGCGCGCCGGCCGCATCCGCAAGCTGCACAAGGCCTTCCTGCGCTGGCACGACCCGGAGAACTGGCCCTTGCTGCGCGAAGGGCTGACTCAGATGGGGCGCGCCGATCTCATCGGCAACGGTCCCCACTGTCTGGTGCCGCGTCAGCAGCCTGCCACGGCTATGCAGGCGGCGCCGCGACGACCACGCGATTCCGCCCGGACTGCTTCGCCTGGTACATCGCCGCGTCGGCGCGAGCCACCACGCTCGGCATCGGCTCGCCCGAAACCCACTCGGTGACGCCGGCGCTGAAGGTGATGACGATCTTCTCGTTCTTGGCCATGAAGAACTCGCGCGTCAGTTCGCGTTGCAGCCGCACCAGTGCCTGATTTGCGTGCGCGACCTCGGTTTCCGGAAACAGGATGACGAATTCCTCGCCGCCCTGACGGGCGAGCGTGTCCTGGGGACGCAGGTGTTTGCGCACAGTGCTTGCGAGCATGACCAGCGCTTCGTCGCCAGTGTTGTGGCCGTGGGTGTCGTTGAGGCGCTTGAAGTTGTCGATGTCGAGCAGGGCGACCGACAGCGGGGTGTGCCGGCGATCCGCGCGCGCCCTTTCCTTGTCGAACATCTCTTCCAACCCGCGCCGGTTCAGGGCGCCGGTGAGCTGGTCGTGACGCATCAGCCGGCTGGCTTCATCGAGTTCCTGCTGCAACTGGCTGATGCGATTTTCGGCGGCGCGGGCGGTCTCGCGTGCGGCCGTCAGCTCGTCGCGGGACCGACGCGTCTCCGTCTGCATTTTGAGCGTCTCGCTCATGACCTCCTGCAGCAGTGGGCTGATCGTGCTGATATCCGTCGCCTCGGCGATGCGCTGCGCGACCGTGCCGATGCGGTCGTGGAAGGTGCCGGTGTTTTCAGCCATGCGCGAGAGCTGATCGACGAAGCTGGCGAGCATCTCGCGCAAGTTGCGCTGCGCCTCGACGAGATTGTGCTTGAGTTGGCTTTGCTTGTAGATCAGGTTCTTCAGTTGCTGGCCTGCGGCATCGAGCGCGCGGGGGTTGGGCGGCGCCTCGACCACCTCTCGCAACATCTCGATCTGGCCCTTGAGCCAGGTGTCGTCCAGGACGAGATCGTCGATGTTGCGCAGCAGCAGCCGGAGCAGGTCGAGCAGCCCGCTGCGGATCTCGGCATCGTCGGCAGCCGTGGTTTCGAGGCGCTGCGCATACCGCCGCAGGGGCCGATTCAAGGCGTCCACCGCCGAGACATCGGACGCTTGCCGCACTGTTGCGGCAATGTGCGTGGCCTCGTCAGCGAGTTCCGGATGCTCGCCGAGAAAAGCGGGGATCACGTCTTCGAAGGCCAGCGCAAAAAGGGTGCGCAGGCTCTCCTGCAGCCCGGTGCGATCGACGGCCTCGCTGGCCGGCATCGAGCTTGCTGCTCTTGCGCCGGGCGCTGGAACTGCAGAGGCGGATCGCGCAGGCGGATCCTGTTCGGCGGCAATCGGGGCGGCATCGTCGGCGTGTGGCGTCTGGCTCCAGCCCTTGACGAGACCCTGCAGACGCGTATGCAGCGTAGCAGGGTCACTGGCGCTCAGCACGCGGTCGAGCGCCTCGCGCTTGCGCGCAGTCGTCCAGCCCGTCTGTCGTCCCTCCCATTGCCGTATCAGGGCGCCGATGAGCTCGTTCCAGGGCTGGGCATCGTTGCCGTGCAGACCGTTCAGGTAGTTGATCAGGGCCTCGTTGGCTTCGCGGGCATTGCCGCTCGCCAGCGCCTGATCGAGCTGGCGCGCAAGGCGCTGGCGTTCTGCCGTGTCTCGCGGCAGGCGCTTTGCCAGCTTGCGCACGAACTGATCGGGAAAGGCTTCGTCGCTGACCTGGGTGCCGGCGATCTCGTGATACAGCCGTCGATAATTGTCGGGAGTCGGCGCATCGCGCCGCATGGCCAATTGACGCAGCGTTTCGCGAGCGATCTCGGAGGGGTTGCTGAGTGAAGCCATGCTGGCGACGCTTTCCATTGAACGAATTCGTTGACGTCGAATTATAAGCTTGGCATCCCACCGTGTGGGCGGACTAATTGTTGAGACACTAGCTCGCGCGCAGGAACTGCTGAGGACCCCAAGTGCGCGATAGAATGCGGTCGCTACCGATCCAGACAGGGGTTGCACCGCACAGTGTGGTGCAACCAACCCATTCGAGACGATGACTACCGATACGACACCCGATCAGGCGGCCGAGACGCCGAAAAAGCGTCCGGATCCGCGCGCGATCCTGCAGCAGCTTCAGGCCGCTTCACCGACTTTCCGCGATTTCAAGCCGCTCGCCCTGCGCATCGACAAGAGCATTCTCGAACGCTTCCCGGATATCGATCGCAAGAGCCTGCGCAGTGCTTTGCGCAGCCACACCGCGTCGACGAAGTATCTGAAGGCGATGGAGCGCGCGACCGAGCGTTTCGACCTGGACGGCAAGGTCGCCGGCGAAGTCACCGAAGAACAGCGCACGCACGCTGCGACGACGCTCAAGGAGCGTTTTGCAGCCGTCGCCAAGCAGCAACGCGAAAAGCGCGAAGCGGAAGAGGCCGAACGCCGCCACGCCGAGAAGCTCAAGCAGTTGGTGACGAAGTTCGGCCGCTAGCCCAGGGGCAAGAGGCCGTGCAGATGGTCAGCGCCGGTTGTTTCGCGCGGCTTCGCTGCGCAGCAGCCACACGGTGGTCGCGGCGGCAATCGCCAGCACAGCGCCGCCTCCGTTGTTGCCTGCGCCAATCAGCAGGCCGGCAAGCAGACCCAGGCTCATCAGCACGCGGTTGATTTTCGGTTCCATGGTGTCGTCTCCTTGATGCGCTGCTGTTCATGTACTGTTGAAATATACAGTATATGAAGCAGGCGTCAAGGCACGCCCGGGCGGCATTGCCTTGCGCTATAATCCGCCCCCGTCGCCGGCATAGCTCAGTTGGTAGAGCAGCGCACTTGTAATGCGAAGGTCGGGGGTTCGACTCCTCTTGCCGGCACCAATACCAAGGGCTCGGATGATCTCCGGGCCCTTTTCCCTGCCTGAAATCCCCACGTGGCGCGCCGTCCGTCACCCCTTGCTGCGCGCCCGCCACGCTTCGAAGTCCGCACGCTCGATGCGCGTCTCCAGGCGGTTGATGTTGCCGGGCAGCTGCTTGCCTTCCCACTGCTCAGTGGCCCAGCGCATGATGTCGGCGTGAAGTTCGCCGCGCTGGATGGCCAGCGCGAGCGCAACCTCGGCGTCGTGTTCGGATAGTGTGGCGGAAGCCATCTGTCGCGCGGCCTCGAGCAGGGTCAGGGTGTTCGCTTCAGTTTGCTGTGGGCTCACGTCCGTCTCCTCCGGGTTGTCAGATGAGCTTCAGGCCGGGTGGCAGGGCTTCGCCGAAACTGCGTCGCTGATCGGCTGCGTCCAGGCTGACCGTCTCTCGCACCATGGTAATCCAGCTCGACGGCGCGCGGGCTGCCGTCAGGCGGCCGACGACTTCGTCGCGCAGTTCGGGAGCGACATCGCGCGCGCGGTCGCCGGTGCGACGGGCGATCTGGGCGGCGGCGAAGGCGGCGGGCTCGACGGTCTTCCAGTCGAGCGCAAGCAGGGCGGTGAGCCATTCGGCGGCGATTTCAGGCCCGACTACGTTGTGTGCGCTGCCATACAGCGATTCGCGCGCGCCGACGCGGCCGAGCGCCCACCAGGTGTGCGACTTCTCGGCAGGGCGGCGCAGGCGCTCGAGCAGCCAGTTGCCCACTTCGATGCGGTGCATGACCGGCACGCGCTCGAGCGAGGCGGCCAGCCGCACCATGTCATCGTAGCTGTCCTGTACCGGATCGGCCTTGCGCCGGGGAACATCCGCGTCCTCGAGGTGACCGGCCAGCGCCTCCAGGATGTGCAGCTGCCGGGTTTCGTCGAGGCCGCCTGCGGTGCGGCGCCACAGCGTCCACCATTCGCTCCAGTTGTGGCGCTCCTTCACATACTGGATGCCCTGTGGGAACAGCGCCCACAACTGGTCCATGCGCCAGTCGTCGAGTGCGGCGCCAAGTCCGGGGCGCAGGCAGTAGCCGGCGAGATTGAGCCACACGCGCTCGTGCTCGGCCGAGCGCCGGCGGCGACGGGCGCGCTCGAGCAGGGCGTCGAACAGCGCGCGCAGCAGCGGCATGTCCCAGTCCTCGCGGCGGCCGAGCAGGCGCTCCAGCCGGACGCGCAACTGGCGCACGTCTGCGGCCTCGACCAGGCGGGCCTGCGTGCCGAAACTCTGCTCGATCAGGTCCAGCGCCTGCGCCAGCCGAGGGTGTGCGCAGGCAGGGGCGTTGGTCTCCGGGCCGGCGTCGGACCCTGCGCGCACCTGGAAGGCGAGCTGCCAGCGCTGCGTAGCGTCGTCGACGCTGACGCACTGCAGCTCGAGCGTTCCCACTTCGGTGAGGCTCGCCACCAGGCCGACGACGACGTTCTCGCGGCGGCCTTCGCTTGTGGCCGGCAGGCGGGTTGCAAGCGGCGGCAGGCGGACGAAGTCGTCTGCTGACAGGTCGACGAACTCACCCGCCTTCCAGCGTGTGTCGCCGGTCGAGGACACAAGATGGAAGCGCACCGGCTGGCCGAGACGCAGCGCGAAGCGGCGTTCGGGCAGGGCCACCTCGATACCGGACTCGGTGCCGCGCGGCAGCACGCAGATTGCGCGGGACGTCTCGCTCGCGTCTTCGAGCACGAGGAAGTAGCTGCGTGCCGAGCCGCCGCCGATGCCGGGTCCGAGGCCGGCTCGCCTGGACCGCACAAGGGCGAAGGCCACCGCGCCGCGGGCGACGGCGACATCCGGATTGTCGTTGTGCAGCACCCGAGGAGCGGTGCCGCGCCAGGACGCGAGGATGGCTTCAAGCCGCGCGGACAGGGCGCCTGCGCGGAACACGCCGCCGTTGAGCAGCAAGGTGTCGGGCACGGGCGGCCGGTCGTCTGCGGGCGTGGCCAGGCCCAGCGCGGAGCGCGAGACTTGGGAGTGGCGCTGCAGAAAGGCCGCCACATGGCGGGTGATGGCCGGGTCTGCCGGATACGGCAGGCCAAACTCCACGATGGCGGCGCGCCGGCGCTGCGGGAGTTCGTCGGGGCTGCCAAGCGGCAGGAAGCCCTCGACCAGGAGCTGCATCGCCTCCTCGCGGCTCAGCTCGACCGAGCGCGCGCCGCCGACGAGTTTCGCTCCGGCGCCGAGCAAGGTGACGGTGACGCGTTCGGGCGCTTCGTCCGCCAGCAACTGTTCCTTGGCGACGCGGCAGCGCTGCACCAGCTGCGACAGGCGTGCGGCGGACAGGCGCTCGCCGGCGGCGCCGAGGCGCCGTTCGACCAGATGGGCGAGCGCCAGGTCCATGTTGTCGCCCCCCAGCATCAGGTGGTCGCCGACGCCGATGCGGGTGAGGCGCGGTGGGCCGCTGCCGTCCGCAGACGGCTCGACCTGGATCAGCGTGAGGTCGGTGGTGCCGCCGCCGACGTCGCAAACCAGCACCAGGCGCGACTGCGCGAGTTCCGCGGCGAGGCTGCCGCGATGGCGGAACAGCCAGTCGTGGAAGGCGGCCTGGGGTTCCTCTAGCAGCCGCAGCCGGGGCAGGCCGGCGAGGCGTGCGGCCTCGACGGTGAGGGCGCGCGCGCCCTCGTCGAAGGACGCCGGCACGGTGAGCACGATGTCCTGCTGTTCGAGCGGCGCGTCGGGGTAGCGCGCGTTCCACGCGCTGCGCACGTGTGCGAGGTAGCTCGCGCTGGCGACCACGGGCGACACCTTGGGAACGTCGTCGCCCGCGCCCCAGGGCAGGATCGCCGCGTTGCGGTCGACGCCTGCGTGCGATAGCCAGCTCTTGGCGCTGGCTACGCAGCGCCCGGGCACCTGCGCGCCGAGTTCGCAGGCGAAACGGCCGATCACCGCCGTCCGGTTGTCGAACCCGGGAGCGGCCCAGGGCAGCTGAAGATCGGCGTCGTCCAGTTCGCCCCCGGCGGGGTGGTAGCGTACCGAGGGCAGCAGTGGCCGTGGAGCGACCTCGCCGCGGCCGACGAGTTGATCGATCTCCAGCAGCTGGATGTGGTCATCGCCCTCGGCGGCGAAGGCGACGACGGTGTTGCTGGTGCCGAGGTCGATGCCTGCGGTGTAGCGCGCCACGGCTGTGGAAGCCTCAGCCGGCGGCGTCGCCATCCTCGGCGACCTTGCCCTCATTGCCTCGATCTCCGCGCACGTCGAACTGCACCTTCCAGCGCTCGCTGCCCCCTATCGGCAGCGCCTCCAGTTCGAGCGTGCCGGTCTCGGTGACGCGCGCGTGCAGCTTCACCCGCACGATGTCGCCCGGGGTGCGTCCGTCGGCCGGCAGCGTCGCCTCGATCTCCTCGAGTTCCTGCAACTCGTCCGGCGTCCAGAAGTCGAGCAGGTTGCCGACCTGATCCTGGCGCCGCACCGAGGAGCCGAAGAAGCGGAAGCGCACCGGCTCGCCGACGACGAGGCCGAACTCCTGCTCCGGCAGTGCCGCCTCGGAGCCTTCCTCCATGCCGAAAGGCGCCAGGCACAGGGCCTCCAGCGGCGGCTCCATGCCGGGGATGGCCGGCATCGCCGATTCCACCCCCACGTAGTAGGCGCGCGCGGTGCCGCCGCGGATGCGCACGCCACGGCCGCGCCGAACGTAGCCGTAATAGGCCGCGCCGCGCGCCACGGCCAGATCGAGATCGGCACCGCCAAGCAGGCGGGCCGGTGCCGCGTCGTCTGCGGCGAGCCAGTCGTTGAGCACGCTCATGACGCGCTCGGCGATCAGCTCGGACTTCAGCACGCCGCCGTTGAACAGCACCGCGCTCGGGTGCAGGAACCGGCTGCCGTCAGGCTGCGCCGCAAAACCGTCAAGCTCCGCAGTGGCGCCGAGCTGGCGGGTGAGGAAGGCGGCGAGATGGCGGGTGATCGCCGCGTCCTGCGCATAGGGCAACCCGAGCTGGGTCAAGGCGCCGCGTGCGCGGCTCACCGGCTGGTCGGTGACGTCCACCCGCGGGAAGAAGCCGTCGATCAGCGTAGCGGTGAGTTCGGCGCGGGTGACTTCGGTGCGGATCGTGCCGCCGATCAGCTTCGAACCGCGGCTCGGGACCACCACCGGCACAGTGTCGAGGTCGGGGTCGCTGAGCAGGGCTTCCTTGGCCGTGCGGCAGGCGTGGGCGAGCGCGCGCGTCTGCCACGGGTCCAACCGCGTTCCCTGCTCGGCGAGCTTGCGCGTCACGCCATAGGCCAGCGCAAGGTCCATGTTGTCGCCGCCGAGCAGGATGTGCTCGCCGACCGCCACACGGTGCAATTCCAGGTTGCCGTCGCGTTCGAGCACTGCGATCAGCGACAGGTCGGTGGTGCCGCCGCCGACGTCCACCACCAGGATCAGGTCGCCGCGATTCACTTCCTTGCGCCACTGGCCGGCGCTGCGCTGAATCCAGCTGTACAGCGCCGCCTGCGGCTCCTCGAGCAGCGTCATGTGCGGATAACCGGCTGCCTGAGCGGCCTCGGCCGTCAGCTCGCGCGCGGCGGGGTCGAACGATGCGGGGATGGTGACGGTGATGTCCTGCTCGTCGAAGGGCGACTCCGGGTGCGCGCTATTCCAGGCTTCACGCAGGTGCGACAGGTAGCGCACCGAGGCGGCGAGCGGCGAGATACGCGGCACTTCCGCCGGTGCGTCGGCCGGCAGGATCTGCGCTCGCCGATCCACGCCCGCATGACACAGCCAGCTCTTCGCGCTGGACACCAGGCGGATGGGCGTGGCGGCGCCGCGGCTGCGGGCAAACTCGCCGACGGCGAGCTCCATTGACGTCGACCACGGCAGGTTCAGGTCGCCGGGCGCCAGTTCGTCGCCGTGCGGCAGATAGAGAAAGGACGGCAGCAGCGGGCGGTCCTCGACGGCGCCAGGGCCAGTCAGCTGCGGAATGGGCAGCACCTGCTGCGCTGCTGCTTCGCCGTCGCTCGATTCGATGTCGACGTAGGACAGCGCGCAGTGGGTGGTGCCCAGATCGATGCCGATCGCGTAACGGGCGCCGCTCACAGCTCGACCTCCGCCTGAGCGACGATGCGGGCGTCGTGGCTGTCGGCCAGCTTCGGCAGGCGGGTCTCGGTGACGCGCCAGCCGCGATGGCTCAGGCTGCCGGTGAAGGGGGCATTGCCGACGACCTTCCCCGTCAGGCGCACGGCGGAAGCATCGAAGCCTTCGGCCAGCGTGATGCGGCTGCCCTCGGATTCGGTGCGCACCGGCTCAATGCTGAAGTGCTCGTGCAGCACCTTGCGACAGCCCTCGTGCACCACGCGTGCGGCGGCGCCGATGTCGGCGTCAGCGTAGGCGGCGACGTCTTCCTGGACGAAATCGACGAAGCGGGCGTCGCGCTGCAGCAGGCCGAGCAGTTGCAGGGCGGCCTCCGGCGTGGTTTCGCGCACGATGACGGGCTGCGCTGTGGCCGCAGGGACCGGGGCAGCGGGGGCCGGCGGCTGTGCGCCTTCATGCTGAAGACCTTGCAAGCGCGCGGCGAGGTCGGCGTTGAAGAGAACGGAAAAGGCGAGTCCGATACGGCGGACCAGGGAGGGGGAGGTGCGAGCCATGGGGGAAAGATCCTTTCGCCTGAGTTTGTTGCATTGCAATATAACCCAGGTCCCGGGACTTTCTCCACCACAAGCGGCGAGTCGTCCGCGGTTGCCGGAACAGGCCTTCCGGCGCATGCGGACGCGGGCGGCGCGAGCGCGCCGCCCGCTGGCAGCGATCAGGTGCCGATCACGCCGCCGTCATCCTTGGTGATGACGACCACCGCCGAGCGCGGCTTGGCGGCACCCGCGGCGCTCGCGGTGGTCGGGCCGTTGACCCCGCTGTCGGGCCAGGTGGAGTTGGCGGTGAAGCTGCCGCTCCAGTCCTCGCCCGGGTGCTGGATGCCGACGAACATGGTGCGCCCGTCCGGCGTCGCGGTGACGCCGGTCACCTCGCAGTGGCGCGGCGAGGTCAGGAAACGGCGCGTCTCGCCGCTTGCCGGGTCGGCGCACATCATCACGTTGCCGCCGATGTTGGCCCAGTCGCCCTGCGCGTCGCCGGCCTGGTCGGTCTGGATCCACAGGCGGCCATCCTGGTCGAACCACAGGCCGTCGGGCGCGCCGTAGTCGTCGCCGTTGATGTTGCCCTGCAGGTTGGCCTTGGTCGACAGGCGGTCGCCGCACTCGGCAAAGATGTCCCAGGCGAAGGTGGTCGCCGCCACGTCGCCGCCGGTCTCACGCCAGCGGATGATGTGCCCATAGCGGTTGTCGGCGCGCGGGTTGGCGGCATCGACCGGCGGACGCGCGCTGGCCGCGGTCGTGGTGCCGTCGGCCTTGTTGCTGGAAGCCGGGTTGGTGCCGCGGCGGTTGTTGTTGGTCAGCGTCAGGTAGACCTCGCGCGTGGTCGGATGCACCGCCACCCATTCCGGGCGGTCCATCATCGTCGCGCCCAGGCGGTCGGCGGCCTGGCGCGCCTTCACCAGCACTTCGCCCTGGTCGGCGAAGCCATTTTCCGCAGTCAGACCGTTCTGGCCCCACACCAGCGGCAGCCAGGTGCCGGTGCCGTTGGCGTCGAAGCGGGCCACGTACAGCGTGCCGTTTTCCAGGATGTCGCGGTTCTTGTTGCGGTTGCGCGGGTCGAAGCGCTGCGCCGACACGAACTTGTAGACGTACTCGTTGCGCTCGTCGTCGCCCATGTACACCGCAACCTTGTTGTCGGCACCGACGACGACGCCTGCGCTTTCATGCTTGAAGCGGCCCAGCGCGGTGCGCTTCACCGGGGTGCTGTTCTTGTTCCAGGGGTCGATCTCGACCACCCAGCCGAAGCGGTTGGGTTCGTTCGGGGTAGCGCGGATGTCGAAGCGCGGGTCGGCCTCGTGCCAGCGATAGCCGAAGCCGCCGGCAGCCATGCCGTAGCGGCGTTCGTGGGCGGTCAGCGGCTGGGCGGCGAGCGCGTCGGCCCTGGCGCCGAAGTAACCGTTGAAGTTCTCCTCGCAGGCCAGATAGGTGCCCCACGGCGTGTAGCCGTTCGCGCAGTTGTTGAGCGTGCCCAGCACCCGCATGCCGCTCGGGTCGGCCGCGGTGCGCAGCAGCGGGTGGCCGGCGGCCGGGCCACTGACCTCGCAGGGCGTCTTGCCGGTGATGCGGCGGTTGAAGCCGGAACCACGGCGCACTTCGAAGCCGCCGTTGCGCTCCTGCACCTCGACTACGCTGACACCGTGCGCGGCGAGCTGGGTGTTGACGTGATCGGCAGTGATCGCGTCGCTGCCGTAGGTCGTCGTGCTGTGGACCAGGCCCGGGTCGACGTATTCATGGTTCGCCACCAGCAGACCGCGCGAATTGCCGAGCGGGCCTGCACCGGAGGCGGGGAAGGGGAAGTAGTGCATGCCGTCGGTGTGGGCGCCGTAGGTGTGCAGTTGCACGGCCTCGGTCATCGGCGTGGCCGGGTCCCAGTTGGCGGCCTGCGTCAGCGAGTCGCCCCAGGCGATCAGCACGCGGGCGGTGTAACCCGGCGGAACGGTAATCGCATCGGTCATCGGCGCGATGTTGGCCGCGACCGGGCTGAAACCGATGCCGCCGATCGGCGACGGTGCGGCCTGCGCGAGGTTCGTCAGGCTGTCGGCGACGGTCGAGCCGCCAAACGCGGCGATGGCGGTGGCGCCGAAGGAGCCCTTCAGGAAGCCGCGGCGCGACAGCTTGCGCTGTTCGATCAAGGCGTTGATCGAGGGGTTGGAGGAAGGATTGATCGTCGCATCGTTGTCGGGGTGGAACGGGCTGCTCATGCTTTCTCCTGGGGAACGAAAAAAAGCAGCGGCTGCAGCCGCTGCGCGTGAACAGACGTTCTACCGGGAGAAGTTTGCGGTTTTGTTTACGTCGGCGCCTCTACGTCAGCGCCTGCAATCAGTCCCGGGTGTTGCCGGCCGGGGCCGACCCACTGCGCCCCGGCGCCTGCAGCGTCAGCCCGACCAGCACTGGATCGTGATCCGAGTTGCGATGCGCGTCGGCTGCGTACAGCGATGCATGCTGGCGCTGCGACTTGAAGTTGAGGTTGTAGTCGAGCACGGCCGGCTCGTCGGCGCTGACATGCCAGACCCCGGCGCCGCTCACCTGCGCAGCGAGCGAAGGCGAGGCCAGCGCGTGGTCGAGCGTGCCCCACTGGCCGTCGAAGGCGTAAGTGTAGGCATCGTCGCCGGCGTACTTGCGCAGCAGATCGGTGTAGCCGGCGGCGGTGAGGCGGTGCACCGGGTCTTCCATGGTGTAGGCGTTGAGGTCGCCCATCAGCAGCACGTCGGCTTCGTGGGTGCCGGTCGGGTCGGTCTGCAGCCAGGCGAGCAGACGCTCGACGGCGGCGCTGCGCACCGCGTTGCATTCGCCCTGGCCGTCCGCCACCGCGGGCGTGTCGCAGGGGCTGCCCTTGCTCTTGAGGTGATTCACCACGGTGACGAAGCGTCCGCCGTTGGGCGCGAGGAAGGCTTGCGCAAGCGCCGGGCGGTTGCGCGCCTCGGCGTCGCCGCCAGTGACGAAGGGGGGCGTGGCCAGCACCGCGGTGTCGCCGACCGGGCGCAGCTTGCCCGGCTTGTAGAGCAGCGCGACCTTGATCGCATCGCTGCCGAGGGCATGGCTGCGCCCGGTGCGTGCGTCGACATCGAGGTAGGCGTAGGTGCGGGGCGCGGTGGCGGCGTTCAGGCGGGCGACGAGGTCGTTCAGCGCACTGGCGGTGCCGTAGCCGTCGTTCTCGATCTCCACCAGGGCGACCACGTCGGCGTCCAGGCCGCGCAGCGTGGCCACTGTCTTCGCCGCCTGGCGCTCGAACTCCTCGGCGGATTCGGCGCCGCGGCAGTCCGCGTCGCTGCCGCTCGGGAAGCAGCCAGGCGTGGCGGCATCGCGATCGTCGTAGGTGTTGAAGTGGTTCAGCACGTTGAGGCTGGCGACGCGCAGTTCGCCGCCGACGTTCGGGGGCAGTTCGGGGCGCAGGTTGACCGCCTCGAAGCGCGCGCTGCCGCCGAGCGCGCCGACCGGGCGCACGCGCCAGGCGTTGCCGCTGGCCGAGTTGCCGGCCCAGGTCCACGTCAGAACGCCGGTGACGCCGGTCACGGTGTCGCCGCCGCGCAAGGTGTTCGATGCCGACAGTGGCTGGCCTTGGCGGCCGAACACGATGGGGTCGGCGTTCTGTGCGTTGTCGCCGTCGTCGATGATGAGGCGGTTGAGCGCGTTCTGCGCCTGCAGGGCCAGCGCCGGCTCGCCGGGCAGCGCTACCGCGGTAGGTTGCCGCTGGCGGCCGTGCGCCGACACCACCACTTGGCCGAAGCGGCCGAGCTGGAAGTGCTCGGTGAGGTGCAGCGTCTGCGGCAGCGTGACGAGCATGCCCTCGAAACGTTCGAAGGCCTGCGGGTCGGTCATGGGCAGGTGCACAACGGTCGGCTCAACGGTGGCGCTGCCGCAGATCAACACCGTGCTGGCACTGATCTGGGTCTGCCCCTGGAACTCGGAAACGCGGCCATTCACGCGCACGACGTCGCCCGGCTTGACGCTGTCGCGGTCGCCGTTGAACACGAACACCGCGTCGGACGTCGCAGGGTCGCCGTCGCCGTTGCGGTCCTGCAGGTAGAAGCCGCGCAGGGCGGGTGAGCGCCCCTCGTAGTCGCCGACGACGACGCCTTCGGTCGTCACCGTGCGATTGGCCATCGGGCTCGTCTGGCCGCTGCCCTGGATCGCTGGCGCCGAGGTGTAGCTCTGGCCGCATGCGGGGTCGGCGGCCTGCGCGGCGAGCGGAATGGCCGCCAGCAGGCTCGTTGCGGCCAGCGATCCGGCAAGCCCTCGCGTCGGAAACTTTTGTGATGCGTTCATCTGCCGTTCCTCATGCTCGAAGGCGCCGGACGTTGTGGCCAAGCGCGGAGCCGAGAGGCTAAAGGCGCAGAATGACAGCGATGTTTTGGCTCGTACATTGAATGTGGCTGCGGACATGGGGTGCCAGCGCGCGTCGTCGGCTGATGGAGCGCCGAACGATTGACATCTTCGCTGTCGATCATCGTCGCGAACGACACGAGCAACCGTTCGCCGGACGGGCGTGAGCGACGAGGTGAGGATGATGACAAGGCGGGATCTGGGAAAACGGTTCGTGTCGGTCGCGCTGGCCGGGTTCGGCGCGGCATGCGCTGCCGCGCAGCAGGGGGCGGAAGCCTATCCTGCGGCTGAGACCGGTGTCGAGTGCGTCGGACCGGTTACCTTCGGCGACGGTGCTGCGCGCGTGGCCAGCGATGTCGCCGACCGTGCCGTGGGCGGAAGCTGTCTCAATCGCCTCATCATCGACACGCTGGGTGAAGGCGCGCGTTACGCCAGCCATGGCGCGTTCGTCGCCGAGGTGTCACGGTTTGCGCGCGCATGGCGCGCGGCCGGCGTCATCAGCGGGCGAGAAGCGGGGGCGCTGGTCAGCGCCGCGGCGCGCTCGAACGTCGGCAACACGCTGTCGCTGCGGGTGATCGCCTTCAACGACTTCCACGGCAACATCGATGGCGCGGCGCTGAACCTGCGCAGCGAGGTCGACGGCATCCATCTGCCCAGCGGTGCGGGCGTGCCGGCCGGCGGCGTCGATTACATGGCCGGCCTGGTGCGCCAGTTGCGCGCCGAGGTGCCGAGCAGCGTGGTGGTGTCGGCCGGCGACCTCATCGGTGCCAGCCCGCTCAACTCCGCGCTGTTCCGCGACGAGCCGACGATCGAGACGATGAACCGCCTCGGCCTCGACTTCAACGCGGTGGGCAACCACGAATTCGACGACGGCAAGGACGAACTGTTGCGCATGCAGCACGGCGGCTGCCATCCGACCGATCCGAACTCCTGCCAGGGCGCCAAGGTGGGGACGCCGACGCCTTTCGAGGGGGCTGCCTTCAACTTCCTCGCCGCCAACGTGGTGGACGGCAATACCGGGCGCACGGTGTTCCCGGCCTATGGCATCAGGGAAGTGGGTGGGGTGCGCGTCGCCGTCATCGGCATGACGCTGGAGAATACGCCGTCGATCGTCACGCCCTCGGGGATTTCCGGCCTGAGCTTCCTCGATGAGGCCGACACGGTGAATGCCCTGATCGGCCAGTTGCGTGAGCAGGGCGTCGAGTCTGTGGTGGTGCTGGTGCATGAGGGCGGATTCGCGCCGGGCAGCATCAACGGTTGCAGCGGCGCCTCCGGTCCGGTGGTGGATATCGTCGCCCGCCTTGATGAGGCGGTGGACGCGGTGGTGTCCGGGCATACGCATCAGGCCTACAACTGCCGGCTGCCCAATGCCGCCGGGCGCCCGATTCCGGTGACGAGTGCCGGCGCCTTCGGCCGCCTGATCACCCGCATCGACTTCAGCATCGACCCGAAAAGCCGCGACGTGATCGCGGCGATAGCCGAGAACCGCCTGGTCGATCGCAACAACTTCCTCAGCGCTGCCCAGGCCATCGCACCGGATGCGCAGATTGCCGCCATCGTCGCCGGCTACAACGCGCTCACCGGGCCGATCGCCAACCGCGTGATCGGCGCGATCAGCGCCACCATCACGCGCACGATCAATGCGGCGGGCGAATCGGCGCTGGGCGACGTCATCGCCGACGCCCAGCTTCGCGCCACGCAGGCGGCGGACAAGGGCGGCGCGGTGGTCGCCTTCATGAACCCGGGCGGCATCCGCGCCGATCTCGCCTACACCGGCAGCAGCTTCGGTGAGGGCGACGGCAACGTCACCTACGGCGAAGCCTTCACCGTGCAGCCTTTCGGCAACAGCCTGGCGGTGAAGACGCTGACCGGCCAGCAGATCCAAGACCTGCTCGAGCAGCAATGGTCGACCGCGCAACAGCCAAGCGGCCGCATCCTGCAGGTGTCGCAAGGCTTCACCTACCGCCACCGCTTCGTGCCCAACGTCAGCCCGCGCGGCGGCAACTACGTGTGCGACGGTTCGGTGACGCTCAACGGCGTGCCGATCGACAAGGCGCAGGCCTACCGGGTGACGATGAATTCCTTCCTGGCGACCGGCGGCGACGGCTTCAGCGTGTTCAACCTGGGGACCGCGCAGCTGGGCGGGGAGGTCGATGTGGATGCGTTCGAGGCCTACCTGAAGGCGAACTCGCCCGTGAGCCCGGGGGCGCAGGACCGTATCCAGTTTGTCATCAACTGCGACTGACGTGGAGCGCGGCCCGCCGCCGCAGCGGGCCGCGGGCCGAAGCCGAGAGGGCTGGATTACAGGTTGCCCTTTGCCCACGGGCCAGTGATGGCGAAAGTGATGCCCGGCGTCTGGATGTTGACGAAGAGCGTGCGGCCCAGCGGGTCGAAGCAGGCACCGCAGAACTCCGAACCGCGCTGATCGCCCAGACCCGCAGTCAGGTTCTTGCCGACCGCTGCGTATTGCTCGGCGCTGAAGTTCAGGTTGTTCTTCGCCAGCATGAAGGGCTGGCCCTGATTGTTGATGCCGAACAGCCGGCTCCCGCGACCGAACTCGTCGGTGCTGGTGCCGCCGTCCTCACAGCAGACGATTCCGCCGCGCGGGCTGATCGTGATGTTGTCGAGGTTGTTGCCGGCGAGCTGATTGCTGCTGACGTAGATGCACTTGATCCGGCCCGAAGCGGGGTTGAGTTCCCACAGGCAGCCTTCGCCGCCCGCGGCGGTGTCGACGATGTAGATGCGGCCGCCGTGCTGCCAGATACCCTCGCCGCGCGCCATGCGCGCGCATCCGGCGTCCCAGGCCTGGGCGAAGGTGCCCGATACGCTGCGGTTGGTGCCGTTGACGTTACGGGTTGTGGGTGCCGCGTCCGGATTGTCGAGCTCGACCCATTCGAGCAGGTATTCGTCACCCAGGCAGGGTGAAGCGAAGGCGAGGGCATTGGCATCGGCCAGCGAAGTCGTGCCCGCACGCTCGATGCGCTGGATGCGCGCCGCAGTCAGGCGGCCGCCGTCGGCATAGGCGCCGGTGTAGCCGCCCGCGTTGTTGGGCTCGAACCGGTACAGGGCCGAAACGGGGCTCTGGTCCTCGGTCTGGTAGCAGAAGTTGTTGGTGGGATCGATGGCGACGGCTTCGTGACGGAAGCGCCCCATGGCGACCAGCGGTTCGGCGGTGGTCTGGGCGGGGTCCGGATCGACTTCGAAGACGTAGCCGTGCTTCTTGCCGCCAAAGGCGCTGCGGTCGTCGGTGTTTTCCTCGCAGCTCAGCCAAGTGCCCCAGGGCGTGGGGCCGCCGGCGCAGTTGGTCATGGTGCCGGCGAGGCTGGCGCGTACATCGACGACGACGCCGTCGCGCAACACGATGGTGGTGGTGCCGCCGCCGGCGTAGTTGCCGGAAGAGTTGGCCGCGCTGTCGTAAGTGGGCGCCACGCCGGTCGTGCGCGGGAAGTTGCCGACTTCGTGGTTGCGGACCAGTATCAGCTCGGTGCTGCGGCCCTCACGGCGCTGCGACACCACCGCCATGCCGTCGAAGCGGGCCGGACAGGTGATGCCGTCGCTCATGATGTCGTCCTGCCAGCCGATAGTGCGATACGAGAAGCCTTCCGGCAGCTGCAGCAGTTCGAGACCGGTCGTCTCGTCCTTCATCGGCGCCAGCGGACCGAAGGGGCTGACGGTCATCTCGGTGAAGCGCTCACAGGTCGCAGCCTCGGCATTGCGCGCCATCAGGCCGAAGGTTGTGACGAAAGGCGCCGCAGCCAGCGAGGCGGTACCTTTCAGCATGTTGCGGCGGGATGCGTGGAAACGGGGATCGGTCATGGGGTGCTTCCTCTGAAGTGGGGAAAACGGCTGCGGCGCAGCGACTTCCGCGTCCGGCGAGGCGAGGCCGGTGCTTTCGCGGAAGCCCCCCAATCTAGAAGCCCAATGTTGCAAAACCTTTATCGGTCCGGTGGCGGGTCATAACGGTTCTGAACATCGCCGCTCAGTCGAGCCGTCGTGGCATGTTTTCACGCTGCAGTGCTGCATAGCGCGCGAGTACCTTGGGCACATAGGCCTGGGTCTCTGCATACGGTGGAATGCGTCGTCCATGCCGCAGGACTGCTCCTTCGCCGGCGTTGTACGCTGCAAGCGCCAACTCGACGCTTCCGAACTGCTGCACCAGATCGCGAAGGTAGCGGATGCCTCCGCGCAGATTGGCGTCGGCGTCGAACGCGTCGGCCACGCCGTAACGCTGCGCCGTTGCGGGCATCAACTGCATCAGCCCGAGGGCACCCTTGGGTGAGCGCGCGTCGCTGCGCCCGGCGCTTTCGATGTGGACAACGGCAAGTGCGAGCGCGGGGTCGAGCCCATGCTCGTCGGCAATGCGCGCGACCTGAGCGCGCAAGCCGTCGGTGATCGGCGAACCGGCATCCTTCTTGCGCGCTTGGCGGTCGAGCGGCTTGGCTGCGGGCGCGGGGCCTGACAGCCGCTTGTAACGGCGATCAGCGGCGAAGTCGCTGAAATGCGCGACACCCGTTTCATCGATGAAGCCGAACAGGCTGTTTGCGGCGCTTGGCAGCGGAGTGATCAGGACTGCCAGCGGCAAGACCAACAGGCGCATGCGAAACCTTCTGTGGGTTGAGTGACGCGTTCGCCGCGGCTCGATGTACGGAGGCGGGATTTTAGGCTGTCTGAGTGACAGGCCTGTTGCGGACTGCGTTCTCGGCGGCGGATCTACTGCGCAAGCACGGATTTCTACAGGTCATTTATAAGAAAAGCGTAATGCTGCGGCAACGTGGGCTTCCAACAATGCGACGCGGGCGGACATCGCGTGTCTCGTCCGGACGCACCAAAACTAAAGTTCAGGAGAAGTCTTGATGAAGAAGTCCTTGCTGGCCCTTTCCCTGGTTGCCGCATTCACAACTCAAGTACACGCCGACGTGAATGGTCCGATGGCGTTCAAGCCGCTGGTTGGCTCTGCCTACGGCATGGAGAACGATGCCGACATCGCCACCGCGCCGTATCTGATTCCCGAAGGCTTCGTTCAGACCATCGTGTCGGATGAGAAGAATCTGGACATCTATGTCGGCACCGACTGGAACGACATGAACACGGTCAACGAGACCGGTAAGCACGCGGGCCGTTACCTCTACCGCACGCACGAGGTGCGTGGCGGCGTGATCGGCAACGACGGCAACTCGCGACGCAACGATGGTGGTAGCGGCGGCTCGGTGTCGGTCGTCGACTTGAAGACGGGCGAAGCGAAGGAAGTGGTTGCGCGCACTGACTGGGAAGCACTCGATGGCATTCTTTGGACGCCGTGGCAGACCATCCTGTTCGCGGAAGAGGTGATCGATAGCGCCCGTCCTGATCCGGATGCGCCGCAGGCAAAGAGTGGCCTGCTCTACGAACTCAAGCTCGATCCGCAGGACCCGACTAAGGCCGAGAGTGTCACCGTGCGCCCGCTGCTGGGCGCGCTGTCGCACGAGGGCATCGAGGTCGACGCCGAAGGCAACGTCTATGTGATCGACGAGGAGCGGACCGGCGCCATCTACAAGTTCGTGCCGCAAAATTATGGCGATCTGTCGAGCGGTCAACTCTACGCGCTGAAGGTGGCCGGCGGTGCTAAGACCGGTGCGGCCGAATGGGTCGCCCTCGACATGCAGCAGGTGCAGATCAGCGCGCGCGTGGCGGCGAAAGCGATGGGTGCGACCAGCTTCTGCCGTCCGGAAGATCTCGAGCGTCTGGCAAGCACCCTGTACGTCGCGCTGACCTGTGAAGACGTCGACAATCCCGCCAATACCAGTGGTCCGGGCGCGGTGATGGCCGTCGAGTTGGGGGAGAAGCCTGTCGTGACCTACGTCGTGGCACCGGGTAAGAACGTGCCGAAGGAGGTCAAGCCGACCGCCTCCACGCCGGGCGTTACCGGCTTCAAGAGTCCGGACAATCTCGCCAGCGGTCCGGACGGCAAGTTGTGGATTGTCGAGGACAACGACTGGAGCGACATCTGGGTGTACGACCCCCGCTCGAAGGACGCCAACGGCGACGGCTACCGGGACGGCGTCTCCCTGTTCGCGTCGCTCAAGGACAAGCCGGCTGAAGGCACCGGAATCTATTTCGGCAAGGATCCGCACACGCTGTTCGTGAACATCCAGCACTCGGGCACCGGCAACGACAAGACGATGGCGATTACCAAGGTGCGCAAGGACAAGCGTGAAGACTGATCGCTGAGTCCAAACGACGTCCAGAACCTGCTCTCCTCGCAGGACTTGCCCATCGGTGCAGAGGTGCCGGTGGGCTTTTTTTCGTCTGTTTCCAGCCGCAGGGTTTCGCCGGCAAGCACCGATCCTGATGTCACCTGGGTGCAACAGCCGGCCTTTAGCGTGGGCGTGGGACGCGTATGACGAGCGTTTCCTGCGCTTGCTGCTCATCTCCGAAACCGTTCAGGATCAATACAAAGGATTTTGCCGTGCATATCACTGCCAAGACGACACTGCTCATACTGACCGCTCTTGCCGCTGCCGCACCGACATTGAGTCAAGCCGATCGGGGCGCCGAATCCGGCCGCAGCTACAACCAGGGGCACGGTGACAGCGTGCAACTCGGGCCGCGTCCGTTCTTCCTCGTCGACGACATGCAGGACGGCGCGCTCAAGCAAGCGCTGCAATCGTGTAGCGAAGGCCCGTTCCGCCGCAGCGACTTCTCGATCGGCCACCGCGGCGCGCCGATGCAGTTTCCCGAGCATACGCGCGAGTCGTACGAGGCTGCGGCGCGTATGGGGGCCGGCATCGTCGAGTGCGACGTCGCCTTCACCAAGGACAAGGAGCTCGTCTGCCGTCATGCGCAGAACGACCTGCACACCACGACCAACATTCTCGCCGTGCCCGCATTGGCGGCGAAATGCACCGTCCCGTTCCAGCCGGCGAGCTTCGCGGCCGACGGTTCGCTGCTGAGCCCGGCGAAGGCGGAGTGCCGTACCAGCGACATCACGCTGGCCGAATTCAAGACCCTGCGCGGCAAGATGGACGCGTTCAACCCGCGTGCCCGCACGCCGCAGGAATACCTGGGTGGTACGGCCAACTGGCGTACCGACCTGTACTCGGGTCCGTCGAGCGGAACGCTGATGACGCACAAGGAGAGTATCGAGCTCTTCAAGGCGCTGGGGGTGAAGATGACGCCCGAACTCAAGAGCCCCGCCGTGGCGATGCCTTTCGATGGCTTCAGCCAACAGGCCTACGCGCAGAAGATGATCGACGAGTACAAGGCGGCCGGCGTTTCGCCACGCAAAGTGTGGCCGCAGTCCTTCGATAAGAACGACGTCATGTACTGGATCGCGAACGAGCCCGAGTTCGGCAGGCAGGCGGTGTATCTGGATGACGCCGAGACCGCAGCCGATCTGCCGAATGCGGCCGAACTGGCTGCCTACAAGGCCGCCGGCATCAACATCGTCGCTCCGCCGATCTTCGCCCTGCTGACCACCGATACGGCCGGCAACATCGTCCCCTCGCAGTATGCGAAGAACGCCCGCGCCGCAGGCCTCGACATCATCACCTGGACGCTCGAGCGCTCGGGCGTACTGGCCGACGGTAACAACGGCTTCTACTACCAGAGCTTCGATTCGGCGGTGCGCCGCGAGGGCGACGCGATGCAGGTGCTCGACGTGCTGGCTCGCGATATCGGCGTCATCGGCGTGTTCAGCGACTGGCCGGCGACGACCACCTATTACGCCAACTGCATGCGACTGAAGTAAGCAGCGGCAAAGATGAAAGGAGGCGGGCGATCCCAGTGTGGGTCGCCCGCGCGTGATTGTCATGTTGCATTAACCGGACTGAAACATTCCGCGCCTAGCCTTCGCGGTCTCCGGTCAGCCATGAATCGCCCGATCCGCATGCAGTCAATCGCAGCCAAGCCCTACCTCAGTGTCAGACGCACTTCCGGATTCACCCTGCTCGAGCTTCTCGTCGTGATGGTCATCATCGGCCTGCTCGCGGGCTATGTCGGTCCGCGCTTCTTCGCGCAGATCGGCAAGTCCGAGGTGAAGACGGCGCGGGCGCAGATCGATGCGCTCGAGAAGGGGCTCGACCAGTACCGGCTCGATGTCGGTCGTTACCCGGCCACCGAGCAGGGCCTGCAGGCGCTGGTGGCGCCGCCGGCCGATGTGGCGCGCTGGGGCGGGCCCTACCTGAAGAAGGCGGTGCCGCTCGATCCCTGGGGCAAGCCCTATCAGTACCGCCACCCGGGCGAGCATGGCGAGATCGACCTGTTTTCCTTTGGCACCGATGGCCAGCCCGGCGGCGAGGGCGAAGCGGCCGACGTGACCAACTGGTAGTCGGCATGCGCTACCGGGTAAGGGCGATCGGGCCCGGCCGGGCGGTCGTCGATACCGAGATCGAGGCCGGCTCCGAGGCCGAGCTGCGCAGCGTGGCCGCGGCGCGCGGGTTGATGGTGCTGACGCTCAGCAGCCAGGCGTCGCGTGGCCGTGCCCAGCGTTTTCCGTTGCTGCTGTTCAATCAGGAGCTGCTCGCGCTGCTGCGCGCCGGCATCCCGCTCGCCGAGGCAATCGCGGCGCTGGCGGAGAAGGAGGGGCGTCCAGCGGTACGCGCCACGCTTCAGGGCATGCTGAACGCGCTACGCGAGGGGCGCACGCTGTCGAGCGCGCTCGAGGCCGCGAGTGGCGGGGGCAGCGTCTTTCCCGATCTTTATGTGGCGATGATCCGTGCCGCCGAGCGCACCAGCGACCTCGACCAGGCGGTCGAGCGCTTCATCGCCTACCAGCAACAGCTCGACAGCCTGCGCGGCAAGCTCGTCAGTGCGGCGATCTATCCGGTGCTGCTCCTTGGGGTGGGCGGTCTGGTGGTGCTCTTTCTCCTCGGCTACGTGGTGCCGCGCTTTTCGCATATCTACGAGGACGTCGGCGGCGAGTTGCCGCTGATGTCGCGCCTCTTGCTGGAGTGGGGGCAGTTCATCGAGGCCAACGCTTTGAGCGGCGCGCTGGCTCTGGCGCTGATCGTCGGTGGTTTGGTTGCGCTGTCGCGCCACCCCGCTTTCCGCGCTGCGCTCGGACGCGGCCTGTGGCGCATGCCTATGGTCGGCGAACGGCTCCGGGTGTTCCAGCTCGCGCGCTTCTACCGCACGCTCGGCATGCTGCTTTCGGGCGGCATTCCGGTGGTGGCCGCGCTCGGCATGGTGTCGGGCCTGCTCACCCACACGCTGCGGGGCAGGCTGGATGCGGCGATCGCGCGCATCCGCGAAGGCCAGGGCTTTGCCGCCACGCTGTCCAGCAGTGGGCTGACCACGCCGATGGCGATGCGCATGCTCGAGGTCGGCGAGCGTGCCGGCAATCTGGGCGAGATGCTGACGCGCGCCGCGGAATTCCACGAGGACGACACCGCCCGTCAGGTCGAGTGGCTGACGCGGCTGTTCGGGCCGCTGCTGATGTTGTTCATTGGTGGGGCGATCGGACTCATCGTGGTGCTGATGTACCTGCCCATCTTCCAGCTTGCGGAGAGCATCGGATGAACGCGCCGCACGAGCTTGCGCTGAGACTGGACCCGCTGCAGGCAGCGCCCTTTACCGCGGCCGAGCTCGCGAGGGCGCGCGCCGCGGCGCCGCGTGTGGCGGACGGGCTTGCCGCCATCGAGCCGGAGGCCGAGCTGCGTCTGGGCCGCCTGGCTGCAACCTGCGCATTGCCCGCGATCGGCCATGCGCGGCTGATGACGCTCGCGCCGGACTTTGCCGCGATCGGCTTCGAGTCCGCGCTGCGAGGCGAATGCGTGGCCTTGCGCGACGAGCGAGGCGCGTTGGTGGTGGTGCTCGCCGACCCCTTCGATTCCGACCTGCTCGACGGCCTTGGCGCGCGTCTGACGGAGTCCTTTGCGCTCGCGCTCGGCGACCGCGACGACATCGCCGCCTGCCTGGCTCGCCACGAGGACGAGGTGCGGCGCGCGGCCGGCCTGCACATGGCGCGCGAGGACGAGCAGGGCGGCGAGGCGGTCGAGGAGCTGTCGCTCAAGCGCATCAGCGCCGACGCCAGCCCGGTGGTAAAGCTGGTCAATTCCACGCTGTACGACGCGCTGAAGCAAGGCGCGAGCGACATCCACCTCGAGACGGTGCCGGCCGGCCTGGTGATCCGTTACCGCATCGATGGCGTGCTGTCGCGCGTCGGCGGCGCGGCGGGGGCGGAACTGGCCGAGCAGGTGATCTCGCGCCTGAAGGTGATGGCCGAGCTCGACATCGCCGAGCGCCGCGTGCCGCAGGATGGCCGTTTCAAGGCGCAGGCAGGCGGGCGCGACATCGACTTCCGCGTCTCCATCATGCCCAGCATCCACGGCGAGGACGCGGTGCTGCGCGTGCTCGACAAGGAGCATCTGAGTGCCGAGATGAGCGGTCTGTCACTGGAGTCGCTCGGCTTCGCCGCCGACACTCGGGCTGTGCTGCGCCGCCTGGCGAGCGAGCCCTACGGCATGCTGCTGGTCACCGGCCCCACCGGCAGCGGCAAGACCACCACGTTGTATGCGACGCTGGGCGAGACCAACCACGGCCTCGACAAGATCGTCACCATCGAGGACCCGGTCGAGTATCAATTGGCCGGTGTGCTGCAGATTCCGGTTAACGAAAAGAAGGGCCTGAGCTTCGCGCGCGGCCTGCGCTCCATCCTGCGCCACGACCCGGACAAGATCATGGTGGGCGAGATCCGCGATGGAGAGACCGCCGAGATCGCGGTGCAGGCGGCGCTGACCGGCCACCTGGTGTTCACCACGGTGCACGCGAACAACGTGTTCGATGTGATCGGCCGCTTCATGCACATGGGCATCGATCCGTACAACCTCGTCGCCGCGCTCAATGGCGTGGTGGCGCAGCGCCTGGTGCGGGTGAATTGTCCGCACTGCAGCGACGACATCGCGCCCGACGCCGCGCTGATCGCCGAATCGGCGCTCGGCGACGTGTCCGCGTTCCGCTTCCGCGCCGGGCACGGCTGTGGCCACTGTCGCGGCTCGGGCTACAAGGGGCGGCGCGCGGTGGCCGAGGTGCTGCTGCTCGACGACGAAATCCGCGAATTGATCCTGTCCCGCGCGCCGATCCGTGCGCTGAAGGAGGCCGCGCGGCGGCGCGGTTTCCGCAGCCTGCGCCAGGCGGTCACCGACATCGTGGCCGCGGGCGACACCACCTTGCAGGAACTGAATCGTGTCACGCTTCTCGGCTGAGTCCTGGCGGCTGACGCTGGCGCCGGACGCCTGGCATCTGGCTGGCGCGGATGCGAGCGTGGTCGTGCCGGTCGGCGATGATCCGGCGGGCGCGCTGGACGCATTGGCCACGTTGGGCGATCGGACGCCGGTGCGCAAGGGACGGCTGGCGGTGGAGATCGCAGATGCCTGGCTGCGCTATCTGGTGATCGAGTGGCCGCTTGGTTTGAGGGGCGGCGCCGAGCGGGCGGCCTGGGTGTCCGAGCGTTTCCGGGCGGTGCATGGGGTCGATGCGGCCGAGTGGGTGCTGGGTGTCGATCGTGCGGCGCAGGGCACGGCGGCACTCACCAGCGCCGCGCCACGCGCGTTGATCGATGCGGTGACACGCTTCGCCGGTGAGCGGCGCATGCGCCTGACTTCCCTGCAAGGCCGTTTCGTGGCGGGCTACAACCGCCTGCGCACGGGCTCGTACGTTGTCCTGGACGCCGACCTGTGCGCTGACCTGGGCGCCTTCGGGCTGTGTCGCGACGGACGCCTGACGCTGGGGATGTGGGCCGGCGGGCAATGGTGCCGGGTACGCAGCCTTCGAGTGGCCGACGGTGATGCCGCGCCGCTGCTGGTTCGCACGCTCGCCGGCTGGCTGCCGGCGGTCACGGCCGAGCCCGGGCAGCCCGGTGGCGCGGGGAAGGTGCTCGTGCAGGGCGTCGATGTGGAACGGCTGATGGGCACGCTCCCTGAGGGCTGGCGCGCACAGGCGTGTGGAGAGATTGCATGAGCGCCCTCAAGTTCGCGCGGCGCAACTCGCAGCCGCCCGCCCCGGTCGAGCTCGATTTCGTGCCGATCCGACGGGCGCCGGGCTGGCCCGGCTGGGCATTGCTTGCCGTCGGGGCGCTCTGCGCCCTTGCCGAAGTGCAGGGCCTTGTCGACGCGCGCGCGGATCTTGCCGAGCGGATCGCGATCGTCGGGGCGCTGAAGGATCGCCAACTCCCTGCGGTGGCCCGCGCACCGGTGGCCATGCCGCTCACCGCGCAGGAACTGGCTGGCGTGCAGCGGGTGTCGGCGCGCCTCGGTACCGACTGGAGCGAGGTTTTCGCGGCGCTGTCGCGAGTGCGTGGGGCGGACCTCGCGTGGGTGGAGGTGGATCTGACCGAAGCGCGCGATGCGCAGCGTGGTCTGCGCCTCGCTGGTGAAGCGCGCACGCTGGGCGCGGTGCTCGAGGTCATCGACCGCATGCGTCGCGAGCCTGCCTTGTCGGGGATCGAACTGGTCAGCCATGAGGCAGCGACGAGCAATGGGGTTGCCTTCGTGCGTTTCGTCGTCGCCACACGTAACCAGGGGGCAAACTGATGCCGAACCCGGGGGCGATGCAAATGCGGTGTGCGAACGCGTTGCGCGCGCTGGTGCGCCAATGCGGCTGGGCGGGTGGGCTCGGCGCAGTCTTGATCGTGGTGGCCCTTGTGGGTGGCACATGGGGCGATCGCTACGCCGAATCGGTGCGCGGAGAACTGGCCCAGGAACGGGCGCGCCTGATGCGCGCAAGTTGGGTCGAGGCGACCGCCCCGGCGGAGAGCGACCGCTCCCGCGTCGACAGCTACTACGCGAGCCGTTTTCCAGCAGCGTCCGAACTGGGCGCGCGCCTCGGACGGCTGTATGCCGCTGCACAGGCGCACGGCCTCGACTTTACGCGCGCGGACTACCGCATCGCGGCGGAGCCGGGAACACCGCTGCGGCGGGTTGCGTTGGCGCTACCCGTGCAGGGGGAGTTTCTACGCATCCATGCGTGGCTGAGTGAGGTGCTGGTCGCACTGCCCGAGCTCGCCCTCGAGGGGCTGTCGATCAAGCGCACCGGCAGCGAAGCTCGCCGCATCGAGGCGGAGCTGCGCCTCGTGCTCTTCGTCGAGGAGGGTCGATGAAGCCCCGCCAGTGGCGCCTCGCGGGCGCGCTTGCATTGACCTTGGGCGCAAGCATGTGGGCCGCGATGCAGGACGTCGACGACTCGCCCGCTCGAGCCGCTGCCGAGCCCCGCGTCCGTGCCACCCCCAACTCCGCTGCGCCCCCACGGCCTGCGACCGCCCAGACCGGGTCGGCCGCAGCGATGCAACGTTTGCCCGAACTGCCCGTGGCTGCAAGGCGTGCGCCGCTGGCGGCCGAAGGCGCCGGCTTCGCTGCGCCACTCAGCTTTCGGCCACCCCCGCCGCCTTCCGCTTCGCCGCGGCCGACGGCGCCGCCGCTGCCGTTCCGCTACGTCGGCGCGATCGATGAGACCGGGCAGCGCCGGGCGCTGATCATGCAGGGGGAACACCTTCATATCCTTGGCAGGGGCGATGAGATCGATGGCCGCTATCGCGTCGAGCGCATCGGCGAGGCCGGCATCGACTTTCTTTACCTTCCGCTGCAGCAGCGACAGTCACTCTCCTTGTCCCGTTCATGACCCTGAATCCTCGCTTCCGTCCGCTTTCTCGCCGGCTCCTGCTGTCCGCCCTGTTCGCCACCCTGACGGGGTGCGCAAGCAATCCGGCGCTGGAGCGCAGCCGCGAGGCTTTCGCCAGTGGCGACCGCATGGCGGCTTTCCTGGCGCTGAAGGAGGACGTGGCGAAGGATCCGCGGAACCACGAGCTGCGCGCCTACTACCTGCGCCAGCGCGAGTTGCTGACCACCGAGCGCCTGTCGGCGGCCGATCGCGCGCGCGCAGCGGGCCGCACGGACGAGGCCGGGCGGCTGTACGCGGAGACCCTGCAGATCGACCCTGACCATCCGCGTGCCCGCATCGGTGCCGACGAGCTGGCCGCCGACCGGCGTCGTAGCGCACGCCTCGACGAAGCCCAGGCCGCGCTCGGCAAGGATGATGCCGCCGCCGAACGCGCGGTGCGGGCGGTGCTCGCCGAGCAGCCGGGCAACGCCCGCGCACGGCAGCTGTTGCGCATGCTGGACGAGCGCGCCGAGGCGAAGGCCGCGCCGGTGGCCGAGGCGCTGAGTGCGGGCATGGCGCGCCCGGTGACGCTGGAGTTCCGCGAAGCGCCGCTGCGCATCGTGTTCGAGGCACTGTCGCGCGCCAGCGGGCTCAACTTCGTGTTCGACCGCGACGTGCGCGCCGACTCCAAGGTGACCCTGTTCGTGCGCAACAGCTCGGTGGACGAGGTGATCAAGCTCATCACCGCCACCCAGCAGCTCGAGCGCAAGATGCTCAACGCGAACTCGGTGCTGATCTATCCCGCGACCGCGGCGAAGCAGAAGGAATACGTCGAACTCGTCACGCGCAGCTTCTACCTCGCCAACGCCGACGCCAAGCAGGCGATGGCGATGGTGCGCCAGCTGGTGAAGAGCAAGGACGTCTTCATCGACGAGAAGCTGAACATGCTGGCGATCAAGGACACCCCCGAGGCGGTGCGCCTGGCCGAGCGTGTGCTGGCCTCGCTCGACATCGCCGAGCCGGAGGTGATGCTCGAGGTCGAGGTGCTGGAGATCAGCCGCAACAAGCTCACCGACCTCGGCGTCGAGTTTCCGACCGAGATTGGCTACGGCCTGATCCAGCCGGGCCTCAGCACCACCACCATCGTCAACGGCGTCACCCAGACCACGACTTCGCCCGGCGGCGCGCTGGCAGCCGGGTTGGTGAACCTGCGCAATACCGGCGCGATGGTGCCGTATGTGTCCAACCCCGCCGCCATCCTGAACCTGCGCAACGAGGACGGCGACACCAGCCTGCTCGCCAATCCGCGCATCCGGGTGAAGAACCGCGAGAAGGCGCGCATCCACATCGGCGAGAAGCTGCCGGTATTCACCACCACGTCGACAGCGAACGTCGGCGTGTCGGCCTCGGTGAACTACCTCGATGTCGGTCTCAAGCTCGACGTCGAGCCGAGCGTCACCCTCGAGGACGAAGTGGTGATCAGGGTCGCGCTGGAGGTCAGCAGCATCGTCAAGGAGGTGCCGGGCCCGTCGAGTTCGCTCGCCTATCAGGTCGGCACCCGCAGCGCGGCCACCACCTTGCGCCTGGCCAACAGCGAGACCCAGGTGCTCGCCGGCCTCATCAACGACGAGGAGCGCTCGAGCGCGCGCCGCTTGCCCGGACTGGGCGATATTCCGACGCTGGGCCGGCTGTTCTCGGCCGAGCGCGACAGCCGGGTGAAGACCGAGGTGGTGCTGCTGATCACGCCGCGCATCGTACGGAACGTCGTCGCACCGGCGCTTGCCCGCGCCGACCAACCTGCCGGCACGGAAGGCTCGATCGGGGCGCGCCAGCTGCGCCTGCAGCCCACCGCACCCGGGAGCCTGGGTTTGCAGGGCGGGGGCGGCCGGCCGGCGGCGGGTGGGGCGCTTGCACGCACCGCGCCCGTGCCTGCCGAGCAGTTGGCAGGAGGCGATGCTGCGGCATCGCCCGCAAGGTCGGCGCTGCCGGCAGGACAGGCAGCGGCCGTCCGTCCGGGTGGGGATGATGCAGCCGCGGAAGCGCAACAGGAAGCCGCAGGCGATGCGCCGGCGCCGCCTGATCGCTGAGACGGCGATGTCCAGGAGGGGCGCTTTTCGGCCTCGCGTCAGCGGTGGCTTCACGCTGATCGAACTGGTCGTCACGGTGGCGATTGTCGGCGTGCTGGCGGCCGGGGCCGTGCCCTTGCTGGAACTGGGTGCCCGGCGTGCCAAGGAGGCCGAATTGCGTATCGCATTGCGGCAGATTCGCGGTGCGATCGACGCCTACAAGGCGGCCGCCGACACTGGGCAGATCGCGCGGCCTGAGGGGAGCAGCGGCTATCCACCCAGCCTTGATGCGCTGGTGGAGGGCGCGCGCGACCTTCGCTCGCCGGAGGGCGCACGCATCTACTTCCTGCGCCGGGTGCCGCGCGATCCCTTTGCCCAGCCCGCCGAACTGCCGGCGTCGGCAGGCTGGGGCAAGCGCAGTTACGCGAGTCCGCCCGATGCGCCCGCGGCGGGAGCCGACGTGTTCGACGTCCATTCGCTGGCCCCGGGCGCCGGGCTGGACGGCGTGCCCTATCGGGAGTGGTGATGACGGAGGAAAAGAAGGCGGCGCCGAGCCGGAGGCAGCGTACAGGCGGCGTCGCTCGACCCGCTGGCTTCACGCTGATCGAGCTGCTGGTGGTGATGGCCATCGTTGCGACGCTGTTGTCGATCGCTGCCCCGCGCTATTTCGATCATCTCGACCGCAGCCGTGAGACGGCGCTGCGACAGTCGCTTGCGGTGATGCGCGATGCGCTGGACAAGTTCAAGGCCGACACCGGGCAGTTCCCGCGCGAGCTGGACGAACTCGTGGCCCGCCGTTACCTGCGCAGCATCCCGATGGATCCGATCACCGATCGCGTCGACACGTGGGGCGTCGTTTCAGAGCAGATGGAAGCGAGCGCGGCCGAAGGTGGCGGCATTCGTGACGTGCGGAGCGGGGCGGAAGGCGCTGGACGGGACGGTTCTCCGTATGCGCAGTGGTAGGGCGAAGCAGGGAGGCTACACCTACCTGGTGGTTCTCTTCGCGATCGCTGCGCTGGGCCTCGGTGCGGCGCAGACGGGCGTGGTGTGGCAGCAGGCGGCGCAGCGCGAGCGCGAGATTGAGCTCCTCCGGCGAGGTAGCGACATCGCGCGCGCGATCGGCAGCTACCATGTGAAATCGCCGGCCGGCAGCCCGGCCTGGCCTCAAAGCCTGGACGATCTGCTCGAGGACAGGCGTTTTCCGATGCCGGTTCGTCATCTGCGCCGGGTCTGGCACGACCCATTCACCGGCGAGCCGGACTGGGTTCTACTCTGGGCAAACGGTGGAATCGTCGGCCTTCACAGCCGGTCGTCCGCCCGCCCGATACGCATCCACGACCTGCCGCCCGAGCTCGGAAGCGGCGCCGAGCGCGCCGCGAGTCACGCTGAATGGGTTTTTCGCCCGGTTCAACGTTCCGGAACCGTCGCAGTCGAGCACCGGGCTGACTGAGGTGATTGGTTTTTTCAATTAAAAAACTTGATCTTTTGGCCTTGCTCGCATATAGTCTTACTTCTCCGACGCGGGGTGGAGCAGTCCGGTAGCTCGTCGGGCTCATAACCCGAAGGTCACAGGTTCAAATCCTGTCCCCGCAACCAGATTCAGGCGAAGGGCGGTCAGTGAAAACTGACCGCCCTTCGTTTTTTGCGTCTCAACTGCACAGCGCGTTCCCTCAGGCCTGGGTCGGGCGGTGCAGCAGCGGTCTTTCCCGGCGCGTATCGCCCACTGCCAGGCTGCGGTAAAGGTCGGCAAGCCGACTCGCCATCACCGTATCGTTCCATTGGCGGCTGTACTCCAGCGCTTCGGCCGAGAGCCGGCGGCGCAGCGCGGGCGAGGACAGGAGCCTGATCAGGGCTTCAGCGAAAGCGCCGGGCTCGTCGTCGGCAATGATTGCACCGCGACGCGGTGCCAGGATGTCGATGGTCCCCATGGCCGCCAGCGCGACGACCGGCAGGCCGGAGGCCATGGCTTCGAGCAGCACCAGTCCCTGGGTCTCGGTGCGTGATGCGAAAACGAAAGCATCGGCTGCGGCGTAGCAATCGTGCAGTTCGGCGTTGCGCTCGAGATAGCCGACAAAGCGCACCGTCCGCGCCAGGCCTCGTCGTGCGGCGTCGCGCTGGAGCTCGGCCATCGCCGGGCCTTCGCCGGCAATCAGCAGCATGAAGCCGGGCATCGTGCTGGCTGCGCGGGCTGCCACCTCGAGCAGAAAGCTGATGTTCTTCTCGTGCGCCACACGGCCGATGAAGAGCGCCAGCGGGGCGCTTTCGTCGATGCCATGGCGGCGACGGAAGTGCTCACGCCTGCCCGAACCGAATGCGGCAACTGGAATGCCGGTCGGCAGCACGTGCAGCGGCGCGGATACGCCGTAGTCCGTCAGGCGGTCGCGCATTGCGGTCGAGGGCACGACGACACCGTCGACCGCATTGCATTGCGAGCGCGATACGCGCCGTGCCGTTGCGCGCAGCAGCGCCGCGGGCAGGAAGGGGGCGTAGTGGTGCAGGTACTCTTCGAAGAAGGTGTGATAGGTGAGGAGCAGCGGCAGCTTCGTCTTCCGCGCCGCGTTCAGGCCCGCGTAGTGAGCGACGAAGGGGGTCTGGATGTGCACCAGATCGCATGTGGCTGCCTCGCGCAGTGCCGCCGCGCG
The DNA here is from genome assembly GCA_017302295.1 of Thauera sp. GTDB lineage: Bacteria > Pseudomonadota > Gammaproteobacteria > Burkholderiales > Rhodocyclaceae > Thauera. The sequence goes on along the minus strand of JAFLDS010000002.1, from coordinate 97,799 downwards.
CATCTGTCGCCTGGCGGCGAGCCTGTCCTCAGGGTCGCGCGGCACCGTTCGTCCGGGCACGCGGATGATTCCGCCCTCTTCGTCGACTTCATCGCCGTAGCGCGGCACGACGAGGCTGACATCGATGCCCTGTTCGCGCAGTGCATGTCGAAAGGTCGCGATCGACGTCGAGACGCCATTGACGCGCGGAAAGTAAACGTCGGAAACCATCAGTACGCGTTTCATGAGGTACAAGCCTGACAGCGCGGCGTTACGCTGCGGTGACGGTCGCCTGCAGATCGCCTGTCGCCTTGTGCACGGCTGACTCGCGTAGAATTCGGGCATGAAGATTCGTACCCGATTCGGTTCGACGCAGCCGGTAACCACTGTTCCTTTCCACCGTTTGCGCCGCTCGCTGGCTGCGCTGGCGGTTCCGCTTGCACTGATCTGTTCATCGGCGCGCGCCGCCGAAGATGCGGGCTTCGCCTCGTGTCTGTCCCAGTTGCGGCCGGAGGCGATCGCCAAGGGGGTTTCGGCGGCGACCTTTGATGCGCAGACGGCGACGCTCGTGCCGGACATGGCAGTGATCGGTTTTCTCGACGCGCAGCCCGAGTTCGTGACGCCGATCTGGGATTATCTTGCCGCGCTGGTCGATGATGAGCGCGTCGCCGACGGCCGCGACATGCTCGCGCGCTGGGATGAAGTGCTCACCCGGGTGGAGGCCGCCTATGGCGTAGATCGTGCGACCGTCGTTGCAGTGTGGGGCGTGGAGAGCAATTTCGGCCGCAATTTCGGCGCCCGTCCGCTGCTGACTTCACTATCGACCCTGTCCTGCTATGGACGCCGCCAGGCCTATTTCCGCGGTGAGTTCTTCACGACGCTGAAAATCATCCAGGAAGGCCATGTCGCACCCGAGCGACTGACCGGATCCTGGGCGGGCGCTTTCGGTCACACCCAGTTCATGCCGTCGACCTTCATGCGCCTGGCGGTGGATTTTGACGGGGATGGCCGGCGCGACCTGGTCGACAGCGTGCCCGATGCGTTGGCCTCCACCGCGAATTTCCTCAAGCGCGCTGGCTGGCGCAGCGGCGATCCCTGGGGTTTCGAGGTGCGACTGCCGCCCGGATTCGATGCCTCGTCGGCGGGGCGGCGCAACAAGCAGCCGATGTCGGACTGGGCCGCGCGCGGCATCAGTCGCGTCGATGGTTCGCCCCTTCCGGCGGGCGCGATGTCCGCCGGGCTGCTGTTGCCGGCAGGCGCACAGGGGCCGGCATTCCTCGTCACGCGCAATTTCGACGCGCTGTATTCCTACAATGCGGCTGAGAGCTATGCGCTCGCGATCGCTCATCTGTCGGATCGGCTGCGCGGTGGCGGCGCTTTCGCGACGCCGTGGCCGACCGACGATGCCGGCCTCTCGCGCGCGGAACGGCGCGAGCTGCAACAGTTGCTCATCGCGCGGGGTTTCGACATCGGCGAGCCGGACGGCATGATCGGTGCGCGGACCCGCGAGGCGCTGCAGACCGTGCAGCGCCAGATCGGTCTGAAACCGGACGGCCGCGCGGGACAGAAGACGCTGCACGCACTGCGGGAGCAACGCTGAGCGGAGCGGCAGCGCCCCGGCCGCGACCCTTGAGCGACGTGATTGGCGCAGCTGTCGGGGAGCGACCGGTCAGGCGGTAGCGTCGGCGCGATCTTGCCCGGTGCTGGGCGCCCCGGCGAAAAAGCGATCGCCGAGTTCATCGAGTCCGAGGCTGTGCAGCAACTCGGACAGCCGCTCGGACGGCCGGCGGCGCGGCAGATCCTTGTAGCTGGCGATGATCAGCTCGTTCTTCATCGAATGCTCCCAGCCCACCAGTTCGGTCACGCTGACCTGATAGCCGTGCGACTCGAGTTGCAGGCAGCGCAGCACGTTGGTGACGTGGCTGCCGAATTCGCGCGTGTGTATGGGATGGCGCCACAGCTCGGTGAGGCTGCTCTTGAGCGCCTGCTGCTTGTTCTTGCGCAGCACGGTTGCGACTTCCGCCTGGCAGCAGGGCACCAGCACGATGAAGCGCGCGCGCTTCTGCAGCGCAAAGCGGATCGCGTCGTCGGTCGCCGTGTTGCAGGCATGCAGCGCGGTGACGACGTCGATGCGCTCGGGGAGCCGGTCTGAGGTGATCGACTCGGCCACCGTCAGGTTCTGGAAACGCATTCCGCGAAAACCCAGCTTGTCGGCCAGGCGGCGCGAACTCATGACCAGTTCGTCGCGGGTCTCGATGCCATGGATGCGCCCCTCGGGCGCCTGCGACTTGAAGAACAGGTCGTAGAGGATGAAGCCCAGATAGGACTTGCCCGCGCCATGATCCACAAGCTGGATGTCGGGACGCTCGGCGAGCGCCTCAGCCAGCAGGGGCTCGATGAAGTGGTACAGGTGGTAAACCTGCTTGAGCTTGCGCCGGCTGTCCTGATTGAGCTTGCCGTCGCGGGTGAGGATGTGCAACTGCTTGAGCAGTTCGAGCGACTGGTCGGGGCGGATCTCTGGCGACTGTGAGGTCATCGTGCTTGGTCGCGGCGCCTGTCAGCGCGGGCGTCGCGTATGGATCATGTAGTTCACCGAGGTGTCCGGCCCGAGCGCATAGACCTTGGTGAGCGGGTTGTACGTCATGCCGCTGATCCCCTGCATGTCGAGGCCGGCATTGCGGCAATGACGCGACAGCTCCGATGGCTTCAGAAACTTGCCGTATTCGTGCGTGCCGCGAGGGAGCAGGTTGAGAACGTACTCGGCGCCGATGATGGCGAATACGTAGGCCTTGAGGTTGCGGTTGATCGTCGAGAAGAACACGTGGCCATCGGGTTTGGCCAGCCGGGCACAAGCGGCAATCGTGCTCGCCGGGTCGGGAACGTGTTCCAGCATTTCCATGCAGGTGACGACATCGAAGCGGCCCGGGTGCTGCGCGGCAAACGCCTCCGCGCTGGTGTGCTGGTAGTCGACCTCGTGGCCGCTTTCATAAAGGTGCAGCCGTGCGACGCCGAGCGCCTTCTCGGACAGGTCGATGCCGGTCACGCTGGCGCCGCGGGCGGCCATGCTCTCGGACAGGATGCCGCCGCCGCAACCCACGTCCAGCACCGTCTTGCCGGCGAGAGCGGCGCGGCTGTCGATCCAGTCCAGGCGCAGCGGATTGATTTCGTGCAGCGGTTTGAACTCGGACTCGGGATCCCACCAGCGATGGGCGAGATCGCTGAATTTCTGCACTTCGGCCGGGTCGGCATTGAGTGTATTCATGACGTGCTGAACTGGAATGAGAGAGCCATCTGACTGGCGGGCCGACCGGGGGTTTCACCGGCGGCAGCAAAAAGCAAAAAGCCCCGCCGAAGCAGGGCTTTTCGAGTATCGGGACGCGAATTACTTCGAGCCGATGACTTCCACTTCCACGCGACGATCCGGCTGCAGGCACTCGATCAGAGCCTTGCGGTTCTTGACGGTATTGCACTTGGAACCGGTGACGGGCTGCTTCTCGCCCTTGCCTTCGGTGTAAACACGGTTGGCTTCGACGCCCTTCGACACCAGGTAGGTCTTCACGGCGGCGGCGCGACGCTCGGACAGCTTCTGGTTGTAACCGTCCGAACCCAGACGGTCGGTATGGCCGACAGCCAGGATCACTTCCAGCTTGACCTGCTTCGACTTGGCGGCGAGGTCATCCAGCTTGGCACGGCCTTCCGGCTTCAGGACAGCCTTGTCGAAGTCGAACAGCGCATCGGCGGACAGCTTGATCTTGTCGGCGGTGGGCTTCGGTCCGGCAGCGGCGGGCGCGGCAGCAGCCGTCGGCGCAACGCACTTGTCCTTCGGCACGATGTCGCCGTCGCACTCGCAACCCGCCGGGAACTGGCCGGCCATCGCGGTGGAGGCGGCAGCCGGGCTCCAGTAGCCGGTGCGCCAGCACAGGCCGGTACCGCTGCGGGCAACGACGTTGCGGGCGTCGATGACGTAGGGGATTTCGCCCTTGCCGTCAACGACCACATCCTTGACCTGCTGCGCATGGGCAGCGGGAGCAGTAAGGCCGATCGAGGCGATGGCGGCCAGCATGAGCATCTGTTTCTTCGATTGTTTGATCATGGTTTCCTCTTTGAAGGCGAATCGCCGGAATTGCCACTGCATTGGAGAAGGAAAACAGCAACGAACCGCCGTTCTCACGTCAGGTCGAACTTGTTTATCCAGTTCAATTAGCGAGCTTAGTTTGCCACAGCGTAGCGACACTGAGCAATTCTTTGTCGCTAATTTGCAACAGCGCAACGCCTTTGTTTACGCGGAGTTCACCGTCTATCCAGACGTGCGAGACCTGTTCGCGGCCCGCAACGTAGATGAGATGCGAAGCTGGATCGTAGCAGGGGCGCATGAGGCTGCCGCTAAGATCGACCGCGCACAGATCTGCGCGCTTGCCCGCGACGATCGAGCCGATTTCGGCTTCCAGGCCAAGTGACTGTGCACCGGCGAGCGTCGCCATCCGCAGCACCGCGTGGGCGGGAAGGGCGCTCGCGTCTCCGGTGCTGACTTTAGCAAGCAGGGCGGCGTGGCGCATTTCCTGGAAAAGGTCGAGCCGGTTGTTGCTTGCGGCACCGTCGGTGCCGAGGCCAACGCACAGGCTGGCAGCATCGAAGCGCGCAACCGGCGCAATACCGCTGGCAAGCTTCATGTTCGATGACGGGCAGTGCGCGACGCAGACGCCGTGGTGCTCCAGCAGGCCGAGATCGCGATCGTCCACATGCACCATGTGCACGCCGATGAAGTCGTTGCCGAGCATGCCCAGCGCAGCAAGCCTTTCGAGCGGCCGCCTGCCGTGCGTCGCGATGGATTCGCGAACTTCGTCGGCGGATTCGTGAACATGCATGTGCAGTGGGAGGCCGAGTTCGTTCGCGAGCATGCGCGCGCGCAGCAGGCTCTCGTCCGAGACGGTGTAAGGGGCGTGGGGCGCGATCGAGAACCGGATGCGCTCGTGCCCGCGCCAGCGGTCGCGTGCCGCGAGGCCCTTGCGCAGGTAGTCGGCGGCGTCCGAGGCGTAGGGCGTCGGGAAATCGATCACGACCGCGCCCACCACGGCGCGCATGCCGACGATGTCGAAGGCCTCGGCGGCGGCGTCCGGATGGAAGTACATCTCGTTGCAGGTCGTGATGCCGCCGCGCAGCATTTCCGCCGCGGCAAGCAGGGTCCCATCGCGGACGAAGGCCGGTGCGACATGCGCGCTTTCGGCGGGCCAGATCGCCTCGTTGAGCCAGCGCATGAGCGGCAGGTCGTCGGCGATGCCCCTCATCAGCGTCATCGCGGAATGCACGTGGAGGTTGACGAGGCCCGGCAGCAGCACGTGATCCGGCAAGTCCATGACCTGCGTCGCGTCGATGGCCCTGCGCGCCAGCTCGCTCGGCAGCACCGAGACGATCTTGCCGTTCCTGATCGCGACGGCGTGATGGTGCAGCACCGCCTCCTCGGGCTCGATCGGGATGATCCACCGGGCGTGGACGACAAGGTCGGCTGGCGTGCTCAAGGGCTGTTCTCCGCACGTAAGGCATGGAGCCTCGATTTAAGCACGGCGATCTGCGGGCGAACAGCCGGCGCGCCGCTCGGTTCAGCGCCGAGATCGACGTGCTCCCGGCGTCGCCTTTTCCTGCTGGATTGACCCGGCCGATCCGGTTCGTGCCAGAATTCGGCGGTGAAGAGTTGATGGGCGGCGTGTTGCGGCCTTGCAGACGGGCGCTATGAGCGAAATTCCGGAAACGATCGGCAAATACCGACTCCTGCGCGAAATCGGACGCGGGGCGACCGCGATCGTCTACCTGGCCGAGAGCCCCGATCGCGATGAGCCAGTCGCGCTCAAGCACGTGCGCTTCGACGACAAGGTCAAGGATGAGGCCAAGTGGAACCGCAGGCTGATCAAGCTGCTGAAGGCGGAAAGGGCGGTTGCCAGCCGTCTCGATCATCCGAACATCATCAAGATCTACGATGCATGCATCGAGCCGAAGCAGGCCTACGTGGTTATGGAGTACTTTCCGGGCGAGTCGCTTGAGCGTCATTGCTCCTTCGAGCGCCTGCTTCCGATCCATCGCACGATAGGCATTGTCTTCAAGTGCTGCATGGCTCTCGACCATGCCTATCGGCAGGGGATCGTGCACCGGGACATCAAACCGGCCAACATCCTCGTCGATGACGACGACAACGTGAAGATCACCGACTTTGGTCTCGCGCTCAACGTCAACAAGAAGATCGAGACCGACTCGACCTTCATCATGGGGGTGGGGTCTCCCGCCTACATGAGTCCCGAGCAGATCAAGGGCTATCCGCTCAATCAGAAGACGGATCTCTACTCGCTTGGCGTGGTCCTGTTCCACCTGCTGACCGGGCGCCTTCCTTTCCGCGGCGCCAACCCGGCACAGCTGATCTACAAGATCATCAACGCCGACACGCCTTCGGTGTCTCAGTTGAATCCGGATGTGCCGGATCAGATGGACGCGGTTATCCGACGTGCGCTCGAGAAGGATCTGTATTCGCGCTACAAGAATGGTGCCGATTTTGCCAAGGATCTGTCGGCGGTGCGCTACAAGATCCTCGACGACAAGTACGTACCGCCTGACACCGAGCGGTTCTCCCTCCTGCGCAAGCTGGCCTTCTTCACCGAGTTCGAAGACGTCGAACTCTGGGAGGTCCTGCGCATCTGTTCCTGGCGCAAGGTCGACGCGCGGGTCACCCTGATGCGCGAAGGGGAGGCGGATCAGCGGTTTGCGATCGTGCTCGATGGCAAGGTGGAACTGTCGCTCGGTGGCCGAAAAGTGTTGGAACTTGGCAAGGGCGAGGTGTTCGGCGAGCAGGCCTGGCTCGATCGTATCGAACACCGCCACATGCTGTCGGTGGTGTCACTCACGCCGCTCACCTATCTCGAGATCAATCCTGCGGCGCTTACCCTCGCGAGTGACGAAGTGGTCGAGCGCTTCAGGGCGCAGGTGGCCACCGTGGTGGTGCGCCGACTCGCTGATATCGCGAGGATCGCGGCGCAGCATGCGGGCGCCGCAGTCGCGGGCGATTACACGGCAACCAGCGGCCTGGATCTGAAGTTGCTGGACGACTGAGCCAAGTCCCGGCTCGAACGCCTGCCGGCCGCAGACTAGCGCACGGCACCTGCGGCGAGGGCGAGCTGTCGTGTTGCCTCCGCCTCCTCGACTGAGGGCGCGCGCTGCTGCAGCCAATGTCCGAGGTGACGACAGGTCAGATCGGTCAGCGCAGTGATCCAGTCGTTTCGCTCGTTGAGGCAGGGAATGTAGCGGAAGCTTTCGCCGCCATTCGCGAGGAACGCGTCCCTGCACTCCATGGCGATTTCCTCCAGCGTCTCCAGGCAGTCGGATACGAACCCGGGACAGATCACGTCGACCTTGCGCACCCCCGCTTTCGCCAGCGACTCCAGTGTCGGCTGGGTGTAGGGCTGCAGCCACTCCGCCTTGCCGAAACGCGACTGGAACGTGACGAGCGCGCGCTCGGGCGCCAGATCGAGCGCCCGCGCAACCAGACGTCCGGTCTTGAGGCATTCGCAATGGTATGGGTCGCCCAATTCGAGCGTGCGCCGCGGAACGCCGTGGAAGCTGAGCACGAGCTTGTCGGGCTCGCCGTGTTCGGCCCAGTGCTCGCGTACGCTCTGCGCCAGCGCGCCGATGTATCCCGGGTCGTCCTGGAAGCTGCGCACATAGCGGATCTCGGGCAGGTTGCGCCAGTGGCGCAGGCCGTGCGCGACTTCGTCCATGACACTGCCGGTGGTGCTCGACGAATACTGCGGATAGGCGGGAAGCACCAGGATGCGATCACAGCCACGCGCGCGCAGCCGGTTCAGGGTGTCCGGTATCGACGGCGCGCCGTAGCGCATCGCCCAGGTTACCTCGATGTCCGGATGTCCTGCGCCGATGAGGGCCTCGGCGAGCAACTTCGCCTGCCGCTCGGTGTGCACCTTGAGCGGCGAGCCTTCGGGCATCCAGACGCTCGCATACTTGGCGGCCGACTTGGCGGGGCGCGTATTGAGGATGATGCCGTTGAGGATGGGCCACCAGACCAGCCGGGGGATTTCGACCACGCGGGGATCCGACAGGAACTGCTTGAGATAGGGGCGCAATGCGCGCGCGGTGGGTGCTTCGGGCGTGCCGAGATTGACCAGCATCACCCCGATGCGTGCGATGCTGCCGTGCGTGTGCGGCGGTTCGGTCCAGAATCGGGCCATGGGATTCCTTGGGTGGATTGTTGCCGGCGCGTGACCCGACGGGGCGTCCGCCGATGACTCAGTGATTGGACGACAGTGCGTTCGACAGCAGGCGCGCGGTGATGTCCACGATGGGGATGACACGGTCGTAGGCCATGCGCGTGGGGCCGATGACCCCCACCGAGCCCACAACCTGGCCGTCGACCTCGTACGGGGCGGTGATCACGCTGCAACCATCGAGCGGGGCGAGTCCGGATTCGCCACCGATGAATATCTGCACGCCTTCGGCGCGGTTCGACAGGTCCAGCAACTGCATCAGCCCCGTCTTCTGATCGAAGAGCTTGAACAGCTCGCGCAGGCGGGTCATGTTGGACGACAGGTCCTCGACCTCGAGCAGATTCGTCTCGCCGGAGATGACGTAATTCGTCGCGGTCTCCTCCGCGGCCTCGGAACCGGCGTCGACCGTCGCTGTCATCAGTTCGGACATGTCGCTGCGCAGTTGCTGCAATTCCACGCGCAGGCGTTGCCGGATCTCGTCGAAAGAGAGACCGGTGAAGTGCTCGTTCAGGTACGTGGCAGCGCTGCTGAGTTCGCTCGCCTTGTAGCCGCGTCGCGTGAGCAGGATCCGGTTCTGGACGTCGCCTGCCGTGGTGACGATGATCAGCAGGATGCGAGTCTCAGACAAGCTGATGAACTCGAACTGGCGGATTCGCACCGCATCCTTGCGCGGCGCGACGACGACGCCGGCGAACTGCGTCAGTTCGGACAGCATCTGCGACGCCGAGTTGAGCAGTCTTTGCGGCTGGTCCGGCTGAAGGTGGCCCTTGAGCTCGCGCAAGCGTTTGTGCTCAATGGGCTGAACGGTGAGCAGCGCATCGACGAAGAAGCGATACCCGAGTGCAGTGGGTACGCGTCCGGCCGACGTGTGCGGACTGGCGATGAATCCCGCCTCCTCGAGGTCGCTCATCACGTTGCGCACCGTGGCCGGCGACAGCTCCAGGCCCGAATACCGCGACAGCGCGCGTGACCCCACCGGCTGACCCTCGGCGATGTACCGTTCGATCAGCGTCTTGAGCAGGATCTGTGAGCGTGTGTCGAGAGGATTCATTTGGGCGGAACGGTCTGAGTCGAGATTCTACGAAAGTGTGGCGGTGGTGGTAAGCGGTTCACTCGCTAGCATCATGCCCGATTGCGTCGGTTAGCTTACCCGTCTGTGGTTTAATCGCGGGATATGAACACGCATTTCAAGAACATCGCACTGGTAGGAAAGTACCAGAGTCCGGACGTGGCGGAGTCGGTTCTCGACATCGCACGCTTCTTGCGCGGGCAGGGGCGCAAAGTGTTGATCGAGCAGGGCACGGCGAGTTCCATCGGCGGCAGCGCCGACTATCCGGTCGCAGCTTACGAGCAGATCGGATCGGAAGCCGATCTCGCGGTCGTGGTGGGCGGCGATGGCACGATGCTCAACACCGCCCGGCGTCTGGCTGAACATGCGGTGCCGCTGGTCGGCGTGAATCTAGGGCGGCTGGGGTTCCTGACCGACATCTCGCGTACGAACGCGCTGGCCAGGCTTGCGGAAATCATCGAGGGCCGCTTTCACGAAGAGTCTCGCTTCATGCTCGACGCCGAGGTTCTGCGCGGTGGCGAGCGCGTGTTCTCGACCCTGGCCCTCAACGACGTCGTGGTAAACAAGGGCGACTTGGGAAGGATGATCGAGTTCGACCTCGTCATCGACGGCGAGTACGTCTATACGCAGCGCTCGGATGGGATGATCGTGTCGACGCCCACCGGTTCGACGGCGTATGCGTTGTCGGCGAACGGCCCCATCTTGCATCCTTGCGTAGGTGGCATCGCGCTCGTGCCGCTGTGTCCGCATGCACTCACCGCCCGCCCGGTGACCTTGCCCGACACGAGCCTGATCGAGATTTCCTTGCTGCTGCCGCACGATGCGCGGGTGCATTTCGACGGCCAGGCGCGGTACGACCTGCGCGCGGGCGATTGCGTGCGCATCAACCGTTCGCCCCTGGCCCTGCGGCTGCTGCACCCCGTGGGCTACAGCTATTACGCGATGCTGCGTGAAAAGCTGCATTGGAGCGCTGCTCCACGCCACAATTGACCGATCTTTCGCGCGGCCGCGCTGGCGGCGCCACTTCACTCACTTGAACAACCATGCTGCGACGTCTGACCATTCGCGACTTTGTCATCGTGGACCGCCTTGAGCTCGATTTTGCCGCTGGGTTCGGTGCGCTCACCGGCGAGACCGGGGCGGGTAAATCGATCCTGCTCGATGCGCTTGGCCTTGCGCTCGGCGGGCGTGGCGAGGCCGGCGTTGTGCGTGTCGGCCAGGAGCGCGCCGACATCGTTGCCGAGTTCGACCTGCCGGCGAACGATGCCTTGTCGGCGTGGCTGGCGGAGCAAGCGCTCGAATCCGAAGGCGATTGCGTGATCCTCCGACGGGTCGTCGACGCAGCCGGCCGAAGCCGCGCGTGGATTAACGGCGTCGCAGTCACCCTGGCGCAACTGCGGGCAGCGGGCGACTGGCTCGCCGACATCCACGGCCAGCATGCACACCACGCCTTGCTGCGGGCCGATGCCCAACGCGACCTGCTCGATACCCATGCGGGCGCCTTGGCAGTGCTGGACGAGGTGGCGCAGTCGCATCGCGACTGGCAGGCACTCGTGACCTTGCGCCGCGAGGCGGAGGCCGACTCCGCGAACTCGGCGCGCGAGCGCGAACTGCTTGCCTGGCAACTCAAGGAACTCGACGAACTGGCGTTCGATGCCGACGAATGGACGGAGCTCAACGCCGAGCACAGCAGGCTGGGCCATGCCGCCGCGCTGATGGACGGGGCGGACGCCACGCTCGCCGAGTTGAGCGAGGGTGACGGTGCGGTGTGCTCGATCTTGCGCCATCTGGATGCTCGCATCGCCGAGCTGGCCGACATCGACGGCGGGCTGGCCGACGTCCGCGAGCTGCTGTCGAGCGCCGCGATTCAGGCGGACGAGGCGCTGCACGCCTTGCGCCGTTACCGTGACCGGCTTGATCTCGATCCGCAGCGGCTTGCCGAAATTGAGCGGCGGATCTCGTCGGTGTTGGATGTGGCCCGAAAGTACCGCACGAGCCCCGAGGATTTGCCCGAACTCGCGGAGCAATGGCGCGACCGTCTGGTTGCGCTCGATGCGCGTTCGGATCCGTTGAGGCTCGCGCTGGCCGAGGCCGAAGCGCGCCAGCGACTGGACGCCGCCGCGGCGAAGTTGTCGGCGCTGCGCCGGCCCGCCGCGGATTCCTTGTCGCGCGAGATCACCGAGGCCATGCAGACGCTCGCCATGGCGGGCGGGCGGTTCGAGGTCGCGCTGGAACCGTGCGCGCCTGGCGCGCACGGTGCGGAGGCGGTGGAATTCAGGGTGGCGGCCAATCCGGGACAGACGCTGCGCAGCCTGAGCAAGGTCGCATCCGGTGGCGAGCTGTCGCGCATCGGGCTTGCGATCCAGGTCATGACCAGCCGCGACGCGGCAACGCCGACCCTGATCTTCGACGAGGTGGATGTCGGAATTGGCGGACGTGTGGCCGAGATCGTGGGCAAGCTGCTGGCGCAATTGGGCCGCGAGCGTCAGGTGCTGTGCGTCACCCACCTTCCGCAGGTGGCCGCCTGCGCCGACTGGCAGTGGAGGATCGCGAAGACCGAGCGGGACGGGCAGACCCTCAGCGAGGTGAAGCCCCTCCGGGGCGAGGAGCGCATCGAGGAGATCGCCCGCATGCTCGGTGGCGTGAACATCACTGCCACGACGAGGGATCACGCTGCGGAGATGCTGGGCGCGCGCTGAGTCGTGGACCTCGTTTGTCCGCCATACGGGCGCCGGCGCGCGACTGTGTGAGGGATGCCTCGAGCGCTATCCGGCCGGACGTGGCGAGAGATGCCTCGATGCCTGGTTCAGCTCTCGCCGCCGCGGTTCGGGCAGTCCTTCCTCAGGCAGTCGGCGTACAGGTAGAGCGCATGTTCCTTGATTGAAAAGCCGCGCTCTTCGGCGATGCGCTTCTGCCGCTGTTCGATCTCGGCGTCGTAGAACTCTTCCACCTTGCCGCATTGCAGGCAGACGAGGTGGTCGTGGTGATTACCCTGATTGAGTTCGAAAACCGCCTTGCCCGATTCGAAGTAATGACGCTCGAGCAGCCCCGCCTGTTCGAATTGCGTCAGGACGCGATATACCGTGGCAAGGCCGATATCCATTCCTTCGCCCATCAAAAGGCGATAGACGTCTTCGGCGGTAAGGTGGCGCTGATCGGAGCTCTGGAACAGGTCCAGGATCTTCAGGCGAGGATACGTCGCTTTCAGACCGATGCTTTTCAGGCTCTTTGAATTGTCGGACATGGTTGCCTGCAGTGAAACGCTGTTGGGGAACTGCCGTGGCGACACGATGGGGGCGAGCGCGTGTTTCGCGCCGATGGCCAGGCCGCCCTATGTTATATTTTTTACCCCTTATTGAGAACCGGCGCGCCCGTCTGGGCGCCTTCGACCTGAATTCCTCCATGCGTCCATTCCTGTTTCCGTCGCTCCTAGCTGCAAGCCTCGTGGCCGGCTGTTCCTTCGATACGCTGGTCAGCAAGGTCAATCCTTACAAGATCGACATTCGGCAGGGCAACTATGTCGATCAGGAAATGGTCGCTCAACTCAAGAAGGGCATGAGCCGCGAGCAGGTGCGCTTCGTTCTTGGAACGCCGCTGATCGTCGACGCCTTCCGCAATGACCGCTGGGACTACGTATACCGTTTCCGCCCCGGACGCGGCGAGCCCACCCAGCGCGTCATTTCCGTCTATTTCGAGAATGACAGGCTGGTGAGTGTCGAGGGCGACGTTCAGGCGGGCGACGCAGCAGCCGCCGCCGAGACCGGACGTGGGGACCGCAGTCGCGTGGTGGAAGTGCCGGCGACCGAGAAAAAATAATCAGTCTCCGACGCGTGTCGGGGGCTAGTCTCTCGCGTGCGTCGGCTTTCCAGGAAGCTCATGATGTCCGTTATTCGTTTGGCCATTGCCGGAGCCTCCGGCCGCATGGGGCGCATGCTCATCGAGGCTGCACTGAAGGATGATGGCGTCGCCGTCGCCGCCGCTTTCGATCGTCCGGGTACGCCTTATATCGGCCGCGACGCCGGAGAGCTACTGGGCTCGCCCTGCGGCGTGTCGATTACCGATGACGTCCGCGTCGCCATAGCCGCGGCCGATTGTGTGATCGATTTCACCCGCCCCGAGGGGACCCTCGAGCACCTGGAGATCGCCCGCCAGCTTGGCAAGGCGATGGTGATCGGCACGACCGGTTTCGACGCCGCCGGCAAGGCTGCGATTGCCGGCGCGGCGAAGGAAATCCCGGTGGTCTTTGCGCCGAACATGGCGGTCGGCGTCAATGCGGTGTTCAAGCTGCTCGAAGTTGCGGCGCGGATCCTGAACGAGGGGTACGACATCGAGGTCATCGAGGCGCACCATCGCTTCAAGGTCGACGCGCCGTCCGGAACGGCGTTGCGCATGGGTGAGGTCGTCGCCCGCGAGCTCGGGCGGAGCCTCGAGGACTGTGCCATCTACGGCCGGGAGGGCGTGACTGGGGAGCGCCGGTCGGACACCATCGGTTTTTCCACGATACGCGGTGGCGACATCGTTGGCGACCACACCGTGCTGTTCGCCGGAATCGGCGAGCGCATCGAGATCACCCACAAGTCCGGTAGCCGCATGCCGTATGCGCTTGGCTCGCTGCGGGCGGCGCGATACGTGGCAGGACGCGCCCCCGGGTTGTTCGACATGCAGGACATTCTCGGGCTCCGCTGAGGCCCGCAATGATCGAGACGGGGGCTGCACCCACTCCTTCCGCACCGCGCGAGCCTGGCACTGTCGCCGATCCTCTTGCGGAGGACCTCGATGGTCTGAGGCGGGAGCTCCGGGCGACGCGCGAGCGACTCAGCATGGTGCTTGCGAGCACCGGCGCGGCGTTGTGGGAGTGGGACCTACGGCGCGGTGAGATCGCCATCGGCGGCCGCTGGCGTTCGGCGCTCGGCTATCCTGCCGATGCATTGTCGGCGCGCTTCGAGCATTGGCTGCCGCTGGTCGATGAAGACGACAGGCTGGCCATGCACGCCCGCCTGGTGGCGCATCTGCGCCGCGAGACACCCCATTTCGAATCCGAGTTCAAGATCCGTTCGGCCGCTGGAGCGTGGCGCTGGATTCATGTTCGTGGCGTCGCGCGCGACGCGGGCGCCGGGGGGCGGTGGACGCGTATCGCCGGGATTTATCGCGATGTGACCGAAGCCAAGCAGCGTGAGCGGGAGCTTCTGGAGGCGAAGGAGGCTGCCGAGGCCGCCAGTCGGGCGAAGGGCGACTTTCTCGCCAACATGAGCCACGAGATCCGCACGCCAATGAACGGCATCATCGGCATGGCGGAATTGCTGCTCGATACTGAACTCTCCAGGGAGCAGCGGGAGTATCTGCAGACGGTGCGCTCATCGTCCGACTCCCTGCTCGCGATCATCAACGACATTCTCGATTTTTCGCGCATCGAGGCGGGCAAGCTGACGGTCGAGACGATCGACTTCTCGCTCGCTACGGTGGTATCCGAAACCTGCCGTACCCTGGCGCTACGGGCGCACGAGAAGGGAATCGAGCTTTTCTTCTTCATTGCCAAAGACATGCCGTCGGTGCTGCGCGGCGATCCGCTTCGGCTGCGGCAGGTCCTTACCAACTTGATCGGCAATGCGATCAAGTTCACCCAACGGGGTGAGATCGAGGTGCGAGCCGAGTTGGTCGGGCGCAGCGCCGACGATGTCGAGGTACGGCTCGAGGTGCGCGATACCGGCATCGGCATTCCCGCCGACAAGCTCGGGACGATCTTTGCTGCGTTCTCGCAGGCCGATACGTCCACGACGAGAAAATACGGCGGTACCGGGCTCGGGCTGACGATCTCGAGTCACTTGGTCGAGTTGATGCACGGGACGATGGGGGTCGTCAGCGAGGCGGGGAAGGGCAGTACCTTCAGCTTCACGCTTCCGCTGCACATCGTCGCCGACACCATCGCGCCCGACGTCGGCGGCATTGCCGGCGCACGCGTTCTGTTGGGCGTCGCGAACGAGGCGTTTGGTCGCGCGCTTGAGGTTCGTCTGGGCGAATGCGGATTGCGTCCGGAGCTGGCCGTTGGGGGAGACGCCGTGGTGGCGGCGCTGGCAGGCGCCGCAAGTGGGCGAGATCCGTTCGATTTCCTCCTCATGGATGCCTGTCTCGATGAACCGGCCGGTTTTGCGCTGGTCGAGCGTTTTGTGCGCGACAGTGTCTGGCTCGATCGAATCGTGATGATGTTGCAGAGTCATTCCCAGCGCGACGACAGCGAGCGCTGCCGCAAGCTTGGCATCCAGTTCCGCCTCGCCAAGCCCTTCACCTCCGACGACGTGCTGGATGCGCTCAGGATGGCGCGGATTGGCGGCGCCCTGCCTGAGCCGGAGCCGCTTGCGGCATTCGATTCCCAGATTTCCCCGACGGCGGCCCTGGAGGTCGAGGCAAGGGGCCGGGAGGGACTGAACGTCCTGGTCGTGGAGGACAATCCAGTCAACCAGCTCGTCGCGACGCGCATGCTCGAGCATGCCGGCCATCGGGTCACGGTGGCCAACGATGGTCAGGAGGCGATCGAGGCTTTCGATTCCGGCGCATTCGATCTCATCCTGATGGACGTGCAGATGCCGGTGATGGGGGGGATCGAGGCGACGCAGGCGATCCGTGCGCGCGAGGCACGCCGGAGCTGGGTGGTGCAGGGCGGGTGGCGGCCGATGCCGATCATCGCCATGACGGCGCATGCGATGCAGGGCGACCGGGAGCGCTGTCTTGCAGCAGGGATGGATGACTATGTGTCTAAGCCAGTTCGCGCGGATGAGCTGCTCGCCGCCATTGCGCGCGTGTCCGGCGCCGGTGGCGAGTCCGAGTGGGGCGACGAGGGCGATACGAGCCTGCTCGAGCCCAGCAGCGACGAGGTCGGGCAGGTTGCCAACCTCGACGACGCGCGGGCGATGTTCGATGGCGACGAGGGGATCGTGCAGCAACTGCTCGGCGTTTTCTTTCGCGATTTCGAGCGCACGCGAGGTGAGCTTCGGCATGCGGCGACCAGCCACGATTTTGAACGCCTGCGCCAGATCGCCCATTCGATCAAGGGGTCGGTCGGGCTGTTCGGTGCAGCGCGCGCGACGGATGCGGCAGCGCGGCTCGAGGTTCTCGCGCTCGATGCGAATCCGGCCGCGTTCGGGATCGGTGCCGAGCGCCTGGATGTCGAGATGAATCGGCTCGCCGGTGCGCTGCGGGGCAGCGTCGTGACGCGCTGATTGCGAGCGGGGCCGATTGCCTTCGATGGCCGGAAAAAGTAGAATTCTGCAATGTGCACAGCGGGATCGGCCTTCGGGCTCGTCCCGCTTTTTTGCAAGCTGCGAGGGCGAAACGTTCTGTTAGCCCTTGATTTTAGGTTGAATTCAGGAGTTTCTCGTGACTGCTTCCCTGCCCGCCCTTCTTGCGCTCGCCGACGGGACGGTTTTTCACGGCAAGGGTATCGGTGCGATCGGCAGCACGGTTGGCGAGGTGGTGTTCAATACCTCGATGTCGGGTTATCAGGAAATCCTGACCGACCCGAGCTACTCGCGCCAGATCGTGACCTTGACCTATCCGCACATTGGCAATACCGGCATCAACCGGGAAGACGTCGAGTCGACCCGCGTCCATGCGGCCGGCCTGGTGATCCGCGACCTGCCGCTCCTGCCTTCCAATTTCCGCATGGATCAGCGCCTCGATGCCTATTTGCGCGCCGAGGGCGTCGTTGCGATCGCCGGTCTCGATACGCGCAAGCTCACGCGGGTGCTGCGTGAGAAGGGGGCCCAAGCGGGCTGCATCGTCACCGCCGCCGAGGGTGCGACGCTCGATGTCGAGGCTGCAATTGCAAGTGCGCGCGGCTTTCCGGGCCTTGCCGGGATGGACCTGGCCAAGGTGGTGAGCGCGGAGCAGGCCTACGACTGGAGCGAAAGCGAGTGGGTGCTCGGCAAGGGTTACGGGCAGCAGGTGCAGCCTCGTTTCCATGTCGTCGCCTACGACTTTGGCGTCAAGTTCAACATCCTGCGCATGCTGGCCGAGCGCGGCTGTCGCCTCACGGTGGTGCCTGCGCAGACGCCGGCGAGGGATGTGCTGGCGATGAAGCCGGACGGCGTCTTCCTGTCGAACGGCCCTGGTGACCCCGAGCCCTGCGACTACGCCATCGACGCGATCCGCGAAATCGTCGAGACGAAGATCCCGACCTTCGGGATCTGCCTGGGACACCAACTGCTCGCGCTGGCATCCGGTGCGCGGACCATGAAGATGGTCACTGGCCACCATGGTGCGAACCATCCGGTGAAGGACCTCGATACCGGCAGCGTCTTGATCACCAGCCAGAACCACGGCTTCGCCGTCGATCCGGCAACGATGCCCGACAAGCTGCGGGTGACGCACGTGTCCTTGTTCGATGGCACCAACCAGGGCATCGCGCGCACCGATGTGCCGGCGTATTCGTTCCAGGGGCACCCTGAAGCCAGTCCGGGTCCGCACGACGTGGCCTATCTGTTCGACCGCTTCATCAAGATGATGGAAGCGGCCAAGTAACACGCCACCCGACGGGCCTGCGGGCCCGTCCCTCCCGTTCGACGCCGGCGCACGATGCCGGGTCAAGAATCACCGAGGCAAGACAATGCCGAAACGTACCGACATAAAGAGCATCCTGATCATCGGCGCCGGCCCGATCATCATCGGCCAGGCCTGCGAATTCGACTACTCTGGCGCCCAGGCCTGCAAGGCGCTGCGCGAGGAAGGCTACAAGGTCATCCTGGTCAACTCGAACCCGGCGACGATCATGACCGATCCGGGTACCGCCGACGTGACCTACATCGAGCCGATCACCTGGCAGGTGGTCGAGCGCATCATCGCCAAGGAGCGCCCCGACGCGCTGCTGCCGACGATGGGCGGCCAGACCGCGCTCAACTGCGCGCTCGATCTGGCGCACAACGGCGTACTCGAGAAGTACGGCGTTGAGCTCATCGGCGCGTCCGAGCAGGCGATCGACAAGGCAGAAGACCGCCTGAAGTTCAAGGACGCGATGACCAAGATCGGTCTCGGTTCGGCGCGTTCGGGCATCGCCCACAGCATGGAAGAGGCGCTGCAGGTGCAGGGCGGCATCGGCTTCCCGGTGATCATCCGCCCGAGCTTCACGCTCGGCGGAACGGGCGGCGGCATCGCCTACAACATGGAAGAGTTCCACGAGATCTGCAAACGCGGCCTCGAGGCCAGCCCGACCAACGAGCTGCTGATCGAAGAGTCCTTGCTGGGGTGGAAGGAGTACGAGATGGAAGTGGTCCGCGACCGGGCGGACAATTGCATCATCGTGTGCTCGATCGAGAACCTCGATCCGATGGGCGTGCACACCGGCGATTCGATCACCGTCGCGCCCAGCCAGACGCTGACCGACAAGGAATACCAGATCATGCGCAATGCCTCGATCGCGGTTCTGCGCGAGATCGGGGTGGATACGGGTGGCTCCAACGTTCAGTTCGCGATCAATCCGAAGGACGGTCGCATGATCGTCATCGAGATGAATCCGCGCGTGTCGCGCTCGTCGGCGCTGGCCTCCAAAGCGACGGGTTTCCCGATCGCCAAGGTCGCTGCCAAGCTGGCGGTCGGCTACACACTCGATGAGCTGAAGAACGACATTACCGGCGGCGCCACGCCGGCGTCCTTCGAGCCGTCGATTGACTACGTCGTCACCAAGATCCCGCGTTTCGCCTTCGAAAAGTTCCCGCAGGCCAACGATCGCCTGACGACCCAGATGAAATCGGTCGGCGAAGTCATGGCGATGGGGCGCACCTTCCAGGAGTCGTTCCAGAAGGCGCTGCGCGGTCTCGAGGTGAGCGTGTATGGCCTGGATGAGATCGAGGCGGACAGCGAAGATCTCGAGCGCGAGCTGTCCAGCCCCGGTCCGCAGCGTATCTGGTACGTAGGACAGGCCTTCCGCGAGGGCATGAGTCTGGAGCAGGTGCATAACCTGACCAAGATCGACCCGTGGTTCCTCGCCCAGATCGAGGACATCATCCTGACCGAGAAGGCGCTTGGCGGACGTTCGCTGAAGGCGATTCAGGCGGTGCAGATGCGCGAGCTGAAGAGGAAGGGCTTCTCCGATCGCCGCATCGCCAAGCTGCTGGGTGCGGATGAGACCGCGGTCCGACTGCATCGCCATACGCTCGGTGTGCGTCCGGTGTTCAAGCGCGTCGACACCTGCGCCGCCGAATTCGCAACCTCGACCGCGTACATGTATTCGTCCTACGAGGAGGAGTGCGAGGCGCGTCCGACCGACAAGAAGAAGATCATGGTGCTGGGCGGCGGGCCGAACCGCATCGGGCAGGGGATCGAGTTCGACTACTGCTGCGTGCACGCCGCGTTGGCGCTGCGCGAGGACGGTTACGAGACCATCATGGTCAACTGCAACCCCGAGACAGTGTCGACCGACTACGACACCTCGGATCGCTTGTACTTCGAGCCGATCACGCTGGAGGACATCCTCGAGATCGTGCACATCGAGAAGCCCGTGGGCGTGATCGTGCAGTTCGGTGGCCAGACGCCGCTCAAGCGCGCGAAGGCGCTGGAGGAGAATGGTGTGCCGATCATCGGCACCAGCCCCGACATGATCGACGCCGCCGAGGACCGCGAGCGCTTTCAGAAGCTGCTGACCGACCTCGGCCTGAAGCAGCCCCCCAACCGCACCGCACGCACGCCGGAAGAAGCGGTGCGCCTGGCGGCAGAGATCGGCTACCCGCTGGTGGTGCGTCCGTCTTACGTGCTCGGTGGTCGCGCGATGGAAATCGTGCATGAGCAGAAGGATCTCGAGCGCTACATGCGCGAGGCGGTCAAGGTCTCGAACGAGTCGCCGGTGCTGCTCGATCGCTTCCTGAATGACGCGACCGAGATCGACGTCGATGCTTTGTCCGATGGCAAGCAGGTCATCATCGGCGGCATCATGGAACACATCGAGCAGGCCGGCGTGCACTCGGGCGACTCGGCCTGCTCGCTGCCGCCCTATACGCTGTCTGACCGGCTGCAGGATGAACTGCGCCGCCAGACCGAGGCGATGGCTCGTGCGCTGAACGTCGTCGGCCTGATGAACGTGCAGTTCGCCATCCAGGGCGAGGGCGACAATGCAGTGGTGTACGTGCTCGAAGTGAACCCGCGTGCCTCGCGGACCGTGCCCTTCGTGTCCAAGGCCTGTTCGCTGCCGCTGGCCAAGGTCGCCGCGCGCTGCATGGCCGGCCAGAGCCTGGAGAGTCAGGGCGTGACCGGCGAGATCGTCCCGCCGTACTACTCGGTCAAGGAAGCGGTATTCCCGTTCGTGAAGTTCCCGGGCGTCGACACCATCCTCGGGCCCGAAATGAAGTCGACCGGCGAGGTCATGGGCGTGGGCCGCAGCTTCGCCGAAGCGTTCGTGAAGAGCCAGATCGGCGCCGGCGTAAAGCTGCCCACCGGCGGCACCGCCTTCATCAGCGTCAAGCTAAGTGACCGTCCGGTCGCGATCGAGGTGGCCAAGGAGTTGCACGAGCTCGGTTTCGCGCTGGTCGCCACCCGTGGCACCGCGTCGGTCATCGAGGCCGCGGGCATTCCGGTGTCGGTGGTGAACAAGGTCAATGAAGGTCGTCCGCATATCGTTGACATGATCAAGAACCAGGAAATCTCGCTCGTGATCAACACCGTCGAGGAAAAGCGCCAGGCGATTACCGACTCCCGCTCGATCCGCACCAGCGCATTGGCTGCGAAGGTGACCGTGTTCACCACGATCGAGGGCGCGCGCGCGGCTTGCATGGGCATGCGGCGCCTTGCCGATGGTATCGAGGTTTATTCCGTGCAGTCGCTGCACGCCGAACTGAATCAGGCAGCATGAACAAGACCCCGCTTACCGTTTATGGCGCAGAGCAATTGCGCGAAGAACTGCATCGTCTGAAGACGGTCGACCGCCCGAGCGTGATCGCGGCGATCGCCGAGGCGCGATCGCACGGCGACCTCTCCGAGAATGCCGAGTACGACGCCGCCAAGGAGCGCCAGGGCTTTATCGAAGGCCGGATCATGGAGGTCGAGGGCAAGCTGTCGCACGCTCAGATCATCGACCCCAAGTTGCTCGATGCCGATGGCCGCTGCGTGTTCGGTGCAACCGTCGAACTCGAGGATATGGACTCGGGCCAGATCGTCGTGTACCAGATCGTCGGCGAGGATGAGGCCAACATCAAGGCGAACAAGATCTCGATCAGTTCGCCGATCGCCCGCGCGCTGATCGGGAAATATGCGGGTGATATCGCCGAAGTCCAGGCGCCCGGCGGCATCCGCGAATACGAGATCATCGACGTCCGCTACATCTGAGTCGATGTTCGGCCGGCTTGCGGAACATCTCGCGCTCGTGACCGTCACCCTGTGGGTGGGCGGGATGTGGGCGGTCGGCTATCTGGTCGCGCCAGTCCTGTTCGACATGTTGCCGGACAGGATGCTAGCCGGCCGAGTGGCGGGCCGCCTGTTCGATTTCGTCGGCTGGTTCGGAATCGCGACTGCGGCCTACCTCCTCGTTTTTTCTGCGGTGAGGATGCGCTGGGGCGTGCTCCGCAGCAGCGTGTTCTGGCTGCTGCTGACGCTGCTCGCCTTGGTGGCGGCAGGACACTTCGGTATTCAGCCGTTGATGGCGGAACTGAAGGCCAGCGCCTGGCCGCGCGATGTGATGAACAGTGTGATGCGCGACCGCTTCGCCACCTGGCACGGCGTCTCCAGCGTGCTTTACCTGATTCAGAGCCTGCTGGGGGCGATGCTGATCTTCGTGCTGCGCAGGCTCTTCAGGCAGGGATGAGCGGCGCCTCCACTCCGCGTGCCCTGATGCGCAGAGTGGGCGTCCCTTGTCCTGCAGCGCTTCAGCGTCCGCGGCTGCCGCTACCAGTGCCGCGGCCGCGAGGCGCAGGGGCGCGCGCCGGTGAGCGGCGCGATTCGCTAGAAGCCTTCGCCAGCGCTGCGCGGCGTGCTGCCGCTGCGAAGGCCGCCGCCGACTTCGCGGTTGCTGCCTTGCCCGGGCGCTTCTGCGTTTCCTCGGCTGCCGACTTTTCCTCTTCGCGACGCTGGCGCCAGACGACGAGGATGTTGCCGATGTGCTGCACGGATGCTGCGCCCAGTGAGCGGCACAACTCGTCCATGAGCGCGTCGCGCTGTTCGCGCTCGGCACCCTGGACACGGACCTTGATGAGTTCGTGCGCCTGCAGGGAACGATCGATTTCGGCAACGACAGAGGGCGTGAGTCCGTTGCCAGCGATCGTGACGACGGGATTGAGGTGGTGTGCCTTGGCGCGCAGTTCGCGGCGCTGGACAGGCGTGAGCTCGATCATTGATTTTTCTCTACTTCTTGACTTCCGTGGGGCACGGATTCTACTCCGATTGGCGTGATGAAACGAAACAAGACCAGCAAGGCGTGGCTTCACGAGCACCTGAACGATCCTTATGTCCTGCGGGCCCAAGCCGATGGCTATCGTGCGCGCGCTGCCTACAAGCTGACCGAGATCGATGACAAGGACCATCTGCTGCGTCCGGGATCGATCATTGTCGATCTGGGGGCTGCGCCGGGTTCGTGGTGTCAGGTAGCGGTGAAACGTTGTGGCGCCAAGGGCAAGGTGGTCGCGCTCGACATCCTGCCGATGGAGGCAATTGCCGGCGTCGATTTCCTTCAGGGCGACTTCACCGAGGACGCGGTTCTGGCCGAACTCGAGCGGCGGCTCGACGGCGCAAAGCTTGACTCGGTGCTGTCGGACATGGCGCCCAACCTGTCCGGTGTGTCGTCGGTCGATCAGGCGCGCTCTATCCACCTTTGCGAGCTGGCGCTCGATTTTGCGTCGCATCATCTCAAGCCCGGTGGCCAGTTCGTCGTGAAGGTTTTCCAGGGGGAGGGTTTCATGGAGTTCCGAAAGGCGATGGAGGCCGTGTTCACCTCGGTCCAGGTGCGTAAGCCCAAGGCGTCGCGGGATCGGAGCGCCGAGGTCTATCTCCTCGGCAAGGGCTTGAAACCGCGTTGATGGTCATTCCCTTCTCATTCGTTCGCTCAATCGGGACCATTGGTTTGCCCGCGGGAACGTTCGCCTCTAGAATGAATCAATGTATGGCCAGTCACGGCCGCAGAGGTATAGGACTTTGAACAATCTTTTCAAGAATCTCGCGATCTGGATGGTCATCGGCGTCGTGTTGATGACTGTATTCAACCAGTTCAACGCGCGTCAGACCGCCCCGAACACCATGGAGTATTCGCAGTTCCTCGAGGAGGCGAAGGCGGGGCGCATCACCAAGGCGACGATCGATGGTCGCGTGTTGAAGGCGACCACCCAGGAAGGTCGCATGATCACCGTGTACACACCGGGCGTGCAGGACATCTGGATGGTGTCGGATCTGATGCGTTACGGCGTCGCAGTGAACGCGAGCAAGCCTGAGGAGGAGCAGTCCTTCCTTGCCAGCATTTTCGTGTCTTGGTTCCCGATGCTGTTGCTGATCGGCGTCTGGATCTTCTTCATGCGACAGATGCAGGGCGGCGGGAAAGGGGGCGCGTTCTCGTTTGGCAAGAGCAAGGCACGGATGCTGGACGAGTCGGCGAATTCGATCACCTTCGCCGATGTGGCCGGATGTGACGAGGCCAAGGAGGAGGTGTTCGAACTCGTCGAGTTCCTGCGCGATCCGTCGAAATTCCAGAAGCTGGGCGGACGCATTCCGAAAGGCGTCCTGATGGTCGGTTCTCCCGGCACCGGCAAGACCTTGCTCGCGAAGGCCATCGCCGGCGAGGCCAAGGTTCCTTTCTTCTCGATCTCGGGCTCTGACTTCGTCGAGATGTTCGTCGGCGTCGGCGCTGCGCGTGTTCGCGACATGTTCGAGCAAGCCAAGAAGCATGCGCCCTGCATCATCTTCATCGACGAAATCGATGCCGTGGGCCGTCAGCGCGGCGCCGGGCTCGGCGGCGGCAACGACGAGCGCGAGCAGACGCTCAACCAGCTGCTTGTGGAGATGGACGGATTCGAAGGGCAGACCGGCGTGATCGTCATTGCCGCGACCAACCGTCCCGACGTGCTGGATCCGGCGCTGTTGCGTCCGGGGCGTTTTGACCGTCAGGTCGTGGTTGCGTTGCCGGACATCCGCGGGCGCGAGCAGATCCTCAAGGTTCATATGCGCAAGGTGCCCATCGCGCCTGACGTCGATCCTCAGGTGCTCGCGCGTGGCACACCGGGGTTCGCGGGCGCCGATCTGGCCAACCTCGTTAATGAAGCCGCCCTGTTTGCCGCACGCTCCAACAAGCGCCTCGTCGACATGGACGATTTCGAGCGCGCCAAGGACAAGATCATGATGGGCGCGGAGCGCCGCTCCGTCGTGATGCCGGAGGAGGAGCGCCGCAACACCGCGTATCACGAATCCGGCCACGCGGTGGTCGCCCGGCTGCTGGACAAGACCGATCCGGTGCACAAGGTCACGATCATTCCGCGAGGCCGAGCGCTTGGCGTGACGATGCAGCTCCCGACCGAGGATCGCTACAGCCAGGATCGTGAACGGCTGTTGCAGACGATCACGGTACTCTTTGGCGGTCGTATCGCCGAGGAGATCTTCATGAAGCAGATGACGACCGGCGCATCGAACGACTTTCAGCGGGCAACCGACCTCGCGCGACGGATGGTGACGCAGTGGGGCATGTCCGACACCCTCGGTCCGATGGTCTACGGCGAGGAGGAGGGTGAGATTTTTCTCGGTCGCCAGGTGACGACCCACCGCAATGTCTCGGAAGCCACGATGCAAAAGGTTGACGCGGAGATTCGCCGTATCATCGATCAGCAATATGCGCTCGCGCGCAGGCTGCTCGAGGAGAACAGCGACAAGGTCGAGGCCATGACGAGCGCGCTCCTCGAGTGGGAAACCATCGATGCCGACCAGGTGAATGACATCATGGCAGGACGTCCGCCGCGTGCGCCCAAACCGGCGTCGGCACCGGCTCCTCGCACCAAGGATGATTCTCCGGGTGCCGCCCCGACCGCGCCGGCGCCGGCGGCCTGACAGCACCGTATTTCCTCATTCACTTTGTGGGCCGGTTCGACCGGCCCTTTTCTTTTGCGGAAATGTTTCTATGACGATCATTCAATGCGGACGCTTCGAGCTCGATCTGTCCCGCCCAAAGGTGATGGCAATCATCAACCTGACCGATGACTCCTTCACCGGCGACGGCTCCCGGGGAGACCTCGACAGCACGATGCGGCGTGTCGAGCAGGTGCTCGAAGAGGGGGCAGACATGCTCGACATTGGTGCCGAGTCGTCGCGCCCGGGAGCGGAGCAAGTGCCCGAGGCGCAGGAACTCGAGCGTGTCGTGCGATGCGTGGAGCGGCTGCACGGCCTGAACGTGCCGCTGTCGATCGACACCCTCAAGCCTGCCGTGATGCGGGCTGCGATCGAAGCCGGTGCCGACATGATCAACGACATCAACGCGTTTCTGGCCGCTGGAGCGATCGAGGCCGTTGCGTGCGGGAAGGTGGGCCTTTGCGTCATGCACATGCAGGGCGAGCCCCGCACGATGCAGAAGAATCCGGTCTATGGCGATGTGGTCGAGGACGTTGCCGCGTATCTTGCAGAGCGCGTCCATGCGCTCGAGGCTGCGGGCGTTGCACGCAATCGCATCGTACTCGATCCTGGGTTCGGCTTCGGCAAGACGGTCGAGCACAACTTCGCGCTGCTGCGTGACCTGGAGCGCTTCGGTCGGGAGGGGCTCCCGGTCCTGGCCGGTCTGTCGCGGAAGGCGATGCTCGGTACGGTGACGGGTCGGCCGGTCGGACAGCGCATGGTTGCCAGTGTGGCGGCGGCCTTGATCGCGGTGCAGCGCGGTGCTGGGATCGTCCGTGTGCACGATGTGGGTGACACGCTCGATGCGCTCAAGGTCTGGGAAGCGGTGTCATAATTGCAAAATTATCGATTGCAGCGAGTGAGTGATGGGGCGCAAATATTTTGGTACCGATGGAGTGCGAGGCCGTGTTGGCGAGACGCCGATCACGCCAGAGTTCGTCATGCGGCTCGGCTATGCCGCCGGCGTGACACTGGTTGCGCGTGAACGGCTTCCCGCCGGCGAGCGTCCGGCGGTGCTGATCGGCAAGGACACGCGGATTTCTGGCTACATGCTGGAGGCGGCGCTGGAGGCGGGTTTTGCCGCGGCCGGTGTCGACGTGATGCTCGCAGGGCCGATTCCGACCCCTGCGGTCGCCTACCTAACCCGGGCGCTTCGCCTTCAGGCTGGCGTCGTCATCTCGGCCTCGCACAATCCGTTCTACGATAACGGCATCAAGTTCTTTTCGGCCGGCGGGGCCAAACTGCCCGATGCGGTTGAGGCTGAAATCGAGGCGCGACTCGATCAGCCGATGGGGTGCGTCGATTCAGCGCAGTTGGGGCGCGCGCGTCGCATCAATGACGCGGCCGGTCGCTACATCGAGTTCTGCAAAAGCACCTTTCCCAACGAGATGGATCTGCGTGGTCTGCGGATCGCCCTCGACTGCGCTCATGGAGCGGGATATCAGATCGCGCCGAGCGTGTTTCACGAACTCGGCGCAGACGTCGTGGCGGTAGGCGTCGAGCCCAACGGCCTGAACATCAACGACGGGGTGGGTGCGACGCGACCGGAGTTCCTGCGCCAGGCGGTGCTGTCGAACGGAGCCGATCTGGGCATCGCGCTAGACGGCGACGGCGACCGTTTGATCATGGTCGATCGATATGGCGAGGTCTATGACGGCGACAAGCTGATCTATGTGATCGCAGCGGCGCGCAAGCGCGAAGGCCGACTTGACGGCGTGATCGGGACGTTGATGAGCAACCTCGGGTTCGAGCATGCGGTCGGTCGGCTTGGCGTCCCCTTTGCGCGCGCGAAGGTGGGCGATCGCTACGTGCTCGAGATGCTGCACGAGCGTGGCTGGAAACTGGGCGGCGAGAATTCGGGGCATATTATCTGCCTGGACCGCCATTCCACCGGCGATGCGATCGTGTCGGCCCTGCAGGTGCTCGCCGCATTGAAACAGAGCGGCAGCACCCTGAGCGAAGCGTGCTCGGACTTGGTGTTCTATCCGCAGAAACTCATCAATGTGCGGCTGCCTGCCGGTTTCGACTGGCGCGCAGATCAGGGGATTGCGGCAGCTCAGGCTGAAGCCGACGCCGTGCTCGGTAACCAGGGCCGGGTGCTGTTGCGCCCGTCCGGTACAGAGCCGCTACTGCGCGTGATGGTTGAAGGCAGTGACGGCGAACTCGTTGAGCGACTTGCACGCCGGATTGCGGATGCCGTGCAGGAGGCTGTTGCCTGAGACGAGGGGCTCGTCGCGACGCCAGCGTTTCACCTCCCCGCTTCGGTCACTCTGTGGGGCGATTTGCCGACACATACGCCCTGGCACTATACTTCACAAGTTTAGCTCGCTGGGTCTAGGGTCTCTCGTGAACAAGCTTGTCGCCGGCAACTGGAAGATGAATGGATCGCTCGTGTCGAACCGGGCGCTCCTTGCAGCGATCAATCCTGTGGCCGGCGTTGATGTCCTGGTCTGTGTCCCTTTTCCTTACCTCGCGCAAGCGCAGGAGCGGCACCCTGGCGTGGCGCTCGGTGCCCAGGATGTGAGCGAGTTTCGCAACGGCGCGTACACCGGCGAGGTCAGCGTGTCGATGCTGCGTGACTTCGGGTGTGCTTACGTCCTGGTTGGGCACTCCGAGCGGCGGGCCCTGTTCGGTGAAAGCGATGAAACGGTTGGGCGCAAGGCGGTCGCGGCGCTCGAGGGCGGAATCGAGCCCATCGTTTGCGTGGGCGAGACGCTCGCACAGCGTGATGCGGGCCTGGTGGTCGAGGTGATCGGTGCGCAGCTGGAAGCCGTTCTGGGCGTCCTTGGTCGCGAGGGAATGAGCCGCATCACGATCGCTTATGAGCCGGTATGGGCGATCGGTACTGGCCGTTCCGCGACCGCAGCGCAGGCCGGCGAGGTGCATCGATCTATCCGCGACTGGCTGCTGGGGCGGCATGTGGATGCGGGCCGGATTCGCATTCTGTATGGTGGAAGCATGAAGCCGCAGAACGCCCCGGAGCTTTTCGCCACCGAGTGCGTCGGTGGGGGCCTGGTCGGCGGGGCGTCGCTCGTGGCGGGGGATTTTTCGGCAATCTGCCGAGCGGCAGCCCCGGTCTGATGACGCAGTTTTTCTTGTTTGTTCTTGAAGGTTGGAAATGACAAATTTACTTTTCTCGATCGTGCTTACCGTGCACGTTCTTGTGGGACTGGGAGTGATTGGTCTGGTGTTGGTCCAGCATGGCAAGGGGGCTGACATGGGGGCAGCCTTCGGCAGTGGCGCGTCTGGAAGCCTGTTCGGGTCGTCGGGATCGGCGAACTTTCTGAGCCGCACGACTGCGGTGCTCGCGACGGTGTTCTTCATCACGAGTCTTGGCCTGAGTTACATCGCCAGCAACAAGCCGTCCGCGCCCGCCAGCATCATGCAGGGGGTCCAGTCGCAGGTCGTGCCTGGCGCGGAGCCAGCCCCTGCACCGACGCCGGCCGACGACTCAAAAGCACAGTCGATCCCCAAGTAAGCGGTCGCGGACGGGCCTTTGCGCACTGCGCAAATCATCGTATAATTCGTTCGCTTTAGAAAAGAACGCAAGCCGACGTGGTGAAATTGGTAGACACGCTATCTTGAGGGGGTAGTGGCGAAAGCCGTGTGAGTTCGAGTCTCACCGTCGGCACCAGATGTGCACAATGGATTGCGCCCGCGAAAGCGGGCGTTTCCTTGCGGTAAAATAATAAAATGATGCGGCACTTCTGCCCGCATTTGCCTTTGGGGGTCAATGAGTCATGCTGGAAAATTATTTTCCCGTTTTGATGTTCATTCTCGTTGGTCTCGGTGTCGGAGTTGTGCCGATCCTTCTCGGGCGCGTCCTTGCGCCGTATCGGCCTGACAGCGAAAAGAACTCTCCGTACGAATGTGGTTTCGAGGCGTTTGAAGATGCCCGGATGAAGTTCGACGTTCGCTATTACCTGATCGCGATCCTATTCATTCTTTTTGATCTTGAGATTGCATTCCTGTTTCCGTGGGCGACGGTGTTTCAGGAATTCATCGCGGCCGGCGATCAGGCGCTGTTCGTTTTCGGTTCAGTGATGGTGTTTCTCGCAATTCTCGTTATCGGCTACATCGTCGAGTGGAAGAACGGCGCACTCGACTGGGAGTAAGGCATGAGCATTGAGGGCGTCTTTCGCGAGGGGTTTGTTACGACCTCTCTTGATGCGGTGATCAACTGGACGCGAACTGGCTCGCTGTGGCCGATGACTTTCGGTCTCGCTTGCTGCGCGGTGGAGATGATTCACGCGGGATGTTCGCGGTACGACCTCGACCGTTTTGGTGTCGTGTTTCGGCCCAGTCCGCGCCAGTCCGATCTCATGATCGTGGCCGGTACGCTGTGCAACAAGATGGCTCCCGCGCTGCGCAAGGTGTACGACCAGATGTCCGAGCCGCGATGGGTCATCTCGATGGGTTCGTGCGCGAACGGTGGTGGTTATTACCATTACTCGTACTCCGTCGTGCGTGGTTGCGATCGCATCGTTCCTGTAGATGTTTATGTGCCGGGTTGTCCGCCCACGGCGGAGGCGCTGCTTTACGGGATCATTCAATTGCAGAACAAGATCAAGCGCACGAACACGATTGCGCGCTGACAGGTGCCTCCGAACATGAGTGCGAAGCTTGAACGCCTGAGACAAACGCTGAAAGACGTTTTTGGAGACTCGCTGCAGTCCATTGCCTTGGATCGCGGTGAAGTTACTGTAGAAGTCGGGGCGTCGGATTATCTGCGCGTCGCGCGTACCTTGCGAGAACACGCCGACCTGCATTTCGAGCAACTGATGGATATCTCGGGGCTCGATTTTTCCGCCTACGGCAATGGCGCCTGGGTGGGAAAACGTTTTGCCTCGTCTGCTCACCTCCTTTCCATTCGGCACAACTGGCGTTTGCGTCTGCGCGCCTTTGCGGAAGACGACGATTTTCCGGTACTGGATTCCGTGGTCGATGTTTGGCCTGGTGCCAACTGGCATGAGCGCGAGTCTTTCGATCTATATGGGATCATGTACTCGGGGCATCCGGATCTGCGGCGCATTCTTACCGACTATGGTTTTGTTGGTCATCCTTTCCGCAAGGACTTTCCGGTTTCCGGTTATGTGGAAATGCGTTATGACCCGGAGCAGGGGCGCGTCGTTTATCAGCCAGTGACGATCGAGCCGCGGGAGAACACGCCGCGCATCGTGCGTGAGGAGAATTACGGGGACGTGGGCCATGGCTGAGATTCGCAATTACACGATCAACTTCGGCCCGCAGCACCCTTCTGCGCACGGTGTTCTTCGTCTCGTCCTCGAGCTTGATGGCGAGGTAGTCGAGCGCGCCGATCCGCACATCGGTCTGCTGCACCGGGGAACCGAGAAGCTTGCCGAGACGCGGACCTGGGTGCAGTCGGTGCCCTACATGGATCGACTCGATTACGTGTCGATGATGTGCAATGAGCACGCATATTGCATGGCGATCGAGCGTCTTCTTGGCGTCGAAGTGCCTCTGCGTGCCCAGTACATCCGGGTGATGTTCGACGAGATCACCCGCGTCCTGAATCATCTGCTGAATATCGGGACGCATGCGCTCGACATCGGCGCGATGACCATGGTGCTGTACACCTTCCGCGAGCGCGAAGATTTGATGGACGCGTACGAGGCCGTCTCCGGCGCACGGATGCACGCGGCGTATTACCGTCCTGGCGGGGTCTATCGGGATCTGCCGGATCGTATGCCGCAGTACGAGGTCAATAAGTTCCGCAACGCGAAGACGGTGTCCGAACTGAATGCGTCTCGTCAGGGCTCCTTGCTGGATTTCCTGGAAGATTTCACGAATCGCTTTCCGACCTACTGTGACGAGTACGAGACACTGCTGACGGATAACCGCATCTGGAAGCAGCGGACGGTGGGTATCGGCGTGGTGTCGCCCGAGCAGGCGCTTGCCTGGGGATTCTCCGGGGCGATGCTGCGCGGTTCGGGCGTGGCGTGGGACCTGCGCAAGAAGCAGCCCTATGAAGTCTACGATCGCGTCGATTTCGATATTCCTGTGGGCAAGAATGGTGACTGCTACGACCGTTACCTGTGCCGCATGGAGGAGATGCGTCAGTCCAACCGCATCATCAGGCAGTGCATCGACTGGCTCAGGAAGAACCCGGGGCCTGTGATCACCGACAATCACAAGGTGGCGCCGCCGTCCCGAGAGCAGATGAAGTCGAACATGGAAGAGCTGATCCATCACTTCAAGCTCTTCACCGAGGGCATGCACGTCCCGAAGGGGGAAGTGTATGCGGCGGTCGAGCATCCGAAAGGCGAGTTTGGCGTGTATGCCGTTTCCGATGGGGCGAACAAGCCCTATCGACTCAAGCTGCGTGCGCCTGGTTATGCGCATCTCGCCGCGATGGACGAGATCGCGCGTGGTCACATGATTGCCGACGTCGTGGCCATCATCGGAACAATGGACGTGGTGTTCGGCGAGATCGACCGCTAAGCGGCGCCGATGACGTAATGAGAATGTCGGCAGGCAACCCGGAAGACGAAAACGAAATGCTGAGCCAGGAATCGCTGCAACAAATCGATCGAGAGATCGCCAAGTATCCTGCGGACCAGAAACAGTCCGCCGTGATGGCCGCCCTGCGAATTGCCCAGGTCGAGAAGGGTTGGCTGCGCAAGGAACTGATCGAATTCGTCGCCAGCTATCTGGGAATGCCCGCGATCGCGGCATACGAGGTAGCCAGTTTCTACAACATGTACGATCTCGAGCCGGTTGGCCGCCACAAGATCACGGTGTGCACCAATCTGCCCTGCGCGCTCTCGGGCGGCGTGCATGCGGCCGATTACGTAAAGAAGAAGCTCGGTATCGACTTCAACCAGACCACGCCTGACGGACGTTTTACCCTCAAGGAAGGCGAGTGCATGGGCGCTTGCGGTGATGCGCCGGTCCTGCTGGTCAACAATCACCAGATGTGCAGCTGGATGACTACCGACAAGATCGATCAACTGCTTGCCGAGCTGGACAAGAAATGAGTGCCAAAGGAATGATTCTCGCCGGCTGTGACGGCGACCGCGGCTGGCGTCTCCAGGACTACGTGGCCCGGGGTGGCTATTCGGCGCTCAGACGGATCGTTTCCGAGAAGGTCTCTCAAGACGCGATCATCGCGGAGCTCAAGACCTCCGTACTGAGAGGGCGGGGTGGTGCGGGCTTTCCGACCGGCCTGAAGTGGAGCTTCATGCCTCGCGCATTCCCCGGCGACAAGTACCTGGCCTGCAATTCGGACGAAGGCGAACCTGGCACCTTCAAGGATCGCGACATCCTGCGTTACAACCCCCATTCGGTCATCGAAGGCATGGCAATCGCCGCTTACGCGATGGGGGCTGCGCGCGGGTACAACTACATCCACGGCGAGATCTTCGACGTCTATAGCCGCTTCGAGGAGGCACTTGACCAGGCGCGGGCCGCGGGCTTCATCGGGCAAAACATCCTCGGTTCGGATTTCTCCTTCGAACTGTTCGCGCATCACGGTTACGGCGCCTACATCTGTGGCGAGGAAACTGCTCTCCTCGAGTCGATCGAGGGCAAGAAAGGTCAGCCGAGATTCAAGCCGCCTTTCCCGGCAAGTTACGGCCTCTACGGCAAGCCGACGACGATCAACAACACAGAGACCTTCGCGTCCGTCCCGTTCATCATGAACATGGGCGGTGAGGCGTTTCTCAACCTCGGCAAACCGAACAACGGCGGGATGAAGCTGTTTTCCGTTTCCGGGCATGTGAATCGACCAGGGAACTACGAGATTCCGCTCGGTACGCCGTTTGCCGACCTTCTCGAGATGGCAGGCGGCATGCGCGGCGGGCGAAAGATCAAGGCCGTGATTCCTGGCGGTTCCTCGGCACCTGTGGTGCCAGGTAGCGTCATGATGGATTGCACCATGGACTACGACTCGATCTCCAAGGCGGGGTCCATGCTCGGTTCGGGTGCCGTCATCGTCATGGATGAGACGACCTGTATGGTGAAGGCGCTCGAGCGGCTCTCGTATTTCTATTTCGAAGAGTCTTGCGGTCAATGCACCCCCTGCCGCGAAGGGACCGGGTGGCTTTATCGCGTCGTGCATCGTATCGAGAACGGGCTGGGACGTCCCGACGATCTCGAGCTACTGAACTCGGTGACCGCGAACATCATGGGCCGCACCATCTGCGCGCTCGGCGATGCCGCATCCATGCCGGTTCAGAGTTTCGTGAAGCATTTCGGCGCAGAGTTCGAGTATCACATCGAAAACAAGAAGTGCCTCGTGCCGCCGGAAGTGCAGTACGCAGGTAGTCAAATCTACGTGAGCCCCTCATGCTAGAGATTGAAATCGACGGTAAGCAGGTTCAGGTTCGGGACGGCAGCACGGTGATGGATGCTGCCGCGGCTGCGGGGTCCTACATCCCGCATTTCTGCTACCACAAGAAACTTTCCATCGCGGCAAACTGCCGCATGTGCCTGGTCCAGGTCGAAAAGGCGCCCAAGCCCCTGCCGGCTTGCGCAACTCCGGTCACCAACGGCATGAAGGTGTGGACCCATTCCGAGCAGGCCGTGAAAGCGCAGAAGGGTGTGATGGAGTTTCTGCTCATCAACCACCCGCTCGACTGCCCGATCTGTGACCAGGGTGGCGAGTGCCAGCTGCAGGACCTCGCAGTCGGTTACGGCGCGAGTGCGTCGCGCTACCAGGAGGAGAAACGGGTCGTCTTCAACAAGAACCTCGGTTCGCTGGTGTCGACCGACATGACGCGCTGCATCAACTGCACCCGCTGCGTCAGGTTCACCGCCGAGATCGCCGGCGAGATGGAACTCGGGCAGGCATTCCGCGGCGAGCACGCGGAGATCATGCCTTTCATCGAGAAGACGATCGATTCCGAGCTCTCCGGCAACATAATCGACCTGTGCCCGGTCGGTGCGCTTACTTCGAAGCCCTTCCGCTTCGCCGCGCGGACGTGGGAGCTGTCCCGCCGCAAGTCAGTGAGTCCGCACGATTCGCTCGGCTCGAATTTGGTCGTACAGACGAAGCACGATGTCGTGAAGCGCGTTTTGCCGCTCGAGAATGAGTCGGTCAATGAATGCTGGCTGTCGGACAAGGACCGCTTTTCGTATGAAGGGCTGAACGCCGAGGATCGTCTCGCTGCACCGATGATCAAGCAGGGCAGCGAGTGGAAGACGACCGACTGGCAGAGCGCGCTCGAGTTCGTTGCTAACGGACTACGCGGTGTCGCGAAGGACTACGGTGCCGAATCCATCGGCGCCTTGGCTTCGCCGCATTCGACGCTCGAGGAGCTGTACCTGCTTCAACGGCTGGTGCGTTCGATCGGCTCCGACAACGTCGACTCCCGACTCCGCCAGGCTGACTTCCGTGCCGACGGGCTGCGCAGCGGTGCCCCATGGCTCGGCATGCCGATCGCAGGTGTAGGGGAACTGGACCGCCTGCTGGTCGTGGGAAGTTTCCTTCGCAAGGATGCGCCTCTGCTTGCGCAACGCGTCCGGCAGGCGGCAAAGCGGGGCCTGCAGGTGTGCGCGCTTGGACCGAACGCGGAGAACTGGTTGATTCCGGTGCGCAGCCGTGCGCTCGTTGCGCCGTCCGCAATGGTGACGACGCTGGCGCAGGTGGTAGCGGCGTTGGCTGGCGCAAAGGGCGTCGAGGTGAGCGAGGCGCTGCGCGATAGGCTGCCGCAGGCGATTTCCGACGAAGCACGGGCGATCGCTGCCAGCCTGGCATCCGGCGCCAAGGTTGCCGTTTGGCTGGGCAATCTTGCCACGCAGCATGAACGCGCGGCGGAACTCGAGGTGCTGGCGCAGGAAATCGCTCGGCTCACCGGCGGAACCTCGGGCGTGATCGGGGACGCTGCGAACAGCGTTGGCGCATACCTTGCGCAGGCTGTGCCCGCCGCGGATGGCTTGAATGCCAGGACGATGACCGAGCAGCCGCGCAAGGCCTACCTGCTGCTTGGTGTCGAACCCGAACTCGATGTTGCGGACCCGGTTGTGACCATGGTCGCTCTCGGTTCGGCGCAACTGGTCGTCGGATTGACTTCATTCGCTTCCGCTTCGCTGCGGAACGTTGCCGATGTTCTGTTGCCGATCGCGCCTTTTACCGAGACATCGGGCACCTTCGTGAATTGCGAGGGCCGTGCTCAGAGTTTCAACGCGGTGGCGCGCCCGTACGGCGAGACCCGTCCGGGGTGGAAGGTGCTGCGGGTCCTCGGGAATCTGCTGGAGGCAGCCGGCTTTGACTACGCAGATTCGGAAGCGGTGCGTGACGAGGCGCTCTCCGGTGAGCTCGCGTCGAGGCTGGGTGGCGGAGTAGCAGGGCTTGAAGTGGCGTTGGGCACGGCTGCCGGCACCGGTCTGGAGCGCGTGGCCGACGTGCCCATCTATTTCACGGATCCGCTGGTGCGGCGCGCGCCTTCGCTCCAGAAGACGCGTGATGCAGCGGCACCCGTGGCTCGCATTGCTCCCGCGACGCTCGCTTCTCTTGGCATCGAGCCAGGTAGCAAGGTCAAGGTGAGCGGCGCCGGGCAGATCCAAATCACGGCTGTCGCTGATGATGGCGTGGCCGAAGGTTGCGTACGGATCTCAGCGGCGCATGCGGCCACCGCGGCGCTTGGAGCGATGGGCGCACAACTGAGCGTGGAGCGTATCTGATGGAAGGATTCCTGCAACCGGTCGTCGACCTGTTCGGGCCTGCGTGGCCGGCGGTATGGACGCTGATCAAAATCGTCGCCGTGGTCGCGCCGCTGATGGGCGCGGTTGCGTATCTGACGCTAGCTGAGCGCAAGGTCATCGGCTACATGCAGGTCCGGATCGGCCCGAACCGCGTTGGCCCGGCGGGACTGCTGCAGCCGATCGCCGATGGCGTGAAGTTGCTGCTGAAGGAAATCATTGTCCCGAGCGGTTCGAACAAGGGGCTTTTCATCCTTGGTCCGATTCTCGCGATCGCACCCGCGCTCGCGGCGTGGTCGGTTGTGCCTTTCGACGACGGTCTGGTACTGGCGAACGTCAACGCGGGTCTGCTGTTCCTGCTGGCGATCACCTCGATGGAGGTCTACGGCGTCATCATCGCCGGTTGGGCGTCGAACTCGAAGTATCCCTTCCTTGGTGCAATGCGTGCTGCTGCGCAGATGGTTTCGTATGAGGTGTCGATGGGTTTCGCCCTGATCTGCGTATTGCTGATCTCGGCCAGCCTGAATCTCACGGACATTGTCCATTCGCAGGGGGAGGGCCGTTTCCACGACATGGGGCTGTCCTTCCTGTCGTGGAACTGGCTGCCACTGCTGCCGATGTTCGTCGTTTATCTGATCTCCGGCATCGCCGAGACGAACCGTGCCCCTTTCGACGTGGTCGAGGGTGAGGCCGAGGTCGTCGCTGGTCACATGGTCGAATATTCGGGCATGACGTTCGCGCTGTTCTTCCTTGCCGAATACGCGAACATGATCCTGGTCTCCATCCTCACCTCGGTGCTGTTCCTTGGTGGATGGCTTTCGCCCTTCGGTTTCCTCCCGGACGGATTCCACTGGCTCGCGCTGAAGACGGCGATGATCCTGTTCGTGTTCTTGTGGGCGCGCGCAACCTTCCCGCGCTTCCGGTACGACCAGATCATGCGTCTGGGTTGGAAAGTGTTTATCCCCGTCACCCTCGTGTGGGTGTTCGTAGTGGCGGTGTGGATGATGTCGCCGCTGTCGATCTGGAAGTGAGGAATTGAGCATGGGTGCCAAGGACTTGATCGGTAGCCTGTTCCTTAAGGAACTGGTGAAAGGCATGGCGCTGACGGGACGTCATTTCTTCCAGCGCAAGATCACCGTGCAGTTCCCCGAAGAGAAGACGCCGCAGAGCAACCGTTTTCGGGGTTTGCATGCGCTGCGCCGCTATCCGAATGGAGAGGAGCGGTGTATCGCCTGCAAGCTATGCGAGGCGATTTGCCCCGCGATGGCGATCACCATCGAATCCGAGCAGCGCGATGACGGATCGCGCCGCACGAGTCGATATGACATCGACCTGACGAAGTGCATCTTCTGCGGCTTTTGCGAGGAGGCTTGTCCGGTGGACGCGATCGTTGAAACTCGCGTGTTCGAGTATCACGGCGAGCAACGGGGTGATCTGTATTACACCAAGCAGATGCTTCTGGCGGTCGGCGACCGGCACGAGGCACAGATCGCGGCCGACCGCGAGCAGGACGCAAAGTACCGCTAACCGGAGGGCGCCCAGGCGCCGCGAGTCAGAAACATGGAATTCAAGACCTTCGTCTTCTACTTTCTCGCCGTGATAATGGTTTTCGCGGCGCTGAGAGTCATCACGGTGCGCAACCCCGTCCATGCGGCGTTGTTCCTCGTGCTGACATTCTTCAACGCGGGCGGGATCTGGCTCCTGCTTCAGGCAGAGTTTCTCGCGATCACGCTCGTGATGGTGTACGTCGGGGCGGTGATGGTGCTGTTCCTGTTCGTGGTCATGATGCTGGACATCAATCTCGACCGCATCCGCGAAGGCTTCTGGAGCTATCTACCGGTCGGCGCGCTTGTCGGCGTGCTGATCCTGATCGAGATGGTGATGGTTCTGGGCGGACGCTACTTCGGACTCGACGCCATGCCGACGCCTCCGGCAGCGCAGGAGGGTTACAGCAATACGCGCGAGCTTGGGCGCGTCCTTTATACCGACTTCGTCTATCCCTTCGAGCTCGCGTCGCTTGTTCTGCTCGTCGCGATGATCGCCGCGGTCGCGCTGACTCTGCGCAAGCGCAAAGGGGTCAAGTACGTCAATCCGGCAGACCAGGTCGCAGTCAGACGTGAGGGACGCGTCGAGCTGGTGAAGATGTCCGCCGAAAAAGAGTAAACGCCACGCGTACAAGAACAGCGCCGGACTGATTCCGGCGCGACCAGGGAGTCATAGATGCTTTCGCTTTCCCACTATCTCATTCTGGGCGCGATCCTGTTCGCGATCAGCGTGGTCGGGATATTCCTGAACCGGAAGAACCTGATCGTGCTGTTGATGGCCATCGAGCTGATGCTGCTCGCGGTCAACATGAACTTCATTGCGTTCTCGCACTATCTTGGCGATATCGCCGGGCAGGTTTTCGTTTTCTTCATCCTCACCGTGGCTGCGGCCGAGTCTGCGATCGGCCTGGCGATTCTTATCGTCATGTTCCGCAGCATGCGCACCATCCATGTGGATGATCTGGACAGCCTCAAGGGTTAAGGAAGCGTCGCGATGACGGACATGCAGAAGCTATATCTCCTCGTGCCGCTGGCCCCGCTGGCCGGCGCCATTCTGGCCGGGTTGTTCGGGAAGATGATCGGACGTGCGGGCGCGCACATCGTCACCATCCTGGGGGTTGCGGTCGCCTTCGTGGCCTCGGTGTTCATCTATCAGGACGTACAGGCCGGCAACACCTTCAACGGTACCGTCTACACGTGGATGGTCGCAGGCGGCATCAAGTTCGAGGTCGGTTTCCTCGTCGATGCGCTGACCGTGATGATGATGCTCGTCGTGACCTTCGTGTCGCTGATGGTGCACATCTACACCATCGGCTACATGTCCGAGGATCCCGGCTATCAGCGCTTCTTCAGCTACATCTCGTTGTTCACCTTTTCGATGCTGATGCTGGTGATGTCCAACAACTTCCTGCAGCTGTTTTTCGGCTGGGAAGCGGTGGGCCTCGTTTCATACCTGCTGATCGGCTTCTGGTACGAGCGGCCGACGGCGATCTACGCGAACCTCAAGGCCTTCCTGGTGAACAGGGTCGGCGACTTCGGTTTCCTGCTCGGAATCGGGCTTATCGCGGCCTATGCGGGTTCGTTGAACTATGCTGAGGTGTTCGCGAAAGCCGGTGAGCTGGCGTCGCAGGAGATGGCGGTCACCGGTTGGTCCCTGATCACGGCGATCTGCATCTGCCTGTTCATTGGCGCGATGGGCAAGTCCGCCCAGGTGCCCTTGCACGTCTGGCTGCCCGACTCGATGGAGGGCCCGACGCCGATCTCCGCGCTGATCCATGCCGCGACGATGGTCACGGCCGGGATTTTCATGGTTGCCCGGATGTCGCCGCTGTTCGAACTGTCCGACGTGGCCTTGTCCTTTGTGCTGGTCATCGGCGCCACGACGGCGCTGTTCATGGGCTTCCTCGGCATCGTCCAGAACGACATCAAGCGGGTCGTCGCTTACTCGACCCTGTCGCAGCTCGGCTACATGACGGTTGCGCTCGGGGTGTCGGCGTATTCGGCGGCAGTTTTCCACCTGATGACGCATGCCTTCTTCAAGGCCTTGCTGTTCCTGGGCGCCGGTTCGGTGATCATCGGCATGCACCACGACCAGGACATGCGGAACATGGGCGGCCTGCGCAAGTACATGCCGATCACCTGGATCACCTCGTTGCTGGGCTCGCTGGCGCTGATCGGCTTCCCCTTCTTTTCCGGCTTTTACTCGAAGGATTCGATCATCGAGGCGGTTCATGCATCGACGATCCCGGGGGCCGGCTATGCGCTGTTCTGCGTGCTGCTCGGTGTCTTCGTGACCGCCTTCTATTCGTTCCGGATGTATTTCCTCGTCTTCCATGGCGAGGAGCGTTTCGGCCAGGCGCATCACGGTCACCACGGCGATCATGACGACGAGGAGCCCGCCGCCGACCATCATCACGGCCTCGCCCCCGGGCAGAAGCCGCACGAGTCGCCCTGGGTCGTCACCCTGCCGCTGGTGTTGCTTGCCATTCCGTCGGTCGTGATCGGTTTCATGACGATTCAACCGATGTTGTTCGGCGACTGGTTCAAGGGCGTGATCTTTGTTGGCGATAACCATGTCGGCCTGAAGGAACTCGCCGCCCACTTCCACGGCGCGACGGCGATGGCGATCCACGGTCTGCAGACCGCGCCGTTCTGGCTCGCGATGGGAGGTGTGGGGCTGGCCTGGTTCTTCTACATGGTGAGGCCGGACATTCCGGCGGCCATTCAGCGGACTTTCAAGCCCCTGTATGTCCTGCTCGACAACAAGTACTACTTCGATCGCTTCAACGAGGTGTTCTTCGCCGGTGGCTCGCGCCTGCTTGGCAAGGGCCTGTGGAAGATCGGCGACCAGGGCGTCATAGACGGCATCGCTGTCAATGGCACGGCGCGGCTTGTTGGCTGGATTGCGCAGATTTCGCGACTGTTCCAGACGGGGCATCTCTACCAGTACGCCTTCGTGATGATCATCGG
The DNA here is from genome assembly GCA_017302295.1 of Thauera sp. Classification (GTDB taxonomy): domain Bacteria; phylum Pseudomonadota; class Gammaproteobacteria; order Burkholderiales; family Rhodocyclaceae; genus Thauera. Next base: position 57,264 of record JAFLDS010000002.1, on the reverse strand, counting down.
CGTGTTCGTCCTGCTGACCTTCTGGTCCAGGCACGGCTGATCGTCGCGCGTGGGAAAGAATCGAACAGCTAACAAGATGCAATGCGCCCTGACGGGCGCCTAGAACGGAAAGTAACGATGACGGACATTCCCTTCCTCAGCCTCGCGATCTGGATACCGATCCTGGGCGGCTTGTTGGTCCTGGCGACAGGCTCTGACCGTAACGCGCCGCTGGCGCGCGTGCTTGCGCTCGCGGTGTCGGTAGCCGGTTTCATCGTGACGATTCCGCTCTACACCGGCTTCGACGCAAGCACGAGTGCGATGCAGTTCGTAGAATTGCAGAGCTGGATACCGCGCTTCAACATCAATTACCACCTCGGCGTGGATGGAATTTCGGTTCTTTTCCTGCTGCTCAACGCGTTCATCACGATCATGGTCGTGATGGCTGGATGGCAGGTGATCCAAGAGCGTGTCGCGCAGTACATGGCGGCTTTCCTGATCATGTCCGGCTTGATGAACGGCATCTTCTCCGCGCTCGATGGTGTTCTGTTCTACGTCTTCTTCGAAGCTTCCCTGATCCCCCTCTATCTCGTGATCGGTATCTGGGGGGGCGCCAACCGCGTGTATGCCGCGATCAAGTTCTTCCTCTACACGCTGTTTGGCTCCTTGCTGATGCTCATCGCGCTGCTTTATCTGTTCATGGAATCGGGCGGCAGCTTCAGCATTCTTGAGTGGCACAAGTTGCCGCTCGCGATCGAGCCTCAGGTGTTGATCTTCCTGGCCTTCCTGGTTGCATTCGGAGTGAAAGTGCCGATGTGGCCGGTGCACACCTGGCTTCCCGATGCGCACGTCGAAGCGCCGACTGGTGGTTCGGTGGTGCTGGCGGCGATCGCGCTGAAACTGGGTGCCTACGGCTTCCTTCGTTTCTCGATGCCCATCGTCCCTGACGCTGCGCACCAACTCGCACCGGTGGTGATCGCCCTTTCGTTGATCGCCGTGGTCTACATCGGCTTCGTCGCGCTGGTGCAGACCGACATGAAGAAGCTGGTGGCGTACTCGTCGATTTCGCACATGGGTTTCGTCACGCTGGGTTTCTTCATGTTCAACCAGCTCGGCATCGAGGGTGCCCTGGTGCAGATGATTTCCCACGGTTTCGTTTCGGGGGCAATGTTCCTCTGCATCGGCGTGCTGTACGACCGTGTGCACTCGCGGCAGATTGCCGACTACGGCGGGGTGGTGCATACGATGCCCAAGTTTGCCGCCTTCTTCATGCTGTTTGCCATGGCAAACTCTGGTCTTCCTGCGACTTCGGGCTTCGTCGGTGAGTTCATGATCGTTCTCGGTGCGGTGAAGTACAACTTCTGGGTGGCCTTCGCTGCGGCGACCACCCTGATCCTCGGTGCGGCCTACACCCTCTGGATGTACAAGCGCGTGGTCTTCGGCAAGGTTGCGAACAGCCATGTGGCCGAACTCGAGGATATCAACGCTCGTGAATTCGCCTTCCTCGGCATTCTCGCGCTGTGCGTGCTGGCGATGGGCCTGTACCCCTTCCCCTTTACCGAGGTGATGCATGCTTCGGTTGACGAATTGCTGCGGCACGTCGCCGTGAGCAAGCTCTGAGCGCTTGCGTGAGCTTGGTCGAGATACTTAACGGACTGGTCAGAAGATGAACTTTGTCGTCCCCGACTTCTACCCCGCTGCGGCAGAGATTTTCGTCGCCGTGATGGCGCTCGTGATCATGCTCGCGAGCACATTCGCGCGCAGCATTGCACGCGGGCTGGCTTACTTCCTCACTCAGGCGACGCTGATTGCGGCGGCCTTCATCACCATCTACACGATGCAGGGTGAGGTCACCTATACCTTCAGCAACTTGTTCGTCAGCGACCTGATGGGCGATTTCCTGAAGCTGATGATCTACTTCTCGATGGCCGTCGCCTTGCTCTACGGGCGCGGCTATCTCGCCGACCGCAACATCGACAAGCCGGAGTATTACCTGCTCGCACTGCTGATGACGCTGGGCATGATGGTGATGGTCACGGCGAATCACATGCTGCCGTTGTACATCGGCCTCGAGATGATGTCGCTCGCGCTGTACACGATGGTGGCATTCGATCGTGATTCGGCGCGATCGACCGAGGCGGCCATGAAATATTTCGTGCTTGGCGCGCTGGCGTCTGGTCTGCTGCTCTACGGCATGTCCATGGTTTATGGCGCGACAGGGACGCTCGAGTTCGAAGGCATCGCGCAGTCTGTGTATCAGCAGGTCGCGAACGAGACGGTGCTGATGTTCGGGCTCGTGTTCCTGGTTGCCGGCATCTCGTTCAAGCTCGGCGTGGTGCCTTTCCACATGTGGGTTCCCGATGTGTATCAGGGCGCGCCGACGGCTGTCACCCTGGTCATCGCCACTGCACCTAAGCTCGCCGCTTTCGCGATGGCAGTTCGTCTGCTGATCTGGGGCCTGTTCGATCTGGCCGAGCACTGGCAGACGATGCTGATGTTCGTGGCCGTCGGCTCCATCGTGCTCGGCAATCTAGCGGCCATCGCGCAGCAGAACATGAAGCGCATGCTGGCCTATTCGGGCATCTCGCACATGGGATTCGTCGTGCTCGGCCTGCTTGCCGGCGTCGTGAACGGGGACGGACACTTCGCGCTGAACGCTTACAGTTCGGCAATGTTTTACGCGGTCGCCTACGTGATCATGAGCCTTGCCTCGTTCGGGATGATCATCCTGCTTTCGCGTGTCGGATTCGAAGCCGAGAACATCGACGACTTCAAGGGCCTCAACAAGCGCAGTCCGTGGTTCGCCCTGATGATGATGTTCGTGATGTTCTCGATGGCAGGCATTCCGTTCTTCATCGGCTTCTTCGCCAAACTGTCGGTGCTGCAGGCGGTCGTTGCGGCGGGATATTTCTGGTTGGCGGTGGTTGCGGTCGTGATGTCCGTCATCGGCGCGTTCTACTACCTGCGCGTCGTCAAGGTGATGTATTTCGACGCGCCGGATGACATCAGCCCGATCCAGGCGCCGGCCGAACTTCGTGTCCTGCTGTCCGCGAATGGGCTTGCCATCGCCGCTCTCGGTCTCGCACCGCAGATGCTGATGTCGCTTTGCGCGTATGCGCTGCTTGCTTCGCGTTGAGCTCGTTCGCGCAGGTGTGCTCGTTTGATTCGGGACATGCTGAAACATGATGGACGCAGCCGCGAATGGAGACGAGCCGCTGCTCGAAGCGGAACTGGGGACCGAGTCCGTTTTTGACGGCGTGCTGCTGAAGGTCAGGCGGGATCGGGTGCGGTTGCCCGATGGGAGCGAGGCGTACCGGGAGTACATACGCCACCCTGGCGCTGTGGTGGTGGTCGCGGTGCTCCCCGATGGGAGCGTGGTTTTCGAGCGTCAGTTCCGCTACCCGCTGCGTCGGGCCTTCCTCGAATTGCCCGCTGGCAAGATCGACGCGGAAGAGGATGTCGGGGTGTGCGCCCGGCGTGAATTGCGAGAGGAGACCGGTTTTGAGGCCGGTTCGTGGCACCATGTCGGCGTGATGCATCCGTGCATCGGTTACTCGGATGAAAGAATCGAGATCTTCCTCGCGCGGAACCTGACCCACGTTGGCCACGCGAGGGACGAGGGCGAGTTTCTCGAAGTCCACACGATGATGCCCGATGAGGCAGAGCGCGCGGTGCATGAGGGACACATTACCGACGGCAAGACGATCTGTGCGCTTTTCCGCACGCTTCCGCTTCTGCGCGGGGGCTCGGCCTAGAGGGCGCTGCGCGGTCACGCCTCCGGCTGGCGGAAGGGCGTTCGTTCCGACAGTTCGTCCAGGTAACCGTAGATTCCCGCGGACTCTCTCTCCAGATAGCGGTCAACCGCATCGCGAAAGCGCGCATCGGCGATCCAGTGGGCTGAAGACGTGACGACCGGCATCAATCCTCGCGACATCTTGTGCTCGCCTTGCGCCCCGCCCTCGAAACGCCGTAAGCCGTTGCGAATGCAGTATTCGATGGCTTGGTAATAGCAAAGCTCGAAATGCAGGAAGGGAAGCGCTTCTCCCGCGCCCCAGTAACGACCGTAGAGGGTCTCTCCGTCGCACAGGAAGAAGGCTGACGCAACCGGCTTGCCTTGCCGTTCGGCAACCAGCAGCCGGACGCCCTGCGGCAGGCGCTGCGCAAGGTCGGCAAAGAACGCAGGCGTCAGATAAGGCGTGGAGCGGTGCAGGGCGTAGGTGCTGGCATAGCAGCGGTAGAAGAAAGCCCAATCGGCCGGGCGCGCCTGCGCGCCGTCCATCCATCTCAGCTGGAGGCTCAGACCGAACGCGCGCCTGCGCTCCTGGCGGATCTTCTTGCGCTTCTCGTGGTTGAGGCTGGCGAGGAAGGCGTCGAAATCGGCGTAGTCCCGATTCTGCCAGTGGAACTGCACGCCCTGCCTCATCAGCAGGCCCGCGTCCTTCAACCAGCCTGCTTCTTCCTCGGTGGGCAGAAGCAGATGGAACGATGAGTGGCCGCTGGTCCTCGCGAGCGCCAGAACGTGCTCAAGCAGTGCCTTTCGGTCGGCGGGCGTTCGGCCGAGCAGGCGCCGTCCGGGGAGTGGAGTAAAGGGGATGGCTGCAAGCCATTTGGGGTAGTAGGCGATTCCGTTGCGTTCGTAGGCCTCGGCCCATGCCCAGTCGAAGACGTATTCGCCGTAGGAGTGCGTCTTTTCGTACAGGGGCAGGGCGGCGACCAGCTTGTCCGCCCGCCAAAGCGTGGCGTGGCGGGGCCGCCAGCCGGTACCCGCGCCCACGCAGCGTGTGCGTTCGAGCGTCTCCAGAAAGGCATGCGAGAGTGCAGGGCAGAGGAGTCCACTTTCGTCACGGGCTACCGCGTCCCAGTCTTGCGCGCTGATGGAAGCCAGCGAATCCAGCAGAAAGAATCCTTCCCGTGCGCTCATGGGCGCGCAAACCGGTTGCCATGGAACTCGCTGAAGCGCAGCCTGAGCGACAGCTGCGTTGAAGCGGTATAGTCTCGCCTCATGAAAAACACGCTCCAATCCTCCATTTCCATTGCCGTCGCCCAGCTGAATTTTACCGTGGGCGACGTGGTTGCCAACGCCGATCTCGTCATCGATGCGATCGCTCAGGCGAAGGCAGTGGGTGCTGACCTGTTGCTGACACCTGAGCTTGCTCTGTCCGGCTACCCGCCCGAGGACTTGTTGCTACGCCCCGACTTCTATCGTGCCTGCGCGCGGGAGACGGCGCGCATCGCCGCTGCGTCGGAGGGGGTCTGCGTGGTATTGGGCCATCCCGCGGAGGCCGATGAAGGGTACTTCAACGCAGCGTCGGTGATCGTCGACGGTGCGGTGGTTGCCACTTATCACAAGCACCTGTTGCCGAACTACGAGGTTTTCGACGAAGAGCGCTACTTCCAGCCGGGCGCCGTTCCTTGCGTGGTGGACTACAAGGGCCTGCGCTTCGGGGTCACCATCTGCGCCGATCTTTGGGAGCCCGCGCCTGCGGATCTGGCGCGATCGGCCGGTGCCCAACTGTTGCTGTCGCTCAACGCCTCGCCTTTTCACATGAACAAGCATGATCGGCGCTTGCAGGTGCTTCGCGACCGGGTGCGCGAAACCGCGCTGCCCGTCCTGTATTGCAACATGATCGGCGGCCAGGATGAACTCGTCTTCGACGGCTGTTCGTTTGCGCTCGACAGTGATGGTGGTCTCGCCTACCAGTCGTCCTCGTTCGAGGAGCGTCTCGATATCGTGCGTTTCGAGGGCGGACGGTGGCTTTCCACTACCAAGGTGAAGGCGCGGGCGCTGGAGGCCGAAGTCTACGAAGCGCTCAAGTGTGGCGTGCGCGACTATCTGGGCAAGAACCGCTTTCCGGGTGCAATCATCGGTTTGTCTGGGGGGATCGATTCGGCGCTGACGCTGGCGATCGCGGTCGATGCGCTGGGGGCTGAGCGCGTACGCGCGGTGATGATGCCCTCGCCTTACACCGCGCAGATGAGCCTGGACGACTCGCGCGAGATGGTCCGCCGCCTTGGTGTGCGCTACGACGAGATTCCGATCGAGCCGGCGATGAAGGTGTTCGCTGATCTGCTTGCGCCGCAGTTCGAGGGCCTGCGTGAAGATACGACGGAGGAGAACCTGCAGAGCCGGATCCGGGGGATGATCCTGATGGCGCTGTCGAACAAGACGGGTTCGATCGTGCTGACGACCGGCAACAAGAGCGAGATGGCGACCGGCTACGCGACCCTTTATGGCGACATGGCCGGGGGTTTCGCGGTGCTCAAGGATCTCTACAAGACCTTTGTCTATCGTCTGTCGGACTGGCGCAATTCGGTCAGCCCGGTGATTCCGCAGAACATCATCGACCGGCCGCCTTCGGCCGAACTGAAGCCGGATCAGAAGGATCAGGACAGCCTTCCGCCGTATGAGGTGCTCGACGCGATCATCGAAGCCTACATGGAACGGGACGAGTCGCCCCGGGAAATCATCGCGGCTGGCTTCGCCGAGGCCGAGGTGCGGCGCACGGTGGGGATGCTCAAGCGCAACGAATATAAGCGTCGCCAGTCGCCGGTGGGCATACGGGTGACCCCGCGCGGGTTCGGCAGGGATTGGCGTTATCCGATAACATCTCGTTACCAAGATGAGTTCTGAGGGCTGCGGCGGCGTCTGCAGCCTTTTCTAGTCGGCGGATCAGGAGCATTGGATGAAAAAGGTCGAAGCGATCATCAAGCCGTTCAAGCTGGACGAGGTGCGGGAAGGGCTGTCTGAGGTCGGCATCACCGGCCTGACGGTGACCGAGGTCAAAGGCTTCGGCCGCCAGAAGGGCCACACGGAACTCTACCGCGGTGCCGAATACGTGGTGGATTTCTTGCCCAAGATCAAGGTTGAAGTGGTCCTTGCAGATGACATGGTCGACCAGGCCGTCGAGGCGATCATCAAGGCGGCACACACCGGCAAGATCGGTGACGGCAAGATCTTCGTGATGCCGGTCGAGCAGGTGGTGCGCATCCGTACCGGTGAGACCAACGAGTCGGCGATCTGAATCGATTCGGCCTGATCACTCGCGGGATGCGTTCTGCGCCCGCATCAGGACCAGCAGGGCTCCGGATCCGCCATCGTGGGGCCCTGCCTGGCAAAAGGCGAGGATCTCCTCGCGCTGCGCCAGCCAGCCGCGGGAAAGTTGCTTCAGGATCGACACTCGCCCCGGCGAACCCAGCCCCTTGCCATGGATCACGCGGATGCAGCGATGCCCTTGCTGCAGGCTTGCGACGAGGAAATGGCCCAACGCCTTGCGTGCTTCGTCGCGGGTGAAGCCGTGCAGGTCGATCTGCGCCTGCAATACCCAGCGGCCGCGCCGCAGATCGCTCAGGACCCGCCGGGGCAGGCCGGTGCGCAGGAACGCGGCTTCGTCTCCCATATCCAGCCTGTCCTCGAAACTGAGGGGCGCGCTCAGGGATTCATCGAGCGCCGCCCGTTCGTCCGCCTCGCGCTTGAGCGGTGCTGGCGCCGGGCTGGCGCGTTCGAGCACGACGCGGTTGGGATTTTCGAGCGGGAGGGCACCTTGCATCGCATGGCGGAAAACCGCCTCGGCATCATCAGGGTCGACATTCGACGGATAGCCTCTGCCCGCAGGCAGGAGACCGGGAATCGCTTCGATTTCCTGCCTGCGCGCCCGAAAGCGGGCGCGTGTCTCCAGTTCGACGCGCCCGGTGTCGCGCAGCGGCGTGACATTTTCATAGGCTGTGCGAAGGGGATCGATGGCTCCTTGGCGCGCGGGTTCGGCGTGGCCCGCCCGACTCGCTTCGCGCGGGCGCGGAACGGGGGCAGGGCGCGGACGTTCGAGCGTCGCGCGGCCGTCATCGCGCAAGGGTTGGACGCTGCCGCTGGCCTTCAGAAAAAGGGCCACATCCTCGGCATCGATGTCCGCGCTGGCGGCGGCATCGTTACGGGCGGGAGGTGAAGCGTCGCGCGCAGCGCCCGGCGCGTTCCGTCCTGACGATCGCTGGGTGGCGGGCGCCTGCAGGCCCTCTTTTCGCAGCGCGGCGAGGGCGGCGAACGCGTTGATCGGCGCTTGCTTGCCGCCCGCCGCGCGCGCTTGGTCTTCCCTGGCGGCGATGGTGCGCGAGCGGCGAGGCATGGGTGAGTCCTTACTGACCAAGGGTGTCCAGGTAACGCTCGGCATCGAGCGCGGCCATGCAGCCCGTTCCCGCGGAGGTCACGGCCTGGCGGTAGATGTGATCCTGGACATCGCCGGCAGCGAAAACGCCTGGAATGCTGGTCTGGGTTGCGTTGCCGTTGCGGCCGCCCTGGGTAACGATGTAGCCGCCGTCCATCTCCAACTGCCCCTCGAAGATGTCCGTGTTGGGCTTGTGGCCGATCGCAATGAAGACGCCCTGCAGCGCGATGTCACGCGTTTCTCCGGAGTTCACGCCGCGTACGCGCATGCCGGTGACCCCCGACTTGTCACCCAGCACTTCGTCCAGGGTCGCATTCAGCTCGAGGACGATCTTGCCGGCGGCCACCTTCTCCATCATCTTGTCGATGAGGATCTTCTCCGCACGGAACTTCTCGCGCCGGTGCACGACCGTCACCTTGCTCGCGATGTTGGAAAGGTAGAGGGCTTCTTCGACGGCCGTGTTGCCGCCGCCGATGACAGCCACTTCCTGGTTCCGATAGAAGAATCCGTCGCAGGTTGCGCAAGCCGACACGCCGCGACCGGCAAACGCCTCTTCGGACGGAAGACCGAGATACTTGGCCGTCGCTCCAGTCGAGATGATCAGTGCGTCGCAGGTGTACTCGCCGGCGTCGCCGATCAGGCGAATGGGTTTCTCGGCCAGCTTCGCGGTGTGGATGTGGTCGAAGATCATCTCGGTGTTGAAGCGCTCCGCATGCTTCTGGAAGCGCGCCATCAGATCGGGCCCCTGCACGCCGTCGGCATCGGCAGGCCAGTTGTCAACGTCCGTCGTGGTCATTAGCTGACCGCCCTGGGCGAGACCGGTGATCAGGACAGGGTTGAGGTTCGCGCGCGCGGCGTATACCGCGGCGGTGTATCCGGCGGGGCCGGAGCCCAGGATCAGCAATCGGGCGTGCTTTGTCGTCATGGCGTGAATCTTCCGGCAGGTCAGAAACGAGGCCGCATTATAGACGACGCCCATGCGGCGCCAGCGTAATCGGAACGATAGGTCTCGCTAATGGCAGCATCGGTTCTGCGCATCACGTCTGCATCGCGCCAGGGAATATTCGTTTACACTTGCGCCAGTTACCCTCGACATGTCGCGGAATTCCGTGCTACCCCGGAGCCAGCATGAGCCAGCCAACGGTCGTTTCGCCGATTGCTTTGAAAACCTTTCCGCTTTTTCACGGCCTGTCCGAAGAGGTGCTCGCCACCGTCGCCAGGGTTGCAATGATGCGTCGCATCCCGAGGGGGCAGACCGTCGTGAATGCCGGCGACAGGTCCGACTACGTCTACTTCGTGCTGACGGGCAGCCTGAAGGTGGTCGTCAGCGATGAGGACGGGCGGGAGGTGATCCTTTCGATCCTCGGTCAGGGAGAGCTGTTCGGCGAGATGGGGATGTTCGACGAACAGCCGCGCTCGGCCTCGGTCATCGCGGTTGTCGCCTCGGATCTCGTGATGATCTCGAAGAACGAGTTTCGCCAGATCATGCAGGACAACTTCGATGTCGCTTGGCGCATCATGTGCAACCTCGCCGAGCGCCTGCGCAATGCGGACCGCAAGATCGAGAGCCTGGCCCTGATGGACGTCTACGGCCGCGTGGCGCGCCTGTTGCTGGAGATGTCGGAAGATGTCGAGGGCAAGACGGTTGTCGTGCGTAAGATCTCGAAGCAGGACATCGCCAAGATGATCGGGGCGTCGCGGGAAATGGTGAGCCGGGTCATGAAGGATCTGGGCCAGCAGGGACTGATCGAAGAGACGGCGCACGGCATCGTCCTCCTAGAGCGCCTGAGCGAACTCTGACCCAGCCTGGCGTTTCGAGCTCGCGCGCGTAAGGCGCCGTGTGTATCGATAAGAAAGGCGCGCGGACGGCGAGTACGCGTCATCGCATATAATCCCGGTGTTGTGTCCCTCCGGCCCCGGGCCGTCTCCTCATGCTGTCTCGCTCGTCGCATCGTTCCCAGCCGCTCCCCGAAAAGATTTCGCTGTTGTTGCAGGAGGCGCGCTGGCTGCTTCTGGGCGTCATGTCGCTTTACGTCGGGCTTGTGCTACTGGGCTACAGCAAGGCCGATCCAGGCTGGTCGCATGCCTCGGCGGTGTCGCGCGTCTCGAATCCCGGCGGGCGCTTCGGTGCCTGGCTGGCTGATCTGCTGCTCTATCTCTTCGGGATTTCGGCCTGGTGGTGGGTGGTTTTTCTCGCCTATGGCCTGATGTGGGGTTTTCGCCGCCTCAAGAACCGCCTGACACTGGATCGGCGGTCATTCTTTTTCGTGTTGCTGGGTTTCTTCGTCGTGCTGCTGACGAGCAGCGCGCTCGAGTTCCTGCGTTTCCACAGCCATGAGGGGGCGGTTCCGCTGGCGCCCGGCGGACTGATCGGGATGGAGCTCGGGCAGCTGATGCAGGGCTACTTCGGTTTCACCGGCGGAACCTTGTTGCTGCTGGCCGCGATTGCGTCGGGCCTGTCGCTGTTCACCGGCGTGTCCTGGCTGGCATTCGCAGAGCGTGTCGGGTTGGCGCTCGAGCGCGGCTTGCTCGGCCTGCATGGGGCGTGGTTGCGCTGGCAGGATCGCCGTGCGGGCCGACAGCTTGCCCAGAAGCGGGAGGAAGTGGTCGAAACCCGCAGGCGCAAGACGGAGAAGGTTGCGCCCGCGCCCTTGCGTATCGAGCCCCCGGTTGTGTCGGTACCCCGGTCCGAGCGCGTCGAAAAAGAGCGGCAGCAGCCCCTGTTCGCCGACGCGGCGGCGGGTGCGATCCCGCCGATCGCGCTGCTCGATCCGGCGTCCTCCGACGTCGAGCCGCCGTCTGCCGAGGCGCTGGAGTTCACCTCGAGACTGATCGAGACCAAGCTCGCCGACTTCGGCGTGGAAGTGAAGGTGCTCGCAGCCTATCCGGGCCCCGTGATCACGCGCTACGAAATTGAACCCGCGGTGGGCGTCAAGGGCAGCCAGGTGCTGAATCTGGCGAAGGATCTGGCGCGCGCGCTGTCGCTGGTGTCAGTGCGGGTGGTCGAGACGGTGCCAGGCAAGTCCTGCATGGCGCTCGAGTTGCCAAACCCGAAGCGGCAGATGGTGCGCTTGTCTGAAATCGTCGGGTCGAAGGCCTACCACGACATGAACTCGCCGCTGACCGTCGTCCTCGGCAAGGATATCGGGGGTCAGCCGGTGGTCGCCGACCTGGCGAAGATGCCGCACCTGCTGGTGGCGGGTACGACGGGCTCGGGCAAGTCGGTTGGCATCAACGCCATGATCCTTTCTCTGCTCTACAAGAGCGAGCCGGAGCGCGTGCGGCTGATCATGGTCGATCCGAAAATGCTCGAGTTGTCGATCTACGAAGGCATCCCGCATCTGCTGGCGCCGGTCGTGACCGATATGAAGCATGCGGCCAACGCCCTCAACTGGTGCGTGACCGAGATGGACAAGCGCTACAAGCTGATGGCGGCCGTGGGCGTGCGCAATCTGGCGGGATTCAACAAGGCGGTGCAGGAAGCGCGCAAGGCCGAGACGCCGCTCACCAATCCCTTCTCGATCAGCCCCGAGAACCCCGAGCCGCTGGAGCCGCTGCCTTATATCGTGGTTGTCGTGGACGAGCTTGCCGACATGATGATGGTGGTCGGCAAGAAGGTCGAGGAACTGATCGCGCGGTTGGCGCAGAAGGCGCGCGCGGCAGGCATCCACCTCATCCTTGCCACCCAGCGTCCGTCGGTCGACGTGATCACCGGCCTCATCAAGGCCAACGTGCCAACACGGATCGCGTTCCAGGTGTCGTCGAAGATCGATTCGCGCACCATCCTCGACCAGATGGGCGCCGAAACCCTGCTCGGCATGGGTGACATGCTGTATCTGGCGCCGGGCACCGGCCTGCCGGTGCGCGTCCATGGCGCCTTCGTCGCCGACGAGGAGGTGCACAAGGTCGTGGACCACCTGAAGAGGATCGGGCCGCCCGATTACGTCGAGGGGATTCTGGCTGCGGCCGAGGATGATCTCGACGCGACGCTGGGCGGGGCGGGTGAGGGCGCAGAGGGCGAAGCCGATCCCTTGTACGACCAGGCCGTCGAGATCGTCGTCAAGACGCGCAGGCCTTCGATCTCGCTCGTCCAGCGTCACTTGCGAATCGGTTACAACCGAGCGGCCCGCCTGATTGAACAAATGGAGCGTGCCGGGCTCGTATCGCCCATGGGCAGCAATGGCAACCGTGAAGTCATTGTGCCCGCCAAGGAGAGCGAATGAGCATGGGTGTGATCGAATCGATTCCTGGAGGCATGCGTGTCGTCGTCGCTGCCAGCTTGCTGGCTGGTGCGGGTATCTCGGCGGCAGCCGACGGTGTCGGGCAGTTGCAGAAGTTCGTCAGCACCACGCGTGCAGCCGACGGCACTTTCGAGCAGGTCGTCATGGCCAAGTCGGGGCGCAGGCCACAACAATCGTCGGGGCAGTTCGCATTCGCGCGCCCGGGCAAATTCCGCTGGGAGTACGAGAAGCCGTATCCGCAATTGCTCGTTGGCGACGGCAACCAGATGTGGACCTGGGATCGCGACCTGAATCAGGTGACGGTGCGGCAGATCGGCGATGCGCTGGGGGCGACGCCGGCGGCGATCTTGTTTGGCAGCGGCAAGCTCGAGGACAACTTCGTGCTGAGCGATGCGGGCAGCCGCGACGGGCTGGACTGGGTCGAGGCGCGCCCGCGACAACCCGACAGCAGCTTCGAGTCGCTGCGCATCGGTCTGGCTGGCAGCGAGCTCAAGCGGATGGAGATTCGTGACAATTTTGGGCAGACGACGCTGATCAGCTTCACCCGGCTGGTCGCGAATCCTGCGCAGGATGCGGGCCGCTTCCGCTTCGTGCCGCCCGCGGGCGCCGACGTGATCGGCGAAGCGGCCGCTGTGCCGGTGCCGCAGCGCTGACGCAAGCCGATGACGGATCTGTTCGATCAGGTCGAGCCGCAGCGTGTCCCGCTCGCGGAGCGGATGCGGCCGAAGAGCCTCGACGAGATTGCAGGCCAGGCTCATCTCGTCGGGCCCGGCAAGCCCTTGCGGCTTGCCTTCACCGCGCGCAAGCCGCATTCGATGATCCTGTGGGGGCCGCCGGGTGTCGGCAAGACGACGCTTGCTCGCTTGATGGCGCAGGGATTCGACGCAGAGTTCGTCGCCTTGTCGGCGGTGTTTTCCGGTGTCAAGGAGATCCGCGAGGCGATTCAGCAGGCGCAGGCGGCGAAGGCGAGAGGACGCCACACCATTCTTTTCGTCGACGAGGTGCACCGCTTCAACAAGGCGCAGCAGGATGCCTTCTTGCCGTTCGTGGAGCAGGGCCTGGTCACCTTCATCGGTGCCACCACCGAGAACCCTTCGTTCGAAGTGAACTCGGCCCTGCTTTCGCGGGCAGCCGTCTACGTGCTGGAGCCGCTGGATGCCGCGGCCCTGGCGGGGCTGTTCGAGCGTGCGCGTCGCGTGGCCTGCCCCGACCTGCTGTTCGAAGACGACGCTCGCGAGCGGCTGATCGGCTTTGCCGACGGCGATGCGCGCCGACTGATGAACCTGCTCGAGCAGGTGCAGACAGCCGCCGAAACGGCTTCGGTAAATCCGGTCACGCCGGCCTTTGTCGATGAGGCCTTGTCGCGCAATCTGCGACGTTTCGACAAGGGCGGCGAGGCTTTCTACGACCAGATTTCGGCGCTGCACAAGTCGGTCCGCGGCTCCCATCCGGACGCTTCGCTGTACTGGTTGTGCCGCATGCTGGATGGTGGCGCGGATCCGCATTACCTGGGCCGCCGTCTGGTGCGGATGGCGGTCGAGGACATCGGCCTTGCCGACCCCAGGGCACTCGAGATCGCGCTCAACGCCTGCGTCACCTACGAGCGGCTGGGGTCTCCGGAAGGCGAACTTGCGCTCGCCGCGGCCGTGGTCTACCTCGCGTGTGCGGCAAAGTCGAACGCAGTCTATCGTGCCTATAATGCCGCGCGCGCATTCGTCAAACAGGACGCCTCGCGGCCCGTTCCGCTGCATTTGCGCAATGCGCCGACGCGCCTGATGAAGGAGCTGGGCTACGGCAAGGCCTATCGCTACGCACATGACGAGCCGGACGCATACGCCGCCGGTGAGACATATCTGCCAGATGGCATCGGCGAGCCGGGCTGGTATCAGCCGACCACGCGCGGACTCGAGATTCGAATCCAGGAAAAACTGGCCCGCCTGCAGGCCCTCGATCGGGCCGCAGGCGGACAGGGCGATAGCGGGGCCGAAGGTTTCGAGCCCGTCAGTGGGGCAAGGGGTGATCCGCCATGAACTGGGCACACAGGGATTTCGCGCGCTCTGCCTTCGCGCAATCGCCTTCCTCGTTAGCCCGCTCGATGAGGTCGAGCATGAAGTTGGTGAGCACCAGCACTCCTTCAGGCGTCTGGACCAAGCCACACGCCACCTGTGCGGCGGCGCAGTCGGTGATGCCTTCATGCTCTGCAATCAGTGAGACTTCGTCCTCCGTCAGGTCGCAATAATCCAGGCAGTCGCGAATCGAAAGCATGCCATTCCCTCCATGTGAACATCGCCGTCTGGCGCGGCATCAATCCCTCTTCTAAGAATATGCGGGCAAATGGAAAAGGCAAGTGGAATTTCGCATTCGGCCATCTGCAAACAATTGATTTAGATAATCAAATTGTTGCGTCGCAAAGTAATGTCGTGGGCTGAAATGACCTCTTCGTCCAGTGACTTGGCGCTCATTTCTTCCAAACGATATAAACTTGTTCCTCTAAATAGCTGAAATTCTTGAGCTTAAGGATCGTCTGATGATCGATATCCAACTTCTTCGCAGTCACATAGACACCGTGGCCGCCCGACTCGCCACGCGTGGCCTGATCCTGGACAAGGAAGGCTTCTCCGCGCTCGAGGAGCAACGCAAGACTCTCCAGACCCGCACTCAGGAACTGCAGGCCAGGCGCAATGCGCTCTCCAAACAGATCGGCATGCTAAAGGGCAAGGGCGAGGATGCCTCTGCGGTGATGGCGGAAGTGGCGCAATTGGGCGACGAGCTGAAAGCGTGCGAACAGGCGCTGCCTGCACTGCTGGAGAAGATCGACGATTTCCTGCTTGGCTTGCCCAACCTGCCGCATGAGAGCGTGCCGGTCGGCGAAGACGAAAGTGGCAACGTGGAAGTGCGGCGCTGGGGCACCCCGGCGCAGTTCGATTTCGAGGTGCGCGATCACGTCGACATCGGTGCAGGACTCGGTCTGGATTTCGATACCGGCGCGCGGCTGTCGGGCTCGCGGTTCACCTTCATGCGTGGTCACGTCGCGCGGCTGCATCGAGCGCTCGCGCAGTTCATGCTCGATGTGCAGACGACTGAACACGGCTACACCGAGTGCTATACGCCCTACATCGTCAATCGCGAGATTCTCGTCGGTACCGGCCAGCTGCCGAAGTTCCGCGACGACATGTTCTGGGTCCTGAGGGGAGGGGACGAAGGTTCCGCCGAGCAGTACCTGATCTCCACATCCGAGATCTCCCTGACGAACAGCATCCGTGAGCAGATCCTGCCGCTTGACGCCCTGCCGGTGAAGCTGACCGCGCACAGCCCCTGTTTCCGTTCGGAGGCGGGCAGCGCCGGGCGAGATACGCGCGGCATGATCCGTCAGCACCAGTTCGACAAGGTCGAGATGGTACAGATCGTGCATCCGGAGAAGAGCTACGAGGCGCTCGAGGAGATGGTCGGACATGCGGAGGCGGTGCTGCAGAAGCTGGGCCTGCCGTATCGCGTGATCACGCTGTGCACCGGGGACATGGGTTTTTCGGCCGCCAAGACCTACGACCTTGAGGTCTGGCTGCCGGCACAGAACACGTATCGCGAGATTTCGAGCTGTTCGAACTGCGAATCCTTCCAGGCCCGGCGCATGCAGGCGCGTTTCAAGAGTGCGAGCGGCAAGAACGAACTGCTGCACACGTTGAACGGCTCCGGCCTGGCGGTCGGGCGCACGCTCGTCGCGGTGCTCGAGAACTACCAGCAGGCCGACGGCTCGGTGGTCGTGCCCAAAGCCCTGGTGCCCTACATGGGTGGGATCGAGCGGCTCGAGCCTGCGCTCTGATTACCGCATCGAGCTGCTCGCGGCAGGGCCGTCAACGCCGCGGCGACGCGGACTTGCGGCCGAGCCAGCTTGCTTCCCAGCGCGCAAGTTCGGGCAGATAGCGCGCCGACTTGCGCGATAGTTCGGCGTCGAGTTCGGCGATCAGCCGACGCAGCTGCGGGTCGCAATCTTCCGGTAGCATGGGTTGAAGTTCGACGACCAATGCGCCTGCGGGTTGGCCGCGTCCTGAGGGGTAGCCGGCATTCTCGATGCGCAGTTCGCGCGGCGCGGCGGAGCCTGCCTCGATATGCACCACGACGGGACCGGCCAGCGTTGGGACCGTCAGCTCGCCGCCGGAGAGCAGCCGCAGTGCGCTGACTGGGCGGACAAGCCGCAGGTCGCGTCCATCGAGGCGGTACAGCGCATGGGTGTTCAGGGAAATGCGCAGCCTCAGGTCGCCGGGCTCGCCTTCCGCCTCGGGCGAAGGCTCCCCTTCGCGCACGATGCGCAACTCGTCGCCTGTGAGCAGTCCCGGCGGCACCTTGACAGCCAGCGTGCGTCCGGCCTGCGTCCTGCCGCTGCCCAAGCAGGTCGAACAGGGACGTCGCGTGCGGTATCCCCTGCCGTCGCACGCTTCACAATGCTGCAAACCTCCCTTGGCCCGCACCCGACCCGAGCCATGGCAGTGCTCGCACAGCCGGCTGTGGGTAAGGTGTTCTTCTCCGCTGCCGCCGCAGGCCTCGCAGTCGATGTCCCGAGCCAGTCGAACTGGCTTTTCACAGCCGAGAAAGGCTTCCTCCAGGTCGAGCGCGAGATCCTGCCGGCGGTCGGCGCCGCGGGGGCGCTGCGGCTGCGGCGCTTCCTGGACGATCTCCTCGACGTCCTGCTGCCCGGCGATCAGGTTTTCGTAGGCCGCGCGCAGGGCCCTGAAGTGATCCTGAGCGGCAGGGTCGGGGTTGCGGTCAGGGTGCCAGTGCATGGCGAGGCGACGAAAGGCGCGCTTGACGTCCTGCCGTGAAACGCCCGGGCTCAGGCCGAGAAGGGAGTAGGCGTCATTCATCGTGGGAGGCTCGGGCGAGGGGTTCAGCGGGCGATGTTTCCACGCGCCGGTATGGCTTGCATGGTGCAACACGCAAGCGCGGCCCGCCAGTAGCCATGAAAAACAAAAAGCCCAGTCGTGGCGACTGGGCTTTTTGTCTGACTGTTTGGCGCGCCCGGAAGGATTCGAACCTCCTACCCCCTGGTTCGTAGCCAGGTACTCTATCCAGATGAGCTACGGGCGCTCGGTCACTGCACTTTGCTGAAAGCACTTCGTAAAGAGCCTTCAATGTATGGCGCGCCCGGAAGGATTCGAACCTCCTACCCCCTGGTTCGTAGCCAGGTACTCTATCCAGATGAGCTACGGGCGCTTTGTTCTTCAGCGTCGAAGAGGCAGCATTATAGCCGGAAATTTTCACTCTTCAACACTTTTCGAGTCTTGTTTCGCAGTGTCCACTCCTGCTGCCGCGTTGAAACGACTTGCCGGTTCAACGCTCAGAGGCGCCGGATTTTACACAACGATGCACGGAATGCAAGCAAGCCGGGTCCGGGCGGCTCGCGGTGAGCGTGTGTGCCTCATCGGGGCAGTGGACCGGTCGCCGCTTCCTCGACCAGCTCGCGATGGATGCGCACTGCAGTTGCGCGCGGGCGGATGACTCGTCCCCGCGCCTCCACATGGGCGCGGGTGAACGCTGCTCCAAAGAGCAGGATCAGCGATGAGTAATTCACCCACATCAGGAGCAACACCAGCGAGCCCGCCGCACCGTAGGTCGAGGCCGTCGCCGTGGTGGACAGGTAGAGGGCGATGAGGCTGCGTCCAAGTGTGAACAACAGCGCGGTGACGAGGGCGCCCAGCCACACGTCCCGCCATCGCAGCAGAACGTCGGGCAGCACGCGGAAGATGGTGGCAAACAGCAGGCTGACCACGACGACCGAGACGACGCCATCCACGCCAAGCAACAGCGCGGGCGGCACCGGCAACCATCCCTGCGCGAACACGACGAGCGCGCGGATCAGCACGCTGAGCAGCAGCGACACGAGGAGGACGAAGCCGATGGCGAGCACCACCGCGAGCGAGAGCAGACGACCCTTTACGTAGATGAAAACGCTGCTTCGAGTGGGGCGCGGTGCGACGCCCCAGATCGCGTTCAGCGAGTTCTGCATCTGCGCGAAGACGGTGGTGGCGCCGAACAGCATTGCAGCGAAGCCGGCGAGCGACGGCAGGATTCCGCTGTGTTCGATGCGACTGCCTTCGACGGCCGTCTGCACCGCTCGAGCGGCCTCGCTGCCGATGGCCGATTCCAGTTGCTGTGCGATCTGTCCCTGCGCGGCGTCTTCGCCGAGTGCCAGGCCGACGATGGCCACGGCGACAATGACCACCGGCGCCACCGAAAACAAGGTGAAGAACGCGAGCGCGGCGGCATGCATGAAGGACTGGGCGTCCAGCCAGAGGCGGATCGCCGCGTTCATGATTGAAAACCAGTATTCGGCCCACTTGCCCATCGTCTTCGATCCCGTGCTCGTCGATGGCCGGCGGATTACAAATCGTGCGCGCCAGGCCCGCAGGGATGTTCTACCATTCAATGCTTCGCTTCAGCCAGTGCTCCGTGCCGATGTCTTGCTTCATTAGTCGTCTTGTCTTGCTCGCATGCGCCACGCTGCTTGCCATTGGCTGTGCATCCAAGCCGCAGCCTGTGTACCGCAGCGAAGCCTTTGGGCTGGAGTCGCCGTTCATGACCTGGATCGCCCGTGACCCCGGCGGGGCGTGCGAACTGGGAAAGCGCGCCCTGCTGAGCCAGGGCTACCAGGTCGACGATGCCAATTCCACCCGTGTCCGTGGCGAGAAGTTCTTCCGCCCTGCGCCCGACAGCGGCGTGACGCTCAGCATCACGCTGGTCTGCCTCGCCAGCAATCTTGGTTCCGTCGTCTATGCGAACGGGCTGGAGACGCGCTACGAACTCAAGTCGTCGTCGAGCAGCACCGCGCTCAGCGTTGCCGGGATCGGCGGCATCTCCCTGCCGTGGTCGGCGGACAAGGAGGCGCTGGTCAAGGTCGGCGAGGAGACGATCTCGGATGCCGATTTCTACAAGCGTCTGTTCGGCCTGATCGAAGGCCTCGCGAGCGGTTTCGCCCCCGCCGCGGAGACGGACGCTACCGCGCAGTGATGCCGCGACGTGGCCGGGAGTGCGTCGTTCATCCTGCTTCGACACGGTACACCCGCGCTTCGTAAGGGCGCAGCGCGAACTGCGTCAGGTCGTCGTGCAGGTTGACGTCGTGGTTCGCGAGCACGAGCGCCTCATGCCGCAGTACGAGGCCGCGGTGACGGTAGCGTGCCGGTGCCGCGCTCAGGTTGCAGATGATCGCGAAACCGCGTCCGTCGCGCAGACGGGTGTAGGCATAGACCTTCCGGTTCGATTCGAGAAGGGCGTCGTATCTTCCATCCAGCAGTGCGGGCTCCGCCGCACGCAATGCGATCAGATCGCGGTAATAGTGCAGCACTGAACGGGATGCGGCGCGCTGCGCGGCGACATTGACCTCGCGATACTCCGGATTGACCGTCAGCCAGGGGGTGGTGGTGCTGAAGCCCGCGTTCGCGGTGTCGTCCCAGGGCATGGGCGTACGGGAGTTGTCGCGCGCGGTGAGCGCGAGCTCCGCGAGAATGTCGGTGTCGCTGCGGCCTTCGCTGCGCATCTGGGCGATGCGGTTGCGGGCGAACACGTCGTCGAACTCGGCGAGATCATGAAACTCGGTGTTCGCCATGCCGAGTTCCTGTCCCTGGTAGATGAAGGGCGTCCCCTCCATCAGGAAGTACATCGTCGCCAGCGCGGTGGCGCTTTCGTAGCGATGCCGAGCGGGATCGCCCCAGCGCGACACGACCCGCGGCAGGTCATGGTTCTCGAGATAGAGCGCGTTCCAGCCGCGTCCGTGCAGGGTGCGCTGCCAGCGCGTGAAGATCTTCCTGAGGGCGACGACGTCCAGGCTTGCGTGCGGGTCGCGCGACCAAAGCGTCCAGTGTTCGAACTGCAGGATCATGCTCAGCCGCCGGCGTGCCGAACCGACCCACTCGACGGCTTGCTCGGGCGATACGCCATTGGCTTCGCCCACCGTCATTACGTCGTAATGGCGGAAGGTCTCTCGCGACAGTTCGTCGACGAAATCCAGCACACCCGGCTGGTTCATGTGCATCTCGTAGGAGGGCACCCATGGCAAGCCCCAGGGGTTGGGCAGGTCGGGGAGGCCGGGCGCCTTCTTGAGGTGACTGATGGCGTCGATGCGAAAACCGTCGATGCCCTTGCCCAGCCACCAGCGCACCATGTCGTAGAGGGCGTGGCGCAGGGCGGGGTTTTCCCAGTTGAGATCGGGTTGGCGCTCGGTGAAGAGATGCAGGAAATACTGGCCGGTGGCCGGGTCGAGCGTCCATGCGGACCCCTGGAAGATGCTCTCCCAGTTGTTCGGCGGGTGGCCGTCGCGGCCGTCGCGCCAGATGTACCAGTCGCGCAGCGGGCTGTCGCGCGACGAGCGCGACTCGATGAACCACGGGTGCGCGTCGCTGGTGTGATTCAGGACCAGGTCCAGGATGACGCGGATGCCGCGACGGTGCGCCTCTGCAAGGAGACGGTCGAAATCGGCCATGGTGCCGAACTCTTCCAGGATCGCCTGATAATCGCTGATGTCGTAGCCGTTGTCGTCGTTGGGCGAGCGGTAGATCGGGCACAACCAGATCACGCTGATGCCCAGCCACGCGAGATAGTCGAGGCGGGCGCCGATGCCGTTCAGGTCGCCGATGCCGTCGCCGTTCGAATCCATGAAGCTGCGCGGATAGATCTGATAGACGACCGCATCCTTCCACCAGATTCGTTCCATCGCTGTCTCCTTGGGGATTGCCCGGCTGGTCCTGCGCACGATTCTAGTGTTTCGTGACGGATGCCGGGCAAGCGCTGCAGATCGTCGGGGCATAATCTTCACCAGGTTCGCTGCGGCGGGAGCGAGTGCGCTTTCGGCGTGAGCGGGCGAACGCGACCAGCGGGGAGGACGGGACATGAAGCAGAAAAAAACGAGTCTGCGTGGGGTCAATCTGGGCGCTTGGCTGGTGCTCGAGAAATGGATGGTGCCCAGCCTGTTCGAGGGGCTGAGCGCGACCGACGAGACGACCTGGTGTGCGGAGATGGGCGACGCCGCAGCGGAGCGCCTGCGCGCGCACTGGGACAGCTTCATCACCCGTGACGACTTTCGCTGGATCGCGGAGCGCGGCCTGAACGCCGTCCGCATCCCCTTCGGCCACTGGGTATTCGGCGCGGATTATCCCTATCACCGCGCGTATGGCGCGAACCCCCACCCCTTCGTGACCGGCGGGATCGAGGTGATCGACCGCGCAATGGAGTGGGCGCACGAGTTCGGCCTGCGCGTCGTGCTCGATCTGCACGCGGCCCCGGGCTGCCAGAATGGTTTCGACAATGGCGGCATCAAGGACGTGTGCGAGTGGCACACCCGGCCCGAATATCGGGCGCACTCGCTCGATGTGCTCGAGCGCATCGCCGAGCGTTATCGCCATCATCCGGCGCTTTACGCGATCGAGGCGCTGAACGAACCGCGCTGGGACGTGCCGACCGATTACCTGAAGGCCTACTACCTCGATGCCTATGCGCGAATCCGCCGCCATTGCCCGCCCGAGCGGGTGGCGCTGATGATCCATGACGGGTTTCGTTCCTTCCGCGAATACCAGTGCCTGCTGAAGGGGCCCGAGTTCTCCAACGTGATCTTCGACGTGCATCGTTACCAGTGCTTCGCCCGCGAGGACATCGACATGGACATCTACGGCCACATGCGCAAGGCCATTGATGAATGGCGGCTCGAGGGAGACGCGATCGAGGCCGAGCTCGGCTTGCCCAGCGTGTGCGGCGAGTGGAGCCTGGGCATGGACCTTCAGGAAGTGTCGCTATGGGCGGAGGGGCCGTTCAACAGCGCGCTCGACGGGCTGGACAAGTTCCAGCGCACGGTGGCGTTTCGCGGCTATGCCTCGGCGCAGCTCGCGGCCTTTGAGGATCAGCTCGGCTGGTTCTTCTGGAGCTACAAGACGGAGACCACGCCGGCCTGGTGCCTGCGCGAAGGTGTGGAGCGCGGCTGGCTGCCGTCGTATTTCGGGTGAGGCCGCGCACTGGTGATGGCATGCCCCGCTTGCCGCCTGCATGGCGGCGAGTGCTGGCCGCCGCGCTGCTGGCGGTGTCCGCGATTGCCGCCGAGGCTGGGGAAAGCGCCGTGAAGACGCCGCAGTGGCAGGGCGCAGCGTTTGAAGGGGATCGTCGCGCCTTGGAGCAGCTCGCGGCGGCCGGTGCGAAGGTCGTTCGCGTCTACAGCGAGAGCCACGCCTGGGTGCTGGACGAGGCACGACGGCTGGGCCTGAAGGTGGTGATGGGGCTATGGGTGGGGCATTCGCGCCTGGGCTTCCGCCTCGACGACCCGCAGGCGGTGCGCACCCAGGAGCAGGGAATACGCGATTTCGTGCTGCGTTACCGCGGCCATCCGGCGCTGCTGGCGTGGGGAGTGGGGAACGAGGTCGAGCTGGCGCAGCCCGACCCCATGCCGGCGTGGCGCGAGGTCGACCGGCTGGCAGGTGTCGTGAAGGCGCTCGATCCGGCGCATCCAACCATGATGGTCGTCTCCGACAACAGCGACGACAACCTTCGCCGCCTTGCGCAGTGCTGCGCCAACGTCGATCTGCTCGGTATCAACGTCTATGCCGGGGGCGTGTTTGAGATCCTTCCGCGGCTCAGGGCGGCCGGCGTGAGCAAGCCGGTGGTCATCGCTGAGTTCGGCCCCATCGGTCAATGGCAGGCCGGGCGCAAGCCCTGGGGGGCGCCGGTGGAGCCGACCAGCAGCGAGAAGGCCGCCTATTTCCGCGATGCGCTGGCTTTTCTCGCCGCGCAGCCCGACGTGGCCGGCGTGTTCCCCTTCCTCTGGGGCGCGAAGCAGGAGCAGACCGAAACCTGGCATGGGCTGCTGCTCGGCGACGGCAGCCTCACCGCCATGACGGATGCGCTCAGCGCTGCCTGGGGCAAGCCCGTCACCCAGCCCGCCCCGCGAGTTCGCGGGATCGGCATCGCCGCCGACGAGTTTGCGCCGGGTGCGGAGATATCAGCGGGGGTCGATGCGGTTTCGTTCGACGGCTCCGCATTGCGCACCGAGTGGAAGGTGCTTGCCGAAAGCGTTGGCCGCCGTCCCGACTCAGACCATGAGCCGCCGCCCGCCCGCATGGCCGTGCGCATGCTGCACGCCGATGCGGCAACGGTGCGCTTCATCGCGCCCGAGCAGCGGGGCGCCTACCGCCTCTTCATCACCTTGCGCGACGGCAATGGCAAAGCGGCGACGGCGAATCTGCCTTTCCTCGTGCGCTGACGACACCGCTGCGTAGAATACGGGCGCAGTCGGTCCATCGCTGATTCGATCGCGAGACAAGCGCATCAATGCGCGCGGTCGCGGCACCGGGCCGCTGGTCTGACGATAGAGAGGTCGCGTGGCGATGGCGAATGCGAATGGTGGCAAGGCATGGGCAGCGGATGAGCAGGAGGCTGGCCGCGAGGCTCGCAGCGATGATCCGCACGGCCCCAGTTGGGGTGGCCGCCTGATTGCCTGCCACGAATGTGACCTGCTGCAGACTGCGCCAGAACTCGACCTCCACCAGTCGGCCCGCTGCGTACGGTGCGAGGCGCTGCTGCTGCGCAATCCGGTCGATAGCCTTGAGCGAACGCTGGCCCTGGCCGCCGCCGCCGCGCTGCTCTATGTGCTGGCGAATTTCAACCCGCTGGTGGGCATCGAGATGCAGGGCATACGCGTCGAGGTGACGCTGTTCGGTGCCGTGCAGGCGCTGTGGGGCGACGGCATGCAGGCGGTGGCCGGCCTTGTGTTTGCGACCGTGATCCTCTTCCCGGTGCTTGAGCTGACGATGCTCATGGCGTTGCTGATACAGGTGCGGTTGGGGCGGCGTGGTCGTGCCTTTCCGCTGTTGTTCCGCCTCGTCCGCTCATTGCGCCCCTGGGGCATGATCGAAGTCCTGCTGCTCGGCATGCTGGTGTCGCTGGTGAAGCTCTCGCACCTCTCGAGCGTCATCCTTGGAGTCGCCTTCTGGGCGATCGCGGCGTTGATCATCGTGCTCGCGGCCGCAGCGCAGAGCTTCAATCCCGCCCTGCTGTGGGAGGCCCGGGGCACAGGGGCGCGAGCATGAGGCCGGCGGTCACCGCGCTATCGCTTGGACTGCTGAGCTGTCATGTCTGCGGCCAGCTCGCCCGTCAGCCGATCGGCGGTGGCGCGGTGCGTTGCCCGCGCTGCAATGTCCCACTCCACTCGCGCAGACCTCGAAGCGTGTCGACGACCTGGGCGCTGACGCTGGCCTCCATGCTGCTCTACCTGCCGGCCAACCTGCTGCCGATCATGGAGACCTCTTCATTCCTCGGCAGCCAGCAGGATACGATCCTGAGCGGGGTGCTGTTCCTGTGGCGATCAGGCTCGTGGCCGCTGGCTGCGGTCGTGTTTTTCGCCAGCGTAATGGTGCCCCTGCTCAAGGTCATCGCGCTGCTGCACCTGCTGTTGTCCGTGCAGCGGCGCTCGTCCCATCGCATGCTGCAGCGTGCCCGTCTTTACAGGTTGGTCGAATTCGTCGGTCGGTGGTCCATGCTCGATATCTACGTGATAGTCATCCTTGCCGCGCTGGTGCGGTTCCAGGGGCTCGCCACGGTGCAGGCCGGTCCGGCTGCGCTTGCATTCGGCGGTGTCGTCGTCCTGACCATGCTTGCGGCGATGAGTTTCGATCCACGGCTCATCTGGGATGCCGCCTCGGCGCGTGTTGCAGAAGGTGAGGAGGGCGAGCATGGTTGAACCGAGCACGGACGTTGCAGCCCGGGGCGGCTTGCCTGAGGCGAGGATCCAGGCGCCTCGCCGGCTCCGCATCCCGCTGGTGTGGATCATTCCGCTGGTCGCCGCGCTCATCGGGCTCTTCCTGGCCGGGCGCGCATTCTATGAGCAGGGGCCTTCCGTCACCCTGCAGTTCAAGACCGGCGCCGGCCTGGAGGCCGGCAAGACGCGCATCAAGTACAAGGATGTGGACGTCGGGCTCATCACGTCCATCGCACTGTCCGAGGACGGCTCAAGCGTGATCGCCAGTGCGCAGTTTCCGCGCAGCGCAGCTCGCCTGCTGGTCCAGGACACGCGCTTCTGGGTGGTGAGCGCGCGTGTTTCCGGCGGCACGGTGTCCGGGCTCGGCACGCTGCTCAGCGGCGCGCACATCGACATGGATGTGGGGCAGTCGTCCGAGCCGCGGCGCGATTTCGTCGCGCTCGAGCAGCCGCCGGTCGTCACCATGGACGTCCCCGGGCGCGCCTTCGTGCTGCACGCCGCAACCTTGGGCTCGCTCAGCGTGGGAACGCCGGTCTATTTCCGACGTGTCGAGGCGGGGCAGGTGACGGGTTTCCGGCTGGACGAAAGCGGCCGGCGGCTCGACATCCAGATCTTCGTCAAGGCGCCCTACGATCGCTTCGTGAGCCCAGCGACGCGCTTCTGGGACATCAGCGGCGTGGACCTGAAGCTGAGCGCCGATGGCTTGCAGGTCACCGCCGAGTCGCTGACCGCGGTCATGTCGGGTGGCCTGGCCTTCCTGACGCCGGAGGACGGCAACGCCGGGGACGCCGAACCAGCCCCGGCCGGGCATGTGTTCCGTCTTTTCCGCACCCAGGACGAAGCGATGCGGCAGCCGCAGCAGGTCGTCGAGACCTATGTGCTGCGCTTTGCCGAGTCGGTTCGCGGGCTGTCGGTCGGTGCGCCGGTCACCTTGCGTGGCATCACGGTGGGCGAGGTGAAGGCGATCAACGTCGATTTCGATTCGAAGTCGGCCGATCTGGGGCTGCTGGTCGAAGTCGACCTCTATCCGCGGCTGCTGCACGTGCGCAGCAGCCCGCCACGGCAGGCCCCGGCCCCGTCATCACGGCCTGTGCTCGATCGCATGATCACCAATGGATTGCGTGCTCAGTTGCGCAGCGGCAACCTGGTCACTGGGCAACTCTACGTCGCGCTCGATTTCTTCCCCGATGCGCCGCGCGCGGCAGCCGACTGGACGCAAACGCCGCCGCAGCTGCCGACCACCAAGGGCAGCCTCGAAGAGTTGCAGGCCACGCTGGCGCGCGTCATGGGCAAGCTCGACAAGCTGCCGATCGAGCAGATCGGCAACGACCTGCGTCAGACGATGGCCCGCCTGTCGAGCACCCTGGCGCAGACCGAGGCGCTGGCCAAGCGTGTCGATGCATTGATCGCAGGCGAGGGCCGCGACACGCTCGTTGCGGCGCGCGCCACACTGGAGGAGGCGCAAGGCGCGATGGCCAACGGTCGCAAGCTGCTGGCGAGCGAGGCGCCGCTCCAGCAGGACCTGCGGCTCACCCTCCAGGAGCTGACCCGGGCGGCGCAGGCCTTGCGCGAACTCACCGATGCGCTCGAGCGCAATCCCGAAGCCGTCCTGCGCGGAAAGCCGGAAGAGCAACCATGAAATCCGATCTGTCCATCCATTGCTGCCGCTTGCGCTCGATGTTCGCTGTCGCGGCGGCCGGCCTCTTGTTGTCTGCGTGCAGCCATTCACCACCAGTGCAGTATTACAGCCTTGGCAGTGCAGCCGCGGCCGTTTCCCGTGCCGTCGCTGCCGAGGCCGGCCCGAGCATCGTCGTCGGACCGGTCAGTCTTCCGGCGGAGGTGGATCGCCAGCAGATGGTGCGCATCGTCGATGAGGTACGCCTCGAGGTCTCGTCCGAGCATCGCTGGTCCGCGCCCCTTAAACTGGAAATAGGGCGTCGCGTTGCCGCCGAGATTGCACACCTGCAAGGGCTGCAGCGCGTCGTCGCGTGGCCGCAGAACGTCTATGCCGACCCCGAGCTCAGCGTGCCGATCGACATCCAGCGCCTCGACACCCGCGGCTTCGAGGTGGTGAGTCTGGAAGCCGTATGGAGCCTGCGGCACAACGGGCGTGAGTTGGCTGGGGGACGGGTGCTGGCGAACGAGAGGATCGAGGCGGCGGATCACGCAGGGGTCGCGCGGGCCCACGCGCGGGTTGTGGACGTGCTTGCGCGCGAGATTGCCGCACGCCTGCCACTTCCCGGACTGCCTGCGGGCGACGCCCACCGACCTTGAGCAGCGCGCTGGTTCGCGAACGTCTTTGCGGAAACAGGCGTGAAACACGGTTCCGCTAATAGAAAAAGCCCTGAATAATCAGGGCTTTTTCATATGTAACTGGCGGAGAGGGTGGGATTCGAACCCACGGTAGGCTTGCACCTACGCCTGATTTCGAGTCAGGTACATTCGACCACTCTGCCACCTCTCCGCTCGAAGGTCGGCATTATAGGGGAATCTTCAAAAAAGTGAACGGTTTATTCGCTTTTCGGTGCCATTTCTTCGTAGGCGCGGACGGCCTCGGCAGCGTACATGAGGGCAGGGCCGCCGCCCATGTAGGTACACACGCCCAGCGTCTCCATCAGTTGTTCGCGGGTGACGCCGAGGCGGATCAGGGCTTTCACGTGAAAGCCGACGCAGGCGTCGCAGCGTTGGGTGACGGCGATCGCGAGCGCGATCAACTCCTTCTGCAGCTCGGTCATCGCGCCGTCCTGCAGCGCGCCCTTGGCCATCGCGCCGAAGCCCTGCATGGTGTCGGGGATCTCCTTGCGCAGCGTACCGAGAGCGCGGGAAACGACGGTGGTGATCTGGACAAAGGACTTGGACATCTCAAGGGCTCCATATTTAAGTAAGAGCTAATATAACGCCCGACGTCTGATGATGCAAACCCCTCTGTCCATGCTGCGCGCATCGCGGGGTCTCGCTGATAAGAAAACGGCAGCAGGCGCCGGGGAGCGCGTGCTGCCGTCTGCAGTCGATTGAAAGCGGGCTATCGGGCGTCTTTGCGCTTGTCGCGTTCGATCAGGGCATAGGCCGAATGGTTGTGGATCGATTCGAAATTCTCCGACTCGACGACGTAGGCGTCGATCCGCGGTTCGGCGTTCAGCAGACCCGCCACGTCGCGCACCATGTCCTCGACGAACTTGGGGTTGTCGTAGGCGCGCTCGGTGACGTACTTCTCGTCCGGGCGCTTGAGCAGGCCATAAACCTCGCACGACGCCTGGCTTTCGACCAGTTGCACCGCGTCTTCGATCCACAGATGATCGTTCAGGACCGCGGTGACGGTGACGTGCGAACGCTGGTTGTGCGCGCCGTAGGCGGAAATCTTCTTCGAACACGGGCAGAGGCTGGTCACCGGGACCAGGACCTTCATGGTGAAGATGTACTCCCCGCCGTCGCGGATTTCGCCCATGAAAGTGACTTCGTAGTCCATCAGGCTCTTCACGCCGGATACCGGCGCCGCCTTGTTGATGAAGTACGGGAAGGTCATCTCGATGTGTCCGGTCTCCGCCTCGAGACGCTTGACCATCTCACGCAACATCGGCTCGAAGGATTCCACCGAAATCTCGCGCTCGTTGGCGCTGAGGATCTCGATGAAGCGGGACATGTGGGTGCCCTTGAAGTTGTGGGGCAGGCCGACGTACATGTTGAAATTCGCGACGGTGTGCTGCACTCCACCGCTCTTGTCGACGACCTTCACCGGATGGCGGATCGACTTGATGCCGACCTTGTTGATCGCGATCTGGCGACTGTCTGCGCTGCTCTGGACGTCGGGAATGGCATGGGCCATGGGGGCGTTCATCGGCGTGCTCTCTCAGGATTCGGATAACTCGACCTCCAATCCTAACTTTCCCGACGAATTTACTCAACTATTGCTCGTATAGACCCGCCCAATCGAGGCAAGGATGCCGGCTTTGTCGAGGCCTACCGAGGCCAGCAACTGGGCCTGATCGCCGTGGTCGATGAAACTGTCGGGCAGGCCGAGACGGAGCACGCGCGGGCGCGAGGCGAGGCCGTCCACGACGCGTGAGACCTCGCCGCCGACGCCGCCGATCACCGCGTTCTCTTCGAGGGTGACGAGCAGTTCGTGGTTTGCGGCAAGTTCGGCGATCAGGGCTTCGTCGAGGGGTTTCACGAAGCGCATGTTGGCCACCGTGGCGTCGAGGGCGTCGGCGACCTCCAGCGCAACGTCGACCATGCTGCCGAACGCAAGCAATGCGACGCCGCGGCCCTGGCGGCGGATCTCGCCCTTGCCGATCGGCAGCGCCGTCATCTCTCGCTCCGGCACCACACCGCGGCCGCTGCCGCGCGGATAGCGGACGGCGGTCGGGCCTTCACGTCGCACGGCGGTGTAGAGCATCTGGCGGCACTCGTTCTCGTCCGCCGGTGCCATGACCACCATGTTGGGGATGCAGGCGAGGAAGGACAGGTCGAAGGCACCGTGGTGGGTGGCACCGTCGGCGCCGACCAGCCCCGCACGGTCGATGGCGAAGACCACCGGCAGGTTCTGCAGGGCGACGTCGTGGATCAGCTGATCGTAGCCGCGTTGCAGGAAGGTGGAGTAGATCGCCACCACGGGCTTGAGGCCCTCGCAGGCCAGGCCGGCAGCAAAAGTCACCGCGTGCTGCTCGGCAATCCCCACGTCGTAGTATCGATCGGGGTATTCCTGCGCGAAGCGGACCATGCCCGAGCCTTCGCGCATGGCGGGCGTGATGCCGATGACGCGCTTGTCGGCGGCCGCCATGTCGCACAGCCAGTCGCCGAAGACCTGCGTGTAGGTCAGCTTGCCGCCGCCCTTGCCGCTCTGGATGCCGGCGGTGTGGTCGAATTTCGATACGCCGTGGTAGAGCACCGGGTCGGCTTCGGCCAGCTTGTAGCCCTGGCCTTTCTTGGTGATCACGTGCAGGAACTGCGGGCCTTTGAGCTTCTTCAGGTTCTGTAGCGTCGGGATCAGGGCGTCGAGGTCGTGACCGTCGATCGGGCCGTAGTAGTGGAAGCCGAACTCCTCGAACAGCGTGCCCGGCGCAATCATCCCCTTGGCGTATTCCTCGACCTTGCGCGCCAGTTCGGCCACCGGCGGCGCCATGCCGAGCACCTTTTCGCCGACACGGCGCGCGGTGTTGTAGGTCGAACCCGACATCATGCGCGCGAGGATCTTGGTGAGTGCCCCGACCGGCGGCGAGATCGACATCTCATTGTCGTTGAGGATCACCAGCAGGTTGATGCCTTCCATGTCGCCGGCGTTGTTGAGCGCCTCGAAGGCCATGCCGGCCGACATTGCGCCGTCGCCGATCACCGCGATCGCATGGCGATTCTCGCCGCGGTCGCGGGCAGCGACCGCCATGCCGAGCGCGGCGGAGATCGAGGTGGAGGAGTGCGCCGTACCGAATGTGTCGTATTCGCTCTCGCTGCGTCGCGGGAAGCCGGAGATGCCGCCCCAGTGACGCAGTCCGCTCATCGCCTCGCGGCGTCCGCTGAGAATCTTGTGGCCATAGGTCTGATGGCCCACGTCCCACACGATGCGGTCCTGCGGGGTGTTGAACACGTGGTGCAGCGCGATCGTCAGCTCGACCGTGCCCAGGTTCGACGACAGGTGGCCGCCGGTCTTCGATACCGATTCGATCAGGAAGGCGCGCAATTCGTCGGCGACGGTGTCGAGATCGCGGCGTTCGAGCGCGCGCAGGTCGGCGGGAGTGCTGATGCGTTCCAGATGCGGGTAGCGCGGCATGAGGCGGTCCGGAGTGGGTCGGGTTCAGAACGTGCGGTGCACGATGTAGTCGGCGAGCGCGCCGAGGCGGGCGGTGCGCGGGCCGAGCGGCGCGAGGGCCGCATGGGCCTCGTCCAGCATGTCGCGAGCAAGCCGCCTGGCCTCGTCAAGGCCGAGCAGGCTGACGTAGGTCGGCTTGTCGTTGTCGGCGTCCTTGCCGGCAGTCTTGCCCAGTGTCGCGGTGTCGGCGACGGTGTCGAGGATGTCGTCGACGACCTGGAACAGCAGGCCGACGAGCTTGGCATAGTGGTCGAGGCGGCGCAGGTCCGCTTCGGCGATCGGCGCGCCGGCACGCGCGCCCAGCAGCACCGAGGCGCGGATCAGGGCGCCCGTTTTGTGCACGTGCATGAACTCGAGCTCTTCGCGCGTGATCTGCTTGCCCACCGCGTCGAGGTCGATGGCCTGGCCACCCGCCATGCCGCGCGAGCCGGATGCAGTGGCGAGGAGACCGATCATCGCCAACTGATCGGCCACGCTGTCGGCGACCGGCGCGTCGGTCAGAACCTGGAAGGCGAGCGTCTGCAGCGCGTCGCCGGCCAGGAGCGCGGTGGCTTCGTCGTACTCGACATGCACGGTCGGCTTGCCGCGCCGCAGCACGTCGTCGTCCATGCAGGGCATGTCGTCGTGCACCAGCGAATAGGCGTGGATGAACTCGACCGCACAGGCAAGGCGGTCAAGGCGCTCGGGCGCGGCGACTGCGAGTTCGCCCGCGGCATGCACCAACAGGGCGCGCACCCGCTTTCCACCGCCGAGCACCGCGTAGCGCATGGCCGAATGCAGGCGCCGCGGGCTGATGACTGGCTCAGGAAGCAGGCCGGCGAGGGCCGATTCGGTGCGCTGCTGGATGGAGCCCATCCAGTCCGCAAAGCCGAGCGTGTCTGCCGTGGAGGTATTCATGCTTCTGCGCCTTCGCCGTGCGGGCGGGCGCCCTCGATCTGGAGGTCGATCAGCTCGCTGCCCTCGAGCTGTCTCACGCGTTGCTCCGCGCCCGCCAGGGTGTCCTGACAGTACTTCAACAGGCCGACTCCGCGCTGATAACGGCCGAGCGCATCCTCGAGCGTGAGCGTGCCTGCCTCCATTTCCTGGACGATGGATTCCAGTTCGGCGACTGCCGCTTCGAAAGACTTCGGGGAGCTTGCCGGCTTGGGCATGGATCGATATCGGCCGTGGCTAAAGGCGGGAAAATAACCGATGCCACGTATGGCGGTCAAACAAAGGGTGGCTTAAACTAACTCGTTTATTTTTCCGGCTTTCTGGTCGCAGAGAGGAGGTTCGGGGATGTCCGACATCGCTTCCAACACCCATCTGGCTCAGGCGGTTTCGCAACTGCCGGTGTCCTGGTACTTCGACGAAAAGGTTTTCGAACTGGAGAAGAAGCTCCTCTTCGATGCCGGTTCGGGGTACGTCGGCCACGAGCTGATGGTACCGGAGGTCGGAAACTACCGCTCCCTCGAATGGCTGGACCACTCCAAGCTGCTGTTTCGCACTGACGCGGGTGTGCACCAGATGTCCAACGTGTGCCGCCATCGTCAGGCCATCATGTTGCAGGGAAGTGGCAGCACCGAACATGTCGTCTGCCCGGTGCATCGCTGGACCTACGACCGCCAGGGGCAGCTCATCGGTGCCCCGCACTTCGCCAAGAAGCCCTGCCTGGGCCTGAAGCGCGACGAGCTCGAGAACTGGCATGGTCTGCTGTTCAAGGGGCCGCGCTCGGCCAATGCCGACCTCGCGGCGATGCAGGTCGCCCCGGAACTGGATTTTTCCGGTTACAAGCTCGACCGGGTGCAGATCCACGAGTGCAACTACAACTGGAAGACCTTCATCGAGGTGTATCTCGAGGACTACCACGTCGCGCCTTTCCACCCGGGCCTTGGCAAGTTCGTCACCTGTGACGACCTGACCTGGCAGTTCGGCGACTGGTACTCGGTGCAGCGCGTCGGCATCACCTCGCTGGCGCGGCCCGGCTCTCCGACCTACGCCAAATGGCACAAGGCGGTGCAGGACTATTACGGCGAGAAGAGGCCCGCGCACGGCGCGATCTGGCTGACCTACTACCCCAACATCATGGTGGAGTGGTATCCGCACGTGCTGGTGGTGAGTACCCTGATCCCGACGGACGTCAACAAGACCACCAACGTGGTCGAGTTCTACTACCCGGAGGACATCGTCGAGTTCGAGCGCGAGTTCGTGGAAGCAGAGCAGGCAGCCTACATGGAGACCGCGATCGAGGATGACGACATCGGCGAGCGCATGGACCGCGGCCGGCTGGCGCTGATGAAGGAAGGGCGCAACGAGGTCGGACCCTATCAGTCACCCTACGAGGACGGCATGCAGCACTTCCACGAGTTCTACCGGCGGATCATGGAGCCACACATCTGAGGCTGCACTCAGTACGGCGAAACGAAAAACCCTCGGCTTAGCGAGGGTTTTTCATTCTTATCGTTGGAAACCGACCAGCGTTCCGGCGAGCTGCGGGGTGTTTGCGGAATCGGCGAGGACTGTCCGAGCCCGCAGGGCGAGTTCCACATCCGATGGAGCAAATACCCCGTAGCTCGCCCGGCACAAGCTCTTCGATCAGCCCAAATCCTGCAGTTCCTTCGGCAGCGGGAAGGTCACCTTCTCGGGCACGCCATCGAGATTGCGTACCGAGGCGCCGCTGAGTTCCCGCAGGCGCGCGATGACCTCCGCCACCAGCACCTCCGGCGCCGAAGCGCCCGCCGTGACGCCGATGCGGCGCTTGCCTTCGATCCAGGCTGCATCGATGCCGGCCGCGTTGTCGACCAGATAGGCTGGCACGCCGCGCAGTTCGGCGACTTCGCGCAGGCGGTTGGAGTTGGAGCTGTTCTTGGAGCCGACCACGAACACCACGTCAGCGTGCGGCGTCATGAACTTCACCGCGTCCTGGCGGTTCTGCGTCGCGTAGCAGATGTCGTCCTTCTTCGGGCCGACGATGTTCGGAAAGCGCGCGCGCAGCGCCTCCACGATCGCTGCAGCATCGTCGACCGACAGCGTGGTCTGCGTCACGTAGGCGAGCTTGTCCGGGTCTGCCACCTGCAAGGTCGCCACGTCGGCCGGCATCTCGACCAGATGGATGCCGCTGGCGACCTGGCCCATCGTGCCTTCGACCTCGGGATGGCCCTTGTGGCCGATCATCACGATCTCGCGACCTTGCTCGCGCATCCGCGAAACCTCGATATGGACCTTCGTCACCAGCGGGCAGGTCGCGTCGAATACGCGCAGGCCGCGGCGCTCGGCCTCGTCGCGCACCGCCAGCGACACGCCGTGGGCGGAGAAGATCACCGTGTTTCCGGCCGGCACTTCGTCGAGTTCCTCGACGAAGACGGCCCCTTTGCTGCGCAGGTCATCGACGACGAACTTGTTGTGCACCACTTCATGGCGCACGTAGATCGGTGCGCCGAAGCGCTGCAGGGCGCGTTCGACGATCTCGATGGCTCGCTCCACGCCGGCACAGAAGCCGCGCGGGTTGGCGAGGAGTATCTCGTTATGCTTGTCGTTCATGGAAGGTCTCTGTCGGGCCGGTCCGTGACTCAGACCACGCCGATCACTTCGACTTCGAAGTGGATCGCCTTGCCGGCGAGTGGATGGTTGAAGTCGATCAGCGCGGACTCGGTGTCGATCTCGCGCACGAGGCCGGAATAACGCGAGCCGTCGGGGGCGGTGAATTCCATCACGCTCATCGGCTCGATTTCTTCGTCGGGCATGTGCGCGCGCTTCACACGCTCAACCAACTCGGTGCGATGCGGGCCGAAGGCGTTCTCCGGCTCCAGTTCGAACACGTGGCGGCTGCCGACCGGCAGGCCGATCAGCACCTGCTCCATCGCCGGCAGCATCTCGCCGGCACCCAGCTGCAGCGTGGCCGGGGTGGCCTCGAAGGTGCTGATCAGCGGCTGACCGTTCGGCAGCGTGATGCGGTAGTGCAGGGTGACGAGGCTGCTGGCTTCGACGGTCTGGCTCATGTCGGTTTCTCCGGGGTCGGTTCGGCGTTCGTGTCGCCATTGCCGCGGAACTGGCCAAGGAGCATCAGGCCGACGCCCAGCGTGATGGCGGCGTCCGCGAGGTTGAAGGCAGGCCAGCCATAACGGCCGGCATGGAAGTAGAGAAAGTCGACGACGGCGCCATGGATCAGGCGGTCGATAACGTTACCGATGGCGCCGCCTATGATCAGGGCAAAGGCGGCGGGCAGCAGGCGCTCCTGCCGGTGGCGGTGCATCAGGGCCAGCAGCCAGCCGCAGATCACTACCGCGAGGCCGGTGAAGAACCAGCGCTGCCATCCCGAGTGCTCGGCCAGAAAACTGAACGCCGCGCCACGGTTGAACACGAGCACGAGATCGAAGAACGAAGTGACCGGAATGACCTGGCCGTAGTGCAGATCGCTCAACACCCACTGTTTGGTGATCTGGTCCAGTAGCACGACGACCAGGGCTAGTCCGAGCCAGGGCGCCATCGCGACGGCGGCCGGTTTCTGCATGCGGCCCTGCGAGGCCTCAATCGGATTCAACTCAGGCATGCGTGCGCGTCTCTCCGTTGCCGAACAGGTTGCTCACGCAACGCGCGCACAGTGTGGGATGCTCGGCATCACTGGCGACGCTTTCGACGTAGTGCCAGCAGCGCTCGCACTTCTGCGCCTCGCTCGGGCGGGCGCCGATCTGCTCGGCTTCGGCGGCGGACGCTTCACTCAGCGACGCGGCCGAGGTCATCGTCACGAAGCGAAGGTCTTCGCCCAGGCTCGCCATCGCGGTGAACTTGTCGGTGGTAAGCTGCAGCGCAAGCTCTGCCTGTAGCGACGAGCCGACCTTGCCTTCAGTGCGCAGCGCCTCGATGACCTTCAACCCCTCGGCGCGCACCGCGCGTATCGTCTCCCAGCGCGCGATCAGGCCGGCCTCGCCTTCCTGTGCCGGCAGGGCGTGGAAGGTGTGCAGCATGACGCTGTCGGGTTGCTCGCCGTCCGCGCGCGGATTGAGGATGGCCCAGGCCTCCTCTGCGGTGAAGGACAGGATCGGCGCCATCAGCTTCAGCAGCGTCTGCGTGATGTGCCATAGGGCCGTCTGCGCGGCGCGGCGCGGCAGGCTGTCCGCAGCCGTGGTGTACAGGCGGTCCTTCAGGATGTCGAGGTAGAACGCGCCGAGATCTTCGGCGCAGAACACCTGCAGCCCCTGGACGATGCGGTGGAACTCGAATTTCGCGTAGTCGGCCTCGGCCTGCTGCGCCAGCTGGCGGGTGAAGGCCAGTGCGTAGCGGTCGATGTCCATCCACTCCTCGAGCGGCACCGCATCGGTGGCGATGTCGAAGTCGGCGGTGTTGGCGAGCAGGAAGCGCAGCGTGTTGCGCACGCGGCGGTAGACCTCGACCACGCGATCGAGAATTTCCTTGGAGATCGACAGCTCGCCCGAGTAATCGGTAGAGGCCACCCACAGGCGCAGGATCTCGGCGCCCAGCTTGCCGGTGACTTCCTGCGGCACGACCACGTTGCCGAGCGACTTGCTCATCTTGCGGCCCTGGCCATCCACCGCGAAGCCATGGGTGAGCAGGCTGCGGTAAGGCGCATGGCCGTCGATCGCGCAGCCGGTCAACAACGACGAGTGGAACCAGCCGCGGTGCTGGTCCGAGCCTTCCAGGTACATGTCGGCGCGCGGGCCTTCTGCGTGGCCGTCGTTGTGCGAGCCGCGCAGCACGTGCTTGTGCGTGGTGCCGGAGTCGAACCAGACGTCGAGCGTGTCGCTGATCTTGTCGTACTGGGCCGCTTCGGCGCCGAGCAATTCGGAAGCGTCGAGTTTGAACCAGGCCTCGATGCCTTCCTGCTCGACGCGCTTGGCCACCTCTTCCATCAGCTCGACGGTGCGCGGATGCAGCTCGCCCGTTTCCTTGTGCAGGAAGAAGGGGATGGGCACGCCCCAGTTGCGCTGGCGCGAGATGCACCAGTCGGGGCGGTTGGCGATCATCGCGTGCAGGCGCGCCTGGCCCCAGCCCGGGTAGAACTTGGTGGCTTCAACGGCGCGCAGCGCACGGTCGCGCAGCGTGGAACCGTCGGCGGCGACCTTGTCCATGCCGACGAACCACTGCGCGGTGGCGCGATAGACGAGCGGCGTCTTGTGGCGCCAGCAGTGCATGTAGCTGTGGGTGATCTTGCCGTTCGACAGCAGCGCGCCAGCCTCGGCGAGCTTGTCGACGATGGCGGCGTTCGCCTTCCAGATGTTCATGCCGCCGAAGAAGGGCAGGTCGGGCACGTATTCCCCGCCGCCCATGACGAAGGACAGGATCTCTTCGTTGCTGCGGCCATAGGCGCGCCACGAGTTGAAGTCGTCCACGCCGTGCGCCGGGGCCGAGTGCACGATGCCGGTGCCGGCGTCGATGCCGACGTATTCGGCGAGATAGACCGGCGAAACGCGATCGTAGAACGGGTGGCGGAACTCGATGCGGTCCAGCGCGGCGCCCTTGGCGGTCGCGATCACTGTGCCGTCGAGCTTGTAGCGCTCCAGCGCGCTGGCGACCAGGTCCTTGGCCAGGACGAGCAGCCGATCGCCGACATCGACGAGGGCGTATTCGAATTCGGGATGGGCGTTCAGCGCCTGGTTGGCCGGGACCGTCCACGGCGTGGTGGTCCAGATCACCGCGGCGACGGGCTTGGTGAGCTCCGTCTTGCCGAACGCGGCTGCCAGCCGGTCGACATGCGCATCGCTGAGCGGGAAGGCGACGTCGATGGTCGGCGACTGCTTGTCGGCGTATTCGACTTCGGCTTCGGCCAGCGCCGAGCCGCAGTCGAAGCACCAGTTCACCGGCTTGAGTCCCTTGAACACGTAGCCGTTCTTGGTCATCTCGGCGAGCGCGCGGATCTCGTTGGCCTCGTTGGCGAAGTCCATCGTACGGTAGGGGTTGTCCCAGTCGCCCAGCACGCCGAGGCGGATGAAGTCGCTGCGCTGGATGTCGATCTGCTCGGCGGCATAGGCGCGGCACAGCTCGCGCACCTTGTCGGCGGGCAGGTTCTTGCCGTGGGTGACTTCCACCTTGTGCTCGATCGGCAGGCCGTGGCAGTCCCAGCCCGGCACATAGGGCGCGTCGAAGCCGGCGAGCGTCTTCGAGCGCACGATGATGTCCTTGAGGATCTTGTTCAGTGCGTGGCCGATGTGGAGGCTGCCGTTGGCGTAGGGCGGCCCGTCGTGCAGCACGAACTTCGGCCGGCCTGCGCTGGCCTGGCGGATGCGCTGGTAGAGCTTTTGCTTTTGCCACTCGGCGATCCAGTTCGGTTCGCGCTTGGGCAGGTCGCCGCGCATCGGGAAAGGCGTGTCGGGGAGGTTGAGCGTCTTGCGGTAGTCAGCCATGGCGTGGTGTTCTTTCAGGCTTCTGGGCCAGTCGAATTCGGGGTGGGATTCTGTGCGAGCCAGGCGCGGGCGGCCTCGGCGTCACGGCGGATCTGGGCGGTCAGGGCATCGAGTGAGGCGAACTTCTGTTCATCGCGCAACTTGTGCAGGAAGTGCACCCGCAGGTGGGCGTCGTAGCAGGGCTCGCTCCAGTCGAACAGATGGACCTCCAGGCGCGGGCGCGGGATGTCGGTTGCGGTGGGGCGGATGCCGATGTTCGCCACGCCGTCGATGCTGCGCTCGCCCAGCCCTTCGACGCGGACGGCAAATACGCCCGCCAGGGCCGGGCGTCGATGCTTGAGCTGGATGTTGGCGGTCGGGAAACCGAGCTGGCGTCCGAGCTTGTCGCCGTGTACGACGCGGCCGGCAATGCTGTAAGGACGGCCGAGCAGGCGCGCGGCGTGATCGAGGTCACCTGTGGCGAGTGCATCGCGCACGGCCGAGCTGGACACGCGCTCGCCCGCAACGCTCAGCGTGGTCATCGATTCAACGCCGAAGCCGTGGCTGAGGCCTGCTTGTTGCAGCATCGCAAAATTGCCCTGGCGCCGTGCACCAAAACAGAAGTCGTCACCGATGAACAGATGACGCACCGCAAGGCCGCGGACGAGGAAATCGTCGATGAAGCCGCTCGCTGGCTGGGCGGCGAACGCCTTGTCGAAACGGCATACATGCACGCGGTCGACGCCGCAGGCCTCGAGCAGCAGCAGCTTCTCGCGCATGGAGGCAAGACGGGCGGGGGCGTCGGCCGGGGCGAAGTATTCGCGTGGGTGAGGCTCGAAGGTGAGCACCACCGCCGGCAGGCCGAGCGCGCGCGCCTTGTCGGTGAGCAGCTTGAGCAAGGCCTGATGACCGCGGTGCACCCCATCGAAATTGCCGATGGTGAGCACCGCAGGCCGATCGGCTTGCGTCGGAATCCCGCGTACGACCTGCATGACTGCCCAAAAAAGTCGCGATTATAACGGCAAAGCCGGCCGCTGCGTTTCAGGCGGGCGCAGGGTGGGGGCGAACGCTATCCGAGTTGCGCGACGCGGGTACGGTTGGCCGGCGGATTGGCGTCGAAATAGCGCTTGATGCCGCGGGTGATCGCGTTCGCCATCTTGTCCTGGTAAGCGTCGTCGTTGAGACGGCGTTCTTCCTCGGGATTGCTGATGAACGCGGTCTCGACCAGTACGGACGGAATGTCCGGCGCCTTGAGCACCGCGAAGCCGGCCTGCTCGACATCGCTCTTGTGCAGCTTGTTGATGTCGCCGATCTCGTCGAGCACCGCGCGGCCCAGTTTAAGGCTGTCGTTGATGGTGGCGGTTTGCGACAGGTCGAGCAGCGTGCGGGCGATATGGCCGTCCTGTCGGGCGAGATTGACCCCGCCGACGAGGTCGGCGTCGTTCTCCTTCTGCGCGAGCCAGCGTGCGGCTGAACTCGACGCACCGCGCTCTGACAGGACGAACACCGAACTGCCACGGGCCTCGGGGCGCACGAAG
Organism: Thauera sp.; assembly: GCA_017302295.1. Classification (GTDB taxonomy): domain Bacteria; phylum Pseudomonadota; class Gammaproteobacteria; order Burkholderiales; family Rhodocyclaceae; genus Thauera. The sequence continues at coordinate 17,510 of JAFLDS010000002.1, read as the reverse complement.
GCGTCGGCGTGGATCGACACGAAGAGGTCGGCCTGCACCCTGCGCGCCCGCGTGACGCGTTGGCCGAGCGGCACGAAATAGTCGCCGTCGCGGGTGAGCACCGCCCGCATGTTGGGCTGCGAGTCGATCTGGCGCTTCAGCCGGCGCGCGATCGAGAGGGTGACATCCTTCTCGTAGCTGCCGGCTGCGCCGACCGCACCCGGATCCTCACCGCCGTGGCCGGGGTCGAGAACCACGGTGAACAGGCGGTTGACCTGCGGGTCGTTGCGGCGCGCTGCGCGCGGCGGTTCGGCGGCAGGCGGCTGCACGTTGATGGACGTCTGCTGAGCAAGCGGGTTGTTGCCGGTGTCACCGACCGCGGCGTCCATCGGCGAATCCTTGCGGATCAGGGCCAGCAGCGGATCGCTCGGATTCGTCGGATGCAGATCGAGCACGAGGCGGTGGCCGTAGCTTCCGACCGGGGCGAGCGTGAAAACCTGAGGACTGACCTGGCTCTTCAGCTCGATGACGATGCGGACCACACCCGGGCGATTCTGCCCGGCACGAATCACCCTGATGTGCGGATCGGACTCGAGCACCTTGGAGGGCAGCGACTGCAGCACGTTGTCGAGCTGCACCCCCTCGAGGTCGACCACCAGGCGTTCGGGATTCTGTACCACCATGTGGCTGAACTTCAGCTCGGAGGTGCCTTCCAGCGTGACGCGGGTGTACTCGTCAGCCGGCCATATGCGAACGGCGACCAGGCTCGCAGCTGCTGCGTGGCCCACCGGGCTGATCAGCAGCGCGAGCGAAGCGCCCGCAAATTTAAGCAGTTCGCGACGATTCAGCCCGGAACGGGCGTCGGGTTCGCGCCCCGTAACACTTTCGCCAGTTCGATCACGCATGTTTGCCCCGCATCCGTATGTCCGATGAACTCGGCAAGCCGGCCGTTTCCCTGTGGTTGAAGGAGGATCTCGAGGTCCGGGGACGCAAGATGGGGGAGCGCCTTTTCCGGCCATTCCACCACGCAGACCCCATCACCCGAGAAGTATTCGTCCAGCCCCGCGTCCAGGTATTCGTCCGGCGAGTTGAAACGATAAAAATCAAAGTGATATAAGTTTAATCTAGAAACAGAATAAGGTTCAATCAAGGTGTAAGTGGGGCTCTTCACTTTTCCTACGTGGCCGAGGGCACGCAGCACCCCGCGGGTGAGGGTCGTCTTGCCGCTTCCCAGGTTGCCCTGCAACCAGATTTGCAGCCCAGGACGCAGCACCTGGGCCAGCGCGGCGCCCAGCGCCAAGGTCTCCGCCTCCGACGGCAAGTGCGCGCGCAGCCTGGCCTCGCTATCATCGGCAGGGTGAATGAACTCGATCATCAAAACCTCTCGTTAACGGCGGGCGAGGCTGCCGCCTTGCTCGAACGCATCCGGCAATGGGGGGGCGAACTCGGATTCGGTGCCATCGGGGTTGCGGACGTCGATCTCGGCGACGCCGAAGCCGGCCTGGAAGCCTGGCTGCAGGCCGGATTTCACGGCGAGATGGATTATATGTTGCGCCACGGCATGAAGCGCGCGCGCCCGAAGGAGTTGGTTGCCGGCACCCTGCGCGTGATCAGTGCGCGCATGGACTACTGGCCCGAGGCGACCCCGGCGGCGCAGGTGCTTGGCGATGGCGAGCGTGCCTATGTGTCGCGCTACGCGCTTGGTCGCGATTACCACAAGGTGTTGCGTGCGCGGCTGCAGAAGCTGGCCGAGCGCATTGCCGAGGCGGTGCCGCACGCCTATCGGGTATTCACCGATTCGGCACCGGTGCTGGAGGTGGAACTGGCCAGCCGGAACGGCCTGGGCTGGCGCGGCAAACATACGCTTTTGCTCGATCGTGCGGCAGGTTCGTATTTCTTCCTGGGTGAGATCTTCACCGATCTGCCCTTGCCGATCGATCCGCCGCAGGCGGCGCACTGCGGGCGTTGCAGTGCATGTATCGAGGCGTGTCCGACCGGTGCCATCGTCGGGCCCTACAAGGTGGATGCGCGGCGCTGCATTTCCTATCTGACGATCGAGCTGAAGGGGCCGATTCCCAAGGAGCTGCGGCCGCTGCTGGGCAACCGCATCTATGGCTGCGACGACTGCCAGCTTGTGTGCCCATGGAACCGATTCGCCCGTGTCACGCGCGAGGCCGATTTCGTGCCGCGCCAAGGGCTCGACAGCGCGCGCCTGGCGGAGCTTTTCGCCTGGAGCGAGGCGGAGTTCGCCGCGCGTACCGCGGGCAGTCCCATCCATCGCATCGGCCACGAGCGCTGGCTGCGCAACATTGCCGTCGCGTTGGGCAACGCACCACGCTCGACCGAGGTGCTGGTCGCGCTTCAGGCGCGCGCGGGTGACGGTTCGGCGCTGGTGCGCGAACATGTCGCGTGGGCGCTGGCGCGCCACGGCGAGACGGCTGGCGGCTAGAATTCGCCGCCTGCACACGGAAACCGCCATGCAAGACCGCCTCGAAAAGCTCGAAACGAAAATGATGTCCGCCGAGGACCAGATCGACGAACTCAACCGTGCCGTCTGGCGCCAGCAGCAGGACATCGACCTGTTGCGCGAGCAGGTGCGCCAGCTAGCGGAGCAGTTGAAATCGGTCCAGCCGGGCGGACGGCTGGGGCCGGAGGACGAGATCCCCCCGCACTGGTGAGCGGCGGGGGCGCCGCTCGTCCGGATGGATCACTGATCGGCGGTCAGGCCCCAGGTTTCGGCGACGAGCTTGAACGAATTCCGTCGCGCGGCGTGGTCGAAGACCTGGGCGGTCACGATCAATTCGTCGGCTCCCGTTTCAGCCTGCAGGTGCTCGAGGCCCTTGCGAATCACATCCGGGCTGCCGACGGCCGAGCAGGCCGTCGCGTCGTCGGCGAAATCGCGTTCGCCATGCGTCCAGTCTTTTTCGTAGTCGTTCGAAGGCGGTTGCAGCGGGCCGCGAATGCCGCGCGCGATGCGGGCGAAGCGGTGGCGCAGCGAACTGAAGAGGAAGTGCGCTTCTTCGTCGGTGTCGGCCGCGATCGCATTGGCTGCCACCATCACGTATGGCTTCTCGAGTGCGGCAGACGGCTTGAAGCGGCTGCGGTACAGATCGACCGCCCGTAGCAGGTAGCGCGGCGCGAAGTGCGAGGCGAAGGCGTAGGGCAGACCCAGATGGGCCGCCAGTTCCGCGCTGAACAGGCTGGAGCCGAGTAGCCAGATCGGCACGTTCAGACCGGCCCCGGGTACGGCCTGCACCGGCTGCCCAGGCTGGGCCGGCTGGAAGTAGCCCTGCAGCTCGAGCACGTCCTGCGGGAAGCTATCGTCGCTATCGCCCATGTTGCGGCGCAGCGCACGCGCGGTGAACTGATCGGTTCCCGGCGCCCGGCCCAGGCCGAGGTCGATCCGCCCCGGGTAGAGCGATTCCAGCGTGCCGAACTGCTCGGCGATCACCAGCGGTGCATGGTTGGGCAGCATGATGCCGCCCGCGCCGACGCGGATGCGAGAGGTGTTGGCGGCGATGTGACCAATCACGACCGACGTCGCCGCGCTGGCGATGCCGGTCATGTTGTGGTGCTCGGCGAGCCAGTAGCGGTTGTACCCCCAGCGATCGGCGTGACGCGCGATATCGGTCGCATTGGCCAGCGCCTGGGCCGGTGTGCTGCCCTGGACGATGGGGGCGAGATCGAGGATGGAGAGCGGTGTCTTCGACATGGCAGGGAAATTGGTCGAAAAGGGAAACCAAGATTAGAACATCCTTCGGGCCCTTCGCACAGACCGGGCTCGCGTAACAGGTTTCGTTCCGGTGGCTGAGCTTGCGCTACGATGTCTCGCTTTCGCACTTCCTGCCACGCAAGCAACGCTGCGTGGCAGCATTCTGCCGATGCAAAACTTCCTGCACCAACTGTCGCTGTCAGCGCCGCTCTTTCTGCTCGTCTTTGGCGGCTATTCCCTGGTGCGCTTCGGCGGCTGGACCAAGGCAGTGAGCGACGCCCTGTCGCGCTTCGTCTTCTCGGTCGCGATGCCGGCGATGCTGTTCCACATGATGAGCGACTTCTCGAAGCTGCCGGCGGTCGACGCGCGCTTGCTGCTCGCCTTCTTCGGCTCGTGCCTCATCGTTTTCGTCATCGGCCGCATGGTGGCCTGGAAGCTGTTCCGGCTCGACGGCGTGTCGCAGTCGGTGTTCGCGCTCGGCGGGGTCTTTTCCAACAACGTCATGCTGGGCTTGCCGATTGCGCGGCTGACGCTGGGCGAGGCGGCGGTGCCGTCGGTGGCGCTGGTGCTGGTCTTCAACGCGCTGATCCTGTGGACGCTGGTGACCGTGTCCGTCGAGTGGGCGCGCCACGGCCAGCTGTCGGTGCGCGGTTTCGCCAACACCGCGCGGGGCGTGTTGAGCAATCCGCTGATCATCGCGATCCTGTCAGGCACGCTATTCGGGCTGTTCGGGCTGACACTGCCGGCTTTCGTCGGTACGACACTGAACATGGTCTCGAACATGGCGGCGCCGATGGCGCTGATCGCGCTCGGCATGGGCCTGGCGCAATACAGCGTACGCGCAGGGCTGGGGGTGGCGGGGGCGGTGTCGACGGTGAAGCTGCTGGTGCAGCCGCTCGTGGTCTGGGGGATCGCGAAGGCGCTGGGCTTGCCGCCGATGGAGACGCAGGTGGTGGTGCTGCTGGCGTCGATTGCGGTCGGCGTCAATGTCTACATGATGGCGATGCAGTTCAAAGTGCTCGAAGGCGAGATCGCGGGAAGTCTCGTGGTGTCGACGCTATTCTCGGCAGCGACTACGCCATTGTTGATGGCCCTCACCGCGCCCTGATCGTCCGGCGCCTCAGGCGCGGCTCGCCGGAACGGCTTCCTGTGGTGCGAGGCGCCGCAGACGCCGGGCGATGGCGAAGGTGGCCAGTACGCATGCGCCGAGGACGGCGACGACCGCAGGCCAGCCGCCGGCACTCCAGGCCATGCCCGACAGGCTGCCGAGGACGCTGCTGCCAAGGTAATAGCTGCTGAGATACAGCGCAGCGCCGAGGGCGCGCTGTTCGCGGGCGCGTTGTCCCACCCAGCCGCTGGCCAGCGAATGGGTGGCGAAGAAGCCGAAGGTGAAGATGCCGACGGCGCAAACGACCAGCGCGAGATGGCTGGACAAGGTCAGCGCGAGGCCGGCGAGCATGACCGCGACCATGATCCACAGCACGTTGCGACGCCCGTGGCGATCGGCCAGCAGCCCGGCCCAGGCCGATGCCCAGGTACCCGTCAGGTAAAGGAGGAAGATCGCGCCGATGGCGCTCTGGCCGAGACGGAACGGTGCCTCGGCGAGGTGGAAGCTCAGATAGTTGTAGAGCCCGACGAAGGCGCCCATGGCGAGGAAGGCGGTCAGGAACAGCAGCGGCATGCCGCCGTCCGCCAGCAGGTGGCGCGCGTCGCGCAGGATGCGTCCGGGCGCTGCGGCACGCGGCCGGAAGTGCATCGAGGGTGGCAGGCGCTTCCAGAATATGGCGGCGGCGATCACGCCCAGGGCGCCGAGGACGGCGAGCGCGGTGCGCCAGGAACCCCATTCGCTCAGCGATGCCGCGAGGATCCGCCCGCTCATGCCGCCGAGCGCGTTCCCGGCGATGTAGAGACCCATCGCGCGTCCCTGCGCGTTGGGCGCCACCTCTTCGCCCAGGTAGGCCATGGCTGCCGCCGGCAGGCCGGCCAGCGCAATCCCGAGCAGCGCGCGCAGGACGACAAGCTGGTTGAAATCATTGACCGCGGCGGCTGCAATCGACAGCAGGGCGGCGAGCGCGAGTGCGCTGCGCATGACGGGCACACGGCCGACGCGGTCGGCAAGCACGCTCGCGGGAATCAGGGACAGGGCAAGTGCGCCGGTGGCGGCCGAGACCGTCAGGCTGGCCCGTGCGGGGCTGACGTCGAAGGCCGCAGAGAACAGCGGCAGCATCGGCTGGGTGCCGTAAAGAAGCGCAAAGGTGGTAAAGCCGCCGACGAACATGGCGAAGTTGGCCCGCCGGAAGGCGGGCGTGCCGGCGGCGAGGCGATCGTCTGCGGCCGCCTGCGAAGTATCCCGGTCAGGAGCGCGTTCCGACATACCGTTCGGCGGCTGCGCGCGCGCCCTCTCTGCCGACGAAGAACCGAGCGGCCGCAGGTGCCGGCACGGTCATGCCGGTATGGTGTGCTCGCAGCAGCAGCTCCCAGTAGTAGCGGTAGGAGGCGCGGTCGTGAAGGCGGCCGGTGTGCTGGATCGGGCCCCAGTCCGCATCCTGTGCCGCGATAAGAATTTCTGCGGCTTCCTGCACCTCGGAAAAATCAGGGCGCATCGCTTCGACGATGGGGACGATCTGGTTCGGATGGATGCTCCACATACGCAGGTAACCGAATTCCCGGCGCGCGCGCTCCGCGTCCCGCCGGATGAAGTCGATGTCTTTCAGCTCGGTGGTGACGTTGTGCGACGGAATGACGCCGCTGGCCAGCGCCGCGGCGGAAATCTCCGCCTTGGCGCGCACGATCAGCGGGTGCTCGAACTGGCCCGGGCTCTTCATCGCCGCGCCGGGAATGGCACCGTGGTGGCCCGAGACGAAATCCATCAGGCCGAAATCGAGCGACTCTACGCCGTCCTGGTCGGCGATCTGCCAAACCTCGCGCAGGGCACCGTGGGTCTCGATGAGTACATGCACTGGAAGCGCCCGCTCGATGCCTGCAGCGGCTTCCACGCGGCGCAGCTTCGCGATCTGCGCCGAAGTATCGGCGGCCGAGCGCACTTTGGGGAGCGTGATGAAGGCCAGTCGCTGGCCGGCCTGCCCCACCAGGATTTCGAGGTCGTGCTGCCAGTGCGGGTGGGTGATGTCGTGGATACGGGCCCCAACGCGGCCAAAACGGTTGTCGGCGCCATTCACGACCTCCACCACCATGCGCGCGTGCTCCTCTTCGGCGCCGGTGCGCGCGCCATCCTCGCAATCGCAGGTGATGTCGAAGATGGGGCCCAGCTCGTTCTGCAGTGACAGCGCCTTGCGCATGAGCTTTTCCGAGCCGGCGTAGTGGTCAACCGCGGGCAGGGCGGGGAAGGGCTTTTCGCCCGCGAACAGGACGTCGCGAGGGTGCGGTGCGGGATGGTTCATCGTAAGGCGTCTCACGGTGCAGGCTGCGGCGAAGGATAGCAGCGCGCCGGTGAACGAAAAAGCGCGCGACCGAAGCCGCGCGCCGTGCGCTTCAGCGGGCCGGACGAGCCGACCCGGGTTTCATCAGCCGAGCAGATCCTTCACGCCCTCGCGCTCTTCGAGGAGCTCGTTCAGCGTATGGGTCATGCGCTCGCGGGAGAAGGCGTCGATGTCCAGACCCTGGACGATCTTGTACTCGCCGTTCTCGGTCGTGACCGGGAAGCCATAGATGATGCCTTCGGGGATGCCGTAGGAACCATCGGACGGGATGCCCATCGTGACCCATTCGCCCTTCGAGCCCAGCACCCAGTCACGGATGTGGTCGATCGCTGCATTGGCGGCCGAAGCGGCAGAAGACAGGCCGCGCGCTTCAATGATCGCAGCGCCGCGCTTGCCGACGGTCGGCAGGAAGACGTCGCGGTTCCAGGCCTCGTCGTTGATCAGACCCTTCACGGCATCGCCGTTCGAGGTCACGAAGCGATAGTCGGCGTACATCGTCGGCGAGTGGTTGCCCCACACGACCAGGTTCTTGAGGCTCGACACCGCACGGCCAGACTTTGCGGCCAGTTGCGACAGCGCGCGGTTGTGGTCCAGACGCAGCATGCCGGTGAAGTTCTTGGCCGGAACGCGGCCGTACTTCTGCGCGACTTCCTTGGCGATGTAGGCGTTGGTGTTGCAGGGGTTGCCCACCACCAGCACCTTGCAGTTCGGGTCGGCGTACTGGCCGATGGCCGCGCCCTGAACGGTGAAGATCTTGGCGTTCTCGGTGAGCAGATCCTTGCGCTCCATGCCGGGACCGCGCGGGCGGGCACCGACGAGCAGAGCCACCTGGGCGTCTTTGAAGGCGACGTTGGGGTCGTCGGTGGCGACCATTCCGGCCAGCAGCGGGAAGGCGCAGTCTTCCAGTTCCATCATGACGCCTTTCACCGCCTTCTGCGCTTGCGGCAGATCGAGCAGCTGAAGGATGACAGGCTGGTCCTTGCCCAGCATTTCGCCGCTGGCGATGCGGAACAGCAGGCTGTAACCGATCTGGCCGGCGGCACCGGTCACAGCGACGCGGACGGGGGCTTTGCTCATGTGGTGACTCCCTCAAAAAAACTGGCTGGTCGAGAATTGTTGTCCGCAGTTCCGGCGCTGGACGACCCTTGGGCGGGGCGAAGTGCGGCTGATCGAACTGCGCAAAAGGCGGTAGGATGTTAGAAGCAAGGCCGTCTCATGTCAAACATACTTATTAGTCTTATATAAGACATAAGACAGGACATGGACGTTCCCGGAATTTTGTGCTTCAATACGTCCATGTCGCAGGATTCTCCGACCTTCAGCCCGCTGTATCGCCAGATCAAGGCCTTGATTCTACAGGCGCTTGAGGCGGGTGAGTGGCGTCCGGGTCAGGTCATTCCCAGCGAGCAGGAGCTCGCGGCGCGCTTCAATGTTTCGCAAGGAACGGTGCGAAAGGCGATCGACGAGATGGCGGCCGACAACCTCCTCGTGCGCAAGCAGGGGAAGGGGACCTACGTCGCATCGCACAACGATCCGCGGGCCTTGTTCCGCTTTCTGCGGCTGGCGCCCATCGATGGCGATCTGTCCCACCCGCAGAGCGTGCCGCTGGATTGCTGGCGCGCCAAGGCGGGGCAGGAGGCGTCACGCATGCTAGGCATCGAGCCGGGGGCGCCCATCATCATCGTCAGGCGGCTGTTGAAGTTCGGGGTCAAGCCGGTGGTCATCGATGAGATCTACCTTCCGGGTGAGGTATTCCACGGCCTCAGTCTCGAGGTGCTGCAGGATTGGTCCGGCTCGCTCTACAGCCTGTTCGAGACTCGCTTCGGCTTGCGCATGATCCGTGCCCAGGAACGTCTGCGCGCCGTCGCGGCCGACAGGTCGGCTGCTGAAATCCTGAAGGTATCCGAGGGGACGCCGCTGTTGTCGGTGGAGCGGGTCACTTATACGTATGGCGACAAGCCGGTGGAGTGGCGTCGGGGTTTGTATTCGACCGCAGACCACTTTTACCTGAATGAACTCAGTTGATTCGGGCTGGATTTTGTCTGACACGTCAGGCTCGTGTCAGGGACGGTTGGTTAGCATTTATATTTGTAGCTTTTGAGAGTCTGCGGCGCCGTGTTGCCGCTCATGTCGAGGGGAGTCTTCATGTCAGAAATGACAGTGCGCAAGCAAAGGCCGAAGCATCTGGCCTTGAATCAGATCCGGCAGCCGCTGCCGGCCATCGTGTCCATTCTGCACCGGATCAGTGGTGCGGGTTTGTTTCTGATGTTGCCCTTCCTGCTCTTCCTGCTGGATCGGAGCCTCGGGTCGCCTGATTCGTTCGTTACCTTCGCTGCCATTGTCGGCCACCCGCTGGTCAAGCTTCTGCTGATCGGCTTGCTGTGGGCTTATCTGCATCATTTCTGTGCCGGCATCCGCTTCTTGCTGCTCGATCTGCACAAGGGGGGCGAGCTGCAGGCCGCGCGCAATTCCTCGCGCATCGTTCTGGTCGTGAGCATCGCGCTCACCATCGTCATCGGGGTGAAACTATGGTGAATCGTCAGCCTGTCGGCGCGCACTACGGTCTGAAGGATTGGATCGCCCAGCGCGCCACTGCCGTCTACATGGCGCTGTTCACGGTCCTGTTTGCGGTCTGCGTGGTCGCGCTGCCGGATTTCTCCTACGCGTCGTGGTCGGGTCTGTTCAAGTCGGGTGTGTTCCGCTTCCTCAGCTTCCTGTTCTTCCTCTCGCTCTTCTATCACGCGTGGATCGGCGTGCGCGACATCTGGATGGACTACGTCAAGCCCACCGGGGTGCGCTTGGCGCTGCATCTTGTCACTCTTTTCCTGCTCGTCGGTTATGCCGGATGGGCTGCCCAGATTCTTTGGAGGCTGTAAGCGTGAATGTCGCTAAGCGTACCTTTGATGCGGTCATCGTCGGTGCCGGCGGTGCCGGCCTGCGTGCAGCACTGCAACTCTCGGAAGCCGGTCTCAAGACGGCTGTCCTGACCAAGGTCTTCCCGACCCGCTCGCACACCGTGGCGGCGCAGGGCGGCGTGGCCGCCTCGCTCGGCAACTCGACCGAGGACAACTGGCACTGGCACATGTACGACACCGTGAAGGGTTCGGACTGGCTGGGCGACCAGGATGCGATCGAGTTCATGTGCAAGAAGGCGAACGAAGTCGTCGTGGAGCTCGAGCACTACGGCATGCCGTTCGACCGCACCGACAATGGCAAGATCTACCAGCGCCCGTTCGGTGGCCACTCGATGAACTACGGCCAGGCGCCGGTCATGCGCTCCTGTGCGGCGGCCGACCGTACCGGCCATGCCATGCTCCACGCGCTTTACCAGCGCAACGTGCGCGCCAACACCCAGTTCTTCGTCGAGTGGATGGCGCTCGACCTGATCCGTGATGCTGACGGCGACGTGCTGGGCGTCACCGCGATGGAGATGGAGACCGGCGAAGTCTCGATCTTCCACGCCAAGGCCACCATCTTCGCCACCGGCGGTGCTGGCCGCATCTACTATTCCTCGACCAATGCCTTCATCAATACCGGTGACGGCGTGGGCATGGCGGCGCGCGCCGGCATCCCGCTGGAAGACATGGAGTTCTGGCAGTTTCACCCGACCGGCGTGGCCGGGGCGGGTGTGCTGATCACCGAGGGGGTGCGCGGTGAGGGCGGCATCCTGCGCAACGCCTCGGGCGAGCGTTTCATGGAGCGCTACGCACCGAACCTGAAGGATCTTGCCTCGCGCGACGTGGTTTCGCGCGCGATGACTACCGAGATCAACGAAGGCCGTGGTGCCGGTCCCGACAAGGATCACGTGCTGCTCGACATCACGCACCTGTCGCCCGAGACGATCATGAAGCGTCTGCCCGGCATCCGCGAGATCGCCATCCAGTTCGCCGGCGTCGATCCGATCAAGGCGCCGATCCCGGTCGTACCGACCTGCCACTACCAGATGGGCGGCATTCCGACCAACTACAAGGGTCAGGTCGTGGTGCCGAAGGACGGCAACTCCAATGCGCCGGTGCAGGGTTTCTATGCCGCGGGCGAATGTGCCTGCGCCTCGGTGCATGGCGCCAACCGCCTCGGCACGAACTCCCTGCTCGACCTGCTGGTGTTCGGGAAGTCGGCGGGCGAGACCGTCGTCGAAGACTTCAAGTCTGGCCAGCTCAAGCTCAAGCCGCTGCCCGAAGGCGCTGCCGACGCGTCGCTGGCCCGCCTGGCCCGACTCGATTCGCAGACCAAGGGCGAGAGCGTGTTCGACGTGGGCATGGAGATGCGCCGCACGATGCAGAAGCACGCCGGCGTGTTCCGCTTCGACCAGCTGCTCAAGGAAGGCGTGCAGAAGATGGGCGAGATTGCCGAGCGCGCCAAGCGTACCGAGATCAAGGACAAGTCCAAGGTCTGGAACGTCGCCCGCATGGAAGCGCTGGAACTCGACAACCTCATCGAAGTGGCGCGCGCCACCATCGTGTCGGCCGAGGCCCGCAAGGAGTCGCGCGGCGCTCACGTGCGTGACGATGCACCGGATACGCCCGAGAACCCGAACGGCCGCGACGACGCCAACTGGCTCAAGCACACCCTGTGGTACAGCGAGGGCAACCGCCTCGACTACAAGCCGGTGAACCTGAAGCCGCTGTCCGACGACGTCGAGCCGATCGCGCTTGCCAAGCGCACCTACTGAGCGCCCCGGGAGAGATATTCATGACCAAGCGTACCGTTCAATTCAAGATCTACCGTTACGATCCGGACAAGGACGAAAAGCCGTACATGCAGGACATCTCGGTCGAGCTCGAGGCTTCGGACAAGAAGCTGCTCGACGCGCTGGTCCGCCTGCGCGCCAAGGATGATTCGATGTCGTTCCGCCGCTCCTGCCGCGAAGGCGTGTGCGGCTCGGACGCGATGAACATCAACGGCAAGAACGGCCTGGCCTGCCTGACCGACATCGACAGCCTGCAGCAGCCGATCACGCTGCGTCCGCTGCCGGGCCTGCCGGTCATCCGCGATCTGATCGTGGACATGACGCAGTTCTTCAAGCAGTACCACTCGATCAAGCCCTACCTGGTCAACAACGACCCGCCCCCCGAGCGCGAACGCCTGCAGACGCCCGAAGACCGCGAGGAGCTCAATGGCCTTTACGAGTGCATCCTGTGCGCCTGCTGCTCGACGTCCTGCCCGTCGTTCTGGTGGAACCCGGACAAGTTCGTCGGCCCCGCCGGCCTGCTGGCTGCGTACCGCTTCCTGGCGGACACGCGCGATCAGGACACCAATGCGCGTCTGGATAACCTCGAGGATCCGTACCGGCTGTTCCGCTGCCACTCGATCATGAACTGCGTCGATGTCTGTCCGAAGGGTCTGAACCCGACCCGCGCGATCGGCAAGATCAAGGACATGATGGTGCGTCGCGCGATCTGATGGTGGCACAGCAGATGAGCATCAACCGGGGTCGCGTGCGTTGGCAGTGCCGTCGGGCTCTTCTCGAGCTCGACCTCGTCTTCACGCGCTTCCTCGAGCAGCACTTCGATCGTCTGTCGGACGATCAACTGGCGGATCTGGATGATCTGCTGCGCGCCGATGACTACGATATCTGGGCGATGGTCAACGGTAGCAAGGCATGCGAAGTAGACCGCTGGAAGGAGATGATCGGTTTGTTGAGTCAGGGTCAGCCGGCTGGCTGACCCCGCTCAAACCGGGCATGAACAGGAAGCACGTCGTTTTAAACTGCTAGCAGAAGGGACGATCAATGAGCACCGAGCGCACCGCAACCCTCACCGTCGACGGCAAGACCGTCGAGTTTCCGGTCATGACCGGCACCCATGGTCAGGATGTCATTGACATTCGTACCCTCGGCGCCAAGACCGGCCTGTTCACCTACGACTCCGGCTTCCTGTCGACTGCCAGCTGCAAGTCGACGATCACCTTCATCGATGGTGACAAGGGTGAGCTGCTCTATCGCGGCTACCCGATCGAGCAACTCGCCGAGCACTGTGACTTCCTCGAGGTCGCTTACCTTCTCAAGAACGGGGAACTGCCGAACGCGACGCAGAAGACCGATTTCGAGAACACCATCAAGCGGCACACGATGCTGCACGATCAGATCACGCGCTTCTTCAACGGCTTCCGCCGCGACGCGCACCCGATGGCGGTCATGGTGGGTGTGGTCGGCGCGCTGTCGGCCTTCTACCACGAGGCGATGGACTTTTCCGACGCCGAGCACCGCAGCGTGTCGATCAACCGCCTGATCGCCAAGCTGCCGACGATCGTTGCGATGGCCTACAAGTACAACAAGGGCGAGCCCTTCATGTACCCGCGCAACGACCTCGGCTACACCGCGAACTTCATGCACATGATGTTCGGCACGCCGTGCGAGAAGTACGAGCCGAATCCCGTTCTGGTGCGCGCCCTCGACGTCATCTTCACGCTGCACGCCGACCACGAGCAGAACGCCTCGACCTCCACCGTCCGTCTTGCCGGCTCGTCGGGTGCAAACCCCTTCGCCTGCATCTCGGCCGGGATCGCCTGCCTGTGGGGTCCTGCGCACGGCGGCGCGAACGAAGCCTGCCTGAACATGCTGGAGGAAATCGGCGACGTGTCGCGCGTGGGCGAGTACATCAAGCGCGCCAAGGACAAGAACGACAGCTTCAAGCTGATGGGCTTCGGGCACCGCGTGTACAAGAACTTCGACCCGCGCGCCAAGCTGATGGGCAAGGTGTGCGCCGACGTACTGGGTGAGCTGGGCCTCGAGAACGACCGCCTGTTCAAGCTTGCCAAGGAACTCGAGCGCATCGCGCTGGAAGACGAATACTTTGTCGAGAAGAAGCTCTACCCGAACGTGGACTTCTACTCCGGCATCGTGCAAAAGGCGCTCGGCATCCCGACCTCGATGTTCACCTGCATCTTCGCCCTCGCGCGCACCGTGGGCTGGATCACGCAGTGGGAAGAGATGATCACCGACGCCGAATACAAGATCGGCCGTCCGCGCCAGCTCTACGTCGGTGCTGCGCGCCGCGACGTACCGGCGATGGCGCAACGCTGAGGATTGATGGAGAGGGAAGGGAGGCTCCGTAGATCCTCGCCGTAACGGGGTGGTCGCGCGTCAGCGGCCATCCCGTTTTTCCATCGGACGGCGAATTCCCGGCATGTCACCCCGAAAGAACCCGTACGCGGGCAAACAGAAGAGAAAAAGGTAGCTTTCATCATGATGAAGCAACTGGAACAGAGTTCGCACTTGTTCGGCTCGAATGCGCCGTTCATCGAAGAGCTGTACGAGAATTATCTCGCCGACCCGACCTCGGTCTCCGAGCAGTGGCGCGACTACTTCGACAAACTCCAGGTTCAGGCGGGCGCCGCCGCGCGTGATGTGGCCCACGGCCCGGTCATCGCGGCGTTCGAGCAGATGGCCAAGCGTGGCCCGGTGCGCACCGTTGTTACTGGCGGCGGCGAGGACAAGCGCCAAGTCTCGGTCCTGCAACTGATCAACGCCTATCGCTTTCTCGGCAACCGCTGGGCGAATCTCGATCCGCTCAAGCGCACCGAGCGTCCTCAGATCGCCGAGCTCGAGCCCTCCTACTACGGCTTCACGGAGGCCGACCTCTCGCAGAGCTTCAACGTCGGTTCCTTCCACGGCTTCTCGACCGAGCACGCCAGCCTGCGCGAGATCCTCGAGGCCCTGCGCCAGACGTATTGCGGCTCGATCGGCGCCGAATACATGTACATGACCGACATCGGTCAGAAGCGCTGGATCCAGAGCCGCCTCGAGAGCGTGCGCGGCACGCCGAAGTTCTCCGCCGAGATGAAGAAGCGCCTCCTCGAGCGCACCACCGCCGCCGAGACCCTCGAGCGCTATCTGCACACCCGCTATGTCGGCCAGAAGCGTTTCTCGCTCGAGGGCGGGGAATCGACCATCGTCGCCATGGACGAGCTGATCCGCGTCGCCGGCGGGCTGGGTGGCCAGGAAGTGGTGATCGGCATGGCGCACCGCGGTCGCCTGAACGTGCTGGTGAACACCCTCGGCAAGTCGCCTGCGATGCTGTTCTCGGAGTTCGAAGGCAAGGCGGCGCTCGACCTCACCGCAGGCGACGTGAAGTACCACCTCGGCTTCTCCAGCGACGTCATGACCCCGGGCGGTCCGATGCACCTGACGCTGGCCTTCAACCCCTCGCACCTCGAGATCATCAACCCGGTGGTCGAGGGCTCGGTCTATGCGCGCCAGGTGCGTCGCAAGGATGCGGACAAGACCCAGGTCATCCCGGTGCTGATCCACGGCGACGCCGCGGTTGCAGGCCAGGGCGTGAACCAGGAGATGCTGAATTTCTCGCAGACCCGCGGTTACGGCACCGGCGGCACGGTGCACATCGTCGTCAACAACCAGATCGGCTTCACCACCTCCGATCCGCGCGACTACCGCTCCTCGCTGTACTGCACCGACATCTTCAAGATGGTCGAGGCGCCGATCTTCCACGTCAATGGCGACGATCCGGAGGCGGTGGCCTTCGTGACCGCGCTGGCCGTCGAGTTCCGCCAGCAGTTCAAGAAGGATGTCGTCATCGACATCGTGTGCTACCGCAAGCTCGGCCACAACGAGCAGGACGAGCCGATGGTCACCCAGCCGCTGATGTACCGCAAGGTGCAGCAGCATCCGGGCACGCGCAAACTCTACGCGGATCGTCTGGTCGCCGAAGGCACCTGCGCCGCGGAGGAGCCGGAAAGGATGATCGCGGAGTACCGCGAGCATCTGGACAAGGGCGAGCTGCTGTACAACCCGGTGCTTTCGGGGCACCAGCGCCAGTTCTCCGTCGATTGGAGCCCCTTCCTGAAGCAGGCCTACACCGACGAGGCGGACACCGCGATCCCGGTGCAGGAAGCGAAGCGCCTTGGCGAGCGCCTCGCGGCTGTGCCTTCGACCTTCACGCTGCACTCGCGCGTCAAGAAAATCATCGACGATCGCGCGGCGATGGCGCGCGGCGAGTTGCCGCTCGACTGGGGCATGGGCGAGAACCTGGCTTACGCCAGCCTGCTTGCCCAAGGCTATGCGGTGCGCCTGTCGGGCGAGGACGTCGGTCGCGGCACCTTCTTCCATCGTCACGCCGTGTTGCATGACCAGAAACGCGAACGCTGGGACGAGGGCAGCTACAAGCCGCTCGACCACATCCAGGATGGTCAGCCCAAGTTCCAGTGCTTTGACTCGGTGCTCTCCGAAGAGGCCGTACTCGCTTTCGAATATGGATACTCGACTGCCGAGCCCAATGAACTCGTGGTGTGGGAAGCGCAGTTCGGCGATTTCGTGAACGGCGCCCAGGTCGTGATCGACCAGTTCATCAGCTCGGGTGAAGCGAAGTGGGGGCGCCTGTCAGGCCTCGTCATGATGCTGCCGCATGGCTACGAGGGCCAGGGCCCGGAGCACTCGTCGGCGCGTCCTGAGCGCTTCATGAACATGGCCGCGGAGAACAACTGGCAGGTCTGCGTGCCGACCACGCCGGCGCAGATCTTCCACCTGCTGCGTCGTCAGATGATCCGCAAGCTGCGCAAGCCGCTGATCATCATCACGCCGAAGTCGCTGCTGCGCCACAAGGAAGCGGTGTCGTCGATCGACGAACTTGCCAATGGCGGCTTCCAGACGGTGATCCCGGAGATCGAGAAGCTCGATCCGAAGAAGGTCAAGCGCGTCGTGCTGTGCCAGGGCAAGCTTTACTATGAGCTGCTTGCGCACCGCCGCGAGAACAACATCACCGATACCGCACTGGTGCGGCTCGAACAACTGTATCCCTTCCCGGCGGAAGAGTTCGGCAAGGCGATCGCCCAGTTCCCGAACGCCAAGGAAGTGGTGTGGTGCCAGGAAGAGCCCCGCAACCAGGGTGCGTGGTACTGGCTGGCCTCGCGTCAGCACCTGGTGAACGTGCTCGGAACCAAGCGCCGTCTGCTGCTCGTCAGCCGTCCGGCCGCAGCGTCGCCGGCGGTGGGCTATTACGCCAAGCACAACCAGCAGCAGAAGGCGGTGATCGAGAACGCCTTCGGTCCGATCCAGGAAACGACGCCCCAATCGCCGAACGTATAAAGAAGTCAAACGGGAGAGAAATTCATGCTGATCGAAGTCAAAGTTCCGCAGCTGTCCGAGTCCGTGTCCGAAGCGACGCTGGTGTCCTGGCACAAGAAGGAGGGCGACGCCGTCTCGCGTGACGAGAACCTGATCGACATCGAGACCGACAAGGTCGTGCTCGAGACGCCGGCGCCCGCCGACGGCGTGCTGGTCAAGATCATCAAGGCCAACGGGGGCACGGTGACATCGGGCGAGCTGATCGCACAGATCGATACCGAAGCCAAGTCTGCTGCGGGCGCTTCGGCACCTGCGGTGGCCGCCGCTGCAGCGCCGGCTGCCGCTGCGGGCGCTGCGG